>NZ_JAMBOG010000039.1 GCF_023715525.1 Kocuria rosea | reverse complement strand
TGGCCGGGCGGGAACACGACCTCGTGGCCCAGCCGCTCCAGCACGCGCACGGTGGCCAGCGCGACCCTCGGGTACATCGCGTCCACGATGCACGTGGCGAACAGTGCGATTCTCATGCGGCCTCCGGTCGTAGTGTCGGTAATGTCTCAGCGGGAGACGGGGTCACTGGGATCCAGCAGGTGCAGTTCGGCTCTGCGGGGCATGCCTTCCCAATCACCGGGGACCAGGCAGGCGAAGGCGCCGACCTGGTTGGCGGTCAGGAGACGCTGGTTGATGTCGGATCCGCGGAGGAGTTCGGAGAGGTAGCCCCCGACGAAGGCGTCTCCTGCCCCGACCGTGTCCACCACGCGCACCGGCACCGCTTCCCGGGCGTACTCGGTGCCGTTAACCAGTGCCAGGCATCCCTGGGCACCGCGTTTGATGATGACCTGGGTGGGACCGAGTGCGGCGATACGGCTGGCCAGTTCCCCAGGCCCGGAGGCAGGTCCGACGGCGATGGCAGCTTCGTCGTCACCGGCGAAGACGATGTCCGCCTTGGCCATGATCTGCCGGAACTGATGCCCTGCTGCCTCTGGGGACCACAGGGCCGCCCGGTAGTTGAGGTCGAAGGACACCAGGACTCCGGCGGCCTTGGCGCGGTCGATGGCCTGATGCGTGGTGGCAGCCGCCGAGCTCGAGAGTGCGGGGGTGATGCCGGTGACGTGGAGCAGCCGTGAGCGCTCTAGGACACCGCTGGGGACGTCGTCCGGGTGCAGACGGGACCCTGCGCTACCGGAGCGGTAGTACCAGACTTTGAGCGCCTCGGCGGTGCGACGTTCTTTGATCATCAACCCGGTGGGGGCGGCGTCGTCACGAACCGGGACGACGGTGATCCCTTCCCCCCTGAGTTCGCGCACGACCAGGTCTCCCGGGCTGTCGGCCCCGACGCGCCCGATCCAAGTGACGGAGGTGCCCAAGCGCTGCAGGGCCACGGCCACGTTGCTCTCGGCGCCGCCGATGCCCAGGCTCCAACTGGGGGCGTAAGGCAAGGGGCCCGGGGTGTCGGTCTTGAACAGAGCCATGGTCTCCCCGAAGGTGACGACGTCGGTGGTCACGTCCTGTCCGGGTTCGGGCAGGACGCTCATGCTGATTCCTCCGGTGCCGCGGCTTCGGCCATCAGGGCACTGACTCCTGGGATGGACATGGTGGCTCCTCAGATCGGAAAGGGTCACGGATGGGATGGTGGTGCCGCCGTACTGTGCGGTCAGCAGGGAGGAACCGGGCGGGTCAGGAGAAGGTGCCCTGGCGTGCCAAGGCGACGGCCTCCGTAGTGAGTCGGGTGATTTGGGCGAAGTCACCGGATCGGACCAGGTCCCGGGACACCATCCAGGAACCACCCACGGCTGCCACCGCGGGGATCGCCAGGTACTCGTGGAGGTTCTTCGGGCCGACGCCGCCGGTGGGCACGAAGCGGACCCCGCCGAACGGGGCGGCAAGTGCTGAGATCGCCGGGGCGCCCCCGGAGGTGCCGGCGGGGAAGAATTTGACCGTGGTCAGGCCCAGTTCCAGGGCCGCCTGGACCTCGGTGGCGGTCACGGCCCCGGGTAGCGCGAGCACACCGTGGTCCTGGCACCGCTCCACCACCGCCCGGCTCAGGCCGGGCGAGACGATGTAGGAGGCTCCCGCGGCGACTGCCTGGTCGACCTGCTGGGCGGTGAGCACCGTGCCCGCTCCTACGAGCATGTCCTCGCGGTCGGCCATGACACTGATCGCCTCGGCTGCCGCTGTAGTGCGGAACGTCACCTCGGCGACGGGCAGGCCCCCGGCCACGAGGGCAGTTGCCAGGGGTCCGGCGTCGGCCGCGTCGTCGAGCACGACGACGGGCACCAGGCGCGATGCGCAGAGGAGGGAAAGGGGGTCACTCATCAGGATCTCTTCCAGGTGGGTTGCGTGTAGGTGGTCGTCATGCCCTGGCATTGCGGCGGTGAACTTGCCGCCTGCCCGCTGGGCCGGGTCAGGCCCTTGGCGCGGTGGTTGAGCGGCCCCACCCGTGACGGTCGGGGTGGGGCCGCAGCGTCGAGACGCTTGCCCGGGCTCAGCGCAGAGAGGTGACGGGGGCGGCGTCCATGTCGTCGAAGGACTGGTTCTCCCCTGCCATGGCCCAGATGAAGGAGTAGGCGGCGGTGCCGACCCCGGAGTGCACCGACCAGGACGGCGAGATGACCGCCTGCCGATCGGCGATCACGAGGTGACGCGTCTCCTCGGGCTGGCCCATCAGGTGGATCACCCGGGCCTCGGCGGGCACGTCGAAGTACAGGTAGCACTCGGTGCGGCGGTCGTGGGTGTGCGCCGGCATCGTGTTCCACATCGATCCCGGGTGCAGCTCGGTCACGCCCATGACGATCTGGCAGGACTGGACGCCGTTCTCGTGGATGTACTGGTTCAGGCTCCGCCGGTTGCTGGTGAGCTGATCACCGAGCTCACGCACCGTGCCCTGCCCCTTGAGCACCAGCTGGGTCGGGTAGGTGGTGTGTGCCGGGGCGCTGAACAGGTAGAACTGCGCGCCCTCGGTGTCCTCGCCTGCGGGGGCGTCGGCGAAGACGATGTCTCGGGTGCCGCGGCCGATGTACAGGCACGCCCCGTTGGGCAGGGTGTGGGTCTCACCGTCGGCGGTGACCGTGCCGGTGCCGCCGACGTTGATGATCCCCACCTCGCGGTTGGCCAGAAAGTACTCCGCGCGCAGTTCCTCGAACGTCGGCAGTGGAAGTTGCTGGCCGGCAGGCACCGCGCCGCCGAGAACGATCCGGTCGTGATGGGTGTAGGTGACTTTGACCTCGCCGGGGACGAACAGATCCTCGACCAAGAACCGCTCCCGCAGCTCGGTGGTGTCGAAGGCCGGGAGCTGCTCCGGGCTGGTGGCGTAACGCTGTTCCATAGTGGTTTCTCCAGTTCTGGGGGGATGTTTCACATGAGTCGGTGTCTGGTGGGTGTTGTGACGGTGGTGGTCAGCGCACCAGCCAGCCGCCGTCGACCGGGATGATCGCGCCGTTGAGGTAGTCCGAGGCGGGAGAAGCGAGGAAGACGATCGGGCCCTGCAGGTCCTCGGGGCTGCCCCAGCGGCCAGCCGGGATGCGGTCCAGAATCGACTTCTCGCGCGCTTCGTCGGCCCGGATCGGGGCAGTGTTGTCGGTGGCCATGTATCCCGGGGCGATTGCGTTGACGTTCACCCCGTGGGCGGCCAGCTCGTTCGCGAACGACTTCGTGAGGCCGGCCACCGCGTGCTTGCTCGCCGCGTAGCCGGGCACCAGGATGCCGCCCTGGAAGGACAGCATCGAGGCGATGTTGATGATCTTTCCTCCGCCCTGGGCCACGTATTGTCTGGCGGCGGCCTGGGACAGGTGGAACACGGCGTCCAGGTTGACCGCTAGCACGTCGTCCCAGTCCGCGGCCGGATGCTCCAGCAGGGGTGCCCGCCGGATGATCCCGGCGTTGTTCACCAGGATGTCGATGCGCCCCAGAGCGCTCACCACGGACTGGACCGATTCCTCCAGATCCTGCGGGGTCGCCGTGACCAGGTCCTGCTCGATCAGGTGCACCCGCCGACCCAGGGCTTGGACCTTCTCAGCGGTCTCTTGCGCCCCGGCCCGGTTCAGCAGTGCGACGTCGGCGCCCGCCTGCGCCAGCGCCACCGCCGCACCCTGCCCCAGCCCACGCGAGGAACCCGTCACCAGGGCGACTTTCCCATCCAGTCGGAATGAGTCGAGAACCATCAATTTTCCTCCATCAATATGAACACTGTCGTGCGTGACTCCACGGCCCAGGACCTGAAGAACCCGGGCCGTACCGTGGCGGCTCAGTAGTAGGTGCGCAGGTACTCCGCCAGGCACAGGATCGCCATGGCTTGGCCGTACGGCATCGAGGTGCGCGGGATCGCGCGGTAGAAATCCAGGTCCGAGCCCATCCCGGTGCCGAAGGAAACCTGCTGCAGCTCGCCGTCCTCGGAGATGTTCGCGATGACCGCCTGGACTGCCTTCTCGGCCACTGGAGCGTACGTGGCGTCGAGGTATCCCTTGCGCACAGCCTTGAGGATTCCGTAGGCGAACCCCGCCGTTGCTGAGGCCTCGAGATAGGAGGAGGGGTCGTCGAGGAGTGTGTGCCACAGTCCTGTGCTGTCCTGCAGCTGCGCAAGGGTTGCGACCTGGGCGTCCAGGACCTCGATCAGGAACCGGCGCACCGGGTCGGATGCGGGTAGGTCCACCAGTTCCAGGAAGTCGGGGATGACCATGGTCAACCACGAGTTCCCGCGCGCCCAGCGGGCCTTGGCGAAGTTGTGGTTGCCCTCGAAGGACCACCCGTGGAACCACAGCCCCGTCTCGCGGTCCATGAGGTAGGCCACGTGGGTGAGGAACTGGAAGGTCGCCTCACTGACGTAGTGCGGTCGATTCAGCAGCAGACCGATCTTGGTCAGCGGCAGGACCGTCATCATGAGAGTGTCGTCCCACAGCTGGTGATGGTTCTCCTCGGCCAACGTGATGTGCTGCATCCCGCCGTGCGGGGTGCGCGGCATCGCGCGCATCGCCCACTCGGCCCACGAGTCCAGCCACGGCAGGAGCGTGCGGTCGCCCGTCTCCTCGTACCGGCAGGCCAGTGTCAGAAACGGCGCCATGGTGTTGACGTTCTTCGTGGTGCCCTCGGCCAGTCGCGCGGTGAACCAAGAGTCGATGATCTCGCTCATCGCCGTCTCACCGGTCTGGTCGTAGTACTGCCACATCCCGTACAGGCCGATGCCGTGGGTCCATTCCCAACCCGCCCAGCCCTTGGTGTCGATGACCCGTCCGTCGTCCAGGCGCAGGAGGAATTGGCCCGTCTCGTCCGTGATGTTGACCAGGTTGTCCGTCAGCCGGTGGACCAGCTCCTGGAGTTCCGCCCGGGAGATGGAGCGCTCCGGTGCCCGCAGCAGCGGGCTGTGCTTTACCGGCCACTCTGCCTGCAGCCCATTCGTCGTCTCAGTCATCACCGTTCTCCGCTTACGTGTTGTGCCCTCGTCACCCTGCCTCGCCGAAACCGGTCGGGTTCCGGTACGAGTCGATGTTGAACTTGCAGGTGGCGCCGGCAATCTTCGGTGCCCGATCGGCGTTCTGGCGCCGTCGTGGTCCGTTCTGTCATGGTGCCCACCGGGCCGAGGAAGCGGGCGATGCTCGTGCGGTGTGTCGTCCAGCGAGGCTCGATCCGGGGCGAGCTGCTGTCCGCTTCCTCGGCCATGGGCTGGATTCATGCGCGGTCGGCGCTGACCGGCCGCGGCGCGGTCCCGTGGTCCTCGAGGTCCTCGAGCGACTTGCCCTTGGTGTCGGGGGACAGGAGCGTGGCCAGGGCCGCGACGAGGCAGATGCCTACGGTGGCCGAGCCGATGACCAGCGGAACGTTCGTCGTCCCGGGAGGAGCGATCGCGGTGAAGATGCTCGGGAAGAACGAGGCAAGCATGAGGCCGATGTTCTGGGATACCGCGAACCCGGTCACGCGGATCCGCATCGGGAACTGCTCCTGGAAGAACGTGGCGAAGGTCGCGTTCCACATCTGGAAGAAGGTTCCCTGCACGATCACGACGAACACGAAGACCAGGAACAGGCTCCCCTGGTCGATGGCCCACAGGTAGGCCCCGGCCAGCACGCCGCCACCGATCCCGCCGACCACCATGAGCACCCGCCGGCCGATCCGGTCCGACAGCGCGCCGAAGGCCGGGATCGTCGCCACGGCAGCGATGTTGGCCACCAGGGTCACCCAGAGGAAGTCACTCTTGGAGAAGCCGATGCCGTAGCCCTCCTGGGTCGCGTAGGACACCCCGAAGATGAGGGTCGCCATGCCGATCACGTTGGTGAAGGTCATCAGGACGCACCGCACGAGGACCCACGGGTGGGTGCGCAGGAGGTCAACGAGCGGGAAGCGGCGCTTCGCCACAACCTCCTCGGACTGTGCGAGGTAGGCCGGGGGCTCCTGCACCCGGCGACGGATGAGGTAGCCGGCCAGGATTACGAAGGCGCTAAGCAGGAACGGGATGCGCCAGCCCCAGGACTGGAACTGGTCGTCGGGGAGCAGAGCGGACAGCGGCAGCAGCACAGCGGTGGCCAGAATCGAGCCGACCTGCGTGCCCTGCAGGCTGAAGCTGGCGAAGAAGCCGCGCTTGGCATCGGGAGAGTGCTCGACGATCATCGCGCTAGCCCCGCCGAGCTCCCCGGCAACTGCGAATCCCTGGATCAGGCGCAGGGTCACCAGCAGGGCGGGCGCCAGGATGCCGACTTGCCCGTACGTGGGCAGCAGCCCGACAGCGAAAGTCGCGAAGCCCATCAGCAGCATCGCGAAGACGAGCACCTGCTTGCGCCCGTGCTTGTCCCCGTACGCACCCAGGACGACAGCGCCCAGCGGGCGGGAGACGTAGCCCACCGCGTAGGTGGCCAGCGAGGCGATGAGCGCGACGGTTGGGTTCTCGGTCGGGAAGAAGATGGTCGGGAAGATGAGCGCGGCGGCCAGCGAGTACAGCGCGAAGTCGTAGTACTCCAGTGCGCTGCCGATCCAGCCGCTCATCGCGGCCTTCTTCGGGTTGCGCACTCCGATGCTGGCTTCGGGTCGGGTGTCCCCGGGTGACGTGGTGGTCATGTGCTGACTTCTTTCATCGACATTGGCGAAGAGGCCGGAACGGGTCCGTGCGGGACGGTGGTCGGGACTGCTGAACGGGTGAGGCAACCGCTGCTCGTCCCGGCTGGGTCGTCGATTGCGGTTAGGGCCTTCTCCCCTCGATGAAGGAGGCGAATGAGAGTCCGTGAGGTCCCTCACATTCCTGAATCGTTTCATCAGAGTAGGGGGTGAGGTGGGTCACGTCAACGCCCTGCAGAAAAATGTCAACCCGCCCCCACAGTTGCGCCGAGGGGCACCCCCTCGGCATGACCAGGAGGCGATAAGGAATGGTGGGCTAGCTCGGCGCGGAGGTGACCGGGCGGTGCAGTCTTGGCCTCATGGCGGCGGAGCCGACGTTGCGGACGCCGCTTTTGATCAGTCTGTGCCGATGTCAGCGGCACACCATGATCGTCGGATGACTGACGATCAGGCCTTGGAGGCGCGTGATGCGCTGCAGGCTCGGGTGCGCAGCACGGATCAGGTCAGGCGGAAGTACTGGGTCAGCGCTTCCGCGGAGCTGCCCTCGACGAAGTACGGGGCCATCTCGGCCTGCCACCGGGCGTTGACCGGATGGGCGTCCATCAGCTGCTCGGTGGCGGCGACGTCGTCGGCCTCGAAGTAGCCCACGACCAGCCCGTCCTCCGGACGCAGGAACAGGGAGTAGTTGCGCCATCCCGTCTCCCGCAGTGCGGCGAGCATCTCGGGCCAGACCCGCTGGTGCACCTCGACGTACTCGGGCAGCCTCTCCGGCCTGACGTGGAGCAGGAAGCACCGGCGGGTGCGCGTGATCTCCTCGGGAAGCCGGATCAGCTCCTGCAGTTTCGCGGGGAAGCGGGAGGTGCTCATGCAGCACTCCTTCGGGAATGAGGCGACCCCAGAGGGTCTGC
Organism: Kocuria rosea; assembly: GCF_023715525.1. GTDB lineage: Bacteria > Actinomycetota > Actinomycetes > Actinomycetales > Micrococcaceae > Kocuria > Kocuria rosea_A. The sequence goes on along the minus strand of NZ_JAMBOG010000039.1, from coordinate 6,911 downwards.
GACGGGTGGAAGGCGATGAGAAGGCGAACTCCAGCGGCCAGGATGGATCTGGATGTGACAGGTCTCTCCTCATGCGGGCCCCATCGTAAAGAGAACACCGCGTTCCAACGACTGGCGACACACCCTCCACCCCTGGGGGCGACACAGGAACTGAGTGCCCCCTGTGCACCTGACCCCGAACTCTCCGGTGTCATGACCGGAATTACTGCCTGCAAAGCGGCCTGGAGTATTGCGTAAGGGATCCGTCTGCCGGCAGAGCATTGACGTGACGCACTTCACTCGGTAGCGTTATGAAACGATTCACATATCGAGTTAAGTGGCCGTCCCGGTCCTCGACGCCGTCTCCCAGAGAAGTGAGAGCCATGCCTGTTTTCGACGACATCGCGCCCCAGCTCGCCACCCAGGCCATCGAGCTGCCCTCCTGGGCGTTCGGCAACTCCGGGACCCGCTTCAAGGTCTTCGGCACCCCCGGCACCCCGCGCACCGTCCAGGAGAAGATCGCCGACGCCGCCACGGTGCACCGGTTCACCGGGCTGGCCCCGACCGTGGCGCTGCACATCCCGTGGGACAAGGTGGACGACTACGCGGCCCTGGCTGAGCACGCGGCCGAGCAGGGGGTGGGCCTGGGCACGATCAACTCCAACACCTTCCAGGACGAGGACTACAAGTTCGGCTCCCTCACCCACACGGACTCCGCCGTGCGCGCCAAGGCGATCGACCACCATCTCGAGTGCCTGCAGATCATGGACGCCACCGGCTCGCGAGACCTGAAGATCTGGCTGGCCGACGGCACCAACTACGCCGGCCAGCAGGACCTGCGCGGGCGCCAGGACCGGCTGGCCGAGTCCCTGGCCGAGATCTACGCCCACCTGGGCGCCCACCAGCGGCTGGTGCTGGAGTACAAGTTCTTCGAGCCGGCGTTCTACCACACCGACGTCCCCGACTGGGGCACCGCCTACGCCCAGGTCGCCGCCCTGGGGGAGCGGGCCGTGGTGTGCCTGGACACCGGCCACCACGCCCCGGGCACCAACATCGAGTTCATCGTCATGCAGCTGCTGCGCCTGGGGAAGCTGGGATCCTTCGACTTCAACTCCCGCAACTACGCCGACGACGACCTCATCGTCGGGGCCGCCGACCCCTTCCAGCTCTTCCGGATCATGGTCGAGGTGATCCGCGGCGGCGGCCTGGACCCGGCCGCGGGGGTCGCGTTCATGCTCGACCAGTGCCACAACGTGGAGGAGAAGATCCCCGGGCAGATCCGCTCGGTGCTCAACGTCCAGGAGATGACCGCCCGGGCGCTGCTGGTGGACCGCGTGGCGCTCACCGCCGCGCAGGAGGCCGGGGACGTGCTCGGCGCCCACCAGGTCCTCATGGACGCCTTCTACACCGACGTCCGGCCGGCTCTGGCGGCCTGGCGGGAGTCGCGGGGCCTGCCGGCCGACCCGATGGCCGCCTACGCGGCGTCGGGCTACCAGCAGGCCATCGCGGCCGAGCGCGTCGGCGGCACCCAGGCCTCCTGGGCCTCCTGAACCGCCCCGCGCCACAAAAACCGGACCCGCCGGGTTCCTGTTACCGGTGCTTCCCGCCGACCATTCCGATTGTTCTGGTCGACAGATGATCCGGTCCGCCTGATTCCTCCACTCCGTCACTCCCTTTGATTCATTTAAGACACTCTCCGAGGAGCCTCCTTTCCATGAACGCCCAGCAGACCACCACGAAGACCACGACACAGTCCGTTGTTGCCGACCTGATCGCCCGCTCCAACCGGCTGGGCGCGGACCCGAAGAACACCAACTACGCCGGCGGCAACACCTCCGCCAAGGGCACCGCCACCGACCCCGTCACCGGGGAGGACGTCGAGCTGCTGTGGGTGAAGGGCTCCGGCGGCGACCTCGGCACCCTGGCCGAGAAGGGCCTGGCGGTGCTGCGCCTGGACCGCGTGCGCGCCCTGCCCCAGGTCTACCGCGGGGTCGAGCACGAGGACGAGATGGTCGCCGCCTTCGACTACTGCCTGCACGGGACGGGCGGGGCGGCCCCGTCCATCGACACCGCCATGCACGGGCTCGTCGAGGCCACCCACGTCGACCACCTGCACCCGGACTCCGGGATCGCGGTCGCCACCGCCGCCGACGGGGAGCGGCTCACCGGTGTGATCTTCGGGGCGAAGGTCGTGTGGGTGCCCTGGCGCCGCCCGGGCTTTCAGCTGGGCCTGGACATCGCCGCCATCAAGGAGGCCCACCCGGAGGCGATCGGGTGCATCCTGGGCGGGCACGGCATCACCGCGTGGGGCGACACCAGTGAGGAGGCCGAGACCAACAGCCGCTGGATCATCGACACCGCCGAGGCCTACATCGACGCCCACTCTAGGCCCCAGCCGTTCGGCCCGGCCCTGCCCGGCTACGGGCCCCTGCCGCAGGACCGGCGCCGGGCGAAGGCCGCGGCCCTGGCCCCGGTGATCCGCGGGCTGGCCTCCACGGACCGCGCCCAGGTGGGCCACTTCACCGACGACCCCCGGGTTCTGGAGTTCCTCGCCGCGGCCGAGCACCCGCGCCTGGCCGCACTCGGCACCTCCTGCCCGGACCACTTCCTGCGCACCAAGGTCAAGCCCCTCGTGCTCGACCTGCCCGCCGACGCCCCGGTTCAGGAGTGCGTGGCCCGGCTGAAAGAACTGCACGCGGCCTACCGCGCCGACTACCAGGCCTACTACGACCGCCACGCCACCGAGGCCTCCCCCGCCATCCGCGGAGCGGACCCGGCGATCGTGCTGGTGCCCGGGGTGGGGATGTTCTCCTTCGGCAAGGACAAGCAGACCGCCCGGGTTGCCGGGGAGTTCTACCTCAACGCCATCAACGTCATGCGCGGGGCCGAGGGCGTCTCCACCTACTCCCCGATCGACGAGGCCGAGAAGTTCCGCATCGAGTACTGGGCCCTGGAGGAGGCCAAGCTCGCCCGCATGCCGCAGCCCAAGCCCCTGGCCACCCGAATCGCACTGGTCACCGGGGCGGCGTCGGGCATCGGCAAGGCCATCGCCACCCGCCTGGCCGCCGCAGGGGCGTGCGTGGTGATCGCCGACCTCGACCTCGACAAGGCACGGGCGGCCGCCGCCGAGATCGGGACCACCGACGTGGCGATCGGGGTGGCCGCCAACGTGGCCGACGAGGCCGCCGTGCAGGCGGCGATCGATGAGGCCGTGCTGGCCTTCGGCGGGGTGGACCTGGTGGTCAACAACGCTGGGCTGTCCCTGTCCAAGCCGCTGCTGGAGACCACCGAGGCCGACTGGGACCTGCAGCACGACGTCATGGCCAAGGGCTCCTTCCTGGTCTCGAAGGCCACGGCCAGGACCATGATTGCCCAGGACATGGGCGGGGACATCGTCTACATCTCGTCCAAGAACTCCGTGTTCGCCGGCCCCAACAACATCGCCTACTCCGCCACCAAGGCCGACCAGGCCCACCAGGTCCGGCTGCTGGCCGCGGAACTGGGCGAGCACCAGATCCGCGTCAACGGCATCAACCCCGACGGGGTGGTCCGCGGCTCCGGGATCTTCGCCGGCGGCTGGGGCGCCAAGCGCGCCGCCGTCTACGGGGTGCCCGAGGAGGAGCTCGGCGCCTACTACGCCCAGCGCACCCTGCTCAAGCGCGAGGTGCTGCCCGAGAACGTCGCCAACGCGGTCTTCGCTCTGACCGCCGGGGATCTCTCGCACACCACCGGGCTGCACATCCCTGTTGACGCCGGCGTCGCCGCCGCTTTCCTTCGGTGAGCCCCGTGAGCACCACGTCGGCCGTTGCCGCCGTCGACCTGGGAGCCACTAGCGGCCGGGTGATCCTGGGTGGGATCGTGGACGGGCGCTTGCGCCTGCGTCACGTCGCCCGTTTCCCCAACCAGCACGTGCGCCTGCATGAGGGCACCCGGACCGGGCTGCACTGGAACATCACCGAGCTTTACCGGTCCCTGACCGCCGGGCTGGCTCAGGCCGTGCGCCAGGAGGCCGAGGTGGCGTCGGTCGGCGTCGACTCCTGGGCGGTGGACTACGCCCTGCTGCGGGCCGGGCGGATGCTGGGGGTGCCCTACCACTACCGCGACGAGCGCACGGCCGCCGGGGTGGCGGCGGTGCACGCCCGGGTGGGCCCGGAGGAGCTGTACGCCCGCAACGGGCTGCAGCACCTGCCGTTCAACACGGTCTTCCAGCTGGCCGCCGACCAGGCCGCCGGGGACCTGGCGCTGGCCGACCGGGCGCTGCTGATCCCCGACCTGATCGGGTACTGGCTGACGGGGGAGCAGGTGGCCGAGGCCACCAACGCCTCCACCACCGGCCTGCTCAACGCCCGGACCGGGCGGTGGGACACGGAGCTCACATCCCGGCTCGGGCTGCCCAGTGAGCTGTTCCCGACAGTGGTCGCTCCCGGGACGAGGATCGGCGGCCTTCTGCCCGGGGTGGCCGCCGAGCTCGGGGCCGCCCCGGGGCTGCCGGTCACCGCGGTCGGCTCCCACGACACCGCCTCCGCGGTGGTCGCCGTCCCGGTCACCGACGACGAGTCGGCGTTCATCTCCTCGGGCACGTGGTCGCTGGTCGGGGTGGAGCTGGAGTCCCCGGTGCTCACCGAGGAAAGCCGGGCGGCGAACTTCACCAACGAGGGCGGGGTGGACGGGCGGGTGCGCTACTTGAAGAACGTCTCCGGGCTGTGGCTGCTCTCCGAGTCGATCCGCACCTGGGACGGGCCCGGGGCCACCGACGCCCAGTGCACCAGCGACCTCGCCGCCCTGATCGCCGAGGCGGCCGCGGTGACTCGGCCGGTGCCCGTCTTCGACGCCACCGATGCCCGCTTCACCGCCCCCGGTGACATGCCCGCCCGCATCACCGCCTGGTGCCAGGAGCGGGGCCTTCAGCCTCCGCGCACCCGGGCGGAGGTCGTCCGGTCCATCCTGGAGTCCCTCGCCGCCGCCTACGCCGCCACCATCGAGCAGGCCGAGCAGCTGTCGGGCAAGCGCATCCGCACCGTGCACGTCGTGGGCGGGGGCTCGCAGAACGCCCTGCTGTGCCAGCTCACGGCCGACCGCACCGGCCGCACCGTCTACGCCGGCCCTGGAGAGGCCACCGCCGTCGGCAACATCTTGGTGCAGATGCGGGCGGTCGGGCTCGTGTCTGGCAGCCTAGAAGACCTTCGGAGGATCGTCGCGACCACCTTCGAGCCCGTCCGCTACACCCCAAGGGTCCTCAGCTCCCCAAGGGTGGCATAAGCGGCGGCTCCCATGATGAACCGGTTTCGCGGATTCCAGCAGGTGCGGGAGGACCCGTCAGCGGAGCTGCCGTCGCGCAGTGGGCGGGCCCGACATGGTGAGACCTGCATCCATCCGCTGGTGTGTCCGGGTGGGCAACCACGCCCAGAGCCCGCCGCTGAGGGGCTTGGATACGATGGACACTCACCAGCGAGGAGATGGAACAAGCACATGACCCCTGACCGGCCGCCGGTGAGCATCAAGGACGTCGCCCGGGAGGCGAACGTGTCCATCGGCACGGTCTCCAACGTCCTGAACCGGCCCGAGATGGTCTCCAAGGACCGCCGCACCCGGGTGCTACAAGTGATCGAGGAACTGGGCTACGTCCGCAACGACGTCGCCCGCCAACTCAAGGCCGGCAACTCCCGCACCATCGGACTGCTGGTTCAGGACTCTTCCAACCCCTTCTACAACGAGATCGCCCTGGGTGCGGAGGCCGCGGCCGAGAAGCTGGGCCAGGCCGTGATCCTCGGCAACGCCGGATTGTCTGCGGCCCGGGAGAACCTGTACCTGGACCTGTTTGAGGAGCAGCGCGTGCGCGGGGTGCTCGTCACCCCCCAGCACCCGGAACGGGCCCGGATCGACGCCCTACGCTCCCGCGGCACCCCAGTGGTCCTCGTCGACGAGCACGCCCCGCCGCGCCTCTACTGCTCCCTGGCCGTCGATGACGTCGAAGGTGGACGCACAGCTGTGGAGCATCTGCTGGCCACGGGCCGGCGCCGGATCGCCTTCGTGGGCGGCCCGGACTCGCTGCACCAGGTGCGCGACCGCCATGCTGGGGCCCACCAGGCCGTGGCCGCCGTTCCCGAGGCGTCCCTGGAGGTGGTAAAAATCACGGCCCTGACCGTGCTGGAAGGCCGTCGGGCCGGGGAGCACGTCCTCGCCCTGCCCGCGAACCGGCGCCCCGAGGCGGTGTTCGCCGCCAACGACCTGGTGGCGGTGGGCCTGCTGCAGGCGTTCGTGTTCGGCCACCGGTTACGGGTGCCCGAGGATGTCGCCCTGATCGGCTACGACGACATCGAGTTCGCCACCTCCGCGATCGTGCCGCTGTCCTCCATCCGCCAGCCGTCCCGGCTGATCGGGCGCACGGCGGTGGAACTGCTCGAGGACGAGATCGCCGACCCCGACCACCGCCACCGCCACGTCAGCTTCCAGCCCGAGCTGGTCGTGCGCGACTCCACCCTGACCCCAACACCGCCTCGTGAGCTACGCCAGTAGGGCAAAGGCACCTTCCGTGCCATGAATCCCTCGCCCTGGGGTTCTGACCGTCCTAACTCCCCCATTCATTTCCGTGCAACTCCTGGTAGCACTGGTCGCGCCCATCACCCTGGCTGTCACAGGGTGCTGCGCTACTACCAGGCCTGCCGGGCCCTGTATTAACGACGCCATCTTTATGGAGCTGGGCGCCGGAAAGGCCCTGGACGCTCCCAGGGAAGTGCTGTGGGCGCTGATCCAGGCCAGAAGGCTCAGGGCGCTGATGCCCTAATTCTGGGATGCACCGAGATCTGCTAGTGCCGTGGCTGGGAACGTTTGCCGTGTAGGCGCAGACTGGGGTTGTCTTGTCTTCCCCGGAGGCTGCGATGTCCGAGCGTGTGCGTGTCCGAGAGATCTCCGATGAGGAGGGCAACCGGCTG
>NZ_JAMBOG010000038.1 GCF_023715525.1 Kocuria rosea | reverse complement strand
GGCCGTGGGGGTGGGCTTGCCGGCCTTCTTGGCAGTGACCGGCGCGGTCAGCGGCGCGGCGAGGGCAGGTGCGGCCGGGGCTGCGAGCAGCAGCGCTCCGGCGACGACCGCGGCGGACAGCAGGGGACGGGGGGAACGGGGCACGGCGGCACTCCTGGATCCAAGGCTCGCCGCGATCCACGAGCCGGGGCTGGGGGGACGGGCGTCAGCGCCCGGATCGCGCGGTCAACGTAGCACCGGCCGTCGCCGGCGGATCCCGGGGCCGGGCACGGACGTCATACAGCCAGGTGGCGGGCGTCCTCGCCGTGTCATGAAGAAGTCCCCCGCCCGGAGGAGCCCACCGGGCGCAGCCCGCGGGGCAGCAGATGACGAACCCGTGCTCGTCGGCGTGCTCGGCCACCCACGCCCCCAGGGGCGCGTCCTCCGGACAGCCCTGGAGCGCTCAGGCGCCGCTCGCGTCGCCCACCGTCCACCGCCAGGCCCGCCTCCGGCGACACGCGCTCCCACGTGGGCGTCCGGTCGTCCGGGGTCGTCGCGCCCCGGGTCCTGGTATTCCTGTCCTGGCCGCGCCGCGCTGCCCCCGACCCCTCCCCGACAGGACGCCATGACCGCTGTGCTCGCCCTCTACGTGACGGCCGTCGCGCTCTCTGCGACGCTCCTGACCACCGTCACGGTGGCCCGGATCCGGACCGCTCTGCGCGAGCGGCAGAAGCCGCGCCGGAGGACCCGTCTGCCCGTCGGCACGTGGGTCAGCAGGACCTGACCGCGGGTCCGGAGCAGGACGAGGTGCAGTGGGAGCAGGTGGAGCCCCCTACCGGATTCGAACCGGTGACCCCCTGTTTACAAGACAGGTGCTCTGGCCAGCTGAGCTAAGGAGGCGGGCGCCCGCCGGCGGGGCCGGACGGACGGTTACCCAGGATATCGGACCCCTGGGGCACCGCCTAAATCGCCCCGGGCTGGACATGGCGACGGCGCCGCGCCCGGCAGGGGCGCGGCGCCGTCGCGCTGCAGGCACGAGCCCTACTTGTTGGCCTTGATCGCCTCGTCGAGCGCGTCCTGGAAGGCCTCGTTGCCGAGCTTCTCGCCGTCGATGAACACGGTCGGGGTGCCGGACACACCGTGGGCCAGGGACTCCTGGGAGACCACGTTGACCAGCGGGCGCCAGGTGTTCTCCTCCAGGGCGGAACCGATGTCGGCGCCGTGCTTGGCGGCGATCTCCACGAGCTGCTCGTCGTCCAGCCCGCCGGTGCCCTGGTGGGAGAAGACCTCCTCGACGTAGGCCAGGTACTGCTCGGTGGAGACCTGGTTGCCGACCTCGTAGGCGGCGCTCGCGGCGCGGGAGGAGTACTGGGTGGGGGTCGCCCGGTCGAGGAAGTTGAGGTTGCGGTACTCCAGGGTGATGTCCCCGGCGGTCACGGCCTCCTCCAGGGCGGCGCCGTTCTCCTTCTCGAAGTCGGCGCAGTGCACGCACTCGAAGTCCTGGAAGATCACGACCTGCACGGGGTCGTCGGACTCCTCGGCCTGCGCCGGGTCGACGATCCCCGGCGGGACGGCGTTCGCGTCCGGGCTCTCCGGGGCCTCGGGCACCTCGGCGAGATCGCGCTCGGCGACCTCGGAGCCGTCCTTGACGACCCCGTCCGCGGTGAGCACGGTGCCGCCCCACTGGTTGGCGCTGGCCGGCACGGGCCCGGCCTCCGGGATCTGCTGGGCGCGGTTCTGCGCCACCACGACGCCGATCACGGCCAGGATCACCAGGACCAGGGCGAGGATGCCAAACTGGAGCAGCCGACGGGAGCGCTTGTCCTGCCGGGCGTGCTGGTCGGCGGTCTGGCGGGCCCGCTCGCGGGCGGCGTCGCGGCTCTGGTGCTTCGGGTCTGGGCTGCTGCTGGAAGCCATGGGTCCTTCTTGGAGATCCTCGGGGACGGATGCGGGCGGTGTCGAGGCCCAGATTATCGGACCGGCCCGTACGCGCCGACTCAGCGGGCACCCAGGGAAACCATGAGTGTACTGACGATTAGACTGGGCGGCAGGACGCCGAAGACCGACGGAAGGACTCCCCCGTGAGCGCAGAGCAGAGCCCCGCACCCACCACCCCGCGGCGGGAGGACGGAGCCCCGGAGCAGGGATACGACTTCGTCGTCGTGTCCAACCGCCTGCCGGTCGAGCGCGTCGTCGAGGACGGCACGGCCTCGTGGCGGCGCTCCCCCGGCGGGCTCGTGGCCGCCCTCTCGCCCGTGATGGCCCGCAACGACGGCGCCTGGGTGGGCTGGCACGGGGCGGCCGACGAGACGCTGGAGCGCTTTGACCACGACGTCTTCCACCTCGCCCCCGTGCCGCTGTCCGCCCAGGAGGTCGAGGCGTACTACGAGGGATTCTCCAACGCCACGCTGTGGCCGCTGTACCACGACGTCATCGCGCCCCCGGAGTTCCACCGCGCGTGGTGGAACGTCTACCGCCGGGTCAACCGCCGCTTCGCCGAGATGACGGCCGAGGTCGCCGCCGAGAACGCCACCGTGTGGGTGCAGGACTACCAGCTGCAGCTCGTCCCGAAGATGCTCCGGGACCTCCGCCCGGACCTCACGATCGGGTTCTTCAACCACATCCCGTTCCCGCCCCTGGAGATCTTCGCGCAGCTGCCGTGGCGCCGGGCGGTGCTCGAGGGGCTCTCGGGGGCGGACCTCATCGGCTTCCAGCGGCCCGGGGACGCCCAGAACTTCCAGCGCTGCGCGCGCCGGTTCCTCGACGTGGCCTTCAGGAACGGCGAGGCCAGCTTCGGCAACGGCGACGCCGAGTGGACCGTCCGCGCCCACGCCTACCCGATCTCGATCGACGCCGAGGCGATCCAGGAACTGGCCTCCCGCCCGGAGATCAAGCGGCGGGCCCAGGAGATCCGGGAGGAGCTCGGGAACCCGGAGACCGTGTTCCTCGGCGTGGACCGCCTCGACTACACCAAGGGCATCATCCACCGGATCAAGGCCTACGGGGAGCTGCTCGAGGACGGCCGGATCGAGGTGGGCCCCTCCGTGCTGGTGCAGGTGGCCAACCCGTCCCGGGAGCGGGTGGAGTCCTACGTCCAGCTGCGCGAGCAGGTGGAGGGGGTGGTGGGCCACCTCAACGGGCAGTTCGACACCATCTCCCACACCGCGATCCGCTACCTGCACCACGGCTACCCGTTCGAGGAGATGGTCGCCCTCTACCTGGCCACCGACGTCATGCTCGTGACCTCTCTGCGGGACGGGATGAACCTGGTGGCCAAGGAGTACGTCGCGGCGAAGACGGACGGGTCGGGCGCGCTCGTCCTCTCCGAGTTCACGGGCGCGGCCGAGCAGCTGCGGCAGGCCCTGCTCGTGAACCCGCACGACATCGACGGGCTCAAGGACGCGATGCTGCGCGCCAAGGACATGCCCCCGGCGGAGGCGAAGAAGCGGATGCGCTCGATGCGCCGCCAGGTGCTGGGCAACGACGTCAACGACTGGTCGGAGGCGTTCCTGCGCGACCTCGCCCGCACCCGTCCCGCGGCCGGCCCGGAGGAGCAGCGATGACGGGCCCGCACGAGGACGCCCACCGGGGTCTCGACGACGCCCTCGGCCGGGCAGCCCGCGCCGGGACGCTGCTGGTCGCCCTGGACTTCGACGGGACCCTGGCCCCGTTCACGGACGACCCCGCCGACAGCCGGGCCCTGCCCGAGGCGCAGTCCGCCCTGGAGGAGCTGCTGGCCCTGGACCGCACGTACGTGGCGGTCATCTCCGGGCGGCCCATGGCGTTCCTGCGCTCGGACGTGGACCCGGCGGGGCGGATGCTGCTCTCCGGCTCGCACGGGGCGGAGATGCACCTGGAGGCGCTGGGCGCAGCGGCCGGGGACGCCGCCGTGCAGCTCACCCCCGCCCAGGCGCAGCTGCTGGCGCGCGCCACCGCGCTCGTCCAGGAGCAGGTGGGGCGCTACCCGGGGTCGCGGCTGGAGCGCAAGCCCACGGGTGCGGCCTTCCACACCCGCACCATGCGCGACCAGTCTCTGTGCGCCCGGGCGGAGCGGGAGATGATCGAGGCGTTCGAGCAGCTCGAGGGCCTGAAGGTCACCCCGGGCCAGCACGTCGTCGAGTCCTCCGTGCACTCCGCGACGAAGGGCGAGGGCATCACCGCGTTCATGCAGGCCACCGGCGCCGACGTGACCCTGTTCGCCGGCGACGACGTCACCGACGAGAACGCGATGCGCGAACTGGGACCGGGCGACATCGGGATCAAGGTCGGCTCGGGGGACACCGCCGCCGCCCACCGGGTGCGCTCCCCCGCCGAGCTGGCCGCCGCGCTGGCACGGCTGGCCGCGTGGCGGCGGGAGGCCCTCGGCTGACGGCGCGTCGCGGCCGCACCGCCTCCGGACGTGAGTAGGATCACATCGACCCGCACCGGGTTGCTTTTTCCTTCGGATCGTCCGACACGTGCCTGCCGGGAAAGAGGCTTGGACCATGTCTGCTGTGCGCTATGCCAACGTCACCTGTCAGTATCCCGGGGCCGTGCGGCCCTCGGTGACGGACCTGAACCTGGAGATCGCCGACGGGGAGTTCCTCGTGCTGGTGGGCCCGTCGGGGTGCGGCAAATCCACCACGCTGCGGATGCTCGCCGGACTGGAGGAGGTCACCGCCGGGTCGATCTTCATCGGCGACCGCGACGTCACCGAGGTCCCCTCCCGGGACCGCGACATCGCGATGGTGTTCCAGAACTACGCCCTGTACCCCCACATGAGCGTGGCCGAGAACATGGGCTTCGCCCTGAAGATCGCCAAGGTCCCCGCCGCCGAGCGCACCCGCCGGGTGGAGGAGGCCGCGAAGATCCTCGACCTCACCCCCTACCTGGACCGCAAGCCCAAGGCCCTGTCCGGGGGCCAGCGCCAGCGGGTGGCCATGGGCCGGGCGATCGTGCGCTCCCCGCAGGTGTTCCTGATGGACGAGCCGCTGTCGAACCTCGACGCGAAGCTGCGGGTGCAGACCCGCACCCAGATCGCCTCCCTCACCCGCCGGCTGGGGGTCACCACCGTCTACGTCACCCACGACCAGGTGGAGGCGATGACCATGGGCGATCGGGTGGCCGTGCTCAAGGACGGGCACCTCATGCAGGTCGACACCCCCCGGGCGCTCTACGACCGGCCCGCCTCGGAGTTCGTGGCCGGGTTCATCGGCTCCCCGGCGATGAACCTCTTCCGGGTGCCGGTGCGGGCCGGGGCGGCGGTGTTCGGCACGGTGCGGGTCCAGCTGAGCGCCGCCCAGGAGGCGGCGCTGACCGGCGGGCAGGTCACCATCGGCATCCGCCCGGAGGACCTGGCCCCGGCCCCGGAGGGCACGGGGCTGCCGATCGTGGCTGATGTGGTGGAGGAGCTCGGGGCCGACGCGTTCGTCTACGGCCACCTCGCCCCGGTCACCGCCGCGCACACGGTGGTGCAGATCGACCCCACCGCCGACACCACCACCACCACCGGAACCGCCGGCGCGGGGGCGGGGGCGGGGGCGGCGGGTGCCGAGGAGGGTCCGGGGGCCCACGAGATCATCGTCCGGGTCGCCGGGCGCACCCCGCCCCGGCCCGGGACCACCCTCTGGGTCGCCCCCGACACCACCCGCCTGCACCTGTTCGACGCCACCACCGGCACCCGCCTCCCCGACTGACGCCCCTCCGACCGCTGCGCGGTGCACGACGCGAGGACGCCCTCCCCCGCCCGGGGAGGGCGTCCTCGCATCCCGGCCGTCTCCCTTCCGGCGGTCGCACGGCTCTGGCTGCTGCGGCAGGTCTTCGACGTGACCTCGTTCATCGGCAAGACCGCCGTGGACGTGTGGGCCCACCTCGTCACCGGCCCCGAGGCGGTCGCGAACCGGCGGAGCGTCCTCGGCCAGCGGGGCACCACCCTGGAAGACGCCGCGCCCCGCGTCGTGACCGGCCTCGTGCTCGCCGTCGTCGTGGCGGCGGTCTTCGCCCTGTTCCGCGGGGTCGAGCACGCCCTGATGCCCCTGGCCATGCCGCTGCGCTCACTGCCGCTCGTGGCGATGGCCCCGGTCATCATCCTCCTCCTCGGCCGCCGGGAGGCGTCGGTGGCGGCGATGGGTGCCGTCGTGGTCGTGCCCCTCGCCTCGATCCTGCTCTGCTCGCTGGTCCCGCTGCTCGAGCACCTCGTGGCCGCCCGGTCCGGCGTCCCGCGCTGAGCCCGGGCCCGTACCGGGGCTCAGCGCAGGTCGAGCTCGTCCAGCCGGTCGTAGAGCTCGGCCGTGCGCTCCACGCGCCGCCGGCCCTGCGCCCCGGTGGCGGCCAGCACCCCGTCGGCCAGCACCGCGACCAGGCTCATGGCCGTCGCGTAGGAGTCGAAGGGCCCGACGCTGTCCAGGGGGCACTCGAGCCACAGGTCGACGCCTCCCGCGTACCGGCGGGCCGTCGCGTCCGCCACCAGCAGCACCCGCGCGCCGGTCGCCGTGCACGCCTCCACGAGCGCGTCGAAGCCGCGGGGGCGGCGGCGGAACCCCACCAGCACGACCACGTCGCCCTCGCCGAGGTCCACGAGCTCCTCGCCGAGGGTCTGTCCGGGCAGGGGCGCGAGACGCACCCCGGGACGGGCCTGCTGGAGCTGCTGCTTCAGGTGCAGGGCGACGGCGTGGCTGTTGCGCAGCCCGATCAGCAGCACCCGCTCCGCCTCGGCGAGCGCGGAGACCGAGCGCGCCAGGCGGTCGTCCGCCGGGTCGAAGACCCGGCGGAGGTTCTTCAGCTCCTGCTCGAGGTGCTGCGCCAGCTCGGGGTCGGTGCCGGCGCCGAGGGGCACGCCCTGCTGGCGCAGGCTGCGGGCCATCTCCTTCACCTCGGTGAAGGACTCGAAGCCGAGGTGCCGGTAGAGCCGGGACAGGGTCGCGCGGGAGACCCCGCTCATCTGCGCCAGTTCCGCGGAGCTGTACAGGGCGAGGTCGTCGAGGTGGTCCAGGATCAGGTCGGCGGCCCGCCGCTCCTGGGGCGAGAGCTCGTCGTAGCGGGCGTGGATGCGCTGTTCGATGGACACCTTCACCACCCTAGCCAGCCGCGGCCCCGGCGGCGTCGGCCCGGTCCCGCCCGACGGGCGGGCGGGCGGGCGGGCGGGAGAGGGTCGCGCACCGGGCTTGGTAGCATGGCGCGGTATGAAGGCATTCGCGGAGTCGGACGCCCGCCTGCCGGACGACGCCCCTCCGCCCGGCGGGGGATCCCGGCGGGTCTCGATCCAGACAGCGTTCCCGGACCCCGTGCTGCTGGAGCTGCCGTGGGAGGTTCCTCTCGAGCAGTGGCCGGACGACGTCCTGGCCGCCCTCCCCCGCGGCATCTCGCGCCACGTGGTGCGCTTCGCCCACGCCGGCGAGAAGGTCGTGGCCGTGAAGGAGACCACGCCCCACTACGCCCGGCACGAGTACGCCATCCTGCGCCGGCTCAACCGCATGGGCATTCCCTCCGTCGTCCCGGACAGCGTGGTCACCCACCGGTTCACCCCCGAGGGCGAGGAGCTGCCCGCCGCGCTGGTGACGGACCACCTGAGCTTCTCCCTGCCCTACCGGGCGATCTTCTCCGCCGGCCCCCACGCGGCGACCGTCGAGCGGCTCGTGGACGCCCTCGCGTCCCTCATCGTCCAGCTGCACCTGTCCGGGTTCTACTGGGGCGACGTCTCCCTGTCCAACACCCTGTTCCGCCGGGACGCCGGCGCGTTCGCGGCGTACCTCGTGGACGCGGAGACCGGGGAGCTGCACCCGGAGCTGACCCGGGGCCAGCGGGGGTACGACATCGAGCTGGCCCGCACCAACGTGGCCGGGGAGATCATGGACCTGCTGGCCGGGGCCGCCGAGGAGGGCCACGACCTCACCGACGCGATCGACCCCTTCGAGGTCTCCGACCGGCTCGTCGCCACCTACAGCTTCCTGTGGCGGGAGCTGACGGTGGAGGAGTCCTTCAGCATGGACGAGCGCTGGCGGGTGGTCGAGCGGGTGCGCCGGCTCAACGAGCTCGGCTTCGACGTCGAGGAGGCGTCGCTGGAGACCGACGAGGGGCGGATCCGGCTGCGCCCCCAGGTCGTGGAGCCGGGCCACCACACCCGGCGGCTGCAGCGGCTCACCGGCCTGCGGACCCACGAGAACCAGGCGCGGCGCCTGCTGACCGACATCGCCCAGCTCGGCCAGGACCTCTACCCGGGCCTCGACGAGGAGCTGGTGGCCCAGCTGTGGATGCGCGAGGTCTTCTCCCCGATCATGGAGGCCGTTCCCCCGTCGATGCGCCGCAAGCTCGAGCCCGCCGAGATCGTGCACGAGGTCCTCGAGCACCGCTGGTTCATGTCCGAGCGCGTCGGCAAGGACGTGCCGACCCCCGCCGCGGTCCGGGACTACGTGGCCTCCCAGCTGGCCCTGCGCCCGGACGAGCAGGAGATCTTCTGAGCCGGCCGCGGCCGGAGGGGCGTCAGCTCCGGTGCGCGCCCAGGACCCCGGTGAGGGTCCGGTGCACCCGAGCGGGCCAGTCCTCCCCCAGCTCGCCGTAGCGGGCCACGTGGGAATAGGCGGAGCCGAGGACGAAGTCCAGGACCACGTCGACGTCGAGGTCCGCGCTCAGCCAGCCCGCCGCGATCTCGGCGACGAGCAGCTCCCGCAGCCGCTCCACCCGCGGCCGGACCAGGTGCTCGCGCAGGATCCGGGAGGTCTCCGAGAGGGGGTCGCTCAGCAGGGACACCGCCACGCCGATCCCCATGTCCTGCAGCAGGAAGTGCAGCGCCTCGGCCAGCCCGTCCTCCCAGTTGGCGGGGGCCGCCGGCCGCTGCGGGGTGTACGTGGACCCGGCGTGGCCCAGGACGCCCTCGAGCATCTCCAGGCTGTTGGCGTAGCGCCGGTAGATCGACGTCTTGGCCACCCCGGAGGCCGCCGAGACCGCCTCGATCGTCACCCGCTGGGGCCCGCCCTCCCGCAGGAGGGCGAGCGCCGCCGCGGTGATCTTCTTGTCCGTGGACACGGTCCGCGGGTCGGTCCGGTCGTCGCCGGCCATCGCCGTCCCCTCCTGCCCGTGCCGCCGCCGCCCGCCGCCGTCCGCCGCGGGGGCGGTCAGGCCGTCTTCCAGTCCTCGACGGGCCAGTGGTTGCGCCGCGCCAGCCGGTACAGGGCCAGATCCGGGTTGACGGCGTAGGGGTGGCCCACGAGCGAGAGCCAGCTGGCGTCCGCGTGGGAGTCCCCGTAGCCGTACGAGCGGGAGAGGTCGAAGCCCCCGCACTCGGTGTACTTCTTCAGCCACTGGGCCCGGGCCTCGTCCACGAGGGGCGGGGTGGCCAGGTAGCCGGTCATCACGCCGTCGCGCTCGTCCATCCGCCCGGCCACGACCTCGTCGAACAGGTGCGCGAGCGGTTCCACGAGCAGGTCGATGGACCCGGTGACCAGCACGGTGCGGTGGCCCGCGGCCCGGTGCTCCTGGATCCGGGCCAGGGCCCCGGGCTTGAGCAGCCGCCGCATGTCCTGGCCCAGCGGCCCGGACACGAGCTCGCGGACGGTCGCGGCCGGCACGCCCTGGTAGCGGCGCATGAACGCGCGGATGAACTCGCCGCGGTCCCGCTTCTCGGCCTTGAGGTAGGTCGGGGCGCTGGAGACGAGGTCGGCCAGCTCGGACGGCCACTTGGCCGGGCTCAGCGTGCGCCGGCGCAGCTGCAGGTACTGGTGGATGACCGTGGAGTCGAGGACGGTGCCCTCGAGGTCGAAGACCGCGACCACGTCCGTGCCCTCGCTCAGCGCCCGCTTCGGGGCGTTGCGCCGCTTGGCCGCCGCCCGGAGCCGGCCGTAGGCCTTGGTCATGTCCGTCAGGGCCGGCAGGTGGACGTTCTGCCAGTAGTCGGTCCAGTCGACGGCGCGGACGTCGAAGGTGAGGTCCTCGGGGGTGCCCGCCGGCAGGGAGTCGTTGAGCTGGCGGGTGCGGGCGTCGTCGAAGATCATCTCGGTGCGCGTGTAGGACTGGTACAGGTCCACGTAGGTGCGCAGGGAGCCGAGCCCGGACTGCACCCGGTGCAGGGAGTTGGCCCACTCGCGGGTCCGGGAGGTCGCGGGCAGCACCGCGGTGAGCTTCCCGCCCACGGCCGAGAGCTTCTCCTTGACGGCCAGCGAGCGCTCCACGGCGTTGTTGGCGGGGAACTTCCACTCGGGCACCCGGATGGGGTTGCCCTCGGCGTCCTCGAGCGGGTGGGCGGTGAAGAACGTGTGCACGTTCTCGTACATCTCGTGGAACGGCAGCGGGTTCGAGGCGCCGGAGCACACCTGGTAGTAGCCCGGCTCCGGGGCCGGGGCGCCCGGCGCGGTGACCTCGCCCGACGGCGCCCGGTGGCCTCCCGTGGCCAGCGCCACGATCGCGTTGACCACCAGGTCCACGGGGATGACGTCCAGCACCGAGTCCGGCAGCCCCGGGAACTCCGGCAGCGCGCCCTTGGCGTAGGCCATGATCAGCGGGTCGGCGACCTTGTAGCCGTCGATCCACCCCGGATACGGGTGGCGCAGCGCGGACTCGATGATGGACGGGCGCACCACGGACAGCCGGTGGCCGGTGCCGGCCCACTTCTGCTCGGCGATGCGCTCGCCGAGGGCCTTGGTGAAGGTGTAGACGTCCGTCCAGCCGAGGGACTGGGCGCGGGTCCGCCCGTACTCGACGAGCCGGGTGCGGATCCACTCCTGGCGGGCGGCCTCCGCGGCGCGGGCCACCGACTTGGGGCCCTCCTTGCCGTGACCGGCCGCGGCGGCGTCGATGACGGCCTGCAGCTGCTCAGGGGCCCGGGACGCCATCTCGGCCTCGTCGCGCGCCTGCAGCGCCGCGTGGAACTCGGCGGACCAGTCGGCGTCGTGGTCCACGGGCGCCTCGGGGCGCAGCCCCTTGGCGATGCCCCCGACGTAGCAGGTGGACACGTGGATCACGTGGGGGTCCTGCCCGGAGGCCAGCAGCGCGTCGTAGAGGCCCTGGGCGCCCCCGACGTTGGTGGTGAACGCCTCGTCGATGGGCGGGTCGAAGGAGACGGTCGAGGCCGAGTGGATCACCACGTCGAACGGGTCGGTGATCTCCGCGAGCGCGGAGAGGTCGCCCTCCAGCACGGCGGTGCGCTCGGCGAAGACCCGGCGGGCCCCCTCCTCCCCCAGGGCATCGCGCCACCCGCGGAACACGGGCTTGCGCAACAGCTGCCGCAGCCGCTGCTCCCCGGTGATGCTGCCCTTGGGCCGCACGACCGCGGTGACGTGCACGCCCTCGTGGGCGGAGAGCAGACGTTCGAGCACGGCCTGGCCGAGGAAGCCGGTGGCGCCCGTGAGCAGGACGCGCGTGGTGGGGGTCTCGGTCAAGGATGTTCCTCCGGGTGGTGTGCTGGTCCGCCGTCCGTGCGGAGCGGGCGGGGGGCAGGGTGCGGGCCGGCCACGGCGGAGACCCGCGCACGGACCGCACAGGCTACGCTACGGCTACCGTAGTGTAGCCTAGATCTCATGCTTACCGCTCTCGTGACGGGGGGGACGTCCGGCATCGGTGCCGCGTTCGCCGAGGCCTTGGCTCGCCGTGGACATGCGCTCGTACTGGTGGCCCGCGATGCGGACCGGCTCGAGCAGACGGCCGCCCGGTTGCGCGCCGCGCACGGCGTGCCCGTGGAGGTCCTGTCCGCGGACCTGGTCGACCGCGCGGACGTCGATCGTGTGGCCGCGCGCATCGAGGACCCGGCCCGGCCCGTGGACGTGGTCGTCAACAACGCCGGCTTCTCCGTGAAGACCCCCTTCAGCGCCGAGGACACCTCCGCCCACGACCGCGCGTTCGAGGTCATGTGCCGGGCAGTGCTCGTGCTGTCCTCCGCCGCGGCGCGGGCGATGACGGCCCGCGGCTCCGGCTGGATCATCAACGTCTCCTCCGTCGCCGGGCTGATCACGATGGGCTCGTACTCGGCGCTCAAGACCTACACCACCGCCTTCACCGAGGCCCTGGCGGTCGAGCTGGCCGGCACGGGGGTGCACGTCACCGCGCTGCTGCCCGGGTGGGTGCGCACCGAGTTCCACGAGCGCGCCGGGATCACCGGCTCCTCGATCCCCTCCTTCATGTGGCTCACGCCCGAGCGGGTCGTCGAGGAGGCGCTCGACGACGTCGCGCGCGGCAAGGTGATCTCCATGCCCACCCGGCGCTACCGGCTCCTCGCGCTCTTCCTGCGCCACGCGCCCCGGTCCACGGTGCGCAGGATCTCCGGGCTGGTCGCCTCCGCCCGCCAGAAGGAACGGGCGGCCGGCTCATGACGCCCCGCGAGCCGCGCGAGCCGCGGGATCCCGTCCAGCGATCCATCGACGGCGGCAGCCGGTCCTCCTCCCCGGAGGAGCCCGCGCCGCCCGCGCCGCCGGCGTCGTCGGCCCACCTGGACGCCGCGCGATTCCGCAGCCCGGTGCGCCGGGTCGCCCGCCGGATCGCCCAGGCGGTGTTCCTGCGCGGTCTCGTCTACCACGTGATCCGCCGCACGGTGGTGACCCACCCCGGTGCGGCAGCGCTGGAGGGGGCCTGCATCGTCGTGGCGAACCACTCCAGCCACCTCGACGCCCCGCTCGTGCTGGGCTCGGTGCCGCCGCGGATCCGCCGGGACCTCGCCACCGGCGTCGCCGCGGACTACTTCTTCACCGCCCCGCACAAGCGGGTGTTCACCGAGCTGATCTTCAACGCCTTCCCGGTGGACCGCACCGGCAGCGGGGCGAACCGGGGGCTGTCCAAGCAGCTGCTCAAGTCGGGCGTGCCCCTGCTCATCTTCCCCGAGGGCACACGCTCCCGCACGGGCAAGATGGGCTCCTTCAAGGTGGGCGCCGCGGGGCTCGCCAAGGCCGTGGGCGTGCCGGTCGTCCCGGTCGCGCTGATCGGGGCCTACGAGGCCATGCCGCGCGGGGCCAACTGGCCGCGGCGGGGGCGCCCGCCGGTGGTCGTCGCCGTCGGCGAGCCGCTGCGCGCCCGGGAGAAGGAGCCCACGGCCTCCTTCAACGACCGCATCGAGGCCTCCGTGCGCGCGCTCTACGCCGAGCACCGCCCGCGCCTCGACGGCTGAGCATCGTCCCCCACCCCCGAGATCCAGGAGAGAACTGCGCAGATGGCACACGTGAAGCACATGAAGTGGTGGGGCTGGGGCGAGGAGGGCGTGCACTTCGAGTACGCCAACAAGCCCGCCTTCGCCCCCTTCGTCAAGAAGGCCGTCGGCATCGACCTCCGCCCCCGGCAGCGGGACACCATCGACTTCTCCACGATCAGCGTGCCGGCCTCGCTCGCCGGGGAGGACGTCCTGGCCGCCCTGACCGGGATCTCGGGCGGGGAGAACGTCAGCGTCGACGACGAGCTGCGCGTGGTGCACTGGGCCGGCAAGTCGGTCACGGAACTGCTGCTGACGCGCTCCGGGGACTTCGCGCGCATCCCGGACGTCGTGGTCTACCCCGGCAGCGAGGACGAGGTGTCCCAGGTGCTCCGGCTGGCCGTGGAGCGGGATCTCGTGGTCATCCCCTTCGGCGGCGGCACGAGCATCTCGCGGAGCCTCCAGCCCTCGCCGGTGGAAGAACGAACGATCGTCTCACTCGACCTGGGCCGCATGGACCGGGTCCTCGCCCTCGACGAGACCTCCGGGCTGGCGACCGTGCAGGCCGGCGTGCTGGGTCCCGACATGGAGGAACAGCTCAACGCGCGCGGCTGGACACTGGGCCACTTCCCCGACTCCTTCACCCACTCCACGCTCGGCGGCTGGGCCGCGACGCGGTCCTCCGGAATGCAGTCGGACAAGTACGGGGACATCGCCGACATCGTCCGCGGCCTGCGCGTGGCGCGCCCGGGCGGCACCGTCGTCCTGCGCCCGCTGCCCTCGACGTCCACCGGGCCGAGCCTGCGCGAGATGTTCATCGGGTCCGAGGGCCGGCTCGGCGTCATCACCGAGCTGGACGTGCAGGTGCACCGGATCGCGGAGCACCGCGAGGTCATCGCGTACATGTTCCCCTCGTGGCAGCAGGCCCTGACGGCGATGCACGACATCGCCCGCTCGGACGTCCGCACCACGTTCGCCCGCGTCTCCGACGCGCACGAGACAAGCTTCTCCCTGTCCACGCAGAAGGCGCCGACCACGCTCAAGAAGAAGGTCGCCGCCAAGGGCCAGGACCTGCTGTGGGAGGTCATGCGCCGCCGCGGCTGGGACACCGACGCCATGTGCATCGCGTACGTGTGCTTCGAGGGCACCAAGGCCGAGACCGAGGCCCGGAAGAAGACCGTCGCCGGCATCGTCAAGCAGCAGGGCGCTCTCGTCCTGGGCTCCGGCCCCGGCGCGCTCTACGATCAGAAGAAGTTCGACACCCCGTACCTGCGCGACTTCCTGCTGGAGCAGAACACGATCGGCGACGTCTCGGAGACGGCCGCCCCGTGGTCCAAGCTCACGACCGTCCACAAGGCCGTCTACGACGCCGCCCACCGGGCCTTCGCGGCGGAGGGCAAGCACGGCTGGATCATGTCCCACATGTCGCACTCGTACCACTCCGGGGCGTGCCTGTACTTCACGTTCGCCTACGAGATCGGGGAGGACCCGCACGCCGAGTACAAGGTGATCAAGGGAGCCATCCAGCAGGCGTTCGTCGACGCCGGGGGCACGCTGTCCCACCACCACGGCGTGGGCACCGAGCACAGCCCCTGGATGGAGCAGGACGTCTCCCCCGAGGGGGTGCGCCTGATGCGCAGCCTCTTCACCGCCGCGGACCCGGGCGCTCACCTGAACCCGGGCAAGATCGTCAGCTGAGCTCGCCTGCCGGCCGGATCCACGCGGTCCAGGCATGAGGAAGGCCCCGCCGGGTGATCGGCGGGGCCTTTTCTGCGGGGCAGGCCGGTGCGGGGTGGGCCGCTGGCCTGGTGCTGTGTCCGTGTCCGCGGGGGTGGTTAAGGTGGGGAGCCCCCGCACCGTGTGGTGCGGGGGCTCGACCCTTCTGGTGTGGTCCGGCGGTGTCCTACTCTCCCACACCCTTCCGGGTGCAGTACCATCGGCGCTGTGGGTCTTAGC
>NZ_JAMBOG010000037.1 GCF_023715525.1 Kocuria rosea | reverse complement strand
TCGAGGGCCTCCTCGTCGGATGCGGAACCTAGACACTTCCACTCCAACGCAGGAGGCCCTCCTCATGCATCAACCAGCGCAGATAAGTCGCCGCACCTCAACCAACCACCCTGGGCAGTACACCTAGAATTCTCGGCGTGCCTCTTGACCTGCAGCTGACTCTGCTCAGCACCTTACTGTTGCTGGCCGCTGTCGTGTGGCCGATGTTCTTCGACGTCCGGCGCCGTGGCCGCCGCACCGGGGCCCGGTTCTCCGCGGCGACCCAGCCGATCACGGCCCACACCCTCGCCTTCGCCGGGTCGTCGGTGCTCACCGCCGCCGGAGTGGGGCTGCTGGTGGTCGCCGGCCTGGTCTGAGCCGACCGGCAGTGACAGCAGGCGCGGCCCCGGTCCGGGCGGGCCGTGGCTCAGTCGTGGCGGTCCCGGTGGAGGCCCTCCACGCGAGGACGGGTCAGCAGCTCGGTGGTGGTCGGCACCTGCAGATCGGGATGCTGGTGCAGCAGTGCGTTGGCGGCCCGGACCAGGCGGTCCCGTTCGCTCGTGGGCAGGCGCAAGCTGTCGTGCAGGTACGCCTCGATCTCGAGCTCGCCCAGCAATCCGCCGTGGCTGAGGTAGCGCAGCCACAGGCGGTGGTCCGTGCAACCGATGCGCCGCAGGGCGCGGCGCAGCAGGCGGGCTTGGTGTCGGCCCGCGGTGATCTCGTCCATCAGGGTGACCTCCGGGTCAGGGAACAACGGATGGGATAGCAGGACAAGCCAGGCGCCGGGCCGATCCGGCAGGTCGCCGGCGCGAGAAGGTACGAGGACGACGGGGGCTCGGTGAGTGGATCCGTGGCGGTCGATGTGCAGCACGTAGGCGACGAGGGCGCCGGGAACACCGAGGAGGAGCATCACCGCCGGGGCGTCGGTGGCCACCGCCAGCACCGCCACCGCCGGTGAGGCGCACAGGACGAAGACGCGTAGCCCGACACCCGTGGTGCGCTGCATCATCGCTCCTTTCCTCGATCCGCCCCGGCGATCCCCAGGAGAGGTCGGCTCGGTCCGTTGGTCGGCGGCGCGCTGGAGCACGCGGGTGTCCAGGGCTTCGGCCGGCTGCCCGCTCACGGCCCCCATGGGATGACCCGGCACTGCCGGTGACCGGCGTCGGACGCGTCTACTGGCCGACGTCTCGGACGTCGAGGCCGATCCTCTCGGCGGGCCGGCCGATCGGTTCTGCCGCTCAGGGCGCCGGGGCCGGTGCCGGGGAACCGCTGTGGGCGCGGCAGGGACCAAGCAGCGAGGCTCAGCCGGGGGGAGTCATCGGTGGAACTCGGGTGAGGAGGTGATCTCCACCCACAGGGCCTGGACGCGGTCGTCCAGGCCGGCCACCAGAGACCGGTCATCGTCCTCGGCAAGAAAATTCTCGTCGAGCGATCCCCCGATCGCCCTGGTCTGGACGATGGTGCCCGACGGCGTCAGCCCCAGGTCCTGCGGACCGATGGTGATGACCCAGTCGGCGGCCTGCACGAGATCCTCGGTGAGCGGCCGGGGGACGGGCGTGGCCCGGTCGATCCCGTACCGGGTCAGCACCCCCCTTGCGAACGGGTCCACTGCCGCTCCCGGGTCCACCCCGGCGGAGCGGGTGACGACCCCTGGCCCGGCGTGGTGAGCGAGCATGCCGGCGGCGATCTGGGCCGGGCCGGTGTCGTGGGCGTCCACGAACAGCACCTGCCGCACCGGTGCGGAGGCGCTGCCCTTGGCCCGGGCCAGCACGCGCAGCCGGTCCCCGGCCGCGTGCAGGGCCATGGGGCCCAGATAGGTCTGGATCCGGGCGGTGCGCGCCAGGGCCGCGTGGGCCTCGGCCACGCAGCGCTCGACCAGTTCCGGGAAGAACACCCCGGTGTAGCGGTGCGCCAACGGTTCGGCCGTCCGGTGCAGTATCCGCGGATCGCCGAGTTCGACGTTCTGTTCAGTCATGACCACTCCTCACCATCGCCCAGCCGGCACGAGCATCGTGGGCTCGCCGCAACCGGTTCTCGGCGCCCCCCATCACTCCCCGGTCCAGGGCAATCCTCTGCACGTTCCCCTGGTGGTGCACCACTTTCCGCCTGCAGGCATCGAGGTGACCCCTGGAGAGCATCCTCGCCTGCTGGACGTACTGCCAGTCTGATCGGGTCCGATGACGTCCTGGTGGCTGCTGAGTGGCCACCAGGTGTACACGGTCCCGGTGCCCGCACACTCACGCGTGCCTTCCCCGTGGCCTTCACCGGCCTCGGGCCGGCCGCCGTGCTGGCGCCGGGGTGGCGGTGAAGGGCCTGCGTGGGACGGCTCCGCGGCGATCCGGTGAACAGTGCCTGAACCACCCGCCAGGCGTGGCTCCTCCCGTGGCTGTCCGGGGTGCAATCCGGACATGTCCCTTCTCGCTCGTCGTGACGTCCTGCGCCCTACCGGGGTCGCCAGGGCGGCCGACACCGCCCTGCGGGACACCGGTTCCTACCACCTTCCAGGAGACACCCCATGACGACGCCTCAGCTGTCCCGCTACCGGATGCGCACCGACCGACCCGGGCTGAGGCTGCGAGCCGGTGAGATCGTCCTGGGCATCCCGTCCGAGCCGGCGCACCCGGGCATGGTCGCGCTGGTGCGGTGCGAGACGGACCGGCACAACCCCGGCACCGTGCTGCCTCTCCACGAACTCGAGCACATCGAGCTCACCGGCGAGACGCTCGGCCCCGGCTCGTGGGGCAGACCCGGCGTCCGCCCCTGAGCGCACCATGGCCCTCGACACCCGCGACATCGAGGGGATGGTTGCACCCACACCTGTGCTGGTACCGTCCCCAGCGGCCGGGAGACCGGCGATGCCGGTCGAGCACGCAACAGCACGGCACAGCAGAACTCCCGCCGACGACGAGCGGAGGCGCTGACCTCTGCGCTGCTGTCGATGCCCGGAGGATCCGTGGCCCGTCGGCTCATCAGGTGGTGGCCGCAGGGGCGTTGCGCTGTGCGACTCCCGCGGGGTCGGACGTCCGGCCGACAAGGGCTTCCTCCGTGACGTGGACCGACATGTCCGTCGGAACCACCAGCAGGGTGAGGCCGGAGACGACGTCGCCGGGAAGGTCGCCTGCGTGGGCGACCCGGCGCGGCCGGCCGCATCCACGCGCCCTGCCCGAGTAGGCAGTGCAGGTCCACCGCAGGTGTTCGACGAACAACGGTGCGGGACTCCGGCGTCCATGCTGCGGCCCGCCTGAGAGGTGCGATCACCATGGGGGTGGTGGGCCGCGGGTCCTGAACGGAGCGCGGGATCCGCGTCGAGCATCGGATCGAGCGGTCCGAAGCGTCCGGAGGTGTGGGGCGAGGATCGACGGCCGGATCGGGTGGCTCCCCCTGAGCTCACCGGTGCAGATCTGTCCCGGGGCTGCCCCGCAGCGCAGGGTCCGCGGGCGGACGGCTCGTCTGTTCCTCGGCGACGGCGATGACGCGCATGGTCCCCGCCGGGGTTCGATCGCGCCGGGAGCATCGAGACCGGGGTCCATTCCGCCGAGTCCGGCGTCGGAGCAACAGCGTGCACCTTGCCGGGGCCGTCCCGACTGCCCGCGTACCGAATCCGGTCGGGCCTCGGGCGGAGCGTCGGGTGAAGTCGAACCGGCAGCGGGCTGCAGTCCTCGGTGCGCACGAGTGGGTCTTCGGGCGCCGAGCCGATCCCCGGCGGGTCGGGGCGTCCGGTGCGCGACGGCACCTGGGTGGCCCGGCCCGGGTTCCAGCACGGTGAGCAGACCGTCGAGCAGTGGCTCACCACGTGACAGCATCCGCCCTCGGACAAGCGAGGAACCCCGGGGCGAGCAGGACAGCCGGGGCGTGCCCATCGACCGGCTTCAGCCCGGGACCCCGCCTGTTGCCGTCGAGGTTCCTGTGCGGGCATCGCCGCTCGGCGGAGGAATGCCGGCGTCCGCGGGAGCGCTGCGCGGCCGGGGTGTGGGCTTGCTGGTGCTGGACCTCGGGGGACGGTCAGGGGCCGGTGCGGAGGGGGCCTGTGCTGGTGCGGGCGACGAGCCGGGCGGGGAGCACGACGTGCCGGCCCGCCACGGGCGTGTCCTCCGCCGTGGTGGCGAGGCGGCGCAGGGCCAGGTCCACCGCGTTGCGGGCCAGCTCCCGGGGGTCCTGTGCCAGGGTGGTCAGTCTGATGTAGGGCAGGGCGGCTTGCTCGGAGTCGTCGAAGCCGACCACGGACAGCTCCTCGGGCACGGAGCGGCCCAGGGCACGGGCCTGGCCGACGACGCCGATGGCGCAGCGGTCGTTGAAGGCGATGACCGCGGTGGGGGCCGGGCCACGCCCCACGAGGCCGGTGAGGGCGGCGGCTCCCTCGGCCTCGGAGGCGCCACCGGACACGATGAGCGCGTGGTCGGTCAGGCCGGCTGCGGCCATGGCGTCCCGGTAGCCGACGCGGCGGCCTTGTCCGCCGGCCTCCCGGTCGGCGTCGATGTAGGCGATGCGCCGGTGGCCGAGACCGGTGAGGTGCTCCACGGCCAGCACCGCGCCCCGGTGGTCGTCGGTGGCCACGCTGTCGCAGGCCCGCGTGGTGAGGGCCCGGGTGACCGAGACCACGGGGAGCGTTGCGCCGATGCGCTCCAGCCGGTCCTGGGGCAGGGAGCTGCCGAGCAGGATCAGGGCCTCGCACCGGTCGCGCAGCAGGGCCTCCACCGCGGCGTCCTCGCCGCGGTGGGGGGTCACGGCGGAGAGGACCACGTCGTAGCCGTGCTCCTGGGCGGCCGCGTGGAGACCGTCCAGGATTTCTCCGTGGAAGGGCTGCACCGGCTCGAAGGCCACGCCGAGCAACCGGGAGCGCTCCTGGCGCAGCAGCCGGGCGCGTTCGTCGCGGCGGTAGCCCAGCTGCCCGGCCACGGCCAGCACGTGGGCGCGGGTCTCCTCGCTGGCCCCCGGCGCCCCCCGGAAGACGATCGACACCAAGGGCTGGGAGACCCCGGCCGCCCGGGCGACGTCGCGCATGGTGACGCGACGCCGCAACGGGCGCCCGGAGGCCTCCGGCGGATCAGCGGTCATCAGAGGGTGAAGGCATCGCGGAAGCGGGCCAGCGCGGCCTCGGGGTCGTCGGCGGCGAAGGCCTCCATCGCGATCACTCCTTCGTATCCGGTCTCGGCCAGGGCGGCGGCCACCTTCGGGTAGTGGATCTCCCCGGTGCCGGGCTCGCAGCGCCCGGGCACGTCGGCGACCTGGATCTCTCCAATATACGGAAGGGCGCGGGCGCACAGCTCCACGAGGTTTCCCTCGCCGATCTGGGCGTGGTAGAGGTCGAGGTTCAGGCGCAGGTGCGGGCTGTCCACGGCCGCCACCAGGGCCAGGGTGTCCTCGGCGCGGGCGAAGGGCACCCCGGGGTGGTCGAGGGCGGTGTTGAGGTTCTCCAGGGTGAACACCCGCCCGTGGCGTTCCCCCAGCCCCGCCAGCCGATCCAGGGTGCGGACGGCGGCCAGCCAGTCCGCCCCCGTCACCACCTCGTGGGCCACCACGGGCAGCCCCTGGGGGTCCAGACCGGTGCCGTGGACGTTGAGCCGGGGGCAGTCGATGACCTGCGCGGCCACCAGGGAGTCCTCGGCGGTGCGCAGCAGCTCCGCAGCCCCGTCCGGGTCCACGAGGGCCCCGCGCACGTAGCCGGTCATGGAACCGAACCGCGCCCCGGTGGCGGCCAGGGCCTGGAGGTCCTTGGTGGTCCAGTCCCAGATCTCGACCTCGAACCCCGCCTCGTGCACCCGCCGCACGCGCTGCTCGAACGGCAGGTCGCCGAAGAGCATCTCCGCGTTGGCCGCCAGGGTGAACCCGCTCACCGGGCGGCCCCCACGACGTCCAGGGCCACCGGTGCCCCGGTGCGGCAGGACTCGATGCAGCCCAGGGCGATGCGCAGGGCCTCGCGGGCCGCCTCGACGGCGGGTCCGTCCACCGGGGTCCCGAGGGCGGCGTCGGTGAAGGCCTGCAGCTCCGCGGTGTAGGCGCCGCGCATGGACTGGGTGTCGGCGCGCACCGTGTCGGCGGCCAGGCCCTCGGGCCCGTAGTAGCGCATGCTGGAGGCCGCCAGCTCGCCGGCGGTGACCATGCCGGCCGAGCCGAAGGCCTCGGCCCGGGTGTCGTACCCGTAGGCGGCCGAGAAGTTGGCCTCGGCGGTGGCGATCGCCCCGTTGTCGTAGCGGATCGTGACCACGGCGGTGTCCAGCAGCCCGGCGTCCCTGAAGTCGGGCGCCACCAGGGCGTCGGCCACCGCGTAGACCTGCACCGCCCGGGCCCCGGGGTTGAGGAAGTTCAGGGTGTCGAAGTCGTGGATCAGGGTCTCCAGGAAGATCGTCCACGGCGCCACCGCGCCCGGGTCGGCCAGTCCCGGGTCGCGGGTGACCGAGCGCAGCAGCTGCGGCGTGCCGATCCGCCCGGTCTCGATCGCGGTCCTCGCCTGGGGGAACCCGTCGGCGAAGCGGCGGTTGAAGCCGATCCGGAACAGCACCCCGTTCGTGTCCACGGCCTGGTGGATCCGCTCGATCTCCTCCAGGGTCATCCCGGCCGGCTTCTCGCAGAAGACGGCCTTGCCCGCGGCCGCGGCCCGTTCCACCAGCCCCGTGTGGAAGCGGGCCGGGGCGGTGATCACCACCGCCTCCACCGCCGGGTCGGCCAACAGCTGGGCCGGATCGGTGTAGGCGGCGGGCACGTGCAACGACTCGGCCAAACGGGCCGCGGCGCCGGCGACCGGATCGGCGATCGCGACCAGCCCGGCGTTGGGCACGGTGCGGGTGATCAGCTCGGCGTGGCTGGAACCGATCCGGCCGGCGCCGATCAGACCGACGTTCAGGGTGCGGGAATCAGGCACGGGTGCTCCTTCGAGAGAGGTCCGGGTGACGGAAGGGACGGTTCAGGACGTGTGACTTCCCATGTCCTGACAAACCGCTTGGCAGAAACACTAGTACGTATTAGTGTGATCGCCAACACAACGACACGGACGAGTTCGCAGCAGCGGGCGCAGGCGCGGACGCCCCGGCCCGAGGAGGAGACCTTTCATGAGTGCAGCACGTGCTTCCGCCGCACAGCGTCGCCGGCGGCGACCCCGGCTTGCGGCGGCGGTACCCGCATCCGCACCGGATCCCGCCGGCTGCACGTCCCCGAACGGGCAGCAGCCCACCTCCCGCCCTGCCGGAGGCATGTCATGACCGCGACCTGGTCCTGGTCGATCGACAAGAACTCTCCGGTGCCCCTCTACCACCAACTCGCTCTCGTCCTGGAGGGCGCTATCCGCACCGGGGCGCTGGCGCCCGGCACCCGGGTGGACGGCGAGCTGGAGCTGGCGGCCCGATTGCGCATCGCCCGCGTCACCGTGCGCCGCGCCATGCAGCATCTGGTCGATGCCGGTCTGGTGATACGCACGACGGGAGTCGGCACCTACGTCACGTCACCCCGCCAGTGGGCGCGCCCGCCGGCTCCTCCCGCCTTCCGATAGAGCTTCTGCGGCAGTCGCCCGCGCCCGGGGTGTGCCACCCAGCCGGGGCCACCGCGAGCTCACCGGAGGATTTCGGCGCACTCCACCTGCACGCACCCCGGCACCGTCCGGCGTCCTGCCTTCTCGACCGGATCGCGACGTCGAAGGCCCGCAGGATCCGTCCTGAGACCGGTGCTGTCCACGAGCCACAGACACTTCATCAAGTCATCGACAAAGGAGTTCACATGTCCCACACCTCCCCGGGCGACAGCCGGGTCGCCCTTCCACCGCTGACCGATGGGCCGCACCGGAAGCGGCTCGGACAGATCTCGGTCGTCGCCTGCCTGGGCGGGCTGCTGTTCGGCTACGACACGGGCGTGACGAACGGCGCCGAGGGGCCGATGGCTCAGGACCTGGGGCTGAATCTGATCCAGCTGGGCGTGGTGATCAGCTCGCTCATCTTCGCGGCGGCAGTCGGGGCCCTGTTCCTGGGCCGGATCTCGGATGCCTGGGGCCGGCGGAAGACGATCATCCTCCTGGCGGTGCTGTTCTTCGTCGGCACCCTGCTGGTGGTCTTCTCCCCGGCGTCGCCGCAGCCGGAGACGTTCTCCCTCACGGGGTTCGCGGTCCTGGTCTGCGGACGGATCATGATCGGCCTCGCCGTCGGCGGGGCCTCGACGGTGGTGCCGGTGTACCTGGCCGAGCTCGCCCCCTACGAGATCCGCGGGTCGATCACGGGCCGCAACGAGCTGGCGATCGTCTCCGGACAGCTGTCCGCCTTCGTCATGAACGCGATCATCGCCGTCACGCTCGGCGACGTCGTGGACGGGGTGTGGCGCATCATGTTCGCCGTCTCCGCGCTGCCGGCGATCGGATTGTTCATCGGCATGCTGCGCATGCCTGAATCCCCGCGCTGGCTGACGGAGAAGGGCCGGTACGACGACGCCCTGGCGGTGCTGGGGACGGTGCGCCCGGCCGAGCGCGCGCAGGCCGAGCTGGAGGAGATCGAGCGCGTCGCGGCCATGGAGATCGAGGCGCACCAGGTCGGGCTGAAAGCGGTGCTGACGAACAAGTGGCTGCTGCGGATCATCCTGATCGGCATCGGAGTGTCCATGACCCAGCAGCTGACCGGCATCAACTCCGTCATGTACTACGGCACCCGCATTCTGGAGGAGTCCGGGATGACAGCGCAGCAGGCGGTGCTCGCCAACATCGCCTTCGGGCTCGTGGCCGTGATCGGCGGACTCATCGCCCTGTACAACATGGACCGGCTCAACCGCCGCACCACGTTCATCATCGGCCTGTCCTTGACCACCACCTGCCACCTCCTGATCGGCGTTGCCGGCAACCTGCTGCCCGACGGCAGCCCGGCCCGCCCGATCGTGATCCTGATCCTCGTGGTCGCCTTCGTACTCTCGATGCAGACCTTCCTGAACATCGCCGTCTGGGTGTGGCTCGCCGAGATCTTCCCGCTGCACATGCGCGGACTGGGCATCGGCATCTCGGTGTTCTTCGGCTGGGCCATGAACGGTTTCGTCGCCCTGTACTTCCCCACCCTGGTGGGCACGGTCGGCATCTCGGGCACGTTCTTCCTCTTCGCCGGCATCGGCGTGCTGGCCCTGATCTTCGTCGCCACCCAGGTCCCCGAGACCCGGAACCGCTCCCTGGAAGACCTCGAGGAGGACGTCTCCACCGGAGCGATCTATCAGGTCGCCAGGCCCGCCGACGCCCACCAGTCCTGATCCCCACAGCGTGATCCCCCGACAACCGTGGGGCAGGTCGAAAGACCTGCCCCACGGTCGTCTCGCTCCGCGGGGTCCGTGAACCCGGCCGGGGCGGGCGGCGGTGGGGGTGAGGGGTTCGCAAGCGCTGTCCGCGTTCCCTGGTGTGGTTCGACGGGTTGGTGGTCGACGACGCGACCCCCGCGTGCCGCCTAGGAGTTCAGGGTCTCGGTCGGGGTGCATCCGTACTGGGCGCGATACTCCGTGGTGAACCGGGCGAGGTTGGGGAAGCCGCACCGGTGGGCGATCGCCGGCACGGTGTCCCCGTGGGCGGGGTCGGCCGCCACGAGGGCGTGGTGGGCGGCGTCCAGGCGTGCCGTGCGCAGATAGCCCCCCGGGGTGGTGCCCAGGTGCCGGCGGAAGGCGGTGACCAGCTGGTGGGCCGGGAGGCGGGCGGCCGTGGCGAGGTGGGCCAGGTCGACGGGCTCGCCCAGGTGCTCGTCGATGTAGGCGACTGCTCGGCGGACGGGGCCGGGCAGGTGCGTGGTGGTCTCCTCGGGGAGGTGGTGGTCGGTGAAGGTGCTAGGGAAGCTGTTGAGCAGTGCGGTGGCCACCCGGCGCTGGGCTTCGGCGCGGACGAGGGGCACCGCGACCGCGTCGGGATCGCTCAGGACCGCGCTCAGGTGGGCCACGGCGCGGGCCCAGTGGTCGGCGGCGGCCTGGTGACGGGGGCCGGTGCCGGTGAGCTGGAGCCGGAAGTTCTCCCGCTGCAGGAGCTCACCGGCGTAGTCCTGGGCCCAGGCGTGGTCCAGGGCCACGATGGTCAGATCGGTGGCCTCCATGGCCGAGGTGAACCGGTGCTGGGGCATCAGGTACGGGCCGGAGCCGAGACGGTGGTGCTCGCCCCTGGCGCGCACCGTCATGGACCCTCCGCTCACCTGGGCGATGTTGATCGCCTGCGGGGACTCCACGCCCATCCGCACCGTCGACCCCCGCCCCACCCGGGCCCGCCTGCACATCACCGGACCGGCCGCGGCCCAGGACACGGCCAGGCGGAAGCTCTCGTCGGCAGGTGCGTGGACCTGGGCGCGGCCGATGAGACGGTTCAGGGCCTCGGCTGCTTCCCCGGCGTCGGAGGTGGTGAAGCCACCGTGGTGGACGTCATTCACGACCTGGAGATCCTCCGGCTCGCGCGGGCGGGGACGACGTGGACGGTGGCCTGCTGCAGGTGCGGGACGTGCCGTCGCAGATGCTCGGCGGCGGTGTGGGCGAGGACGTGGCCGGCCTCGACACTGAGGGCGTCCTCGACGGCGATGTCCACATCGGCCTCCAGGCGGTGCCCGCTCCACCGTGCTCGTGCCTGGCCCACCGATTCCACTCCGGGCACGGCGGCGGCCGTGTGCTCGATCAGGTCCAGGGTTCCGGCTTCGACGCCGTCCATGAGACGGCGCACGACCGTGCGCGTCGAGCCGACCAGCACCGCGATGATCACCGCGGCGATGACCAGGCCGATGAGCGGGTCCACCCACGGGAGCCCGAGCCAGGCGCCGATCACGCCGAGCACCACCGCCAGGGAGGTCAGGGCGTCGGTGCGGGCGTGCTGGCCCTCGGCGACCAGGGCCGCCGAGCCGATGCGGCGCCCGGCCCGGATGCGGTAGCGGGCCACGACCTCGTTGCCGGCGGCGCCGACGGCGGCGGCGGCCAGGACCCAGCCGAGATGGGTGATGTCCTGCTGGGTGGTCAGCGCCCGCAGCGATTCCCAGACGATCAGCGCGGCCGAGACGGCGATCACCGCCCCGATCAGCAGGCCGACCAGGTCCTCGGCCCGCCGGAATCCGTAGCTGTAGGTCCGGGTGGGGGGCTCGGCGGCCGAGGCGGAAGGCAATGATCAGCGGGACCGTCGTGGCCAGGTGTCCGAGGTTGTGCAGGGTATCGGCGAGCAGGGCCACCGACCCGCTGAGCCAGACGATGACGACCTGCAGCACTGCCGTGGCGCCCATCCCGGCCAGGCTGATCCAGGCGGCGCGGATGCCGATGGAGCTGGCCTGCTCGGCGGTCTGGATGGCGTCGGTGTGGTCATGGCTGTGCGGGACCAGGGCGTGCTTGAGCCGGGTCCAGACTCCGTGGTGCTCATGCCCCTCGCCGTGGGAGTGGGAGCGGGAGTGCGAGTGGGCGGGGGAGCCGCCGTGTGCGTGGGTGGGCCGGACGTGCTTCACGCTGGAAGCGTATCTGCGTAGATACGCAGGTACAAATGCGCGGATAGCATGATGCCGTGCACGACGAGCCGGTCCACCCCGCCCCCGACGACGAGCATGCCCGGATTGCCGCGGAGACTTTCCGCATGCTCTCCGATGCGACCCGGGTGAAGATCCTGTGGGCGCTGTTCCGGGGCGAGTCCAGTGTGAACGCGCTGGCCGGACTGGTCGGCGCCGCGCCGGCGGCGGTGAGCCAGCACCTGGCCAAGCTGCGCCTGGCCGGGCTGGTCGAGAGCCGGCGGCAGGGCACCTTCGCCTACTACTGGGCCACCGACACGCACGTGAACAGGCTGCTGGTCGAGGCGCTCTCGCACGCCGAGCACGTCACCGGCGCCGCCCCGGCAGACGCCTCGCACCGCTTCCGCCCCGCAGGCGCGGGTCGCGACGGGGCGCGGACTCCATGAACTGCACCTTCCGGGCCGCCTGAGCACAGCATGCCCCTCCTTGCGGGCGGCCGAGCTGTCCGGCATGCCCCGTCGGGCTCAGCGGGACCGGGCTTCCGGCGGGGTGCGGTGCAGCTGGTAGTGCCGCCCGATGGGCAGCATGAGCGGTCTGCCCGAGGTCGGGTCGATGATGACCTGGCTCTCCAGGCCGAAGACGGCCCGGACGGTGTCCTCGGTGAGCACGACGTCCGGCGGTCCGGCCGCGTGGAGTCGGCCGGCGCTCAGGGCGATGAGGTGGTCGGTGTAGCGGGCGGCGAGGTTGAGGTCGTGCAGGACCATGACGATGGTGGTGCCGCGGGTGTGGTTGAGGTCGGTGAGCAGGTCGAGGACCTCGACCTGGTGGCTGACGTCCAGGAACGTGGTGGGCTCGTCCAGGAGCAGCAGGTCGGTCTGCTGGGCGAGGGCCATGGCGATCCACACGCGCTGGCGCTGTCCGCCGGAGAGCTCGTCGACGGAGCGCTCGGCCAGTGCCGCCGTGCCGGTGGCGTCCAGGGCGGCCGCGACCGCGTCGTCGTCCTCGGCGCTCCACCGGGAGAACAGGCCTTGGTGCGGGTGGCGGCCCCGGCCGACGAGGTCGGCCACGGTGATGCCCTCGGGGGCGATCGGCGATTGCGGCAGCAGCCCGAGCGTGCGGGCCAGCTGCCTGGCCGGCATCCGGTGCACGTCCTTGCCGTCGAGGATGACGCGGCCCGTGCGGGGGGCCAGGAGCCGGGACAGGGAGCGGAGCAGGGTGGACTTGCCGCAGGCGTTGGGACCGACGATGGCGGTGACCTGGCCCGGGGGGACGGAGAGGTCCAGATGGTCGATGACGGTGCGGTCGCCGTAGCCCAGGCTCAGGTTCTCGACCGTGAGACGGTGATCGGTGGTCAAAGGGAGCCTCCGGCGCGGTTGGTGCGGATGAGCAGGTAGATGAGATACGGCGCCCCCAGTACGCCGGTGACGACCCCGACCGGGTAGCGGGTGCCGAAGGCGAACTGGCCGCAGAGGTCGGCGACGAGCACGAGCAGAGCCCCGACCAGCGCCGAGGGCACCAGCAGGGAGGTGCCGGAGCCGACGATGCGGGCGGCGATGGGCCCGGAGAGGAAGGCGACGAAGGCGATGGGCCCGGCGGCGGCGGTGGCGAAGGCGATCAGCCCGACGGCGGCGACGATGACGACCAGCCGGGTGCGGCTCACCCGTACTCCCAGGGCGGCGGCGGTGTCGTCGCCCAGCTGGGTCATGGTCAGGTTGCGGGACTGGCTCAGCAGCAACGGGGTCAGGACTCCCAGGGCGATGAGCACGGGGACGACCTGTCCCCAGTCGGTGCCGTTGAGGCTGCCGGTCAGCCAGCGCATGGCTTCCTGCAGGTCCCACTGGCCGGCCTGGGAGAGGACGTAGGCGGTGACGCTCTCCAGCATCGCGGCGATACCGATGCCGATCAGGATCAGCCGGGTCCCGGCCACACCGTCCTTGTAGGACAGCGCGTAGATCAGCAGTGCGACGGCGAGGCCGGCGACGATCGCGAAGACGGACACGGCCGTGGCCCCCAGCGAAAGGACGATGATGGCGAAGGCGGCCGCGGCCCCGGCCCCGGCGCTGATCCCGATGATGTCCGGGCTGGCCAGCGGGTTGCGCAGCATGGTCTGGAAGGTGACCCCGCCCAGCCCGAAGCACAGCCCCACCAGGGCGGCCAGCACGGCCCGGGGCAGTCGCAGGCGCCCGACGGTGAACGTCGCCCCGGGCACCTCGTGCCCCAGGATCACCTGGAGGACCTCGACCGGGGAGTAGAAGCTCTGACCGACCATCAGGCTCGCCGCCAGCACGGCGACGATCAGGAGCAGGAGCACCGCGTGCACGCTGCGGGAACGACGGATCCGGCGGGCGCGGCCGCGCGTGACGGTGTCCCTGGTGGCGGTGGGCTGCGGGGTCACAGGGCGCGGACTTTCTGTCGTCGGACGATGTGGATGAAGAACGGGGCGCCGATCAGCGCGGTGATGATGCCCACCTCGATCTCGGCCGGGCGGGCCACGATGCGCCCGAGCACGTCGGCGGCGGTGAGCAGGGCGGCTCCGGCCAGGGCGGAGCAGGGCAGCAGCCGCCGGTGGTCCACCCCCACCAGCAGCCGGCAGGCATGGGGGACAACGAGGCCGACGAACCCGATCGGCCCCGTCACCGCGGTGGCCGCCCCGCACAGCACGACCGCCCCGAGGGCGGCCGCGGCCCGCGCCACGGCCACCCGCTCCCCGAGGCCGGCGGCGAGGTCGTCGCCCAGGGCCAGGGAGTTCAGCGCCCGGGCGGAGAGCAGACAGACGAGAAGCCCCGCCAGGAGGAACGGCAGCACCTGGTGGAGGCTGCCGGTGGTCCCCCCGCCGACCCCGCCGATCTGCCAGGAGCGCACCCCGTCGGCGATGTTCCCGCGCGGGAGCACCACCGCGCTGATCAGCGAGGTCAGCGCGGCCGACGTCGCAGCTCCGGCCAGGGCCAGTTTCAGCGGTGTCGCGCCACCGCGCCCGAGGGACCCGACGGCGTAGACGAGCACCGCGGTGATCCCGGCCCCGATGATCGCCACCCAGATGAAACCGGTGGCGGTGCTCAGCCCGAAGAACGCGATGCCGGCGACCACGGCCAGCGACGCCCCGGTGTTCACCCCCAGGATCCCGGGGTCGGCCAGCGGGTTGCGGGTCACGCCCTGCATCACGGCCCCGGACACGGCCAGGGCCGCACCGGCCAGGACCGCCAGCCACGTGCGGGGGATGCGCTTGGCGACGGCGGCCTGGTCGAAGCCCTCGGTCGAGCCGCCGAAGGCGGCGACGACATCGGGCCAGGCCACGTCGCGGGAGCCCACCGTCACCGAGGCCAGCATCAGCGCGATCAGGACGACGACCAGGGCCAGCGCCCAGGCGGCCTGCACCGGTGGCGGTCACCGGGCCCGGTCGGCGGCCTGGTCCAGCAGGGACAGGTAGTCCTCCAGGACCCAGGAGATGGACAGCGGCGTGGGGTTGGCCGCGGTGCCCAGCGGGTCGGTGCCGGGGAGGTTGACCACGGCGTCGTCGGCCACTGCCGGCATCTGCGACAGCAGCGGGTCCTTCTCCAGGGCGGTGACCAGCTCGTCCCCGCCGTAGGTGACGATGATGTCCACGTCGTCGAAGGCGTCGGCCTGTTCCGCGCTCTGGGTCAGGGAGAACTTGTCCGTGCCTGCCGAGGCCTCGGCGATGCTGCCCGGGGTGGTCAGTCCCAGGTCCTCGAAGAACATGGCCCGGGTGTCGTGGGTGGTGTAGAAGCTGACCTCGCTCAGGTCGATGCTGTCCACGTGGGTGAGGAACATCGCCGACCTGTCCCGGATCTGCGGGTGCGCGGCAACCGTGTCGGTGATCTCCTGCTCCAGGCCCGCGATCAGCTCCTGGCCCTCCTGGGTCATGCCCAGGGCCTGGCTGTTGAGCTCGATCATCTCCCGCCACGGGGTGCCCCAGGCCGTCTCGGGGTAGGCCACCACCGGGGCGATCTCGCTGAGGGTGTCGTAGTCCTCCTGGGTCAGCCCGGAGTATGCGGCCAGGATGACGTCGGGCTGGGTGTCGGCGACCGCTTCGAAGTCGATGCCGTCGGTCTCGTCGAACAGCACCGGGGTCTCCGCCCCCAGCTCCTCGAGCTTCTCGTCGACCCACGGCAGAACGCCGTCGCCGTTGTCGTCGCCGAAATTGGCTGCGGCCATCCCGACCGGCACCACGCCCAGGGCCAGGGGCACCTCGTGGTTGGCCCAGTTCACCGTGGCCACGCGCTCGGGCTTCGCCTCGATGGTCGTCGTCCCCAGCGCGTGCTCGATCGTGACCGGTGTCCAGTCGTCCCCGCTCGCCTCCGCGCCCTGGGTCGAGGAGGACGTCGAGCAGCCGGCGAGTCCGACGGCGAGCAGCATGGCCGCAGAGAGCATGGGGAGTCTGGCAGGGCGGGACATGGTGGCCTTTCGGTGGGGATTCGTGCAGCAGAGGGCGGGGTCGTGGAGGGCGTCGGGCGGGACGGGGCGTTGGCCCGGGAGGAGGACGTGCTGGGTCGTCATCGACCCGGCCCGGCCCCCGGGACGGGCTCGAGGAGCTGGCGAGCTGCCGCAGGCCGCCCCGCAGCGGGGGCGCAGGCGATCCGCCCCGGCGTGCTGCTCCCGTTGAGGGCTCATCACGGCGGACGGGGACACCCTCCCGGGGCGTCGACAGGACCGCCGGGCAGCAGGAGACTGCCCGGGTCGCGGGCAGCCTCCTGCCAGACGCCTGGCGAGGCAGAAGTAAGGGTGGCCTTACTTCCGCTGAACTGTAACACGGCCCCGAGCATTAGCTCACACCCCTGTGCGCTAATGGTGCCGGGTCGGCTTCGAGCCAGCGGGCAAGCAGGACGGGTGCCCGTTCCCTGCACCCGACGTGCACCCCCAGCCGGTGGCCGGCGTCCCGGTCCGGCTGGGCAGCTCGGTCGGCCCGCCCTCATGCGCTCCTCGGTGCTGCACCTCCACGTGCGGCAAGGCTTCGCCTGAGCCCTATCCTCCGGCGCGTCGTGGGGGCCGGGGAGGACCTGCAACGACGTCCCGACCACGGCTGCGACCACTGGTTCGGGCTGTTCTTCCCCACGCCCGACCAGGACAGGCCCATGCTGCCGACGATGACCGCGGACTCCTGGTGCCGGCCGTGGCTGGCGCACCCCGCGGCCACCGGGCTGGTCGACACCCCGGCCGCCCACTGGACGGTGCATGCCCGGCCGGGCAGCCACTGGGACTGCTCGACCAAGGGGCGGCGTTCATGCCCGCGAGCGGTCGCCGGCCGGTGCTGCTGGTCGGTGACGAGACGGCGGCGCCGGCCATCGAAGGAATCCTGCGGTCCCCGGACCCGCTCATGGACGGACGGGCCGTCATCGAAGTGCCCACCGGCGGCGACATCCGGTCCTGGGCACATCCAGCCGGGATCGAGGTGACGTGGACGCTGCGACAGCGCAGCGACCATCCCACCGGTTGCCCGGGCGAGGCGGCACTGCAGTACGTGGCATCCCACGCAGCCGTGCCGGACAACCGGAGCGGCTGGGGCGGTCGACGCAGAGCGTCCTCGCCGGCCCCGACCGGTCGCGGGGACGTGGCGCGGGGTGGCGGGTTGCAGCCCGGTGGGGACACGGGGGCACCGCCCACCCCGACGGGACCCACGGTCTTCGCCGTCACGGCGGACCTGGTCCAGATGGCAGCGGAGACCGCCCGCGAACGCGTCACCGGCTCGGCCGCCGAGCGCCGGGCCGCCGGGGCGACGGGCGGGCGGCGGCTGACCTTCACCGCCTCCCAGATCCGCAACGCGCTGCGGCGCTGCGCGGGCCGTGTGGGCAGCCCATCAAATGCGTGCGCTCGGACTGTGGCGGGGACCTGGTAGGTTCTCGCCATGTGCTCGTCGGCCTGTCCCGCTTCATGTCATCGGTGGGTGGATTCGTGAACGGACTCCGCCGGCCCATCAAGTGGCGCCAGGCGGTGGTGACCTTCGCCTGCGTCTACCCCACCAGCCTGCTGCTGTCGGCCGTGGTGCCGCAACTGACCAGCGGCTGGCCGCGGCCGCTGAGCACCGCGCTCACCGCAGCACTGCTCGTCGCGGCCCTCACCTGGATCCTGCTGCCGGTGAGCGGCAGGCTCACCAGGGGCTGGATCACCGGGTCCCGGCGCCGCCCCGGACAAGATGAACCGGGCGGCCCGGCGGAGTCCTAGGGGCAACCTCGTCCGGCCGGTGGTGTGCTGGTCACCCGATGCCCGGGAGTCGGGTGAGGATGGCGCAGGTGGCTTGGGCGAGGTCGGTGGGCATCTCCCGCAACTGGTCACAGAGGGCCTGCACCTGGTGAAGCTCCACGCTGCGGCCCTGGCTGTAACAGGTGATCAGGGTCCAGGCCACAGCCTGGGCGTAGCGGTCGCTGACCAGTTCGGCATGAACGGCGCAGAAACGCCTGATGGGTGCGTGGGCCAGCTGGGTCAGCGACTTCTCCCCTCCCTCGGCGTCCGGCACGAGGTGCACTGCACCGTAGGCGCAGTCGCCCGCTTGACAGCTCAGATCCATGAGCGGAACTGTCGCAGGAGCGCCTTCGAAGAACCTGATGCGGCCTCGGCAGCTCCTGATTCCCGTAGGGCGCCTGCGTCAGGGCAGGAGATCGGTCATGCCCTGGCCTGAGCGTGGTTGTGTCCCCGGTTGGGGGGTGGTCTCCCCACAAGTGCGGGTGGATTCCCTGGTCACAGGCGTTCACTATGGGAAACCTGATGGGTCTGGGGGGATCACATGGGCAGCAGTATGCGCAGCAGCCGGTCG
>NZ_JAMBOG010000036.1 GCF_023715525.1 Kocuria rosea | reverse complement strand
GTCCCCGCCGGCCCCGGTGGGGGTGGGCGGGGACGGGCGGCCCGGCGCAGGAGCTGCCGGCGGGCTCAGCGCACCGCGGCGGCCTCGGTGACCTCGGCGGCCGCCTTCTCCTGGGAGGCCGGGGCCTCGTGGTGGTGGGCGCTCATGGTGGTCTCGTCGAACTTGTCCTGGCCGGAGAGCACCCGCTCGACCTGCACCAGGTCGAGCTCGCGGGTCCACTTGCCGATCAGCAGCGTGGCGACCGCGTTGCCGGTGAAGTTGGTCAGGGCACGGGCCTCGGACATGAACCGGTCGATGCCGACGATGATGCCGACGCCGTCCACGAGGTCGGGGCGGTGGGACTGCAGACCGCCGGCCAGGGTGGCGAGCCCGGCGCCGGTGACGCCCGCGGCGCCCTTGGACGCGATGATCATGAACACCAGCAGGGAGACCTGCTCGCCCAGCTCCAGCGGGGAGCCCATGGCCGAGGCCACGAACAGGGCGGCCATGGTCAGGTAGATGGCCGTGCCGTCGAGGTTGAAGGAGTAGCCGGTCGGGACCGTCACGCCCACCACGGGCTTGGACACGCCCACGTGCTCCATCTTGGCGATGAGCCGCGGCAGGGCCGCCTCGGAGGAGGAGGTGGAGAAGATCAGCAGGTACTCGCGCGCCAGGTACTTCATGAGCCGGAAGATGTTCACGCCGGTGACCAGCTTCAGCAGCCCGCCCAGGACCACCACGATGAACAGGGCGCAGGTGATGTAGAAGGCGATCATCAGGGTGGCCATCGAGATGATGGCCTGGACGCCGGTCTCGCCGACCACGCCGGCGATCGCGCCGAAGGCGCCGATCGGGGCGACCCACATGACCATGACCAGGATGCGGAAGACCAGCGCCTGGATGTGGCCGACGGCCTTGAGCACCGGCTTGCCGGCCGGGCCCATCTGCTGCAGCGCGAAGCCCACGATCAGGGCCACGAACAGGGTCTGGAGGATGTTGCCCTCGGTCAGGGAGGACAGCAGCGTCGTGGGGATGATGCCCAGCAGGAACCCGATGGTCCCCTCCCCCTCGGCGTGGCCGCCGCCCGTGACCTCGTACTCGGAGCCCTGGATGTCCAGGCCCTCGCCGGGGTGGATGAGGTTGCCGACGACCAGGCCGATGGCCAGGGCGACGGTGGACATCGCCATGAAGTAGGCCAGGGCCAGCCCGCCGACCTTGCCGACGGTCGCCGCCTTGGCGATGGAGCCCACGCCCAGGACGATGGTGCAGAAGATGATGGGGGCGATCATCATCTTGATGAGCGAGAT
Organism: Kocuria rosea; assembly: GCF_023715525.1. Lineage (GTDB taxonomy): Bacteria > Actinomycetota > Actinomycetes > Actinomycetales > Micrococcaceae > Kocuria > Kocuria rosea_A. The sequence continues at coordinate 22,430 of NZ_JAMBOG010000036.1, read as the reverse complement.
GAACGCCGTGCCGATGGGCTTGAGCGTCTGGGCGAACTCGGGGGCGACGAGGCCCAGCACGGCGCCGGCGACGACGGCGACGATCACGAAGACGTACAGGTAGTGCGTCCTGTCCTTCTTCTGGGCGGGCCGTTGCGGCTCTACGGGTTCCGTGGCGACGGTGGCCATGCTTCTCCTCCGGTGCGGGTGAGGTGGGACGGGCGGGGCCCGGGATCCCGGGCTGCTGTGACGAGTCTCACCGGCCCGCGCCGGCCGTGTCGCGTTGTGGTCATAATGGTCGTGACCCCGGCCACAGACGGGGGTCACGGTGCGGCGACGGCGGAGAGGGAGGGCGCGGGCATGTCCTTGGCCAGGCGCTTCCTGTACCTGCAGCTCGCGGTCGTGGTGCTGGTCGTCGTCGTCGTCTCGCTCATCCTCTTCGCGCAGGCCCGGGACGCCCTGGTGGCCCGTGCCGAGGGCATGACCCGGGCGGTGAGCACCACCCTCGTCGACGACCCGTTCGTGCGCGACGCCGTGCGCTCCCCGGACCCGCACGCCGCGCTCCAGCCGCTGACGGACCGGCTGCTGGCCGACACCGAGCTCGACTTCGTGACGATCATGGCCCCCGACGGCACCCGGTGGACCCACCCGGTGGCCGCCGAGGTGGGCGAGCAGTACCGGGGCGACCGCTCGCACGCGCTCGCTGGGCAGACCTGGACCAGCACGGAGCACGGCGACCTCGGCCCGTCCGTGCGCACCATCGCCCCCGTCCGGGACGACGACGGGACCGTCGTGGCGCTCGTGGCCACGGGGGTGCTGCTCGACGCCGTGTCGGAGCAGGCGCTCGGCCAGCTCCCGGCGGTCCTGCTCGTCGGGGCGCTGCTGCTGGCCGCGTCCTCGACGGTCGCGGCCCTCATGGCGCGGTACCTCGGGGCGGTCACCCACGGGTGGGGCCCGGAGGAGCTCGCCCAGGTCCACGCGCTGCACGACGCCGTGCTCAACGAGGCCACCGAGGGGCTGCTGCTCGTCGACGCCGGGCAGGTGCGGGTCGTCAACGCCCGGGCCCGCGAGCTGCTCGGGCTGCCCGCCGCGGAGCCGGGCGCGGCCGACCCCACCGCCCTGCCGGTGGCCTCCCTGGGGCTGCCCGGGGCGCTGGAGGCGGTGCTGCTGTCCGGGGCGGCCGTGCAGGAGCAGTGGTTCGTGGTCGGCGAGCGCACCCTGATCGTCTCGACGCTGCCGGCCCGCGGCGGTCCCGCCCGGCGCGGCATGGTCGTCATCCTGCGCGACCACACCGAGATCTCCCGGCTGTCCGGGCAGCTGCGCACGGCCACCACGCTGGCCGCCGGCCTGCGCGCGCAGACCCACGAGCACGCCAACCGGATGCACACGGTCGTCTCCCTCCTGGAGCTCGGCCGCGCCGGGGAGGCCCTGGACTTCGCGTCCGCGGACATGGCGCGGGCCCACAGCCTGTCCGAGGACCTCGTCGCGCGGCTGGACGACCCGTTCCTCGCGGCCCTGCTCGTCGGCAAGACGGCCGCCGCCCACGAGCGCGGCGTCGAGCTGGTCGTGGACGTGGAGGCCGGGGTGCCGCGGATCCCCATCCCGCCCGCCGACCTCGTGACCCTGGTCGGCAACCTGGTCGACAACGCCGTCGAGGCGGCCGCCGCCAACGCCGCGGCCGTGCGCCCGGTCGTGGAGGTCGAGATCGCCCGGACGGACGCGGCCGGGGACGCGGGCGAGGCCGTGGCCGTCACCGTCGCGGACACCGGGATGGGCGTGCCCGAGGAGCTGGGCCGCGCCGTCTGGGACCTCGGGACCACCACGAAGGACGCCGGCCCGGAGGGCCGGGGCGTGGGCCTGCACCTCGTGCGGGAGGTCGTCGAGCGGTGGGGCGCGCGGATCGAGCAGACCAACGACGGCGGGGCCGTGTTCACGGTGACGGTCCCGCTGCCGGCCGCGGAGCGCCCCCGGGTGCCGGGGGTCCCGGCGTGACGGGCCCCGTCCGCGTGCTCGTCGTCGACGACGAGCCGCTCACCGCCGCCTCCCACGCGGAGTACGTGCGCCGCTCCCCCGGCTTCGAGGTCGCCGCGACGGCCGTGTCCGGACGCACCGCCGTCCAGGCCGTGCAGGCGGCACGGCGCGGGGACCGGCCCGTGGACCTGGTCCTGCTCGACGTCAACCTCCCCGACATGTCCGGCCTCGACGTGGCCAGGACCCTGCGGGCGCGGGGCGAGTCCGTGGACCTGCTCGTGATCACGGCGCACCGGGACGTGGCGACGGTCCGGGAGGCGAGCACCCTCGGCGTCGTGGGCTACCTCATCAAGCCCTTCACCTACGCCGTGCTCGAGGAGAAGCTCGCCGCCTACCGGCGCTACCGGTCCCTGCTGGGCCGGGGCGGGCCGGTGGGCCAGGCCGAGGTGGACCGGGCGTTCGCGGCGCTCAACGAGGCGGCCCGGCCCGCCGCGCCCAAGGGCCTGTCCCCGCAGACGCTGGCGGCCGTCACCGAGCTCGTCCGGGACGGGGACTGGCTGTCGGCCGGGGAGGTCGCCGAGCGCAGCACCCTCTCGCGCGTCACCGCCCGGCGCTACCTGGAGCACCTGGCCGACCGGGGCCTCGTGCACCGGCGGCCCCGCTACGGCACCCCTGGCCGCCCGGAGCTCGAGTACGGCTGGTCCGGCTAGGTGGTGGCCAGGGCGATCGCGGCCCCGGGGGTGACCACCCGGAAGCTGAAGGTCTGCTCCAGGTAGAGGTGGACCTCGTCGCCGTCGTGCCGGTCGTAGCCCACCGACAGGTCCAGGCCCGACTCGAGGACGAAGTCCCCGCCGCGGAGGCTGAGCACCACGCCGCCCTGCACGCCGGGGGCGCGCACGACGGGCCCGCCGGCGAGGATCCTGCGCACGTGGTCCCACACGAGGTAGCCGCCGTGCTCGGCGGTCCCCAGCACCGCGGCGTGGTCGCCCGGGCCCAGGACGAGCGCGAAGGGCCCGCCCACCCCGTTGCCGAGCAGGGCCTCCACGGCCTGCGCCACCCGGCGGGGGTAGTCCTCGAAGTCCTCGCCCCGCGGGACCGGCCGGTGCCGCGCCGCCTGCGTGATCCCGACGAGCCCGGCCTCCGGCCAGCCGTGGAGGACGGCCATGTTCTCGGCCGTGGCCATCCGCAGCGCGGCGCGCTCGAGGTCGCCCAGGTCCGGGTCCGGCGCCCCCCGGTCGGCGTCGAGCAGCTCCGCGCGGGAGACCGTGAAGGGCGCCCGCACCTCGACGAGGGGCAGCACGCGCCGGCGGTGGACCTGCAGGCCGTCCGGGCCGGGCTCGAGCGGCTCGGCACGGCCCAGGTCCGTCGCCGAGTGCGTCCAGCCGTGGGGGCCGGAGAAGTCCACGACCCGGCGGGCGCCGAGGGCCGGGAGCAGCCGTGCCCGGACCTCGGCGTCGACGAGGGCCCACGCGCTCTCCGGCAGGGGCGCCAGGGCCCGCAGCAGGTGGTCCCCCGTCATGGCCGGCCCCGCAGCGAGCCGATGCCGAGGGACCCGTCCCCGGGCCCGCCGGGCGGACCCGGGGCACCGGCGCGCGCCTCGCCGGCCCCGGCCCCGGCGGCGCCCGCCTCGGCGGCCTCGCCGTGCTCGACGATGTCGCCCTCCCGCAGCAGGACGCCCTCGGCGATCCGGCGCCACCGGGGCGTGCGCCGGAGCAGGAACTCCAGCGCCATGCAGAAGTGCTTGTACTCCTCCCCCACGGCGTCGAGCATCACGGCGCGCGCCGCGGGGTCCTGCTCGACCGAGATCCGCTGCGCGTACCAGCCGATGGCCTCGGCCTCCTCGGTGAGGTTCGCGCACATCCGGGCGAACGTCCGGGTCTCCTCGGGCAGCTCGCCCGGGGGCTCGTGGTACTGGTCGAAGCCCATCCCCGCTCCTTCCGCACGGCCCCGAGGGGCAGTGGCCGGCCGCCCCGGTCCCGCAGGCTCGTGCGGCCAGGGTAGACCCCTCGCCGCCCCGCGTCGCCCCCTGCGCCGGACCCGGGCGCAGTTCGCCGCTTTGTTGCCGCCCGCCCGCGGCCGCACCGGGAACCGTTCCGCGGCCCGGCAGGAGGGCGTCAACGGGCGCGCGGCGGGCGCAGCACCTCCGCCAGGGCGTCCAGGACGGAGGAGTCCTCGATGGTCGAGGGCACGGCGTAGTCCTCGCCGTCGGCCATCTGGCGCATGGTCTTGCGCAGGATCTTGCCCGAGCGGGTCTTGGGCAGGGCCTCGACGACCGCCACGTCCTTGAAGTCCGCGACCGCCCCGATCTGCCGGCGCACGAGGTCCACCAGCTCCTGCCGCAGCTGCTCCTCGGGGGTGTCGACACCTGCCTTGAGCACGACGTACCCGGAGGGCCGCTGGCCCTTGAGCGGGTCGGCGACCCCGATCACGGCGCACTCCGCGACCGCCGGGTGGGAGGCCAGGACCTGCTCCATCGCCCCGGTCGAGAGCCGGTGACCCGAGACGTTGATGACGTCGTCGGTGCGGCCCATGACGTAGACGTACCCGTCCTCGTCGACGTAGCCGGAGTCGCCGGTGGCGTAGTAGCCCGGGAACGCGGTGAGGTAGGAGTCGACGAAGCGCCGGTCGTCGCCCCACAGGGTGGTGAGGGTCCCCGGCGGCAGGGGCAGGCGCAGGGCGATGTTGCCCTCCTCCCCGGGGCCCAGGGGCGCGCCCAGCGGGTCCAGGATCTCCACCCGGTAGCCGGGCACCGGCACGGACGGCGAGCCGGCCTTGAGCGGGAGGCGCTCGATCCCGAAGGGGTTCGCGCAGATCGCCCACCCGGTCTCCGTCTGCCACCAGTGGTCGACCACGGGCACGCCCAGGACCTCGGAGGCCCAGTGGTAGGTCCCGGGGTCCAGCCGCTCCCCCGCCACGAACAGGGTCCGCAGGGAGCCGATGTCGTGGCGGCGCACGAGCGCGCCCCCGGGATCCGCGCGGCGGATCGCCCGCAGCGCCGTGGGCGCGGTGAACAGCACCTTGACCCGGTGGTCCTCCACCCGCTGCCAGAAGGCCCCGGCGTCGGGGGTGCCCACGGGCTTGCCCTCGTAGAGCACGGTGGTCGCCCCCGCCAGCAGCGGCCCGTAGACGATGTAGGAGTGGCCCACCACCCACCCGACGTCGGACGCGGTCCACATCACCTCGCCCGGGCCCACGTCGTAGATGTGGCGCATCGACCAGGCGAGGGCCACGGCGTGCCCGCCGTTGTCGCGCACCACGCCCTTCGGGGTGCCCGTCGTGCCGGAGGTGTAGAGCACGTAGAGCGGATCGGTGGCGGCGACGGGGACCGGCCCGGCCGGCTCGGCGCGCTCCGTCACCGCGGCCCAGGTGAGCCACTCGACCGCGGACCGCCCGTTCGCCCCGGCACGGGCCCGGGCGTCCTCGACCGTGGTCTCGAAGCCGTCCCGCTCGTGCACGACCACGGCCGCGGGCGCGTGCTCGGCCAGCCGCAGGGCCTCCTCGATCGCCGGGATGTACTCGATCCGCCGCTTCGGCTCCACCCCGCCGGTCGTGGTCACGACCACGCGCGGGCGGGAGTCGTCGATCCGGGCGGCCAGCTCCTTGGGGGCGAAGCCCCCGAAGACCACCGAGTGGACGGCGCCCAGCCGCGCGCACGCCAGCATCGCCACCGGCGCCTGGGGGATCATCGGCAGGTAGATCAGCACCCGGTCGCCCTTGCCCACGCCCTGCGCGGCGAGCGCCCCCGCGAAGAGGGCCACCTCGTCCCGCAGCTGGGCGTAGCTGCGGCGCTCCTGCACGCCGAGCACCGCCGAGTCGTAGATCAGCGCGGTGCGCTCGCCGTGACCGGCCTCCACGTGGCGGTCCAGGGCGTTGTGGGAGGTGTTGAGCTCCCCGTCGGGGAACCAGCGGTAGAGCGGCGCCGTCCCGGCGTCGAGGGCCACGGTGGGCCGGCGCACCCAGTCGACGGCGCCGGCGGCCTCGAGCCAGAAACCCTCCGGGTCCTGGACGCTGCGGCGGTAGACCTGCGCGTAGCCGTGGGCGTCGGCGCCCCCGGCCGGCGGCGTCTGGTGGTCGGTGCTCATGGGTCCCTCCCGGGCGTCGCGGTGCCGGTCGTGGTCCGGCCCGCGGCGGGGCCGGGCGGAGGCCGCTCCCGTGCGCCGGCCCCGCCCGTCAATCTAGTGGCGCGAGTCACACTCGGCAAGGATCGTGTATACATGGACGCGACAACGTCACGGTCCGGCGGGAATACCTGGTGAACCACGGCGAACTGTGTATACACTCGGGAACGAGTGTGATCCCAGTCACCCCATCGACCGCGCCGCGCAGCGGCGGCGCGCCGAGCGGCAGCGAGGAGGCATCGGTGCGAGCCAGCGACCGCGCCTACGAGGCCCTGCGGGAGGACATCGTCGAGTGGCGCCTGCTGCCCGGGCAGGTCCTGGGCGAGGTCGAGCAGTCCGAGCGCTTCGGCATCTCGCGCACCCCCATCCGCGAGGCGCTGAGCCGGCTGACCGCCGACGGCCTCGCCGAGGCCCACCGGGGCCGGGGCGTCGTCGTCTCCCAGGTCTCGCTCGAGGACGTCCGGGCGCTGTTCGAGCTGCGGGAGGCCCTCGACGGCCAGGCCGCGAAGCTCGCGGCCCGGCGCCGCGACGCCGCCGTCTTCGACCGCCTGGCCGACGAGCTCGAGGCGGCCGTGGACGGGCTGCACGAGGCGGGCGCCGGCCGGGCGGGGTACTACGAGCTCGTGGAGCGCATGGACCGGGCCATCGACGACGCCGCGGCCAACCCCTACCTCACGGCGGCCCAGCGCTCCCTGCGCCTGCACCTGGCCCGGGTGCGGAAGCTGTCGCGGACGAACCCCGCCCGGCTGGCCCGCGCGGCCGCCGAGCACGCCCAGATCGCCCGCGCGATCGCCGCGGGCCGGGAGGAGCTCGCCGAGGCCGCGACCCGGGTGCACCTCGCCAACTCCCTGCACGCCGTCCTGACCACCCCCGTCCGCGAGTGGGTGGAGCCGGCTCCCCCGCTGGACGCCACCGGATGAGCCCGGCGGCCCCGACCCGACCGCTCCCCGAGAGGAACCTCCATGACCGTTCTCCACCACGTGCGCGTCCACCCGTCGAAGGACGAGCTGCGCCGCGAGGACCAGCTGGCCTGGAAGATGGCCCAGGTCGCGGCGGATCCCGTCGAGGTCACCGAGGCGGTGACGGAGATGGTGATCAACCGCGTCCTGGACAACGCCTCGGTGGCGATCGCCTCGCTGAACCGGGACCCGATCGTGGCGGCCCGCGACCAGGCGGCCGCCCACGCCCCGACGCCGGGCGGCACGGGTGCGGGCCTCTACGGCGTGGACGCCGGCACCCGGAAGGTCTCCCCCGAGTGGGCGGCCTGGGCCAACGGCGTGGCCGTGCGCGAGCTGGACTACCATGACACCTTCCTCGCCGCCGACTACTCCCACCCCGGGGACAACATCCCCCCGATCCTCGCGGTCGCCCAGCACGTCGGGGCCACGGGCCGCGACCTGGTGCGCGGGATCGCCACCGGCTACGAGCTCCAGGTGGACCTCGTGAAGGCGATCTGCCTGCACAAGCACAAGATCGACCACGTCGCCCACCTCGGACCCTCCGCCGCGGCCGGCATCGGGACCCTGCTGGGCCTGGAGGTGGAGACGATCTTCCACGCCATCGGCCAGGGCCTGCACACCACCACCGCGACCCGCCAGTCCCGCAAGGGCGAGATCTCCACGTGGAAGGCCCACGCCCCGGCGTTCGCCGGGAAGATGGCCGTGGAGGCCGTGGACCGGGCGATGCGCGGGCAGACCTCCCCCACCCCGATCTACGAGGGCGAGGACGGGGTGATCGCGTGGCTGCTCGACGGCCCGGACGCCTCCTACGAGGTTCCCCTGCCCGCCCCGGGCGAGGCGAAGGCCGCGATCCTCGACACCTACACCAAGGAGCACTCCGCGGAGTACCAGGCCCAGGCCTGGATCGACCTCGCCCGCAAGCTCAACCGGGAGCGCCCGGAGCTCGCCGACCCGGACGCCGTGGAGCGGATCGTGCTGCACACCTCCCACCACACCCACTACGTCATCGGCTCCGGGGCGGGCGACCCGCAGAAGTACGACCCCACGGCGACCCGGGAGACCCTGGACCACTCGATCCCCTACATCTTCACCGTCGCCCTGCAGGACGGCACCTGGCACCACGTCGACTCCTACGCCCCCGAGCGCGCGTCCCGCCCGGAGACCGTCGCGCTGTGGCGGAAGGTCACCACCGCCGAGGACCCGGAGTGGACCCGCCGCTACCACTCGCTCGACCCGGGACAGAAGGCCTTCGGGGGGCGGGCGGAGATCCTCCTGGCCGACGGGTCCACCGTCGTGGAGGAGATCGCGGTGGCCGACGCCCACCCCCTGGGCGCCCGCCCGTTCGCCCGCGCCCAGTACGTCGCGAAGCTGCGCACGCTGGCCGAGGGCCTCGTGGCCGAGGCGGAGCTCGAGCGCTTCATCGATGCGGCCGAGCACCTCCCCGACCTGGGCGCCGGGGAGCTGGACGCCCTCAACGTCACCGCGGGCATCACCCTGCGCACCGGCACGAAGGGAATCTTCTGACCATGCTGTTCTCCACCACCACGCCCGAGGCCAAGCGCGTGGCCTTCCGGCAGATGCTGACCGGCCCGCGCATCGTGCAGTTCCCGGGCGCCTTCACCCCGATCTCGACCCGGCTGATCCAGGAGAAGGGCTTCGACGGCGTCTACATCTCCGGGGCCGTGCTGGCCAACGAGCTGGGCTTCCCGGACATCGGGCTCACGGCCCTGACCGAGGTCGCGGCCCGGGCCGGGCAGATCGCCCGCCTCACGGACCTCCCGGCCATCGTCGACGCGGACACCGGCTTCGGCGAGCCGATGAACGTCGCCCGCACCGTGCAGGAGCTCGAGAACGCGGGCCTGGCCGGGTGCCACGTCGAGGACCAGTTCAACCCCAAGCGCTGCGGGCACCTCGACGGGAAGAACGTCGTGGACCTCGCCACGGCCGTCAAGCGCGTGCGCGCCGCCGCCGAGGCCCGCCGCGACCCGAACTTCCTCGTCATGGCCCGCACCGACGTCCGGGGTGTGGAGGGCCTGACCGCGGCCACCGACCGGGCGAAGGCGCTGGTGGACGCCGGGGCGGACGCGATCTTCCCCGAGGCCATGGCCGACCTGTCCGAGTTCGAGGCCATGCGCGCGGCGGTCGACGTGCCGATCCTCGCGAACATGACCGAGTTCGGGAAGTCGGAGCTGTTCACCGTCGACCAGCTCGAGGCCGTGGGCGTGAACATGGTCATCTACCCGGTGACCCTGATGCGCTCCGCCCTGGGCGCCATGGAGCGGGTGCTCGACACGATCGCCGCCGACGGCACGCAGCAGGCCGCCGTGCCCGACATGCTCACCCGGGCCCGGCTCTACGAGCTGGTCGACTACCACGGCTACACCCAGTTCGACTCGTCCGTCTTCGACTTCGAGGTCCCCGGCCTGCACGGCTGACCCGTTCCCACCGCACCCGCCACCCAAGGAGACCCACCATGACCGAGACCGACACCGCGGTGCACAAGGGCCTGGCCGGCGTCGTGGCCGACTACACGGCCATCTCCAAGGTCAACCCGGACACCAACTCGCTGCTCTACCGCGGCTACCCCGTCCAGGAGCTGGCCGCGTCCTGCTCGTTCGAGCAGGTGGCGCTGCTGCTGTGGAACGGCGAGCTGCCCTCCGAGCAGGAGCTCGCCGACTTCCGGGCCCACGAGCGCGCCCACCGCGCGCTGAGCCCGGAGCTGAAGGCGATCATCGACGCGCTGCCCACCACCTGCCACCCCATGGACGTGTGCCGCACCGCGGCGTCGGTACTGGGCGCCCAGGACCCGCAGGCGGAGGACTCCTCGCGCACGGCGAACCTGGCCAAGGCGCAGAAGCTGTTCGCCGCGATGCCCGCGGTGGTGTGCTACGACCAGCGCCGCCGGCACGGCCAGGACGTGGTGGCCCCCCGCGACGACCTGGACTACTCCGCGAACTTCCTGTGGATGGCCTTCGGCGAGGAGGCGGAGCCGGCGGTGGTCGAGGCGTTCAACACCTCGATGATCCTCTACGCCGAGCACTCCTTCAACGCCTCCACCTTCACCGCACGGGTGGTCACCTCCACCCTGTCCGACCTGCACTCGGCGGTCACCGCGGCGATCGGGGCGCTGAAGGGCCCGCTGCACGGCGGGGCCAACGAGGCGGTCATGGAGACCTTCGTCGAGCTCGGCATCCGCGCCGACGAGCCGGCCGCCGACGCCGAGGCCCGGGCCAAGGCGTGGATGGACGAGGCCCTGGCGGCGAAGAAGAAGGTCATGGGCTTCGGCCACCGCGTCTACAAGCACGGGGACTCCCGGGTGCCGACCATGAAGGCGGCCCTGGATGCGATGATCGATCACTACGGCCGGCCCGAGCTGCTGGGCCTGTACAACGGGCTGGAGCGGTCCATGGACGAGGCCAAGGGCATCAAGCCCAACCTCGACTACCCGGCCGGGCCTACCTACTGGCTCATGGGCTTCGACATCCCGACCTTCACCCCGCTGTTCGTGGCGGCCCGGATCACCGGCTGGACGGCCCACGTCATGGAGCAGGTCGCGTCCAACTCCCTGATCCGCCCGCTGGCCGCGTACAACGGCCCCGACGAGCGGCACCTGTGAGCTGAGCCCCCGCGGCGCCGGCCCGTCCCGGGCGGCGCCGCGGGTCCGGCGTCGCCCGGGACGGGGACCACCGGAAGGCGGGGGCTCACCGGAAGGCGGGGTGACCGGGCCAGGGGGTGTCGACGGGGCGCAGGGAGCGGAAGCCGCCGGCGCGCGCGGCGTGGGCGGCGAGCAGCCCGACCACCGCCGCCGGCGAGTTGAGCCGACCCTCCAGCACCGCCTGCACGGCGCCGTCGAGCGGGACCCAGGCGCCGTGGATCTCGGCCTCCTCGCCGTCGCGCTGGTGGCGCTCGCCGTCGGGGACGTCGCTGAGCCCGCGGGCCAGGAAGATCCGGTTGGCCTCCGAGGAGGACCCGGGGCTGTTGTGGAAGTCCACGAGCACCGCCCACTGCTCGGCGCGCAGGTCCGCCTCCTCGGCGAGCTCCCGCCGCGCGGCGACGGCGGGGTCCTCGCCCTCCACGTCGAGCAGTCCGGCGGGGATCTCCCACATGGTCATCCCGACCGGCCGGCGGTACTGGTTGATCAGCAGCACCTCGTCCCGGTCGTTGAGCACGAGCACCGACACGGCGCCGGGGTGGGTGATGTAGTCGCGGCGCAGCAGGTCCGCGCCCCGGGCGAGCTCGAACTCGTCCCGCTGCACGTTCCAGATGTAGCCCTCGTAGACCGTCTCGGACGCCACCGTGCGGCGGTCGCTGGTCCGGTCGGTGAGGTCCTCGGCGGCGAGGTGGCGGATGTCCATGGGGTCCTTCCGGGTCGGCGGTGCGGGGCGAACGGGAACGGTCTCGGCAGGGCTGTGGGGCGGGGACGGCGCAGGCGCCGGTCCGGGGGACGCGGCGCCTGCGCAGGGTGCCCGTGCGGCGACGGGCCGGGGCTCAGCGGCCCTCGGCCTGCCGGCGCTCCAGGGCCGCCTTCACCAGCCCGTCGAACAGCGGGTGCGGACGGGTCGGGCGGGACATCAGCTCGGGGTGCGCCTGGGTGCCCACGTAGTAGGGGTGCACCTCGCGGGGCAGCTCGACGAACTCGACGAGGGTGCCGTTGGGCGAGGTGCCCGAGAGCACCAGGCCGGCCTGCTCCAGGCGCTCCCGGTACTCGTTGTTGACCTCGTAGCGGTGGCGGTGACGCTCCTGGACCTGGGTCGCGCCGTAGGTCGCGGCGACGACGGAGCCCTCCCGCAGCTTCGCGTCGTACAGGCCCAGGCGCATGGTGCCACCCAGGTCGCCCGCGCCCTCGACGTACTGCTTCTGCTCGTCCATCGTGGCGATCACGGGGAACTCGGTGTCGGGCTCGAACTCGGTCGAGGACGCCCCGGCGAGGCCGAGGTCGGTGCGGGCGTACTCGATGACCATGCACTGCATGCCCAGGCACAGGCCCAGCGCGGGGATGCGGTGCTCCCGGGCGTAGCCCAGGGCGCCGAGCTTGCCCTCGATCCCGCGGATGCCGAAGCCGCCGGGGATGCAGATCGCGTCGACGTCGCCGAGCTCCCGCTGCGCGCCCTCGGGGGTCTCGCACAGGTCGGAGGCCACCCACTTGATCTTCACGCGGGCGTCGTTGGCGAAGCCGCCGGCGCGCAGCGCCTCGGAGACGGAGAGGTAGGCGTCGGGCAGGTCGATGTACTTGCCGACCATCGCGACGGTGACGAAGTGCGCCGGCTCGTGCACGGCCTGCAGCAGGCGCTCCCACCGGGTCAGGTCCGCGTCCTGGTAGTCCAGGCCGAGGTAGTCGAGGATGTAGGTGTCCAGGCCCTGGGAGTGCAGGGTCTTGGGGATGTCGTAGATGCTGGGCGCGTCCGGGCACGAGATCACGGCGTCGTGGTCGACGTCGCACGCGTTGCCGATCTTGCGCAGCATCGTGTCGGGGACCTGCCGGTCGGAGCGCAGCACGAGCGCGTCGGGCTGGATGCCCAGCCCGCGCAGCGCGGCCACGGAGTGCTGGGTCGGCTTGGTCTTCAGCTCCCCGGACGGGCCGATGTAGGGGATGAGCGAGACGTGGAGGTAGAACACGTTGCGCCGGCCCACGTCCTGGCGGACCTGGCGGGCGGCCTCGAGGAACGGCTGGGACTCGATGTCGCCGACGGTCCCGCCGATCTCGGTGATGATGATGTCGGGCTGGTCCTCGCCCTGCGCGCGGCGGCGCATGCGGCTCTTGAGCTCGTCCGTGATGTGGGGGATGACCTGGACGGTGTCGCCGAGGTACTCGCCGCGGCGCTCCTTGGCGATGACCGTGGAGTAGACCTGGCCCGTGGTCACGTTCGCGGAGGCGTCGAGGTTCTCGTCGAGGAAGCGCTCGTAGTGCCCGATGTCCAGGTCGGTCTCGGCGCCGTCGTCGGTGACGAAGACCTCGCCGTGCTGGAAGGGGTTCATGGTGCCCGGGTCCACGTTGAGGTAGGGATCCAGCTTCTGCATCGTGACGGAGAGCCCGCGTGCCCGCAGCAGCATGCCGAGGGAGGAGGCCGTCAGGCCCTTGCCGAGGGAGGAGGCGACGCCGCCCGTCACGAAGATCTGACGGGTGACCTTCTCGGGTCGCTGGTTTTCGGTCTGCTGTGCGCCGGCCTCGTGGGCGGCTTCGTTTGCATTCACCACGGAATTCGAGCCTATCATCCTTTGCCTCCTCGGCCTCGGGTCCAGTGCCCCAGATCACCGCGGCGGGCCACGGGGACGGATCGCCGTCAGATCGTCGCGTCGCGCACGAGCTCGCGGGCGTGCTCGCGTGCCGCCGCGGAGTCCTCGTGGCCGGCGAGCATGCGGGCGAGCTCGACGACGCGCTGCTCCTCGTCCAGCACGGTGACGTCGCTGACCGTGGCGTCCCCGCTCTTCGTGACGAGGATGTGCTGGTCGGCGAACGCGGCCACCTGCGGCAGGTGCGTCACCACGAGCACCTGCACGTGCTGGGCGAGCATCTTGAGCCGGCGGCCGATCTCCACGGCGGCCTTGCCGCCCACCCCCGAGTCCACCTCGTCGAAGACGAAGGTCGGCACCGGGTCGACGGCCGCGAGGACCACCTCGATGGCCAGCATGAGGCGGGACAGCTCGCCGCCGGACGCGCCCTTGCCCAGGGGCCGCGGCGTCGCGGCGGCGTGGGGCTTGAGCAGGAACGCGATCTCGTCGCGGCCGTAGCCGGAGAACTCCTCCGTGGGGTCGACCTCGATCACCAGCGACGCGTTGGGCATCGCGAGCGCCGTGAGCTCCTCGCTCACCGCCTCGGACAGCCGCCGCGCGGCGGCGCGCCGCCGCTCGGTCATCCGCCCGGCGAGGTCGACGAGGGCGCCGTGCAGCTCCTCGAGGCGCCCGCGCAGCTCCTGCTCCCGGGCCGGGTCGTCGGTCAGCTCGTCCAGCCGCTGCCGGGACCGCCCGGCCCACTCGAGGACCTCGTCGACCGTGGCCCCGTACTTGCGGGTGAGGGTCTTGAGCTTGGCGCGCCGGGTCTCGACCTCGGCCAGCCGGGCCGGGCCCTCCTCGTCGAGCCCGGAGGCGTAGCCGGAGAGGTCGGCGGCGACGTCGGTGACGAGCACGGCCAGCTCCGCCACCCGGCCCGCGAGCTCCTCGAGCTGCGGGTCGGAGGCCGCCTCCTGCGCCAGGGCGCGCTGGGCGCCCGCGATGAGGGCGATCGCGTCGGCGGCGTCCCCGTCGGAGAACTCGCCGCCGCTGAGGGCGGTGTGCGCGGTGAGGGCGGCCGTGCGCAGCTGCTCGAGGTTGGTCAGCCGCTGGCTCTCCTGGTCGAGGCGCTCGTCCTCCCCCGGCTGGGGGTCCACGGCGTCGATCTCCTCCAGGGCGCCCTGCAGGGTCTGGGCCTCCAGGGCCCGTTCCCGGCCGTGCTCGGTGACCTCCCGCAGGGTCCGCTGCACGGCGCGGTACTCGCCGAGCAGCTGCCGGTACCGCGCGAGCTCCTCCGCGAGATCCTCCCCCGCGTACTGGTCGAGGGCGTGGCGCTGGGCGGCGGGCGACTTCAGGCGCAGCTGGTCGGACTGCCCGTGCACGGCCACGAGCGACTGCCCCACCGCGGAGAGGGTCCCCACCGGGGCAGACCGCCCGCCCACGTGGGCGCGGCTGCGGCCCTCCGCCGTGACGGCGCGCGCGAGGGTGATGAGGGCCTCCTCGCGGTCCGCGACGCTCTCGACGTCGACGGCGCCGCCGGCGTCCTCGACGAGGGCCGCCGCGGGGTGCCCGGCCGGGACGCGCACGACCGCCTCGGCCACGGCCTTCGGCGCCCCGGAGCGCACCGCCCCGGCGTCGGAGCGGTTGCCCAGCAGCATCCCGAGGGCGGTGACGACCATGGTCTTGCCCGCGCCGGTCTCACCGGAGAGGATGCTCAGTCCCGGCCCCAGGGGCAGCACGGCGTCGGTGATGACGCCGAGGTCGTGGATGTGGATCTCCTCGATCATTCAGTCGGCCTCCGCGGTCTGGTCCCGGGCTTCGAAGGTCTCGGCGTCCGGGCCGTGGGGCATCTCCCGCCCGACGCTCGAGCGGGTCAGGGCGGCCGGGACGGTGCCGGGGTGCGGTTCCCCGCGGGCCGCGCGCCGCGGCGCGGCGGGGAGCGCGGGCACCTCGTGCGGGGGCACGGGGCCCCGCCAGCCGGTCGTGGGCAGCTCGAACTTCTTCACGAGCCGCTCGGAGAAGGGCGTGCGGTGCATCCGGGCGAGGTTGACGGCCTTCGGCGAGCGCACGACCTCGATCCGGGACCCGGGCGGCAGCTCGGTGGTGCGGCGGCCGTCGCACCACAGCACGCCGCGGGTGTCGGTGCGGGTGAGGACCTCCACCGCCATCATGGAGTTCGGGGAGATGACGAGGGGGCGGGAGAACAGGGCGTGGGCGCTCAGCGGCACCATGAGCAGCGCCTCGACCTCGGGCCACACCACCGGCCCGCCCGCGGAGAACGCGTAGGCGGTGGAACCGGTGGGGGTCGCGAGGACCACCCCGTCGCACCCGAACGTGCTCAGCGGCCGGCGGTCGACCTCGATGACCACCTCGATCATCTTCTCGCGGTTGCCCTTCTCGACCGAGGCCTCGTTGAGGGCCCAGGTGTGCAGGACCTTCTTCTCGTCCTGCCACACGGTGATGTCGATCGCCATGCGCTGCTCGACGGTGTAGCGCCCGTCCACGATGGCCTCGACCGTCGAGGCGAGGTCGGAGCGCTCGCTCTCCGCGAGGAAGCCGACGTGGCCGAGGTTCACGCCCAGCAGCGGCGTGTCCACGCTGCGCACGAGCTCGGCGGCCCGCAGGATGGACCCGTCCCCGCCGAGGACCATGACGAGCTCGATCTCGCGCAGGGAGACGTCCTCCTCGATGATCTCCACCGGCGCGAGCGGCTCGGCGTCGTCGAGCAGGGCCTCGAGGTCGGTCCGGGAGATCACCGGGACCAGTCCCGCCTCGTGCAGCTGCAGGCAGGACTCGCGCGCGGCGTCCTTGGCCTCGCGCCGGCCCGTGTGGGCCATGACCAGAATCTTCCTGCTCACGGGTCCTCCCGTCCTCCGCCGTTCGGGGCACTCGGGCGCCCTCCCGGCCGGGGACGGCCGGCGGCGCACGCCGTGCCCGCGGACCGGGCACCGCTCACCACCCTACGCGAGGCCGGGGACAGTCAGGACGCCGCCGGGCCGGTCCCCTCCCGGCGGCACCACAGGAAGAACTCGTGGTTGCCGTCCTGGCCCGGCAGGGGGCTGCGCTGCCGGCCGAGGACGCTCAGCCCGTGCGCCCGGGCCGCCTCGGTGACCGCGTCGACGGCGCGGGCGCGCTCGGCCTCGCTGGTGACCACGCCGGTGCGGGCCAGCCGGTCGGCGCCGACCTCGAACTGCGGCTTGACCATCAGCACGAGGTCACCGCCCGGCACGGTCGCGGCCGCGAGCGGGCCGACCACCAGGGTCAGGGAGATGAACGAGAGGTCGCACACGGTCAGCTGCGCCGGGCCGCCGACTTCCTCGGGGCGCAGCCAGCGCACGTTCATGCCCTCGAACACGTGCACGCGGGGGTCCTCCCGCAGCGAGGGGACGAGCTGGTCGTGGCCGACGTCGACGGCCACGACCTCGCGGGCGCCCGCGCGCAGCAGCACGTCGGTGAACCCGCCCGTCGAGGCGCCGGCGTCCAAGCAGCGCTTCCCGGCCACGGTGATCCCCGGGAAGGCCGCGAGCGCGCCGGCGAGCTTGTGCCCGGCGCGGCTCACGTAGTCGGGGGTGCCGGCGGACCGGACCTCCAGGCGGTCGTCGGCGTCGACGCGGGCGGAGGGCTTGGTCGCCGGCGTGCCGTTGACCAGCACGCGCCCCTCGGCGATCCAGCGGGCGGCCACCGTGCGCGAGCGCGCCAGCTCCCGGGTGGTCAGCTCCTGGTCCAGGCGCGGGCTCATCGCTCCCCCGCGTCCCGCGCCGGGCCGGCGGGCGGCGGGACGGGGCCCGCGGGGACGGTCTCCGGCTCCGCGCTCAGCTCGGCGGCCAGCTGAGCGTGCACGGCCTCGTACAGGTCGGCGTGCTCCGCGACGGGCGTCGCGGCCAGCGCGGCCGCCCGCGCCAGGACGGCGTCGACCCGCGCGTGGCCCGTCGGGCGCACGGCGGGGGCCTCGTCCGCCGCCTCCCCGGCCACCGGCCGCTCCGGGGCGTCGGAGCGGTCCGTCACCGGGCGGTCCCCCACTCGAGCCGCGGGGCCAGGGGGGCGTCCGTGTCGGGATGGGCGGCCCACCACGCCGCGCACGCGGCGCGCCAGGCGTCCAGGTCCTCCGGGGAGCCGTGGACCCGCAGGACCGTGCCGTCGGTCTCCGCCGTGGCGGACCCGCAGCTGGCGCGCTGCTCGCCGACCCCGGCCGCCACCTCGACCTCGGGGTACGGCTGGAAGAGCCCGTCGAGGTCCGCCACGACGTAGGCGGGGCGCTCGGCCGTGCGGGCGGCGAGGATGCTCTCGAGGGTGTCGACGCCGGTGAGCACGGCGACGGTCGCGAAGCCGGCCCGGTTGCCGCCGAGGACGTCGGTGTCCAGCCGGTCCCCGACGACCACGGGCCGCGTGCTGCCGACCCGCTCCGCGGCCGTGCGGAAGATCGGGGCCTCGGGCTTGCCCGCGACCTCGGGGGTGCGTCCGGTCGCCGCGGCCACCGCGGCCACCAGGGCCCCGTTGCCGGGAGCCATGCCGCGCTCCTTGGGGATGGTCAGATCGGTGTTCGTCGCCACCCACAGCACGTCCGGATCGGCGAGGGTGTAGGACGCCTCGGCCAGCTCCGTCCAGCGCAGCTGCGGATCGATGCCCTGGATCACCGCGCGGGGGGCCTCGGCCTGCGTGCGCACCGGCTGCAGGCCCGCGGCCGCCACGACGTCGACGAGCGCCTGCGCCCCGGTGACGAGTACCGGCGTCCCGCCGGGCAGCCGCTCGGCGAGCAGGGCGGCGCCCGCCTGGGCGGAGCTGACGACGGCGTCGGGCCCGGTGGGGATGCCGAGCTCCGTCAGGTGCTCGGCCACGGTGTCCACCGACCGGGACGCGTTGTTGGTCACGTAGACGACCGGTACGCCCTGCCCGGTGGCCCGCCGCAGGTTCTCCGGGGCGCCGGGGACCGCGTGGTCACCCGCGTAGACGACGCCGTCCAGGTCGCTGAGGACAGCGTCGAAGCGGTCGAGGAGCGGTTCAGCCATGCCGCGGGTCGTCCTCCGCGTCGCCCGCACCGTCGGCGATGTCGGCGTCGTCGTCGGGGTCCAGGTCCTCCTCGCTCCCGCCCTCGAAGTCGTCGTCGGGGTCGAGGTCCTCCTCCGACCCCGCGGACTCCTCCTGGTCCTCGTCGGCACCGTCGTCGGCACCCTCCTCGGCGCCCTCGTCGAGCACGTCGTCGGACTCGTCGTCCGGGTGGTCCTCCAGGTCGCCGTCCGCGCGCCGGCCGGCGGGGAGCGCCGCCGCGGCCGTCCCGGCAGCCGCCTCGTCCGGCGCGGCGGGGTCCTCGGCGTCGGCGAGCACGACGCCGGTCTCCTCCGCCGCCTCGGGCTCCTCGCCCACGAGGTCGAAGATCTCCGGCTCGGCGAACTGGCCCGTGCCCAGGGCCGCCTCGGCCACCACGGCCTGGCGGTCCCAGGTCAGGGCCTCCCGGTCGCGGCCCACGCCGCGCAGCGCCTCGGCGTAGGCGCGGAACAGCCGGGGACTGTACGAGAAGCCCCGGTTCTTGTCGAGCTGCGGGATCGTGAGGGCGTCGACCGCCCCCTGGGCGTCGCCCTGGTCGCGGCGCATGCCCGCGAGCACGATCGACAGCTCGACCTTCTCGGCGGCGTCCAGGCCCTGCGCGGCCTCGGAGGTGGCCAGCTCGACGGCCTTGTCCAGCCGCCCGAGGGCCCGCTCGCAGTCGACCATGAGGGGCAGGTGGACCTCGGAGCCGGTCATCCGCCGGAAGGTGCGCAGCTCCTTGAGGGCCAGGGACCAGTCCTCCGCCTCGTAGGCCGCGATGCCCGTGGCCTCGCGGACCGCGGCGATGCGTCCGCCCCGGCGACCGGCGGCAAGGGCGTGCTCGAGCGCGAGCTCGGGGTCGTCCAGCAGGTAGCGACCGGCCATCACCAGGTGCATGGCGACGGCCTCCGCGTTGCGCGGCTCGAGCGCGCCCAGCTGTGCGCGCGTCGGCTTGTCCAGCTCCCGCCCGGTGACGTCCTCGTCGATCTCCGGCGCCCGGTGCCGGTGGGTCGACACGTCGGTGCGGTCGCCGTAACCACCGCGCCGGTCGTCACGGCGGTCGTCACGGCGGTCGGGGAAACCACCGCGCCGCTCGCCCTGACCCGGCCGCTCATCACGCCCGCGGCCACCGTAGCCCGCACCCCGGCGGTCGTCACGGCCGCCCCGGTAGCCCTCGCCCTCACGACGAGGACCCCGCTCACCCGAGCCTGCGCCCCGGCGGTCGTCCCGGCGGTCGCCGTACGCTCCGCGCCGGTCGTCACGCCGGTCGGAGAAACCACCGCGCCGCTCGCCCTGACCCGACCGCTCATCGCGTCCACGGTCGCCGTAGCCACCGCGCCGGTCGTCACGCCGATCGCCCTGGGCCGGACGGTCCTCCCGGCGGCGGTCACCGTACGCTCCGCGCCGGTCGTCACGCCGGTCGGAGAAACCACCGCGCCGCTCGCCCTGACCCGACCGCTCGTCACGGCGGTCGTCGCGGCCGCCCCGGTAGCCCTCGCCCTCACGACGAGGACCCCGCTCACCCGAGCCTGCGCCCCGGCGGTCATCCCGGCGGTCGCCGTACGCTCCGCGCCGGTCGTCACGCCGGTCGGAGAAACCACCGCGCCGCTCGCCCTGACCCGACCGCTCATCGCGTCCACGGTCGCCGTAGCCACCGCGCCGGTCGTCACGGCGCTCGCCCTGGGCCGGACGGTCCTCCCTCCGACGGTCGCCGTAGGAGCGTCCGCCGCTGTCGCCGCCGGTCCGTCCCGTAGAGCGGTCGCCCTCACGGTCGTCGCGGGAGAAGCTGCGCCGGCCGTCGTCGTACCGGCGCCGCGGCGCCCCGCCCGACCGGTCGCCGTCGCGTTCGGCGCCTCCGCCGGACCGGCGCGGGCCGGTGTTTCCGTTCCGGTGCTCGTCCCGGGAACCGTGCTGGAAAGACTCGGACACGTACCGCTCCTCTGTGCCGGCCGGCGGGCGGACGGCGTTCGTGGCTGTGGGCGGTCACCGCACAGCGGTCCGCCCTTTTTGATCGTCCCTCATTCTAGAGGAGGGGCGCACTCGCCGGTGCGGTCCCGACGGGCCCCTCCGAGGGCCGATAATTGAGCCCATGACCAAGAAACCCCTCACGTCCCACCTGCTGGTGCGCGTGCTCCTCGGCATCGTTCTGGGCATCGTCTGCGGGCTGATCTTCCCCGAACCGCTCGCCCGAGTGTTCCTCACCTTCAACGGCCTGTTCAGTGCCTTCCTGGGCTTCATCGTCCCGCTGCTGATCCTCGGCCTCGTCACCCCCGCCATCGCAGACCTCGGCCGGGGGGCGGGCAAGTGGCTCGGCATCACCGCGGCCATCGCATACGCCTCCACCGTGTTCTCCGGGATCCTCGCCTTCCTCGTCGCCCGCGGCACCTTCCCCTGGCTGCTCGGTGGGGAGCGCGAGGTCAATGCGCTGGCGAACCCGGAGGAGACAGCGCTCACGGGCTTCTTCAGCCTCGAGCTGGCGCCGGTCTTCGACGTGATGACCGCGCTCGTGCTCTCGTTCTGCCTGGGCGTGGGGATCACCCTCATCCGCGGGGAGACCCTGCACAAGGCCATGGACGATCTGCGCGGGATCATCATGCGCATCGTCGAACTGGTGATCATTCCCCTGCTGCCGCTCTACATCTTCGGCATGTTCATGAACCTCACCATGAACGGACAGATCCTCACCGTCATCACCACTTTCCTCAAGGTCGTGGTGCTGGCGTTCGCGCTCACGATCGTGCTGCTGCTCGTGCAGTACGTCATCGCCGGCGCGTACACCCGCCGCAACCCCTTGACGATGCTGAGGAACATGCTGCCCGCCTACGTGACGGCACTCGGCACGTCGTCGTCCGCGGCCACGATCCCCGTCACCCTCAGGTGCGCGGAGGCCAACGGCATCAGCAAGCCCGTGGCAGGCTTCGTCATCCCGCTGGCGGCGACGATCCACCTGGCCGGCTCCACCCTGAAGATCGTGCTGTTCTCGCTCGCCATCATGACCATCACGGGCATGCCGATCGACAACCTGGGCTACCTCGGGTTCATCCTCATGCTCGGCATCACCATGGTCGCCGCGCCGGGCGTGCCCGGCGGCGCCATCATGGCCGCCGTCGGTGTGCTGCAGAGCATGCTCGGTTTCGACGACACCGCTGTCGCCCTCATGATCGCCACCTACATCGCAATCGACTCCTTCGGCACCGCGACCAACGTGACCGGTGACGGCGCCATCGCCGCGGTCATGGACAAGATCGTCGGCCGGCGCGCGAAGGCCCTCGTCACCACCGATGAGCACGAGGCGCGGGAGGACACCGTTCTCGAGCCCTGATCTCCGGACCGTCCCTGGGCACCGCTCAGGGCTGCGCGGCCCAGTACAGTTCCGTCACCATGTCCCGCGGATCGTCCCCCGGGTGCGGCTCGGTCACGTACACCTCCCACAGCGGCGCCCCCAGAGTGATGCCCTGGTCCTCGGCCCAGGCACGCAGACGCGCCCACGCCTCCCCGAGGCCGTCGTAGTTCCCGTGGTGCACGGCGGTCACCGCCCGCGTCGCGGGCAGTCTCCCGGCGACGACGGCGCCCGCCGGTGCGACCGGCTCCCGCACGACGAACCCGACCTCGAGGTCGACGGTCTCCGCCGGCGCGGACCGGTACAGCGCCAGGGCCGGGCCTGCGGGCACCACGTCGCCGGCGGCCATCCGTTCGCCCAGTTCCCTGAAGGCGCTGTCGAAGAATCCGCGCAGCTCCTCCAGCCGGACCGAGCCGACCACGACGGCGAGGGGCTGCTCGTCCACGTCCACGAGCCGCGGGGCCGCCGTATCATCGGCCCCGTCCGTCCTGTTCTCGGTATGTGCGTCCATGGCGCCATTGTCCGCCCTGGACCGTCGTACGCACCGCAGATGACGTCGTGGACCCTCCGGACAGCGGGACCCGGGTGTGGGGAAGGGCCCTGTCGGGGTGGCCTGCGGGGCCTGTGGAGTGGGGGTGCCGGCTGGGCGTGCGTGGTAGCCGGTGCATGTGGCGCAGCACTCACCGCGCAGGTGTGAGTCATCCGGGGTGGGTGGTTAAGGTGGGGAGCCCCCGCACCGTGTGGTGCGGGGGCTCGACCCTTCTGGTGTGGTCCGGCGGTGTCCTACTCTCCCACACCCTTCCGGGTGCAGTACCATCGGCGCTGTGGGTCTTA
>NZ_JAMBOG010000035.1 GCF_023715525.1 Kocuria rosea | reverse complement strand
CTCTGGGGGAGGACGCCAAGGCGTTCGTCACGGTGGTCGCCCAAGCCGGCAACGTCCCGGTCGAGTAGCGGCGGCCCGGCGGTGGCCGAGGCGTTCACCGCCGGCCGGAGCCAGCCCCCCCCGGGGCCTCCTGGAGCGCCGGAGCGCAGCACATCGCAGGAGGGAAGCCCCTTCTGCGCGCTTCTCGGGCGGGAAGGGGTTTTCCGTACTCGTGGAGCCGACGGCTGGACGTCGCCGGCGGAGGCCGCGTGCGGGCCGATCCGGTCCGCACGGCGCAGGAACGTCGCCACGCCCTCGTCGAGCTGGTCCGGCACGGCCGCCGGCGGACCGGCGAGGACCAGGCTGGTGGGCAGCCCGGCCCGGACGCAGTGCTGCACGTCGGCGGCGGGCTGGGTGATCTCCTCGCGATCGGTGGCGTGGATGTCGTCCACGGCCATGACCAGGCCCGTGGTGTGCTCCTCCAGTAGCCGCAGCAGCCGCACCCCTTCCTCTCGCCGCTGCAGCTGCTGGGCGGGTGCTGGTCGGGTGGTGATGCCGCACGCGGTTGCTGTGAGGGCGGTGACCCGTCGCCCGCTGCGTCCCGCGCCGAGCTCCTCGGCCCACTGGCGCACGGCGTTGCCGATGCGGCCCGGAAACCCCTGCGCGGCCGATGGGCTCCGTGGAGTGGTGCCTGCGGTCGGGCGAGAAGGGCTTTCCCGGTGCTCTCCTGTGAACATCGCTGCATTCCGTGGAGGTCTCCCGGCCACTTCGGCGTTGCTCCCTGCGCCGGATGCGGAGGAACCGGCTGGGGGAGCCCGTCTCTCCGTCCAGCCGTCGACGGTCACACAGGACTACTGTGCTGGGCCGGCGCTGCCTCCCAGGCCCTGCGGTTCCCGGCCAGGGACCCTGAAGAGGGCACGGGGGCCCGCACCCTGCCTCGGCAAGGAAATCGCCACCCCGCCGTCAGGGCGGGGTGGCGATTTCCGTCACCGGTGTCGCAGCCTTCCCGCCGCTACCGGGACTGTCCGTGAGGATCCTGCTGTCTTGTCAGGGCAGGACGGTGATGTTCGCCGCCTGGAGGCCCTTCGGGCCCTGCTGGACCTTGAACTGCACCCGCTGGTTCTCCTCCAGGGAGCGGAAGCCCCCGGAGTTGATCGCCGAGAAGTGCGCGAACACATCCGCGGATCCGTCGTCCGGGGCGATGAAGCCGAAACCCTTCTCGGCGTTGAACCACTTGACCACACCAGTCGTCATTGTCAGTACCTGTTCTTCCTGCCATGAAGCCGAGCCGAACCCCTGACCGGAGGGGCCCGTGCACGTGGGTCCCGTGCACCGCCAGCCTGACAGAGGTTCAGGGGCCCGGACAGGCCGGCGCGCACAGGAGCCCTGTGTGTCACCGCATGACCGTGGGCGGCCCCATCGACCTTCCGTCGAAACCGTCGGGCTGCCCGCCCTGCCCGCCCTGCCCGCCCTGATCCTCGCGCTCGCGCTGCTCCACGGACCCTGACGCCGTGGGGTCGCCGGCATGGTTCGCACGGGAGGCCGGCTGCGACTTCCTGCTGGCCTGCATGCACCCTCGACCGTGCGGGTTACTGCGGTGCGTCGTGGTCGCGGATGCGCTGAGCGAGCTGGGTCAGGCTGATCTCACCGGCTACGTAGCGGTCCGTGTCCGCCATGGCCTTCGGGACGGTGGCCAGGCTTTCCAGGGCCGCGTGGTGCCAGCTCATCTCCGCTGCCAGCACCTGCTGGAGCTGGTCCCGGGCCGTCCCGGTCAGCGGCGCGAACGCCCTCCTGGCCTGGCTTGCTCGCTCCACCCTCACCACCTCAGCTCAGTGACCGTCACTGTGGCAGTGACCGCCGCTCCACCGCTGACCACAGTCCTCAGCCGCCACCGCCTCCGCGGCGTCGCCTGCCGTGACGGGATCAGGCGGGCCCTCACCACCACTGGATCAGCTCAAGCCACGGACGCGTCCCAGCACACCGGTCCTGCCTACATTATGGCCCCTTCGTACCCGTCGTGGGCATTGACCGGGTGCCGGCTTGGCATCACCGCCGGGACAGTCCGGTCCATGCCATGACGAGGTGGTCCTCGACCACCCTGCGGGGCCGGTCACGGTCGGCGCCGTGGCCGCGCAGGCGGCCGTCACGGTGGTGGGTGGGAGCGGTGGGGTGCAGCCGTAGGGAGCGCGGCGTTCCCCTGGTCAGAGACGAGCCAGTCCCTGCCTGCGGCGGGGCCCGTGCCGCAACCCGGGCGGGCCGCTGCCACCCGCCTTAGCGGGTTCGCAACGGCCCGCAGAGGTGCGGAACCGGATCTAATAGCTGCCGGAGGCGCCCCCGCCGGTGAAGCCCCCGCCGCTGCCAAAGGAGGACCCGCCGCCGGAGGAGCCGTTCGTGCTGGCTCCGGAGTGCAGGTGCGGATGGGCCAGGTACAGCGGCAACCACACCGCCGGGCTGGTCACGGCATCATCCCCGCGGTGGGAGCAGCGGTACTTCCGGTAGGCCCGACGCTGCTCCTCGTTCAGCTGCAGGTCCGGGTCGTGCTCCTGCGCGGAACGGATCTCCTCCTCGGCGATCCGGGCCCGGCGCCGGGGATCGGCCACGGCCCACCAGATCATCGAGCCCCCCAGCACGCCGACGCCGCCGGCCACGCTGCCCACCAGCGCCCAGTTGACCGGTTCGTGGGGCGGTTGCTGGCCCTGGGCGTAGCGGTAGATCTGGTCGGTGGCCTCAAGGAGGCCCTCGACGTAGCGCTGATCGGCGAAGGCCGGGGCGAGGACCTCCTCGACGACGTCCTCGGCCTCCCCGTCGGAGAAGGACTCCCGCACCCTGTCTGCGGTCTCGATGCGCAGTTCCCGCTCCCCGGTGGCCGCCACGATCAGCACCCCGTTGTCGGCACCTCCCTCACCGACGCCCCAGGCGGTGGCGACCTCACGGGCGTAGTCCTCGATCGGCCCGTGCATGTCCTGGACCGTCAGCACGGCCACCCGGGCCGCGTCCGTGGAGTCGTTGCGTTCTTCGACCAGGGCGTTGAGGTCCTGTTCCTGGTCCGCACTGAGCACCCCGGCCGCGTCCAGCACGTTGCCTGCCCGAGGCGGCTCCGGAACGACCGCGGACTCCTCGGCGGCGCACCCGGTGAGCGCCAGCACCAGCGCCACCCCCGCCACCCTTGCCATGCTCCTCGGCGTCACCGCTGTTCGCATCCTCGCCTCCTCACCGACCGCACCACCCTCGAACCGCCCTGCCGGCTCTCCTCCGGTGGGGCGGTCTGCCGTTTCGGCCCGTACAGCCCAGGCCGATCGTCGCGCCCCGGACGGGCGCGGTCCGGGCGGGGAGGTGATGACCGTGCCCATGCTCACCGGAGCAACACCCGTATCAGGGCATGCTACCGACGATCTTCCATTCCTGGCCGCACCACCCGCGGGCCTGTGCCCCCGCGGGTCGGCGGCGCACCCGGGCGGTCGACGGTGTCCCTTCCACGGGTGCACTCTCCCTCCGCGCGAGCCCCGGTCGTCTCCGTTCAGCACATGGCCCCTCGGCGGTCTGCGTTCCGCGCGCTGACGCCTCGGTGGCGGGGTGCACCCCTTACCCCCGTCCCGAGCGGGGAGGCTGCCGGTTCCCCCGGAGCACTCGGGCGGCGGGCTGGACATCGCCTCCTGGCTCCGACCCCGGCACCGCGGTCCGCGGCGCCGGCGTCGAGCGGGCCTGCGGCCGGGGGCCAGGTCCGCGGCGGTCGCCCCGGACCGAGGGCCACGGCCGGGTTCCACGGTGCAGCACGGCGAACGCCAGGTCCGGACTGCTCATCCGGACTCACCGCGGCCTCTCCCCGCCCCGGCAGCCGGCGCGCAGGTGCTTGGTCAGGGTTTTCGCGTCCCCGGTGCGTTCGGCGCGAGCGCGGGCATCGGTGCGGGAGGCCATCCACGCGGTCTCGCGCTGCAGCTTGCGATAGCTCTCCAGCCGCCATGCCTGCAGTGTCCCGTTGGCGATGGCGGCCAGTACCGCGCACCCGGGTTCAGTGTGGTGCCGGCAGTCGGAGAAGCGGCACTGCGCGGCCAGGTCCTCCAGATCGGCGAAGGTGTGGCTCACCCCTTCGTCCGCGCCCGTCAGACCGATCGAGCGCAGCCCGGGGGTGTCCAGCAGCACGCCTCCGCCGGGAAGGGGGCGTAGTTCGCGCCAGGCCGTGGTGTGGCGGCCCTTGCCGCCGACGGCGCGCACGGGCCCGGTCGCCAACAGGTCTGTGCCCAGGAGCCGGTTGCCCAGCATGGACTTGCCCACCCCGGAGGCGCCGAGCAGCACGATGGTGCCCTCCAGCACCGCGCGCAGCTCGGTGATGCCCTCGCCGGCGGGTGCGCTGGTGAGCAGCACGTCGACCCCGAGGGCCACACTGGCCAGTTCTTCCCGGGCCGCCTGCGGATCGGGGTGCGTATCGGCCTTGGTCAACGCCACCACCGGGCGGGCACCGGACTCCCAGGCCAGGGCCAACAACCGTTCGGTACGGGCATGGCGGACAGGAGCGGCCAGTGAGACCGCGATCAGGACCGTGTCCACGTTCGCGGCCAGCAGTTGACCGCGTGGGCTGCCATCGGCCCCGGCCCGTGCCAGGGCGGTGCGGCGCGGCAGCACGGCCTCCAGCATCGCCGCAGCAGTGTCCGTGGCCGGAAGCACGGCGATCCAGTCGCCGGTGGTGGGCCCAGTGCCCGAACCGGTGTGCTGCGCCGGCCGGAGCCCGACCCGTGCGGGTCCGCGGTCGGTGATGACCTCGCACAGACCCCGTTCGGTGCGGAGCACCCGGGCCGGAACGGCTCCGGCAGCGTGGCCGGCCACAGTGTTGAAGGTGCTCTCCCAGTGCTCGTCCCAGCCGTGGGCAGGGAGCAGGGAGGAAGTCGGTGTCGAGGAGGACAACGGGAGACCCTTTCTGGGTGGTCTCCGTCGGACCGGGAAGAACACGGCGGTGCTTGCGGCGGTCGGCCGAAGACGGTGGAGGTGAGCGACAGCAGAGGATGGGCTCGCACAGCAACGACCGGTGTGACCGCCATCGACACACCTCCCCCTGGTCCCTTGAGGCCGATCCTGCTCGGAAGGTTCCTGCGCGGCGAGATGCCACCGGCGTGCGCAGGGGAAGCGGCACCGGATGCCCGGAACGACAGCCCCTCCCGGCGGCATGCACGAGCCGGGATCACGCGGAAGGGCCCCGTCTCGCTGTTGGTGCTCCACCACCGGCGGGAGAAGCCGGCACGGGGGACACGGTGTGCTCCCCGTGCCGGCCGACAGGTCGGCCCCCTCCGCCGCTGCGCCCGTGACCCTTGGCGGGGGCTGCGCTCGCGGGCGGGGGGCGGAGGCTTGTCCAGGGCCGGTCAGGGCCGGGTGCCGACCGCTACCAGGTATTCCAGCTCGAAGCGTGCCCGTCGGGACGTGCCCCGGTTCCACTGCTCGCAGAGGTCCTCGAGCGCGGCGTCGAACTGCGCGGCCCGGCCCTGGCGTTCAGCGTTGGCCCGGGTGGCGATGGTGGGACCGTAGTACGCCTTGAAGTGCTCACCGAAGTCTCGGGGCCGGGTGAACGCGGTGACGTCGAGGACGTCGCGGTCGATGGTGTGGAACTCCGCCCGTCCGCCGAACAGTTCCCGCAGGTGCTCCTCGCTGCCCCACAGCGGCGGGGGTAGCACGCCCGGCGGCGGGGCGGGGGCGAAGGGCTTCATCGTGCGGAAGAGTTCCCCCACCATGCCTTCCGGCGTCCAGCTCAGCAGCGCGAGGGTCCCGCCGGGACGGCACACCCGCACCAGCTCGTCGGCCGTCTGCTGGTGGTGGGGGGCGAACATCGCCCCGATCAGCGACATCACGACGTCGTAGGAGGCGTCCTCGAACGGCAGGTGCTCGGCATCGGCCTCGACCCAGTCCAGGCTCAGTCCTGCCGCCTGCGCGCGGCGGCGGCCGATCTCGAGCAGTTCGGGCGTCAAGTCGCTGGCGGTGACATCGGCTCCGGTGGCGGCGGCGGGAAGGGAGGCGTTGCCGGTGCCGGCACCGACATCGAGAACGCGCTGTCCAGGACCGATCCCACTGGCCTCGACGATGCGCGGACCCAGCGGGAGCAGGAACGTCTCGACCATGGTGGAGTAGTTGCCCGAGGCCCACACCGCGCGGTGCTTGGCCTTGAGCTGGAGGTCTGCGCTGCGCGTGCTGTCCAGGGTGGTCATGGCGGGATCTCCTTGTCGGTGTGCAGGGCGCCTCGGACCGAGGCCTGTGACCGGGGTGGTGGGTAGCTGTGCCACGCTTCCCAGCATCGGCCGATGGACCGGGCGGAACATCGGGAGAATGCCCTATCCGTGCCCTACGCCCCACCTCGTGCCACCGCCACCGCAGCCGCCTGCGCGCGGTTGTGCACACCGAGCTTCATCAGGATCCGGCTCACGTGGTGCCCGGCGGTCTTCTCACTGATCCTCAACGTCGTCGCGATCCGCGCGTTGGACATCCCCTGGGCGACCAGGTCGAGGACCTCGTGCTCGCGCGAGGTCAGCTCGCCCGCGCTCCTGGGCCGGGGACCCGTGCCGCGGCCCAGCTCGCGCAGGACCTCGGCCGCGCGGTCCAGTGCCCGGGACGCCCCGAGGTCACGGAAGGTGCTCTGGGCGGCCAGCGCCTCCTCCCTGGCCAGCTCGGGCGAGTCGTTCATGACCGACCGGGCCAGTTCAAGCCGGGCCACCCCGGCGTCCAGTGGCATCCCCAGCATCCCGAACGCGCGCAGGGCCCGCCGGGCGTGCTCGGCCCCCTCGGCACGGTGACCAGTGGCCAGGGCGCAGCGTGCCGCGGCGAGATCGGCACGGGCCGAGCCCAGACGCATTCCGGAGTGCCCGGCGATCCGGCGCAGGCTCGCGGTGGCGGCCTCCGCGGCCCCGAGGTCACCGGCTGCCAGGCAGGCCTCGACGAGGGCGGCGAGCAGCTGCGTGGTGCGCACAGCATGTCCCTCCGTCTCGGCCAGGCCCCGCTCGAGCAGGCGGACAGCCACCTGCGCTCGCCCCTCGGCGATGTGGAGCAGGGCCAGTGCGCGCAGCGACGAGGGGTGCTCCTCACGCCCGGACAGCATCTGTTCCGCCTCGCGCAAGCGGCCCTGGTGGATCCGCAGCTCGGCCAGGGTGGCGAGGGCCGGGGCACTCAGGTCCGGTATGTACCGGGCATGGGTGGCCAGGGCGGACTCCAGCGACGCCTCGGCCTCGGGCCAGTGACCCGTGGCGATCAGCACGTCGGCATGCACGGTCCGGCACACCCCCAGCAGCGGGGCCGCGCGGTGAGTCCGCGCGAAGGCCTCGACGTGCTCGCACCACTCCGTGGCCCGCTCCCACTCCTCCGCCTCGGCACAGGCCAGGATCAGATGGCAGTAGGCCGAGCCCACGGTGTGGATGCTGCGGACCCGGCCCGCCGTGGCCGCGACCATGGCCTCCTCGAGTAGGTGCAGGCCCGGCTCCCGGTGGCCCGCAGCGAGCTCCGCACGGCCGAGCAGGCTCAGCGCGAGCACCTCAAGGTCCTCCGCACCCGTCTCACGGCTGATACGCAGCGCCCGTCTCGCCTGGAACGCCTGGTCCTCGACGGACGTCGCATGCTGGGCCCGCCCGACCGCCACCCAGCCGTGCCCGGCACCCATGGGGGCGCCCTGCAGGACCCGTTCGGCCCGAGCGAGCCACCCCCGGGCCGCAGAGGGCCGGCCACCGATCTCGTGCTGCTCGGACACCCAGACCGCCACCCGCGCCGCGTCGTCGACACGGCCCTGGGCGACGTACCCGGCGAACGCCCGCTCACGCCACTGGATCCCCTGCGCAATCCGGCCCTCAAACCACAGAGCGAGACCCAGGCCCTCGGCGGCGACCGCGTCCGCGGCGGCCTCCTCGCCGTCCACGACGCGCTCGAAGGCCTCGCGCGCGCCGGCCCAGTCGGCCCGTTCCAGCGCCAGCGTCCCCTGGTGGATGGTCTCGCACACCCGCGGCGCATCCATGCGGAAAGTATCCCACTGCGCTCGCCTCGTGGACAGGGCGAGCCCGGAACCCCCGCCGCCCCTTCCGTGCGCACGGCGGCGGGGGTCGCCGGACGGGGGGCGGTGTGCCGGGGTCCGGGGGTCGCAGCCGATGCGGTTGTCGTCGTCGTCGGGGCCCGGGTGCCAGTGCGGGTGTGTGGCGGTAAGGTTCGCTCTCGGGGCGGGTGGTGATCGCCGTGGTCGCCGGAGGCGTCGACGGCTGGCGTCGGCGGTCGGCGAGCGCCGGGGGCATGAACGAGCACACTTCCGTTCCTGCCGCCGTCAGTAGGCTCAACGTCCCATGGGGCCATGCCCTCGGATGCGGGAGAGCGTGTGCTCGTGAACAGGCGCTCCGTGGCCGCATGGACCTCCTGACGTGGGGACCTCGAGGTCAGAGCGGTCGCCAGGAGCGCCGGCGAGGACGGTCTGGTGACATTCCGTCTCCGCCCTCCCCGCACGTGCTGACCGGCGCGGGGAGCAGGGGCGTCGGGTGCTGACATGGGAGGACGCACCATCACGGTGCGGGGACGATCCCGGACGAGCCCTTGGGGCCGCCCCCTTCGGGTGCCTACCGTCGGATGACGGCCCCGCATCCGGACCGGGGCCCATCGAGAGGGGGCACCCATCGTGGACACCATCGACCCGCATGCTCCCGGTGGACCCACCGGGACCGGCACCGTCGCCCTGCAGACCTTCCAGGCGCAGATGGCCGCTCTGGCCGCCGGTGACCTGGACACCTACATGAGCTACTACCGCGAGGACGTCGTCCTGGAGGACCCGCAGTACCCCGACCCGCTCCGGGGTCCGGCGATGGTGAGGGAGGACCTGGACGGGCTGCTCACGGCCTACCCCGACGGGAGCTTCGAGACCCGCCGGGTCATCGGCCAGGGCGACGTGGTGGGAGCGGAGTTCGTGTTCACCGGCACGAACAACGGAGCCCTGGTCCTGCCCGACGGCACGGCGGTCCCGCCCACCGGGCGGCCGGTGCGGTTTCCGCTCAGCGTCTTCAACCGGATGGACGCCGACGGTCAGATCGTCGAGGAGAACCGTTACTACGACCTGACCACGATCATCCGGCAGCTCGAGCTCTCCTGAGCAGGGCGGTGATGAGCCTGGAGGCCGTGCCCGAGCCGATCCCCACCGTCGGTGGATGAGGGCTGCACCCGGCAGGAGGGGCCACCTCATGGCGCTGCTCCACGTGCGGTGAGGCCCCGCCCCACCCCGCGCGAGGTGGGGCGGGGCCCGTCGGAGCTCTCGCCGGTCTGCCACGGGGTCGGGCCTGGGTGGCGCTGAGGGTGGTGGTGGGGCAGCCGTCGGCGAGTTCGGTCAGAACGGCCTTCTCGGCGCTGTCCGCCTTCAGGCCCCAGCAGATCGTCACCGCCGCCCCGTGGCGTTCAGGGTGGGCTCGCAGGCGTGTCCGCCTCGGTCGGAGACCGGTCGCAGCATGTCGGGGCCGCTGGGGCCGGGGGGACAGGTTGCCGGAGCCGGATCTGCCACCTGGACCTGCGTGCAGGACGGAGCCCAGGGACGGGGCGTCGCACACCCCCAGGGGTACGGGGCTCGCCGGCTGCGAGACAGCGGTGTGGAGAGTGCTGCTGGGTGGTCGGCTGTGGCGTCGGGAGGCTCCGTCGTCGTGCGCCGACTGTCCTGGGCCGCCAGGGTTCTCTTCGACGACCCACGGGAGCAATAAGTACGAAACAGTAGGTTCTTAGCGTGGCACACATGAAATACTCGTTTCGTCTGTCGCCGAGGGCCGTAGTCTCCTCGCTGTTCGTGCAGCTGACCGTGGCGGTGGTGCTCGGAGTACTGGTGGGGCACTTCTGGCCGGCCGTCGGTGAGGCGATGAAACCGTTGGGCGACGGCTTCATCCGGCTGATCAAAATGGTCATCACCCCCTTGGTCTTCCTGGTCCTGGTCACCGGCATCGCCCATGTCGGCGACGTCAGGGCCGTGGGGCGGGTGGGGGTGAAGGCCCTCTCCTATTTCCTGGTCGTCTCCACCTCCGCCCTGGTCTTCGGAATGGTCGTGGGCAACCTGGTCAATCCTGGAGCGGGCCTGCACATCGAGCCGGCCACCTTGGACACCACCGCCCTGGACGAGAAGACGACGACGGAACCGGCCACCGCCTCGGAGTTCCTGCTCGACATCATCCCCACCAGCGTGATCGACGCGTTCGCCACCAACTCCTTGTTGCAGGTGCTGCTGTTCTCCCTGCTGTTCGGAGCGGCCGTCATCGTGACCGGCCCCGAGAAGTGCGCCCCGGTGCTGAACCTGTTCGAGACGGTCCTGGGACTGTTCTTCCGGATCATGAGCTGGATCATGCGCCTGTCACCGCTGGGAGCCTTCGGAGCGATGGCCTTCATCATCGGCCAGTACGGGCTGTCGACCCTGGGCACATACGCCAAGCTCATCGCCGCCTGCTACGGGGCCGCGGCCCTGTTCATCGTGATCCTGTTCCTCATCGCCCGCTTCGTCGCCGGTGTGCCGCTGGGGGCTTTCCTGCGCTTCACCCGCGAGGAGTTCCTGCTGGCCCTGGGCACCGCCTCCACCGAATCCGTCATGCCCAGGATCATGGACAAGCTCAACCAGGCCGGCTGCTCCCGGGCCACCACCGGTCTGGTCATCCCCACCGGCTACTCCTTCAACCTGGACGGGGCGGCGATCTACCTGTCCATCTCCCTGGTCTTCCTTGCCCAGGCCTTCGGCATCGACATGACGCTGGGCCAGCAACTGGCCGCCCTGGGCGTGCTCCTGCTGACCTCCAAAGGCATGGCCGGGGTGCCCGGCTCGTCCTTCCTGGCCCTGTCGGCCACCGCCGCCGCCCTGGGACTGTTCCCGGTGGCCGGGGTGGCCCTGCTCCTGGGTGCCGACCGTCTCATGGACTCCATGCGCGTGGTCGTGAACCTGCTGGGCAACTGCGTGGCCACCTTCGTCGTGGCCCGCTGGGAGGGGCAGCTGGACCACACCCGGATGCGCGCGGCTTTCGCCGGCCGGCCAGACCAGCAGCCCGACCCCACGGCCGTGGTCCCGGCTTCCGCCACGGCATAGCCCCACAGCAGGTGGCCGACTTCTCCCCAGGACGACGGGACTTGCGCAAGCATGACGGTCCGTACGCCTCGCAGGACGGGTTCCTCGGCAGCACCACGCCCCTGACGCCGCGGACATGGAAGCACTCCCTTGCCGTCGAGGGATGCCGGACAACCCGTTCCCGGTGACCACGGAGAGCACGACAGCGATGCTGGCAGCAACCGGCAGAAATCCCCGGCGCATCACCGGACAAGGGCGCGGGACGCCTCGTTGGGGATCGTCCGGGGAGGATGACGATGCCGCGGCAGGCAGAGGATGGTTCAGGACGGTTCCGCCGTGCCCCCGGGGACGTGTGTCGCAGCGAACCCCTCGGCGGCACCCTCGCGCCCGCTGAGCTCGACTCCACCGGTCAGCAGATGCGGTCGCGGGCCGGGTCGCGTGGCTGCCGGTGGGGACGGCACGGCGGCACCACCTTGGGCGGGTGGGGCACTGACCCTTCCGAGACGCAGCGCGGGGTGTCTCTGTGGCGGTCGGCGCCCGCGGGACGCCGCAGGGGGGCAGGTCTTCGCGGAGGACCGCCACCAGGAGGCGATGCCCGGATTGGGGGTCGGCGGGCGGCGTAGTAGGCGTCGCGGACGTGCCGGTGGATCCGGCGGCAGCGTAGGAGCGCAGCGCCTCCCGCAGCCTCTCGGCATCGGCGGTGGACAGGTGGATCGTGTTGCCGGTGCATGCCCGGTCGGGCCCTCTGTCGTACGACTGGGGGCCGGCCGGGCAGGGGTGGTGTGGCGTGGTTCCGGCGGGGTGGCCCGGTCGTAGGCCAGGGCGACACCACGGTCCATCTCCGCCACCGGGAGCCGGTCATGGGGGCCCGGGTTCGTCGTGGACGCCGTGAAGTCCTCCGGTGTGGCGGATCGAACCGTGGCGTTCGCGAAGGCCCCAGTGGACCCGGCCACCCCGGTCGGCGCCCACGTCGATACCGCTGAAGGGAGCGGATCCCACGGAGGCCCGCACATCGGCGGGTGCTGCCCGTTCTGCCTCGAAGTCCCGCAGTCGGTAGCTGGTCCGGAGGTCCTGCCGGGATCACAGGTCACACGGTGCGGTCACCCGAGACAGGGACCGGATGACGGGACGCCCGGTTCCTCGCCGGGACGGCAGGCCGATCCGCTGGTGCCGGCACCGGGTGGCGTGGGGGCTTCGTCGTCGCGCTCGTCGGCCCGAACGCAGGACCCAAGCCCTGACAGGAGCCCCGAGCAGGCAGAAGTGCCGTCAGGGGCCGGCCCCTGTGCGGGGTCGGGCACGGGTCCAGAACACGTCCCGGGGTCGGCCGGAAAGGGCCCGCGCACGTCGACAGCGCCGCGGTGGCCTGTCGAGTGGCGGACCGGTCAACGCAGGCCGCTACGGGCGATGCCTTGGACGAACCACCGTTGCAGCACCAGGAACAGGAGCACCAGGGGCAGGCAGCTGAGCAGGCCGGCGGCCATGAGGCCGCCGTAGTCGTTGCCGAACTGTCCCTGCAGGAAGCGCAGCGACACCGGCAGGGTGTACAGTTGCGGGTCCTTGAGCACGATCAACGGCCACAGGAAGTCGTTCCAGCTGTTCATGAACGCCAGAAGCACCATGACAGCGATCAGCGGCCGCGCCAGGGGCAGCACGACGGACCAGAAGGTGCGCAGTTGTCCCGCCCCGTCCAGCCGGGCGGCCTCGAGCAGCTCGTTAGGGAGGGAGAGGAAGAACTGGCGGGCCAGGAAGATCCCCAGCGCGGTGGCCGCCGAGGGCAGGATCACGCCCCAGAAGGTGCCGTAGACACCGAGCTGGGAGACGATCTGGAACTGCGGGATCATGATCGCCTGCGCGGGGATCATGAGGGTGCTCAGCACCAGCAGGAACATCCCGGCGCGCCCGCGGAAGGGAATCCTGGCGAAGGCGTACCCTGCCAGCAGGTTCACCGTCACGGACAGCGCTACCGTGACCAGACTGACCGCCAGGGAGTTGAGCATCCAGGTGCCGACCGGGAACTTCGCGAACAGGTTCTCGAAGTTGGCCAGCGTCCAGGAGTCCGGCACCAGCACGTCCCCGGCGAACAGCTCGGCCCGGGTGGAGAAGGCCATGCGCACCATGGCGTAGAGCGGGAAGAGCATCACCGCCGTCACCACCGCGCACACCAGCACCCGCAGCGAGGTTCTCATGTCCGGTCCTCCCCGGTCCGGGACCGCAGCTGCAGCGCGGTGAGCCCGAGGGTGAGCACGAACAGCACCACGCCGATGGTCGCCCCGTAGCCGAAGTCGCGCGCCGGCCCGAAGCCCTGCTCGTAGGCGTAGGTGACCAGCATCGATGTCGCGTTGCCGGGCCCGCCGCCGGTCATCACATAGACGACGTCGAAGATCTGGAAGGACCAGATGACGTTCATGACCACCAGGAACAGCGTGGAGGGCGACAGCAGCGGCAGGGTGAGGTGACGGAACTGCTGCCAGGCGCCGGCACCGTCCAGGCGTGCAGCCTCGTAGAGCTCCTGGGGTACGTCCTGCAGAGCTGCCAGATAGATCACCATGGCGAAACCCACCCGGGTCCAGATCGTCATGACGACCACCGAGATCATCGCCAGTGTCCCGTCGGACTGCCATGGCAGTCCGACGCCGCCCAGATCGCGCAGCAGGTCGTTGAGCACGCCCACGCCCTCGTTGAACAGCAGCAGGCCCATCAGGGAGGTCACGAGGTTGCTGAGCACGATGGGCAGGTAGATGGCCGTGCGGAAGAATGCGCGCCCGGGCAGCGAGGCGTTGAGCAGCACTGCCAGCCCCAGACCCAGTGCGATGCTCACCGGGACCGTCAGGACCGTGAACACCACCGAGTTCAGCAGCACCCGCCAGAACACCGGGTCGGAGAGCAGGCGCACGTAGTTGTCCGGTCCCACCCACCCCTGGGCTCCCAGCGGAGAGGCCTGCTGGAAGGACACCACCCACGTGAGCACCAGCGGCAGGAACAGGAACAGGGCCAGGACGAGGAGGTTGGGGGTCACGAACGCCCACCCGGCGGCGGTGGTGCTCAGGGACCGGGCACCTCGCCCGCGCGACGACGGCCCCGGGACCCCTCGGGGGACCGCGGCGGGGACAGGTGCAGCGGGCCCCGGCAGGCCGTCCATGTCGGCCTCCGCCCCGGCCTTCTTAGGCGCCGGTGATGCCATTGACGTTCTCCGCGATGGCGGTGATCGTCTCGTCGACCGACCGGCCGCCCACGAAGCACTGCTCGAGCTCGTCCTGCAGCGCGGTGTTGATGCGTCCGAAACCGGGGACCGTCACCTGGGCCACGTCCTCCGGGGTCAGCGTGGTGGCCTGCTGCGCATAGACGGGCGCCAGGTCGGGGCGCACCGAGAAGTCCAGCTGCGACTCCGTCAAGGACCGGCGGGTGGGCAGCTCGATGGCTTCTTCGCAGAAGGACTTCTGGTTCTCCGGTTCCATCATGAACCGCAGGAACTCCCCGGCCAGTTCGGGGTTGCGCGCCTGTCTGGTGGCCACGAGGGCATTGCCGCCCAGATCGGAGGCCGCCCGGACGTCCTGTGGGTGGTAGGTGACCGCCCACTCGAACCGGGAGCCGACGGCGGTGTCCACCGCCGGCAGGACGAAATTGCCAAGAGCTCCCATGGCGGTCTTCCCGCCGACGAAAGCGTCATCGGCGTAGACGCTGCTCTTGGGAGAGGTATTGGCCGGGACCAGGTCCCGCTCGTACAGGCCCCGCGTGACCGCCAGTGCCTTCCGCCCTGCCTCGGAGTCGATCGCGGCCGCTGTGAGGTCCTCGTCCAGCAGCCGTCCTCCGGCCTGGAAGAGCCAGTTCAGCCAGCGGAACGCCCCGGCCTGCTGCCACATGTAGGAGTACGGCGCCACATCGTCGGGCAGGCGGGCCTTCAACCGGGTGAGGATGCCGTCGAACTCCTCCCACGTCCAGGCGTCCTGCAACCGGTCCGGCACCGCGGTGATCCCGGCCTCGCGCAGCAGGTCCGGACGGTAGATGGTGGCCGTCGTGTCGGTCTGGTGCGGCACTCCGTAGGGGCGCCCCTCGAACTTGACCGCCTCGTAGAAAGCAGGCACGAGGTCGCCGGTCAGCTCCTCGTCCAGGTGGTCGCTGAGGTCCAGCAGCTGGTCGGTGCTGCTGTAGGACCCCAGCGAGGTGTAGTCCACCCGGAACAGGTCCGGCGCAGAACCGTCCTGCAGCTGCGCGTCGATCGTCGTGAACATCTCCGCATAGGGCACGAACCGGATGTCCACGACGGCACCGGAGCGTTCCTGGAAGGCCTGCGCCAGCCGGGTGAACGCGGCCTGTTCGGCGTCGGAGGCCCACGTCACCATCGACAGCGAGTCCCCGCCACCGCCGGCGTCCCCACCGGCGGATCCGCCACCGGAGAAACCGGCGCAACCGGACAGCATGGCAGCCCCCGAAAGGCCTGCGGCTCCCCGCAGCAGTGTTCGTCGTGAGATCTCCATCGGTGGTACTCCCTTCGGGAAGCCCGCCGCCGGCGGATACCTCGAACCGGTGGTCAGGCGCAGTGCTGGGCGGTGTAGAGAACGTCTCCGACGCGGTCCCCCGGGACTCCGTGTCGCAGGATTCACAGTAGACGTATCACTTTGCCGACGTCCTGACTACACCAGGACCAGCACTGGACAGGCATGTGCTGCGGTGGTGCGCCCTCGTGCACACGCCTCGACAGGCCGTGCCCGGAGCCCTCGGTCTCGGCGGACCCGGCCTACTGCCGAGCCCGCCGTGCGGACCGGTGGAGCACAGCCTATCGACGGCCGCCCGGGCGGAAGGCGTCGTCTGTGAAGCCCGGGCCTGCGGGGCACTGAGGTCGTGCGGCGACTCCCCGTCCCAGCTCGTCGGCGAGCCATCCCGGGACGCTCAGTCGTCGGTGTGGAGGTGGCGTTGCAGCCACAGCGTGCACCACAGCTTCAGGCGGGTCTCGTTCCAGTCCGGGGCGTTGACGACCAGTGCCTCGGGCCCGTAGCGGTAGACCGATTCGACCCCGTCGCGGTCGGTGAGCTCGGTGACCATCCGCTCCACCAGCCCCGGGTGCTGGGTGGAGAGGTCGGTGCGCAGTCCGACGTCGAAGCAGTCGACCTCGGCGACCACCGTCACCACCGGCTCCTGGGTGGCGTCGGCCACCGGGCCCTCACCGCGCAGCGCGGTGATGGTGCGCTGGGCGAGGTGGAGCATCTCGGTGCCGCTCATCGGGTCGCGGCCGTGGGCGGACTGGTAGGCGCTGTAGAGCGGCATGGCCGGCAGGAAGACCTGGTGGTGGTCAGTAGCCAGCACGGGGTAGTTGAGCATGGCGTAGTTGCCGATGCGGTGCTCCCCGACCAGCCACTGCGCCTCGGGCACCGCGGTGGTGATGATCCGGGCGAGGTAGGAGGTGAACCCGTCGACCAGCGCCAGGGTCTGGGCCGGGGGGTGGGGGTCCACCAGCATGCCGTGACGGGCCCAGCTGGGCCATCCGGGACGGGTCGGATCCTGGTCCAAGGACCGGGGGGCCACGCCGAGCTCGGCCGCCCGGGTGGAAATCCACTCCCACACCGGGGCCACCGACTCCACGGAGCCGTCGAGCAGTGCCCCCCGGGCGAGGCCGTGGGCGGCCATGGTCGTGCGCAGGCACTCCAGCGCCGCGGGCCGCTCGGTGATGAACTCGTCCAGGGCGTCAGCGGCCTGGACCGGGATCATGTCCTCGTACAGCAGCTCCGTCATGGCGTCACTGTAGTGTGGCCCCGCCGCGGAGCGTTGATGCCGGTGACGGGTCGGGCGGCCGACGCGCAACGGCAGGGTCCCCAGGCCTGTTCCGGAAGGCGTTCGCCGAGATGTACACCCGGGTGTTCTGGGTGCGGTGGACGCCCGGGATCACCTGTGGAGGCCCGAGGTCTCCTCCTGCAGATCGTCGAGCACCCACTCGGAGAGCTGTCCGGCTGGGACCACGACCGCGCCCGCCCGGAGTTGCTGCGCCTCCTGGAGCGACAGGGGTTCCTCGGCGGTCTGGGCACGGCGGACGGCCAGGGCCCCGGAGGCAGAGGCAGGCAGGCCTTCTTGTCCTGGGTCGGTGGTGGCGGCCTGGGGTGGACCGCGCCGACGCGTGCGGGAGCCCCCGACGTTGACGGCCCGCACCAGGCAATGAGTCGGCACCGACCGGGGCAAGCTGCGCCGTGTGACGACGGGCCGTCTGTCACGCCAGCAGATACGCGGCGTCTCGTCCAGCCTTCCGTCCTGGTGGCGTGTCCGGCGGGCAGTCGCTGGTGGAGGTCGACTCGCTCTCCGCCGGCTCGCGAGGTGGCAGTCCACCGCGGGAAGCTCGTTGGCGCAGCAGCCCACAGCGACGCAGCACCCCGGCCCGGGGCGGACGGGACGCTGCGTCGGATTGCGAGGTGGAGCGGCAGGGGGCTTACCGCCTGGCCGCCGGCTGCTGGACCGCCACACAGTAGGCCGGTTCACCAGGGAACATGCGCCGAAGCGGCTGGGTAGCCCCCCGGTGTGCGGTTTCCTCCGCCCCGGGGACATGGAAGGAGCACCCCCACCCGGCGGGGTGGGGGCGCTCCCTGCGCACGACGGCGCGAGATGCAGGGGCAGGTCGTTTCGAGGGACCGGCCTGTCCCTGGCGCACTGGACAAAAGTCTAGTGCGGTCGCAAAGATATCAGATGACGCGATGACACGGTGCGCCGCGTGACACCGACCGGCCTCCGAGGAGCCGTGGTGCCCACACAGCGGGGTGGGGTCGCCTGCTCGCCGGACGGGGCGACGAGTGGTCGGCTCGGGCCACCGGGGCTTCCCGGGCAGGGCGCTCCCGGTGGACAGCGGAGCCCGCGCCTGAGGGGTGGGCCAGGTCCGGGCGGTGCGGCCGCCGGCCCCCTTGTCGGCGGCGCCTGATGTGCTCCAGCTGAGCTGTCGGAGATGGCGCGTGGGCGCCGGACACCGTGATGGTCCGGCCCGGACCACCCACCGGGTCCTGCCTGGAGCCGAGATCCCCTGCACCTGCGACTGGCCGGTCGTAGACGAAGCACCTGAGCACAGAGCCGCCACGAAGCAATGACCCTGGGGCGTGCCGCGGCCTCAGCGAGGCGGCGTAAGGCAAGCCGGCCGGCAGGACGTGACCTGACTGGGGATGCTTCGAGGAATCCCTTGACAGGGAGTCGCGCTCCCGCGGACACTTTTTCCATGCGGTTGAGTTGCGCAATGCGCGTGACGTTGCATTATCTGAGGACCTTCTGTCCTCGCTGTTGATCCCCGGCTGATCTCGGTCCCCACCGGTCGCCGGCCGCTCCCCAGGTGCCACTCGGCTCTGGGGCCGCCTACCTTCCGCAGCGCAGGGGCCACGTCGTTCCCTGTCCGCACGACACACAAGTCCACAACACCCGGAGGTCTACCATGAATTCTGTGCGCCGCCTTTTCACCGGCATCCTCAACGACTGGTCCGTCGCAACGCCTGCCGCGGCCCACTCCAGTGCTGTCACCGTCACATCTCATCCCTACGGAGCCTCGGGGCGCCTCAGGGCCGTTCCCTGGGAGGGCCTCCAGCTCGACGTCACCGACTGACAGCGCCGCGACGTCCTCACCACCTCGGCCGTCCACGGCCCGACCACGACGGGATTCGTCCCCGGATGGACCCGGCGTCCGTCCCGAGAGCGGTCACCGTGGGCACGGAACCGAAGCCGTCGTCGGGCGAAAAACGCCCCCGCCGCCGTCGACACCATCCCGGTGCCCGGTCGGAGGCGGGGGAGGCGCTGGTGGGCGTGCTCATCTGCGGGGCGTGCTCCACGACCCACCAGCGTCCTCGCGCCCTGCCGGGGCGGACACCGGCCCAGCACACCACTACAACGACGTAGGGAAGCACGATGACCACGCCAATCAGCATCCACCCCAGCACCACATCACCTGCACGGCCGGCGTCCGAGGGGATCGAGGGCCCCGACCGAGGGTTCCCGGCCCCGCCCCCGGAGCGGACCCGGCACAACGCCTCAGCGGTCGGCAGCCTCGGGGGTTCCCTCCTCCGGAAGAGTCCCGAGCGGGAGCGCCCTGAAGACGACGAAGCGGTCATCACTGCGGTGCTGCCCGCCGTCACGCACCGCTGCGCACGGGAACGCCCCGAAGATGACGAAGTGATCCCCACCTACACGAGCCAAGCCGCCTGCCGATCCGTGAGGTGAGGTCCCGGGGGCGGGCGCAGCAGCGGGTGGATCAGCACCGGTGGGTGAGCAGGCTCGCCTCTGCAGCCTCCCGCCCGTCGGGGCTCGCCTAGACCAGGGCTCGCTTGGACCAGGGCGCTGAGCCGCGCCGGTCGCCGGAGCCCCGCGGACGGTCGGCCTCGGCGGCGGCGCAGCGGGCGTCCTGGTCCGTGGACGGTGGCCGGCGACAGCCGCCGGATCATCGCCCTGTTGCGGTGGAACTCCTGGTGGCGCTCCACCGCCTCGCGCAGCGGAAGCCCGGGCGGGGGGCAGGGCCA
This sequence comes from Kocuria rosea, assembly GCF_023715525.1. Classification (GTDB taxonomy): domain Bacteria; phylum Actinomycetota; class Actinomycetes; order Actinomycetales; family Micrococcaceae; genus Kocuria; species Kocuria rosea_A. The sequence goes on along the minus strand of NZ_JAMBOG010000035.1, from coordinate 7,132 downwards.
CGGGTCAGTCCTCCATCGGGCGGGGCAGCGGGGGCGCGCCTACCGGCGGCCTCGAGCGGTGAACAGGGCGCCGCCCAGGCCGACGAACACGAGCAGCAGGCTGGAGGCAATGCCGCCCAGTTCCACGAGGTGGACCCGGCCCTCGGCGCCGGTTGCCTCCACGAGCACGGCACGCTCGTACAGCCCCGTCACCAAGCCGATCAGGGTGACGCCCGCCAGGGCGGCCAGGGCCAAGCAGGCGAACATCTTCTTCATGGCAGGTACTCCCCGGGTGTCACAGCGACCGTTCACCGAGAAACAGACGCCGCCGCCTTGCTCCGGCCGACAGCGGACATGAGGCAATCCAGCCGGATCCCGGATCCCGGAATCCCGGATCCCGGATCCCGGATCTCGGATCCCGGATTCCGGATCCCGGCCCACGGGCACCCGGGCGGCAGGGAGCTGACCGGCGACGGCAATCCGCTCTCCGGGGAAGAGGGTACGCCAAGAACAGCCGTGCCGTTCTACCGGCCGGCTGCGACGCGATGCTGGTGCAATCCGCCGTGGCCCCTTCCGGAAGCTCCTGTCAGGTCTGTCGGCCCTTGTGCCTGCCCATGTCGCCCGGTGCGTGGCGAGGTCGGTGAGGTGGTGAGGGCGGCGTGGCCTCGGCGGCTCGGTACGCCAGACGGACGGCCTGCTGTCGGTCCGAGGCGTTCATCGCGGTCATCCTCCTGTGGTGGCGATGCGCACCCCGGCGCCGCCTCAGGAGGCGAGTTTGAGCCCGAGGACTCCGGCGATGATCATCACGAGGAACACGACCTTCATCACCGAGACCAGCTCCTCACCGGTGGCCATCGCGTAGAGTACGGTCAGCACCGCCCCGATGCCCACCCACACCGCATAGGCGGTGCCCACGGGCAGGTCCCGCATCGCCCAGGCCAGCCCAGCCATGCTGGCGACCATCCCCGCGACGAACACCACGGTCGGGCCCAGCCGGCTGAGGCCTTCGGACTTGCCCAGCGCGGTGGCCCAGACCGCCTCGAGCACACCGGAGAGCACCAGGACGAACCATGACATGACAGCCTCCTGCGGGCCGTCTTGTCGCACACCGGGTACAGCACCCCTCGTCCGGAAGCCCGGTGTTTCGGGCTCGTTTCCAAAATGTCACATCCGATGCAGGCGGGCAACGTCCGATGTGTCATCACTGGCCCGCACCAACTCAAGGACTGCGGCGATGTGACCCGCGCCCCTCCAGCGCGCAGCACACGTCCTCGCCGGGCCTGGAGCCGGTCGGCAGCCGGCCCGGCGGGGTTCAGCGGGAGGTGGCGGCGCGGGTGAGCTGGGCGCGGGCGCCTGCGGCCGGTTCGTGGGCATCCGGGACCGTGGTGGCGCGCTGGGACTGCTGCCGGGCCCGCAGCAGCGCCTCGCTCTGACGTCTCCAGCCGTCCTGGTGCTGTTCGAAGCGCGGGACCAGCCCGGCGATCGCCAGCACGAGGCCCAGTGCCACCATCGCCACCGCCAGCTCGTGCGGGGAGTGGCCTCCCAGGATCGTGCAGCACATCCCGGCCATTCCCGGTGCCGTCAGCAGCACGCCGGCGGCGACGGCCACGTCCCCCACCTGAATTCTCATCTGCAAACCTCCTGTCGATGAGACTAGACCTTTGTCCAGTGCGGGACCGCGTCGTGGCCCATTGTGACGTGTCTACAACTGGTGGGGCGGCCCTTGCTCGTCTTGCGGCGGCTGTCACGGCGTCGGTGCTGGCCGGGCGGGTCCCCCGGCCGGAGGACTCGCCCCCGGGCGAGGAGGACGGGTGGTGAAGGGCCTCGGGCGCGGGATGGCTCTCGGCACGACACCGGGCGCCTCGAGCAGGAGGAAGGAACTGCCGCAGGTCCTCTCGACCGCCGGCCCGCAGCAGCGCGGATCCGGCGGCCGTCACGGCAGCCCTCAGCCCTCATCCCGGCCAGGCCGTCATGCCCACCGCCTCGTCGAGGCCCCGCGCTGTCCACGCCGCTGACCTTCTTGCGGTGCGTGTCGCTGCCGGTGCCCATGGCCCGCTCCTCGGTCCGCCGTCGGATCGGCCCCGCCGCTGCGGTGACCCGCCTTCCGCTGTCCTGCAGCCGATCCGCCCCTGCGTGCTTCTTCGGGCGCGCTCATCGCACCGGCGCGACCTGCCGTACTGTGATCCCCGTAACGCCGTTTGATCAGCAGGAAGCTTGTTCCTCCTTTCGGATCGGAGTTCCGCGATGTCTTTTCGCTACAAATCCCGGGTCCTGGCCGTGGGCCTGACCACCGCCGTGGCACTGCTCGCCGGCTGCGGTGCCGGTTCACGCGTTGCCGAGGGCGGTGGGGCGCAGCAGGTGCCCTGCGACGTCGAGGTTCCCGAGGGGGACACCACGGTCAATGTCCTGGCCTACAACTCCTCGGCGATCGACCCCTTCACCAACACCATGGTGTCCAGCTGCACCAAGGACGGGCTGACCGTCAAGCACGACCCCATCGACTTCGCCGGTCAGGTCCAGCGCACGCAGGCGACACTGGCCGGGGAGACGGGCACCTTCGACATCGTGGAGACCTATGGCTTCGTGATCCCGACCTACGCGGCCGAGGAGAAGCTCATGCCGCTGGACGACCTGTTCGCGAAGTACGAGCAGCAGTACGGCCTCGACGGGCTGAACCAGGAGATGCTCGACGCGATGTCCTACGAGGGCACGCTCTACGCGCTGCCGATGCAGGCGCAGGTCTTCGTCATGGCCTACCGCGAGGACGTCTTCGAGGACCTCGGGCTCCAACCCCCGGCCACGTTCGCGCAGCTGCGTGAGGCGGCGGAGACGATCCAGCAGGCCGGGATGATGGAGCACCCGGTGGCCCTGCCGTGGCTGGCGAGCTCGGACATCGTCACCGCCTACGACGCGGCCATGGGATCGCTGGGCTCCGATCTGGTGGACCACGGGGCAGGCAGGCCGAACTTCGACACCCCGGTGGCCGCGCAGGCCCTGGAGGAGCTGGAGTCGCTCAAGCCCTACATGGACCCGCAGGTCACCACCTTCGACCAACCGGCCGTGCAGCAGCAGATGTACAACGGGGACGCCGCGATCTCGATCATGTTCTCCGGGCGCATGACCGACCTCACCAACCCGGATAACTCGCAGTACGCGGACCGCATCGGCTTCGCCGCACCGCCCGCGGTCGAGGAGGGCGGCAAGCAGTACAGTGCCCTGTCCGTGGACGGCTGGTCGATCCCGGCGAACACCAAGGCGGACCCTGACCTGCTCTTCCAGCTGATGGCCGTCTCGGTGGGGCAGGAGGCCTCCGAGGCCGCGGTGCCGGCCGCCTACCCGGCTCGGGAGGGGGTGGTCACGCCGGAGAACTCCCCCTACGCCGATGCGGCCAACGACGCGATCAGCAGCGCCCCGCCCGCGGAGCCCTATCCCTACACCTCACTGATCAGCAACGCGATCACCCCCACGGTGGCCGATGTGCTCACCGGCAAGATCGAGCCCGCTGAGGGCACCCGGCGCATGCAGGACTCCGCCACCCGGATCCTGCAGGACACCCCGTGAGGATCCAGGGCTCGGGCCGGGGGCGGGTCCTCGCCGGGGCGGGGTTCCGCCGTTGATGCGCCGGGGCGAGTTCTACGGGCTGGTGGGCCCCAGCGTGGCAGTGATGGTGGGGCTGCTCGTCGTTCCGCTGTATCTGACGGTCAAGTGGAGCTTCCAGGAGGTCGACTACGGATCACCAGGGCAGTTCGTGGGCCTGGACAACTACGCCCAGGCGTTCTCGGACCCGCGCTTCGGGCGCGCGCTGATCTTCACCACCGGCCTCACCGTGGCCGTGACGGCCGTGCTGCTGGGCGCCGGGTACGTGCTGGCGGCCACGGTTCACCGCCTGAGCCGGATGCGCCCCGTGGTGCTGGGCATCCTGCTGATCTCCTACGTCATCCCCAACGTGGTGGGCGCCACTATGTTCTCCTGGCTGTTCGACCAGAACTTCGGCGGGGTGGTGAACCTGGCCTGGACCTGGCTGAGCGGCGAGGAGGTCCTCTGGTACGTCCAGACCTGGCCCAACCGCATCATGGTGGCGCTCAACGTGATCTGGTCCATGCTGCCGTTCGCCACCCTGATCCTGCTGGCCGGGCTCCAGGGGGTGCCCCGTGACGTCCTGGAGGCGGCCCAGCTGGACGGCGCGGGCCCGCTTCGCACGCACTGGAGCATCATCGTGCCCTCCATCCGCGGGGTCATCGGATTCGTGGGCCTGATCTCGATCATGGACATCCTGCGGGTCTTTGACAACCTGGTGCCCCTGTCGCCACAGGCGGTGCAGCTGGGCAACGAGTCCGTGATGCTCTACATCTTCAACATCGCCTTCCAGGACGGAGGCCAGGACCTGGGGCTGGGCAGCGCGCTGTCCGTGCTCACCATCGTCGTCATCCTGGTGATGCTCTACCCGTTCCTGCGCGACGTCGTCCGGGAAGCAAGGCAGGCATGAGGGCCACCACCCGGCGACCCGGTGCCCGCCCCGGCGTAGGGCCCCTCGGGGCCGTGATCCTCACCCTGGTGTGCGTGCTCATGCTCCTGCCGGTAATCTGGACCGTCCTGTCGGTCACGAAGCCCACGAACGTGGCCTTCGTGAATCCGCCGGTGCTCGGCTACTCACCCACCCTCGAGTCCTTCGCGGATCTGTGGCAGACCACCTACTTCTACCGCTATCTGCTCAACACGTTCGTGGTCGCCGTGGTCAGCACCCTCGTGGCCCTGGTGCTGGGGATACCCGCCGCCTACGCCCTGTCCCGCTTCCCCGGCTGGGTGTCCGTGGCGCTGCTGCTGCTGGCGCTCGTGTTCCGCTCCCTGCCGCGCTTCGCGATCGTGCTGCCCCTGTACGACCTCTCCCGGAGCCTGGGGATCTACGACACCCGGTTCGTGCTGGCCATGGCTCTGGTGGCGATCAACCAGCCCTTCACCATCTGGTTGCTGCGCAACTTCTTCGCCGCGATCCCGCGGGAACTGGACGAGGCCGCCATGCTCGACGGGTGCCGGCGCCACCAGATCCTCACCCGGATCATGGTGCCGCTGCTGGGGCCGGGCATCCTCACCGCGGCGATCTTCGTGTTCTTCTTCGCCTTCCAGGAGTACCTGACGGCCGTGGTCCTCACGAACACCGAGGCCGGAACGGTGCCCGTGTTCATCGCCACCCAGCTCGGGCAGACCCTGCCCATGCTCCAGCAGGCCGGCGCGGCCGCCGTGCTGCTGACCATCCCCGTCATGGTCTTCGCCTTCGTGGCTCAGCGCTACCTCGTGGCGGGCCTCAGCTCCGGCTCGGTCCGGGGCTGAGGCCGGCGGCCACGTCCGCGCCCCGGGGGCATCCGGTGCTGCCCGTGGTGGTGTCGGGGGTGCACCGGCGGTACGACGCAACGTCATTCTGGCGAGCAGAACCGCGCCTGTCGGGTGTCCGGTGGTTCCACGACGCCGAGCCCGGGGACCGAGCGCCGTGATCCGTGGCCCGGGTCGCTGACGGTCCGTGGCCGAGGGGGGGGTGGGCGTCGAACCGGTGCGGGAGCTCGGCCACGGAGCCCACCCGCCAGACCCGTACCTGAACGGCCCGGTGCTCATGGCAGGAGACGACGTTTCCTTGGCCACCGGCTCGCTGCGCCCGCACCGGCACGGTCGTGGGCCCGGGGTCGAGCGGAAACGGGCCCCGGGCAGGACCGGCGTGGCACCGGGGAGGGCCTGCCGAGGAAGGCGTCGTGGACGCGGTCCCCGGGGCCCGGGACGGAGGCCGGGACCGCCGCCCGGGCACCCGCCGGCACGCTCCGGTCGACGGCGCTCGCCTGCCGGACGATCCCGGCGAAGGGCAGCGGGGCAGTGCGCTCGGAACAGGCCCGGAGGCCGTAAGTCCAGCACCCACGGTCGGCCTCGTGGAGCTCCTGCTGGCCCAGCTGCCCGAAGGAACGCGCTCGGGTCCGACTCGGCTCGCCGCACCGGGGGACCCGGTGCGGGCCGGGCCCATCGCCGGATGGATCATCACCGGATTTCTCCCCGGCAGGCCGGGTCCGCGCCGCGGCACCGATGAGTGGCTCACTGCTCCGGGCCCCCGGACGGTCGGCCAAACCTGCAGCCGGGGGCCGGCAGAAGGCGCTGGAGGACCGGTCACGGCGCGGCAGGCTGCCGCAGCACTCCACCACCTGCCCCAGCGCAGCCGTCCAGGGCGCAACAGGGCGGACATCGGACCCGGAGGCGCCCCCCGCAACGGTGGAGGTGGCCGAGAGGCCGTGGGAAACCGCGTCCCAGGGGTGGACACCGCACCGGCGGCACGGAAGGCTGAAGGCGGCAGCGGCACGATCCTCCAGCCCCGGAAGCGAGGAGCAACCATGGCGGACAGCGACAAGGACCAGAAGGACATCGGCAGGGACTTCGACGAGGCGGTGAACATGACCGCCCGGCAGCTCTCGGACTGGCTGGAGACGGAGAAGTCGCAGTCGGTGGGCCAGTCCGACGGCGGGGAGTCGGTGGGGCACCGCTCGGGGCGGCGCATCGTGGAGATCCTGGAGAAGAAGAAGTCCGAGCGCACCGACGCGGATCGTGACCACATGCACAAGGTCGTCGGCTACATCCACCGCCACCTCGCCCAGCGCCCGGACGGGGACGTGAGCGAGACCCGGTGGCGGTACTCGCTGATGAACTGGGGTCACGACCCGCTCAAGGACTGAGCGTCCGGCGCTCCGAACCGGCGGTTAGCCGACAAGAGCGCGACCACAGCTACAACCACAACGGAGGCGACGGAGCACATGGGCATGATGAGCAAGGGCACGAAGGTCACGTGGAACACCCCGCAGGGGGCGACCGAGGGCACGATCGTGGAGACGAAGACCGCAGACTTCGAGCTGGACGGGCACACCTACCGGGCCAGCGAGGAGGACCCGCGCTACATCGTGGAGTCGGAGAAGTCCGGGGCGCGGGCCGCCCACACGGGTGATGCCCTTACCGAAGCCTGAGCCCTGGACGCCGTGGCCACCGCACCGTGGTGCGCGGTACCGTAAGCACACTGGCGAATTCAGGCTGTTCGCCACCCGTTGTCCGTCGGACCCGAAGGAGATGCCATGAGCACCAGAGTCGAGAAGACCGTCGTCGTGGACGTGCCCGTCACCACGGTGTACAA
>NZ_JAMBOG010000034.1 GCF_023715525.1 Kocuria rosea | reverse complement strand
TCCGGGAGGCGGGCCGTTCGTCGTCCGCGGGCAGCGGCGCGGTCCGGCTCAGGCGGGGAAGATCACCCCGGCGAAGCGGACCAGCACGGTCCCGAAGATCACCACGAGCAGCGCCGCGGAGGCGAACCACGCCCAGGAGCCGGCCGCGCGGGCCACGGCGGCCGGGGCGGGGATCACCCCGGCGCCCAGGTTGCGGGCGGTGGTGTGCACGAGCAGGACGGTCTGCATGATCCACACGAGCATGCAGTACAGGCACAGGGCGTTGATCTCGAAGGTGGTCTGCCACCACAGCCACAGCACGAAGGCCCAGCCCAGCGTCACCCCGGCCTGGACGCACCACCAGTACCAGGGGGCGAAGCGGGCGCCGGCGAGGACCGCGAGGGCGACCGCCAGCACGATCCCGTAGGCGACGATGCCGATGAACGGATTGGGGAAGCCGAACGCCTCGGCCTGCGGGGTGCGCATCACGGTGCCGCAGGACAGCCACGAGTTGATGTCGCAGCTGGTGCGGTGCCCGGCGTCGAGGAACAGCTGCAGCCGCTCGTGGACCAGGGTGGCGGCTCCGTAGAAGCCGAACGCGGCCGTGACGAGGGCCACGAGGCCCCAGCGGCGGTCCGCGGGCGCGGGGCCGAGGTCGGCCCGCAGGGCGGGGGAGTCGTCGAGGGAGGACGGTGTCGGTGTCACACTGCCGATCCTAGGCGATGCGGTGTCCCGCGGACCCCTCCCCGGCGAGGGTCCGGGCGGGCCGGCGGCGCCTGCCGGAGCCGGGCGCGGGCGCAATCCGGGACGGACCCGGGCGACTGTGAGACAATGGCCACGGTCGTCCCCGCCCGTACGCGGGGTTCGGCCCGGTTGGACTCCGACCCCGGTCGGCAGGACCCGCGGCTCTCAACGGATTGAGCGCGTCCGCCGCCGGCCCAAAGACCGCTGCCCTCGTGAGCAGCGGCTCGGAGCTCCGGACCGGCTCGTTGCCGTCCCCGCCCGTTCGCGTGGCGTGAGGGACGCGGCGGGTACGCACAGGACTTCCGGCCGCCGCGTGGACCCCACCGGCGAAAGGCCGACCAAGCAGCTGCGGGGACCGGGTACGGACGGCGTACCGCGGCAGGAGCACAGCTGTATATGGATGCCGAACAGGTGAACCAGGACGGGGCGCACGACGCCCTGGACGCTGGTCAGCAGAACACATCGGACGACGCCCGCCGGGACGCCCCGGCGGCCGACGGGACGGTGCAGGAGACCGGCCCCGCCGCGCTCACCGACGGGCCGGGTGACGTGCTCGACGAGCCCGCCGCCGGCGAGCCGGAGGGCGCTGCGGCGGGCGAGGCCACGGGGGCGGACGTCCTGGACGTCCCCCCGGGGACCGCGGTGCCGGGCGAGGGGCCCGGGTCGGTGGCCGAGGAGGCCGCCGCGCCGCAGCACCCCGCGCCGGGCACGCCCGGGGCCGAGGAGGCCGCCGAGGGCGTGGAGCCGTCCGGGGAGGCCGAGGACCTGGGGGGCCCGGCCGCCGACGAGCACGACGACGAGAGCGACGGCGAGGACGGCGACGAGCAGGACGAGGACCCGCTGACCGCGCTGTCCGCGGCCGTGACCGCGACCTCGCTGATGTTCCACGCCCCCGACCTCGACGAGCTGCGGGAGGCCGCCCAGCAGCGGGCCGCCCGCCGGCGCGAGGCGCGGCGCCGCCGCGAGGAGGAGGCCTCCGTCGAGGACGAGGGCGACGGCGTGGACGCCGAGACCGCCGAGGCCGCCGACGAGGGCGCGGAGGACTCCGGCGGTGGTGTGACCAGCCGGCGCCGGCGCCGCCGCCGCCGCGGCGAGGTCGACATGGAGCTCGTGGGCGGCAGCGACGACGACCCGCCCAACACCGTCACCCGCGTGCGCGCGCCCCGCGTCGCGGAGGCCGCCACGAGCGACGAGGTCGTCGCCGTGAAGGGCTCCACGCGCCTCGAGGCCAAGAAGCAGCGCCGCCGCGAGTCCCGCCAGTCCGGCCGCCGCCGCCAGGTGATCACGGAGGCCGAGTTCCTCGCCCGCCGCGAGTCGGTCGAGCGGCAGATGCTCGTCCGGCAGAAGGAGAACCGGATCCAGATCGGCGTCCTCGAGGACGGCGTGCTCGCCGAGCACTTCGTCTCGCACACCCAGCAGGACTCGCTGATCGGCAACGTCTACGTGGGCAAGGTGCAGAACGTGCTGCCGTCCATGGAGGCCGCGTTCATCGACATCGGCCGCGGCCGCAACGCCGTGCTCTACGCCGGTGAGGTCAACTGGGACGCGTCCCGCCTCGAGGGCGGGCCCCGCCGGATCGAGAACGCCCTGAAGTCCGGGGACTCCGTCCTCGTGCAGGTCACCAAGGACCCGGTCGGGCACAAGGGCGCCCGCCTCACCAGCCAGATCTCCCTGCCCGGCCGCTACCTCGTCTACGTCCCCGGCGGGTCCATGACCGGCATCTCCCGGAAGCTGCCCGACGTCGAGCGCGCCCGGCTGAAGAAGATCCTCAAGGACCGGCTGCCGGACGGCGCGGGCGTGATCGTGCGCACGGCCGCCGAGGGCGCCTCCGAGCAGGAGCTGACCCACGACATCAACCGGCTGCGCGCCCAGTGGGAGCAGATCCAGGAGCGCGCCGGATCCACGAAGACGCTGGCCCCGGAGATGCTCTACGCCGAGCCGGACCTCACCATCAAGACCGTCCGCGACGTCTTCAACGAGGACTTCACCACGATGGTGGTCCAGGGCGAGGAGGCGTGGGACAACATCGAGGCCTACGTGACCTACGTGGCCCCGGACCTGCTCGACCGGCTCCAGAAGTGGGACGAGGACGAGGACCTGTTCGTCAACTACCGGGTGGAGGAACAGATCCAGAAGGCACTCGAGCGCAAGGTCTACCTCCCGTCGGGCGGTTCGCTGGTGATCGACCGGACCGAGGCCATGACGGTCGTCGACGTCAACACCGGGAAGTTCACGGGCTCCGGGGGCAACCTCGAGGAGACCGTCACCAAGAACAACCTGGAGGCCGCCGAGGAGATCGTGCGGCAGCTGCGCCTGCGGGACATCGGCGGGATCATCGTCATCGACTTCATCGACATGGTCCTGGAGTCCAACCGCGACCTCGTGCTCCGCCGGCTCGTGGAGTGCCTGGGCCGGGACCGCACGAAGCACCAGGTGGCGGAGGTGACCTCGCTGGGCCTCGTGCAGATGACCCGCAAGCGCATGGGCACCGGCCTGCTCGAGGTCTTCTCCGAGCCGTGCGAGCACTGCGCCGGCCGCGGCGTCGTCGTCCACGACCACCCGCTGGAGGGCCGCTCCGGCGGGGCCACCGGGGAGTTCCGCGACCAGCGGCAGAACCGCACGGAGCGCAAGCGCAGCCGCCGGGGCGACAAGGCCCCGGAGCAGCCGGTCCAGGCCGAGGCACCCGCCCGCGAGCCGGACCCCGCGGTGAGGGCCAAGGCCGAGGCCGCGCGGACCGCGTTCGCCACCATCGCCGCGGCCACCCACCACGAGACCCCGGCCGAGGACGGCCGGCAGCCGGCCGCGGAGACCGCCGCCGACGCCGAGGCGGAGGCCCGGGCGGAGGGCTCCGGGCGGTCCCGGAAGAAGCGGCGCGGCAAGCGCAGCCGCAACCGGGGCCAGGGCGCCGAGGCCGAGCAGCGCCAGGACGAGCAGACCCGCCCCGCCGAGCCCGCCGGGGCCCCCACGGAGCGCCCGGCGCCCGCCGAGCAGGGCTCCCGCCTGACGATCAACGGCGAGGTGATCGAGCTGCCGCACGGCCACGCGCCGGCGGCGGAGGAGCCCGCCGCGGCGCCGCTGAGCCTCGACTCCCTCGCGGAGGCCCTGGAGCAGCAGGCGCCCGCCGAGCCGGAGGCCCCGTCCGCGCCGGAGGCGCCCGCCGAGCCGGAGGCGCCGACCGAGCCGGAGGCCCCGCGGCAGCAGGCCCCCGAGCAGACGCCGCGGCGGGAGACCGCCGAGCGCCCGGCTCCGGCGCAGGACCCGGCCCCCGCCGCGGCGGCCGCCTCCCGCCCGGACCCCGAGCCGGTGCGTCCCCGGCGCCGTTCGCGCCGGGCCACCGCCCCGGTCGCCCGGCCCGGCGAGGCCGAGGTGACCGCCGGGCGCACGAGCACCGCCGAGGGCGTGCGCGTCGTCGCGAAGCTGCCCGCCGAGCGGAGCGAGCAGCAGCCGGGCGCCGCGGCGCCGACCATCGTGGGCGTCGGCGTCAAGGCGCAGGACCTCACCAGCGGCAGGCCCGCCGGCCAGGGCTGACCCGGCCCGCCCGCCACGGAGGACCCCGACCGGCACGGTCGGGGTCCTCCGTCGTCGGGGGCCGTCACGCAGCGTCCCGGCCTGCGGGGCCCGCGCGCGGCGGCGTACCGTGGTGCGCACCACACCCGGGGCCGCCGTCCCATCCGTCGGGGAGTGCGGCCGCCCGTTCCAGGGAGCATCGCCATGACCAGTGCAGACGTCATCCGCAGCGCCGGCGCGGACCTCTTCGCCCGCCGGGACCCGACGGCCGTGGAGCGCCACTACACGGAGGACTTCGTCCAGCACTCGCCGCTGGCCCCGGACGGACGCGAGGGCCTCCGGCAGTTCCTCCAGCACATCCCCGACGGCTTCCGCCTCGAGGTCGTCCGGATGCTCGAGGACCACGGCACGGTGGCCGTCCACGCGGTCTACGAGGGGCTGGGCCCCGAGCCGCTGGTCGCCTTCGACGTGTTCCGCCTCGAGGGCGACCGGATCGCCGAGCACTGGGACGCCATGGAGCCCCTCGTCCCCGGTCCCGACGGCACCCGCCCCCAGCTCGACGGTCCCGTCGCGGTCGCGGACCACGAGCGCACGCAGGAGAACAAGCGCCTCGCCGCCGAGTGGGTCGAGGCCGCCCTCGTCGGCGGGGACCCTCGTGCGGTCCGGGACCACATGAGCCCCGGGGGCTGCGCGGAGCACGCCGCCGGAGCGCAGGACGGCCCGCGGCCCGCGTACCGGCGGCTGCACCGGGTGGTCGGCGAGGGCAACTTCGTGCTGACGGTCGCCGAGGCCGTCGCCGGGGGAGACGCCGGCCCCGCCGGCACGGTCGCCTGCTACGACCTCTGGCGCCTCGAGGACGGCCGGATCGCGGAGCACTGGGGCGTCGCCCAGCCGGTGCCGGAGACGATGGCGCACGCCAACGGCATGTTTTGAGCCCGCGGGCGAGGACCTGGCCGACGACGCGGGCCCCGGGCGGGGCCCGGCGGCGGCTAGACTGGCAGGACTCGTGACACGGGGTGCCGCACGCGCGGCTGAGAACACACCCGTTGAACCTGATCTAGTCAGCACTAGCGAAGGGATGTCGCAATGCGCGATGCCGTCTCCGCCCCCGCCCGCCCACCACGCACCGGGGGCGCCGCCCCGCCGGATCCCGCGCTCGCCGAGGCCGCGGCCGCCGCGCTCGAGGACCTGCGCGCCGCCGTGCCCCTCGTGCAGTGCATCACCAACACGGTGGTCACCAACTTCACCGCCAACGTCCTGCTCGCCGTGGGCGCGTCCCCGGCCATGACGGACATCCAGGGCGAGGGCGGCGTGTTCGCCGAGCTCGCCGACGGGCTGCTCGTCAACACGGGCACCCCGACCGCCGAGCAGCGCGGCGCCGCCTACGAGGCCGTCGGCGCGCGCCTGCGCGCGGGGCGGCCGTGGGTGCTCGACCCGGTGGCCGTGGGCGCGCTGCCCGTGCGCACCGCCTTCGCCCGGGACCTCCTGGAGTTCCGCCCCGCGATCGTGCGCGGCAACGCCTCCGAGGTCATCGGCCTCGCCGGGGGCGCCGGCGGGCGGGGCACCGACGCGACCGACGGCGTCGACGCCGCCCGCGACGCCGCCGCCGCGCTGGCGGTCCGGGCCGGGTCCGCCGTGGCCGTCTCCGGGCCGGTCGACCTCGTGCGCGCCGCCGACGGCACGGTCGTGCGCGTGCCGCACGGCACGCCGCTGCTCACCCGCGTCACCGGGGGCGGGTGCGCCCTCGGGGCGCTCATGGCCGCGTTCACCGGGGTCCGCGAGGACCCGGCCGCCGCCGCGGTGGCGGCCACGACCGTCTACACCCTGGCCGCCGAGGACGCCGCGGCGCAGGCCGCCGGCCCCGGGTCCTTCGCCGTGGCCCTGCTCGATCGGCTGGACGCGATCACCCCCGAGCAGGTCGCGGCCCGCGCCGGGCTCGTGCGCGAGGGGGCCGCCCGATGAACCCCCGCCTCGACCCCGCCGCCCTGGCCCTGCACCTGGTGACCGACACGGCGCTCAGCGCCCCCCGGACCGTGCCCGACGTCGTCGCGGCCGCCGTGGCCGGTGGGACCGGCATGGTGCAGGTCCGGGACAAGCACGCCCCCGCCCGCGAGCTGGTCGCCCTGCTGGTGGCCGTCGCCGAGCGCGTCGGGCACCGCGTGCCCGTGCTCGTCGACGACCGCGCCGACGTCTACCTCGCCGCCCGGGCGGCCGGCGCGCCCGTGGCCGGCGTGCACGTCGGCCAGTCGGACCTGCCGGTCGAGCTGGCCCGTCGGATCATCGGTCCGGACGCCGTGCTCGGGCTCAGCGCCGCGACCGCCGAGGAGCTCGACGCCGCGTCCGCGCTGCCCGCCGGCACCGTCGACTACCTCGGCGTCGGAGCCGTGCACGCGACGCGCACCAAGCCCGACCACCCCGAGCCGCTGGGGGTCGCGGGCTTCGCCCGCGCCGCGGCGCGCACCACCCTGCCGTGCCTGGCCATCGGCGGGGTGCGGGTCGAGGACGCCGCCGCCCTGCGCGGGGCCGGCGCCGCGGGGCTCGCCGTGGTCTCCGGGATCTGCGCCGACCCCGACCCGGCCGCGGCGGCCGGGCGCTACCTGCGCGCCTTCGACGCGGGGCGCGTGCCGGCGGGGACCGCCCGGTGAGCGCCCGGACCCCCCGCGTCCTGGCCGTCGCCGGCACCGACCCCACGGGCGGGGCGGGCCAGCACGCCGACCTCAAGTCGATCGCCGCCATGGGCGGCTACGGGATGAGCGCCGTCACGGCGGTCGTCGTCCAGAACACCCAGGGGGTGCGCGGCGTGCACGTGCCCCCCGTGGAGTTCCTCACCGCCCAGCTCGACGCGGTCGCCGAGGACGTCGTCGTCGACGCCGTGAAGATCGGGATGCTCGGCTCCGTGCCCGTCATCGAGGCCGTCGCCCGGTGGCTGGAGCGGCACCGCCCGCCCGTCGTGGTCCTGGACCCGGTCATGGTCGCAACCTCGGGCGGGCGCCTGCTCGAGCCCGACGCCGAGGACGCGCTGCGCGCCGCGCTGCACCTGGCCGACCTCGTCACCCCCAACCTGCAGGAGCTGGCCGTGCTGGCGGAGGAGGCCCCGGCGTCGTCGTGGGAGCAGGCCCTCGCCCAGGGCCACCGCGTCGCCCGCGCGCACGGGACGCTCGTGCTCGTCAAGGGCGGGCACCTCGCCGGGGACCGCACCCCGGACGCCCTCGTGGGCCCGGACGGCCCCGAGCCGCTCGTCGCCTACGAGGGGGCCCGCGTGCCCACCCGCAACTCCCACGGCACCGGCTGCTCCCTGTCCTCCGCCCTGGCGACCCTCCAGGTCCGCCACGGGGACTGGTCGACCAGCCTGCGGATCGCCCGGGACTGGCTGCGCGGGGCCCTCGAGCACGCCGACGAGCTCGAGGTGGGCCACGGCAGCGGGCCCGTGCACCACTTCCACCACGTCCAGGACGCCCTCGCGGTCTGGGGCACGGAGCCCGGGCGGTTCAGCGACGCGCTGTGGGCGGCCTCCGCCCCGGTGCGCCGCGAGATCGAGGAGCTCGAGTTCGTCCGCCGCCTCGGCGACGGAGGGCTGGAGCCGGAGCGGTTCCTCGCCTACCTCGACCAGGACCTGCAGTACCTCGACGGCTACAGCCGGGCCCTGGCGCTGCTGGCGGCCCGCGCCCCCAGCGAGGAGCACCGGCTGTTCTTCGCGGCCGGGGCCCTGGCGTGCACCGAGACGGAGGCCGAGCTGCACCGCGCCCGGCTGCGCCACGCCGGGCGCGAGCGCCCGGACGGGCCGGGGGAGACGACGCGGCGCTACACGACGTTCCTGCTCGCGGCCACCGCCGCGGAGCCCTACCCCGTGGGCCTGGCCGCGGTCCTGCCGTGCTACTGGGTCTACGCCGAGGTCGGCCGGCACCTGCAGGAGCTCGCGGCGGCCGCGGGCGGGGCCGAGCACCCCTACGCGGACTGGCTGGCGACCTACGCCGACGAGGGGTTCCAGGAGGCGACCCGCACCGCCCGGCGGCTGCTGGACGAGGCCGCCCGGGACGCCGCCCCGGCCGTGCGCGAGCGCATGCGGGAGGTCTTCCTCGAGGCGTGCGCCCTGGAGCGGGACTTCTTCGCCGCGCCCGGGACGGCGGGCCGTTTGCCGGGGGTTGTCGCCATCGAGTAGTCTTGATCTTCGGTGCCATGCCGGTGCGCGCGTGTTTAACTCGAACACCCCACCTGGAGGCACATGCGGGTGCAGTTCCTGAATTGCGGCGAACCTGCGCTGACCACGGCTCCGTCCCACGGCCCGGTCACCGTGAGCTCGTCTCAACGTCGTTGGTCCTGACAGGTATGCGCTCGACCCACACTGTTTACACATGACGTCGAGAGAAGTGAGTTCCCAAGTGGTGTACGCGATTGTCCGCGCTGGCGGCCGCCAGGAAAAGGTTTCCGTCGGAGACCTCGTTACCCTTGACCGCGTCGCCGGCGGAGCAGGCAGCACCATCGAGCTTCCTGCCCTGCTGCTGGTCGACGGGGACAAGGTCACCTCGGATGCCCAGACCCTGGCCAACACCAAGGTCACGGCCGAGATCGTCGAGAACCTGCGCGGTCCGAAGATCTCCATCCAGAAGTTCAAGAACAAGACCGGCTACAAGAAGCGCCAGGGCTTCCGCGCCGAGCTGACCACCGTGAAGGTGACCGGCATCGGCGCCTGATCGGCCCGGTTTCCCTCCAGACTCCAGACGCCAGTCCTAATACGAAGGTAGGCACACCCCATGGCACACAAGAAGGGCGCGAGCTCCACTCGCAACGGCCGCGACTCCAACCCGCAGTACCTCGGCGTGAAGCGCTTCGGCGGCCAGACCGTCAACGCGGGCGAGATCCTCGTCCGCCAGCGCGGCACCCACTTCCACCCGGGCCAGAACGTCGGCCGCGGCGGCGACGACACCCTGTTCGCCCTGGCCGCCGGCCAGGTGGAGTTCGGCACGCGGCGCGGGCGCAAGGTCGTCAACATCCTGGCTGCCGCCGAGTAGTCCCCGGGCCGGCCCAGCCGGCCCCGGTGCGGGTCCCCCGGGACCCGCACCACCCATGTCTGATCTGTGGAGGGTGGGTGCGTCCAGCGCCCGCCCTCTACAGTTTTAACGGGCCCCTCCCACGGGCCCGCCCATCACCAGAGGAGTTCCCCGTGGCCAGTTTCGTCGACCGCGTCGTCCTGCACGTCTCCGGCGGCAACGGAGGGCACGGCTGCGTGTCCATCCGCCGCGAGAAGTTCAAGCCGCTCGGCGGCCCGGACGGCGCCAACGGAGGTGACGGCGGCAACGTCGTGCTGCGCGTCGACGGGCAGACCACCACCCTGCTCAACTACCACCACGCGCCCCACCAGGCCGCGCAGAACGGCGGGCCCGGCAAGGGCGACCTGCGCCACGGCCACAAGGGCGAGGACCTCGTGCTGTCCGTGCCGGACGGCACCGTGGTCAAGGACCAGGACGGCAACGTCCTGGCCGACCTCGTGGGCGAGGGCGCCGAGTTCGTGGCGGCCGCCGGCGGGCAGGGCGGGCTCGGCAACGCGGCGCTGTCCTCCGTCAAGCGCAAGGCGCCCGGCTTCGCCCTCCTGGGCACCCCCGGCGACGAGCGCGACATCGTCCTCGAGCTGAAGTCGATCGCCGACATCGCGCTCGTCGGCTATCCCTCGGCGGGCAAGTCCAGCCTGGTCGCGGCCATCAGCGCCGCCCGGCCCAAGATCGCCGACTACCCCTTCACGACGCTCGTGCCCAACCTGGGCGTGGTCCAGGCCGGGGACGTGCGCTACACCGTGGCCGACGTGCCCGGGCTGATCCCCGGCGCGTCCGAGGGCAAGGGCCTGGGCCTGGAGTTCCTGCGCCACGTCGAGCGCTGCGCCGCACTCGTGCACGTGCTCGACTGCGCGACCCTCGAGCCCGGCCGCGACCCGATCTCCGACCTCGAGACCATCGAGGCCGAGCTCGCCAACTACACGGTGGACGACGCGCTCGACGGCGGGGGAGCGGTCCCGCTCAACGAGCGGCCCCGCCTCGTGGCGCTGAACAAGATCGACGTCCCCGAGGCCCGCGAGCTGGCGGAGTTCGTCCGCCCCGAGCTCGAGTCCCGCGGCTACCGCGTCTTCGAGATCTCCACCGCCTCCCACGAGGGGCTGCGCGCGCTGACCTTCGCCATGGGCGAGGCCGTGGCGCAGGCCCGGGCGGCGCGCCCGGCCGCCCAGGAGGCCCCGCGGGTCGTCCTGCGCCCCCGGGGTGTGCGCGGGCCGGAGTTCACCATCACCCGCGAGGAGCGCAACCTCGAGCCGCTGTGGCACGTGCGCGGCGAGAAGCCCGAGCGCTGGATCCAGCAGACGGACTTCAACAACGACGAGGCCGTCGGCTACCTCGCCGACCGGTTCGCGAAGCTCGGCGTCGAGGACCAGCTGTTCCGCCAGGGCGCCCGCCCCGGCGACGCCGTGCTCATCGGCCCCGAGGACAACGGCGTGGTCTTCGACTGGGAGCCCACCATGGTCGGCGGCGCCGAGCTGCTCGCCGGCCCCCGCGGCACCGACCTGCGCCTGGCCGAGTTCGACCGCCCGACCCGCGAGCAGAAGCGCCAGCAGTACCAGGACCGCAAGGACGCCAAGGCCGCCGCCCGCGCCGAGCTCGAGGCCGAGCGCACGGCCGGGGTGTGGACGGAGTCCGTCGACGCCCGCCGCGGCACCGGGAGCACCGGGGCCGACGGGGCCGACGGGGCCGACGGGGCCGACGGCGGAACCGCCGACTGATCGACCGAGCACCGCACGACGCCCACGACACCGGGAGGACGACGCAGAGGATGGACCAGCGCACGCACGAGATCGACGTCGAGCGGCTGGAGGAGGTCGCGAGCAAGTCCGCGATCCAGCTCAGCAGCGAGAACCGCGGCAAGAACCGGCGCAGCCCGGTCGAGCGGCGGGAGGAGATCCCCCGCGCCCACCGGGTGGTGGTCAAGGTCGGCTCCTCGTCGCTCACGTCGATCGAGAGCTCGATCGACGAGCAGGCCGTGCGCACGATCGTGGACGCCCTCGGCGGCGCGAAGGCCCGCGGCCTCGAGATCGTCTTCGTCTCCTCCGGTGCCATCACCGCCGGGCTGGCCCCGCTGGGGCTGTCCCGGCGGCCCAAGAACCTCGCGGGTAAGCAGGCCGCGGCCTCGGTGGGGCAGGGCCTGCTCATGGGCCGCTACATCGAGTCCTTCGCCCGCTACGGCGTCACCGTGGGGCAGGTGCTGGTCACCGCCGAGGACCTGATGCGCCGCAACCACTACAAGAACACCCACCGCCAGATCGAGCGCCTGCTCGAGCTCGGCGTGCTGCCCATCGTCAACGAGAACGACGCCGTGGCCACGCAGGAGATCAAGTTCGGGGACAACGACCGGATCGCGGCGCTGATCGCCCACCTCATCAAGGCGGACGTGCTGCTGCTGCTCTCCGACGTCGACGCGCTCTACACCCGCCCGCCCCAGCAGGGCGGGGAGCGGATCCCGGTGGTCACCGACCCGCTCAAGGACCTCGAGGGCGTGCAGATCGGCTCGGTCGGCCGCGCCGGCGTGGGCTCCGGGGGCATGGTCACCAAGGTCCAGGCGGCCCGGATCGCGGCCGCCTCGGGGATCCCCGCCCTCGTCACCTCCGCCGCCAACATCACCCGCGCCCTCGACGGCGAGGACGTCGGCACGTGGTTCGCCACCACGGGCGGGCGGCGCAACGTCCGGCTGCTGTGGCTGGCCCACCTCGCGGACATCAAGGGCTCCCTGACCCTCGACGAGGGCGCCGCCGCGGCGATCCGCGACCGCCGCTCCCTGCTGGCGGCCGGGGTCACCGCGGTCTCCGGCAGCTTCGACGCGGGGGAGCCGGTCGTGATGGTCGACCCGGAGGGCCAGGAGGTGGCCCACGGGCTGAGCAACTACGCCTCCGACGAGATCCCCCCGATGCTCGGCAAGTCCACGTCCGTGCTCGCGGAGGAGCTCGGCGAGGACTACAGCCGGGAACTGGTGCACGTGGACAACCTCGTGGTCCTGCGGCCCCGGGGCGCACGCACTAAGCTGAAGAAATGACTTCCGCCGCACACGAGTCCGCGACGACCGACGACGCCCAGGGCACGCGCGGGAAGGCCATCGTCACCGACCACGGCGTCCGCGCCACCTTCGGGGACGACCCGGTGGCCGGCGTCGGCGCCATGGCCGACGACTCCCGGGCCGCCGCCCGCGCCCTCGCCCGGGCGACCCGCGCCTGGAAGGACCGGGCGCTGCTGGCGATCGCCGACCGGATCGAGCACCGGCAGGAGGTCGTGCACGCCGCCAACGCGAGGGACCTCGAGCGCGGGCGCGTCAGCGGGGTCTCCGAGGCCCTGCTGGACCGGCTCAGGCTCGACGCCGCGCGCGTGCACGCCCTCGCCGAGGGCCTGCGCGAGCTCGCCGCGCTGCCCGACCCGATCGGCAGCGTGGTCCGGGGCCGCACCCTCGCCAACGGCCTGCGGATGCGCCAGGTGCGCGTGCCCATGGGCGTGGTGGGCGCCATCTACGAGGCCCGCCCCAACGTGACCGTGGACATCGCCGGCATCGCCCTGAAGTCCGGCAACGCCGTGCTGCTGCGCGGCGGCTCGGCCGCCGAGGAGACCAACCGGGCGCTCGTGGGCATCATCCGCGACGCGCTCGCCGACGTGAAGCTGCCCGTGGACCTCGTGCAGAGCATCGACGAGTACGGCCGCGACGGCGCCAGCGCCCTGATGGGCGCGCGCGGGAAGGTCGACGTCCTCATCCCGCGCGGCGGGCACGGGCTGATCCAGTCCGTCGTCCAGAACGCGACGGTCCCGGTGATCGAGACCGGCGAGGGCAACGTCCACCTGTTCCTCGACGCCTCCGCCCCCAAGGACATGGCCGCGCAGATCGCCGTCAACGCCAAGACCCAGCGCACCAGCACGTGCAACACCACGGAGACCCTCCTGCTGCACAGCGGCTTCCCGCACGGGGCCGCCGTGCTCGCGGCCCTGGACCACGCCGGGGTCACCCTGCACGTGGACGAGCGCGCCGAGCGGCTCCTGCCGGCCGGCAGCAGGCGGCACCTGCGCGCCACCGAGGAGGACTGGGCCACGGAGTACCTCTCCCTCGACCTGGCCGTCAGGGTGGTGGACTCCCTCGACGAGGCGCTCGCGCACATCGACCGCTGGTCGACCCGCCACACCGAGGCGATCGTGACCAACGACCTCGCCTCCGCCGAGCGGTTCACCGCGGAGGTCGACGCCGCCGCGGTCATGGTCAACGCCTCCACCCGGTTCACCGACGGCCAGCAGCTCGGCCTGGGCGCGGAGATCGGCATCTCCACGCAGAAGATGCACGCCCGCGGGCCCATGGGCCTGGAGGAGCTGACCACCACGAAGTGGATCGTCCAGGGCGACGGGCACGTCCGCTCCTGAGCCCGGCCGCCGCGGGCCCGCCGCGGATTCAGTACGATGAGAACCGTCCGGGCCCGCCGACCGCGGCGGCACGGGCCGCCCACCGACCACCTGCCGTCCCGGCGGCACCAGAAGGGAACCCCATGCTGCAGCAGATCGCCCCCACCGTCCTCGCCGCCGCCGAGGAGGGCGGCCACGCCGCCGCCGAGGCCGGCCTGCCCGCCGAGGCCATCGGCATCGCGATGTTCGCGCTGCTGCTCACGCTGCTGCTGGTCACGCTGTCCTACGCCAACCGCGGCCTGAGCCCGGAGGCCGGCCAGCACGCCGACCCGGCCGATCTGCCCGCCGACGAGCGCGCCCTGCTCGACGAGTACAACGCCAAGCGCCACGTCTGAGCCCGGGGACCCCTGCGCCGTGACGACCGCCTCCCAGGACGCCGCCCCCTGCCGGGACCTCCCCGCGACGGGGACCTCGGTCCCGGCCCGGACGCCCGGCCGCATCCGGCTGGGCGTCATGGGCGGCACGTTCGACCCCATCCACCACGGCCACCTCGTGGCCGCGTCGGAGGTCGCGGAGGAGTTCGACCTCGACGAGGTCGTCTTCGTGCCCACCGGCCACCCCTGGCAGAAGTCGCACCAGACGGTCAGCCCCGCTGAGCACCGCTACCTCATGACCGTCATCGCGACCGCGTCCAACCCGCGGTTCACGGTCAGCCGCGTGGACATCGAGCGGGAGGGACCCACCTTCACGATCGACACCCTGCGGGACCTGCGCCGGCTGCGCCCGGAAGCGGACCTGTTCTTCATCACCGGCGCCGACGTGATGGGGGAGATCCTCACCTGGAAGGGCGCCGAGGAGCTGTGGGAGCTCGCGCACTTCGTGGGCGTCACCCGCCCCGGCCACGTGCTCACGGCCCCGGTCGGCTCCAGCGGCGTGACCCTGCTTGAGGTGCCCGCCATGGCCATCTCCTCCACGGACTGCCGGGCCCGGGTGGCCCAGCACAAGCCGGTCTGGTACCTCGTGCCCGACGGCGTGGTGCAGTACATCGGCAAGTACGGGCTCTACCAGGACGCCTGCGACGGCGCCCGCACCGGACCCCTCCGGCGCTCCATCGGCGCCCGGCCCGCCGCCGTGGAGGCACCGTGACGACGGGGGAGGACCCGGTGCGCGACGACGACGCCGAGCAGCAGTCCGCGCAGGACTCCCCCGCCCCGGCCCACGCGCCCCGCCCGGCGCCCGGGCCGGCGCCGATCATCGACCTCGACGGGGACGCCGTGCCGGTCCAGCCCGTGAAGCCGCTGGGGCCGCGGCGGCTCGCCCGCCTCCAGCGGGAGCTGGCCGAGCGCTCCCGCGAGCTCGCCGAGACGGGCGCGGGCCCGGCCGATCCCGACCTGCTGGAGAAGCAGCGCCGCTTCGCCGAGCTCGCCGCCCACGCGGCGGCCGCCAACCCCGTCGCGGAGGGGACCGCGGACCCCGCCGCGGCCGGCGGGGTGGAGGCGGCGACGTCGCCGGACACGGCCCCCGCCGGGCAGCCCGGGGCGGAGGCCGAGCGGATCACCGTGGTCTTCCCCGACGCCCCCGGCGGCCCGGACGGCCCCGACCCGCACGACCCCGTCCACGTGGACCCGGCGCTGTTCGCCCACCGCCTGGCGCCCGAGGAGCTCGCCGCGCTGACCCACATCGAGGTCCTGCCCGCCGAGGACACCGAGGGCTCCGGCTCGCACGCGGCGCCGCCCGGGGCCCCCGGCGTCGCCGACACGGCGGCGGACGCCACCGCGGAAACCCCCGACACCGCCGCGTCCGCCGGCACGGCCGAGACCGCCGCGGAACCCGTGGCGGCGCCGGACCCCGACGAGGAGGAGCCCGTGCCCCCGGCCGCACCCGTCCCGGCCGCCACCGCGGAGGGCCTCGAGCTGCTGGACCCCCGGGAGTACCGGCGCCGCCCCGTGAACCGCTGGCTCGCGGTGCTGCTCCTCGCCGTGGTCGCGGCCCTCGTGGTCGTCCTCGTGCTCTTCGTGCTCTGACCCGCCCGCTCGTCCCACCGACCGTTCGATCCACCACCACCCGCTCCGCCCGTCCCCGGGACGGAGCCTCCGGTTCGCCGGGAAAGGACACTCCTTGACTGTCAACGACTACTCCCTCTCCGTCCTGCGCATCGCGGCCACCGCCGCCGACGCCAAGCAGGCCCACGACATCGTCGCCCTCGACGTGAGCGAGGTGCTCGGCATCACCGACGCGTTCCTCGTCGCCTCCGCGTCCAACGAGCGGCTCGTCAACGCCGTCGTCGACGAGATCGAGGAGAGGCTCATCGAGCAGCTCGACCTGCGCCCGATCCGCCGCGAGGGCCGCTCAGAGGGCCGCTGGGTGCTGCTGGACTACGGGGACGTCGTCCTGCACATCCAGCACGACGAGGACCGCGCCTTCTACGCCCTCGAGCGGCTGTGGCGGGACAGCCCCGTGGTCGACCTCGGCCTGCCCGCGGCCTCGCCGGAGGCCTCCGGGCAGACCGCGCCGGCGCCCTCCGCCGACGATTTGCCATGATCCCGGCCGGCTGCCTAATATGAATGCGTTGCCCAGCGGGGCGCAGGATCAACCGGAAAAGGGTGACCGACAAGGGAACTCCTGAGGTTGTGATAGTGTACCGGAGGTAACGACCTGGGGCTGTGGCGCAGCTGGTAGCGCATTTGCATGGCATGCAAAGGGTCAGGGGTTCGAGTCCCCTCAGCTCCACCAGGAACGAGCGACGAGCCCGTCCCGCATCAGCGGGACGGGCTCGTCGCTTTTCGGCTCCCCTCCTCCCCGTGTCTTTTCCGGCGCATTCCCTTCCGCACCCCGGCCGCCTCTGTTAGCGTCGGCACCACCGACCGGGCCGTGATCTGCGTCACTCGTCGTGCCGCCCGCTGTGCCGCCCGCCGTCGGGACGCCTACACGCGCAACGCACATCCTCAACGGAAGAGGTCAAGATGGCAGGCAACAGAGCGGTCGCCTACAAGGGCCCGGGCAAGGTCGAGGTCATCGACACGGACTACCCGGAGTTCGAGCTCAAGGACGCCCCGGGGATCAACCCGGCCAACATCGGTCGGAAGGTCTCGCACGGGGTGATCCTGCGCACCGTGACCACGAACATCTGCGGCTCCGACCAGCACATGGTCCGCGGGCGCACCACGGCCCCGACCGACCTCGTGCTCGGCCACGAGATCACCGGGGAGGTCGTCGAGTGCGGCCCGGACGTGGAGTTCATCAAGGTCGGCGACATCGTCTCCGTCCCCTTCAACATCTCCTGCGGCCGCTGCCGCAACTGCAAGGAGCGCAAGACCGGCATCTGCCTCAACGTCAACCCCGACCGCCCCGGCTCCGCCTACGGGTACGTGGACATGGGCGGGTGGGTCGGCGGGCAGGCGGAGTACGTGCTCGTGCCCTACGCGGACTGGAACCTGCTGAAGTTCCCCGACCGGGACCAGGCCCTGGAGAAGATGATGGACCTGACCATGCTCTCCGACATCCTGCCCACCGGCTACCACGGCGTGGTCACCGCGGGCGTGGGGGTCGGCTCGACCGTCTACATCGCCGGCGCCGGGCCGGTCGGGCTCGCCGCAGCCGCCTCCGCGCACCTGCTGGGCGCGGCCGTGGTCATCGTGGGGGACATGAACGAGGAGCGCCTGGCGCAGGCCCGCAGCTTCGGGTGCGAGACCGTGGACGTCTCGCAGGGCGACCCCCGGGACCAGGTCGAGCAGATCCTCGGGGTCCCGGAGGTCGACTGCGGCGTCGACGCCGTCGGCTTCGAGGCCCGCGGGCACGGCAAGGACTCCTCCCACGAGGCCCCGGCCACCGTGCTCAACTCGCTGATGGACCTCACCGCCGCCGGCGGGGCGCTGGGCATCCCCGGCCTCTACGTGACCGGGGACCCCGGGGCCGTGGACGAGGCGGCCAAGAAGGGCTCGCTGTCCATCAGCCTCGGCACCGGCTGGGCGAAGTCGCTGGCCTTCACCACGGGCCAGTGCCCGGTGATGAAGTACAACCGGCAGCTGATGATGGCGATCCTGCACGACAGGATCCAGATCGCCCGGGCCGTCAACGCCAAGGCGATCCCCCTGGAGGAGGCCCCCCAGGGCTACGCGGAGTTCGACGCCGGGGCCGCCACCAAGTACGTGCTCAACCCGAACGGCTACGTCCCGGCCTGAGCCGGCACCGGGCCCGACGGGACGCACGACGGCCCGCGCCGCCACGGCGCGGGCCGTCGTGCGTGCTGTGCCACACTGGGCGCATGGCCAAGACGACCGAGACCTCGGAGCTCAAGCAGACCGTCGACCAGGTGACCGAGGAAGCCATCAACGTCGGCTACCGCCTGGAGCAGCGGTTCCACCGGTTCCGCCAGCGCCGCGCCGAAACCCGTGGCGACATCCCCGTGATGGTCGCCTTCGAGGGCTACGGCTCCGAGCACCACGTGCGGGTGCTCGGCCGGGCGCTGCTGAAGACCCGCGGGCTCATCGAGTCCACGGACGAGAGCGCCGAGTCCATCCGCGGCTGGCGCTCCTTCACCTCCGTGCCGATCGCCTTCGCCCACGTGAACGTGTGGATCGACGAGTACGAGTTCCACCTCGTCGCCGACAAGGGCGGGGTCATCGACGTCGACCTGCAGGTCTCGCTGTCCCCCGGGGAGCACACCGTGTGGATGCAGACGGCCGGCTCCGAGGTCGTCGAGGCGCGGGTCTTTGTCGTGGCCGACGAGCAGCGGATCGGCGTGCTCTCCGACGTCGACGACACCGTCATGGTCACGGCCCTGCCCCGCCCCATGCTGGCGGCCTGGAACTCCTTCGTGCTCAACGAGCACGCCCGCAGCGCCACCCCCGGCATGGCGGTGATGATGGACCGGCTCCTGCACCAGCACCTCGGCGCGCCGTTCCTCTACCTCTCCACCGGGGCGTGGAACGTGGCCCCCACCCTGCGCCGGTTCCTCACCCGCAACGCCTACCCGGCCGGGGCGCTCCTGCTCACCGACTGGGGCCCCACCACCGACCGCTGGTTCCGCGCCGGCGCCGCCCACAAGGTGAACAACCTCGAGCGGCTCGCCCAGAACTTCCCCCACGTGCGATGGATCCTCGTCGGCGACGACGGCCAGCACGACCCCGAGATCTACAGCGGCTTCGCCCAGCGCTACCCCGAGCACGTGGCCGCGATCGTCATCCGCACCCTCTCGCCCACCGAGGCCGTGCTCGCCGGCCACCCGCTGGCCGGGGAGGGCCGGCGCGTCACCGTGCCCGAGGACATCCTGTGGCTCGAGGGCAACGACGGCGCCTCCCTCTCCCGCCAGCTCGCCGAGCACGGCCTGCTCTGAGCAGGACCCGCTCCTGCCGGGGCCGCGGGCCCGCCGGGACGTCCGAGGCGGCGCCTAGGCTGGACCCATGACCGCCCAGCAGACCAGCCTCGTTCCCCCCGCCCCCGCCCCCGCACCCGGCGCCGGTGGCGGCTTCCCGGCGGTCGACGCCGCCGTCGCGCGGGCACGCGCCGGCTTCGTGCCCGACCTGGACCTGGCGGCCCGGCTCGACCGGCTCCAGCGCCTCGAGGACCTCGTGCGGGAGAACCGCCCGGCGCTCGAGGAGGCGCTCGCCGCCGACCTCGGCAAGCCCCGCGCCGAGGCGTGGCTGACGGAGCTCGGCTTCACGCTCGAGGAGATCGCCGGGATCCGCACGGAGCTCGCCGGGTGGATGGCCCCCGAGAAGGCCCGCGTCCCGCTGAGCCTCGCCCCGGCCCGCGCCCGCGTCGAGCACCAGCCGCTGGGCACCGTGCTCGTCATCGCGCCGTGGAACTACCCCGTGCAGCTGGTCCTGAGCCCCCTGGCCGGAGCGCTCGCCGCCGGCAACACCGTCGTCGTCAAGCCCTCCGAGGTCACCGCGACCGTCTCGGGCGTGCTGGCGGAGCTGATCGAGCGGTACCTGGGCGACTGCGTGAGCGTGGTCGAGGGCGGGGTGCCTGAGACCACCCGGCTGCTGGAGCACCGCTTCGACCACGTCTTCTACACCGGCAACGGCAAGGTCGCCCGGGTCGTCATGACCGCGGCCGCCCGGCACCTGACCCCGGTGACCCTCGAGCTGGGCGGGAAGTCCCCGGTCTGGGTGGACGCCTCGAGCGACCTCAGGACCGCCGCCCGGCGGATCGTGTGGGGGAAGTTCCTCAACGCGGGCCAGACGTGCGTGGCCCCCGACCACGTCCTGGGCACCCCCGGGACGCTGGCCGCGCTCGAGCCCGAGCTCGTGCGGGCGGTGGAGGAGCACTACGGGCAGGACCCCCGCCGCAGCGACTCCTACGGGCGGATCGTCAGCGAGCGCCACCTCGCCCGGCTGACCGGGCTCCTCGAGCAGGTCCCGGCCGACGACGTCGTGTGCGGCGGCGGGTCCGACCGCGCGGAGCGCTACCTCGCCCCCACGGTCGTGCGCTCCGCCCCCGACGGGCCGTTCATGGCCGAGGAGATCTTCGGGCCCGTCCTGCCGCTGGTGCCCGTGCGCTCGGCCGAGCACGCCGTCGAGCTGATCACCGCGGGGGAGAAGCCGCTGGCCCTCTACGTCTTCTCCGAGGAGGAGGCGGTCAAGGACCTGTTCCGCCGGCGGACCTCCTCCGGGGGGCTGTCCTTCAACACGCCGCTGCTGCACCTGTCCAACCCCGAGCTGCCCTTCGGCGGGGTGGGGGCCTCCGGCACCGGGGCCTACCACGGGAAGCACTCGTTCACGCTGTTCACGCACGCGCGCGCGGTCCTGGACAAGCCCCTCGCCCCGGACACCCTGCGGATCGTCTACCCGCCCTACCGGGGCCTGCGCGCCCGGCTCGCCGCGGCGGCGCTCGGACGGCGCCGGACCCGCCGCCGGAGCCGACACGCCGTCGCCCGAAATTAATTTTCCCCACCGCCCGGCGGCCCCGGAAAACGCACAGCCTGTGCATATCCGGGCGGCCGCGGCGGAATTCCGCGAGACCGCGCGCACCACCCCTGTGGAGAAGAAACGGTCGGCCTGGGGATAGTCCGAAAGGAGCTGTGGACAACCGAGAACACTGCATCTAGGGGTCGCTTCCCCTCCCTGGCACTAGATGTAGTATTGGGATCAGTCAGCCGGAGAGACCCCTTCAGTACCCGTAGAGCCTGCGGAAACGTCGGATCTCCCCCCACAAATCACCCGATCGAAAAGGGGAAACAGCGATGTCCGTGACCGTGTACAGCAAGCCGTCCTGCGTCCAGTGCAATGCCACCTACCGTGCCCTGACCAAGAAGGGCATCGAGTACAAGGTCGTCGACGTCACCGAGGACGAGGCCGCCCTGGCCCACGTGCTCGCCCTCGGGTACCAGCAGGTCCCGGTCGTCGAGACCCCGACCGAGCACTGGTCGGGCTACCGTCCGGACAAGATCACCTCCCTGGCCGTCCTCCTCTCGGCCTGAGGCCGGTGCGCCGCCCGCTTCCCCGCGGCGCCCGGGCCCGAGCCGTCGGCCACCGACACCACCTCGGAGCGCGGAAGCAATGAGCACACCCACCCCCGGAACGATCGGGAGCACGATCCCGGGGCCTGCTCGGCAGGACCGCGGCGCGAGCGCCGCGGCGCCGGAGCCCCGCGCCCCCCTGGTCGTGTACTTCTCCTCGGTCTCCAACAACACGCACCGCTTCATCTCCAAGCTGGACGTCCGCGCGGTGCGGCTGCCCCTCCACACGGGGGAGGAGCCACCCGTGGTCGACGAGCCCTACGTGCTGGTCGCCCCCACCTACGGGAGGCCCAACGGCAGCGGAGCCGTTCCGCCGCAGGTCGTGCGGTTCCTCAACGAGGAGACCAACCGGCGGCACCTGCTCGGCGTCATCGGCGCCGGCAACACCAACTTCGGCGATCAGTTCTGCCTCGCGGCGGAGAAGATCGCCACCAAATGCACCGTCCCCGTCCTCTACCGGTTCGAGCTCATGGGCACCGAGGAGGACGTGCGGAAAGTCAACGAAGGATTGGATCAGTTTTGGCGACAATGCACGCAGCCCCGGGCCTGAGCGTCGAGCCCGGCCACGAGGACAAGCGCGTCCCGGAGAAGTACCGGGGCCTCGGCTACCACGAGCTCAACGCTCTGCTGAACCTGTACGACGTCGACGGGAAGATCCAGTTCGACGCCGACAAGCAGGCCGCACGGCAGTACTTCCTGCAGCACGTGAACAACAACACCGTCTTCTTCCACGACCTCGAGGAGAAGCTCGACTACCTGGTCTCGCACCAGTACTACGAGCCCGAGGTCCTGGAGAAGTACAGCCGGGACTTCATCAAGGCGCTGTCCAAGCGCGCCTACGGGCAGAAGTTCCGCTTCGAGACGTTCCTGGGCGCGTTCAAGTTCTACACGTCCTACACGCTGAAGACCTTCGACGGCCAGCGCTACCTCGAGCGCTTCGAGGACCGCGTGGTCATGGTCTCCCTCTACCTCGCGGACGGCGACGAGACGCTCGCCACCCGGCTGGTGGACGAGATCATCGCCGGGCGCTTCCAGCCGGCCACCCCCACGTTCCTCAACGCGGGCAAGAAGCAGCGCGGCGAGCTCGTCTCCTGCTTCCTGCTGCGCATCGAGGACAACATGGAGTCCATCGGGCGGTCCATCAACTCGGCGCTGCAGCTGTCCAAGCGCGGCGGCGGCGTGGCGTTCGCCCTGACCAACATCCGTGAGGCCGGCGCCCCGATCAAGAAGATCGAGAACCAGTCCTCGGGCATCATCCCCATCATGAAGCTGCTGGAGGACTCGTTCTCCTACGCCAACCAGCTGGGCGCCCGCCAGGGCGCGGGCGCGGTGTACCTGCACGCCCACCACCCGGACATCTACAGCTTCCTGGACACCAAGCGGGAGAACGCGGACGAGAAGATCCGCATCAAGACCCTCTCCCTCGGCGTGGTCATCCCCGACATCACGTTCGAGCTGGCCAAGAAGAACCAGGACATGTACCTGTTCTCCCCGTACGACGTGGAGCGCGTCTACGGGATGCCCTTCTCGGACGTCAACGTGACCGAGAAGTACTACGAGATGGTCGCGGACGCCCGGATCACCAAGAAGAAGATCAACGCCCGGGAGTTCTTCCAGACCCTGGCCGAGGTCCAGTTCGAGTCCGGCTACCCGTACGTCATGTTCGAGGACACCGTCAACCGGGAGAACCCCGTCGACGGCAAGATCATCATGTCCAACCTGTGCTCCGAGATCCTCCAGGTCTCCGAGCCGTCCACGTACCACGAGGACCTGGACTACGACGAGGTCGGCAAGGACATCTCCTGCAACCTCGGCTCCCTGAACATCGCCCTGACCATGCAGTCCCCGGACTTCGGGCAGTCGGTGGAGACCGCGATCCGCGGCCTGACGGCGGTGTCGGACATGTCCAACATCAACTCGGTGCCCTCGATCGAGCGCGGCAACCAGATGTCCCACGCCGTGGGCCTCGGGCAGATGAACCTGCACGGCTACCTCGCCAAGGAGCACATCCACTACGGCTCCGAGGAGGGCCTGGACTTCACGAACATCTACTTCTACACGGTCACGTACCACGCGGTCCGCGCGTCGAACGAGATCGCGAAGGAGCGCCGGCAGACGTTCGTGGGCTTCGAGCGCTCCAAGTACGCGTCGGGGGAGTACTTCGCCAAGTACACCGACCGCGAGTGGGCCCCCGCCACCGAGCGGGTCCGGCAGCTGTTCGCGGAGGCCGGCGTGCACATCCCCACCCAGGAGGACTGGCTGCGGCTGAAGGCCTCCGTCATGGAGCACGGGATGTACAACCAGAACCTGCAGGCGGTCCCGCCGACCGGGTCGATTTCCTACATCAACAACTCGACCTCCTCGATCCACCCGATCGCCTCGAAGATCGAGATCCGCAAGGAGGGCAAGCTCGGGCGCGTGTACTACCCGGCGCCCTTCATGGACAACGACAACCTGGAGTACTTCCAGGACGCGTACGAGATCGGCTACGAGAAGATCATCGACACCTACGCGGCGGCGACCCAGCACGTGGACCAGGGCCTGTCCCTGACGCTGTTCTTCAAGGACACGGCCACGACCCGCGACATCAACAAGGCGCAGATCTACGCGTGGCGCAAGGGCATCAAGACGATGTACTACTCCCGCATCCGCCAGCTGGCGCTGGAGGGCACCGAGGTCGAGGGCTGCGTCTCCTGCATGCTCTGACCGCCGGCCCCGGCGGCCACCCCCTACTCCCCGCGCGCGTCCGCAGGACGCGCGCGGGGGTCCACACCTTTCGAGGAAGACTTCGAGGAAGACACAGACCATGACTCTCGAGAAGAGCGAGAACGTCGAGCAGACGGCGCTGGACATGCTCCGCGCCGAGGCCATCAACTGGAACCGCGTCGGCGACGACAAGGACGCCGAGGTCTGGGACCGCCTGACCGCCAACTTCTGGCTGCCGGAGAAGATCCCGCTGTCCAACGACGTCCCGTCCTGGAAGACGCTGACCGAGGACGAGCAGCAGCTCACCATGCGGGTCTTCACCGGCCTGACGCTGCTGGACACCATCCAGGCCACCGTCGGCGCCGTGTCCCTGATCCGGGACGCCACGACCCTGCACGAGGAGGCCGTGTACACCAACATCGCCTTCATGGAGTCGGTGCACGCGAAGTCCTACTCCTCGATCTTCTCGACCCTGTCCTCGATGAAGGAGATCGACGAGGTCTTCCGCTGGGCGAAGGAGAACCCGTACCTGCAGAAGAAGGCCGACATCGTCGTCAAGTACTACCGGGGCGACGACCCGCTGAAGAAGAAGGTGGCCTCGACCCTGCTCGAGTCCTTCCTCTTCTACTCCGGGTTCTACCTGCCCATGTACTGGTCCTCCCGGGCGAAGCTGACGAACACGGCCGACCTCGTGCGCCTGATCATCCGCGACGAGGCCGTGCACGGGTACTACATCGGCTACAAGTTCCAGCGCGCCCTGGCCCAGGAGACCCCGGAGCGCCAGGACGAGCTGAAGCTCTACACCTACGAGCTGCTCGAGGAGCTCTACGAGAACGAGGTGCTCTACACCGAGTCCCTCTACGACGCCGTGGGCTGGACCGAGGACGTCAAGAAGTTCCTGCACTACAACGCCAACAAGGCCCTGAACAACCTGGGCTTCGAGGCGCTGTTCCCGAAGGACATGACCGACGTCTCGCCGGCGATCCTCTCGGCGCTGTCCCCGAACGCCGACGAGAACCACGACTTCTTCTCCGGCTCGGGCTCCTCCTACGTGATCGGCAAGGCCGTGAACACGGAGGACGAGGACTGGGACTTCTAATCCTGTGAGATCCCGACCTATCTGAGCAATGTGGCCCTATGTGAGCAGACCGGTCGCCCCATCTGAGCATTGCTCAGATGTCGTGATAGCTCCGTCAAGCTGACTCCCAGCCTTACCCGATCCCGGCGATGTGATGACCCGATCGCCGGGATCGGGTGGTTGACGGGCTGAATCCTGGTGTCGGTGGAGTCTAGACGATTTCCAGATGTGTATTCATTTGAGCGCATCTAGTCCAATCGCGTATTTCAAAATGGGGGTGAGGGTGCCTGCCGGTGACGTCAACAATATTCTCGTCATGGCACCCCGACTCCGGTGCGGTATTTCCTTTTATTGAGCGCACTCTGGGGCTGAATGATCTGTTTCCCGGCATGAGCGACCCCTTGTGGAATTGGTCGTCATGTCGCGCAACGACCCTAAAACCGGAATGCGCGAAATGGATTCCAGCACAGCACATGCCCTGGGTATTACGCAGGCAATTTTAGAGCCGCGAGCACGCCTTGTTGGATTATTCGGCTTTCGATGTCTCTATCCTCCTGTCGGCGGACCCTGCTGCCGTGGGGCAGATCGTCGAGGAGGGGCACCCGGTAGGACTGGGGCTTCTGGTGGCCAGCATGCATTAGTAACCAGCTGTGTCCGGTGGACTGCGTGCCGCGTTCAATTCCGACGGAATACTTGCTGAAGACGACTTTGAGCATGTCGTGCAGCAGTATGACCTGCCGGCATTCCATGCCTATGAGGCGGAACGGGTCGCAGAGGCTCGCCGTCCCGGGCCTGTTGCCTCCGTTGCTTGCGGGATTGAGAAGATCCAACGCTTGGAACTTGTTCATGCATCGCAGTGCACTGACTGCGGTCAGCGCCTGTTTAGTGCACTGGCCGCTGAGCGGAGCGCTCGCTCCCGTGAAGGGGTCATTCAGTCGCTCAAGGCTTGGGATGTGCGGATTGATGATGCATTGCTCCCGGCGATATCGATAGGACGCGGGCTATCGGCGTGCTGAGGCCCCACATGTTCTTGATGATCAAGAAAAGCGTGTTACCGGCGCGGCTGCCTCTGCGTCATCAATGCATGTGCCCTTTGGTGGAATCAACGAAGAAGCGCGGTTGCGAATGCCGTCTTCATGAATAATTTTTTTGAGGTGCACGATAGGTGGACTCGGATAGAATAATTCATTTCCACTAGTTGGGCTTTTCCCTGGTAAGCCCATCAAATTTAGCTCGCTCTGCCGTGATCCACCTACCGCGGGTCCTTTCCGCAAGTCTAGGGATGCGAGACGTCTCATCCAACTTTTTTGCGCCCGCAGAATTCCGCGGGCGGGAGTGTCTCGCACCTATGTGTTTTATCCCTGTGCCTAGAATCGGGTACTAGACATTGGTTGCGAGACAGATTGGGTTGACGTGGGGAAGTTAATTGGGTACGCGCGTGTGTCGACACGACAACAGGACGCCGACCGCCAAGTGTATGACTTACAGGCTGCGGGCGTGCGGCGCGATGATCTCTATGTTGACCATGGAGTATCTGGAGCCCATGCATCGCGTCCGGCATTCGACAGAGCGATCGCCGCGATCGAGGAGGGCGACACCCTGGCGATCACCACGCTGGACCGGCTGGGGCGATCGACGCAGAACATGCTGGCTTTTGCTGAGGCGTTGCGGGGCAGGGGCGCCGGGTTGCGGGTGCTGAACCTGGGTGGGGGAGACGTGGATACCCACACACCGATGGGATCGATGGTCTTCACCGTCATGGCTGCCTTGGCGCAGATGGAGTTGGAGATCAAGCGCGAACGCATCACCGACTCGGTGGCCAAGCGTCGGGCTGCCGGCAAGGACCTCGGCGGGCGCCGCCCGACCTTCACGGACTCCCAGATCCGCAACGCCCTGCGGCTGATTGATTCGGGGGAGCCGGCCACCCAGGTCGCCCGAGACCTGGGCATGTCGAGGGCCACCCTTTACCGCCGCATCCGCGAACTCCCCATGCCGATCGTCTGAGCGGATTAGTGACGGACTGTCGTTTGGCTAGCCGCGCTCTTGGCGGGCGTGACGGCGGTACTGCCGCGTGCTTGGTGAGAGCCCGCTCTGGTCAGTCGCCGCTCAGAGTGTGGTAGCCCAGGGCGGAGTCGACGGCTGCCTGGCTGTGGATGGCGTCGGAGCCAATCCCAGCAGCGACAATTGGTCTTGGTCGAGGATCTAGTGCCGTGTCAGGCAGCTTTTGCGATGTGGATGGTGGCGGCTTTGTCGAGAACTTCGACCAGGCGGTGGTCGTGGGCGTGGCGGTTACGCCAGGCGATGTAGCGGCGGATCATCGAGGCCTGCT
>NZ_JAMBOG010000033.1 GCF_023715525.1 Kocuria rosea | reverse complement strand
GCTAAGACCCACAGCGCCGATGGTACTGCACCCGGAAGGGTGTGGGAGAGTAGGACACCGCCGGACCACACCAGAAGGGTCGAGCCCCCGCACCACACGGTGCGGGGGCTCCCCACCTTAACCACCCACGGACACAGCACCACCCCACACCGGGTCCTTGGCTACGCTGAGGGGCACACCGTCCGATCGCCGTCAGGAGCCGCTGACCATGCCCGACGCCATGCCCCCGACCCCCACCGCCGACGTCAACGGGATCACGCTGGCCCTCACCGACCGTGGGGAGGGCCCTGTCCTGCTCCTGCTGCACGGTCACGCGTACGACCGGAGCATGTGGGACCGGCAGGTCGAGGTCTTCGCGGCACAGGGCTGGCGCGTGGTCGCCCCGGACCTGCGGGGCTTCGGCGGCTCGGGGATCACCGAGGGCATCGTCTACACGGAGGAGTTCGCGGACGACGTCGCGGCGCTGCTGGATCGGCTCGGCATCGACGAGGCCGTGGTCGTCGGGTTCTCGATGGCCGGGCAGATCGCCCTCGAGCTCGTCCACCGCCATCCGCAGCGCGTGCGCGCCCTCGTCGTCAACGACACCGTGCCCCAGGCCGAGGACGCCGCCGGCCGGCGACGCCGTCACGTCACCGCGGACGCCATGCTCACCGGGGGCATGGCGGCGTACGGCCGCAACGTCCTGGACAGGATGATCGCCGAGTACAACGTCGAGGCGCAGCCCGGGACGGCCGCCCGGGTGCTGGCGATGCTGCAGGGCGCCCCGGCCAAGGGGGCGGCCGCCGCCATGCGGGGCCGGGCCGAGCGCCGCGACTTCACCGGACTGCTGCCCGGTCTCACGATCCCCGTCCTCGTGGTCGTCGGCGCGGACGACCCCTTCGACGGCGGCGCCGGCCGGCGGATGGCCGAACTGATGCCGGGGGCCCGGCTCGTCGTCGTCGACGGCGCCGGTCACACACCGAACATGGAGCAGCCGGAGGCGTTCGATCGGGCGCTGGGCGAGTTCCTTCGCCACCTCCCCACCTGAGGCCCGACCCCGGCCCGCGCACCCCCACCGACACCCCACCCCACGCCCCGTGGTGGCGGGGTGTCGTGTTCTCCCACAGAGAACCTGCGGCAAATCGGCGGGTCATCAGTAGGCTTCCCACGACTTCGTCAGTATGCTTCTATGACTAGTGCACGACGAGAGGAGTGAACGTGACCGAGACGAACGGGACCAACCCGGACGACTCCCAGCGGGAGACCACGGACCAGCTCACCTTCCAGAACCCGGTGACCCGCTACCCCGCCATCGAGCCGCCGGTCCAGGACCAGGTGGAACCCGGCCTGGACGTAGAACTGGAGCCGAAGACCGACCGCGGCGAGTTCTCCTACCGGGGGACCGGCCGCCTCGAGGGC
The DNA here is from genome assembly GCF_023715525.1 of Kocuria rosea. Classification (GTDB taxonomy): domain Bacteria; phylum Actinomycetota; class Actinomycetes; order Actinomycetales; family Micrococcaceae; genus Kocuria; species Kocuria rosea_A. The sequence continues at coordinate 27,787 of NZ_JAMBOG010000033.1, read as the reverse complement.
CGCAAGGCGCTCATCACCGGTGCCGACTCCGGCATCGGCGCAGCCGTGGCCATCGCCTTCGCGAAGGAGGGCGCGGACATCGCGCTCAACTACCTGCCCGACGAGGAGCCCGACGCCCAGGTGGTCAAGGGCATCATCGAGAAGGCCGGACGCACCGCCGTCCTGCTGCCCGGAGACCTCACGGACAAGGACTTCTGCGAGGCGCTCGTCGAGAACGCCGTGAACGGTCTGGGCGGGCTCGACATCCTCGTCAACAACGCCGGCAAGCAGATCGCGGTGGAGAACCTCGAGGAGCTGGACGACGAGCAGCTCACGGACACCTACGAGGTCAACATCCTCGCCATGTTCCGGATCACGAAGGCGGCGCTGAAGCACCTGCCCGCCGGCTCGTCGATCATCAACACCACGTCGATCCAGGCGTACCAGCCCTCGCCGACGCTGCTCGACTACGCGTCCACGAAGGCGGCGATCAACAACTTCACCAAGGGCCTGGGCCAGCAGCTCGCCCCCCGGGGCATCCGCGTCAACGCCGTGGCCCCCGGCCCGTTCTGGACCCCCCTGCAGGTCACCGACGGCCAGCCGAAGGAGGCGCTGCCCGAGTTCGGCAAGTCGACCCCCATCGGCCGCGCCGGCCAGCCCACCGAGCTCGCGCCGGCCTACGTGTTCCTGGCCTCGCCGGAGTCCAGCTACGTCATCGGCGAGACCCTCAACGTCAACGGGGGCAGCCCGTCGCCGTGAATCCGTGCTCCCGCGCCCGCCGAACGTCGCGCGCACGGGCCCCGGGAAATGCTTGGCGAGCCGGGTGAATCCGCATAGGCTGACATCAGCTCGCACCCCTAAGCGAACTTATAAATTGCTGCTGAAAGGTGGAATCATGACCACGAACCCTTACGACCGAACCCCCTACGACGCCGGGTCGAGCCACGCCGCCGGTGCCGAGTCCACCTCCAAGAAGGACGTCGCGGCGGAGACCGCCAAGTCCGAGGCCGGCGCTCTGAAGGCCGAGGCCGCCGGCTCCGGCCAGCGCGTCAAGGAGACGGCCAAGGAGCAGGCCGTGGCCGTCAAGGAGGAGGCGACCGCGCAGGCGCAGAACCTCATCGGCCAGCTCCGCAGCGACCTCGGCGAGCAGGTGCGCCCGCAGAAGGACCGCGTCGCCTCCGCCGTGCGCAGCGTCAGCGACGAGATCAGCGCCATCTCCCGCGGCGAGAAGCCCGAGACGGACTTCGTGGCGGGGCTGCTCGGCAACGTCACGGGGCAGGTCGAGTCCCTCGCCTCCTCGCTGGAGAACAAGGACGCCAAGGACCTGCTCGAGGACGTCCGCCGCTTCGCCGCCCGCCGCCCGGGCACGTTCCTGGCCGTGGCCGCCGGCATCGGTCTCCTCGCCGGCCGCGCCACCCGCGGTGTCAAGGACAGCGACGAGATCGCCACCGACCGCCAGGGCGCCAAGGAGTTCCTCGGCCTCTCGGACCAGGAGAGCCAGCGCGGCACCGCCGTCACGGGCGGCACCGCCACCGGCGCCGTGTACGGCCAGGACTACGACCGCAACCTCACGGGCACCGAGACCTCGGGCTACACCCCGGGTGACCCCTACGCCTACCGCTCGGACGAGCAGGGCGAGGCCGCTCGCACCTACACCGACCGCGTGCCGGGCACCGTCTACCCCGACCAGGAGGGCAACCGTCGATGAGCCATCCCATTCCCCCCTCGGACGCCGAGGCACGGGCGGAGCACGAGTCGCTCGGTGCGATGTTCAAGTCGCTGAGCACCAACCTCTCCACCCTCATCCAGCAGGAGATCGCCCTCGCCAAGGCGGAGGTGTCGCAGACCGCCCGTGAGGCCTCGCAGTCGGCGAAGGACGCGGGCAAGGGCGCGGGCATGCTCGCCGGCGCCGGCGTGGCCGGGCACTTCGTCCTCCTGTTCCTGTCCCTGGCCCTCATGTGGGGCCTGAGCAACCTCGTGGGCCTCGCCTGGTCCTCCGTGATCGTGGCGGTCATCTGGGCCGTCGTCGCGGGCATCCTCGCCGCCCTGGGCAAGAAGAACCTCAAAGAGGGCAAGCGCGAGCTGACCCGGGCGACCCAGGACCCGCTGCCGAGAACCCGCGAGACCCTCACCGAGATCCCGGACACCGTGAACCCCTCGAAGGAGACCCCATGAGCCAGCAGAACCCCGAACAGATCCGCGCCGAGATCGAGGCCACCCGCGCCCGCCTCGGGGCCGACGTCGACGCCGTCGCCGAGAAGGTGACCCCGGAGCGCGTCGTCGAGCGGCAGAAGGACAAGGTCCGCGGCAAGGTGCAGGGGACGGTCCAGAGCGTGCGCGAGCGCGTCATGGGCTCCTCCGACGACCACGGCCAGGGCCACGACGAGTTCACCGTGGGTGGTTACACCACCGGTGACCTCAAGGACGAGGCCGCGTTCCGCGCCGAGCAGGCCCGCGGTGCCGTGCAGAACGCCCCGCAGGCGGCCCGGGCGAAGACCCGCGGCAACCCGCTGGCCGCCGGTGTGATCGCCCTGGGCGCCGGCTGGCTGGTCGGCTCCCTGCTGCCCTCCACGCAGAAGGAGCAGCAGCTGGTCTCGACCGCCGCCGACCGCGTCCAGCCGCACGCCCAGCACGCGGTGGAGTCCGCCAAGGAGGCCGCGCAGGACGTGGCCCAGGGGCTCAAGGAGCCGGCCCAGGAGGCCGCGCAGTCCCTCAAGGAGACCGCGCAGTCCGGCGTCCAGGAGGTCAAGTCCCAGGGCCAGTCCGAGGCGCAGGACCTGAAGTCCTCCGCGCAGGACTCGGCGCAGACCGTCAGGGACGAGACGAAGAACGCCTGACGCACCCCCGGCCGCCCCGCGGCCACGACGGAGGCCCCGGACCGGGAACGGTCCGGGGCCTCCGTCGTGCCGTCACGGTGACGGCGCCGGGGAGCTGCGGCCGCCGCGGGCGGGCTCCGTCAGCGGGCCCGGGCCACCTGGCTCAGCAGTCCGGGGTAGTAGCCGGAGAGATAGCCCCGCTCGGTCGGGTGCAGGCTCTCCGGGTTGCCGGCCTCCAGGAGGATCCAGGGCTCGGCGGAGCCGATGCCGTGGCCGCGGAAGCCCTCGGCGACGTCCACGAACACGGCCCCCTCGTCCTCCACGGCCTCCTCGAGAGCACAGTTGAGCGCGTCCGTCCAGGCGTTGAGCTGCTCCGCGCGCTGCGCGGACATCAGCGCGCTGTCCTGCCGCTCGTCGAACAGGTGCGGGTAGCCGAACACGACGACCCGCCCGCCGGTGGCGTCGTCGACGGCGGAGACCGTCCGGCCCGCCGACCCGGCGGCCGCCGCGATGCGCCCGGGCGCCTCGGCCAGCAGCGCGTCGCAGGCGGGCGCCGAGCCCCGGGTGCTGCACGCCCCGACGAACTCGCCCCAGCGGACGTCGTTGCCCCCCAGCGTCATGGTCACCAGATCGGCCCCGGCCAGGGCCCCGGCCACGGGCTCCCCGTCGACGAGGGCGCGCACCTGCTCGGTGGTGTACCCGGCGCACGCCGCGTTCACGGTCACCCGGATGCGCGGGTGCACCCCGAGCGCGGCGACGTGGTCCCGGCCGGAGCCCTGGACGCAGCCGGGGATCTCCGGTGCCGCCTCGATCCCGCCCGTGCCGAACGCGGCGGAGTAGGAGTCCCCGAGGTTGACGACGTCGACCGTGGGCGGCGCCGCCGCGGCGGGTGCGCCGAGCCCGGTGAGGGACAGGCCGGTCGCGAGGACGGCGGCGGTGCGGCGGACGGACGTGCAGGACATGGGAGCGGCCTTTCCGGGAGCCGTGACCGGGCGCCACGGGGGCGCCCGGGGCGGGCCCGGCGGCGGTGCCCGCGGGTCCCGAACCTACCGCTGCGCCGTCCCGGCGGGAAGGGCGGCGTCCTGCGGGGCCTGGCCCCAGGCCTGCGCGAGGATCTCCAGCGAGCGCAGGACCTGGCCGTGGGAGGGGGAGGCGGGGGCGACCATGAGCTCGTCGGCGTCGGCGGTCTCGGCGAACCGCTCGAGGTAGGCCCGGACCTCGGGCCCCGTGCCGGCGGTGGACCAGTGCAGCATGTGCAGGACCTGCTCGCCCGCGGGGCTGTCCATCACCATGTCGAGCTCGGCGTCGGTGAGCTCGCGGCCGCGTCCGACCATGGCGCGCACGCGCTCGCGGCGGGCGGTCTCGAGCTGGGCCGCGGCGTCGTCGGCGGTGTCCGCCGCGATGACGTTGACGGCCGCGACGACGTAGGGCTCCGCGAGCTGCTCGGAGGGCTGGAACCGGGACCGGTACGCGGCCACGGCATCCACGAGGGCGTCCGGGGCGAAGTGGGAGGCGAAGGCGTACGGCAGGCCGTAGGCGGCGGCGAGCTGGGCGCCGAACAGCGACGAGCCCAGGATCGTGAGCGGCACGCCCGTCCCGGCCCCCGGCACGGCCGCGACGCCCGGGACGACCGAGCGGCCGCTGAGGTAGCCCTGCAGCTCCCGGACGTCCTGCGGGAACTGCTCGGCCGCCGACGGGTCGCGGCGCATGGCGCGCACGGTGCGCAGGTCGGTGCCGGGGGCGCGGCCCAGCCCCAGGTCGATGCGGCCGGGGTGCAGCTCCGCGAGCGTGCCGAACTGCTCCGCCACGACCAGGGGGGAGTGGTTGGGCAGCATCACCCCGCCGGAGCCCAGTCGGATGGTGGAGGTGTGCGCGGCGACGTGGGCGATGAGGACCGCGGGCGCGGAGGAGGCGATCGTCGGCATGTTGTGGTGCTCCGAGTACCACACCCGGGAGTAGCCGTGGCGCTCGGCGTGCTGGGCGAGGGCGACGGAGTCGGCGAAGCTCTCGCCCACGGAGGCGCCCTTGCGGACGGTGGCGAAGTCGAGGACGGACAGGGGCAGCGGCACGGTGGACCTTTCGGGATTGGAGAGGCCCTCCACGCTACTCCTGTGCCCGGCCCGGCGCAGTGGCGGGGCCCACACGGGCCCCGGTGCCGCCGTCGGGCAGGGTCCCGGACGCTGTCGGCGGGCGCGGCTAGGCTCGCTGCCATGACCGACCCGCCCGTCCCGATCGGGGTGCCCGAGCTCTTCGAGCTGCCGCGCGAGCGGGCGCAGATCGCCCCCGGCGCGGTCCACGTCCCCGGGTGGCTGGGGCCCGGGGAGCAGCGGGAGCTCGTGCGCCGGTGCCGGGAGTGGGCCGCCGGCCCCGTGCCCATGCGCCACGTGGTCCTGCCCGGCGGCGGGCGGATGTCGGTGCGCTCCGTGACCCTCGGATGGGACTGGGAGCCCTACCGCTACCTGCGCACGGGGCCCGGCAAGCGGGCCCTGGACATGCCGCCGTGGCTGGGCGAGCTGGGCCGCCGGGCCGTGGTGGAGGCCTACGGCCCCGAGGCTCCGGGCGCGCGGGGCTACCGGCCCGACACCGCCCTGGTGAACTTCTACGACGCCGCCGCGCGCATGGGCATGCACCAGGACCGGGACGAGTTCTCCGCGGCCCCGGTCGTGTCCCTGTCCCTGGGGGACGCGTGCGTGTTCCGCTTCGGCAACACCGAGACCCGTTCGGCCCCGTACCGCGACGTGGAGTTGCACAGCGGGGACCTCTTCGTCTTCGGCGGCCCGTCCCGGTACGCGTTCCACGGCGTGCCGCGGATCCGGCCCGGCACCGGCTCCGCCGAGCTGGGGATGAAGGGCGGGCGGCTCAACATCACCCTGCGGATGACCGGGCACGCCCCGGCCGGATGACCGTGCCACACTGACGGGATGGAGCTTCCCGACCCCGCCCCGGCCCGCCTGCTCGACCCGGTGGCCCCCGCCCCGGGGGACGTCGACGCGTACCGGGTGCTCGCCGCGGACCTCGCCTCGGGCGTGGGGGTCGTGGCCGCCCGGCACCGCCGGCGCGACCACGCCGCGACCGTGACCGGCTTCCTCGACGTCTCCTGGGACCCGCCCACCATGCTCGTGAGCCTCTTCGAGGAGGGGCGGATCTGCGACGCCGTGGAGTCGTCGGGCGCCTGGACGCTGTCCGTGCTGCGCCGGGACCAGGAGGGGATCGCCACCTGGCTCGCCAGCCCCGGCAACCCCGTCGAGGGCCTGCTCGACAGCGTCCCGTTCCGGCGGGCCCCGCGCTCCGGGGCGGCCGTCGTCGCGGGGGCGCTGGCGTGGTTCGAGCTCTCCACCACGGCGGTGCACACCGCGGCGACGCACCGCATCGTCGTCGGCGAGGTGGTGGCGATGGGCCGCGGCGTGGCCGAGGGCCGGGCCGACGACCCGCTCGTGCACTACGCGCGCACCTACCGCGGGCTGGCCCGCTGACCGGGGCCGGCTGGCACGGACGAGCGCCGGCGGGCACGGACCGGGCCCGCGGCGGGTGCGTAGACTGTGACGGCAGGTGAAGCCCCCGGACGTCACCCGGGAAATCCTTCTCCGGGCACAGGCCGAGGCCGTAGCGTGGACGGGTGGCACCGACCCCGACGGCGCCGTGCCCACGGCTCCCCACGGAAGGAACCCCATGGCCGCTCAGCACCACGAACCCGGATCCGGCCGGGCCCCCGACGGCGCCGGACCCCCCGGCGACGACTCGCGGCTGAGCGTGGTCCCGCCGTCCGGGGAGCCGGCCGAGCGCGCCGCCGCGCAGGTCGCCGACCTCACGGTCCCCGCCGACCACCTCCAGGGACTGGCCGGGGTGGGGGAGGGCTTCAAGGCGGCCTTCGCGCGCCACCCCGCCGGGGTCGCGATCATCACGGCGCGCGGCCCCGAGGGCCCGGTCGGGCTGACGGCCTCGTCCGTCTCCTCCGTGTCGGTCGACCCCCCGATCCTCGGCTTCTCGCTCCAGGCCCGGCGGGGCTCCGCCGCGGTCGTCGCGGAGGCGGACTCCTTCCTCGTCCACCTGCTGGACGCGGAGAACCTGGGGCTCGCCAGCGCCTTCGCCGTCTCGGGCACACCCCGCTTCGGCGACGACATGCCGTGGGAGTACCTCCCCACGGGCGAACCGCGGCTGCTGGCGGTCGGGCGCGTGCTGCGGGCGGTCCCGCTGGCCCGGATCAAGGCCGGACCCGCCCTGGTGTTCAACGCCGCCGTGGTGGACGTCCTCGGCCACGAGGGGTCCGGGTCCCCGCTCGTCTACCACCAGCGCCGGTTCCACGGGCTGAGCGACCGGTCCGTGCTCGACGACGGGACCTGACCCGCCGGCGCCTCCCTCCGGGACCCGGACGACCGGCGTCCTGCCCCTCGCCAACCAGGAGCACCCATGAGCACCTCCGAGACCCGGCCCGCCGAGCGCAGCTGCGGCACGGAGCCCGCCCCGCCGGGGCAGGTCGAGATCATCGAGCCCCGCGAGGTGCCCCTGGGCGGGCCCCGGGCCATGACGGTCCGCCGCACCCTGCCCGCCCGCGGCCGGACCATGATCGGGGCCTGGTGCTTCCTGGACCACTACGGGCCCGACGACGTGGCGGCCACCGGCGGGATGCGGGTGCCCCCGCACCCGCACACGGGCCTGCAGACCGTCTCCTGGCTGTTCACCGGCGAGGTCGAGCACCGGGACTCGGCCGGCCACCACGCGGTCGTCCGTCCCGGGGAGCTCAACCTCATGACCGCCGGGAGGGGGATCAACCACTCGGAGTACTCCACCCCGGAGACCACCGTGCTGCACGGCGCGCAGCTGTGGACGGCCCTGCCGGAGGCCTCCCGCTTCACCGACCCGGGCTTCGAGTCCTATGCCCCCGCCCCGGTCCGGGGCCCGCGCTGGGAGCTGCGCGTGTTCCTCGGCTCCCTGGCCGGGAGCACGTCCCCCGTGCGCACGCACTCGCCGCTGCTCGGTGCCGAGCTCGTCCTCGACGGGCGGGACGGCGAGGTCACCGTCGAGCTCGACCTCGACCCGGGGCACGAGCACGGCGTCCTGCTCGACGACGGGCAGGTGGAGCTCGCCGTCGACGCGCGGCGCCGTCCGCTCGCCGGAGGGCAGCTGGCCCACCTCGCCCTGGGCGCCCGCCGCCTCGCGGTCACCGCCCCCGCGGGTCGCCGGTCGGTCCTGCTCCTGCTCGGCGGGGAGCCGCTGGGCGAGAGGATCACCATGTTCTGGAACTTCGTCGGCCGCTCCCACGAGGAGATCGAGCGCTTCCGCGACGCGTGGCAGCAGCAACTGGGCGCCGCCGACGCCCCGGCCCGCCCGGACGGCGAGCACCCGGCCGAGCCCTACGGGCCCGTGGTCCCGCGCACCCACGGCGAAGCCGCCCTGCCGGCCCCGCGCCTGCCGGGCGTGCGGCTCAAGCCCCGAGCCTGAGCCGTCCGGCCACCCCGAGCCGTCGGTGCCGCCGTGCGCTGCCCGAAAAATCTTGTTGACACATCACCAAGGGGTGCCTAGAGTAGTTGACGAAGCAACAAACCACTCGCCTGAAGGAGAACATCATGACCCAGCTCAACGGCCTCGTCCCCGGCTCCTGGACCTTCGACCCCGCCCACTCCGAGGTCGGCTTCAGCGTCCGCCACGCGGGCATCTCCAAGGTGCGCGGCACCTTCACCGAGGCCGACGCCCAGCTGACGGTCGGGGAGCAGGTCGAGGACTCCACCCTGACCGCCACGGTGCAGATGGCCTCGATCGACACCAAGAACGCCGACCGCGACGCCCACGTCCGCAGCGCCGACTTCTTCGACGTCGAGCAGCACCCGACCATGACGTTCACCTCGACCTCCGTCGCCGTCGCCGGCGAGGAGCTCACCATCACCGGCGAGCTGACGATCAAGGGCACGACCCGCACGGTCGAGCTGGCGACCGAGTTCAACGGCGTCGTGGTCGACCCGTTCGGCGTCACCCGCGGCGGGTTCTCCGCCGAGACCACGATCTCCCGCAAGGACTTCGGCATCACCTGGAACGCCGCGCTGGAGGCCGGCGGGGTGCTCGTCTCCGACAAGGTGACCATCACCCTGGACGTGGCGTTCACCGCCCCGCAGGAGGACCCCGAGGAGACTGTCGAGGGCCAGGAGGCCATCTCCGTCGAGGCCTGATCGGCCCGCCGGTCCCCGACCACGACGACGGCCCGCACCGACCGGTGCGGGCCGTCGTCGTGGTCGGGAACCGCGCTACTGCAGGCGCTGGGCGAGGAACCAGATCGCGGGCACCGCCACCAGCAGCAGCAGGGCCCAGCGGCGCAGCCGCACCTCGAACTTGGCGGGGTTGATCCGCCCGCCCCGCCGCGGCCGGGACTCGGCGATCTCGTCCTTGAGGGGCTTGGGGGAGGACTCGCGGGGATCCTCGGGGTCGGTGCCGGGACGGGACACCCCGGTCACCGCCACTTCGTGGTCATGACCAGCCCGACCATCATCAGGCCCAGGCCGACGCCGATGTTCCACGTCCCGATGCCGGGCACCGGGTAGGCCCCCTGGAACAGGTAGTACACGATCAGCCACAGCAGCCCGACGACCATCAGGCCCAGCATGATCACCTTGTACCAGGTGGGGGTGGGGGCGTGGACGTCCGGGGAGCCGTGCCGGGAGCGCTCGGTGAGCTCCTCCGCCACGGCGGCGGCCGCGGCGTCCGGGTCGAAGACGGCCGTCGAGCCGCCCGGCAGTCCCTCCGCCGCCAGCCGCGCGAGCTCCTCGTCGACGGGCGGGGCCGCGGGGCTCGTCCGGGCGGCCCCGCCGGGACGGCGGGCGGGCTTCTTGCGGCGGTTCTTGGACTCGGGCACTGTTCCTCCTGGTCGCCGAGCGGGCCGTTGTCACGGCGGGGGTCCGAGCGCCCAGTCTAGCGGCCCGGCCCCGCGGTCCCGCCGGGGCGCGTAAGCTGGACGGGCCCGCCGTTTCCGCGCACTCGTCCCTCCAGGAGCACCCGTGGCCGTCAAGATCCTCGTCGTGGACAACTACGACAGCTTCGTCTACACCCTCGTCGGGTATCTGCAGCAGCTCGGCGCCCGGACCACGGTCATCCGCAACGACGACCTCGCCGCCGCCGCCGCGTGCGCGCTCGCCGACGAGCACCAGGGCGTGCTGCTCTCGCCCGGCCCGGGCGCCCCCGCGGACGCCGGGGTGTGCACTACCCTGATCCGGCACGCCGAGCAGACCGGCCGGCCGCTGCTCGGGGTCTGCCTGGGCCACCAGGCGCTCGCGGAGGCCTACGGCGGCACGGTCACCCACGCCGAGGAGCTCATGCACGGGAAGACCTCGCAGGTCGAGCACAACGGCAGCAGCGTCTTCGGGTCCGTGCCCAGCCCCTTCACCGCGACCCGGTACCACTCGCTCGCCGTCGTGGACCAGTCCGTCCCCGACGTCCTCGAGGTCACGGCGCGCACCCCCAACGGCGTCATCATGGGCCTGCGGCACAAGAGCGCCCCGCTGCACGGGCTGCAGTTCCACCCGGAGTCGGTCCTCACGGAGGGCGGCTACCAGATGCTCGGCAACTGGCTCGAGCTCGTGGGCCTCAAGGGCGCGGCGCGCGCCGCCGCGTCGCTGTCCCCGCTGATCACGGTCTGAGCCCCGCCCTGGACCCGCGGACGGCCTAGCCGTCCTCCCGGGCCTCCTTCTCCGCCTCCCGGGCCTCCTTCTCCGCCTCCTTCCGGCGCTCCTGCTCCTCGGCGGCCGGCTCGTCCGGGGCCTGCTCCTCCTCGGCGGCCGGCTCGTCCGGGGCCTGCTCCTCCTCGGCGGCCGGCTCGTCCTGCTCGGGCTCCGCAGTCGTGGGCTCCGCGCCGGTGGGCTCGGCGCCGGTGGGCGCCGGGCTGGGCTCCGGCGCCGGGACGGGAGCCGGCACGGGGGCGGGCCGGAGGGCCACGGTGAGGGTGATCGCCGCGCCCTGGGGGACCGAGCCGCCCGCCTCGACGCCCTGCCCGACGACCCGCCCGGGCTCGACGTCCGCGCGCGGCGTGGTGAGGATCTCGTAGCCGAGGCCCACCTCGTCGGCGGTGAGCGCCGCAATGGCCTCCTCCCGGCTCAGGCCCACGACCTCCGGCACGGTGACCCGGCCGGTGGACAGCACGATCCCCACCTCGGATCCGGCCGCGACCGTGGTCCCGCCGGCGGGGTCCGTGGCGACGACCATGCCCTGCGGCACCGAGGCGCTGTTCGCGGTGCGGGTCGGTCCGGCGTCGAGGCCGGCCGAATCCAGTGCGTCCCGCACGTAGGCCTCGGACTGGCCGACGAGGTCGCCGGGGACCTCCACCTCGGACGGGCCCTTGGAGACCGTGAGGACGACCGTGGAGCCCTCCTCCACCTGCGTGTCGGCCGCCGGGTCGGTCTCCACCACGTCGCCCTCGGGAACGTCGTCGTCGAAGACCTCCTCCAGCTGCGGGATGAGGTCCGCGCTGCGGACCGCCGTCTCCGCCACCGACGCGTCCATGCCGGCCACGTACGGGACCGGCACCAGGACCGGGCGGTCCCGCTGGTCCTGGAACCACTGGAGGGCCACGACGCCGAGGACGCCCAGGAGGGCGAGGACCATGAGGGTGAGCAGCACCCTGCGCAGGGGCAGCGCGCGGCGGCGGCGCTCGGTCGACCCGGTCGCCGGGGCGGCGGTGAGGAGCGTGCCGGCCGCCGGGGCGAGCTGCGGGGCCGACGTCGTGGGCCCCGGGGCCGCGGCCGCGGGGCCGAGGACGGGCACGGGCGGGAGGGTTTTGGTGTCCTCGTCACGGGCGGGGACGGGGGGAAGGGGGTGCGTGGCGTCGAGGTCGTCGGGCACCGCGGGGCGCAGCTCGCGCAGGGCCCGGCGCATCTGCCCGGCGTCCTGGAAGCGGGCCGAGGGGTCCTTGGCGAGGGCCCTGGCCATGAAGGCGTCCACCCGCCGCCCGAGCCGGGGGTCCAACTCCGAGGGTGCGGGCGGGTCGTCCCGCACGTGCTGGGCGGCGATGCTCACGGAGGACTCCCCGACGAACGGGGCCCGCCCCGTGAGCATCTCGAACAGCACGCACGCGGCGGAGTAGAGGTCCGAGCGGGCGTCCACGGTCTCGCCCCGGGCCTGCTCGGGGGAGAGGTACTGGGCGGTCCCCAGCACCGCCTGGGCCTGGGTGAGGGCCGGCGAGGTGTCCTCCACGGCCCGGGCGATCCCGAAGTCCATGACCTTGACCTGGCGGTCGGGGGTCACGATCACGTTCGCGGGCTTGATGTCCCGGTGCACGATGCCGGCCCGGTGGCTGTACTCGAGGGCGTCGAGGATCCCCAGGGTGAGCTCCACGGCCTCTTGCGGCGTGACCGCGTCCTCGTGGATCAGCTCCCGGAGGGTCCGGCCGGGCACGTACTCCATCACGATGTAGGGCCGGTCCACGCCCTCGTCGGTCTGCGCGGCGATCTCGCCCGTGTCGTAGACGGAGACGATGGAGTGGTGGTTCAAGGCGGCCACGGACTGGGCCTCGCGCTTGAACCGCTCGTGGAACGAGTCGTCCCGGGCCAGCTCCGGGCGCAGCACCTTGATGGCCACCCGGCGCCCGAGGCGAAGGTCCCGCCCGACGTGGACGGTGGCCATCCCGCCGCGGCCGATGGCCTCGCCCACCTCGTAGCGACCGTTGATCAGGCGGGGGACGGGGTTCCGGCCCGGCACGGGTCAGTCCTCCCGGGCGGACGGGGTCGCGGTCGGCGTCGGTGCACCGGTGGCCGGCGCCGACGTGGTGGGCGCCGGGGCGCTGGGGGCCGAGGTCCGGGGCGCCGTGGTCGTGGCCGCGGGCGGTGCCACGGCCACCCACACCTCGACCGTGTCGCCCGGGCGCACGGTGGACCCGCCCACCGGGTCGGTGCGCAGCACCGTGCCCGGCTCCGCGCCGTCGTTGACCTCCTCGTAGAGCGTGACGTTGACGCCCACCCCGGTGATCTCGGCGAGGACCTCCTCGGAGGGACGCCCGACCAGGCCGCTGGGCAGCTCCACGGTGTCCGGGCCGGTCGAGAAGACCACCGTGATCGTCTCCCCGCGCGCCACCTGGCCCACGGGATCCAGCGACAGCACCGTGTCGACCGCCCCGTCGGAGGCCTGGCCCTGGCGCTGCACGGCGAAGCCGAGGTTGGAGAGCTCCTGGACGACCTCGTCGACCGGGCGGCCCTCGAAGCGGGCCGCGAGGACCTCCACGGTGTCCGAGGCCTCCGTCGCGGTGGGGGAGCTCGTGCTCGGCAGGGCCGACGTGGCGACGGTGCCCGTGGGGGACGGCTCCCGGCCCACCGGGTCGGCGTCCCGCACCAGAAAGAACCACAGCAGCGCGGCACCGACGGCCAGCACCAGCAGCACCGGCAGCAGCCAGGCCCACACCGAGCGCCTCGGCGGCTCGTCCACCGGGTGCGCGCCGCCGGCCTCGGGGGCCCGCGGCGGCTCGACGAGACCGAGCTCCGCGGTGACGGGATGGGCGGGGGCGTCTGCCGTGGCCGCCCCGGCGCCCAGGGCGGCGCCCGCCGCGGCGCCGGCCGCGCCGGCGCCCTGGCGGGCCAGCAGCCGGGTGGGCTCGTCGCGCACCGGCTCGATGGCCTGCGTGGCGTCGTCGTCGGGCAGGTCCAGGAAGGCGCGCATCCCGGGCACGGCCGCGACCGCGGCCGTGACGTCCCCGCGCCGGATGGCGTCCACGGCGGTGGCGAGGGCGCCTGCCGTGGCGGGGCGCTCCTTCGGGTCCTTCGCCAGCATCGACAGCACGAGGGCGCGCACCGGCTCGGGCAGCTCGTCGGACAGCGGCGGCGGCGGGTCGTTGACCTGGGCGAGGGCGATCGCGATCTGCGACTCCCCGGTGAACGGGCGCCGCCCGGCGAGGCACTCGTAGCCGATGATGCCCAGCGAGTAGATGTCGGAGGAGCCCGTGGCCGTCTGGCCCGTGGCCTGCTCCGGGGCGAGGTACTGGGCGGTGCCCATGACCTGGCCCGTGGCCGTGAGCGGGACCTGGTCCGCGAGCCGGGCGATCCCGAAGTCGGTGACCTTGACGCGGTTGTCCGGGGTGATGATCAGGTTGCCGGGCTTGACGTCGCGGTGCACCAGGCCCTGGGCGTGCGCGGCTGCGAGGGCGCGGGCGGTCTGCCCGATGTAGTTCAGCACGGTGTCCGGGTCCAGGGTCTTGCGCCGCTCGATGATGTTGGACAGCGGCTCGCCGGGAACGAGCTCCATGACCAGGAAGGCGGAGCCCTCCTCCTCGCCGTAGTCGAACACGTTGGCGACGCCCGGGTGGTTGAGCAGGGCGGTGTGCCGGGCCTCGGCGCGGAAGCGCTGCAGGAAGTTGGGGTCCCCGTTGTACTCCTCCTTGAGGATCTTCACGGCGACGATGCGGCCCAGGACCCGGTCCTTGGCCTTCCACACCTCCCCCATGCCGCCGATCGCGATCCGATCGGTCAGCGCGTAGCGCCCGCCCAGGACGGTGCTCGACGATGGTCTCACTTGTTCAACACCGCCTCGAAGAGTTGCTTGGCGCTCGGACTGGTCAGGGAGGCGCCCGTCGCCACGTCGACGTCCTCGAAGACGACGGCGAGGGCCACCTGGGGGTCGTCCGCCGGCGCGAAACCGGTGAACCAGGAGTCGTTGAGCCCCTCCTCGGAGCCGATCTCGGCGGTGCCCGTCTTGCCGGCCACCTCGACCCCGGGGACCGCGGCGCCGCGGGCGATGCCCTCGTCGACCACCTGGACCATGAGGTCCGTGACCGTGGCGGCGACGTCGGCGCTCGTGGAGCGGCGCAGCTGCTCGGGGCTGGGCTCCTCCAGGACGGACAGGTCCGCGGCCCGCACCGTGCGCACGAGCTGCGGCTTCATCTGCACGCCGTCGTTGGCGATCGCCGCGCTCATCATGGCGACCTGCAGGGGCGTGGTGCGCACGTCGTACTGGCCGATCGAGGACAGGGCCAGCTGGGAGTCGTTGAGCTCCTCCGGGAACAGCGACGGGGTCACCTGCAGCGGCACGGACAGGGACTCCCCGTAGCCGAAGTTCTGCGCCGTCTCCCGGATGGCGTCCTCGCCGAGGTCCAGGGCGATCTGGGCGAAGGGCGTGTTGCAGGACTGCTCCAGCGCGAACTCGAGGTCCGCCTGCGTGCGCGCGGTGCACCCGCCGCCCACGTAGTTGGGCAGGGTGACGTCGGTGCCGGGCAGCGGCAGCTCCTGGGGGTTCGGGATCTGCGTCTGCGTGGTGTACTGCCCCGACTCCAGGGCGGCCACGGTGTCGATGATCTTGAACGTCGAGGCGGGGGCGTAGAGGTCCCCGGCGATCGCCCGGTTGATCAGGGGCTGGTCAGCGTCCGCGTTGAGCCGCTCCGCCGCGGCGATCACGGACGCGGAGTTGTGCGAGGCGAGCTCGTTGGGGTCGTAGCCCGGGGTCGAGACCATGGCGAGGATCGCCCCGGTCCTCGGGTCCAGGGCGACGACGGAGCCCTTGTGCCCCTGCAGCAGCTCGTAGGCCCTCTGCTGCAGGACGGGGTCGATGGTCAGCTCCACCGACGCGCCCGTGGGCTGGTCGCCCGAGAACATCGAGACCACGCGGTCGTAGAACTGGTCGGCGGAGGCGCCCGAGAGCTCGTCGCCCATGGCGGCCTCCAGTCCGGTGGCGCCGTAGACCAGCGAGAAGTACCCGGTCAGGTGCCCGTACATCAGGGGGTCCGTGTAGCCGCGCTGGTACTCGAAGTCGTCGTCCGAGGGCTCGGAGAAGGCCTTCTGGTCGCCGTCCACGAGGATCGCGCCCCGGTCCGCCCCGAACTGGTCGTAGAGGCTGCGGTTGTTCCACGGGTGCGCCTCGAGGGTGCGGGCCGCGAAGAACTGCACGTAGGTCAGCGCCAGGAGCAGCACGGTGAAGATCGCCACGCCGGCCGTCCACGTGTGTCGGATCGCCCGGTTCACGGTGCTCCTCCGTTCTCGGTGCTTGCGCCGCCGCGGCGGTCCTGGTCGGTGAGGCGGGACATCGCCTCGGTGGGGGTGCCGCCGTCGTCGGCGGCCCGGCGCGCACCCGGTCCCGCGGCGGTGATCGGCTCCGTGGCGGCGGGCTCGGCCGGGGCCGCGGGGACCGCGGCGGTGCGCGCGGTCGCCGGCCCGACGGCGCGCTGCCGGGCGGTGGCGTCCGCGGTCGTGTCGTGCTCGGCGTCGTCCTCGTCGTCGGCGGTGCCGTCGCGGCGGGCACGGCGGCGCTCGAGGCGCTCGGCGCGCTCCTGCTCGTCCCGGCGGGAGGCCTCCCGCAGCGCCGCCTCGTGGGCGGCGACCTCCGCGAGGTCCTCCTCGGTGGCCGGGCCCGTGACCACCGGGCGCCGGGCGGTGTGGGAGATCGCCAGGACGATCGCCGCGATGATCCAGTTGGACAGCAGCGAGGACCCGCCGGCGGACATGAACGGCGTGGTGAGCCCGGTCAGCGGGATGAGCCGGGTGACGCCGCCCACCACCACGAACAGCTGCAGGACGATGACCGCGGACAGCCCCGCCGCCAGCAGCTTGCCGAACGCGTCCCGGGTGCCGAGCGCCGCCCGGAAGCCGCGGGTGACGAAGAGGAAGAACAGCACGAGGATCGCGCTGACGCCGATGAGCCCCAGCTCCTCGCCGAACGCGGTGATGATCATGTCCGAGTTGGCGTAGGAGACGAGGTCGGGCCGGCCCTGGCCCAGGCCCTGGCCGAACAGCCCGCCCGAGGAGAGCCCGAACAGGCCCTGCACGATCTGCGCGGACCCCCCGGGCGCCCGGTTGTAGACCTCCGGGTCGAAGGCGTTGAGCCACGAGTCGAGGCGGGCGGCCACGTGCCCGAAGACCTGGCTGGCGAGGAAGCCGCCCAGGGCCACGAGCAGCACACCGATGATGATCCAGCTCAGCCGGCTGGTGGCGAGGTAGATCATGGCCACGAACAGGCCGAAGAACAGGATGGCGGAGCCGAGGTCGCGCTGGAACACCAGCACGCCGATCGCGATGAGCCACGCCGTGAACATGGGCGCCATGTCGCGGAACCGCGGGAACCGCACCGGGCCCAGCTTGCGCCCGGCCAGGAGGATGAGGTCCCGGTTGGTCGAGAGGTAGCCGGCGAAGAAGACGGCCAGGGTGATCTTGGCGACCTCGCCGGGCTGGAAGGTGCGCCCGCCCACGGAGATCCAGATCCGCGCGCCGTTGAGCTCGAGGCCCAGTCCCGGCAGCAGCGGCAGCAGGAGCAGCAGGCCGCTGAGCACCAGTGAGATGTAGGTGATGCGGCGCAGCACCCGGTGGTCCTTGAGGAACCACAGGACGAGCCCGGCGGCGGTCATGGCCAGGGCCGTCCACAGCACCTGCGAGTCCGCGGCCGTCTGGTCCGTGGTGAGGTCGATCCGGTGGATCATGGCGATCCCCAGGCCGTTGAGGGCGACGGCGATGGGCAGGAGGTAGGGGTCGGCGTAGCGCGCGCGCAGCCACAGCACCACGTGCAGCAGCAGTGCCCCGATGCCCAGCACGAGCCCGGTGACCAGGATGTGCGGGTCCCCGGAGCCGAGCTGGTCCGGGTCCACGAGGATGTTGGCGGCCACGCCGACGCCCACGGCGACGACCAGCAGGGCCAGCTCCGTGATCCGCCGCGGCTTCTGGACGGGCGCGGGGGCGGGGGGCGCGGTGACGGCGCTCATCGGGCACCTCCGGGGCTCTCGGACGGGGAGGAGCTCGGGGCGGTGGGCACCGGCGAGCCGGTGGCCCGCCGGACCGTGCCGGTCGGGCGGGGCGTGGGGGCCGGCGCGGCGCTCTCGCCCCGCGCGGAGTCCCGCAGCTCGCGCACGATCCGCTCGGCCTCCTCCAGGCTGCCGGCCGGGATCGCGTTGCGCACCCGCGCCTGGGCGTAGCTGGGCAGGTCCTCGACGCGCAGGTCCGTGCTCTGCTCCAGGTCGCTCAGGCCCACGGGCCCGAGGCTCTGGGAGACGCCGTTGTAGATGGCCACGTTGCCTTCGTCCTCGCCGACGTAGTACTGGGAGCTGATCCAGCCGTTGGCGAGCCATCCGCCCGCGACCAGCAGCAGCCCGACCGTGGCGAGGGTGAGCACGGCCAGTGCGCGCCGGCGCCGGCGCCGGCGCGGCGACGGGGCCGCGGCCGCCTCCGCGCGGTGCAGGGCGGACTCGACCTCTCGCGGGTCGGCCAGGGTGTCGGGGGTCGAGGTGCGCACGAGCGTGGCCCGGCGCTGCAGGACGCTGTCGCTGACCGTGGGGATGCGCCCGGTCTGGGTGGCGTTGGCGGCGGCGCCCACGAGCAGGTGCGGGCGCGCCGCGAGGTCCCGGCGCAGCAGGGCGGCCGAGGACTCGGAGCGGGGTTGCGGGGCGGGCGAGGAGGGGCCCGCCGGGTCCGTCGCGGCGGTGAGCTCGTCGGAGGTCCGGGCGTGCTCGGGGTCGGGCACCGCCCCGTGGGCTTCCCCCTCCTGGGGGGCGGGCGGGGCGCCGTCGTCGGTCTCGAAGACCTGGACCACCACCACGGTGACGTTGTCGGGGGCCCCGCGGTCGAGGGTGAGCTCCACGAGGGTGTCGACGATCTGGTTGAGGTCCCCGGTGGAGCGCAGCACCGACTCGATGGTCTCCGGGCGCACGACGGCGTTGAGCCCGTCCGAGCACAGCAGCCAGCGCTCGCCGACCTCGGGGCGCAGCACCTCGACCTCGATCTCGGGGGAGGCGTCGACGTCGCCGAGCACGCGCATCAGGACGTTCTTGTGCGGGTGGGACTCGGCCTCCTCGGGGCGCAGCCGGCCCTCGTCGATGAGCCGCTGCACGAACGTGTGGTCCCGGGTGACCTGGCGGAAGCCCTCCCCGCTCAGCCGGTACGCGCGGGAGTCGCCGATGTGCGCGACGACGAGGTCCTGCCCGTCGGCGAGCAGGGCCGTGACGGTGGTGCCCATCCCGCCCAGCCGGGGGTTGCCGACCACGAGCCGGGCCAGGTTCTGGTTGGCGTTCTGGATCTCGTCCGCGAGGACGGTGGCGCCCTCCCCGTGGTGGTCGGGCCGGTCGAGGGAGGTCAGGTCGATGACCGCCGACGCGGAGGCGACGTCGCCGCCCACGTGCCCGCCCATGCCGTCGGCGACCACGGCCAGGTAGCGGCCGGCGTAGGCGGAGTCGTCGTTCTTCGAACGGACCCGGCCCACGTCGGAGCGCGCGGCGTAGCGGAAGGCGATCCCCATGCGTCAGGGCCTCAGTTCCAGGACGGTCTTGCCCACCCGGAACGGGGTCCCGGCGTCGAGGGGCACGGCCCGGGTGAGGCGCTGGTCGGCCACGTAGGTGCCGTTGGTGGAGCCGAGGTCCTCGAGGAACCAGCGGGAGCCCTGCGGGAACAGCCGCGCGTGGCGGCCCGAGGCGTAGTCGTCCCCGAGGGGCACGGTGGCCTCGGGGGAGCGGCCCAGGAGCACGGGGGCGCTGCCGAGAGCGAAGCTGCGGCCGCGCAGCGGCCCGTCGAGCACGACCAGGGTCTGGGGGCGGGAGCGCTGGCCCGTGGGGGTGCCCCCGGCCGGGGGCACCGCCGCCGTCGCCGCCGAGGGCGCGGGCGGCGTGCGCTCGGCGCCGCGCCGGCGGGAGCGGGTGAGGGCGGCCGGCAGCTTCCCGCCGACCGCCAGGTCACGGCCCTGGCTGGCGACGATGCTGAAGATGAAGATCCACAGCAGGGCCAGGAAGCCGAAGCGGAGCAGCGTGACGGTCAGTTCGGACATTCAGCGGTGCCCCTTCGGGGTCAGGAGGCGGAACGTGATCCGGGTGCGCCCCATGGTGATCACGGACCCGTTGACCAGCTCGGTGCGGCCGATCACCCGCTCCCCGTCCACGTACGAGCCGTTGGTCGAGCCCAGGTCCACGGCCAGGAAGTGCTCGCCCTGGCGCCGGATCTCGAGGTGCTTGCGGGACACCCCGGTGTCCTCCACCGTGATGTCCGCCTCGGCGGAGCGGCCCAGCACGATCGAGTCCGCGTTGATGGAGAACCGCTCCCCGCCCACGTCGAGCACCGGGATCCAGTGCTGGGCGGGCGGGGGCGGCTCGGCCTCCTCGCGGCGGTGGCTGCGGGCGATGCGGTGCCCGCTCGGGGTGGACGGCGTGTTGGGGGACTCCGCGGTGCGCTGGGCGGAGGAGTGGATGCGGAACTCGCCCGCCTCCACCTCGGGGTTGCGGGTGAAGGAGACCTTCACGGCCCCCTGGAGGGTGTAGGCCTGGCTGCGGGCGTGCTTGATCACGACGTCGCACAGCTCCTCGGCGAGGGGCGTGCCCCAGTCCTGGGCGCGGGGGAAGTCCTCGTCGGAGAACTCCACCACGAACACGTTGGGGGCCATGGTGCGGCCCGCGGAGATGGTGAACGCCTCCTGGTCCAGCTCGCGCCGCAGGGCGCTGGCGATCTCGACCGCCTCCACCCGCTTGCGGGAGCCGGTGGCGAAGGCGGCGCGGACGGCCTTCTCGATGTTGTTCTCGAGGCTCTCGAGGAATCCCATGGCGCCTCCTTCCTGGCGTCGATCACGGTGCGCATGCCCCCGGTCTCGGGTCAGGCGTTCTCCAGGATAGTAGACGTGGCGCCTGTGAGCCCGATGGGCGGTCCGGGACGGGCGGGTCAGCTCCCCTTGCCAGGGGTTCCCGGGGGCGCGAGAATCCTGTGGTGCAGCATCCTGAGGAACGGCTCGTCCGCCCGGGGGCTCCGGCCCTGTCCTGCGCGGCGGCAGCCGCGACCGGCAGGCCCGAGGGCGCCACCGTGATCGGCGCGGACCGCTGAGCGGGACGGCGGTCGGCGGCGCCGGGGACCGCCGGCTGCGCCTGACGTTCCTGGGCCTGCTGATGGCCGTGCTGCTCGCGGCCCTCGACCAGACGATCGTGGCCACGGCCCTGCCCTCCATCGTGGGGGACCTCAACGGGCTGGAGCGGATCTCCTGGGCGATCACCGCCTACGTGCTCGCCGCCACCGTGGGGCTGCCGGTCTACGGCAAGCTCGGCGACCTCTACGGCCGCAAGCGGATCTTCCTCGTGGCCGTGGTGGTCTTCCTGGCCGGGTCGATGCTGGCCGGGGCCGCCCAGGACATGACCCAGCTCATCGTCTTCCGCGCCCTGCAGGGCCTCGGCGGCGGCGGTCTGCTGATCGGGGCGCAGGCGATCATCGCCGACCTCGTCCCCGCCCGGGAGCGCGGGAAGTACATGGGGATCATCGGGGCGGCCTTCGGCCTGGCCTCGGTGAGCGGGCCGCTGCTGGGCGGGTTCCTCACCGACCTCGTGAGCTGGCGCTGGGTGTTCTACATCAACCTGCCCCTGGGCCTGGTCACGCTCGTGTTCATCCCCCGCTACCTGCACCTGCCCCACGCCCCGCGCGGGCCCGTGCGCCTGGACGTCCTCGGGACCGTGCTGCTCGCGCTGGGCAGCACGGCGTTCGTGCTCCTCACCACGTGGGGCGGCACCGCGTACGGGTGGGCGAGCCCGCAGATCCTGGGCCTGGCCGCGGCGGCCGCGGTGCTGGCCGTGCTGTTCGTGCTCGTGGAGCGCCGGGCCGCGGAGCCGATCATCCCGCTGCACCTGTTCCGGGTGCGCAACTTCCTGGTCCCCACCGCGGCGGCCGTGGGGATGGGCGTGATCATGTTCGCCACCATCTCCTACCTGCCGACGTACCTGCAGATGGTGGACCGGGCCTCGGCCACCGGCTCCGGGCTCATGATGATCCCCGTGACCGTCGGCATGCTTGTGGGCACGATCGGGACCGGCCGGCGGATCGCGCGCACCGGGCGGTACCGGGCGTGGCCGGTGCTGGGCTCGGTGGTGATGGCCGGGGGCCTGGTGCTGCTGTCGCGGATCGACGAGACCACCCCCTACGCCCTCACGGCCACGGGCATGGTGGTCATCGGTCTTGGGATCGGCTGCCTGATGCAGAACCTCGTGCTGATCGTCCAGAACGCGGTGCCCTCCGCGGACGTGGGCGCGGCGACGTCGTCGTCGAACTACTTCCGCCAGATCGGGGCGTCCTTCGGGATCTCGGTGTTCGGCTCCTTGTTCGTCGCCCGGCTCGACGACGCCCTCGGCGCCGCCCTGCCGGCGGGCCCGGCGGCGCCCGCCCTCGACGTCGATGCCCTGAGCCCCCAGGTGCTCGCGTCCCTGCCCGCTCTGGTGCAGGACGCTGTAGGGCATGCCTTCGCGCAGGCCCTGCCCCCCGTCTTCCTGTGGGGGCTGCCCGTCGCGGCGGCGTGCCTGGTGCTGTCCCTGTTCATCGAGGAGATCCCGCTGGGCACGACCGTGGGCCCGTCCCCCGAGGACGCCCCCGGCCGGCCGGCGGAGCGCGCGGAGGGCTGACCCCGTCCACGGGCGTGGCTACTGTGGTGCCCGGGACCGCCACCGGAGGCCGTCCGCGCCCGTCCACGCCGAGGAGCAGCCCATGACCGATCCCCGCCCGTTCTCGACCGCCGACCTCTACGACGAGCGCGGGGAGCAGCTGATGTCCTGCCCCCGCCAGTTCCTCGACCTGGGCGGGGTGCGCGCGTTCACCGGCCCGGTGCGCACGATCCGCTGCTTCCAGGACAACGCCCTCGTCAAGGCCCTGCTGAACTCGCCCGGCGAGGGCGCGGTGCTGGTCGTCGACGGCCACGGCTCGATGGGCACGGCCCTGATGGGCGACATGATCGCGGAGGCCGCCGTGCGCAACGGCTGGGCGGGCGTGATCATCAACGGCCCGGTCCGGGACCGGGTCGCGCTCGCGCAGCTGCCGCTGGGGATCAAGGCGCTGGGGTCCAACCCGCGCAAGTCCGCGAAGGACGGCGTCGGGGAGCAGGACGTGCCGGTCGTCATCGAGGGGACCACGTTCGTCCCCGGCCGCACGGTCTGGGCCGACGAGGACGGGATCCTCGTCGAGAGCTGACGCGGCGCTCCCTGCGGCCCGGGGTCAGGGCCGGAGCGAGAGGCCCAGCGTCAGCAGCACCGACATGCCGGCGATCGCGGCTCCCGTGATGAACAGCACGATCCCGGCGGCCACCACGGCCATCGTGGAGGCGACCGTCCCGGCGGTGAGCCGGTCGGCCTCCATCAGGACCTCGCGCCGGGCCGTGGCCAGCACGACGGCCACGGCGAGGACCATCAGGACCAGGCCCAGGGCGACCATCATGGCCGTGCCCCCGGGAAGCGGGGGCCACCAGGGTGTGCACGCATCGTCTCCTCCTGCACCGTGGGCGGGATCCGGGGACACCAGTATCGGGCAGTCCGGCTCCAGGATCCGTCCGGACACGGGTTGTGACGCCGTCGTGCGGGGGCGCCCGGGGATGTTCGCGCCGGCGAGGTCGACGGCCCGGTGGCCGAGGGCGCGGACGGACACCGGCCCGCCCGGCAGGAGGAGGCGGCGGCAGGAGCGCGACGGCGCGGACGCGCTGCGGCGGTGCTCCCGGCCCCGGGCGAGCCGGGGATAGCCTGGGACCCCTGCCGGAGAGGACCGCACCGTGCCCTACACCCCGCCCAGCTCCTTCAGCACGCGCCCGGACCTGCAGGGCACGTTCGGGATGGCCGCCTCGACGCACTGGCTCGCCACGGCGGCCGCGCAGGCCGTCCTGGAGCGCGGCGGGAACGCCTTCGACGCCGCGGTGGCCGGAGGCTTCGTGCTGCACGTCGTGGAGCCCCACCTCAACGGGCCCGGCGGGGACCTCGTGGGCCTGTTCGCCACGGCCGCGGACCCGGGCCGGCCCGTCGTGCTCATGGGACAGGGGCCCGCCCCGGCCGGGGCGAGCGTGGAGCACTACCGCGCGGAGGGCCTCGAGCTCGTGCCCGGCGCTGGGGCGCTCGCGGCCGCCGTCCCGGGCGCGGTGGACGCCTGGTTCGTGCTCCTGCGCGACCACGGCACGTGGGAGCTCGCCGACGTGCTGGGGTTCGCGGCCGGCTACGCCCGCGACGGCCACCCCGTGCTCGGCCGGGTGGGGGCCACGATCACGGCGGTCGCGCGGCTGTTCACCGAGCACTGGCCGTCCTCGGCCCGGCAGTGGATGCCGCAGGGCCGCCCCCCGGCCGCGGGCGAGGTGATCCGCAACCCGGCGTACGCCCGGGTGCTCGAGCGCCTCGTCGAGGCCGGCGCGGACCGGCCGGACCGCGCCTCCCGCATCGACGCCGCCCGCCGCGCCTGGCGGGAGGGCTTCGTGGCCCGGGCCGCCGTCGACTTCCTCGCCGTCACGCACCGGCACTCCTCGGGCACCGACCATGCCGGGGTCATGACCGTGGAGGACCTCGCGGCCTTCGAGTCCGGGTACGAGCCCGCGACGACCCTCGGGTTCCGCGGCCGCACGATCGCCAAAAGCGGGCCGTGGGGCCAGGGCCCCGCGCTGCTCCAGGCGCTGGCACTGCTCGACGGGCTCGACGACGAGCGGCTGGACCCCTCCACCGCTCTCGGCGCGCACACCCTGCTGGAGGCGCAGAAGCTCGCGCTCGCCGACCGCGAGGCCTGGTACGGCGACGGCGACGTGCCGCTCGCCCACCTGCTCTCGCCGGAGTACGCGGCGCAGCGGCGGGCGCTGATCACGGACACCGCCGCGCACGGGTTCCGTCCGGGCCGGGTCCCGGGGTGCGAGCCGTTCGTGCCGCCGCTGCGCACGGAATACCACCCGGGAGACTCCTCCGCGCTGTCCGCGGTGGGGGAGCCCACGGTCCGGCCCACGGGGGGAGACCCGCGGGGACACCTGCCACCTCGACGTGGTCGACCGGTGGGGCAACATGGTCGCCGTGACCCCCTCCGGCGGATGGCTGCAGTCCTCGCCCACGATCCCGGAGCTGGGGTTCTGCCTCGGCTCCCGGCTGCAGATGACGTGGCTCGAGGAGGGCCCCTCGCAGCTGCGGCCCGGCCGGCGCCCGCGCACGACGCTGACCCCCACGCTCGTGCTCCGGGACGGGCACGCGGTGGCGGCGCTCGGCTCGCCCGGCGGGGACCAGCAGGACCAGTGGCAGCTGCCGTGGCTGCTGCGCACGATCGTCGGCGGCTACACGCCCCAGCAGGCCGTCGACGCGCCGACCCTGCACACCACCTCCGTGCCCGGCTCCTTCTGGCCGCGCACGTGGGAGCCCGGCGGCGCGGTGGTCGAGGACCGGCTCGGCCCGGCCGTGCTCGCCGGCCTGGAGCGGCGCGGGCACCGGGTCGTGCGGGCGGGGGACTGGTCGCTCGGGCGGCTCTCGGTGGTGACCCGCGACCCGGCCACCGGGGTGGTCGGGGCCGCGGCGAACCCGCGCGGCGCCCAGGGCTACGCCGCCGGGCGCTGAGCCCTGGACGTCAGCCGAGGGCGGCGACGAGCTCGGTGGCTTGCCGGATCGCCCGCTTGGCGTCGAGCTCGGCGGCCACGTCCGCCCCGCCGACGAGGTGCACCGGCACGGCCTCGGCGTCGTGGCCGGCCGCCAGCAGGGCGTCGTGCAGCCGCCGCGCCGGCTCCTGGCCGGTGCACAGCACCACGGTGTCCACGGCCAGCACCTGCTCCACCGGCCCGCCGGGGCCGGGCACCACCAGGTGCAGCCCCGCGTCGTCGATCCTCCGGTAGCCCACCCCGCCCAGCATCCGCACGCCCGCGGCCTTCAACGACGCCCGGTGGATCCAGCCGGTGGTCCGGCCCAGGCGCTCGCCCGGCCTGCCCGGGGAGCGCTGCAACAGCGTCACCTCCCGCGCGGGGCGCGGCGGCCGCGGCGGGACGAGGCCGCCGCGGGTGGAGAGCGTGGTGTCCACGCCCCAGCTGCGGTAGAAGTCGTGCCCGGAGGAGGCGGGGTCGTGGACGAGGAACTGCGCGACGTCGAAGCCGATGCCGCCGGCTCCGAGGACCGCGACGCGCCGCCCGACGGGGGCGCCCTCCAGGACGTCGCGGTAGCCGGCGACCGACGGGTGGTCCACGCCCTCGATCGCCGGCACGCGCGGCTCCACGCCGGTGGCCAGCACGATCCGCTCGAAGCCGGCGAGGTGCCCGGGCCCCGCGGCCGTCCCCGTCCGCACGTCCACGCCCAGCTCGGCGAGGCGCACGGCGTAGTAGCGCAGGGTCTCGGCGTACTCCTCCTTGCCGGGGACGCGCAGCGCGAGCAGGAACTGGCCACCGATCCGGTCGCCGGCCTCGAAGAGGGTGACGGCGTGCCCGGCCTCCGCGGCGTTGACCGCGAACGCCAGGCCCGCGGGGCCCGCCCCCACGACGGCGATCCGCTCGGCCCGGCGGGTGGGTCCGAGCCGCAGCAGCGTCTCGTGGCCTGCGCGGGGGTTGACCAGGCAGGAGGCCGTGCGGCCCGCGAAGGTGTGGTCGAGGCACGCCTGGTTGCAGGCGATGCACGTGTTGATGGCGTCGGCCCGGCCCGCGACCGCCTTCGCGACGAAGTCGGGGTCGGCCAGGAGGGGCCGGGCGAGGGAGACCATGTCGGCGTCGCCGTCGGCCAGGATGCGCTCCGCGGTCGCGGGGGTGTTGATCCGGTTGACGGCGACCAGCGGGATGCCGACCTCGCCCTTGAGCCGGCGGGTCACCCACGCGAAGCCGCCGCGCGGCACGACCGTGGCGATGGTGGGGACGCGGGCCTCGTGCCAGCCGATCCCGGTGTTGAGCAGCGTGGCTCCGGCGGCCTCGACCGCCCGGGCGAGCTCGACCACCTCCTCGAGCGTGGACCCGCCCGGGACGAGGTCGAGCATGGACAGACGGTAGATCAGGACGAAGTCGGGGCCCGTGCGCTCCCGGACCCGCCGGACGATCTCGACGGGCAGGCGCATCCGGTGGTGCCAGGACCCGCCCCACTCGTCGGTGCGGTGGTTGGTCCCGGCGGCGACGAACTCGTTGATGAGGTAGCCCTCGGAGCCCATGACCTCCACCCCGTCGTAGCCGGCCTCCCGGGCCAGGACGGCCGTGCGGGCGAAGTCCTCGATGGTCCGCTCGATCTCCTCGTCGGTGAGCTCATGCGGGACGACCGGGCTGATGGGGGCACGCAGCGCGCTCGGCGCGACGGCGGCCGTGCTCTGGGCGTAGCGGCCGGAGTGCAGGATCTGCAGGGCGATCCTGCCGCCCTCCGCGTGCACGGCGCCGGTGACCGTGCGGTGCCCGGCCACCTCCTCGGGGGTGGCCAGGAGGGCGGCCCCGGGACGGGTGGCGCCCTCGGGGCTGGGGCCGATCCCGCCCGTGACGATGAGCCCGACGCCGCCGCGCACCCGCTCGGCGTAGAACGCGGCCAGGCGCTCGAAGCCGCCGGGCTGCTCCTCCAGGCCGGTGTGCATGGATCCCATGAGCACGCGGTTGGGCAGGGTGGTGAAGCCCAGGTCCAGCGGGGCCGTCAGGTGGGGGTAGGGCGCGGTCATCCGATACTCCTCGTCTCAGGTACCGGGGTCACCGTAGGCGAGCCGTGACGTGGGCCACAAGCGGGGCGTGCGTCCGGGCGGTGGAGGACGCGGCTCAGAGCTCGCGCAGCCGGCCCTTCCAGAAGGCGCGCCACGGCTCGACGTCCTCCGCCGCGGCCAGTCCGGAGTGCGCGACGGCCACCCCGGAGCGGGTCGGGCCCCTGGTCCCGACGTTCACGGAGACCCGGGTGCCGTCGGCCAGGCGCACGCGCCAGTAGCGCCACTTCTCGGTGGCGCTCGTGCTGGGCTCGTCCGCGAAGGCCGCCCCGGCGGCGTCCGAGCGCCCGGCCATGACGGCGCTCCAGCGGGCGAGGGTCTCGTCGAGGCTGCCGTCCACGGTGCGGCCGGCGCTGACGTTGAAGCGCCCGTCCCTGGTCTGGCCGGGGCGCCGGGCGCCGACGTGCTGCTCGTAGGCGACGGTGACGGCCTGGGCCCACCACTCGTGGTTGGCGACGACGCCCGCGAGCTGCCCGGCCACGTGCCGGGCGATCTCGGCGTGCCCCATCCGCCGGGCGCCCAGCTCCTCGAGCCGCGCCGTCCATGTCTCCCAGGGGATGCCGGTGGCCGCGGCGATCCCGCCGGTGCTGGTGCCTCGGGTGCTCATGGGGCACAGCGTAGCGGGGGCCCCCCCCCCCGGGGCCGGGGGGGGGGGGGGGGCGCACCACAGGTGGAGGCCCTGCGCGATGA
>NZ_JAMBOG010000032.1 GCF_023715525.1 Kocuria rosea | reverse complement strand
ACCTGGGGTGTTGCCCGGGGCCGGTGCTGCGCGCGGCCCACCAGCGGGTCCTGGAGGCCACCGCGGCGACCGGTGACGAGCTGGCGCAGGCCGTGGCGGCCCTGCTGGTGCTCCACGGCCACCACCACGGGCTGCTGCCGGCGAGCCAGGCCCTTCCCGGGGCCCCGGACCCGCGCGCCCGCCGGGAGGCGGCCGGGGTGCTGCGCGCCTTCCTGGGACGCACCCTCACCCCCACCACCTGAGGCCGAGGGCGTGTCCACCGGTCGGTGTGCCGTTGCGGTGCATGCTGCGATCGGCCGAGCCTTCTCGAGGTGTGCGGAACATCCGGGGTGCTGATGGACGTCCTCCCCGCCGGCGGGACACTTCTCCGTGCGCCGTCCGTGGCGGAGCGTGCCCGGTCCCACGGCCTCATCACCGGTGCCACCATGGCCGACGAGGCGGCCCGGGTGCAGTGCGTGGCCGGGCGGGCGGTGACGAACTCCTTCAGCGCCGGACGCGCCCGGACCGCGCTGCTGCTGTCGGGGGCCGCCGGGCCACTCGCCCTGCCTGCCGTGGGAGAGCCGCCGACCTGTCCGGAGGCGCCGACGCCGGAGCAGCTGCGGCGTGAACTGCTGGACCACCTGGACTCCTGTCCCCCGCACCTCTCCCATGCCGGCTCGCACCTGCGGCCGGCGGGAGTGCGCAGGGAAGGGCTGGTGGCGCGCATCCGGGTCACCAGCGGCTCTCGGGAGCTCGCCTACGAGGTGCCCCTGGACGGCCGGCAGATGCCGGCCGCGGTGACGGGGGACGTCTCGGCCGTCTTCCCCTCCCGTCCCCGGGCGACGAGCTGAGCATGCTCGCTCGCCCCCGCTGGGCTCGAGGACCGAACGCCGGGCCACCGGCACAGCCCCGGGCCGACGGCGCCCGGCCTTCAGCGGCTCCCGGCTCCGCCGAGAGCACCCCTGCTGCCGCAACACGAGCGAGGCGGGAGGAGCGCGAGCGCGTTCCGGGTGGAGGTCGGACCACCGTCCGTGGTGATGAAGAGGCCGGTTGTAGGAGACTGGGCGGGCGACTTCCCCGTCCGTGGGTGCGCAGGCCCTGGCCGCGCAGGTGTCCGGCGGGAGAGCCGGAGGCGCCGTCGGCGTCGATCCCGGCCGGGAGGGCTGCGACGGCCGAATGGCCCCGGGGACACGACGACCACCACGAAGCGCAGCACCACAGGAAAGGAAGCCCATGAGGACAGTGCCGGAGGACATCGACACCCCGGAGATCCTGATCGACCGGGACGTGCTCGAGCGGAACATCCGACGGATGGCCACCGCCGTGCAGGCCAAGGGCCTGCAGCTGCGGCCGCACGCGAAGACCCACAAGATCCCCGAGATCGCCACGCTGCAGCTGGCGGCGGGAGCCGCCGGGCTCACCGTGGCGACCATCGGGGAGGCCGAGGTCTTCGTCGGGCACGGGGCCGACGACGTCTTCATCGCCTATCCGCTGTGGGTCGGCCCACGCCAGGCGCAGCGCCTGCGCCGCCTCAGCGCCGCGGCCCGGATCACGGTCGGGACCGATTCGGCGGAAGCAGCCGAGACCATGGCCGCCGGCCTCGGAGACGCTGCCGAGCGGCTCCAGGTCCTGGTCGAGATCGACAGCGGCCACCACCGCAGCGGCGTCAGCCCTGCCCGTGCCGTGGACGTGGCCCGGGCCGCCACGCGCGCCGGACTGCGCGTCACCGGAGTCTTCACCTTCCCCGGCCACAGCTACGCCCCGGGGATGCCCGTCGAGGCCGCCCAGCAGGAGCACGACGCCCTGCAGGAGGCCTCCGGGCTGCTGAAGGCCGCGGGGTTCGAGGTCACGCGCGTCAGCGGCGGATCGACTCCCACCGCGACCCTCACCGAGGCGACCGCGGCCACGGAAGTCCGGCCGGGGGTCTACGTCTTCGGCGACGCCCAGCAGCTCGAACTCGCCCGGTGCGCCCCGGAGGACATCGCCCTGACCATCGCCGCGACGGTCGTCAGCCGCCACGAAGGGGACGAGCTCGCCCCGCGCCGGGTCCTCCTGGACTCGGGCAGCAAGATCCTCGGCGGGGACCGGCCGGCCTGGGCGACCGGGTTCGGGCGGCTCCTGGATCATCCCGAGGCGCGCGTCACCGCCCTGTCCGAGCACCACGCCACCGTCGTCTGGCCCGACGGGAGCGCACTGCCCGCCCTCGGGCAGAGGCTGCGGGTGATCCCCAACCACGTGTGCGCGGCCGTGAACCTCGTCGACACCGTCACGGTGGTCAGCGGGGGCGAGGTCGCGGACCGCTGGAGCGTCGCTGCCCGCGGCCGGAACCAGTAGCCCCCCTCCGTTCTGGGCGCCCGGACGCCGGCCGGACGGGGCAACCCCCCTGCACCAGGTCATGGGGTTCTGCCCCCTCGGCCGGTGGAAGCCCGATCGAGGGGGCGTCCACCCCGTGCCGGTTCGACGTTGCGGACTCCGTCCTGGAGCCGGGAACGGCTCTCGCGGTGCTCATGGCCCAGCGGGGGAGCAGGGGCTCACGGCCCGTCCTGCTGGCCGCATCCCCACCGGTTCGATGGCCTCCACCGTCATGGTCGCCCGACCCCACGGCGCGTGGACCCCAGCGAGCGGGGCACCCGTACGGCGCAGCACCCGGGGCTCTCCCCGTCCACCCTCGGCCGGCGCCTCCGGGAGCTGCCGACACCCTGCCGTCCGGGCAGGTGCTCGTCGTGGGCGAAGCACCTGCCCGGACCGGCATCCGGTGCCGGCCGGCGGGCGGCAACCGTGTCCGTGCCCGTCACTACACTGGGCCGCATGAACGAGCAGGAACCGGACCTGCCCCGGGCCGTTGCGGTACCCGACGGCAGCGGGGGGCTCCGCGCGGACGCGGCCGTCCCATCCGCGCCGGTCGACGGCGGCGAGCCTGCAGGGCTGGTCGACCGCGAGGCCGTCGACACGTCCCTGCGCACTCCGGCGCAGCGGTCCCGCACCTTCGCCGGGATCCTGGTGAACACGGCGCTCGCCAACATCACGACCAGCTACCTGTGGTTCGCCCTGACGTTCTGGGTGTACCTGCAGACCCGCAACGTGATCGCCACCGGAGTGATCGGCGGCGCGTACATGCTGCTCATCGCCCTCTCCAGCATCAGCTTCGGCACCTTCGTGGACCGCTACCGCAAGCTGGCGGTGATGCGTTTCGCCGCCGGCTTCACCCTGGTGATGTTCGCGCTGTCCGGGGCCATGTTCCTGCTGACGCCCACCGCCTGGCTGCTGGACCTGGCCCGCCCGTGGTTCTGGGTCTTCTCCCTGGTCATCCTGACCGGTGCGGTGGTGGAGAACATGCGCAACATCGCCCTGTCCACCACGGTCACCATCCTCATCGAGCCGGATCGGCGGGCCAACGCCAACGGTCAGGTCGGCATGGTGCAGGGAGTGATGTTCATCGTCACCTCGGTGCTCTCCGGGCTGTCGGTCGGGTGGCTGGGCATGGGCTGGACGATCGCCCTCGCCGTGGTGCTCACGGCACTGGCCTTCGCGCACCTGCTCACCCTGCGCATGCCGGAGGAGGTGCGGCCGGCCGCCACGGACGCGCACGGCGGGTTCGACCTGCGCGGCTCCCTCGCCGCGGTGCGGGCCATTCCGGGCCTGTTCGCGCTGATCCTGTTCTCCACGTTCAACAACTTCGTCGGTGGCGTCTACATGGCCTTGATGGATCCCTACGGCCTGGAGCTGTTCCCCGTGGAGCTGTGGGGGACCTGCTTCGCGCTCGGCGCCACCGGATTCATCGTGGGCGGGGCGCTGATCGGCAAGTTCGGGCTCGGGTCCAACCCGCTGCGCACCATGCTCATCGCGGTGGTCCTGATGGGGGTCCTCGGTGCGGTGTTCACGCTGCGGGAGTGGGCATGGCTGTACATCGCCGGCATCTGGCTGTACCTGACCCTGGTGCCGTTCGTGGAGGCCGCCGAACAGACGGTCATCCAGCGGGTGGTGCCGCTGCAGCGGCAGGGCCGTGTGTTCGGCTTCGCCATGGCGTTCGAGTCCGCGGCGGCGCCGGTCACCGCGTTCCTCATCGCGCCGATCGCCCAGTTCTGGATCATCCCGTACGCACGCTCCGCGGAGGGCGCCGCCCAGCTGGCCCCGCTGCTGGGGGAGGGCACCTCCCGCGGCATCGCCCTGGTGTTCCTGGTGGCGGGGATCGTCATGATCGCGGCCGCGCTGCTGGCCTTCCTGACCCCGGTCTACCGACGGGTCTCGGCATCGTATGCGCGGGTGGCTGCGGAGGACGCGGCGAAGGGCGTCACCGTTCCCTCGTCCTCGGGGTGAGCCGGGACGCCGGATCCCGCCGTGGCCGTCGCGCGGGCCGTGGCCTGCCCGCCGGTGGGCTCGTCAGCGGGACAGCCGCCGCTCTCGCCTCAGGACCGCCAGGCCTCCCGCAGCGCACAAGCCTGCGGCCAGCGCTGCCAGGAGGACCGGGCTGCGAAGCCCTTGAGCCGTTCCGAAACCCACGGAACCCAGTGCTTGCCCGGTGGCCAGGGCGATGAACAGGATCGAGGTGCCTCCTCCTGCATGGTCCGGCCAGGCACGCCGCGCCCACAGGATGAGCACCGCGGTCAGGCCCATGTACCCGGCCCCGAAGACGGCCATGCTGGTGTAGGCCGCCCAGGAGCTGCCGGTGGCGACGGCCAGTGCGACTCCGGCGCCGGCCAGGGCCAAGACCCCGGCGCAGGTGCACCACCCGCCTCGTTGCCCGGTGCGCTCGACCAGGCCCCCGGCAAGGGTGCCGAGAAAGCCGCCCAGGCCCAAGGCGATCCACAGCCATCCGACCCGCTCCGGGGCCACGGCGCCCGAGCCGGTGACCAGCAACGGCCCGAACGTCCAGGTCAGGGACGAACCGGCGCCGACGATCACCGCCGCAGTGCCCGGGAGGAGCAGGGATCGCCACGCCCCGCGGGGCAGGACCGGGGGCGGCCCTGACGCGGAGGTCCGGGGGGCGGCCGGGCCGGTGCGGGCCCGCGCGGGACACCACGCCGCCGCCGTGGCCACCGCACACATCAGCGCCATGAACATCCACGCCGGGCCGATCGAGGGAGCGGCGAGAGCCAGCAGGCCGGCTCCGATGACGCCCACGGCTGTTCCCGCGTTGGCCACGGACTGGGCGGTGGCCGTGGCCTCAGGTGCCACCACCGCGTCGATGATCGCCACGAGGGCGGGAGAGGCGAAGCCGCCGGCCATGCCGCCGACGAAGACCGCGACGACGAACACCACCGGGTCCGAGGTCACGGCCACCCCCAGGCACCCCGTCGTCGCGGTGGCTCCGGCCAGCAGCAGCCCTGTTCGGGGGCTGCGGCCGACCAGGCGGGCGGCGACCACGGCGGCCAGGCAGTAGGAGGTGAACTGGGCGGCGGCCGCCCAGCCCAGGGCTGCGGCCAGTTCCGGGCGTTCCGCCGCCAGGTACGGAGCGAACAGGCCCACCCCGAAACGGGCCAGGCCGTAGGTGGCGGCGATCAGCAGCATCCCGGCCAGCGCCGTCCCCAGGCCGGTCCTGCGGGGCGTCTCCACGGTAGGTGCTGTCATCGGGCGCCCCTCCGGCATAACGGTCGTTCTACTGTAACGAGCGTTATGCTACTCGCATGGCCAATCCGCAGCACACCCGGGAGCGCATCCTCGACGCCGCCGAGAGCCTCTTCTTCCGCGAGGGCATCACCGTCACGGGGGTGGACCGGGTCGCCTCGGCGGCCGGGGTGGCGGTCGTGACGCTGTACAAGCACTTCGGCTCCAAGGACAACCTGCTGCGCGAAGTGCTCGCCCGTCGGCTCCGCGCATGGACCCACCACTGGGATGCTGCCGTCGCCGCCGCCGACTCCCCGCAGGACCGCCTGTTGGCCGTCTTCGACGCCATCGAGAGCTTCCGGGCCTCGGCCGGCCCCACCCAGTGGTGCTGCTTCCTCGCCACCGCCTCCGAACGCCCCGCCCCGGTGGATGGAAGCAGCGACCCGGTGTTCGAGCTGATCCAGCAGGACACCCAGCTGGTCACCGAGCGGCTTGCGGAACTGGCTCGCGAGGCCCGGTGTCAGGATCCGGCCGCTGTGGCCTCGGCCTTGCTGCTGCTCTACAACGGGGTGCTCAGCAGCATCCTGCGCGGCGCACCCGCCGACCCGATCACCTGTGCCCGCAGCACGGCACGGTCGGTCCTCGCGCCCTGTGCCGATGCGACGGTCGCAGCCCCCTCCTAGGACACCCGCGCCAAGTGCGCTGAGCCGCCTCGGTGGTCCGGGGAACGGTCGACCGGGGAACCGGCGAACACCACGCGGGCGCCCACCGGACGACCGCCGGCCCGGAGGCGCCGGCATGATCCTGACGCCGGACGCGCAACGACCGGGGGCCGCCTACTGCGACGGCTGCGAGACGTCGACGCCGGTGACCGGCTCGCCGGTCCGCTCGTAGACGAGGGAGATCGCGCCCTTCGGGAACGCCTGCGGCGGCTTCACCAAGGTGAAGGCGGCGGGGACGGTGCCGGCGCCGAAGATGCGCTTGCCCGAGCCCAGGATCAGCGGATAGAGGATGAGGCGCAGCCGGTCGACGAGGTCCTCCCTCAGCAGGGTCGTCACGAGCTCGCCACTGCCGAAGACGTGGACCTCGCCGAACCGGTCCTTGAGCGCTCGCACCTCGGCCGCGACGTCCCTCAGCACCGTGGTCGCCTCCCACGACGGGTCGGTCAGGGTGCGCGAGACGACGAACTTGGGCACCGCGTTGAACTTCGTGGCGATCGGGTCGTCGTCGCCGTGGCCCGGCCAGTAGCCGGCGAAGATGTCGTACGTCCTGCGACCGAGCAGCAGTGCATCGAGACGCTGGACGTCGGCGCCGATCGCCTCGCCCGATTCGTCGTCGACGTAGGCCCCCTGCCAGCCGCCGAGCGCGAAGCCGCCCTCACGGTCCTCGCCGGGCCCGCCCGGCGCCTGGTAGACGCCGTCGAGGGTGGTGAAGAGGTCGACCTGGATGATTCCCATGGTGTGGTCCTTCGGCGTGCTCCGGCGACATCCGGGGTGCACATCTTCGCGTGAGGAAATCCGGCCGTCAACCCTTCCCGGTGGGCGACCGCCCATCCGCGCCCACCGGTCGCGATGCTCCGCGCCACCCAGCCGGAGTGCTGGGCGCCGGGCCTGGCGGAGTCGGAGCGCTCCTTCCCGCACGTTCCGCCTCCATCGCCTGCCCTGTCACGGGAGTGGACCGGTCCCCTCGACCGGCCCGCCGCGATCCCTGCCGCCGTGCGGGCCACCACCAGGACCATGTCGGGTGGACCAGAGCCCGAGCCAGAGCCCGAGCCAGAGCCCGCACGTGCCCGGCGTTCCTGGACGCCGTGCTGGTGGCGCCGGGACGAGACGACCTGGCCTCCCCGGCCCGGTGGGCGGGGCGTCAGGGTGGGGGCCGTGGGACTTCGTGCGCCGCTGCGCGTCCGCGGGGAACTCGTCGAGCGCGTCGGCGGCCCGGGACTCCGTCATCCACCCGTGCAGCAGCTCGGTCACGACATGAGGGTGGAGCGCCTCCGCCGTCGGGCGCCGGTGCCGGCGGCTGGACCGGTCCGTCGGCGCGGCGACCACCTCGGGTCACCCGTGGACGTCCGAGGTCTCCTCCTCGAGGTCGTCGAGCATCCACTCCGAGAGCTGTCCGGCAGGGACGACGACCGTGCCGGCCCGCAGCTGTTGTGCTGCGTGGGGCGACAGGGGCTCCTCGGCGGTCTCGGCGTGGTAGGTGGCCAGCGCCGCGGTGTAGCCGGCGGCCAGGGCCTCGCTCCATGCCCGGTGACCGGCGTAGCCAGGGTGGCCGGGATCGGGGCTGCGCAGATCGAGCCATCGTGCCGGCTCCGGGGGATGGGGGATGACGGGCATCAGGCGCTGGTGCAGGGTCCAGGTGACGTCGGCCCAGCGACCGGCGGGGGTGACCACCATGGGGTAGTAGGTGGCGATCCATCGGGTGGGGGAGTGGGGGTGCAGCTCGACGGCCAGAGCCCCGGAGGCAGAGGTGTTCATGCCTTCTTCCTGTGCACGGTGGGAGGGTGGTGGCGGCCGGGGGCTGGACCGCCCCGCCGGGCCGGAAGGGACCCCGACGGCGATGCTCCAGAGTAGGCACTGCACCGACGACGATCGAGGCAGGCTGAGCAATATGACGACGACCGGCCTGTCCGGCCATCCGCAGCGGGGCGCCCCGCTCCGCGGCTCCGGCGATGGCCCGGCGTTCCCGCCCGTGGTGGCGCCTGTCACACCTCGGGCGGGTACTCCTCCGGCCGCAGATCGCGGCTGTAGGGGATGCTGCTGCCGGGGATCAGGTAGTTGGCGGCCCGGACGAGGCTGTCCCGGTGCAGGGGTGGGAGGTAGAGGGCATGGTGCAGGTAGGCGTCGGCCTCCAGCTCGGCGACCTCCCCGCCCAGGAGCTCGTACGTCTGCCACAGGTCGTGCACTGCCAGACCGGCACCGGCGATCGCGGTACGTATCAACCGGGCCTGTGCTCTGGCGATCGCCCGATCGTCCATGTGATCCCTCCACCCGCCGGTACCAGCGTAGTCGGGGGCGGCGGTCGTCGACGGGGTGGGCGCATGGTCTTCGGCGCACCTGGTTCCCGCGCCCGGAGGCCGGGCGGCCGATCGGCGGGCCCTCGGCATGGATCCCGGTGGGCGTCGCCCGACCTCCAGCGACAGGCAGTGCCGCCACAGGCTGCGGCTGACCGGGGCAGGAGGGCGGGGCGCCCAGCAGCACGTCTCGAGGGGCGTCAGCTGCTGAGGCAGTCGTGGACGAAACCGCGCAGCCACTGCTGGGCGGGGTCGTTGGCGCGCTGGGGCGTCCAGGCCATCGACACCGTGAACCGCGGCATGGTGATCGGCGGCTCCGAGAGGGTGAGGCCGGTGGCGGCGGCGAAGGCCTGCCCGGCGTGGCGGGGCAGGGTGACGACCACGTCGGCGGTCTTCAAGGGGGTCAGGGCTCCGGCGAAGTGGGTGGTGGAGCCGATGATGCGCCGGCGCAGCCCGCGGCCCTCGAGCAGGTCGTCGACGATGCCGCGCCGGCCGTCGTAGGAGACCAGCAGGTGGGGCAGGGCCAGGTAGTCCTCCAGCGACAGAGGAGTGCCCAGGCCCAGGCGCTCCCCGTCGTAGAGGCAGGCGTACCCGGAGCTGAACAGCTCCTCGCGCGGGAAGCTCTCGGCCGGCCCGGGCAGCGCTCCGATGGCCAGGTCCACCGAGCCCTCGGTGAGCAGGGACTCGACGGTGTAGCGGTTGGACTGGCGCACCAGCACGGACACCTGCAGGCCCTGCCCCTGCAGGCGCTTCAGCATCGGCGGCAGCACGTGGGCCTCCACGTCGTCGGACATCGCCAGCACGAAGGTGCGGGTGCTCTCGCGCGGGTCGAAGACGGCCTCCTCGAACAGCACCCCGGCCAGTTCCCGCAGCGCCCACCGGATGCGCGGGGCGATCTCCTGCGCCTTGGGCGTGGGGGCCATCCCGTCCTTGGTGCGGATGAACAGCTCGTCGTCGAAGAGCCGGCGCAGCCGGCCCAGCGCGGCACTGGCGGCGGCCTGGCTGATGCCCAGCACGTGGGCGGTGCGCGTGACGTGGCGCTCGCGCATGAGCACCTCGAAGGTGACCAGCAGATTGAGGTCCACACCCCGGAAATCACGCTCGTCGATGTTCATCATCGCCCATATTAGTTTCCCTTTTGATGAGGGGGAGGGGACACTTCTTCCCATGACCTCCGTACGTGCTGCGGTCGTGCAGGCGGGCTCCGTCCTGTTCGACACCGCGGCCACCGTGGCCAAGGCCGAGCACTGCATCCGGGCAGCCGCCTCCTCCGGCGCTGAGCTCATCGTGCTGCCCGGGGTGTTGCCGGGCAGCCACCCCACGGGCCTGGACTTCGGGATCACCGTGGGGTCCCACTCGGCCGCAGGGCGGAAGCTGTTCCGCCGCTGCTTCGACGCGGCCGTGACGGTGCCGGGGCCCGAGACGCAGCTCCTGGCTGCGCTGGTCGGCGGGGGGTCCACCATCGTCTCCCCGCGGGGGGCGGTGCTGGCCGGTCCGTTGCGCGGCGCCGAGGGCGTGCCGGGGGCCGAGGCGGACCTGGACGAGGTGACCCGGGCGAAGTCCGACCTCGACACCGTCGGGCACTACACCCGCCCCGACGTCTTCACCCTCACCGTGGACGGAACCCCCCGAGCCGCCGTCCGGTCCGGCGGCGCCCCACCGGGGCGGGCGGGCTGGGGCGCGCCCGGCATTCCCGGAGGCGCCGCCTCCGCCCCCGCTCGGGCGCAGCGTCCGAGCCATCCCTGCGAGCACTCACCCCGAGGACACCATGAGCAAGCCTGACCACAGCAATGACCAGCCGGCCCAGCCCAAGCGCACCTTCTTCCGGCGGTTCGACGACTTCGCCATGCGCTTCTACGGCCCCGCCGCCCGCAGCCCGCGGAACCTGCGGGGCCAGGACCGGCCGAGCGAGCAGACCAGGCAGTGGTACCAGAACCTCCAGCAGGACTACGTCATGGACAAGGACGCCTCCGGCCGCACCTACCTGCGGCCCCGCCGCCCCGAGGACGGCCCCGCCGCCCCGCCGAACCCCCGGTGACCACCACGACCACCCCGCCGAACCGCCGGAGGCCCCCAGGGCCCCGGCGGAACAGGAGGTCGCGCGGCAGTTCGCACCGGCTCCCGGAGCCGCGAGGTCCTGCTGTCCGTGCTCCTCCGGGTGCATGAGGAGAAGCCCCTGGTGCGCGCTGCGTTATTGATGCACTGATAGTGCAGTATGATGCACTCATGGACGAGAGCACGACGACCCTGGCGGCGGCCATCGGCGCCCGGGTCAAGCAGGAGCGGCAGTCCCGGCACTGGACCCTGGACCGACTGGCCGAGGCCGCCGGGGTCAGCCGCCGGATGGTGGTCAACGTGGAGCAGGGGGCGACGAACCCCAGCGTGGGAACCCTCCTGCGGATCAGCGACGCCCTGGGGGTCGGGCTGCCGGCGCTGGTGGAGCCACCGCAGCCCAAGCCGGTGAAGGTCACCCGGCGCGGTGAGGGGGCCGCCCTGTGGAGCAGTGACTCCGGCGGCCGCGGGATCCTCGTGGCCGGCACCGAACCGCCGGACGTGGTGGAGCTCTGGGACTGGACCCTGGAACCTGGCGACCGGCACGGCAGCGAGGCCCACACCCCGGGCACCAAGGAGCTCCTGCAGGTCCAGCAGGGCACGATCACGGTCCAGGTCGCCGAGCAGTCGATCGTCCTCGAGGCCGGCGACGCGGTCTCCTTCCCCGGCGACGTCGTCCACGCCTACGCCAACCCGGGGACCGGGACGGCGCGGTTCAGCCTGACCGTCTACGAGCCGGGCGTGGGCTCGGGACACCACCCGGAGGTCCCCGGTGCCTGAGCCGATCGTGCTGGAGCAGGTTCTCGACGGCGGCCGTGTCGACGCCGCGGTGTTCGCGCTGTGCCCGGACTACCGTGCCGTGCTGCTGGCCGTCGACGGGCTCGTGCCGGGCCCCAGCGATGCGGCCGGTGAGGAGCTGCTGCGGACGGCCGAAGCCGCCGCCCGCCGCGCGCTGGACGACCGGCCGGTGGAGCGGCTGCCGCACGTGGCCGCGTGGCGGGAGGTCTACCGCGCGTTCGGGGCCAAACCCCAGCGCACGCGCAACAGCCTGGAGGCCCTGCTGCGCCGGGCGGCCTCCGGGCTGCCCCGGGTCAACCGGCTGACCGATCTCTACAACGCGGTCTCGGTGCTGCACCAGATCCCGCTCGGCGGGGAGGACCTGGCCCGCTACCGAGGGGCGCCCCGGCTGCTGCGGGCCACCGGCGAGGAGCCCTTCGACACCGTCGCCGGCGGCGAGGCGGTGATCGAGCACCCCGAACCGGGCGAGGTGGTGTGGTGCGACGAGGCCGGGGTGACCTGCCGGCGCTGGAACTGGCGCCAGGGCCGCCGCACCCAGCTGCGCGAGGACACCACCACCGCTCTGTTCGTCCTCGACGCCCTCCACCCCGTGACCGACGAGGCACTGCACGCCGCCGCCGAAGACCTCGCCGCGCACCTGGAGCGGCTCGGTCCCGACGTGCGGATCGCCCGCCGCCTGTTCACCGCCGGCACGACCTTCGACCAAGGAGACTGACATGCTCATCCACCCCTCGGGGCCCATCCCCGGTGGCCGGCGCACCCGGGGGAGTCGGCCATGACCCCCCGTTCCCCCTCCACCGCCGGGGTGCCCCCCTGGGGGCTGGCCGTGGCGGCGATGCTCTCGATCCAGCTCGGCTCGGCCCTGTCCGTGGGCCTGATCTCCACGGTGGGCCCGGCCGGCACCGCCTGGCTGCGGCTCAGCGCCGGAGCACTGATCTTCCTGGCCCTGGCCCGCCCTCCGCTGCGCGATGTCCGCCGGTCCGACGTGCCGGCGCTGCTGGGTCTGGGCGTCACCACCGGGGTGATGACCACCGGGTTCCTCGCCGCGATCGAGCGCATCCCGCTGGGCACCGCCGTGGCCATCGAGTTCCTCGGCCCGCTGACCGTCGCCGCCGTGCGCACCCACAGTCCCCGAGCGCTCGTCTGGCCCGCCCTGGCGCTGGTCGGCGTCGTCCTGCTCACCGAACCGTGGCACGGTGCGATCAACCTCGCCGGCGTCGGCTTCGCCGCGCTGGGCTCCGTCGGGTGGGGCGTCTACATCCTGCTCACCCAGCGGATCGGCGACCGCTTCACCGGCATCGGCGCGCTGTCCCTGACCGTGCCCATCGCGGCCGCCACGGCCGCGGTCATCGGCATCCCGCAGGCCGCCGGGCACATCACCCCCGGCGTCCTCGCCGCCGCGGCCGGGCTCGCCCTGCTGCTCCCCGTCCTGCCGTTCGCCCTCGAGATGCTCGCCCTGCGCCA
The DNA here is from genome assembly GCF_023715525.1 of Kocuria rosea. Lineage (GTDB taxonomy): Bacteria > Actinomycetota > Actinomycetes > Actinomycetales > Micrococcaceae > Kocuria > Kocuria rosea_A. The sequence continues at coordinate 17,253 of NZ_JAMBOG010000032.1, read as the reverse complement.
GATGACGCCCACCGCGTTCGGGACCCTGATGGCCCTGGAGCCTGCCTTCGGCGTGCTCCTGGGGCTGCTCGTGCTCCACCAGCAGCCCTCGGCCACCCAGATCGCCGGCATCCTGCTCGTCGTCCTCGCCGGGGCGGCCGCACAGCGCGGCGGCCGCCGCCCACGGTCCGCCGAACCCACCGAGGTCCACGCCGCCCTCGACCCCATCGGCTAGGGGAGGCCCCCCCGTTGCCGCCGGGGCGGCCCCATCCCGGCGGGGAGGGCTGCCGCCCTGGCTGCCGCCGTCGACCACGACAGGAGATGACACGATGTTCACCGGCTTGAGCGCCTTCCCCCTCACCCCGCTCGCGCACGATGCGGTGGACGAGGCCGCCTTCGTGCGCCTGGTCCAACGGCTCGCGGCGGCGCAGGTGGACTCCATCACCGTCCTCGGATCCACCGGCTCCTACGCCTACCTGAGCGCCGAGGAGCGGAGCCGCGTCGCCCGACTGGCGGTGGAGCACGCCGGGAACATCCCGGTGGTCGTCGGTGTCGGGGCGCTGCGGGCCTCGCACGTGCTCACCAACGTCGAGCAGGCGCAGCACGCCGGGGCGTCGGGGGTGCTGCTGGCGCCGATGACGTACCAGCCCCTCACCGACGACGACGTGGTGGAGCTCTTCCGCACCGTCACCCAGAACACCGCGCTGCCGGTCGTCGTCTACGACAACCCGGGCACCACCCACTTCGCCTTCAGCACCGAGCTCTACGGGCGCATCGCGGAACTGCCCGGTATCGCCTCCATCAAGATCCCCGGCGTCCCCGCCGACCCGCGGCGCGCACGAGCACGGCTCCAGGAGATCCGAGCGGTGATCCCGGACCACGTGACGATCGGGGTCTCCGGGGACGCCACGGCGGCCGCCGGACTGGCCGCCGGCTGCGATGCCTGGTACTCGGTCGTCGCAGGCACCCTGCCGGCCCTGGCGCTGCGCATCACCCGGCCCGCCCTGGCCGGGCGAACCGACGAGGCGGCGGCCGAGTCCGAGCGGCTGGCACCGCTGTGGCAGCTCTTCGCCGAGTTCGGGAGCCTGCGGGTCGTGGCCGCCGTCGCCGAGCGGCTGGGACTGGCTCCGCGGGGGTGCCTGCCGCTGCCCATCCAGGGGCTGGACGAGCAACGGCGCGCCCGCGTGGCCGGGGTCGTCGACGACCTCGGGCTCGACCAGCACTGAGGCCGGGGTTCCCGGCCCGGACAAGTGCTGGAGCAACGTCGCCGCGCTGCGTCCTGGCCGCGGAACCTGCGTCTCGTCGGTCGTCGCCGTCGTGGCCGCCCCGGGCCCCGCAGAGCGCCCTGTGGCGGGAGCTCCGCCTCCACCGGTCCGTGACAGCGGCTGCCTGCCACAGGCCGGTCAGCGCAGACGCTGTCCGTCCCCGAGCTGGCGCAGGATGTGGGCCGCGTCGTAGTACCGGTGTTCCTCCACGACCTTGCCCTCGGCCCCGAAGCGGCAGAAGAACGCCACCGGGAGCCGCAGCCGGCGTCCGGTCGGCGGCAGCTTGCCCGTGGCGAGAACGAGCGGCCCGGCGTGCACGCCGGAGATCGTCATCTCCGCGGCCACGCAGTCCTCGTCGACGACCACGCGGACCAGCTCGCTCGTCACGTCGGGCATCGCGGTCATGTAGGCCCGGGTGTCGTCCTGGACGGGTTTGCGTCCCTGCAGCGGCTCCGGGTAGGAGGGGTGGACGACCAGGGTGTCCTCCGCGTAGAGGGACGCGACGCCCACGGCGTCGTGGGCGTTGAAGGCCTCCGACCACTGCCGCATGGTCTCCCGATGTCCTGCCGGTGCTGTGGTGGTCACGGTGGCTGCTCCCTGTCCTGACGGCCTGCGCGATACGGGGTTCTCCTCGACGGTAGGAGGCGGGAACCGCGCGCTTCAAGCACGTCATCGGATGTTGTCCTGGCCGACGTCTGCGTGACACTCGTGGCGCCTGCGTGACGCGGCAGCTGGGGCTCCCCGGGCGCGGCGCCGGGCGGGAGCGCATCGCCCGGCGCGATGCGGCGGTGTGGTGGTCGGCAGGCAGCAGCTTCTGCCTGTGCGGACTGTGCCCGGGCCCCGGTCCAGCGTGCTCGCCGGCTAGCCGAGCACTGAGGCCAGGTCCAGGGAGGGCAGGTCCGGGGCCTCGAGGTCGGGCCGGGCGAAGTAGGCCGGGTACCGGGTGCCGGAGCGGTTGAGCCAGGCCGTGCGCATCCCGGCGGCACGGGCCCCGTGGACGTCCCACGGGTGCACGGCCACCAGCAGCATCCGTTCCAGCGCGGTGCCGCACCGAGCCGCGGCATACTCGTAGGCCGCCCGGGCCGGCTTCCAGGCCGGGGCGTCCTCCACGCTGAGCAGACGGGAGAAGCGCTGCCGGATCCCGGCTCCGGTGAGCAGCGTGTCGGCCACCGTCGTCGCACCGTTGCTCAGCGTCACCAGCTCAGCCGCCGGGTGCAGGGCCTCGATGCCGGGCACCACGTCGGGGTGGACCTCCAAGGTCGTGAGCGTGCCCATGATCGACTCCACGGCCGCCGCCACGGACGGCACGCCGTCCTCCGCCAGGAGACGGGACAGGCTGTCCCGGGCGATGTCGGCGAAGGCGGTGCTGCCCCCGGCGGCGGTGGCCGCGAAGCCGTCCCGGAGGATCCCGGCGAACCAGGTGGTCGCCAGGTGCTCCGGAGCCCCGGCGGCGGCGAACGCCGGCCCCAGGGGCGTCATGTCGGACAGGGTCTCGTTGACGTCGAACACGATCACATCCACAGCGCTGGCCACGGTCCCACCTCGTCGTCTCCTCGCGGGCCCCGCACGTCGTGGCGGGTCGGTGTGCCCGAGCCTACGCGTCCTTCACCTCGGTCCCCGGGCCCTCTCCTGCATGTCCACCACCACGGCGGGACCGCCGGCATCGTCGGGTCCCCCACGGCCGCCCGGCGGGGCGCGACCGTGGGGCTGGCCGCACCGGCCCGCACCGGCCCGCACCGGCGGGGACTGCCTGTGGACCGGGTGCGTGCCCTCCAGGACCCTGGTGGCCGCCGCCCGCGGCGACCGCCGCACCGCGGCCACGGGCGGGAACGACTACGACGCCGTCCGCGCCAGCGAGGTCGTCCTCGAGGTCGCCTTCACCGATCCGGAGATCGCCGTGGTGGGCCTGACCTCCGCCGACGGGCCGGGCACCACCGTCCGCACCGCCGACCACGTCCACCTGGACCGGGCGATCACCGAGGACGACGCTGCCGGCTCCACCCGGCTGGTCCTCGACCCCAAGGGGAGGATCCTGGGCGGCACCGTCGCGGGGCCCCGCGCCGGGGAGTCGATCGGGGAGCTCGCGCTGGCCGTCCACCGCGGTCCGTCCACCGGGGACCTGGCCTCGGTCACCCGCCCGTACCCCACCTGCGACGACGGGATCTGGAACGCGGCTGCGCTGCACGAGCAGGCCGGGAAACGGCTGCCATGGTCTGCGGTCGGGGTGGCCGGGCCCGCGGGGTCGTGACACGGTCGTCTGCGGCCGCCGACCGCCGCGCAGGAACTGCTGCGTCCCTCTCCAAGACCCGCGTCGACTCCGTCTCAATCGATCTCCCGGTCTGCCTTCAGACCCCGCAGCAGCACGTCGAGGGCAGCTTCGAAGTCCTGCTCCTCCATGGCGTCCCGCTCGGTCGAACTGCCGGCGATCGACGTCCGAGTCTGCTCGGCTGCGACCCAGCCCAGGGTGAGGCGGACCAGGGCAAGCGCACCGCGGCGGGCGTCGTCGTCATCGAGGCCGACCGTGCGGAGCAGTGCTGCGAGTTCCGAGGTGGGAGCAAGTGCCTCGGGCGCCACCGCATGGGCGACCGCAACGACATCTGCGCCATCACGCACCTGGAGGATGGCCCGGCGCAGTGCGCGCACCATCTCGGCGGGGCTCTCCTTTCCCGCCACGGGCTGGAGCATGCGCTCTGCGAGGGTCAACAGCAGCGTCTGCTTGTCAGCCACGTGCCAGTACAGTGCCCCTGGCTGCACGCCCAGTTCCCGGGCCAGCCGGCGCATCGTCAGATCCCCCAGCCCGTAGGTGCGCAGCAGCTCCCACGCCGCGTCGACCACGGCGGTGCGGGTAAGGGCCACGGGACGCCTCCTCTCGAACGCGGGAACCGGTCCAGTCTATGGCGGGCCCCGGCGGCTGCCCTGGCGACGGAGGACATGCGCGGAGCACGTTGACACCGGTTTGAACACTGTTCAATAATTGAACGGTGTTCAATGAGCTTCCGGCCTAGCCGACGCTGTTCTGGGGGCCGAGCCCTCGCCCGGGGCGAGCGCAGGGGGGCGGCTCGTGGCAGGCCGAGGGAAGGTGACGGTGCGAAGAGTCCTGGGCCGTCCTGTGGACGACCAGACGCGGTGCGTCCACTACCGCACGGCGCTGGACGTGGTGGCGATCAGGTTCCGGTGCTGCCAGGAGTTCTACCCCTGCCACCTGTGCCACCAGGAGAGCGCGGGGCATGCGGCGGTGCAGTGGCCGATCGAGGAGTACGGCACCGCGGCGGTCCTGTGCGGGGTCTGCAAGGCAGAGCTGGCGATCAACGAGTACCTGGCGGTGGACGCCTGTCCGCGGTGCGCGGCGCCGTTCAACCCGGGATGCCGCTCCCACGCCCAGCTGTACTTCCAGGCGGAAGCCCAGTAGGACTCCCACCGGCGCGCACCCGTGCCGGTGCCCACCCCCAGGAGAAGAGGATCCACGAGGTGTCGATCAAGCACTCGACCGGGAGGCCGTCGCGCCGCGAGAAGCCCGTGGCACCCCCGGCGCCGTCGGGGCCCGGGCGCCGGGGCATCGAGCTGTCGGGGGTGTCCGTCACCCGGGAGGGCACCGAGGTGCTGGCCGGGATCGACCTGGTCCTGGAGGAGCACCGCATCGCGGTGATCGGGCTCAACGGCTCGGGCAAGTCCACCCTGGTGCGCCTGCTCAACGGGCTGCTGCTGCCCGACCGCGGCACGGTCCGGGTGGGGGACCTGACCACCGCCGAGGACGCCAAGGCCATCCGCCGGCAGGTCGGGTTCGTGTTCCAGCACCCGGAGAACCAGATCGTGATGCCCCAGGTGGCCGAGGACATCGCCTTCGGGGTCAAGAACCTGGGCCTGCGCGGGGACCGGCTCACGGCCCGGGTCGAGGAGATCCTCCACCGCCTGGGCATCGCCCATCTGCGGGAGCGGGAGTCCTACGCGCTGTCGGGCGGGGAGAAGCAGCTGGTGGCCCTGGCCTCGGTGCTGGTCATGGACCCGGCCACCATCGTCTTCGACGAACCGACCACCATGCTCGACCGGCGCAACCGCCGCCGGCTCCAGGCCACCATCGAGACCCTGGACCAGCAGGCCATCGTGGTCACCCACGACCTGGAGATGATCGGCGACTACGACCGGGCCCTGGTCGTGCACGAGGGCCGGATCGCCCTCGACAGCACCCCGGCCGAGGCCGTGGAGTACTACTGCGAGCTCAGCGACCGATGAACAACGCTCAGCGCACCAGTCCCCTGAGCGGCATCGGCGCCGGGTACAAGTTCGCCGTGCTCTTCCTGGCCAGCCTCGCCCTCTACGCCACCGCCCACCTGGGCGCCCAGGTGGTGGCCTGCGCTGCGGCCGTGGTCGCGGTGCTGCTGACCCGCACCCCGGTGGCCCGACTGGGGCGGATGCTGGGCGGGCTGGTGCTGATCGTCGGGATCGTCGTCGCCACCTTGGTGCACACCACCGGCTGGGAGGCTGCCGCGGTGGCGGGCCTGCGGCTGCTGAGCCTGTGCCTGCTGGCCTGCGCGGTGACCCTGTCCACCCCCTTCAGCGCGATGCTGGCCCTGTTCCAGATCCTCCTGGCCCCGACCCGGCACCTGGGGGCCAACCCGGCGCAGATGAGCCTGGCGCTGTCGATGACCGTGCGGTTCATCCCGCAGATCCGCACCCAGTACCTGCAGATCCGCGAGGCACAGTTCGCCCGCGGACTGCACCACCACCCCGTGGCCGTGCTCGTGCCGCTGCTGGTGCGCACCCTGGAGTCCGCCCAGGAGATCGCGGCCGCCATCGACGCCCGCTGCTACGACTCCACCCCGCCGGCCCGGGCGACCGCCCCACCCGCCGCCGACTGACCCCTGACCCCTCTCCCGAAGGAGCCCCCGTGCCCGCCCAGAACCCCCAGAGCACCCAGAACACCGTCCTCGTGGCGCTCTTCGCCGCCCTCATCGCCGCCCTGGGGCTGGTGCCCCCGATCACCGTCGGGATCATCCCGGTGCCCCTGACCCTCCAGACCCTGGGGGTGATGCTGGCCGGGGCGCTGCTGGGGCCGGTCCGGGGCATGCTGGCCGTGGTCGTGCTGGAGGTCCTCGTGCTGGCCGGGCTGCCGCTGCTGGCGGGAGGCCGCGGCGGGCTCGGGGTGCTCCTAGGCCCCACCGGGGGCTACCTGGCCGGGTGGATCCCGGCCGCACTGGTGATCGGTCTGCTGGTGAAGCACTGGGCGATCCGCCGCCCCGGCACGACGGCCCGGTTCGCCGCCGTGCTGACCGCCACCGTGGTGGGCGGCATCGGGGTGATCTACGCCGTCGGCATCCCCTGGACCGCCGTGGTCACCGGCCTGCCCCTGTCCACCTCCGCGCTGGGCGCGCTCGTGTTCATCCCCGGGGACCTCCTCAAGGCCGTCGTGGCCACCCTGGTGGCCACCAACATCCACCGCAGCTACCGCCGCCTCCTGGGCGGGGTGCAGACGGCCGCCCGCTAGCTGTACCCGGTCACTGGGTTGGTTGCAGACGGCTGATCGGCGGGAGCCCACCGAGGGCGAGGACATGCCCTTTCCGGACCGCGTGTCGCGCTGGGCCGAGGAGCACCCGCCGGAGCCCGCCGTCGTCTGCGGGAGCGAGCGGCTGGGCCGGCGCGAGCCGCACGCCGCAGCTGCCCGGGCGCTGCTGCACGAACAGGAGCCGGCAGTGGGGCATCTGGTGGCGGTCGAGGTCAACGCGGCCTTCGCCGGGCAGGTGCCGGCCTGCGCGGGCTCGACGAAGCGGTGCTGAACGCCGACGGCGGTGCTCTGGCCCTCGCCCACGCCTGCGGCGGCTCCCGGGACCGGTGTCCGTGCTCCGCCTGCTCTCGCGGTCGCAGGCCCTGCCCGAGGCAATCCTGCTACTGGCGGTGATCAGCTCCGCCGGGGGCATCGGCACGGCGGCGGCCCTGTTCGACAAGGTCCCGCTCCGACGCAGCACACGCCCACCTGTCGTAGCCGGTGGTCGGCCGATGCCACGGTCCGACGCGGCGGGAAGGGCGCTCGACGACGCCGACCCGCCCGCCTGATCGCTCGGCTCCCTGGCGGAACCGGGGCCACGATCCTCCGGCGCAGCAGCGCCCACGCCGATCCTCCGGTCTCGACCACGAGAACTCCCGGCCGGCACCGGTCCACCGGGGCGGAACCGGCGCAGCCGTCGACCGCGGGGTCTCGCCCGTGGCCGACGGCGACGGTCGCGGCGGACAACGAGGCCGGAAGGAGTGCCCGTGGGCACGGACGGACACACGGGCGGACGAGCGGAGAGGCAGCGGATGGTCGCGGGGCGGACCTGCCGCTCACGCGGCCCCGAGCTCACGCGGCAACGGGCGGCGGTCAAGCGCGCCCTCCACGAGGACAACAGCGCCCACCCCGGCGCCGAGGACCGGCGCGCGGAGCTGCTGCGGACCCTGCTCGGGTCGGTCGGGGAGCACGTGTGGCTCGAGCCCTCGTTCCGGTGCGACTGCGGCAGCCAGATCACGATGGGCAGCGGCGCCTGCGCGGACCACGACCGCGCGATCCTCGGCCGCGCCCGTCACCACCGGCGACCTCGTCCTCTTCGGCCCGGGCGTGACCCTCGGTGCCCGCGCGGTGATCGGGGCGGGCAGCGTCGTGACGCGCGACGTGCCACCGGACGTGGTCGCCGCGGGCAACCCGTGCCGCGTGCTGCGGCCGATCATCGACGAGGACCGCGCGGCGTACCGGGCGACCTCCGGCGCGACGGGAGCCTGAGCCCGGCGCCCGTGCACGGCCTGGGAACCGTCCGGGGCCGGCCGGGACGGGTCGTCCAGGGGCGCTCGCGGGGGAGCTGGAGACACCCCGGAAGAACTCCCCGGCGTCGGCTTCGACCTGCACCGTGATCGTCTCGGACGGGGCCTCGGCCGAGGCGCCGAGGAAGGTCGTCGTGGCCACCGGAGCGGCCGGGCAGTTCCCGGCACCGCAGGCCCCCTGTTCACCGCCCGGCGTCGACTGCGCGGGGCCGGTCCGGGAGGCGGCTCCGGCGCCCGTCGGGGCGCGGGCCGTGGTGACCGCGCACCCCGGTCCGACATCCGTGGTCGTGCTCGTGGACCGTCCGCCGTCCGGGCCCGTGCTGGCGGCGACGCAGAACCCGCCCTCCGCAGGAGGAGGGAGGGTCTCGGCGGCCCAGCGTCCCAGACCGGTGCCCGGCGCCGCCGGGTCGCGGCGGCCTCCTCGCATCCAGCACCCGGCGGCGTACTCCTGCCCCGCCCGGTGGATCGACGAACGACGTGGCGGATCGCTGCCGCCGTTGCCGCCTCCCGTGCCCCATCGTGGGAGCGCAGGCACCCCCGACAGGCATCATGACCCGCGGTCCCCGGACCTCGCCCTTGACCGCCACCTGCTGCTTGGCGCTCCTCCCCGGCGCCGCCCTCGTCGTCCTCGTGGACGGCCGGTGGGCCGCGCTGATGGTCCTCTGCGGCCTGGTCCTGGCAGGGTCCGGGGCCCTGGGTGAGGAACGTGCCCGCCGGGGACAGCGCCTGGGCCTCGACGAACTCGCCGGTGCCCTCGCGCCGCGCGGCGAGGCCGTTCCTGCCCTGCACGTGCGCCGAGACCTCTCCGGCGTCCACTGAGTCCATCGGCGCGCCGTCGATCGCCGCCGGGGCGCCGCAGCAGTGCTCGAGGAGCAGGCGCCCGGCCGGCATGTTCTCCTGGACGAGGTACGGCCCACTGCGGCCGTGTGCAGCTCGGGACGGCCGCGCCCACGGCGGGAAGCCCGCACCGGCCGCGCCGGTGTGCGGCGGCTCCGGTGAGCAGGCATCCTGTTCCAAGCCCCTCCGCCGTCGAAAGGACCCCCGTGCCCGTCCGCCCCGCCCTGACCGCCGACGTCCCCGCCCTGGCCGAGCTGGCCGCCGGCACCTTCCCCCTCGCGTGCCCGCCGCATCTGGGCGAGCGGGCCGTCGCGGCGTTCATCGAGGAGTTCCTCTCCACCGGCCGCTTCACCGAGTACCTGCAGGATCCCCACCGGGTGGTCCTCGTGGAGGACACCGGCGGGACGCTGCGCGGCTACGCGATGGTCGTGCTCGGGGACCCCGCCGATCCGGAGGTCGCCGGCGCGGTCGCCGCGCGGCCGGCGGCGGAACTGAGCAAGTGCTACGTCGCCGCCGAGCACCACGGCACCGGTGCCGCCGCACGCCTGATCACCGCGTGCACGAAGGCCGCCCGGGACCGCGGCGCCCGCGCGATGTGGCTGGGCACCAACCAGGACAACGCCCGCGCCATCACCTTCTACACCAAGCACGGCTTCACCGTCGTGGGGCGGCGGCGCTTCACGATCGGCGACCGCCAGGAGAACGACGTCGTCATGGAGCGCCCGCTCGTCCAGCCCTCGCGGACGAGAAGGGCCCCCGGCTCCGTCGACGCCGCCGAGGGCTAGCCCCCCGGCTCACCACGCACTGCTCCCAGCGGTCCCAGCGGCGTGGATCGGACGGCGGACCACCCGTCGTCGGAGGGCAGGACCGCGGCGTTGACGCGCAGGCCCTCCTCGGCGTACACGGACGCCGTGCGGCGCGTGGTGCCCACCACCGGCAGCACGGCCCGGCATCGCCGCGGGCCCGGGCGTCGACGGCGGACAATGGTGTTCCAGCCGACGAGAGGAACCCCGGAATGGACGTGGTCATCCTGCCCAGCGCCGCGGACGTCGCCGCGTACGCGGCCGACGTCGTCGCCGCCCGGATCGCCCGGGAACCCGACGCCGTGCTCGGCGTGGCCACGGGGTCCTCCCCGGTCGGGATCTACCGGGAGCTGGCCCGGCGCCGCAGGGAAGGGGAGCTGGAGCTCGCACGCCTCACCTGCTTCGCCCTGGACGAGTACGTCGGGCTCGCACCCGGCGACCCGCACAGCTACGCCGCGTACCTGGAGCGGGAGGTCGCCGGCCCCCTCGGCCTGCCGGCCGACCGCGTCCACGTGCCGGAGGGCTCCGGGGCGGACCTGGAGCAGGCCGCCCAGGCGTACGAGCAGGCGATCGCCGCGGCCGGTGGCATCGATCTGCAGATCCTCGGAATCGGCACCAACGGCCACATCGGCTTCAACGAACCCCTGTCGTCGTTGTCCTCCCGCACCCGGGCGCTGGCGCTGTCCGCCCAGACGCGCGCCGACAACGCCCGCTTCTTCGACCGTTCCGACGACGTGCCCACGCACTGCCTCACCCAGGGGCTCGGCACGATCCTCGAGGCGCGGCAGCTGCTGCTCGTCGCACAGGGGCAGCGCAAGGCGGCGGCCGTCGCCGCGGCGGTGGAGGGCCCCGTGGCGGCCCGGTGCCCGGCCTCGGTGCTGCAGTTCCATCCACACACCACGGTGGTGCTGGACGAGGCCGCCGCGAGCGGGCTGACGCTCGGCGGATACCGCCGCCCCGACGTGGCCGGGAGGGGCGACGCGGAGCAGCAGCGGTCACTCGACGACCCGCCGTGCTCATGACCTTGCCGGCAACGGCTCCCACGGAGTCCTGAGGGCTCGACCGGTGAAGCGCAGAGGATCCGGGCGGTCCCCGGCAGGACAGGCCGCGGGCGGGAGGCGCCCTCGGGGTTCGTCGGCTGTTGGCCGCACCGTCACGCGGCGGAGGGCCGCCGGTCACCGAGGGCCTGCACGGTGAGGGCGCTCCCGATGCCTCGTGGAAGGACCTCCTCATGACCTTGTTCCTGCGCACCCTGACGGCCGGCGGCGCCGTCGCGGTCTCGCTCGCCGTCCCGCAGACGGCGGCGGCCGCCGAGGTCGAGCTGGGCGAGCCGCTGGCCCAGGCCCACGCCCACAACGACTACGAGCACGAGCGGCCGCTGCTGGACGCGCTCGAGCACGGGTTCACCTCCGTGGAGGCCGATGTGTGGCTGGTGGACGGCGAGCTGCGGGTGGCCCACGACTCCTGGGAGCTGGCCGACGCCCCGACCCTGGAGGAGGCCTACCTGGATCCGCTGGCCCAGCTCGTCTCCCCGAACGGCAAGCAGCTCTACCCGGGCTACGACGGGGACTTCCAGCTGCTCATCGACCTCAAGAGCGGCGGGGCGGACACCTGGGCCGCCGTGGAGGAGGAGCTGGCCGAGCACAGGAAGTTCATCACCCGCTACCAGGACGGCCAGATCAGGGACCGTGCCGTGGAAGCGGTCATCAGCGGCAACCGCCCCCTGGCGGACATGCAGGCCGCCGAGACCCGGTACTCCTTCTACGACGGACGCTCCACCGACCTGGGCCAGGGACTGGACCCGGGGCTCATGCCGCTGATCAGCGAGAACTGGACCAGGCTGTTCACCTGGCAGGGGGCGGGCGAGATGCCGGCCGCCGAGCGGGAGCGGCTCCGCGCCTACGTCGCGCAGGCCCACGGCGCCGGCTACCGGGTGCGGTTCTGGGCCACCAACGACCTCGCCGGCCCGGCCCGCGAGAAGCTGTGGACCGAGCTGCGCGCGGCCGGAGTGGACCACATCAACACCGACGACCTCGAAGGGCTCGAGGAGTTCCTCTCCGCACCTGCGAACTGAACCGGTTGCCGCGCCTCTCCCCGGCAGCCCCACCGACCGGGCCTGGGCGCCGGCCACGCACCACCGTTGCGAAGGCGTCCCCGGGCCTCCGTACGCGAACACCCCCCCACCGATGAGGAGCACCTCCGTGTCCACCCCCCTCTCCCGCCGCGGCTTCCTGGGCACCGGTGCCGGCGCAGCCGCCCTGGGCTTCGCCTTCGCCGGCGCCGGCAGCCTGACCCCCTTCGCCCGTCCGGCCAACGCCGCGACCCGCAACGCCGTCGGCTACGGCGCCCTGGTGCCCGACCCCAGGGGCATCCTGGCCCTGCCCGAGGGCTTCTCCTACAAGCTGCTGGCCCGCTCCGGGCAGACCCCCACCGCCGACGGCACCCACCCCTCCGACCCCGACGGCATGGGCGTGTTCGACGGCCCCGACGGCGGGTCCGTGCTGATCTGCAACCACGAGAACAGCGGCAGGGAACCGCACCCGGTCCCTGCCGTGGAGGGGCTGACCTACGACCCCGGAGCCATCGGCGGCACCTCCACCCTCGTCGTGGACGCCGACGGGAACCGGGTCGACCAGTACACCTCGGTGGCCGGCACCAACAACAACTGCGCCGGCGGCATCTCCCCGTGGGGCACCTGGCTGACCTGTGAGGAGACCGAGGCCCGCGCCGGCACGGGCACCAACACCAAGGACCACGGCTACGTCTTCGAGGTCGACCCCACCGGTCGTGAGGCCAACCTCGGCAAGTCCGCGGTGCCGCTGAAGTTCCTGGGCCGCTACTCCCACGAGGCCGTGGCGATCGACCCGGCCACCACGCAGATCTACCTCACCGAGGACGCCTCCAACCCCAACGGCCTCTACCTGCGCTGGAGCCCGCCGTCCGGTTTCGTCCCGGGCAAGGACGCCCTGCGCACCCTCGCCCAGGCACCGGGCGGGGACACCGCCGGGCGGCTGCAGGCCATGCAGTGCTTCCGGGGCGACACGCCCATCCGCGACCTCTCCGAGGCCACCCGGATCGGGACCCGCTACAAGGTCCGGTGGACCGACGTCCCGGACCGCGACGCCCGCACCACCTCGGTGCGCAAGCAGCTCACCGACGACCAGGTCACCCGGGCCCGCAAGCTCGAGGGCCAGTGGTGGGCCGACGGCGGGGCCTGGTTCGTCTCCAGCTTCGCCCGCACCTCCGACGGGTCCGTCCACGAGCACGACGGCCAGGTCTGGCTCTACGACCCCGCCACGGAGACCGTCACGCTGAGCACCATCTTCGGGGTCAACCCAGACCCCGCCCAGGACGGGCACTTCGACGGGCCCGACAACATCACCGTGGCCCCGCAGGGCGGGCTGATCCTGGCCGAGGACGGCTCCGGGGTCTCCCACCTGGTGGGCGTCACCGACCAGGGCAAGTCCTACCCGATGGCGCGCAACGAGTACAACAACTCGGAGTTCTGCGGCCCGGCCTTCTCCCACGACGGGAAGTGGTTGTTCGCCAACATCCAGTCCCCCGGCTTCACCCTGGCCATCACCGGGCCGTGGACCCGCCCCTCCAACGCCGCCTCGGGCGGGGAGGCCCAGTGACACGGTCCTGAGCCGGTCGCGGGCTCCAATCCCGCGTCGAGGGGCGGAGCCCGCGACGGCGGGGCGGCCCGGTCAGCGCATGTCCCGGGGCCCCGCCCCGGTCGGCGGCGCTCCCCCGGAGCGCCGCCCGGCCCCGTCTGCCCGGGGCAGGAGGGCCGAGGGGCGGAGCCACCGGGGCGCTCCGCGTCGCTGACCTCGTCCGGCGGGGAGCGCGGATCGTCCGCGGACGGACGTGCCCCACCCGGGGCGGCCCGGGGCGGTGATCCGCACGGATCCGCTCCCCGGCACCCCGGACCGGAGGTCGCGGGCGAGGAGCCCGATCGCGGTCGTTCCGTGCAGCTGGGCCTGGTGGAGATCCACGGTGAGCCTCGCATCGGGGAAGGCGGTGCGGGCCTGCTCCACCAGTGATGGCAGGACCGGCTGGTGGGCTTCGGTCAGCGTGCCGGTGACGGCCAGGGTCACGTGCCTCCCGTCGGGGTCGACCTGGACGAGGACCGAGAGCTTGGGCGTCATGGGCGGGTTCCTTGTCCTGGTGGGCGCCGTGCGGCCCTGGGCGTCGGGGTGCTGGGCACGAGGGGCGTCGAGGGGCGGGCGCCGGCCTCGGGCGCGGCGCCCCGGCCCCCTCCATTCTGGGCGGGGACGGTGCCGGTCGCCATGGCCGGCCGTGCTTGTGCGTTTTGTGAACCGCTCCCGCCCGGTCCCGGGCCACCGGACACGGTCGCCGTCCCGGCGGCCAGCACCCGAAGCCCACCCCGGCCGGCCACCGCCGGGCCCGCCCTCCGCACGCCCGCGCGGCGCCGGTGCTGCGCGCGGCGGAGCCTCTCCGGCCGTCCCCGGCACCGGCCCTTGGCGAGGACGGGACGAGCACGGCAGGATGACCGCAACGACCCACTACGGCCGGGCTCCGTCGGGAGCTGGTGCGGAGGAGCCACGATGAGCCTGCAGGACACCACCTCCGAGATCCTGATGCCCGCGGCCTTCTTCGGCCACGGCAACCCGATGAACGCCCTGGAGACCAACCGGTACACCAGCGCCTGGAGAGCGTTCGGGGAGTCGGTGCCGCGGCCGCGGGCGATCCTGGTGATCAGCGCGCACTGGTACATCAACGCCACCGCGGTCACCGCCATGCCGGCCCCGCGCACGATCCACGACTTCTACGGGTTCCCCCAGGAGCTGTTCGACGTGCAGTACCCCGCCCCCGGGCTGCCGGGCCTGGTCGAGGAGATCAGCGACACCGTCCACCCGACCTGGGTGGGGGCCGACGTCGACAGCTGGGGCATCGACCACGGCACCTGGTCCGTGCTCGTGCACGCCTTCCCCGACGCCTCGATCCCGGTGCTGCAGATGAGCATCAACGCCGACAAGCCGCTGGACTACCACCTGAAGCTCGGTGCCCAGCTGGCCCCGCTGCGCGAGGCCGGGGTGCTGATCATCACCAGCGGCAACATCGTGCACAACCTGGGCGGCATGAACTGGAAGCTCGCCGACGACGGCTACGACTGGGCGAGGCGCTTCAACGAGGACGCCAAGGAGCGCATGCTCTCCGTCCCGACCGAGCTGGCGGCGCTGGACGCCCACCGGGACTGGCGCCAGGCGGTGCCCACCCCGGACCACTTCATTCCCTCGCTCTACCTGGCCGGCCTCGCCGGGGCGGCCGGGGCGGCGGACACCCGCGTGCTCGTCGACGGCTACTCCTACGGGTCCCTGTCGATGACGGCCTACACGCTCGGGACGGACTGCCCCGGGGGGACGGGACAGGGCGGGTCGTCCCGGCCCCCGGCGGATCTGCCCCCGGATGCCTCCAACATCTGAGCCCGCGCGGGGATGGCATCGGCTCCCGCCCCGTGCGCGTCCACTCAGGAGGACGTTCCCGCGGAGGCCCTCCGCGGGGTCGCAGGACGACGACCAAGACGCTCCCCTCTGGGGGGACCGGTGGCCGGACCCGCCGGGGACGTGGGTCCGGCAGGCCTTCCGGGACGACAGCGGGGCGCCGTGGAGCGGCCCGGGCGCGGGCAGAGGCAGGGGGCATGCGGAGGCCGCATCCGGACGGGGGAGCGATAAACTGGCCGCAGAGCTCGCCACCCCATGAGAGCGGCTGCGCTGGTTGCCTGAGTGATCACAGTGTTCGGGGGATCCGCTATGAGAAGAGCATCGACGGCGCCGGCCGTCCCGTCCTCGTCGCCTGCTGCCGTCCATGATCATCATCGCTGAGGCCGTGGTCGTGCTGGCCCTCGTCGCCTGGGTGATGTGGGTGCTGGTGGGCGCCCTCCAGGCCCGGATCGGCACGGCCGGGGAGACCACCGCCCGGGAGGAGGACCCCTCCCGGGCGCGAGCCGACCAGGAGGTGGTGGCGGAAGCCCGGCGGGCCGGGGAAGAGGACATGCGCACGGCCTGGCTCCGGTGGCAGCTGCGGCCCGTCCCGGACCAGGCGGAGCAGCGGGACGTCTCGCTGATCCCCCGCACGCTGGCCGTGGTGCCCAAGGCCGACTGGGACGTGGACCGGCTGCGGCAGCACGGCCGGTCCGTGTGGGCCCTGCGGGCGGGTGCCCGCCGGCACGACCAGCTCCCGGAGGTGGACGCCCGCCTGGACCGGGTGGCGGCGATGATCTCGGACCTGACGGACGACGAGTTCGACACCGGCCTCGGGCAGACCAGTGACCGGTACCTGTTCCACCGGGAGCGGGGGGTCCGGCTCGCCTACCTGGAGGGCGGGGGCAGGGGGGTGGAGGTCATCATGGACACCGTCACCGCCACGCGGGCCCAGATCCGTCAGGACGCGGCCACGAGGGCCGCCGCGGAGTCCCTCGTCCAGCAGCGCAACGCCGCGCTCAGGGCCCTGCGGGAGACCCACCGGCCGACCGAGACCCGGGACGCCCATGCCGCCTGGGAGGCGAAGGCCGAGGAGATCGACGAGTGAGCCACCGCCCGCTCACGGGCAGGCGTGCAGGACGGGTGGGCACGACCGGCGCAGACGCGTGATGCGGTGGAGCCGCTCGGCGTCGTGCCCGTCGGGGAGGGCGGCGGTGCCCGGCGCGGGCGAGAGCACCAGCTGGGCGCCGCGCGCACCGGCCACGGACCGGAAGAGCCGCTGCATGGCTTGGTCGTCGTCACGGATGCTCGTCTCCACGGCGGTGCACAGCTCGACGGCGTCGATCAGTCCGTCGACGAGGCCTGCGGCGATGCCCCGCCCCCGCGCCCGGGCCGCCACGGCCACCTGCCAGACCAGGAGCACCTCGGGTGCGTCCGGGCGCCGGTGTCCCAGGACGAAACCGACCACGGCGCCGTCCTCCTCCGCCACGAGCGAGGTCCGCGCGAAGCCCCGGCACCACAGCAGATACGCATAGGAGACGCTGAGGTCCACGCTGTGGCACTCCTTGGCGATGCGCCACAGGTGCCCGGCATCGGCCACGGTGGGATGGCGGAGCACCACCGGCGGCCACGGCGCCTCCCCGCTGCGGGGTCGACCGGTGCCGTCCCGCCCCGGATCGGACAGCACCGCCGCCGGCGGCTCGCCGGCGGCGGGCCGGTCGCCGATGCGCCGTGCCATCGCCTTCCACCAGCTGCGGTACGAGCCGGCGGGCCCGCGCACCTGCTCCGGGTCACGGGGGTGCGGTGGTCGGGACGGCCCCGACGGCAGGGAGCGGTCCTCCGCCCGCGGGTGGTGCCCCAGCAGGCCCCGGGAGGGCGGCTTCGCGCGCGTTCCGGCGACATCGACCGGAGCGACGTCGGAAGGACCATGGTCCATGGCAGTGACCTTCTTCGGGTTCGAAGTCCTGGCGGCCACTGCTCGACCTGGGGCTCACCCTAGGCGAAGCAGGCGCCCCTGGCCAGGAGCTGCGCCGGTCCGGAAGGGGACGGCTCGCGCTCGGGCCTGGGCACCTGTGCGGACCGTGACGGGCAGGGCCGCCTGGACAAGTCCCCCGGGGCGGGGGGGGGGGGGGGGGGGCG
>NZ_JAMBOG010000031.1 GCF_023715525.1 Kocuria rosea | reverse complement strand
CCAGATGGCCTCCATCCTGCTGGCCGGGTTCATGCCCGCCCTGGCCGGAGCCATCGTGCTGTGGACCGGCGGCACGGACGTGGTGGTGGCCATCATCATCGCCACCACCGCCATCGCGATGCTCTCGATCTCCTTCGCCCCGGAGACCAAGGACCTCGACCTCGCCACCATCGGGCAGACGGCACGGTAATCACCCACGCACCGCACTCCTGAGGCAGGCCTTCTGGACGGAGGCCCGCCTCAGCGGTGTCCACGTCTCCCCCACCCAGGTCGAACACGCGCAACCCCGCTCCCCTGCTCCGCAGTTGCTCGGCGGTGGCGGGCATGTCCTGCACCGATCTCCCCGGGCAGTTCGACACCGTAACCACCGGAATCTCGTGCTCCGGCCATCCGGTACTTTCTCGGGCGATGCGGGACACACTGGTGCATACGTATACACTGGGCCGTGACAGGGGTCACTTCTGGAAACACGTCGTGGCGTAGGGACCGAGCGCGATCGACGCGCCCACGGTGGCGCACCTTGATGCGGCCACCGGCCCGTCCACCACGCGCGGTCCAGAAGTGCTCACCGTATCGATGCGAGGAACTCGACAGAACCTATGACTGCAGAACAGCATGCCGCCGTGCGGCATGAGGCCCGGGTGGATGACGACGGCGGGGCCCCGGCGAAGTGGAAGATCGTGGGACCGGGCCTGGTGGTCGCGGCCACCGGCGTGGGTGCCGCCGACATGGTGGCCACCCTGGTGGCCGGCTCCCGGTACGGCTATGCCCTCTTCTGGGCGGTGATCGTGGGGGTGGTCCTCAAGATCATCCTGGTCGAGGGCGCCGGGCGCTTCACCCTGGCCACCGGCAAGACCATCTTCGAAGGCTGGCGCTCTCTGGGGCGGTGGACGAGCTGGTACTTCGGCCCCTACATCATGATCTGGGGCTTCGTCTACGGAGCCACCGCGATGTCCTCGGCAGCACTGCCGCTGGCCGCCCTGTTCCCGGTGCTGCCGCTGTGGGCCTGGGCCATCATGATGGGCCTGCTGGGGTTCGTCATGGTCTGGTTCGGCAAGTACGCCACGTTCGAGAAGATCACCGCCGCCCTGGTCGCGCTGATGTTCGTCACCGTCGTGGGCCTGGCCGTCCTGGCCACGCCCAACCTCCCGGAGATGGCCAAGGGCCTGATTCCGCTGATCCCCGACGGCGGGGTGCTCTACACCCTGGCCCTGGCCGGGGGCGTCGGGGGCACCATCACCCTGGCCGCCTACGGCTACTGGCTGCGGGAGAAGGGCTGGTACACGCCCAAGTGGATGCGGGTGATGCGCATCGACAACTCCATGGCTTACGTGATGACCGGCATCTTCGTGCTGGCGATGCTCATCGTGGGCGCCGAGGTGGTCCGCACCGCCGGGGTCGCCCTGAGCTCCGGCGACGAGGGGCTGCTGGATCTGTCCACCGTGCTGCGCGCGGAGTACGGCGATGTGGTCGGCATCGGCTTCCTCGTCGGCTTCTGGGCGGCGTCCTTCTCCTCGATCATCGGGGTGTGGAACGGCGTGTCGCTGATGTTCGCCGACTTCTGGGGCAATGTGCGCGGCAAGGGCTCCGGGCACCCCGACACCCGGGTTGGAGGCAAGTACTTCCGCTTCTACGTGCTGTGGCTGACGTTCCCGCCCATGATCCTCTTCGCCCTGGGCCAGCCCATCGGCCTGATCCTGGCCTACGGGGTGCTGGGTTCGCTGTTCATGCCCTTCATCGCTCTGACCCTGCTGGGCCTGCTCAACGGCAAGCGGATCCCCAAGGAGTGGTCCAACAGGGCCCACACCAACATCGCCATGGGCATCACCGCGCTGCTGTTCGGGGTGCTGGGAATCCAGCAGCTGGTGAAGGCGGTCGCGCCGCTATTCGGCGCCTGACCGACGGTTGCCCGCGGGCACACGCACACGCCCGCTCGCACCCACGTCCTCCGACGGTGTTCGACCTCACCCACCGGCGGTGGCCACAAGGCCCCGGGTCCTGCACGGGCCCGGGGCGCTGCGATAGCGGGGCGTTGGCACGTTCCCGATCTGACACATCCCGGTCAGCAGGGTGTTGTAGGCGCGATGGTCCGTTCCCAGACGATGACCCCTGACGGGGTGCGCATCCCGATGCCGGCGTTTGGGTAGCCCTTGTCCGTCGGGCTCAGGGTCCCGGTCGCGGCAACCGGGCACAGGGCTCCCAGGCAGTGGGTGCGCGCAGCCGTGATGTCGTGGACCAGGCCCGGCTCCACCAGGGAGATGCACAGCGGCAACCCGGTGGGATCATCGTGTTTCCTGGACCTCACCGAAACGCTTGTGCTGGCCCGAATACCACCGGTGCTTGCCGTTGTCCCCGCGTTCGGCCGGACGGTCGGTGGTGATCACTGTCCCGCCCAGGTTCAGCAAGGGCAATCCGTCCTCCTGCACCCGGGTCAGAGCCTCGTGCAGCTCCGGAGCCTGGGGAGCCAGCACGTCGATGCCCTCGTGCAGATACCGGTAGCCCGTGACCTGCGACAGGCAGCAAGCCACGGCCAAAGCCCCCACGCGAGCGCTGTCGCGGTACCAGCGCAGGACGTGCGTCGCCTGAGTGCAGACCGACCCGGCCCGCTGGTGCGACCGGAATGTCGTGCGTCCTGCAGTGGCGGTGCAGCAGACCGGTCAACACGTCCAGGGTTTCGATCGGCACGAAAGCAGATGGCTCCAGTCGACGAACACGCAGGGTGCTTGCGGCGGATGGTCCTCGCGGTCGAGAACCAGTTCTCCCGCTAGGGCCCTGTGCCATGCCACCTTGCGCTGCTCTGCCCGTCACCGCGCCTCTCACCGCCGCACCGGCGGGAAACCTCATAGAATCGAAGCGGATGTCCGCCCGTGGACCTACGCGCTTGATCCTGCGCCCATGCTCGATCCCCGACGACCGGAGCTTCTCGTGCGCCGAGCTACTACCGCCCTGCTTTCTCTTTCCGCTCTGGCGCTGACCGGCTGCGGGCCGACGGCCACCGACATCCAGGCAGTGGTCAACGGCCCCGCCAAGACCTACGACGACGCCGTGGCGCTGCGCGAGGACGTCGTCGATACCGGTGTCGAGTGCCCGGGCACGGATCAGCTGTCAGCGCCGGCCGATCCGGAGACCACCTTCCTGGACTGCACCAACGGCCTCATGGGGATGGCAGTCGCCGGTTCCGAAGAGAGCATGGAGGGCTTCCTGAACACCCTCGGCAGTAGGGGAAGGATCCCTTTCCTGCACGCGCAGAACTGGGTCATCATCTCGCCCGATGAAGCGTCGCTGCAGCAGCTGCAGAACGAGCTCGGGGGAACGATCGTCTCCAATCCCTGACCCCGCACGGTTCCAGCGGGCCTCCACAGACATGGGGAGGTGGAGCGTGACGAGGTGATACTGCAGACGCCCACGCAGAAGGGGAACACCGTCAAGGGGCTGGCAATCGGAATCTGGAGCGCACGCCTCAAGGCCAAAAATCCGGGGTCCGCGCGGACTGATCACGATGGTTCTCTGCGCAGCCACCAGCAGCGGGAGTTCGACACCCTCCGGAGCCGCCGGTGGCAAGAGGGTGTGACGATATTGACTCGGGTCGGCGGCAGGATTGGCACCATGGACCCATGACTGGACCCCAGGACCCCACGCTGCGCTCCGTCGCGCTGACCCGCACCGCCACCGGCCGCTACACCGCCCGCAACACCGCCGGGGCCGAGATCGACTTCGGCCAGGGCGAGGACCTGCTCTCACCGGTGGAGCTGCTGCTGGCCGCCATCGCCGGGTGCTCCTCCATCGACGTGGACACCGTCACCTCCCGCAGCTGTGAACCCTCGCAGTTCCGGGTCGAGGCCACCGGGCACAAGATCATCGAGGACAGCGGCGCGAACCGCCTGGAGAACCTGCACCTGTCCTACCACCTCTCCTTCCCCGACGACGCGGGCGGGCGCAAGGCCGCCGGGATCGTCGAGCGCGTCCTCGCTCTCTCCCACGACAAGTACTGCACGGTCTCACGGACGGTGGAGCACGGCACCGCCGTCGGCCACGACGTCAGCATCGACCTCGACGGCACCGCCGACGACGCCCGGTAGCCGCCCGGACAGATGCGGCAAGGCACACATCGGACCCGGTTCGCCGCCCGGCATCACGCCCAGAGGGGCTGCCTGCAGCCGATACGAGCACGTTCCCACCGGAGCGACGGGGATTGAGCAGATCCACGACCGGACACAAACTGGGATTCTTGACGTTGTCCGCAACGCACATCAGCGGGGCCCCTCGTCTGCTCGTTCATGCTCATAAGGGGCACAAAAGGTTCGTGGGTGAGCGATGGGCGTATGGAGAGGGCGCTGACGCCCGGACTCGAGGTCCATACGCACGCTCAGATGGACGACATGGGCAGTTCGCGGATCCGCCGGTACAGGGCGGCCCTCGACATGCCGAGGTCGCGGGCGACCTGGGTGGCTGGCTCCCCGGGATCGATTGAATGCAGCGCGTTCCTGGTCTGGGAGTCGGTGAAGGTGGGACGTCACCCGCCCAGGTCCTTGCCACCCGCCTGGCGCTTGGCCACCGAGTCGGTGATCCGCTCGCGCGTGACCTCCACCTCCATCTGCGCCAGGGTCGCCATCACGGTGAGGACCACTGAGCCCATCGGGGTGCCAGTATCCACGTCCCCCCTCCCCCCACCGGGGTTCAGTACCCGTAACCTGGCACCTCTGCCCCGCAGCGCTTCAGCGGAGGCCAGCATGTTCTGCATCGACCGCCGGGACCCGCAGAGAAACCTCAACTGCAGCACGGTGCGCCCTTGATGGGCCCTCTGTGAAGCGGAGGGGAAGAGGCCGCTCCTGGCTCCCATGTCCAGGGTCAATCAGCAGCTGTTCCGGCGCTGAAGGTGTGGTGGGGCCCTTAACCTCGGGGCGCGGTGGCGTGGTTCAGGCTGCCTCGTCCGGGCTCAGGCGGCGGTACCGGCCCTGGAAGTACAGGAGGGGTTCATGCACCTGCCGGGCGGCCGGGCTCATCTCGGTGACCTGGCCCAGGACGATGAGGTGGTCGCCGGCGTCGTGCTTGGTCCAGATCTGGCAGTCGAGCCACATGAGGGTGTCCTCCAGCACCGGGGTGCCCGCCCGGGTCGGGCTCCATCGGATGTCCGCCCACTTGTCGGCGCCCTTGCGGGCGAACTGGTTCGAGACCCCCTGCTGGCGGTGCGAGAGGACGTTGACCGCGAACCTCCTGGTCCGCCGGATCCGGGGATAGGTGGTGGAGGTCTTCATGACGCTGAAGGAGATCAGCGGGGGCGCGGTGGAGACGCTGTAGAAGGACTGGCAGGTGAACCCGATCGGGCCCTGTTCGTCGAGGCCGGTGATGACCGTGATCCCGGAGGCGTAGAGCCCCAGGGCGTCCCGGAAGGCCCTCGGGTCGATGTCCTGCCGGTGGGTGGATGTGCTCATGGCCGGGGTCACCGGGTGAGGTCCGTGAGCCGGGGGTCCAGTCCGTACTGGGCGGGGGCGCCGAGGTGCCCGCGCAGGGTGGAGCCCTCGTAGTCGTGGTGGTAGAGCCCGCGCTCTTGTAGGAGGGGCACGACCTCGTCGACGAAGGTGTCGATCCCGTCCTCGTAGACGTCGATGGAGACCCAGAAGCCGTCGGCCGCCCCGGCCTCGAACCATTCCTGCAGGTGGTCGGCGGTCACCGAGGCCGGGCCCACCGGTGTCGGGTGGTAGTCGATGACCCCGTGGGCGAGGATGTCGCGGAGGGTCCACCCTTCCCGGGCGACCTCCAGGGCCCGCGGGGAGCGGGGATCGAAGGGGCTGGGGCGGGCGGCCGCCAGCTGGGCGGGGCTCAGGGGCTGGTCCAGCTGGTCGACGTCCAGCTCCAGTCCCAGCATGGAGCCCAGGTACGGGACACGGGCCGGGAAGATGTGCTCGCCCAGGGCCACACGGCGGTCCAGGGCGGCGCGCTTGGTGGGGCCGATGGCCGGCATCACCCCGGCGAAGAACTTCACCTCCTCGGGGTCGCGCCCAGCCCGAACCGCCGCCTCGCGGATCGCCTCACGCTGGGCGCGCGCGTCCTCGATGGTGAACACCGCACCGATGACCGCGCTGGCGTAGCGCCCGGCCAGTTCCAGCCCGTAGTCCCCGCCGCCGGCGGAGAAGATCACCGGCTGCCCCTGCTCCGAGGACGGAATGGCCAACGGCCCCCGGGAGGCGACGTGCTCACCGTGGAGGTTGATCGCCTGGATCTTCCCCGGGTCGGCGAACCGCCCGGTGCTCGTGTCCTTGACCCAGGCGTCGCGCTGCCAGCTGCCCCACAGCGCCTGGGTGATCTGGATCATCTCGTGGGCGCGCTGGTAGCGCTGCGGGCGGGCGGCGATCTGCCGGCCGAAGTTGGCGGCCGATGCGGGATCGCTGGTGGTCACCGCGTTCCACCCGGCACGCCCGTGGCTCATCACGTCCAAGGCCTTGAACTGCCGGGCGAGGTTGTAGGGCTCGTTGAAGGTCGTCGACCCGGTGGCCACCAGGCCGATGCGCTGGGTTGCCCGGGCGATCGCCGCCAGCGTCATCATGGGTTCGAGGGTGAGCTGGGGTGACTCGCGCTCCACGTCCGTCTGCAGGGCCAGGAAGTCGGGCGGGAACAGGAACGCGAACTTGCCGCGTTCGGCGGCCTGGGCGTAGCGGACCTGGGCGTCGAAGTCGGTGTAGTTGGACGGGTCCACCCCGGGCGCCCGCCAGGCGGCCGGCTGGGAACCGTAGCCGTTGCCGAGCTGCATGCCCAGGATCATCTGCGAATTCGTCACGGTCTCTTCTCCTCCGGCCGTCGCCGGGCCTTCTAAATCGGTGGGGTGCCACTGTCGGAGCAGCATCGGATGGACGCCGGTCCGGCAGGTGCCACCGCGTACAGGGATGAGGGGCGGGTGCTTCAGAAGGTGCGCTCGGCCACCCGCACCCGCTGGGCTCCTTCCAGTGCGGAGGTCAACGTGGCGGCGGCGACGGGGGCGGACGCAGCCTCGAGCATCTGCTCCGCGGGGGTGGCGGGGTCAGCAAGGTAGAGCCGGGTGTAGGCGGCGGCCTCGGGCTCGAACCGCCAGCCCTCGGACAGGGCGCCGGCGTTGACGGTGTCGAACCCGAGCCGGTCGGCCAGCCCCGCCACCTGGGCCTTGGCTGCGGCGTCGTTGCCCGCCATCGGCAGGGCGGTGCGGTCCGGCGCCCCGGCCGGGCGGGCCAGGGCGGGGATGTGGTGGGCGAGGATGTTGCTGAACGCCTTGACCAGCCGGGCTCCGGCGACGTGGCGCTGGACGAGCTCGCTGGTGGTGAGCTCCTCTGCGTCGAGGACGGGGATGCGCCCGTCGCGGAACGGGTAGTAGTTGCTGGTGTCGACCACGGTGTTGCCTTCCAGCGCTTCCGCCGGGATCGCGGTTGCCGCGGTCAGCGGCACGGACAGCACCACGATCTCCCCGGCGTCGGCGGCCTGCTCGACGGTGCCCGCGGTGGCCAGCGGTCCCAACTCGGCGACGAGATCGGTGAGGGTTTCGGGGCCGCGGGAGTTGGCGATGACGACCGGGATGCCGGCCGCTGTTGCCAGGCGCGCGATGGCCGCGCCGATGTTGCCGCTGCCGATGATGCCAAGGGTGGACATGACAAGTTCTCAATCTGGGATAGGTGGGATGGATGAAGCGGGGTCGGCGCCCGCTCGGGCGTCCGTCCCGCAGTGGGCAGTTCACGACACCCCGCGAGCAGGGCTCCATCGCCGGCTCAGCAGTCGTTGCCGCCTCGTCCTGCGGAGCGCCGTGCTCGGCACGAGGGGTTGCGTCGGCATTCTCGTGGTCGTCGGTGCAGATCAGGTCGCCGGGGCGTCCCCGGCCTGGGGTGTGGCCCAGCCGGAACGGACCATGTCTCGCATCGCCTGGGCCGAGGCCTCATCGGACATCGCGGCCCCGCGCACCCAGGCCGTGGCCAGGGCCGCCAGGAACAGGTCCCGCCCGCGCACCCACGGCCGGGCCGTGCCCTCGCGCTGGGCGGCGGCGAGGAACTCGTCGGTGGTCGTGATGAAGCCCTGACAGGTGATCGCCAGCGGGGAGGATTCCTCAGACAGTGCCGCCCGCAAGGGGTCGGGCAGCCCGTCGAAAGCGGTCACCCACTCCCCCAGCGCCTCCAGCCACTGCTCGAGGGCGGCCGCCGAGTCGGTCTCCTCCCGGATAGCCCGGTGCCGGGCCTCCAGGTCCTCGTTGCGGGCCTGCAAGAGAGCCGCCAGCAGCGCGTCCCGGTTGGGGAAGTGCCGGTAGAGGGTCCCGGCCCCCACACCGGCGCGCTTGGCCAGCGCGTCCAGGGACCCGGTGATGCCGGCCTCGGCGAAGAACTCCTCGGCGACTTCCAGGATGCGCGTGCGGTTGCGCCGGGCATCGGTGCGCGGCCGACGCGTGCCGGTCCCTGCCTCGGTCATGGTCCTGCTCCTCTCATTGACAAAGTGGAGACTATCTCCGCATAGTCGTCCATGGCAAGCGGAGAACTTCTCCATTTTACTGCCATGGGGGCATCCCCTGTTGGGATACACACCCCCTCTGGCATGCCGTCGACCACAGGGGCCCGGTCCGCACCGGTCCACGTCGAGGCTGACCCCACCGCACCAGAAAGAGAGCACCCCTCATGACCACCCCACAGGTCTCGATCGACCCACAACCCGATACCGGCCCCCACGTGCCGGCCGCTGCGCCGGTCACGGGTTCGGCCGAGAAGCTGGCCCCCGGTGACGGCCTGGCCCTGGGGCTGCTAATGGCCTCGACGTTCATCGTGCTGCTGAACGAGATGCTGCTGGGTGTTGCGCTACCCACCCTCATCGAGGAGCTGGCGATCACCGCGACGACCGGGCAGTGGCTGACCACCGGCTACCTGCTCACCCTCGCCGTCCTGATCCCGGCCACCGGCTTCGTGATGCGCAAGTTCCCCCTGCGCACGATCTTCCTGACCGCGATGTCACTCTTCGCACTGGGGACGGCGCTCGCCGCTCTCGCCCCTGGCTTCGGGCTCCTGTTCACCGGCCGGATCATCCAGGCTGTCGGCACCGCGGTCTTCCTGCCGCTGCTGATGGCCACGACCATGCGCCTGGTCCCCTCCAGCCGCCAGGGCCGGATGATGGCGCTGGTCGTGATCGTCTCCTCCGCCGCACCGGCGCTGGGCCCGGCGGTCTCGGGCCTGGTGCTGTCGCAGCTGAGCTGGCGGTGGTTGTTCCTCCTGATGGTGCCGATCGCCCTGGCTGGGCTGGTGCTGGGTGCGGTGAAGCTGCGCAACATCACCACCCCGGAACCGGTCACCCTCGATGTGCTCTCCCTCGTCCTCTCGGCGGTGGGGTTCGGTGCCCTGGTCTATGGGCTGGCCACCATCGGGGAGGCCACCTCGGGCCACACGCCCATCCCCCCGCACCTGCCGATCCTCGTGGGCGTGCTCGGCATGGCCGCCTTCGTCCTGCGGCAGCGGGCGCTTCAGCGCACCGACGGCGCACTCCTGGACGTGCGGATCTTCGCCGTCAGGGCGTTCACGGTGCCGCTGGTGGTGATGCTGGCTTTGACCATGACGGCCTTCGGCACGGGAGTCGTCTTCCCGCTGCTGCTGAGCAGTGTCAGCGGGTTGGGCACCTTGCAGATCGGGCTGTTCCTCGTGCCCGGCGGTGTCACGATCGCGGTGGTCTCGGCCATCGGCGGGCGTCTCTACGACCGGCTCGGCCCCCGGCCCCTGGCGATCCCCGGGGCACTCGTCGTCGCCGGATCCCTGTGGTTCCTCAGCCGCCTCGACTCCGGCACGGCCGTGCCCACCCTGCTCATCGCCTACATCACCATGATCATCGGGCAGGCGCTGATGTGGAGCCCGCTGACCACGGCCGCGCTGTCGGCGCTGCCCGCCCACCTCTACCCCCACGGTAGCGCGGCGCTCGGCACCATCCAGCAGCTCGGTGGCGCGGCCGGCACCGCGGTCCTCGTCTCCGCCTACACCCTGGGATCCACCGCACACGGCACCGGTTCCCTGGATGCCGCCCAGGCCGTCCCCGCCCAGGCCGCCTTCACCGCCGCGGCCGTCATCGCCTCCGTCTCGGCCCTCGCCACCCTGCTCGTCCGCCGACCTGGGGCGACGGGCCCCCATACCCCTGGAACGCCGGCTCCCGAGACCCCTGGATCGGTGGCCTGACTCATCCCCCAGCTGCCGTCGGGAACCTCCGGAGATGCGTATCGAACCGAGTTCCGATCGCCTGGCCGCGCACGGGACCGAACAAGAGCTCCCGCACAGCACTCACCAAAGGCCCCGTCACCGCACGGCCCTTGGTGTGAAACCCACACGGGATGCATCGCTGATCGGCACGCTCAGGCCATTGGCGCCGGAGTCCCCGGATGCGCCGGTACAGGGTCGCCCGCGACATGCCCAGGTCGCGGGCGACTGGGTCGCCGGCTCCCCACCCTCGATCAGCCGGAGGGCATTGCGGATCCGGGAGTCGGTGAAGGTCTGACGGCGGCCGCCGAGGTCCTTGCCGGCGGCCGCCGTTCGGCCACCGCGTCCGTGATCCGCTCCCGCTTGATCTCCAGCTCCATCTGCGCCAGGGCAGCCATGACCGTGAAGACCATCGGCCCCATCGGGGTGGCGGTGTCCACGTCTCCCCCACCGAGGGTCAGCACCCGCGACCCCGCGCCCTGCCCCGCGGCTGCTCGGCGAAGACCACCATGTTCAGCGTCGACCGACCCACCTTCGAAGGCGGACGACCATGTCGCCGGCGTCGTGGTAGCGCGATAAGACGACACGCCAAGCTGACGGTGATGCCCCTCCCCTGACGGCCGCGGGGCTGCCGTGGCATCGTCTGCGGTCCGGGCCTTCTCCTCTTCGGTCGATGTCTGTGGTCGCCGCCGGCCACTGGCCCACTTGCCCCGCAGGGGATCCGGAACGGGCCGCCCGACACGCCGAAGACGACGCACCCCGGGTGTGGCGAGCACCCGCCACCCCAGAGGAGAGCTGCACGTGGCCCTGCCGCCCACCCCGACCGTGCTCCCGCTTCCCGAAACCGTGGAGCGATACTCGGAGCTCTGCCGGCAGACGACGCCGATCCGCAGCTGAGCACCCGGATGGTCGCCTCCTACAACGAGGCCCCTCCTACTCCGGCCCGCAGATCGACGACCGAGAAGTCCTGGCGGACGGGCCGCTCGGGCCGCAGTTCCTGCGCCTGCGGACCTACGCCAGGCCCGATCGTCGGTCACCGTTCGCAGTGGACTTCTTCGCGTACCCGCTCAGGTCGGTCAACGGCGCACCCGATAGCGCAGGTGAAGCACCCGGTGGCCCAGAGTCACCACGTCGGGATCCTCCAACAGGTGCGGTGCGTGGACCGACCCGAAATAGCGCTTGCCGGACCCGAACACGACGGGTACGACGTCCATGCGCACCTCGTCGACCAGGCCCGCGGCAAACACCTGGCCACCGACGTCGCCGGCGGCTATCTCGACGATGCGGTGACCTGCAAGCTCCTGCGCCTTGGCCACGGCTGCCTCAGAGCCATCGACGAAGTGGAACGGCGCCTCGGGGTCCCACCCCTCGGGCGCCGGCCGGTGGGTCACAACAACCACGTGGTCGACTCCGCCCGGAGGCTTTCCGCCCCAGCCGTCCGTCAGGTCGAAGACGTGGCGGCCGACAACCGTTGCCCCGATCTGATCCCAGTACGGCCTGATGTAGTCGTAGGACTCTTGCGACACTTTCAACGCGCCGCTCTCGTCCAACGGCACGTCACCGCCGAGCAACCAGTCGAACAGCGGCCCAGGCTGGTCGTTCTCGTCGGCGATGAAGCCGTCCACCGACACCGAGCCGTACATGACCACCGTTCCCACAAGCTCTCCTCCGCTTTGGGGTTGGCCCCGACCCAGCGTGCCGTCAGCCGTCGCTCTGGTACGAAATCTACCGGCCGGCAACGGCCAGCTGTCCAGCACATGGCCGAGATGTCCGCGCAGGCACCTCTAGTGGGACGCCCTCACTGGCGTGGCGTCTCGGTGACCGCATCAACATTGCCGGCGTCGCTTGTCGGCCATGTGATCAGCTCCTCGAGGAAGGTGATGCCGCCCTCGAGGAGCTGACGGATCACGTCCCGACCGCGCTTGTCCCCGGATTCTTGGACAACGGCTTCTCGTAGTCGCTTCCCTTCAGGCGGTTGGTCTCCTCGGAGCGAAGCTCTTGGACCCGCCAAAGGTGGGAGACGTCAGGCTGCGCCGAGGAGTACCCGCGCTCGGTGAAACAGCGCCTCCACTGCATCATCGTTCCCATCAACAATGTCCGGCAGCCGGCCATATGCGAAGCGGTGGCCTGGGCCGGAGTTGCCACCCAGGGCGGCAACTCAGGCTCAGGCCACACGGGGGCCTGTTTCAGCGTGTCGTCCCGGGCAGGGCGCTGGCAGGCTCGGGGGTGTGCTCCTCGGCCACCGGTGGGGCGGTGAGGGTGACCAGGGCCAGTGCTGCGGCCACGAGGAGGAGCCCGGTGGCGGCGGTCATCGCGGCGCCGTATCCGGCGACCAGGGCCTCCCCCATCGGCACCACCTGGTTTTCGGGGGCGCCGGCGACGGTGGCGGCGATCCCGGCCAGCACGGCCAGACCCAGGGCCACGCCGATCTGCTGGGCGGAGTTGAGCAGCGCGGAGGCGATCCCGGCCTTGTCCGGGTCGACACGGTAGACGGCGGCCTGAGTGAGGGTGACCGCAGCAGCCCCGAAGCCGACCGCGAGGAGGAACATCGCCGGGGCGAGATCCACCCAGTAGGTCGCCTGAACGGTGATCGTAGACAGCCAGAACGCCGCCGCGGCGCCCAGCAGCGCACCCAGTGCTGCGATGTAGCGCGGGCCGAGGCGCAGCAGCAGCTTCGGTGCGAGGCCGGCGCCGACGACGATGCCGGCGGCGAAGGGCAACCAGGAGATGCCGGTGCGCAGCGGGCTGTACTGGAGCACCTGCTGCAGGTAGAGGGTGATGACGTAGAAGGTCCCCATCGGCCCGACAGCGACCAGGAGCATGGTGAGGTAGGCCCCGGAGCGGTGGCGGTCACCGAACAGGTCCAACGGCACCAGGGGGTTGCGGCTGCGCGACTGGGTGAGCGTGAACGCGGCCAGGGCCACCACCCCGGCGGCCACGAGGCTCCAGGCGAGGGGGTCGGTGAACCCGTCCTCACCGAACCGGGTGATCGCGTACACCAGGGCGACCATGCCTACGGTGCCCAGCGCTGTCCCGAAGGTGCCGAGTCGGCCGGTGTGCGGCTCGGCGCCGACCAGGGTGCGCGAGCCCAGGAGCACGAGCAGCCCGATCGGGACGTTGATGAAGAACACCCACCGCCAGCCCAGGGTGCCGGTGAGCACCCCACCCAGCAGCAGGCCGACCACGATGCCCAGCCCTGACATCGCCCCGTAGAGCGACAGCGCGTTGTCGCGCATCCTGCGCGTCGAGAAGGTCGTCGCGATCAGGGCCAGGGCATTGGGCGCGGTCATCGCCGCCCCGACCCCCTGCACGGCCCGTGCTGCGATGAGCATCGCTGCGCCCTGCCCGAGGCCGCCGACCAGTGAGGCGACGATGAACACGGCGATGCCGATCTGCAGGGTACGGCGGCGCCCGAACAGGTCCCCGATCCGGCCACCCAGCAGCAGCAGCGCCCCGAACGCGAGGATGTAGGCGTTGACGACCCACGGCAGGTGCACCGCCGGAACCCCGAGCTCGCGCTGGATGGACGGCAGGGCGATGTTCACGACCGAGTCGTCCAGCACCAGCATCAGCTGGGCGGTGGCGATCACCAGCAGCGGGACCAGCCCGCCCCGGGAGCCCCCGGAGGTGTCAGACCGCGCGGTGGCGGAGGCGGCAGCAGGCATCGGAGAGCTCCTCAGGACAGGGGGCACGGCAGTCACCGCGCAATAAGTTGATACCCCTATGGGGTATGTTCACAGGTTCATCCTTACCCCCAGGGGGTACGCATGTCAAACCCTCCAGAGCTTCTGGCATCACTTGACACTGGTACCCCGGGGGGGTACACATGAAGATGTACATATACCCCCTAGGGGTAATCGATCGGGAGGATGACGACCATGACGACCACTCAGTTCCAGGTGACCGGGATGACCTGCGGGCACTGCGAGATGTCGGTGCGCCAGGAGGTCCAGGAGATCCCCGGCGTCGAGTTCGTGGAGGTCAGCCACCAGAGTGGCCGGCTCACCGTCACCAGCACCGAGCTGGTGGATGAGGCGGCAGTGGTGGCCGCGGTGCAGGAGGCCGGCTACCAGGTCGTGCGGTCGGTGTGAACGCCGCCGGACGGCTGGGGGCCTACGCGGCCGGTGTGGTGGTGGTGTTCGCCGGGGCCTTCGCCGCGGCCGGTGCCGTGGTGCCCGCCGAGACGGTGGAGGCCTGGACGCAGCAGACGGAAGGAAGTGCAGTGGAGCAGCACGGAACCGACGAGCACAGCCAGGACCAGGCCCCGGTCGGGACCACCTCCACCGGCTACGCCGACCACCCGCCCCAGGGGGTGACCGTGGAGCAGAGCGGCTACCTCCTCCGGGAGGTCTCCGCCCCGCGCACCACCGAGGAAGCCGGGGAGCTGGCGTTCACGATCACCGGCCCCGACGGGGCTCCGGTCACCGACTACGACACCGAGCACGAGAAGGACCTGCACCTGATCGTGGTGCGCTCCGACGGCGCCCACTACCGCCACGTCCACCCCGTGATGGACGAGGACGGGCGCTGGTCGATGCCCTGGCGGTGGGAGGCGGCCGGCACCTACCGCATCTACGCCGACTTCTCCCCGGCCGGGGACGGGGAGAGCCTGACGCTGACCCGTACCGTGCACGTTGCCGGGGCCTTCGACCCGGCGACCCCGGAGGTGACCGTCGCCGACCAGGTTGACGGATACCAGGTGTCCCTGGAGGGCGGCTTGTCGGCCGGGTCCGACTCCGACCTGGCCATCAGCGTCACCCGGGACGGGGCCCCGATCACCACGCTTCAGCCCTACCTGGGTGCCTACGGGCATCTGGTGGCCCTGCGCGCCGGCGACCTGGCCTACCTGCACGTCCACCCCGAAGGCGTCGAGCCGATCCCCGGGCAGACCTCCGGGCCCGAGGTGGAGTTCGCCACCACGGCCCCGAGCCCGGGCCGGTACTACCTCTACTTCGACTTCCAGGTCGACGGGACCGTCCACACCGCCCAGTTCGCCCTCGACACCACCGACACCACCGGTGGCACTGCCACCGCAAGCAGCACCACCACCGCCGAGCACGGCGGGCACTGACCCCTTCTCAACCATCGGCAGTGGTCCCGGCCGAACAGGCCGGGACCGTCCCGGGAGAAAGAAGCATCCCATGACTGCATCCTCAGCCCCTCCCCCGGCGGTGGGCACCGACCTCGAGCTCGAGATCGGCGGGATGACCTGCGCCTCGTGCGCCCACCGGATCGAGCGCAAGCTCAACAAGCTCGACGGCGTCACTGCCACGGTCAACTACGCCACCGAGAAGGCCCGCATCAGCGCCCCGGCCGGCTACGACCCCCAGCAGCTGATCACCGCGGTGGCCAACGCCGGATACACGGCCCAGCTCCCCGCGATCCCCCAGGAGACCGAGGACGATGCGGCCGATGGTGGGACGGACCGTCGCGACGTGGAGCTGCTGGCCCTGCGCCAACGGTTGATCGGTGCCGCAGCACTGGGGGTCCCGGTGATCGCCATGGCGATGATCCCCGCCCTGCAGTTCCCCCACTGGCAGTGGCTGTCCCTGACCCTGGCCGCCCCGGTGGTCGCCTGGGCCGGGTGGCCCTTCCACAAGGCCGCCGCCACCAACCTGCGCCACGGTGCGGCGACCATGGACACCCTGATCTCGATGGGCACCACCGCCGCGTTCCTGTGGTCGCTCTACGCCCTGTTCCTCGG
This sequence comes from Kocuria rosea, assembly GCF_023715525.1. Lineage (GTDB taxonomy): Bacteria > Actinomycetota > Actinomycetes > Actinomycetales > Micrococcaceae > Kocuria > Kocuria rosea_A. Next base: position 15,173 of record NZ_JAMBOG010000031.1, on the reverse strand, counting down.
CACCGCCGGCACCCCGGGCATGAGGCACCCCTTCGAGCTGTCGGTGGCCCCCACCGACGGGGCAGCCAACATCTACCTGGAGGTCGCCGCCGGGGTGATCCTGTTCATCCTCGCCGGGCGGTACTTCGAGAAGCGCTCCAAGCGCCAGGCCGGGGCCGCTCTGCGGGCCCTGCTCGAACTCGGCGCCAAGGACGTGGCCGTGCTGCGCGGCGGGGCCGAGACCAGAATCCCCGTCGAGCAGCTGGCCGTGGGGGATGAGTTCGTGGTCCGGCCCGGGGAGAAGATCGCCACCGACGGTGTGGTTCTCAGCGGCTCCAGTGCGGTGGACGCCTCGATGCTCACCGGCGAGTCCGTGCCCGTGGAGGTCGCCGAGGGCGACCCCGTCACGGGGGCGACCGTCAACGCCGGGGGCCGGCTCGTCGTCCGCGCCACCCGGGTGGGGTCGGACACCCAGCTGGCGCAGATGGCCCGCCTGGTGGAGAACGCCCAGTCCGGCAAGGCCGAGGTCCAGCGGTTGGCCGACCGGATCTCCGGGGTGTTCGTGCCCATCGTCATCGCCCTCGCCGTGGCCACTCTCGCCGCCTGGCTCGGCGCCGGGTTCCCGGCCACGGCGGCGTTCACCGCCGCCGTCGCCGTGCTGATCATCGCCTGCCCGTGCGCCCTGGGCCTGGCCACCCCGACCGCCCTGCTGGTGGGCACCGGCCGCGGGGCGCAGCTGGGCATCCTGATCAAGGGCCCGGAGGTGCTGGAGTCCACCCGCCGCATCGACACGATCGTGCTGGACAAGACCGGCACCGTCACCACCGGCACCATGACCCTCCAGGGCGTCCACACCGCCGACGGCACCAGTGAGACCGAGTTGCTGCGCCTCGCCGGGGCCCTGGAGCACGCCTCCGAGCACCCCATCGCCGGCGCCATCGCCCGCGGCGCCGCCGAGCGGGTCGGGGTCCTGCCCACCCCGGAGGACTTTGCCAACCTCGAAGGCCGCGGCGTCCAGGGCGTGGTCGACGGGCACCTGGTCGTCGTGGGCCGTGAGTCCCTGCTCGCCGAGTGGTCGCTGGCCATGCCTGCTGGCCTGGCTGAGGCCAAGACGGCTGCGGAGGCCACCGGGCAGACCGCCGTGGTCGCCGCCTGGGACGGGAAGGTGCGCGGGGTGCTGGTGGTGGCCGACGCGATCAAGGACACCAGTGCCGAGGCCATCGCCTCCTTCCGCGCCCTGGGCCTGACCCCGGTGCTGCTGACCGGTGACCACCGGGCCGCGGCCGAACAGGTCGCCGCCCAGGTCGGCATCGAGGAGGTCATCGCCGAGGTGCTGCCGGCGGACAAGGTCCGGGTGGTCACCGAGCTGCAGGAGACGGGCAAGGTCGTGGCCATGGTCGGTGACGGCGTCAACGACGCCGCCGCCCTGGCCCAGGCCGACCTGGGCCTGGCCATGGGCACCGGCACCGACGCCGCCATCCAGGCCGCCGACCTCACCCTGGTGCGCGGGGACCTGCGCGCGGCCGCCGACGCGATCCGCCTGGCTCGCAAGACCCTGGCCACGATCAAGACCAACCTCTTCTGGGCCTTCGCCTACAACGTCGCCGCGATCCCGCTGGCCGCCGCCGGGCTGCTCAACCCGATGCTCGCTGGCGCCGCCATGGCCTTCTCCAGTGTCTTCGTGGTCACCAACAGCCTGCGCCTGCGCACCTTCACCAGCCACACGACCACCCCGTCACCGACCGCCACCCGCCCCCGGGTGCGGCAGCCGGTCGACGCCTGAACCCACCCACCGAAAGGAACACCCATGGGAAACACCACCGGAGGCTGCGGGTGCTGCGGCTCCACCGACAACACCACCGGCCCGCAGGAGCTGACCCTGACCGCCAAGCCCGCCGAGGGTGCCAACGACACGGCCGAGTGCCCGGTCATGGCCGGCACCCTCGTCGACAAGGCCGCCGCCGAGGCCGCCGGGCTCTACCGCGACTACGCCGGCCAGCGATACTGGTTCTGCTGCCCCGGCTGCGCCCCGGCCTTCGACGCCGACCCCGCCAAGTACGCGGCAGCCTGACGTACTGAGCACCGCGCCCCGATGGCCCCGGACCGGCCCCACAGCTGGTCCGGGGCCACCTGCTCACTCGGAACCGACTGAAAGACGACAACACCACCATGGACACCACCCCGGCCCCCGACACCACCACCGACACCCCCGCCGCCGAGGGCCACACCACCCACGGCTACATCAGCGACAAGGACCGCTACCTCGCCCGCCTCAAGCGCATCGAGGGCCAGGCCCGCGGCATCGCCCGGATGGTCGACGAGGAGCAGTACTGCATCGACATCCTCACCCAGATCTCCGCACTGACCTCCGCGCTGCGCAACGTCGGACTCGGACTGCTCGACGACCACATGAGGCACTGCGTCGCCGACGCCGCCCAGCTCGGCGGCGAGGCCGCCGACGCCAAGTTCAAAGAAGCCGCCGACGCCATCGCCCGCCTCGTCCGCTCCTGAACCCGCCGCCCTTTCCATTCCCAAGGCGGCCGGATTCCGCAGCCTCACTGGCACATCGCGAGGCACCTCAGAACAACGAGAATCTGGACTGCATGCGGCGTGCATACATTCAGAGGCGCGTACCAGCCCCGCGCTGAGTAGATTCCGCACGTCGACGCTCACAAATTCCAGTAGGTGATGGCAGCGCAATGCTCTGCCGCCTGCACTATGGGATGGCTTCGGAGCCTGCCACCGACAGGAGGTTCCCGGATGCGCCGGTAGGGCGTCGCTCGTGACATGCCCAGGTCACGGGTGAGCTGGGTGGTCGGCTCCCCGCCGTCGATCAGTCGGAGGGCGTTGCGGAGCGGGGGGTCAGTGAAGGTCCGCCGCCGCTCGGCACCCAGGGTGCCTCCTGCGGGAGGACTTCGCCCTGGGCAGCGACCACCCGCCCCCTGGCGCAGACCGGATCACTTGTCGCTTTGGGTGGCCTCGGCTCGGAAGCGCGCACGGTACTGCGAGGGTGAGGTTTTGAAGGCGGCCGAGAAGTTCTGGCGCAGCGTCACGGGACTGCCGATGCCGCAGGCAGCAGCGATGGTGTCGATCGGCCGGTCGGTGGTCTCCAGCAGCCGGCGGGCCTCGTCCAGGCGCCGCATCCGCACCCAGGTGGCTGGGGTGGTGCCGGTCGCCGCCCGGAACGCGCGCACGAAGGTCCGGGTGCTCATGTGCGCTGCGGCGGCCATGTCCTCGATCGACAGGGGCTCGGCCAGATGCCGCCCGGCCCAGTCCATGGTCCGGGAGATCGCGTCGTCGTCGGGCCGGGGAGGCAGGGGGCGCTCGATGTACTGAGCCTGTCCGCCCTCACGGTGCGGGGCGATGACCAGGCTGCGCGCGACCTTGTTCGCCGCCTCGGCTCCGAGGCGTGAGCGGACCAGGTGCAGGCAGGCGTCCAGCCCTGATGCGGTGCCCGCGGAGGTGAGGACGTCGCCGTGGTCGAGGTAGAGCACCGATTCGTCCAGGGCGAGCTCCGGGTGCCGCTGCGCCAGCAGGTCGAAGGCCTGCCAGTGCGTAACCGCCGGGCGCCCGGCGAGCAACCCGGCGTCGGCCACTGGGATCGCCCCGAGGCACAGGCCCACGATCGTCGCCTCGGCGGCATGGGCTGATCTCAGCGTCGCGCGCACCGCCGCACTGGCCGGGCGCCCGTCGAGGAACCACGAGGGCATCACGAGGACGTCCGCGCCTTGGGCGGCGGTGAGGCCTTGGATGCCCTCGATGCCGTACCCCTCCGCGGTGCGGATCCTGCCGGGACGGTCACCGAACAGGAAGGTTTCCCACTCGCCCAGGCCCTGCCGGGCGACCTCGTCGAAGACCATCTGCGGCACTGACAGGTGGAACATGGTGATCCCGTCGAAAGCGTAGATCCCGATTCGCATCCGCTGCCTCTCATAGTTGGCGTGATCCCATCGTACGTCGGCGTTTGCGCCACTGTCGGTTCCATGCGGGTGTCCACAGGATGGAGGGGTGCTCAGCAGCGGCCGCATCCGGCGACCGCCACAACCCCGAGGAGTCTTCCCCATGTCCAGCCCGCAGCGCGCGCTTGTCCTCATCGACGTCCAGCAGGACTACTTCGGCGGTGGCCCGCTGGAAATCCAGCACCCGTCCCCTAGCGAGTCCCTCCCCCGCATCGTCCAGGCGATCGAGGCGGCCCACGCCGCCGGGATCCCCGTGGTCGTGGTCCAGCACATGATGGGTGACGGTGCGCCGGTGTTCGACCCGACCCAGCCCGGCTTCGCACTGCACCCCGAGGTGGCTCAGCGCCGCAGCGAGACCTGGAAGACCGTGGTGAAGCAGTACGGCTCCGTCTATGCCGACACCGACGTCGCCACCTGGTTGCGCGAGCAGGGAGTCGACACCGTCACGCTGGTCGGATACATGACGAACAACTGCGTCCTGGGCTCGGCCGTCGAGGGAGAGGCCTTGGGCTTCACCACCGAGGTGCTCGCCGACGCCACGGGCGCGGTCAACCTCGCCAATGAGGCCGGCTCCGTCGACGCCGAGACCGTGCACACCACGCTCATGACCCTGCTGCACTCCAACTGGGCCGCCGTCGCCTCGACGGACGACTGGGTCCAGGCGCTGAACTCCCGGCAGCCCCTGCCGGGCAGCGACCTGGGCAGCTCCGCGGTCGCAGGCGCCCAGCAGCACGCCGCCGTGGTCTGACGTTCCGCCGGAGCGTGGCCTACGCACTGATCACCACTGCCATCCCGCAGGGCGTCTTCCGACCACGTCGGAGGCGCCCTGCCGAGGCAGGTGCTCCCGTCGAGATCCGGCGAGCCCTCGATCGCGCTCTGGGCCCCGGCTTCGGACGTCTCGTCCTGGACGGCACCCCGGCGGCGCGCCCCCGAAGATTCAGGGGACGGGGGTGAGGGAGAGCAGCCGGGTGATGCGGTGGGCGGCGTCCTGGACAGCACCGGCGAGGGTGTCGAGGTCGAGGTGGGGGACGCGGAAGCGGGCGACAGTGGCGGTGATCGAGCCGGCAACGGTGCCGTCGATGAAGTAGGGGGCGCTGAGGCCGTAGGCGTCGGGGATGCGTTCACCGTCGGCGGTGGCCCAGCCGCGGTCGCGGATGGCCTGTAGATCCTCGGCCAGGGTCTGGCGGTCGGTGCGGGTGCGCTCGGTCAGCGGTGCCAGCTCGAGGTGCTCGAGGGTGCCGGGCGGGCAGTGGGCGAGGATGGCCTTGCCGGCGGCCCCGGCGTAGAGCGGGATGGTCACCCCGGAGGCCAGCCCGTAGTGCAGGGGCTGGACGCCGTTGATCACGGTAGTCATCTCGGCGGTGCCGGTGGCGGGACTGTAAGAACAACGGTGTGTGAGGGTCCGGCCTGATCCGAAAGGAGACGGCCGTGTCAGAGTCCACGACCGAGATGACAGGCACGATGATCGATCCCGTGACCGGAGAGATCATCGATCAGAAGGAACTCGCCGAGCGGCTGCTCGCCCAAGCCAAGGAGCAGGGCGTGAGCCTGGTCGGGCCCGGCGGCCTGCTGAACCAGCTCACGAAGAACGTTCTCGAGACCGCCCTGGAAGCCGAGCTGACCGAGCACCTCGGGCACGACCACGGGCAGACCCCGATCGCGGCCAACATGCGCAACGGCACGAGGTCAAAGACCGTGCTGACCGAGATCGGCCCGGTCGAGATCGAGGTGCCCTTCGGACCGGGACGGGTCCTTCGAGCCGGTGATCGTGCCCAAACGGAAGCGGCGCCTGGACGGGATCGACCAGATCGTGCTCTCCCTGTCGGCCCGCGGGTTGACCACCGGGGAGATCGCCGTGCACTTTGAGGAGGTCTACGGGGCGAAGGTCTCCAAGGACACCATCAGCCGGATTACCGAGAAGGTCGCCGGTGAGCTGGCCGAGTGGTCCTCCCGTCCGCTGGACCCGCTCTATCCGGTGCTCTTCGTCGACGCGATCGTGGTGAAGGTCCGCGACGGGCAGGTGCGCAATACGCCGTTCTACGTCGTCATGGGCGTGACCGTGCACGGGGAACGCGAGATCCTCGGGATCTGGGCCGGTGACGGCGCCGAGGGTGCCCGGTTCTGGCTGCAGGTCTTCTCCGAGCTGAAGAACCGGGGCGTCGAGGATGTGCTCATCGGAAGTCTGCGACGGGCTCAAGGGCCTCCCGGAGGCGATCACGACCACCTGGGATCGCACGTCTCGTGCAGCAGTGCATCGTGCACCTGATCCGCAACAGCTTCCGCTACGCCGGCCGCCAGCACCGCGACGGGATCGTCAAGGCGCTCAAGCCCGTCTACACCGCCCCGAGCGAGGCCGCGGCGAAGGACCGGTTCGCTTCAGTTCAAGGCTGAGTGGGGCCAGCGGTATCCGGCGATCGTGCAGCTGTGGGAGTCCTCCTGGGCTTCAGTTCGTGCCGTTTCTGGAGTACGACGTGGAGATCCGCTTCGGTGATCTGCACGACGAACGCGATCGAGTCGATCAACGCCCGCTACAGACGAGCCGTGCGGGCACGGGGACACTTCCCGCACGAGCAGGCCGCGCTGAAATGCCTATACCTGGTCACTCGGTCCCTTGACCCCACCGGCGGCGGCAGAGCACGGTGGGTGATGAGGTGGAAGCCGGCGCTGAACGCGTTCGCTATCACCTTCGCCGGACGGTTCGAGAGAACCGCTCACTGATGAAAACCGCCGGACCCCACACACCGTTTATCGGACAGTCCCAGTTCTGGTGGCAGTAGGGACAGTAGCCGATCAGGGCGATGACGGCGATCTGAAGTTCGGCCAGCAGTTGGTAGAGGCTCAGACCGCCGGTGGCGCTTTTGGATCCGTCTCCAGGCGCAGGGTGGTGGCGAACAGGTGGGCGGCGATGACCAGGGTCGCGTGGTGGTGCCACCCGGGCCAGGAGCGGCCCTCGAAGTGGTCGAGTCCAAGTCTGTGCTTGAGTTCGCGGTAGTCGTGCTCGATCCGCCAGAGGATCTTCGCCAGGCGCACCAGTTCGACCAGCGGGCTGTCCTCGGACAGCGTCGAGAGCCAGTAGTCGGTGGGCTCGGGGGCACCGGCTGGCCATTCGGCGACCAACCACACGATCGGCAGGGACCCGTCGTCGTTGCGCGGGATGGCCAGGGGCAGTTCGCGGATGCCGCGGTACATAGTCGCCCGGGACATCCCCCGGTCCCGGGCGACCTGGGTGGCCGGCTCCCCCGCCTCAGTCAGCCGCAAAGCGTTGCGGACCGGGGAATCGGTGAACGTGGGTGCCGCCCGCCGAGGTCCTTGTCGGCAGCTCAGCGCCTGCCCTCCAAGTCGGTGATCGGCTGCCGTTCAATTTCCAGCTCCATCTGGGCGGAGACAGAGATCGCTGTGAAGACCAACGAGCCCATCGGAGTATGGGTGTCCACGTCTGCCCACCGTGGCTCAGCACCGGCAGACCTGCTCCCCAGCCGACGCCACCTGCCGATCAATTTCCTCCCCACCCACAGGGGAGCTCCTCCAGCGACTGGAGACGCATAAGACCTGACTGGGCCCGCGTCGGGAAGCGTCAGCTCCTGCACGCAGCCAGTCAGCACGGTGCACCTACCCACGACCGCGTGATACGCCGGCGGCCCGGCGCAGGTGGTGACCCGGTCCTCTAGCCTGTTGCCACGCACCATTCACCCAGCGGAAGGCACGCCCATGGCCACCTGGCTCATCACCGGCTGCTCCACCGGACTCGGTCGAGCGTTCGCCGAGGCCGTGCTCGCCCACGGCGACAACGCCGTCGTCACCGCCCGCGACGCGGCGAAGATCCAGGACCTCGCCGACGCCCACCCCGACACCGCACTGACCCTCCCCCTCGACGTCACCGACGACGAACAGGTCACCGCCGCCGTGGCCGCCGCGGAGGAACGCTTCGGCGCGGTCGACGTCCTGGTCAACAACGCCGGCTACGGCTACCGGGCCGCTGTCGAAGAGGGCGAGGACGGAGCCGTCCACCAGCTCTTCGACACGCACGTGTTCGGCACGGTGCGCACGATCAAAGCGGTGCTGCCGGGGATGCGGGCCCGCCGCTGCGGCACGATCGTGAACATCTCCTCGATCGGCGCACGGACCGGCCCGGAGGGCTCCGGCTACTACTCGGCCGTCAAGGCCGCGGTCGAGGCACTGACGCTGTCGATGCGCAAGGAACTCGCTCCGCTGGGCATCACCGCGATGGTCGTCGAACCCGGCGGGTTCCGCACCGACTTCGCCGGCCGGTCCCTCACACAGTCGGCCGCGCCGGTCGCCGACTACGCCCAGACCGCAGGCACACGCCGCAAGGAGCACGACACCGTCCACGGCACGCAGAAGGGCGACCCGGCCAAGGCCGCCGCCGCACTGATCACGGCCGTCGAGTCCGAGGCGGCGCCGTACCTGTTGCTGCTGGGCAACGACGCCTCCGACGGGTTCCGGACCGCACTGGAGGCGCTGCGCACCGAGGTCGACACCTGGGAGTCCCTCAGCCGCAGCACCGACTTCCACACCTGAGGTAAAAGGACCACCGACCACACGCTGCGCCACTGGCCCGCCCCATAATTCACTGTTCCCGGACACGTCGACCCAAGGAATGACCATGTCGATCCCCCACCAGCGCTGGACCACACCCGTCACCGATGAGTTCCTGCACGGCGTTGTGGAGCTGGAGCGCACGGATATCGGGGTGCTCCCGCACCGTCTCCCCGCCTGGGCCAGGAACCAGACCGACGATCCACGCCTGGCCATGGTGGAGTCCCAGCCCTCGGGAGCGCGACTGCTCTTCTCGACCGAGGGCAGCTGCATCGAACTCCGGGGACGCGCCACCCGTTTCCGGTACGAGGGAGCACCACCACAACCGGACGGCGTCTTCGACCTGGTGGTCGAGGGCCACCACATCCAGCGGGCTAGCCTCGACACCGCGACCGTGGTGAGCATCGACATGACCACCGGCGCCAGGCAGACCATATCGGGAAAGATCGGCGGCGTCGTCTTCGACGGTCTGCCTCAGGGGCCGAAGACGGTCGAGCTCTGGCTGCCGCACAACGAGACCGTGGAACTGGTCGAGGTTCGCTCCGACGCCCCCATCCGACCGGTACGGGATCCACGCCCGGTGTGGTTGCACCACGGCAGCTCGATCAGTCATGGTTCCAACGCGGTGCACCCCACCGGCATCTGGCCGGTGGTCGCCGCGATGCGGGCTGGCCTTAATCTGCTCAACCTCGGGTTCGGGGGCAGCGCGTTACTCGATCCGTTCACCGCCCGCACTATCCGCGACACCCCTGCCGACCTGATCAGCGTCAAGCTCGGCATTAATCTGGTCAATCTCGATCTGATGAGACTGCGAGCCTTCACACCGGCAGTGCACGGGTTCCTCGACACGATCCGCGACGGTCACCCTCGCACTCCGTTGCTGGTGGTCTCGCCCATCCTGTGCCCGATCCATGAACACACTCCAGGACCCGGCGCCTTCGATCCGCAGGCCCTGGCCCGAGGGGATGTGCAGTTCCAGGCGACCGGTGATCCTAGCGAGGTCGCGGCCGGCAAGCTCACGCTGACGGTCATCCGCGAACAGCTGGCGCGGATTGTGGCGGAGCGGGCACAGGATGATCCGTACCTGTTCTACCTCGACGGGCGTGAGTTGTACGGGTATTCCGACGCGCGGGAGTTTCCGTTGCCCGATGCTCTCCACCCCGACCCCGCCACGCACCTACGGATGGGCAAGCGCTTCGCCGACCTCGCGTTCGGCGAGGGTGCGCCCCTGGCAACCGATCGGCGCCTGGACTGACCCGGGGTTCCAGGACGCGGTCAGGAAGCCGGGCAAGATCGGCGGGACGGGCGTTCCAGCAAATCCAACAGCTCATATTGGGTGTCCGACAACTGAACCGTCTGGGCAGCGGAACGGGACTGAAGAACGATCAGATGTCTCCTGCTCACACTTCAGTGCCAGCTCTCTGACACATCGGTCGTTGTCATTCCTTGGGCGTTGGAGCAGACGTCTCCTGCGTCATAGGTCACGGCAGTCAGCGCGTCCTTCGGCCCCGTATGCCTGTGGCCCGCTCCCTCGATGGGGCGGGCCACAGGCCGACAAAGTTACCGAGGGACCCGGTCAAGCCGGTGGGTGGGGTGTGTTCCCGGTTCCCTCCTTCGGGATGAAGTCTGTCGAGCGGATGACCGCCGGAGCCGGCTCCGTGGGGCGGGAGTCCACATCTGGCATCCTGAGCGCGAAGCCGCCGAGCAGCACGATCGTCTGCGGGGCTGGAGGAACGCGGTCAGGACAGCATGGCCACGATGGTGCTCGCCTGATGACGCAACACCTCCGCCGCCGAGGGGGTCAGGGCGTCCGGCTTTTTCGGGGCCTCCAGGTGCCGTTGAAACCGTTCGAGTGCCTCAGCGGCCTCGGTCGGCCGATTGGCGTCGAGGTGGTGCTGAGCCGTGGCCAGCGTGTTGGTGAGCTGGTTCGCGATGGGTCCAGCCACCGCACCGTCGCTGATGTAGTCCTGCAGTACGCGGTCCAGGGCCGGCAGGGCACCAGGCGCCCAGTAGTCCGGTACGGGCACCTTTGACCAGTCGATGTCCGAGGCGAGGTAGAAGCCCGTGTAGGAGGGCTGGTTGTACGACGTTTGCTGGCGGGCCACCTCGGCCCGGTACTGCGGGTCGTGCATGAGCGTGTGCAGCCTGCGGTCCGTCACCTCGGTGCTGAGGTAGATGCGGATCGCCGAGCTGTCGGCGGTGCGCACAAGCAGCTCCTCGCGCCAGTCGCCCTGGACGTCGGCCACCAGGGAGGGATTGCCCTTGGTGCCATTGTTGGTTCGAGTGCCTGCGGCCGTGAGGAGACGCCCGTGCTGCCAGTCATCGATCGTTACGTCTTGGTCCCCGGACCCGTTCACGATCTGGGTCGTCATGTCCGCGGCCCACCGGATGCTCTGGTTGGTGCCCGGGACCGTGTCCAAGAGGTGTTCGCCCGTCGCACTGTGCACACCGAGGGCGCCAGAGCCACCGGGCATGTTGGCCCAGGACTCGACACCTCGAGACTCCGGTACGACGTCACCGATCATGCCTCGGCCGGTATCTCGCCCGGAGTACGTGCCGAAGAGCAGCTTCCCGTCCTCCGCTTGACGCATCGCCATGCCGTACGGCGCCGACGTGCCGTTCTCGTGGACGGTGAAAATCTCCAGACCAGGGCGATCAGGGTCGATGTCGGTGACGTGCATGGCATCACCGTGGCCGAAGCCGGCAGATGTTCCCGGCGCCTTGCTTCCCGCCGGCAGCAGGCCGGAGGAACTGTAGAGCAGGGAGCCGTCGTGGTCGATCGTGGCCGAGCCGTAGACGACCTCGTGCTTGCCGTCGCCGTCGACGTCGGCGGCGCTGAGGGAGTGGAAGCCCTGACTTGCGATGGACCCGAATTCCGGGTCGGTGCCGGGCGTCCCGTGCGGGGCGGCATTGAACGGGTTGTCCATCGGTGTCCAGCCGCTGTCGACGGTCCAACGCTGGCTCAACTGCTCCCCGTCCCAGTCGTAGGCAACGATCGCCGAGCGGGTGTAATAGCCCCGCGCGAAAATCGCCGTGGGCCTGCGCCCGTCGAGGTAGGCCACTCCGGCGAGAAAGCGGTCGACGCGGTTGCCCGGCTCGATCCGGGCCAGAGCGTAATCGCCCCACCTCAGCCCGTCGTCGGAGCGGCCGGGCTCGTAGTGGACGGTCTGCAACTCCCGACCCGTGGCCCCGTCGAAGACGGTGAGGTACTCCGGGCCGGTGAGGATGAACCCCTCGAAGGTGCGCAGGTCATTGCGGGCGCTACGCGCGGGGGCGTAGACGTCGATGAAGTGATCGACCAGCGCCTCGGCATCGGCTCGGCCCAGCGGATAGTCGTAACGCGCCTCGATACCGAAGGCCTCTTCGAGGGTGGCGGGCCAGCGCCCGGCCACCACCTCGGGGTGCTCGTGCCAGCCGAGGAACATTTGCACGAGGTGCTCCTCATAATCGGCGGCGCTCATCCGGTAGTCGTCGTCGTGCGAGTGACCGGCCGCGACGTCCCCGGCCGGCAAGGTGATGAACTGCTCGCCCACCGGCTCACCATCGGCATAGGTGGTGGTGCGGGTGCCGGGGGCGGTCTTGAGCATGACCTCGGACCGGCCGTCACCGTCGAAGTCGTTGACGAGAAACTGGGTGTAGTGCGCGCCGGCGCGGACGTTGACGCCCAGGTCAATGCGGTGCAGGAGGGTGCCGTCGGCCTCGTAGGTGTCGATGTAGACGTTGCCCGTGTAGCCCTTCTGGGACACGTCCTTGGAGTTCGACGGATCCCACTTCACGACGTACTCGTACTGGCCGTCACCGTCCACGTCCCCCACGCTCATGTCATTGGCCGCGTAGGTGTAGGTCTCGCCGGTCGGGGTGAGCCCGTCGGCGGGTCGCTGCAGCGGGATCTCGCCATAGGCTTTTTCCCAGGGACGCACCTGAGCACTGACGTCGACCTCGACACCGTCGACGACCGCGACCACGCGATACCCGGCATCCGCATCACCACTGTTGTCGAGGTAGTTCGTGCTGTCGGTGACGGTCGCGACCAGCGCGTCATCGCGGTAGACGCGGAAGTCGGGGCCGGTCATGCCCTCCTCGGAGTGACCGGTCGCCTCGTGGCCGAGCAACCGCCAACTGAGGAAGATACCTTCGGTGGTCGGCACCGCCACCAGCCCGCGGTCCAGGTGTTCGAGCTGGGGCCTTGATGACGTGTCGGTCTGTGCAGGTGCCGTCGGAGCGCCGTGAGCAGTCGCGGGAAGTCCGAGGAGCAAGAGCGCGGCAATCGACCCTCCGGCAATCAGAGGAATTCGACGGTTTTTAGCGGGGGGTATCAGCATGGTGTCCTTTGATCGAAGCTAAGACTCAGGAGTGTCTCGGAGAAAAGGTTCCCTGGGTTTAGGGTGATTCATATAATTTGGAAAATTGTTATGAACTGGCTGAAATTTCGAGATGCCCTCGTGGTTTCGTAGATGCATGCCTAAGCGGGGTTGCGTCCGCTCTCATCGGTAAGCCCGGCCGTGCATGTGAGCAATCGAACGGTGTTCTGATGAGGTAGTTCCCCGGGGTTCAGTGATAAACCGGAAGTAGCGTCCCCGCTGGCCGTCATCCCCGTCCCCCGGCCCGCCGGGTGTCCTTTTTCTCACGCAATGATCGTCCCGTACGGTTACTTTCACCTGTCTTCTGGAGCACTTTTTTGAGTTTGCAGCAGTTTTTTGACGGCCGCCGTCCTGCGGCCATAGGCACCCCGGTGCGAGTCTTCCCTGCCGTCGCCGCCACCCCGCGCCTACCTGAGCAGAGGTGGTGGAACAACCCGCTGGGTGTCCTGCCAGCCACGGTAGCTATTTCCACTGCCCTCGCCTTCCTTCCGGGCCTGCTGGCGTTGACCGGCCTGGTGGCCCTGGCGATTGGCTTCGCCCTGGCTGTCGTGGAATCGATTAGTTACATCTCCTGGCCGGAAAGTCGGAACAAAGCCGCCGCTGAAGGTATTTGGGTAGCCCGCCAGTCGGGATACCGGGTCTGGGTTCATCAAGGCGGCATACGCTGGATCGACCCGGACGGGATAGTCAAGGTTGCGATAATTGTGCGCGGAGACACCGGTTGGGACCTGGTGCTCACCGACCAGAACGCCATCGGCAACTTCGTTTTCTAAACCCACGAGCCCCAGGCCAGGCTCCGAGCTTGCAGTTCGAAGCTTGGGCCGGAGAGATTCCGGTCGCCATGCGTTGAGAGCTACCGGAGGACACCGGGTGCGGGGGAAATGGTTCCTATCCGAGCAGGATGACGTCCAGTCTGCGCGGCCCGTGCACGCCCTCGACCCGCTCGAGCTCGATGTCCGAGGTCGCGGACGGCCCCGAGATCATCGTGACGGGCGCGGTGGGGGTGATCCGGGACAGCGCCTCGGGGATCAGCTCGACCACCGAGGCCAGCGGCACCACGCAGATGTGGTGGTCCGGCACCAGGGTGATGGCGCGCCGGCCCTCCTCGGGGCGGCCGGTGAGGAAGATCGTGCCGGTCTCCGCGCAGGAGACGGTCGAGGACGTCACCACGGCGTCCACCGCGTTGAGCTCGCGCACTCCCAGGGCCGCGGGCTCGCGGGCGTCGTCGGGGTCCACGATCGCATGCCGGGCGGCGGTGTCCTCCGGCAGCCAGGAGGGGTCCAGCCCGGCGGGCACCACGTACCGGGCGGAGGCCCCGAGCAGCTGCGCGATCCTCCCGGGGAGGGACGCGGCGGTCTCGTGGTGGACGCCGGCCTTGTAGTCGAGGAGCCGGTCCTCGAGCATCCCGACCACCTCCTCGCGCGGGCGCTCCGAGCAGACGCGGTAGTCGCGCCGCACCTCGGGGACTGCCGGGGCGTCGTGCAGCGCCCCGCGGATGCGGGCGAGGATCTCGGTCTTCGCGTTGGTCATCGTGAACTTCCGCCGTTCGGGTTGTCTTCCGGGGTCCCGCCTTCCGGGCCGCCCTTGGTGGTGTCGAAGGTGCCGCCCGCATCGGGACCCATGGCAGGGCCTCCATCGGCGGTCACCCGCTGCTCGGTTTCGCCGGCGTGGCCGGCCCACCAGTTCCGGAAGGACTCCCTGGGCGGGGCGGGGAGGTCCCGTTGCTCGGTCCAGCCGCCGGCCACCCCGGGCAGCCAGGAGATCGCGCGGTCCCGGCCGGCCACCGCCCGCCCCAGGGGCAGCCCCTTCTCGGCGAGGGCCATGCGTTGACCGGAGGACATCACGACCGAGGCCCCCTTCATCATCAGGTCCATCTGGGATGGGACCCGCGGTGAGGGTTTGCTGCGGACGTCTTCGTCGCGCAGGTGGACGAGGATCTCGGGGATGTTGATTTTCACCGGGCACACGTCGTAGCACGCCCCGCACAGCGAGGACGCGTAGGGCAGGGACGCGTTCTGCTCGGAGGTGATGCCGGTGAGCTGCGGGGACAGGATCGCCCCGATCGGGCCCGGGTAGGTCGAGCCGTAGGCGTGGCCGCCGGTCTGCTCGTAGACCGGGCACACGTTCAGGCACGCGGAGCAGCGGATGCAGTGCAGCGCCGAGCGGCCTTCCGGGTCGGAGAGCACCGCCGAGCGGCCGTTGTCGAGCAGCACCACGTGCACCTCCTGCGGCCCGTCGCCGGGGGTCACCCCGGTCCACAGGGAGGTGTACGGGTTCATCCGCTCGCCCGTGGAGGAGCGCGGGAGCAGCTGGAGGA
>NZ_JAMBOG010000030.1 GCF_023715525.1 Kocuria rosea | reverse complement strand
CGGGGCCTCCCACACATGTCGGATAGGCCGAGCAGGCGGCCCCTGCTCGGTAACCCACGAATCTGTGTGAGTGAGGCCCCGGCCCGCAACCCCCAGCGAACCCGGGCGGTCACTACATACCGTCTAGGCACGGTGCCCCCGCTCGACCAGCCGACCGGGGGCCGTGCCGCCGCTCGCCCCACATGCCGCCCTGAGCACGCCTGCGCTGTCGTCGGCACAGAAGCCGACACCGGAGATGCCCATCCGGGCCCGTCCACCCCGGCCCCGTTTCACTACCACGGAGCCGCCGTGGGAGCTGGTCCGTGGGTCCTCTCGGCCGAGGGCCGGTGCACCGTCCGGTCCGGACCGACGCGGACGGTCCGCAGTGCCTGGTGGGTGGCTGGGTCTGCACCGAGGCCATCATCGGGCGAGCAGGGGCGGATGGATGACGGGACGGTCGCCCGGGCGCAGGCGCGCCCGAGCCGTGCGGGCCTCCGAGAAGCCGGTGCGGGGTCCTGGACCTGTGGTGGTGGAGGTTGCGGCTCGGCGGTGACCTCGGCGACCTTGGCGACCTCGGTGCGTCGGAGATCGAGGCGTTGCGTGGCCACGCGCTGAGGCTGCCGCCGGCCCTCCGTGATCGAGTGGTGTGCGCGGGGCACCACCTGCTGGGCGGTCCCTGCATTGCCTGCACGTGGGAGATGGGCTCCGCCACCGGCGAGGAGCTTCCTGGACTGACCCACGCACGTGATGGGGGCTGCTCGGGCTGATCGGTGGTGCCGGGGTACGGGTGCTGGTCCTGGGCGGGGGAGACGAGGCCACCCCCCCCCGTGGGGTCGATGGTGTTCACAGTCATGGCTGCCCTGGCGCAGAGGGAACGGGAGACCACACGAGAAGGCATTGCCGACCCGGTGGCCACACGCCGGGCTGCCGGCGAGGACCTGGGCATGTCCCACGGGCGGGGGCCGGCCGGCAGGGCGAGGTTCTCGGGTTCCTCGCCATCTCCGTCAGGGCTTCCGGAGGCGGCGACCAGCCGGTGCCCGGACCGGTGCACCGGGGGCGCGGACTTCCGGGCCCCCGGCCCGCTGGCCGAGGAGCTGTCCGGCCGGTAACGGGGGCTCACCCCCGACCAGCGCGCCCACGGCCGCACCCCCGACCGGGACGGGCCGCTGTCCTACACGGCGATGGCCCAGGACACCATGTTGGGGGGGGACCCGCCCGCCTGCTGATCGTGGCGGTCACTTCATCACTGGCACTTCTTTCGGCCGTCGACGGGATGCATCGCCGAACGACGAAACCGGCAACGCCACCCACGAGCGCCCCTGGAGGCGACGGCGGCGCAAAGCCAGCCCCCAACGGACGCCCGGTGCAGCACCCTCAGGGGTGACCGCCCCATGGTGGTGCCCCACGCGACGGACAGGTGGTCCCACAGCTCGTTCCGGCCGTGGTGGGGGAGCACCGGTCGAGGACCCGCGCCCATCGGGCAAGGCCGCCGGAGGGGGTGACGCAGCGGAGCCCGGTGCCGGGGGCGTCAGACCGGTGTCAGCAGGAGAGCGGCGCCGATGGTCGACGACGCCGCCCGCAGATGGTTGGCCCTGGTCCAGGCCCGGGTGTAGCCAGCCCACGCCGCTGCCCGGGCGGTGGGCGGATGGCGGGCCAAGCCGGTGTTGAGCGGCACGTTGACCGCCATCGTCAGCACCCACCCCGCCAAGGACGCCACCGCCCCGGCCACCCGTAGCACCACGGCCGGGTCGTCCTCGATCGGTGCGGCGACCACTGTGGCCGCACTGGCGGCGGCGGAACCGAAGAACAGCGCCATGAACGGGAGCCGTACCGCGGCCTCGTTGATCGCCACCATCGTGGAGACGGCTTCGGCGGCCGGACGGCGCTCGAGGGCCGGCATCACCACCGCCGAGAAAGCGACGTAGAAACCGGCCACCAGCGCCGAGCCGAGCCCGGCCATCGGCACCAGCACCTCAGCCACGTCGGATCCCGAGCCGGACCGTGCACTCGGCCACTGGGTGGGGCGCACTCCAGGGAACCTTCATAGCTCCCAGGCTGAGCACCGGAGACAGCCGGTAGACCATGCCCGGACGAACAACCGCCGAACTTCCAACATTCCCCGCGAAGTTGCCCGGGACCAGAAGGGGACGGACCGCTCCAGGGCCGTGACGTCTCGGGCCAGGGGAACATGAACACGGGGTGAAGGTTTCGACAACCCGCTGCCGGCCTATGGCGCCGGTCACTAGGCTGGAGCTGGACAGCGTCGTCGACCACCCCGTCCGATGCCTGCACGTGCTGCAGATTTCGGTGCGCTTGACGACCTGGAGGCCCCGCCCATGAACGTCCTCGAAACCCTGTCCACGCCATCCGCCGCTGCTCCTGCGCCCGTCGCCGAGGGCATCGGGGTGGGCATCGCCTGCGACGTCACGCCCTCGGTGGACGTCTCACGACTGTCCCGGTGCCGGGTGCGCGCTGACCGCGCGGGGCTGAATCTGCGTGCCGGTGAGACCGTGCTGTGCGCCCCCTACGAGCCATCCGAGCTGGGAATGGTCGTGCTGGTGCGGTGCGAGGTCGACGGTCACCGTCCCGGGGTCCTGATCTCGGCCAGTTCGGTGGAGTATCTCGAGCTCGCCACGGAACCGGTGGCCGGGCGTGGGTGGGACAGGCCGGGTATGCGCCGCTGATCATCGTCGGCTTGCCGGGAAGGTCGGGCGTCGAACATCGACCGCCTTCAGGGCAGGAGCCCACGGCCATGGTGTCCATGTTGTGGTGGCGACCGTTCGCGGCGACTCGGAGGGGCCCGTGGTGAGGGTGATGTCCTCGGGGAGGTCCTACCACCGCCCATGGGCTCCACATCAACCTCGTGCTCGGCCTCGTGCTTGACCTGGTGCAGCCGCTGAAGCTCGTTCGGACGCCGCGCGCAGGGGCGACGACGGTGAGCTCGACGTCGCCCACGACGTGGGCGGAGCCCGTGTGTCGCCTCCGCAGTTCGACGAGGCAGCGGTGGCCTTGGAGGCTGGGGCGCACCCGCTGCAGGGGTGGTGGCGGAGCCACGACCAGGGCGCCTGTGGCCGGGCAGTCCTTCTCCGACCCGGTCGAGACCAAGGCCGGCACGGCCCTGGGCCACCACCCGGCTCAACGCCCGCGCCATGTGCGGGCCCGGGGGCGACCGTCGCCAGCACCCGTCGGCAGCCCGCCTGCCTCTCTATGGGAACAGAGCGTTGCAGAGGTGCCCGATGTGAGGCGGTTCACGATAGTGTGCGTCTGAGGCATGATCGTCCGGTGACCAAGGTCGTGATCCCCGCCGCAGGGGGCCGTACGACCCCTGATGAGGGAGCTCAACCATGGGATGGCTCGACCGGGCGCACACGGTGGCGCCTCCTGGATTCAACCGCTGGCTGATCCCGCCGGCAGCCCTGGCGGTGCACCTGTGCATCGGGCAGGCCTACGCGACCAGCGTCTACAAGACCGCGCTCGTCCAGCACTTCGACGCGAGCCTGACGCAGATCGGAGTGATCTTCTCCATCGCGATCGTGATGCTCGGGCTGTCCGCCGCCGTCTTCGGCACCTGGGTGGACACCAACGGGCCGCGCAAGGCGATGTTCACCGCCGCCTTGTTCTGGACCGGGGGGTTCCTCGTCGCCGCGCTGGGGATCTTCACCCGCCAGCTGTGGCTGGTCTACGTCGGCTACGGCTTCATCGGGGGCATCGGGCTCGGCATCGGCTACATCTCCCCGGTCTCCACCCTGATCAAGTGGTTCCCCGACCGGCCCGGCCTGGCCACCGGCATGGCGATCATGGGCTTCGGCGGCGGCGCGCTCATCGCCAGTCCCCTCTCCTCGGCGCTGCTGGGTTTCTACGACCCCAACTCCGGGACCGAGGGCTGGGTGGCCGGCGGCGACGCCGTCGGCAAGCTGTTCCTGACCTTCGCGGTCGTCTACTTCGCGTACATGATGTTCGGCGCGTTCACCATCAAGGTGCCCGCCCCCGGTTGGGCGCCGGCCGGCTTCGACCCCTCGACGGTGAAGAAGAAGGCCCTGGTCACCACCGCCCACGTCTCCGCCCGCAACGCGATCCGCACCAAGCAGTTCTGGTTGGTGTGGGTGGTCCTCTTCTGCAACGTGACCGCCGGGATCGGCATCCTCGAGCAGGCCGCGCCCATGATCCAGGACTTCTTCCGCCAGGCGGACGGCGCTTCGCTGGTCACCGCGGCCGCCGCGGGCGGGTTCGTGGGTCTGCTGTCCATCGGCAACATGGGCGGGCGTTTCGTGTGGTCGACCACCTCGGACGTCGTCGGGCGCAAGCGGATCTACCTGATCTACCTCGGTCTCGGCGCCCTGCTCTACACCGTGCTGGCGCTGTTCGGCTCCGTCTCCACGATCCTGTTCGTGCCCCTGGCCTTCGTGATCATCTCCTTCTACGGCGGAGGTTTCGCCACCGTGCCGGCCTACCTGCGGGACCTCTTCGGCACCTACCAAGTCGGAGCCATCCACGGCCGTCTGCTCACGGCGTGGTCCGCGGCGGGCGTGGCCGGGCCGCTCATCGTCAACGCGTTCCTCGACGCCCAGGGGACTCCGGGGGAGTTGACGGCCCAGGCCTACCAGCCGGCGCTGCTGACCATGGTGGGTCTGTTGGTGGTCGGTTTCGTCGCCAACCTCCTGGTCACCCCCGTGCACCCCCGTTTCCACGAGCCGGCCGGCACCGTGCCCGCCACCCCGGTCCTCGCGAAGGAGAACTGACATGAGCCGTGCACGACTCGCTCTGGGCTGGGTCCTGGTGGGCGTCCCCCTCGCCTATGGCATCTTCCAGACCCTCCTGAAAGCCGCCGCGCTGTTCAGCTGACCTAGCGCACGCCTGCAGGCACGACTTGCCGGCTGCCGGCGGGCGTGCTCCTGGGGCCGTCGCCGAGGTGATGGGGCGGGCGGCTTTCGTCAGGGTCCCGGTGCTGGTCGTGGTCCGCACGAAGGGATGGCAGCGGTCGTTGCCGCTGCGGACGAACCGGGATCCGCCGGTTGTGCCCGGCGGGGGACGCGACGTCGGCCCGGTGCCGGGGCCGGCGGTGACGCAGGATGGCTCGCCCTGAACCCATGGTCCCGCCCCGCCACGTGCGCAGATGGTTCAAGGACGGTCCACTGGTCCACGACCTGGTCTGCTCACTGGAGGTGGCCGGCCCCGGATGACCTGACACTGAGCCGGTGGAGGGGCTAAGCTCCTGCCATGGCACGATTCAGTCCTTTGGAGTGGCCGGTCCTCCGGCAGCTCCGCTCGGGTGATCTCCTCGGCCGCGGGCCGGCGGTGACGTCCGAGCGCACGCGGGAGCAGGCCCCGCGCACGACCACCGCGGACCGCGTGGTGCAAAGCGTGTGCCCGTACTGCGCGGTGGGCTGCGGCCAGCGGGTGTTCGTCAAGGACGAGAAGGTCGTCCAGATCGAGGGGGATCCGGACTCGCCCATCTCCCGCGGCCGGCTGTGCCCCAAGGGCTCGGCCAGTGAGCAGCTGGTCAACGCGCCGGGGCGGCAGACCGAGGTGCTCTACCGCGCGCCCCGGGCGACGGAGTGGCAGCGCCTGGACCTGGACACCGCCGTCGAGATGGTGACCGACCGTTTCCTCGCCGCCCGCCGCAACGGCTGGCAGGACGCCGATGAGCAGGGCCGTGCGCTGCGCCGGACGATGGGCATCGCCTCCCTGGGCGGGGCGACGCTGGACAACGAAGAGAACTATCTGATCAAGAAGCTCTTCACCGCCGCGGGCGCGATCCAGATTGAGAACCAGGCCCGTATTTGACACTCCGCCACGGTTCCCGGTCTGGGAGCCTCCTTCGGTCGCGGTGGCGCGACGCAGTCCTTGCAGGACATGGCCAACGCCGATTGCATCGTCATCCAGGGCTCCAACATGGCCGAGTGCCACCCCGTGGGCTACCAGTGGGTGACCGAGGCCAAGGCACGCGGTGCCCGGATCATCCACGTCGACCCGCGGTTCACCCGCACCTCGGCCGTCGCTGACAAGCACGTCCCGATCCGGGCCGGCTCGGACATCGTCCTGCTCGGGGCGCTGATCAATCACGTGCTCACCCACGACCTGTGGTTCCGGGAGTACGTCCTGGCGTACACCAACGCGGCCACGCTCGTGAACGAGGACTACCGCGACGCCGAGGACCTCGACGGCCTGTTCTCCGGATACGACCCCGAGAGCGGTCAGTACGACATGTCCACGTGGGCGTACGCCGAGGGCGAGGGCGGCCGGGTGAGCGGGCCCGAGGGCGACCCGGAGCACGGGGCGGCCTCCGTGCCGGAGGCCGCCGGCCACCAGCTCGGCAGCGGTGGGGCGCCGATGGAGCACGCGCGCATGCAGCGCGACGAGACTCTGCAGGACCCTCGGACGGTGTTCCAGATCCTCAAGCGGCACTACCGGCGCTACACCCCGGAGATGGTCCAGGAGGTATGCGGCATCGACCCCGAGGACTTCGCGTACCTGGCCGGGTCGATCACCGAGAACTCCGGGCGGGAGCGGACCACGTGCTTCGCCTACGCGGTCGGCTGGACCCAGCACAGCCTGGGGGCGCAGTTCATCCGCACCGCCTCGATCCTGCAGCTGCTGCTGGGCAACATGGGCCGGCCCGGCGGGGGGATCATGGCCCTGCGCGGGCACGCCAGCATCCAGGGCTCCACCGACATCCCGACCCTGTTCAACCTGCTGCCCGGTTACCTCCCGATGCCCGTCGCCGGCACCCACGACACCCTCGAGGACTACCTGGGGGCGATCGCCTCGAAGCAGCAGAAGGGCTACTGGGCCGAGGCCGACTCCTACACGGTCAGCCTGCTCAAGGCGTGGTGGGGGGACGCCGCCACGGCGGACAACGACTGGGCCTACGACTACCTGCCGCGCCTCACCGGCGCCCACGGCACCTTCCAGACGCTCACGAGCATGCTCGACGACAAGGTCGAGGGGTACTTCCTGCTCGGGCAGAACCCCGCGGTGGGCTCCTCGAACGGCCGGATGCAGCGCCTGGCCATGTCCCACCTGAAGTGGCTGGTGGTGCGGGACCTGAACCTGATCGAGTCGGCGACCTGGTGGAAGGACGGCCCGGAGATCGCCTCCGGGGAGCTGCGCACCGAGGACATCGAGACCGAGGTGTTCTTCCTGCCCGCGGCCACGCACGTGGAGAAGTCGGGCACGTTCACCCAGACCCAGCGGCTGCTGCAGTGGCGCCACCAGGCCGTGGCCCCGCCGGGGCAGGCCCAGAGCGAACTGCAGTTCTTCCACGAGCTCGGCCAGCGGATCCGGCAGCGCCTGGCCGGCTCCACCGACGAGCGCGACCGGCCGCTGCTCGACCTGACGTGGGACTACCCCGTCGACGAGCACGGGGAGCCGGACCCGGAGGCGGTGCTGGCCGAAATCAACGGCCGCCACCTGAGCGGCCCGGACGCCGGGAAGCCGTTGTCCTCGTACACCGAGATGCGCGCCGACGGCTCCACCTCCGGTGGCTGCTGGATCTACACCGGGGTCTACGCCGAGGGCGTCAACCACTCCGCCGACCGCCGCCCGGCCCGCGAGCAGGGCCCCGCCGCCCTGGAGTGGGGCTGGGCGTGGCCGGCCAACCGCCGGCTGCTCTACAACCGCGCCTCGGCCGACCCGCAGGGCAGGCCGTGGAGCGAGCGCAAGAAGCTCGTGTGGTGGGACGAGGAGCAGGAGCAGTGGGTGGGCGACGACGTGCCGGACTTCCCGCTGCACCTGGCCCCGGGCACCCGCCCTGACCCCGACGCGGGGGGCGCGGCCGCCCTGGCCGGGGACGACCCGTTCATCATGCAGGCCGACGGCAAGGGATGGCTGTACGCGCCCAAGGGAGTGGTGGACGGTCCGCTGCCCACCCACTACGAACCGCAGGAGTCCCCGGTCGCCAACGCCATGTACCCTCAGCAGCGCAGTCCCTCCCGGGTGCTGATGGCCCGCCAGGACAACCTCAGCGCCCCCTCGGCCGGGGAAGCCGGGGCAGAGGTGTACCCCTACGTGTTCACCACCTACCGGCTCACCGAGCACCACACCGCCGGGGGCATGAGCCGGTGGTTGCCGTACCTGTCGGAGCTGCAGCCGGAGATGTTCTGCGAGGTCTCCCCGGAGCTGGCCGCCGAGTGCGGGCTGGAGCCCTACGGCTGGGCCACGATCGTCTCGCCCCGGGCGGCGATCGAGGTGCGGGTGCTCGTCACCGACCGGATGACCCCGCTGGTGGTCGGGGGGCGGACCGTGCACCAGATCGGGCTCCCGTACCACTGGGGTGTGGGCGATGACGCAGTGGTCAGCGGTGACTCCGCCAACGACCTGCTGGGCCTGACGCTGGAGCCCAACGTGCAGATCCAGGACTCCAAGGTCGGTTCCTGCCACATCCGTCCGGGCCGCCGCCCGCGGGGCCCGCAGCTGCAGGAGCTGGTCGCGGAGTACCAGACGCGCGCGGGCGCGACCGTGGAGACCGGCAACACCAGGATCGCTCGAGCCGGCGCCGCACCGACTCCTGACCCGAGCACCGACCCGACGAGGGAGACCTAAATGGGCCAGCTGGCCGGACCGACCGACCCCACCGCCGACGCGCACTGGGAGCACCGGCACGCGCGGAAGGGTTTCTTCACCGACACCTCGATCTGCATAGGGTGCAAGGCCTGCGAGGTGGCCTGCAAGGAGTGGAACCAGAACCCCCAGGACGGCGACCTCCGGCTGCTGGAGTCCTCCTACGACAACACCGGCTCCCTGGGGGCCAGCACCTGGCGGCACGTGGCATTCATCGAGCAGGGCCCGGAGCGCATCGAACAGGCCCGGCAGTCCGGGCGCAAGCTGGTGAGCCTGGGCATGCCGCGCGTCGGCCCGCCCGAGGCGCGGCCGCAGACGGCGCCGGAGGACACCACCCCGCCGGACACCCCGGAGTTCCGCTGGTTGATGTCCTCGGACGTGTGCAAGCACTGCACGCACGCCGGGTGCCTGGACGTGTGCCCCACCGGGGCGCTGTTCCGCACCGAGCACGGCACGGTGGTGGTCCAGGACGACGTGTGCAACGGGTGTGGCACCTGCGTGGCCGGGTGCCCGTTCGGGGTGATCGAGCGGCGCACCGACGGCACCGCCGCGCCCCGCACCAAGCGGGGCGAGCAGCCCGGGGCGCGCCCCGAGGTGCCGAACGTGGGGATCGCCCAGAAGTGCACCCTGTGCTACGACCGCATGGTGGATGATCAGACACCGGCGTGCGCGCAGACCTGCCCCACGACCTCGATCAAGTACGGTCACCACGACGAGATGGTCGCCCAGGCCCGGGACCGGGTGGCCGAGCTGCACGCCCAGGGCCGCACCGAGGCCCGGCTCTACGGCGCCAACGAGCTCGACGGGGTCGGGGGCACCGGGTCGGTGTTCCTGCTGCTGGACGAGCCGGAGGTCTACGGGCTCCCGCCGGATCCTCGCGTGCCCACCGCGGACCTGCCCCAGATGTACCGGCGGGCCGGGCTGGCCGCGGCGGGCATGCTCGCGGCCGCCGCGGTGGCCTTCGCGGGGGCCCGCTCGTGAGCCTGTCCGAGTTCGACAGCTACCGTCCCCCCGAGCAGCCGCGCCGTCGGCGCCGCGACGGTCCGCGTCGCCGAGGTGCCGGCCAGGGCGCCGGGGGAGACGGCTCGCGCGAGATGCCGATGGTGCCGGCACCGGAGTTCACCTCCTACTACGGCCGCCCGGTGGTCAAACCGGCGCCCTGGGGCCACGAGGTCGCCGCGTACCTGTTCCTGGGCGGGGTCGCCGGCGGCTCGGCGCTGCTGGCGCTCGGCGCTCAGCTCACCGGCCGGAACGCGTTGCGCCGCAACGCCCGGCTGGGGTCGGTGACCGCCCTGGGCCTGGGCGGGGCCGCCCTGGTGGCCGACCTCGGGAGGCCGGAGCGCTTCCTGCACATGCTGCGCACGTTCAAGGTCACCTCCCCGATGAGCATGGGCACATGGATCCTCAGCGCGTTCGGGGCCGGCATGGGGACCGCGGCCGCGGCCGAGGTCGACCGGCTGACCGGCGCGCGCCTGCCGCTGGGTCCGCTGCGCCCGGTGCTGCGCGCGGTGGAGGGCCCGGCCGGGATCGAGGCCGCCGTGTTCGCCGCTCCCCTGGCCGCCTACACCGCGGCCCTGCTCTCCGACACCGCCACCCCGACGTGGAACGCCGCCCGCGAGGACCTGGCGTTCGTCTTCGTGAGCTCCGCCAGCCTCGCCTCGGGCGGTCTGGCGATGGTCACGACCCCGGTCGGCGAAGCCGGCCCCGCCCGGCGGCTGGCCGTGCTGGGCGTGGCCGGGGAACTGATCGCCACGAAGGTGATGGAGCACCGGATGGACCCGGTGGCGGCCGAGCCGCTGCACCACGGCCAGGCCGGGGCCATGCTGGCCTGGAGCGAGCGGCTGGCGCTCGCCGGTGGCCTCGGCACGCTGCTGGGCGGGCGCCACCGGGCCCTTGCCGTGGTGTCGGGACTGGCGTTGCTGGCCTCCTCGGCGCTGACCCGGTTCGGGGTGATGGAGGCCGGGATCCACTCGGCCCAGGACCCCCGGTACACGATCGAGCCGCAGAAGGCGCGGCTCGCCGCCCGGCGGGCCGCCGGGATCACCGACGACGCGATCACCACCGCCGGCTGACCGCCCGGCGGCGTTCCGGGCGGACGCTCAGCGCACGGTGATGCCGGACCCGGCGACCGTGTGGCCGACCACGGGGTATCCCGGCAGCTCACCGACCACTAGCAGCCCGCCCGAGGTCTGCGCGTCGGCCAGCAGCAGCAGGTCCTCCTCGGCGACACCGGTTCCGGCCTCCAGGTGCGGGCGCACCCAGTCGAGGTTGCGGCGGGTGCCGCCGGAGACGTAGCCGTCCCGCAGCGCCTGCGCCGCGCCCTCGACGAGGGGCACGGCCCCCCGGTCGAGGACCGCGCCGACCCCGGAGGCGCGGCACATCTTGTGCAGGTGCCCGAGCAGGCCGAAGCCGGTGACGTCGGTGGCCGCCCGCGCCCCGGCCACCAGGGCCGCCTCGGCGGCGTCCCGGTTGAGCCGGGTCATCGTGGCGAGCGCCTCGGGGAACACCTCACCGGTGGCCTTGTGCCGGTTGTTGAGCAGGCCCACGCCGATCGGCTTGGTCAGCGTCAGTGGCAGCCCCGGCTCGGCGGCGTCGTTGCGCAGCAGCCGGCCCGGGTCGGCCACGCCGGTCACGGCCATGCCGTACTTCGGTTCCGGGTCGTCGATGGAGTGACCCCCGATCACCGGGCACCCCGCCTCGGAGGCGACCGCCAGACCGCCGCGGAGCACCTCCGTCAGTAGCTCCATCGGCAGCACCTCCCGGGGCCAGCCCACCAGGTTGATCGCCATCACCGGGCGCCCGCCCATGGCGTACACGTCCGACAGCGCGTTCGCGGCCGCGATCCGGCCCCAGTCGTAGGCGTCGTCGACGACCGGGGTGAAGAAATCGGCGGTGGACAGCACCGCCAAATCCTCGCGCACCAGCACGGCCGCGGCGTCGTCGCCGTCGTCCAGGCCCACCAGCACCCCGGCGCCCGACTGCCCGGTGAGGCCACGGACCGCCTCCTCCAGCTCCCCGGGCGGGATCTTGCAAGCACATCCCCCACCGTGGGCGAAGCCGGTCAACCGCACCGCCGCGTCCGCATCACCGGAAGGCCCGGCCGAAATCCTCGTCGTGTTCACGGAACCAGCCTAACGGTGCCTCCACGGGTAGAGGCCGGGAACGGGGCCGTGGTGCTAGATTGACCGAGGTGGCGTCCGGGTCCTGGTGGGCCCCCCGGTCTTCAAAACCGGTGAGGCCGAGCACCTCGGCCTGGCGGGTTCGATTCCCGTCCGCTACCGCCAACTTCTGCACCGCGCCCCACGCGGCGACGACAGCGACGAGGAGGGATCGTGGCCCCGGACGACCCGCGTCGTCTCATTCCCCGCACCGACCACCTCCTGGACCTGCCCCCCGTCCGCCGCGCACGCCACCGGCTGAGCGAGACCGTCATCCGGTCACTGGTGGACGAGACCCAGCAACGCGCCCGGCGCGGGGAGATTGCCTCCCACGAGGTCGCACCGGCGGTCCTCGCCGCCGTCGCGGCCCGTTCCGCGACGACGCTGACGCCGGTGCTCAACGCCACCGGCGTCATCGTCCACACCAACCTCGGCCGCGCCCCGCTGTCGGAGGCCGCCGTGGAGGCGCTGGTGGCAGCCAGCGGCTACGTCGACGTGGAGCTCGACCTGGCCACCGGCACCCGCACCCGCACCCGCGGCGCCGCCGCCCGCGCCGCCCTGCTCGCCGCCTGCCCGGCCGCCGAGGACGCTCTGGTGGTCAACAACGGCGCCGCCGCCCTGGTGCTGGCCACCACCGCGCTCGCCGCCGGCCGCGAGGTCGTGATCAGCCGCGGCGAGCTCGTCGAGATCGGCGCCGGCTTCCGCCTGCCGGAGCTCATCCAGTCCACCGGTGCCCGGCTCCACGAAGTCGGCACCACCAACCGCACCCACCTGCACGACTACGCCCAGGCCATCGGCCCCGACACCGGGTGCCTCCTGAAGGTCCACCCCAGCAACTTCCGCCTGCAGGGCTTCACCTCCGCCGTCGAGGTGGACCAGCTGCACCCACTGGCCCGCACCCACGGCATACCGCTCGTGGCCGACCTCGGCAGCGGCCTGCTGCACCCGGACCCCCTGCTGCCGGCGGAACCGGACGTCACCTCCGCGCTGTCCGGCGGCGCCGACGCCGTCATCATCAGCGGGGACAAACTGCTCGGCGGCCCGCAAGCCGGGGTGGTCCTCGGCCGCTCGGACGTCGTCGCCCGGATGGCCCGCCACCCGCTGGCCCGCGCGGTCCGTGCCGACAAACTGGCGCTCGCCGCGCTCGAGGCCACGCTGGCCGGTGGATCCCCGCCGGTCGCCCAGGCCCTGCACGCGGACCCGGACCGGCTCCGCGGCCGGGTCGAACGGCTCGCGGCGGCCGTCGGCGCCCCGGTGGTCCCCCACGAGGGGCGGGTCGGCGGCGGCGGCGCCCCCGGCGTGCCCCTGCCGGGGTGGGCGCTGCGGCTGCCCGAGGCGGCGGCTCCTGCACTGCGCGCCGGCGACCCCGCCGTGCTGCCGCGCGTCCACGACCACGCCTGTCTGATCGACCTGCGCTGCGTGCCCGAAGCGGACGACGACCGGCTGCTCGCGGCGGTGCGGGCGGCACTGGCCGCCGTCGCCGACGACGGCGGGTCCGAATGACCGTGCACGTCGTCGCCACGGCCGGGCACGTCGACCACGGCAAGAGCACCCTCGTGCGCGCCCTCACCGGCATGGAACCCGACCGGTGGGAGGAGGAGCGCCGCCGCGGACTGACCATCGACCTGGGCTACGCCTGGACGACGCTGCCCTCGGGACGCGAGGTCGCCTTCGTCGACGTGCCCGGCCACGAGCGCTTCCTCGGCAACATGCTCGCAGGGCTCGGCCCGGCTCCTGTCGTCTGCTTCGTCGTCGCCGTCGACGAGGGATGGCAGGCCCAGTCCAGCGACCACCGCGACGCCGTGGCCGCCCTGGGCATCGAGCGCGGAGTCGTGGTCCTCACCCGCGCCGACCGAGCCCCCAAGCGCGCTGACGCGGTGCTCGCCGAGGCCCGCGCACAACTGGCCGCGACCGGCCTGCACGACGCCCCCGCGGTCGCCGTCTCCGCGCTGGAGGGCACAGGCCTGGCCCAGTTGCGCGCCGCCCTCGACGATGTCCTGGCGCGGGCACCGGCGCCCAGCAGCGAGCGCTTGCGCCTGTGGGTGGACCGGTCCTTCACGATCACCGGCTCCGGCACGGTGGTGACCGGAACCCTGGCGGCGGGATCGCTCGTCCAGGGTGACCGGCTGCAGCTGCTCGGCCACGACGGGGCCCGGCCGGTGGCGGTCCGAGGGCTGCACAGCCGCAACCGGCCGTGCACCTCGCTGGCACCGGTCACCCGGGTGGCGCTGAACCTGCGCGGGGTCTCGGCCGACGACGTGCGCCGCGGCGACGCGCTGGTCACGCCCGGCACGTGGCCGGTCACCGACGTCCTCGACATCCGCCGCACCACCGGAACCGCGTTCACGGCCGCGGCCGTGCACCTCGTCGTCCATGCCGGCACCGCGGCCGTGCCCGCCCGGCTGCGCCCCTTCGACGACGACCACGCCCGGCTGAGCCTGGACCGGCCCCTTCCCCTGGTCCTCGGCGACCGCCTGGTGCTGCGCGACCCCGGCCACCGCTCGGTGCTCGGCGGAGCCCAGGTCCTCGACGCCGATCCACCGGTGCTGCGGCGGCGCGGCGACAGAGGACGCCGCGCGGACCGGCTCGCCGGCATGGACACCCGTGGAGACGTCCTGACCGAGGTCGCCCGGCGCGGCGCGGTGCAGGAGCAGCACCTGCACCGCCTCGGCCTGCTGCCCACCGGAGACCCCGATCCACCCGGTGAGGTGCGTGTGCTCGGCGACTGGTGGGTGCACGCGCCGGTATTCGACTCCTGGCAGCAGCAACTGCGCACCGCAGTGGAGGAACTGCACGCCCGTGACCCGCTGGCGGCCGGCCTCTCCCGGGGCGCCGCCCGCGACCTGCTCTCCCTGCCGGAGCCCAAGCTGGTCGACGCGGTAGCGCACGCCGCCGGTCTGGAGCACGACGGCGGCCACATCCGCTCACCGCACCACCGCGGCGACCTCGGTCCCGTCGAAGCCGCGCTCGCCGAGTTGGAGCATCGGCTCGCCACCGCGCCGTTCCGCGCCCCGGAGGCCGATGCCCTGACCGCCCTGCAGTTGGGTGTCCGGGAACTCGCCGCGGCGGAGCGCAACGGACGGATACTGCGTCTCCGGGACGGCGTCGTTCTGCTCCCCACAGCCCCCGCCCTGGCGATGCGCGAGCTTGCTCGCCTGCCACAACCCTTCACCACCAGTCAGGCCCGTCAGGCGCTGAACACCACCCGGCGCGTCGCGATCCCGTTGCTGGAACATCTCGACGCCCGCGGCTGGACCCGGCGCCTCGATGCCGGTCACCGCACCACGGTGCGCTGAACCACCAGCCGTGGATCCCGCCACCCTCTGCCTCCCTGGCCACCCGAGGCGGCATGACCGTGCCACGACCGGACACGGCCACCATCTTCAACAGGTATCCCAGGGCCTCAGCACAGCGGCGTGAGCGGCCGGGTCACCGACCGTCTCTGGCCTCTGCAGGCGCGGGGGAGAGCAGCGCCCGGATCCGACCGATGGTCAGGGCCCACGGCTGTCAGCCTCTTTCTTGCGGACCGGCGACAACCGGGTGATGTCTGCGGCCTCCACGCGCACGAGCATCCGCCGCTGGGAAACCCAGCTCTGCGCCGCCGACGCGGCAGGCGCCGATGGCGCCACCCGTCACCCCGCCCCGAGCATGTTCGATGCGGCCGAGGTGCGCCTGCGCGACCGCGAGCAGACCCCCGAGGACACACCCGTGGCCCACGCGAGTCGGGGCATCCCTCTCTCGACCACTACCGGCCCCGCGGTCTCACCTGGTCGTTCCCGATCCTCCGCGAGTGCCGGGAGGGGAGGACGCCCGGCTGCTGGACCCATCTGGGCGGGGCGATCCGGTCGCGGTACCCCTATCCACTGGAGGACCGGGCGCTGCGGTGGAAGTGGCACCACGGCTGCAGCCCATCCAGGACCGACCGGTACAGCGCCAACCGCGAGGCTGGGGAACACGTTGGGTCCCCGTCATCGCGCAAAGCCGGCTCCGAAGTGCGGCAGAGGTGGTTGCCGCCCCGGGGTCCGGCAACGGCAGGGCCAGGCATGTCGGCGCTGAGGGACGCCCCTGCGGCAGATATCTGAGCCATCTCGTGCAACTCCCGGGATGCGCGACGTATCCAGTTGTGAGACAGCACGGCGCCCAGGTAGGTTGCCCGGTGCCGTCATGGATTCTCGCGTGGGCGTACCGGACGGCCCTCAACCGCCTACGTCGTGCGGCGCCGAGAGGCGGGTTCAGCGTCCGATGCCGAGGAGGGAGCGTCGGGGGGCTGTGCTATACCAGCCCAGGGTGTGGGCGATGCCTTGCTCGTAGGGTGTCACCTGGCCGGGGCCGAAGGCGGCGGTGTAGTCGGTGGCATCGACGACGTGCGGTTGTCGGAACTGGTAGAGCATCTCCGCGCCCTCCCGGGCCACCGGCCACACCACACCGAGGACGCGTGCCGACCGCTGCCCGAGGCGCAGGGCCCCGACCGGGCGGTGCACCTGGGCCGACACCAGGGCCAGAAAAGCCCGTGCGGTGGTGGGCTCCGGGGTGGGCAGGTGCCATGCGCGGCCCAGGGCGGCCTCGCGCTCGCCGAGCTCGGCCAGGCCGTGGGCGAAGTCCTCGACGAACATCGGGCCCAGCGGCTGGTCCAGGTCTCCGACCCACAATGCGGGTCCGTGGGTGAGGGCGGGGCCGAACAGGTTGCGGCCCAGCAGGGACTCCACGGCCGGGCCGTAGAGCTCGGGGGCGCGGCCGATGACGGTGCGCACCTGCCCGCCGGTGTGGGCGGCGATCACCCGCTCAGCCAGCCAGGCGCGCAGGACCCCCTTGTCGCTGACAGGCCGGTAGGGCAGGTCCTCGGTCATGGGCCCGGTGACCCGGCCGTACATCCAGGTGTCGTCGGCGAACACCATCGGCGCCCCGGCGGCCCGGGCCCCGGCGAGCACCCCGTCCACCGCGGCCGGGAAGTGCTCCTGCCACCGGGCGAAGGGGACGTTGACGGTGTTGTAGACCACGTCCGCCCCCCGGCAGACCTCGCGCATCCGCTCGGCGTCCCGGGCGTCCCCGGCCGCGACCTCCACCCCGGGCGGGGCGTCGAGGTGGCCGCTCCGGTTCACCGCCCGCACCCGTCGTCTCCGGCGGTGCAGTTCGCGCACCAGCGCCCGGCCGGTTCCACCACTGGCACCGACCACCACGTGCACCCCGCCCGTGCTGCTCATCCTCATCCCCTGCCGCTTCTCGGCTCCTCGTACCACCGGCCGTGAACCGCCCGCCCCCGGAGATTTGGGGGCTGCTGCTGGGCCTGGCCACCACCGTGCCCCCGCGGATGGCCACCGCATTCATATTTTCCCCGCTGCCGGCGACATGACGTGGTTGCTACGGGCCATCACAGGAGCGCCAATCCGGTTCCGTCCCTGACCGCACCGTGCCCAGCCGCGGCTTCCTGCGTGGCGCCGGGTGTTAATCGATCACCGTTCGGACGTAACGGTGTAGTCCCTGAGGTGGGCGGTGTTCCTCGAGGCCGATCGCGGGCGCCACCTCCGGCATCTGGTGTGGCGGATATGGCAGGCGGAAGGAGGCGGCCACTCGGTCCTTCCCCGGGGTGGCCCCGGTTCCGCGGCGTCCTCCCGTCAGGAAAGGCCGGTGATCAATACTGGGCCACGCCGAAGTGACGCTGCAGGCGGTGGTGACGGTGGGTGAAAACCACGTTGACCAGCAGGTGCATCAGCGCTTCCACACCGTGTCCGCCGCGTCGGGCTTGGAACACCACCCGGTCATGGACCCGGGTTTGGTGGGCCCCGATGGGGGTGAGGGTGCGTTCGTGCTCCCACCGCCGGGCGGTGATCATCGAGGAGATCTCATGAAAGCGGCGCCCGTGTTCGAGTTCGGCCAGCATGAGGTTGTCCCACTCGAAGGGCACCGCCCCGAACGCGCGTAGCCAGGCCCGCCCCACCGGCGCGTGGTCCAGGGACCCTGTCGACAAGCCGGGCGGCAGCGACATGGTCAGCCACGGGCGCATCTCCTCGTTGATGCCCTCGGCGGTGACGAGGCGGTTCCAGACCACCGGCGCTGGCGCGGCGAGGTGACTGATCTTCTCCACAGTGCGCACGGACTCACCCTAGTGACCCGGCCTGATCGAAGTGCTCAGCAGCGGGGCCACCGCACGATGCTCACATTGCTCTTCCGGGCCGCCCCGGCTCGCTCTCCACGAGACGACATAGCGTCACCGGCACCTTGGTCTGCCGCCGGGCGGATGCGTGGCCTCCGAGGCGGTGCCTGTCATGCCGCGGAGGTCTCCGCCTGGTCCCGGCGAAGGGCGGGATGGGCGAAGGCGCTCGGCCCTCGCGGCGTGGTCAGGCAGTATGGCGGGGCATTCGAGGCTGATCAGTGAGCGGCGTAGGCCCGTACTGCTCTCGGAGGGGCTGGCGGGACTTCTACCTGCCCTCGGCGATGGCGCGCAGGGCCTCGAGGTGGCGGGTGTAGGCGGTGCGCCCGGTGGGGGTGAGGGCCAGCCAGGTGCGGGGGCGTTTGCCGACATAGCCTTTGCGGATCTTCACGTAGCCGGCGGCCTCCAGTTGGGTGGCTTGTTTGGAGAGCACCGAGTCGGAGACCTCGATGGCATCGCGCACCCGGGCGAACTCGGCCTCGTCGACCTGGGCCAGGGCCGCGACGATGCTCAGGCGCACCGGGGCGTGGATGAGCTCATCCAGGCGGTGCCGGGCGTGCTGTCCTTCGGTGGTGCTCACTTCGACCTCCAGCGGATCACGGCCGCGGCCGCCAGGGCGGGGGTGGCGGCGACGGCGGCCCCGGCGGCGACCATGGGCCAGGTGTTGGGGGAGGTCTGGGCGGAGAAGTTCAGCCAGGGCAGCACCACGGTCAGCGTCAGCACGAAGGAGGCCACGATCCCGCCCCGCGACCAGGCCTTGGCCCGGCGCGGCACGGTGCGCGCCACCCGCTCGATCCACCACACCGTCACCAACCAAACGGCTGCGAACACGGCGGTGCGCACGGTGTAGCTGACCCAGTCGTCCAGGATGTTCTGCGCGGCCATGTAGAGGGCCGTGGCCACCCCGAACACCGCCGTCGCCCCGGCGTGCACCGCCCGGTCGCGGGAGGTGTCCAAGGTGCGGGCTTGGATGGTGGCCAGCTGCTGACGGGCCTGGTCGGGGGTGGCGTGGTGGCTCATGGAGTCCTCCTGGTCGAGGTGGCGTGTGACTCCATCACAGCAACCACTTTCCATAATGGCAAGTGGGTGCCTTGGGTTACTGGTTGCCAGTTGGGCCATGGCGTCTCTCAAGCATCAGGGATGCGAGACGTTTTGGTTGCGAGA
This sequence comes from Kocuria rosea, assembly GCF_023715525.1. Classification (GTDB taxonomy): domain Bacteria; phylum Actinomycetota; class Actinomycetes; order Actinomycetales; family Micrococcaceae; genus Kocuria; species Kocuria rosea_A. Next base: position 13,849 of record NZ_JAMBOG010000030.1, on the reverse strand, counting down.
CAGGTAGCGATTTCCGGACGTGTCGTGGCGGAGTGAAGGGAGGGGCCCTGGCCTCTTGATGGAGGCCGGGGCTCTGGGCATGAGGGGAGGTGTGTCAGCCGGTTTTGAGTTTGCGGCTGTCGTCGCGGATCTGCCCGACGAGTTGTCCGGGGTTGCGCACTAGACTCGGGCCCCGTGACAGGGCTCAGCGCAACAGCACTGGTCGAGGTGCTCGGCGGGACATCCGCCACCATCGGCCTGGCCCTGCTGGGCGCGGGAGTGCTCATCCGTTGCTTCTACGTTCGGTGGCACAAGACGAAGGCGATCCACGTCCTCGACGGCGGGGGGCACTACCTACGCTGGCACACCCGCAGGGATCTCCACGAGGAGCCCTGGCCCCACCCACCGACGTGCGCACCGGCACCGGGAGCCGAGGTGACCATCTACTACCACGCCCGCCGCCCCGAGCAGTGGACCCTGATCGCCCCCTACCGCAGTATTTGGTGGTTGCTCGGGGCCGGAGCCCTGCTCACCGGGATTGCTGTGCTGCTTCCCCTTGCTTGGGGGTAGTACCCACCTTGCGCCCCGTCGTGGTTGGACGGGAGCCGTCCAGGTGCGCTTGGTCCACGTCACACCGAGGGGGCTACGGCGTGGAACCCGGTGCCTGCTTTCGCACAAGCACCCGGTGTGTTCGGATGGACCTCAACGGCGAGCATGGCGTTGAGGGCGGCACGGCGGATCCTGGTCACGGTGGCGTGCAGGAGACGTCATGGCGACGGTGCGCGATGACTCCGCCACCTCTCTTACCGGCAGGAGCACCCCATGATCATCCTTCACACCGCGATAGCCATCGTGCTCATCATCGTGCTCATCATCAAGGTCAAAGTCGACCCGGTGATCTCCTTGATCCTGGGCTCGCTGTATCTCGGTATCGCCACCGGTGTGGGTTTTACGGCCACCGCCGTAGCGATCGCCACCGGGTTCGGGGAGATCATGGCCGAGGTCGGGCTGCTCATCGGCTTCGGGGTGCTCATCGGGGCGCTGCTCCACGCGATGGGCGCCTTCCGGAAGATGGTGGCCCTGTTAGTCAACGGTGTCGGCGCGCGCCGGCTCCCGTACGCGCTCACGGCGGCGATGGCCACGATCTTCCCCTCGATCTACGTGGACGTCCAGGTTGTGCTGGCCTCCCCGGTGGCGCGCTCGACTGCGCCCTTCATCGGCCGCACCGGTCTGCCGCACATGGCCGGGGCGCTGGGCACCGGGATCTTCGCCGGCTACGTCTTCGTGATCCCGGGACTGGCGGCGATCTCCATCGCGGGCCTGCTGGAGATCCCGCTGGGCACCTGGTTGCTCTACGGGCTCGTGCTGGGTCCGGTGACCGCGCTGGTGACCACGCTGATCTTCCGGCAGCTGCTGCGTACCCGCTACTGGAACCCGGCCAAGGACGAGGAGGTCGATGAGGCCATGGTCGAGCTGGAGAGCACCGAGCTGGTCCACGACGACACCGGCACGCCCTCCCTGTTCGTGAGTCTGCTGCCGATCCTCGTGCCGCTGGTGCTGATTGCCTTCGGCGCCTTCGCCGAGCTGCTCGGGTTCTCCAACGACGTCATCGCCTTCCTCGGCGACGCCGGTTTCGCGCTCTTCGTCGGCCTGCTCGCGGCCTACGTGCTCGCCCGGCGCACCGTGGGCCTGGAGGGCACGGACAAGGCGATGGGTGAGGGGTTCCACACCACCGGGGCGATCCTGCTCATCACCGGCATCGGCGGGTCCCTGGGGGCGGTCATCGGGGAGACCGGCCTCGACGAGACCCTGGCCGGGCTCTTCTCCGCCGAGGCCGGGGCCCCGGTGGTCCTGAGCATCCTGCTCGCCTGGCTGATCGCCGCCGTGCTGCACCTGGCGATCGGCTCGGTGTCGGTGGCGGCCATCGCGGCCGCCGGGATCATCGGTCCGGTGCTCGGGTCGATCGACGTTCCCCCGATCGTCATCGGCCTGGCCATCGCCTCGGGGGCGATGTTCGCCCTGCAGGTCAACAGCAACTTCTTCTGGATGTATAAGTCCCTGCTCGGGCTCTCCACCCAGGGCAGCTTCAAGACCCTGACCATGGTCACCTCCATCGCCTCGGTGGTCTCCCTGCCCATGGTCATGGCCGTCACCCTTGTGCCCGGGCGGACGCCGGTGGTGGCCGCAGACGGGTTCCTGGATTTCTCCGAGGACCTCGAAGAAGCCACGATCACCGTGGCGGCGCTGAACACCCCGGGCGGGACCAGAGGAGATGGCGCTGAGCAGGCCTGAGGGCGTCGGCTGGATGTCGGGCGTGTAACCTGCCGGTTTCATGGGTGTCGCACAATGGGGGGACCCTATGACGCCCTCAACGAGGAGAGCACATGTCTGACCAGAACGAGCAGTCCGCCCCGATCACCTCCGAGGAGATCTTCGCCAAGCATGAGGGCGGGAAGCTCTCGGTGATCTCCAAGTCCGCCCTGGTGACCCGCCGGGACCTGTCCATTGCCTACACCCCCGGGGTGGCCGAGGTGTCCCGGGCCATCCACGCCGACCCCGCGATGGCGGCCACCCACACCTGGGCGGGCCGGCTGGTGGCGGTGGTCTCCGACGGCTCCGCGGTGCTGGGCCTGGGCGACATCGGCCCGGCCGCGTCCCTGCCGGTGATGGAGGGCAAGGCCGCCCTGTTCAAGACCTTCGGCGGGCTGGACTCCATCCCCATCGTGCTGGACACCCAGGACGTGGAGGAGATCGTGGCCACCGTGAAGCTGCTGCGGCACTCCTTCGGGGCGGTGAACCTCGAGGACATCTCCGCCCCACGGTGTTTTGAGATCGAGCAGCGTCTCATCGAGGAACTCGACGTCCCGGTGATGCACGACGACCAGCACGGCACCGCCGTGGTGGTGCTGGCCGCCCTGCTCAACGCCGCGGTCGTGGTGGGCAAGGACCTGACGGGGTTGAAGGTCGTGATCGCCGGGGCCGGGGCGGCCGGGATCGCCATCACCGAGATCCTCCTGGCCCAGGGCATTCATGATGTGGTGCTGCTGGACTCCCGCGGCATCGTCTCCCGCGAACGGGACGACCTCAACGCGATCAAGGCCGGCTACGCGGTGCGCACGAATCCGCGCGGGCTGATCGGGGGACCCAAGGACGCCCTGCAGGGCGCCGACGTCTTCGTGGGCGTGTCGGGAGGAAAGATCCCCGAGGAGTACCTCACCGAGATGGCCGAGAACGCGATCGTGTTCGCCTTGGCCAACCCGGACCCGGAGGTCATGCCCGACGTCGCCGCCCGCTACGCCACGGTGGTGGCCACCGGGCGCAGTGACTTCCCGAACCAGATCAACAACGTGCTGGCCTTCCCCGGGATCTTCCGCGGGGCCCTGGACGCCGGCGCCACGAAGATCACCGCGCAGATGAAGGTGGGAGCCGCCAAGGCGATCGCCGCCATCGCCGCCGGTGACGGGCTGACCGCCGGCTACGTCGTGCCCTCGGCCTTGGACCCCCGAGTCGCCCCGGCTGTGGCCGCCGCCGTGGCCGCCTGCGTCGGGCAGGCCGCCATCGTCTGAGCCTTACCACCACACCACGGACCCCGGTCCTTCGACCGACCGCGCCACGACGCGGTCGGTCGAAGGACCGGGGTCCGTCTCAGCAGCAGTGCCCGCTTAGGCGTAGAAGCAATCGAGGAAAACCGCGACGACAACGGACCGCTGCTCTCTCTCGCTCTCGATGGTGTCACCAGGCAAGGCATGTGGAAGGAACCGGAACCCGCAGTACCTGCCGTCGTTGTTCCGCTGACCGGTGGGTGTGCTCTCGCTTGGGATGCGCCCCGTGCGCCGGGCCGGTCGCAGGCTCCGAAGCACTCCAGCGGCGTCCCGTCCATAGTCCTGTGAGAAAAGGTGCTTCGAGCCCAGGCATAGTGTCCTACCTTATGGTCTTGCAAGGTCAGGGTTATGACCGGAGTGGTTGCGAGACGTCGTAATGGCTCCCACTGTGGCCCCATGTGCGTGCTGGTGGTCTGGCCCCGGCAGTGAGTGTCCTGCCTGCGGTGGTCTCCAGGTGGTGTCCTGCGTATCGACTGGGTATGGCTTCTGCGCGGGCCGGGCGTGGGCGGGTGTGCGCGGGTGGGCGGAGGCGGTGTCACGAGCTCATAGGGGCCTTGTGCTGCCGGGGTGGGCGCAGTCGCCTAGGACGGTGAGGGCGCGCTGGAGGGTGTGGATCCAACCGGCCCACCCCAGCTCGCGCAGGGGCAGGCGTTCGCGGGACGGGATCGCCAGGCGCCCGATCATCGTGTAGACCCCCAACACGGGCAGTGCCAGGACCAGCGCACCGGTCATGACTGACTCCTTCTTCAGGTGCCGCCCCCTTCAGTCGTCTGGCACCGCCTCGTTCGGTGGTGCCTCGGGGCGGGTGGGGGGCTACTGCCTGGAGGTGACTTCTCGTTCGCGCCGGGCCAGGACGCTGTGCTTGCGGGAGTAGGTGAAGTACACGATGATGCCCAACCCCATCCACACCAGGAACCGGATCCAGGTGCCTCCGGTGAGGTTGAGCATCAGGTACAGGCAGATGAGCACCGCCAGGATCGGGATGACGGGCACGAACGGCACGCGGAAGGCCCGAGGGAGGTCGGGTCGGGTCCGGCGCAGCACAATGACGCCCAAAGAGACGACGACGAAGGCAGCGAGGGTGCCGATGTTGACCAGCTCCGCCAGGGTGGTCAGCGGCACGAAGGTGGCTATCACGGCGATGACGATCCCGGCGATGATCGTGATCCGGTGCGGGGTGCGGAAGCGGGGGTGAACCCGGGCCAGCGGCGCGGGCAGGAGGCCGTCGCGGGCCATGGCGAAGCCCACCCGGGTCTGGCCCAGAAAGAGGATCATGGCGACCACGATGAGCCCGATGCACGCGCCCGCAGCGATGATCCCGCCCACCCAGGGGGCGCCCACGGCGGTGAACGCGGTGGCCAGCGGGGCGCCGTCGGCCGGGTCGATGTCGGTGTAGGGCCGCATCCCGGTGATCACCAGGGACACCGCCATGTACAGGACAGTGACAATGGCCAGCGATCCCAGGATGCCGATGGGCAGGTTGCGCTGCGGGTTCTTGGTCTCCTCGGCCGTGGTGGCGATGACGTCGAAACCGATGAAGGCGAAGAACACTACCGCCGCAGCAGAGAACAACCCCCCGATGCCGAAGGTGGTGGGTTCCATGCCGAAGAGGGTCTGGATCAGCGGAGTGTGCAACCCGGGGTTCCCGTCGGAGCTGGTGCCCTGAGCCGGGGGGATGAACGGGGACCAGTTGGCGACGTTGATGAAGCCGATGCCCACGACGATGACCAGCAGCACGACGGCGAGCTTGATGGCGGTCACGACCTGGTTGATGCGGCTGGAGAGCTTGACCCCGCTCACCAGCACCGCCGTGAGGCCGAGGATCAGCAGGCCCGCCGGCAGGTTGATGATCCCCTTGTCCGCCGAGGTGAGGGCTTCCGGGATGGCGAAGGGGGTGTTGGCGAGGATGACGGCCAGGTACTGGCTGAAGGAAGTGGCCAGTGCGGCTGCTCCCACGGTGAACTCCAGCACCAGGTCCCAGCCGATGATCCAGGCGATCAGCTCGCCCAGGGTGGCGAAGGAAAAGGTGTAGGCGGACCCGGCCACCGGCACGGCCGAGGCCAGCTCGGCGTAGCACAGGGCCGACAGGGCGCAGGCGGCGCCGGCGATGAGGAAGGAGATCGCGATGCCAGGCCCGGCGTGGCTGGCGGCGGCCTGACCGGTGAGGACAAAGATGCCGGCGCCGATGGACACGCCCACGCCGAAGACGATCAGGTCCAGGGCACCCAGGTTCTTCTTGAGCTCGTGCTCGGGTTCCTCGGTGTCACGAATGGACTGCTCGATGGACTTGGTCCTGAAGACGCTCATGGAAACTCCCCGGAGAGTGGGCGGAACCACCAAGTGCTTCCGGAGCATACTCCCGCAATGACTGCGGCAATACCCCCGGGTATTGCACGTGCTCGGAACTGCCTCGAGGCGCCTTGTTTGAAGAGGGGGAAGAGGCGGGACCACAGGGAATATTGCCTAAGACGTCTTACACCTGGTCTCATAACTTGGTGGCTCGGCGTAGTCGGCGGAAGTTGATGAGCGTGACAGCGAGTAGGAGCAACGGCAGCAGCGTGGTCTCGGTGCGGTCGTAGCGCACCCCGAGGCGCTTGAACCCCAGCATCCACGAGATGGTGCGCTCCACCACCCAGCGGTGCCGGCCCAGGTGGGTCTTGGTCTCGATCCCACGACGGGCGATCCGCACCTTGATGCACCGCCGATGCAGGTACCGGCGGCACCGCCGGTAGTCGTACCCCTTGTCCGCGTGCAACTTCTCCGGTCGGCGGCGCGGCCTACCGGGATGCCTTTTCCGGCCGCGCACACCGGGGTTGGTTTCCAGCAGTGGCTCGAAGAGCCGGCTGTCATGGGCGTTGGCCGCTGAGGCGAGCACGTGCAGGGGCAGGCCATTGCGGTCGGTGAGCAGGTGGTACTTCGTCCCTGGTTTGCCGCGGTCGGTGGGGTTCGGGCCGGTCAGCTCGCCCCCTTTTGGCACGGACGGACACCGAGTAGATGCTGGCGCGGGACCAGTTGAGGATTTGCTCCTCGGACAGCTCCTCGAGCACGGCCCGGTGCAGCTGCTCCCACACTTCGGCCTGCTGCCACTCGCGCAGCCGCCGTCACGCGGTGTGCCAGGACCCGCAACCCAACGTCAGGGGCAGGTCCCGCCACCGGCACCCGGTGTACAACACGAAAAGAATGTCCTCCAAGGCGGCCCGGTCATCAATCCGCGGCCGACCACCCGGGCCTCGAGGCGGTGGCTGGGGCGGGATGAGCGGGGAGAACAGCTCCCACAGCTGGTCGTCGACCATCCACTGATGCTTGCGTGTGGCCATGCAGGCATGGTCAATCCTCGCCGGATTGTGAGCAACGACTGATCAGGTTCTGAGACCAGGTGTTAGAAGGCTAAGGGTTGTGAGGCATTGAGGTAGTGAGACATTTCGAGTCGGAGCTCCTCGCAAGACCACCTCGGGCGGTGGGGTACGGTCCTGTTCAGTTGCCGGTGTGGAGGTGGCGGTGTAGCCACAACGTGAGCCATAGCTTCAGCCGGGTCTCGTCCCAGTCCGGGGCATCGACGACCAGTGCCTCGGGCCCGTACCGGTGGACCGACTCGACCCCGTCGCGGTCGGTGAGCTCGGCGACCAGCCGTTCTACCAGCCCGGGGCGCTGGGTGGCGAGGTCGGGGCGCAGTCCGACGTCGAAGCAGTCGACGTCGGCGACCACCGTCACCAGCGGCTCCTCGGCTGTTTCGGCCACCGGGCCCTTACCGCGCAGTCCGGTGATGGTGCGTTGCACGTAGGCGTGCATCTCGGCCCCGCTCATCGGGTCGCGGCCGTGGGCGGACTGGTAGGCGCTGTAGAGCGGCATGGCCGGCAGAAAGACCTGGTGACTGTCGGTGGCGAGCACGGAATAGTTCAGCATCGGGTAGTTGCCGATGCGGTGCTCCCCGACCAGCCACTGCGCCTCAGGCACCGCGGTGGTGATGACCTGGGCGAGGTAGGAGGTGAACCCGTCGACCAGCGCCAGCGTCGCCGCCGGGGGATGGGGGTCCACGAGCATCCCGTGGCGGGCCCAGCTGGGCCAGGTGGGGCGAGTCGGGTCCTCTTCCAGCGTCCGGGGGTCGACGCCGAGCTGGGTGGCTTGGGCGGAGATCCATTCCCACACCGGGCCCACCGACTCGGGGGTGCCGTCGAGCAACCCGGCCGGGTGAAGGCCGTGGCTGGCCAGGGTCGAACGCAGGCCCTCCAGGGCTGCGGGCCGCTCGGTCAGGAACTCGGCCAGGGCGTCAGCGGCCTCGGCCGGGGTCATGTCCTCGTAGAGCAGCTTCTCCATGGGCTGACTGTACTGCGCGCCTGGAGGCGCTGGAGCCGATGGTGGTGGCTGGGCGGGTCCCTGTTGTCCTCCTTGCAAGGCCCCGGGGCAGGAGTGGGAGGCCTTGGGGTACTTGGCGGGGTGGAGGCACAGGATCACCCGTGGACGTCGGAACTCTCCTCCTGGAGGTCATCCAGCACCCACTCCGAGAGCTGGCCGGCCGGGACCACGACCGTGCCGGCCCGGAGCTGCTGCGCTTCGTGGAGCAGCAGGGGCTCCTGGGTGGCCTCGGCATGGTAGACGGCCAGTGCCGCGGTGTAGCCGGTGGCCAGGGCCGCCCTCCATGCCTGGTGGGTGGCGTAGCCGGGGTGGGCGGGGTCGGGGCTGCGCAGATCCAGCCACCGAGCCGGCTTCCCGGGTGGGTGGGTGGTGGGCATCAGGCACTGGTGCAGGGTCCAGGTGACGTCGGCCCAGCGCCCGGCGGGGGTGACGACCATGGGGTAGTAGGTGGCGGCCCAGTGGGTGCGGGAGTGGGGATGCAGCTCGACGGCCACAGCGGTGGGGGTGAAGGCGTTCACGGAGGAGTCCTGTTTCCGGTTCATGGATCATGGCATGGTGGCGGCCCGGGGGCGGGGCTGCGCCATCGATGGGGTGAAAGGGATCGGTGGTGGGGTGGGACCGGTGGCGGGTCACCGGTCGCCGCGTCCACCGTGGCGGGGTGGGTGGTGTCGGAGGTCGGTGTCCTGGATGTGGATCAGGCGGCGGTATCCGCCCCGGGCCTCCCGGACCCACACCACGTCCAGGGACGGGGCGACCTCCTCGACCGTGGCCACGCACTGGAGCTGCCCGCGGTACCAGACCTGGACCGGCTCTCCGGGCTGCAACCGGGCCAGGTCACCGACAGGGGTCCCGCCCTCGACCGGCTTCCCTTCCTGAGATGGAGAGGCAGGGGCGGGCTGTCCGGCCGCAGCGGGGGAGACCTGACGTCGTGTGTTAGGCACGGGGCCGTTGGTGGCCGCCTGGAGGCAGGCAGGGAGCCTGGTGAATGGAGGGCCCGGCGACGAGCTCCTGGGCCCGGTCCACGGCCCCCGGAGAGGAACCGGCCAGGGTGGAGGGGTCGCGGTGCATGCGGTCAGCTCCTTGCCAGGATCAATATCGTGGCCGGCTGCTGGACCTATCCCCCCAGGCTAGAGGCAGGGCACACCCCTGACCAAGGGATTGACGGAGTTTGCACCCGGGGGCCCGTAACGGGGGGACGCCCGCGCGCCGGGTGGCACGGTCAAGGCCGCACCCGGTCGCTGGGGCGGCGGCGGATACCGCCGGCCCACCGGAGGGGGGCGGCTCCCGTGCTCGGCGGAGCGCGGGGGCCGTTCCTCTCCAGTGTCGCCGGGCCCTGCTGTGACATCGAGGTGGCGACGAGTCGGAGACTACGCCCGGGGCTACCCGGGGTGAGGCAGCCACGCCGCGGGCCTGTCCGGGCGGATCGGAGGCTGCGTGGGACGCATCCCCGGGGGGCGGGACAGGGTTCCGCGCCGGGGGATAAGAGCATGAGGAGGGCGGTGAGCGGGGCGGGACAGCTCCCCAGCTGTCCCGCCCCGCTCGCGTGTCCCCGGCGGTGCCGGTCGTTGCCCGTCATCCCCCCGGAAGCGGGTGCGGCCGGTCGTCGTCGTGGGAAGCGCTGAGGGTGGTTCGTCGTCGATCACCCGTGTTATCCCTGGTCAGCAGGATGAGCCCCCGGCCTCGGCCGGTCAATAGCAGTGGGGAACATGACGCCTGTGGGGGTGACCCGTGCAGACCGGGCGGGACGTGGGCTGCACGGTGGTGTCCAGCCGCCCCGGTGAGGCGGGCCGGTAGGAGACGGGGCACCTCAGGACCGGCAGGCGGCGTAGTAGGCCGTCTCTGACGGCCTGGTGGATCCGACCGCGGTCGGAAACCGGGTGGCCGTGGGACCCGGTGCGGTGGACGGTGGTCCCGTCCTGTCCGGGTGTGCCAGGCGGGACCGTCCGTTCCTGACCGGCCCGCAGGAGGGTTGCGCCGTTGCCGTTCGCGCCCCTCGGATGTCATCAGCGAGACCATGGTGGAGTCCCACGAGGGCGGTACAGCATGATGCAGGCAGGAGCGCTACGGGCGGTCTTGTCGCTGAGCTCCAGGACGGACGACGAAGGGAAACCTCATGGCCACGCAAGTATTCATCAACCTGCCCGTCAAGGATGTCCAGAAGTCCCAGGCCTTCTACCAAGCCCTGGGCTGGGGTTCCAACCCCAACTTCACCGACGAGAACGCAGCGGCGATCGTGATCAGCGACACCATTCATGTCATGCTGCTCAGCCACGACCATTACCGGCGATTCACTTCCAAGGCCATCGCGGACACGGCCAGCACCAGCGCAGCCATCCACGCCCTGAGCGTGGAGGCTCCCGAGCAGATCGACGATCTTTTGGGCAAGGCCCTGGCGGCGGGTGCGGAGGAAGGCACCCCCCAGGACTACGGCTTCATGCGGTCCCGGACGTTCAACGATCCCGACGGGCACCCATGGGAGATCATGTGGATGGACCCCATCGCCGCGACCGGGAACTGGGACGCTGTCCAAGCCAAGTACCCGCAGGCGGCCGTCGAGTAGCAACGAGGAAGCACATGAGCCCTCGATGCGACGCCGGGGACAAGCGCAACCACCTTCCCAGCCGGCACCCACCAGCAGCTGAAGGCGTCACGCGGGTGCCCCCCCCCGGCCCGTGGCCACGCGCGAGTGGCTCAGCAACCATCGATGGTCGCTGCCGGCCCACTGAGGGACGTTCCTGCCGCGAGGTGAGCGCTACCTGCTCGGCACCTGGCACTGCCGGACTCCTCCGCTCCTCACCCAGTAGTGGGGCGCGGAGGAGCCCGGCGTCACTGTCTGCCGATGTCCTGGATCAGTGGGCGGCGCAGTAGGCGTCGCGGACGGTCTGGTGAATGCGACCGCGGTCGCAGAGTTCGTGGCCGTGCTTATTGGCCCAAACCCGGATCGCGGCGGTCTCCCTGAAGAGGTGGAGGTGCCGGTGGCGCGCTTGCGCCGCCCGCCGGTGCCGACAGGCGCTTTACGGGCGGCGGCCACGTAGGGGCGCAGCGCCTCACGCAGCTTCTCGGCGTTGGACTCGGAATGACTGACCTCGTAGTCCTTGCCGTCCAGTGCGAAGGTGAGGGTCTCCTCGACGGGACCGCCGTCGAGGTCGTCCTCGAGGTGGACGTCGACTTTCTGAGCCATGGGTGGTGCTCCTTCCGATGCCTCGGAAGGGCGCTGGTGTGGTGGAGAGGGGTCAGGGGGTGTGGGGTCGGCGCAGGGACCAGGTGACGGCTCCGGCGCTGAGGAGGCCCTGGAGGAGGAGCAGGGGGAGGGTGGTGCTGCCGGCGATCAGGGCGATCAGGGTGGGCACGAGGACGAGCAGCCCGCAGGTGTGGGCGGCGGTGAGCTGGGAGATGACCCCAATGGGAATGGCCCCGGCGTCGGTCATGATGACGGTCCCGGACCAGTCCAGCGGGGGCCGTCGGGCGCCGGTGACGGCGGTGACTCCCAGGCCCAGCCCGGCCAGGGCTCCGGCTAGGGCCAGCAGCGCGGTTCCGGTCAGAGCGCCGAAGATTCCGAGGGCAAGGGCGCCCCACAGGGCCATGGCCAGGCAGGGGGTGAGCAGACGGGCTGCCTGGGCGGCGGTGGCGGAGATCGGCAGGATGGCTTCGACGTCGGGGGTGAGCGCGGAGGCGCGGGTCGCTGCGGCGGCGAGGTCGGCGGCCAGCAGCGCAGTGACAACCAGGGTGGCGCTCAGGACGGTGACGGTGCCGGCCCCGGGGACGGTGGCGATCATCAGCACGGCCCCCAGGGCGGCCAGCCACAGCGGGAACGGGCCCGACAGGCGCAGCCAGCCGGTGGTCTCGGCCCGCCACAGGGCAACCCACGGGCGGGCGGGCCGGGACGGGATCAGGCGTGAGGGGCGGTGGTCGGTGTGGGGCAGCTGGATCAGCGCCCGGTAGAGGTCCTGAAGGTCGAAGGTGGCAGCGGCGGCCCGGAAGACCATGGCGGCCCCGCCGCCGGCCTCCAGCTGCGGCCAGTCCAGCCCGGTCACCGCGCGGCGGGCCCGCCGGCCCAGCACGAGAACCAGGCTTGTGGCAACCAGTGCCGCCGCCACGGCCGCGGCAGGAACCAGGGCCCCGCCGGCGGCGGTCGGATCGAGGACCAAGGAGCCGTGGGCGCCGGCGAGGTAGTGGGCAACCAGGCCGTAGGCTGCGCCACCGAGCAGGGCGGTGGCCACGGCCCACGGCAGCAGACGGGCCAGGCGCCCGCCGCGATCCTGTGCGGTGGACCGGGCCTGGGCGAGGACGGCGGCGGCGGCCACGGCCGGCCCGATCGCAGTCATGGTCACAGCCAACGGGACCAGAGTCCAGGCGGGACCCGTGCTGGTGAGCAGCACCAGGGTCGTGAGGACCGCCGCGGCGCCGGCGGCCAGGGTGCCATGGACCAGGACGCCGGTCAGGGCCCGGCGCAGGAACGGAGTACGGTCCACCGGCAACTGGAAGCCCCAGACGAGGTCGGCCCGGGTGGCGGCGACCGGGCCGGTGGCCAGCAGCACCCACAGCCCCAGAGCGGCTAGGCACAGTGCCCCCAGGGCCGCTGCTGCGAGGCCGGGCATCCCGGAGACGCTCGTGATCAAGGGGTGGTGCAGCCACGAGGTGGGTGCACCGGAGGTCGTGGTGGCGGTGAACTGCAGCAGGCTGGCGGCGATGGAACCGACCACGGCCAGGGAGAAGATGCGGATGTAGAGGTCGGTGAGGCGTTCGCCCAGGGGCCGGTGGGCACGTTTCTTGGCCGTGGTCCGGGCGCTGCGCCAGGGGTCGAAGGCAATCGTGCTAGGTCCGGTCTCCGCGGCCTGGGTGCCGGTGGTCATCGTGGGGCTCACCGCAGATCTCCGGTGATCAGTGCTGCACCCTCGGCCGGGGTCACCTCGTGGACGGGGGTGTCGATGACCAGGCACCGGTCGGCGACGGTGGTGAGGAACTGCGGATTGTGGGTGATGACCACCGCGCAGCCCCCGGTGCGTGCGTGCTGGAGCAGTCGGGCGGCCAGGGCGGCGACCATGGTGGGGTCCAGGCGCTGCTCGGGCTCGTCGAGGAACAGCACCTCGGTGGGACGGATGAACGCCGCGGCCAGCAGCAGGCGGCGGCGCTGACCGGAGGACAGGGCATCGGGCAGGGCGTGGGCGCGGTCGGTGAGGCCGAAGAACGCCAGTTCCCGCCCGACAGCCTCGGTGGGGTCGGCTATTCCGTGACCGGTGGCGACCAGCTGAAGGTGCTCCTGGACGGTGAGCCCGGGGAACCAGGCGTCGTCGTCGAACACCGCCGCCACTGAGCGCCGCCACGCAGTAGAGCCTTCCTGTCGCGGCGCGCCGGCGAAGTGCACCCGACCGGCCAGAGGGTGCTGGCGTCCGGTGATGGTGCGCAGCACGGTGGATTTGCCCGCACCGTTGACGCCCACGATCGCCCCGATCTCCCCGGGGCTCACGCACAGGGTCACCGGTCCGCACACCGCCGATCCGGAGAAACCGCAGGAGAGGTCGTGGACGTCTATCAAAGGGGCGTGGGTGCGCATGAATCGATTCTACGGTTTCGGAGAAATGCCAGGGGTATTTCTGGGCACCTGCCAGGGTGCTTCGTGAAAGTGTGAACGGACAGCGTGAAGAGCATATTGTCCGCTGTCCTGCAAATGGCCGTGCGGTGGTCCGGAGGATATCTGGACAAACGTCGACTCTTCTCCGGGGGAATAGATGGTGGCACGGCGGGGGAAGCCGGCTGGCCGTCAGACCGAGTGTTCGCAGGGGGTTGCTGGGGAGGTGGTCAGTTTCGTTTCCAGAGTTTCGAGGAGGAAGGGCACGAAGAAGCCGGTGCCGCCTTTCCACTGGCCCTGGGAGACGCTGTAGGCGGGGACCTGGGGGGGGGGGGGGGGGTGAATA
>NZ_JAMBOG010000003.1 GCF_023715525.1 Kocuria rosea | reverse complement strand
AGCAGGCCTCGATGATCCGCCGCTACATCGCCTGGCGTAACCGCCACGCCCACGACCACCGCCTGGTCGAAGTTCTCGACAAAGCCGCCACCATCCACATCGCAAAAGCTGCCTGACACGGCACTAGGTATTGATGAAGGCGAGCAGGTCAGTGTTGAGCTGTTCCTTGTGGGTGTCACCGAGCCCGTGGGGGGCTCCGGAGTAGACCTTCAATGTCGCGTTCTGGAGCCGGGAGGCGGCGGCCTTGCCACCTACCTCAAACGGGACGACCTGGTCGTCGTCGCCGTGCACCACCAGAACGGGGAGCTCGATCGCGTCCAGGTCGGGACGGAAATCCGTGGCGGAAAAGGCCGCGATGGATTCGTAGGTGTTGCGGTGGCCGGCCTGCATGCCCTGGAACCAGAACGCATCACGGATGCCCTGGGAGACGTCCTGACCGGGACGGTTGTTGCCGAAGAACGGGCCATCGGCGAAGTCCCGATACAGCTGCCCACGATCGGCAAGGGAGCCTTCCCTTAGCCCGTCGAAGACCTCCTGCGGAACACCGTCGGGGTTGTCGGCGGTCTGGAGCATGAAGGGGGTGACCGCCGAGACCAGGGCGAGTTTCGCCACCCGGTCGGCTCCGTGCCGGGTGAGGTAGCGGGTGACTTCCCCACCGCCGGTGGAAAAGCCGACAAGGGTGATGTCGCGCAGGTCGAGGGCTTCAATAACAGCGGCGAGATCATCGGCGTAGGTGTCCATGTCGTTGCCGGTCCATGCCTGGGAGGATCGGCCGTGCCCGCGACGGTCGTGGGCGATCACCCGGCACCCGTTGGAGGCTAGGAACAGCATTTGCGCCTCCCAGCTGTCGGCGTTCAGTGGCCAGCCGTGGCTGAGCACCACGGGCTTGCCCTCCCCCCAGTCCTTGTAGAAGATCTGGGTGCCGTCAGCGGTGGTGACATAAGCCATCGATGTTCTCCTCGGGATTTCTGCGCTCCAGCGATCCGGGGCAGCTCCGAAGGTCGAGGCCAGAAAGATGCCGGCGGCCGTTCCGTACACGAGAAGCTCTGGGCACCACCCCGGTGCCATGGTCGATGCAAGCACCGATCACGGAGCTCAGTGTCACAGCATCTTCCGAGGAAGACAACAACACGGACGGGAAAGTAACCCGCTGTTCACAAGGGCGCCGTCGCCGCTGCTGGAACCGGGCTGGCATCTCTTTCCAAGACCCCGGCATATCGTGATGCCCCCTGACCGGAAGAGGGGACTTCTCACATGGCAGGCGAGCATGGCAGATCCCTGTGCAAGGGGCGCCCAGAGCGCTCAGGTCGGCCTCCGGTTGGCCACGGCGAGGTGAGCCATGGCATCGGCCACCAAGGCCGCTTTCTCGGGGCCCAGGACGTCGACGAACGTGGCACTCACAACATTGCCGACGAGCTCGCGCAGGGCGCGGGACGTGGCCTGGCCTTCGGTGGTGAGCTCGAGGTAAACAACGCGCCGATCGGTCGCGCAGGGGACGCGCCGGGCGAGATGGCGCTTGACCAGTCGGTCGGCGACCTTGGTCGCCCCGCCGGTGCTGAACGCCACCTGGCGGGCAAGTTCAGCCATGGGCATGCGCTGTTCGGAACTGCTGCTCAGACGCAACAGGGCCTCGGCCTCGGCCGGATCCAGCGAGAAGGTGGCGGTAACCCGGTGGTGCAGGTTCTTGTGGGTGCACTGGAAGCCCTCGATGACATGGCCCCACAACGTCACGGGATCCTCATCCTGCAAGATGGCGGTGCTGGAGTCTGCCATGGCGGTGCCCTTCGTTAGAAGAAGCACCCTACGGACTCGGGAAGAAGTTGTCGAAGAAGACTTTCTGTCGCTCGACCGGCTCGCGCCGGGACTAGTAGGTCCCTATGGCGGCACCTTCCATGCGCGAACAAGACTCGGAGGTGCACATCTCTTGCGTGGAACCTCCCGGCGCGGCGACTGGCGGGTGCACTCGGCCGCGCACTGGACCGAGCGCTACGGGTTGATCATCATCCTCGCCCTGGGCGAGTCCATCGTCGCCATCGGCGTGGGCGCCTCCCAGGAGCCGGTGAGCGTTCCCATTCTCCTGGGAGCCGCAGCCGGCATCGTGCTGTCCCTGGGCCTGTGGTGGCTCTACTTCGACGTCACCGCGATCGCCGCCGAGCACCGCTTCGCCGCACTGCGGGGACCGGCCCGAGCCTCCGCCGCCGTGGAGGCCTACACCTACCTGCACCTGCCCCTGGTGGCCGGCATCGTCCTGTCCGCACTGGGGGTCGAAGACGTCCTGGCCCACGTGGAGGAATCACAGGGCTTCGGCGCTTTGGGTGCCTGCGCCCTCTTCGGCGGAACAGCGCTGTACCTGCTGGGCAACACGGCCTTCTGGCATCGTGTCGGGGGCGAGTGGAAGACCTGGCGTCTTGGTGCCGCCGCGCTGCTGCTGGCCCTCATACCCGTTGCGGCACCCCTGGCGCCGCTGGCCGCCCTCGCACTTATCGCCGTGATCGTCTCCGCTCTCGTCGCACTCGAGAGCCTGCGCTATGCGCAGCACCGCACCGCGATCCGCACCTCCCGCTGAGCTGCACGCCACCCCGTACAAGGTCTCCTTCCCTATCCGCCTGCGGAGAAGAAACGCTCAACAGGCGAAGCTCGAGGCCATGAGGATTTTGCCCTTCCGTTAGTGCTGTACAAGATCCACGCCCCGGTTAGGCGGCCAAGCAACCGCGGCAACCGCTCTACTGGCTACATGAGCTAACGGGTGCTCAAAGGGGCAGCGAGTCGCCAGTCCAGGGTCATGAAGCGAATAGGTCGTGAGACATTCCCCGACAGCCGGTACTTGTCGTGAGGTCATCTCGGGGCGGTGCTGCGCAGGGGGATGGCGATCCGTGATGGGGCGGAGTGCGTTGTGCTCAGTCGTCGGTGTGGAGGTGGCGTTGCAGCCACAGCGTCGACCAGAGCTTCAGGCGGGTCTCGTTCCAGTCCGGGGCGTCAACCACCAGCGCGTCGGGCCCGTAGCGGTGGACCGAGGCGACCCCGTCGCGGTCGGTGAGCTCGGTGATCATCTGCTCCACCAGCTCGGGGTGGTCGGCGGCGAGGTCGGCGCGCAGCCCGAGGTCGAAGCACCCCACCTCGGCGACCACCGTCACCAGCGGATCCTCCACCGCATCGGCCACGGGATTCTCCCCGCGCAGCGCGGCGATGGTGCGCCGGGTGTGGGCGTCCATCTCGGTCCCGCTCATCGGGTCGCGGCCGTGGGCGGACTGGTAGGCGCTGTAGAGCGGGATCGCGGGCAGGAAGACCTGGTGGCCGGCGGCGGCGAGCACGGGGTAGTTGAGCATGGGGTAGTCATCGAGGCGGTGCTCCCCGACGCGCCACTGCGCTCCGGGGACCGCGGTGGTGATGATGCGGGCGAGGTAGGAGGTGAACCCGTCCACCAGCGTCAGGGTCTGGGCCGGGGGGTGGGGGTCCACCAGCATGCCGTGGCGGGCCCAGCTGGGCCAGGAGCGGCGGGTCGGATCCTCCTCCAGCGACCGGGGATCGACGCCGAGCTCGCCGGCGCGGCCGGTGACCCACTCCCACACCGGGCCCACCGACTCGGGGGTGCCCTCGAGCAGCACGTCGGGGTCCAGACCGTGGGCGGCCACCGCGGTGCGCAGCTGCTCCAGCGCGGGGGAGCGTTCGGCGAGGAACTCGTCCAGGGCATCAGCGGCCTGGACCTGGGACATGTCCTCGTACAGCTGCTGTGTCATGGCGTCACTGTAGTGTGCCACCGCCGGGGGTGAGGCCGGTGGCCGGGCTGCTCTACCTGCGCGGTGCCCGCGAGGTTACCCGTAAAGGCCCGGGGTCCCTACCTCGAGGTCGTCGAGCACCCACTCCGAGAGCTGTCCGGCCGGGACCACGACCGTACCGGCTCGCAGCTGCTGTGCCTCATCGTGGGAGAGGGGTTCCTCGGGGACCTCGGCACGGTGGACGGCCAGGGCCGTGGCGTAGCCGGCGGCCAGCTGGGTGGCCCAGACCTGGTGTGCGGCGTAGCCGGGGTGGCCGGGGTCGGGGCTGCGCAGATCCAGCCATCGCGCCGAGGCAGGGGCTTCCTTGGGGGTGGGGATCAGGTGCTGGTGCAGAGTCCAGGTGACGTCGGCCCAGCGGCCGGCGGGGGTGTCCACCAGGGGGTAGTAGGTGGCGATCCAGTGGGTGGGGCCGTGGGGGCGCAGCTCGACGGCCAGGGCCCCGGGATCAGGAGTGGTCATGCCCTCTTCCTGTGCACACGCGGAAAGACGTGGCGGCCGGTGGCTGGACCGCACTGCCGGGTCCGCGAAACACCCGGCAATGATGCCCCAGGGTAGACGCAGCACCCGACACTGTCGAAGCACGCGGAGCAGTGTGACGACCGGGCCGCCGCTCACGTGCTGGGTGGCGAGGCGTCTCCTGCGCGCCCTCTGCCCCGTCAGCTCCCCGGGACTCGACGCCTCGGGCACCCCAGCCGCCCTGTTCCTCCGGTAGGGCCAGGTGTCAGCGCTCTGGGCACCGCCCTGTGCCTGGGGCGGGTGCGGGTCGCCGGGGTGCTGAGGAGATCCCCGAGGTTTCCCGGGCCCGGTGGGTGGGGCGGACAATGATGGCTGCACCGGAGGAGTGCACCAGCCCCGGCCCGGGGCTATGGCCTGCTTGCTGCCCTGTCCGCGGTACGTGGGCTGACTAGTGCGGATCCTCGGAGGTGGGGCGTGGACGATCGCCCGGGCTCAGGCACGCATGCTGCGCACCGCGCTGGCCCGTGCCGGGTGGACCGTCCACGCCCTGTGGCGGGCCTACGCTCACAACGGTGGTGGGGTCGGCCGGGTGGAGGTGGAGGCGTTCCTGCACGGCGCCCTGCACCTGCATGCCCGCCACCGCTACTGTCTGGTCCAGATCGCCAATCAGGTGCTGCCCCAGACCGGAATTCCCTACACCTGGGACTTCCCCACCACAGAAGAAAACCCCGAGCACTGAACCCTGGGTAGGTGATAGCCCAAGGCCATGGCGAAGGCCTCACCGCCGTGGCCCCCGGGTGCGGTCGCTCAGGGCTGACCGGCAACGGTGTAGTAGGCCGCCGGTGGTCATCGACCCTGCACGGGTGGGGGCTCGTGGCCGCGCGGGCCGTGGCCCGTTCCCCCGGAGGCGGGGCAGCAGCCGATGAGCGGGCTGGGAAGCCAAGGGCCCTATGCCACCGGCCAGGAACCGATGCGGCTTTGGTCGAAGGGCTGTCCCCCGGTGTCGTCAGGGGTCAGTCGGTGAGGAGTTCCTCAGCGGCTTGGTCGAGCAGCAGGCGATCGAGGCGGGGCAGGTGCAGGGCCTGATGGACGTAGGCCTCGACTTCCAGTTGGCGGGCGTTGCCGCCCAGGCTGAAGTAGCGCCACCACAGCTGGGGCACCGAGATCCCGGCCCCCACCAGGGTGTGGTGCAGCAGGCGGGCTTGCTGGGCGGCGAGAGCGTCGAGCATGGGGGGCTCCTTCAGCGTCGAGGCCCGGCAGGGGCCTGCGCGGTGAAGAGGGGCGGCGGGCTGCTTCACCACCCCTCTACCCGTTGACGGTAGCCCCGCACGCGAGCAGAGGCACACCGGGTGCGTTTAGTGGACCATCCTCACCAGTTGGCGTCTCCGGTCGGTGCTTTGGCGCGGCAGCGTGGCATGAGGAAGCGCCTGCGTCCGGGTGGTTCTCGGTACAGGACAGGCAGCGCCGAGGAGGTCGCGATCGTGGGCTTCTGGGCCGGTGCCCAGCGGCGGGTGCTCCTCAGCGGAAGCCTGACCCAATGACGGCGAGGATCCCTACCACTGCCAGCACCAGGGATCCGACGGCGAGGGAGTGATCCGCATCCAAGGACACGGCCCTGCCTTTGCGGCGCTTCCGCCGGCGACGCCAGGTGCTCACCGTTGGCAGCGCGATCGAAACAAGAAGTGACAGCACCCCAAAGCCCAACATCCCCATGTTGATCCCCACCCGCAGAGCATAGGGGAGCCCATCGCGCCCCCGGCAGTGGTGCCAGGTGCTCGATCCATGACGACCGGCCGTCTCCGCGGTCGCCGCGTCTCTAGGATCCGTGGGTTAATACCGCTCTGACGGGGGATAACATGCGAGGCCACAGGATAAGGACAGGGGCGCCCATGGTGTCGTGGCGGAGGATCTTGATCGTGGCGGCGGTTCTGGTGCTTCTCCTTCTCGAGCTTGCACTGGCGCCAGGCTGCGCGGGGGCCCTGGATGCGTGCGGCCACAGCGCTTGTGCTCGCTCGGGCAGCCGATAGGCCCGCACTGTGCCGGGGCGTTGCCCCGCGGTGCAGTGACGACCCCAGCATCGCCGGCCCGTCTCACCCGGGAGGGGTCAGTGGGCGGCGTAGTAGGCGTCCTTGACGGACTGGTGGATGCGGCCGCGGTCGGAGATCGGGTGGCTGTTCTCCTTGGCCCAGGCCCGGATCTTGGCGGTGTCGGGGTCGATGCTCGAGGATCGGGCCCCGGTGCTGCGGGAGAGGGTGGAACGGGTTCCGGTGTGGGTGGTCTTACGGCCGGCGGCCACGAAGGGGCGCAGCGCCTCGCGCAGCTTCTCGGCATTGGCCTCGGAGAGGTCGATCTCGTAGTCACGCCCGTCCAGGGCGAAGGTGAGGGTGTGGTCGGCGGGGCCGCCGTCGAGGTCGTCCTCGAGGTGCACTTCGACTTTCTGCGCCATGGGTGAGGCATCCTTTCGGGTGAACGGGTCGTAGAACAGGGCGGTGTTGTCGTACGGGTAGTCAGGAGTCGACGGTGGTGTCATCGCCAACCGGGTCCTCCTGGACGGCGACGGCGTCGATGTCCTCCGCCGCCTCTGCCCCCTCTGCCGTCTCAGCGTCCTGGATCGGTGCCGTGGTCTTGGTGCGGTTGCCGGTGATGACGGTGCCCTCATCGGTGAGGTCCACGCAGAGCATGCCGTCCTCCACGAACGGCTTCCATCGCCTCGTGGCAGTGGTGTCGATCCCGTAGTGCTGCGTGAAAGCAGTGGCCGAGATGATGGCCTGCCCGGGCCCCCGCCGGGAGCCGTTGCGCACCGCATAGGCGTGTGGGGAAGAGTCATCGGCGGCACGCAGGGCCATCACGCGTCGATCGCAGTCGTAGAGCAGCTCCACAGTCTGCGCGTTGTCCACGAGGTCGTGGGCGGCCTTGTTCAGCGAGATCACCCCGCGCTTCTGGATGGTGACGCTGGGCGCCTTCGCCAGCGGGGTCATTCTCTTGTCGAAGACCTCGAAGCCCATGATTCTTCCCGTAGCTACTGAATGCAGAGCACTGTATGCATCGTATTCATTGCATTGTATGCCTGGACACTTACCGTGCTCGTGCAGCGGTGTGTCTTGGAAGGCTAGGGTTGCAAGACGTCTCGCTGCTGCGCCGTGCGGCGCATAAAAGGTGAGGTCGGAATGCCTTGTAACTATGTGACTCAGCCCCAAGTGAAGCGCCCGTATTCATCGACAGTTACGAGACGTCTCTTGCCGGTGGTCGAGGATGATGTCGGTGCAGAACGGGAAGTGTGGGTGAGGCAGTAAACCCGACGTGATGGAGGGGCGGTGCCTGGTGGCACCGCCCCTCCATCACGTCCCCTCACGAAATATTCAGAGCGCCCACATTTCCTCGATGCGCTCCGCCCGCTCCCTCCGCGCCTCCAGCGCCTCATCCATCGACACCGCCCGGAACCGCGTCGCCGTCCCCGGCGTCGCCCGCGCCAGCAGGTCCATGTCCGCGGAGATCACGGTGCCCACCATGGCGTAGCCGCCCCCGGAGACCGCGTCCCGGTGCAGCACGATCGGCTGGGTGCCGCCGGGGATCTGGATGGAGCCCACGGCGTAGCCGGCGTCGACGATGTTGGACGGGTCCTGGCCCGCCCCGAAGGGCTGCTCGCGCTCGATCCACTCCACGCCGGGACCCTGGTAGCGCAGGCCCATGCGGTCGGCCACGGGGGTGAGTTTCCACTCCTCCTCGACCAGCCGGCGCCGGCCCTCGTCGGTGAGCAGGTGGTCGTAGAGGCCCCACACCATCCGCAGCTCCTGGGTCCCGCCCAGGGCGGGCCGGGAGGACTCGGGGATCTCCTCGATCGACGGCAGCAGCCCCGTCGCGGCGCCCACGGGCACGACGTCGCCGGCCTCCAGCTTCCGCCCGCCCATCCCGCCGAGCCGCCCGATGGCGTAGGTGGAGCGGGAGCCGAGCACCTCGGGCACGTCGATGCCGCCGCGCACGGCCAGGTAGAACCGGGCGCCGCCCTTGAGCACCCCGAACTTCACCGAGTCCCCCTCGGCGAGCTCGATCCGCGTCCAGGGCGCCTGCTCCTGGCCGTTGACCAGCACGGGCACGGCGGCGCCGGTGACGGCGATCGTCGTCGGCGCGTCCACCGTGAAGGCGGGCCCCATGTAGGTGCACTCCAGCACGGCCTCGGCCGCGGTGTTGCCCACCAGCTTGTTGGCCGCCTGCGCCGACTCCTGGTCCATGGACCCGCCCTGCGGGATGCCCACGTTGTAGTACCCGCGCCGCCCGAGGTCCTGGACGGTGGTCAGCAGCCCGGGCTGCTCAATTGTCAGCGCCATCGAGGGCCTCCAGCAGGGATCGGTTGTAGGCGTCGGGGTTCTCGAGCGCGGCGTCGAGGTCGAGGGTCACGGGCGCCTGCCTGTACCGCCAGGTGCCGGCCTCGACCTGCTCCTGGATGGCGCGGTACTCGGCCTCCTCGACGGGCCGGAACTTCACGAGGTCCCCGGGGCGGAAGAGGATCAGGAAGTCCTTGAAGTCGGGCAGCAGCTGCTCGGGGTCGTAGATCGGCGCGGCCGCGACCCCGAACATCTGGTACCCCCCGGCCCCGCGCACCGAGTAGATGCACCCGAAGCACCCGCCGTGGCCCACGGTCAGCGGGGGAGTGTCCGTGCGGGGGCTGAGGTACTTGGGCACCTGCAGCTGCCGCTCCCGTGGGACGAGCTGGTAGAGGAACGGCAGCCCGGCCACGAACCCGACCATGGACGCGATCCACGGGGATTCGTGGTGGCGGCGGACGAACTCCGCGGCGTCCTCGAGGCCGTTGACCTTCGCGGCGTAGTCGAGGTCGGACCCGCCCGGCTCCTGGTGGTAGCCCTCGCGGAAGCGCTGGGAGACCTCGGCGGTGAACGGGTCCTGGTACCACACCGGGATCTCGAGGATCCGGGTCTCCACCGTGTGCCGCGTGGAGGTGCGGGCCTGCGCCTCGAGCTCCTGGGTGCGGCGCTTGAGGTCCCCGGCGTCGAGGACGTCGGGGTCGAAGCGCACCAGCAGGGACGCGTTGGCGGGGCAGACGTCGACGACGCCGTCCAGGGCCAGCTGCTCGAGTCCGTGGGCGACCGTCGTGGCGAGGTAGTTGGCCGTGAGGTTCATGGCCTCGTCAAACTCCACGAACAGGAACTCGTCCCCGCCCCAGGTGTACCGGGCGGTGGGCAGGTAGAAGGTCTCGGTCGCCTGTCCGGTCATCGTGCGCCCCCCGTGCTCAGCATCTCGGTCTCGATGTAGGTGGTCCAGTGCTCCACGGCCGCGAACCGCGGGTCCGTCACGAGCCGCGCCAGCAGCGGCACCGTGGTCCTGATTCCCTCGATGTGCGTGGCGGCCAGCCCCTCGCTCATCCGCCGCACGGCCTCCTGCCGGTCGTGGCCGTGGACGATGAGCTTCGCCAGCAGGGAGTCGTAGAACGGGGCGACGGTGTCCCCGGAGCGCACGCCGGTGTCCACGCGGTAGTCCCCGCCCTGCGGCCAGTCCAGGCGGGTGAGCGTGCCGGGGCTGGGCAGGAAGTTGCGCTCGGGGTCCTCGGCGTTGATCCGGCACTCGATGGCGTGGCCGTCGAAGCGGATGTCCTCCTGGCGCAGCTCCGTGCGCCCGGTCGAGGCGATGCGCAGCTGCTCGGCCACGAGGTCCACGCCGGTGACGAACTCGGTCACCGGGTGCTCGACCTGCAGGCGGGTGTTCATCTCGATGAACGCCGCCTCGTGCCGGACGGGGTCGTAGAGGTACTCGACCGTGCCCACACCCTTGTACTTCGCCAGCCGGGCGAGGTTCACGGCCGAGGCGCGGACGCGCTCGCGCACGGCGTCGGGCAGGTCCGGGGCCGGGGCCTCCTCGACGATCTTCTGCGAGCGCCGCTGCAGGGAGCAGTCGCGGTCGCCCAGGTGCAGGAACGTCCGCCCGTCGCCGAGCACCTGGACCTCCACGTGCCGGGCGCGCTCGACGAAGCGCTCGAGGTAGACCGTTGGGTCCCCGAAGCTCGCGGAGGCCTCGGCCTTGGCGACGTCCACGGTCTTGAGCAGGTCCTCCTCCGCCCGGACCAGGCGGATGCCGCGCCCGCCGCCGCCGGCCGAGGCCTTGATGACGAGCGGGTAGCCGACCTGCCGGGCCAGGGCGAGCACGGCGTCGTCGTCGCCGGTGAGGGGCCCGTTGGAGCCGGGGAGGACGGGGACGTCCGCGGCGACGGCGGCCTCCAGAGCGCGGGTCTTGTGGCCCATGAGGTCGATGACGTCGGGGTCGGGGCCCACCCAGGTCATGCCGGCGTCCTGGACGCGGCGGGCGAACGCCGCGTTCTCGGAGAGGAACCCGTAGCCGGGGTGGACGGCGTCGCAGCCGGCCTTGGTGCCGGCGGCCACGATGGCCTCGGCGTTGAGGTAGGACGCCTGGGCGGGGGCGGGGCCGACGACGGCGACCTCGTCGGCGAGCTCGGCCGCCATCGACTGCCGGTCGATCTCGCTGACGGCCAGCACGGTGCGCAGGCCCAGGTCCTGGGCGGAGCGCAGGATGCGCACCGCGATCTCGCCGCGGTTGGCGACGAGCAGCGAGGAGATCGCCACGGCTCAGCCCTCGGCGACGACGGCGATGGTGTCCCCGGGGTTCACCATCGCCGAGTCCTCGATGACGAAGCGCTCCAGGGTGCCGGCGGCGTCGGAGTGGACCTCGGTGAACTGCTTCATGATCTCGACCATGCCGATGACCTGGCCGGCCTCCACGCGGTCGCCCTCCTGGACGTACGGGTCCTTGTCGGGGCCGGGCTTGCGGTAGAAGACGCCCGGCAGCGGGGACTGGATCTCGGCCATGGTGTGTCCTTTCGAGCGGAACGGGCAGACGGGGATCGTGGGTCAGCGGGTGGCGGCTGCCAGGTGGGCGTCGATCGCCTCGCGGACGGCGCGGGCGACGGCCGGGGCGCCGAGGGCGTCGGAGTGCACGCACACGGAGTCGAAGCGCATCGGCAGCGGCGTGCCGTCCTCGGCGGCGACGGCCCCGGTGGTGAGGGCCCGGGTGACCCGCTCGGCCGCGGCCTGCGGGTCCGTGGCATGCGGGGTGCGCTGGATGATCAGCCCGCCCTCGGCGTTGTAGTCCAGGTCCACGTAGAGCTCGGCGACGAAGGGCACCCCGCGCTCGGCGCACACGGCCTCGTGGGCGGTGCCGGCCATGCCGAGCACGGCCACCCCGTAGTCGGCGGCGACGGCGGCGACGGACTCCATGAGGGCGGCGTCGCGGGCGACCATGCCGTAGAGCGAGCCGTGGGGCTTGATGTGGTGCAGCTCGGCGCCGTGCTGGAGGAGGAAGCCGGTGAGCGCGCCGACCTGGTAGCGGACCAGGGACTCGACCTCCTCCGCGGTGAGGACCATGGCCCGGCGGCCGAAGCCCCACTGGTCGGGCAGGGACGGGTGGGCCCCGATCCGCACGTCGTGGCCCACGGCGGCGGCGACGGTGGCCGACATGATGTCCGGGTCCCCGGCGTGGAAGCCGCACGCGACGTTGGCGAGGTCCACGATCTGGAGCAGCTCCGGGTCGTTGCCGAAGCGGTGCAGGCCGATGCCCTCGCCCATGTCGGAGTTGACGGTGGGTCGGCTCGGTGAGGTGACCATGCTCAAGGGTAGGAACGCGGCGCGGCCACGGAAACGGGTACGGCGCCCCCCGGGGCGTAAAAGCCGGTCCGTTACGTGCGTGGAACGAAGCCGGTCCAGGGCGCCCCGCGAGGGTCGGGTCCATGAGGACACAAGATCTCCACCGCCCGGAAACGTGGTGGGCACATCCGGCGGGCATCCTGGGAGCGCCGCGCGGTGCGGCGGGGAGCAGGGGGTGGATCATGAGCAGCCGGTGGATCTGCGGAACGGCGCGGGCGCGGCCCGGGGACCGGGTCGAGGCGTGGGACGGCAGGCGCGTCCGGCACGTCGGGACCGTGGCGGAGGTGGCGCCCCACCTGCGGGTGCTGTGGATCGTGGAGTCCGGCACCGGGACGAAGAAGCTCATCCCGCTGGACGACTACCGCCTGCGCCGCCTGCCCGAGGCCCGGCCCGCCTGAGCGCCTCCACCCGCAGGACGTCACACGTGCCGGCGGGGCGGGAGGTGCACGGCCGCCGCCCACGGCTTTACGGGCGCGAAACAGTGCCGACACCGGGCGGCATCACGGCCCTCCTAGGTTCGTCACCGAACCCCGCCCACCGAAAGAAGCCGCCATGTCCGAAAAGCTCCTGCCTCCACCCACCGCCCCCGCCACCGCGGGCTCCTCCGTCCCGGCCGCCCCGGACCGGGACGTCTCCCAGGCCACCAAGGAGTCCCTGGAGGACTACACGCTGCGGTTCGCCCCGCGCTCCTACCGCAAGTGGGGCCCGGGGGTGGTGGCCACCAGCGCGCTGGGCGGCATCGCGTACCTGGCCGACTTCTCCATCGGCGCCAACATCGGCATGGCCCACGGCACCACCAACGCGCTGCTGGGCATCCTCGTGGCCGCCGTCATCATCTTCACCACCGGCCTGCCGCTGGCCTACTACGCGGCCCGGTACAACATCGACCTGGACCTGATCACCCGCGGCTCCGGCTTCGGCTACTACGGGTCGGTGGTCACGAACATCATCTTCGCGACCTTCACCTTCATCTTCTTCGCCCTCGAGGGCTCGATCATGGCCCAGGGCCTGGAGCTGGGACTGGGCATCCCGCTGCCCGTCGGCTACGCCGTCTCCACGCTGATGGTGATCCCGCTGGTGATCTACGGGATGAACACCCTGGCCAAGCTGCAGGTGTGGACCACCCCGCTGTGGCTGCTGCTCATGGTCGTGCCCCTGGTGTACCTGGTGCTGGCCAACCCGGAGTCCGTCACGAACTTCTTCGCCTACCAGGGCCAGGGCGGGGACGGGCAGGTCAGCCTGGCCGCGGTCATGCTCGCGGCCGGCGTGTGCCTGTCCCTGATGGCCCAGATCGCCGAGCAGATCGACTACCTGCGCTTCATGCCGCCCAAGACCGCCGCCAACAGCCGCTCCTGGTGGACCGCCGTGGTCCTGGCCGGTCCGGGCTGGGTGGTCTTCGGCGCGCTTAAGCAGGCCATCGGCCTGTTCATCACCGTCTACCTGCTGGCCAAGCTGGACCCGGCCGCCTCCGCGACCGCCAACCAGCCGGTGCACCAGTTCCTGGGCGTCTACGAGGAGATGATGCCCACCTGGCTCGCCCTGTCCCTGGCGGTGGTGCTCGTGGTGATCTCCCAGATCAAGATCAACGTCACCAACGCCTACTCCGGCTCCCTGGCCTGGACCAACAGCTTCACCCGCCTCACCCGGCACTACCCCGGCCGGCTGGTCTTCGTGCTCGTCAACCTGGCCATCGCCCTGGTGCTGATGGAGGCGAACATGTTCGACTTCCTCAACGCGATCCTGGGCTTCTACGCCAACTGCGCCATGGCCTGGGTCGTGACCGTCGCGGCCGACATCGTGCTCAACAAGTACCTGCTCAAGCTCTCTCCGAAGGTCCCCGAGTTCCGCCGCGGCATGCTCTACGCCGTCAACCCCGTGGGCTTCGTCTCGATGCTGCTCTCCGCCGGGATCTCGATCGCCGTGTTCTTCGGCGCCTTCGGGGCTGGCGTGCAGCCGTACTCCCCGATGTTCGCCGTCGGCATCGCCCTGCTCTGCCCGCCCCTGCTGGCCGTGGCCACCCGCGGCCGCTACTACCTGCGGCGCACCGACGACGGCATCGACCTGCCCATGTTCGACGCCGACGGCAACCCCTCCGACGCCAGGCTGCTGTGCCACGTCAGCGGCCTCGAGTTCGAGCGCCCCGACATGCTCCTCTCGGCCGAGCCGGGCCCGAACGGGGAGAAGCAGTACATCTCCTCCCTGGCACTGGCCACGGACCGGACCGGGCGGTACGTGCTGCCGGCGCAGCGCTGACCGCCGGAGCCGGTGCGCGAGCACCGGCGCGGCCCCCGCCCCGCCGTGACGCAGGGCGGGGGCCGGCGCCGTACGCTGACGCCGTGCCCTCTCCAGAGCTCCGGCCCACGACGGCGCAGGTGCGCCGCCTGCTGCGGGACCAGCTGCCCTCATCCCTGCGGGCGCTCGCCGAGGCACGCCTGGAACCGGCTGCACAGGGGTGGGACAACGCCATGTTCCGGCTCGGGCCGTCCCACGCCGTGCGCCTGCCGGTGCGCCGCGCGTCCGTGCCGTGCCTCCTCCACGAGATGCGGTGGACGGCCGAGGTCAGCGCGCCGCTGGACGCCCTGGGCATCGCCGCCCCCCGGCCGGTGTTCGGCGGCCGGCCCGGCGCCGGCTACCCGTGGCCCTGGCTGGTCACGCCCTGGATCGAGGGCGAGGCCGTCGCCACCCTGCCCGTGGCGGAGCGCGGCCGGATCGCCGGCGACCTGGCGGGGGCCCTGACCGCCCTGCACCGTCCCGCGCCGGCCGCCGCCCCGCGGAACCCCTACCGCGGCGTCCCGCTCGCCGACCGGATCGCCTCGGTGGGTCCCCGGTGGCCGGCGGTCGCGCAGCGGATCGGGACGGAGCGGACCGGGCAGCTGCGGGCCGTCGTGGAGCGAGGGCTGCGCGCCGAGCCGTGGGGAAGGCCGCCGGTGTGGCTGCACGGCGACCCGCACCCGTGGAACCTCGTGCAGCGGCAAGGGCGGCTGGCGGGCGTCGTGGACTTCGGGGACGTCTGCGGGGGAGACCCCGCCTCCGACCTCGCCACCGCCTGGCTGACCCTCGACGGCCCGCAGCGCGCGGCGTTCCGCGCCGTCGTCGACGCCACCGGGACGTACGACGACGCCGTGTGGGCCCGCGCCGCCGCCTGGGCGGCGCTGCTGGTGGGCGTCCTCGCCGCGGATCAGGCCTCCGCGCGGCAGTTCGGGCCGGTGGTGGAGCACGCCGCCGCACAGCTCGATGCCGTCGGTGGGCTGGAGCCGTGAGCGCTGCCGGGGTGACGTGAGGTCCCTCACCCGGGGGATACCGGAACTCCCGTGGGTCTGATCCGTGATCCTCCCGCGCCTGGAGAGGCTCCGGGACGGGACGCTTCCGCCCCGGAATACCGGGCTTTTTCGCGGCCGGGCCGGGGGCTCGCGCCGGTTGTCCCCCAAACAGTGGATGCACTTCTTATGATGCATTTGCAACTGATCCGCACATGCGAAGGGGATACACCATGAAGAAGATGGCAGCAGGAATGGCCGTGCTGGCCGCCGCCGGGTTCACCGGCCTGTCGATGGCTCCGGCCTCGGCCGCGCAGATGTTCCAGAACTGCACCGAGGCCAACAACGCGGGTCTCTACAACATCCCGGTGACCTCCCCCGCCTACAGCCCCGATCTGGACCGTGGAGGCGACGGGGTCGCGTGCGAGGGTGACATCGCCTTCGACGCCACTCGCGTGCCCGGCTATGTCGCCCCGGTGGCTCCGGTCGCGCCTGGTCAGTCCGATGACGCCGTCTTCGACAACTGCACCGAGGCCCGCGCCGCCGGGCGCGTCAACATCCCCGTCGGCGACCCGGCCTACGGCCTGCACCTGGACGCGGACCGCGACGGCTTCGGCTGCGACGCCGACGGCACCGACGACGGCATCTCGTTCCACGAGATCATCGACTGGGTGCCCGCGGAGTGGAACACCGGCCAGTACGACCAGATGGGGCAGGTCCCGGTCGGCGGCGCCGACACCGGTGTGGCTGTGGAGGAGTCCTCCACCGCGGGCGGCCTCGCCGCTGGCGGCGGTCTGGCCCTGGCCGCGGCTGCCGGTGCGGCGGTCGTGGTGCGTCGTCGCGCCGCCCGGGCGTAGTCCCGTTCCCCGGATCGAACGGATAGATTTCTCCCCGTGAGAAGTTCATCCGCCGACCGCCGCAGAGGCCGCCTGGCCTCTGCGGCGGTCGCGCTCCTGCTGCTGACCGGGTGCTCCGGCACCGCCACCGTGCAGTCCGAGGCGTCCTCCGGTCCGGCCACGACCGCGTCCGCCACGCCCTCGGCGTCGGCTACGGCCTCGCCGACCTCGTCGGCGACCCCGACCCCCGCGGGGACGCCGAGGCCCAGCCGGTCGCCGTCCGCCGCTCCCACGTCCGCCGGGCAGCCGGCGGTCATGGCGGAGTCCGAGCCGGTGTCCGTCCGCATCCCCTCCGTCGGCGCCGAGTCCGAGCTGCTCCGGCTCGGCCTGCGGGAGAACGGTTCGCTCGAGGTGCCGCCGGGCGATCCCGGGGCCCCGGCCTCCTGGTACACCGGCTCTCCGACCCCCGGGGAGCGGGGCCCGGCCGTCCTGCTCGGGCACGTCAACGCCACCGACGGCGGCCCGGGCGTGTTCGCGAGGCTGCGCGAGCTGCGGGCCGGGGACACCGTCGAGGTGACCCGTGAGGACGGCACCACGGCGGTGTTCGCCGTGGACCGCGGCGAGCAGTACGCCAAGGACGCCTTCCCGACGCTGTCGGTCTACGGCAACACGGCGGGCGCGGAGCTGCGCCTGATCACGTGCGACGGCTACGACCCGGCCACCGGGCTGTTCGACGACAACTACGTGGTCTACGCGAAGCTCGTCGGCTGAGCGGGCGGGCACGGACGGCGTCGCCGCCGTGCCCGCCCCGCCGGGCGGCTCACCAGCGGGGGTGGACGCTCTCCCGGAAGTACTTGTCGTAGATCCGGCGGACCCCGTCGTCCAGCTGCCGCCCCAGGTCCCCGGTGTCCGCGGCGGAGGCGTTGGCGCGGGCCTGCTCGACGTTGCGGGCGCCCGGGATGACCGTGCTGACCCCATCCTGGGCGATGATCCAGGCGATCGCCGCCTGGACGGTGGTCACCCCTTCCGGGAGCAGTCCGGAGAACTCCCGGACGGCCTCGAGCCCCTGCTCGAAGTCCACGCCGGAGAACGTCTCGCCGACGTCGA
Organism: Kocuria rosea; assembly: GCF_023715525.1. Lineage (GTDB taxonomy): Bacteria > Actinomycetota > Actinomycetes > Actinomycetales > Micrococcaceae > Kocuria > Kocuria rosea_A. Next base: position 214,975 of record NZ_JAMBOG010000003.1, on the reverse strand, counting down.
AGGCCTCGCCTGAGCGGTTGTAGTTGCGGTGGTCGTTCTCGGGGAACCGGGTGTCCTTGGAGTACTTCCCGGACAGCAGTCCCGAGGCCAGCGGCACGCGGGCGATGATCCCGACCCCGGCGTCCCGGGCCGCCGGCAGCACCGCGTCCAGCGGCTTGAGCCGGAAGGCGTTGAGGATGATCTGGACGGTGGCGGTGCTGCCGCGGGCGATGGCCGCGAGCGCCTCGTCGGTGCGCTCCACGCTGACGCCGTAGCTGCGGACGGCGCCCTCCTCGACGAGGGTGTCCAGCGCGTCGTAGACCTCGTCGTCGCTGTAGACCGGTGTCGGCGGGCAGTGCAGCTGGACCAGGTCCAGGGTGTCGGTGCCCAGGTTCTTCCGGGAGCGGTCCACCCACTGCCGGAAGTTCGCCAGCGTGTAGTTCTCGGGGACCTGCTCGACGCGGCGGCCCATCTTCGTGGCCACCGTGATGTCCAGCTCCGGGTGGTCCCGCAGGAACGCGCCGATGGTCTGCTCGCTGCGCCCGTCGCCGTAGACGTCGGCGGTGTCGAAGAACGTCACCCCGGACTCCACGGCCGCCTGCAGGACCGCGGTGGCCTCCGCCGGGTCGACGTCGCCCCAGTCGGCGCCCAGCTGCCAGGTGCCCAGCCCCACGGTGGAGACGGTCCGTCCGGTTCTGCCCAGCGTGCGTTGTTCCATGTTCGAGTTCCCGTTCCGCGATCGGTGGAGAGGTCGTCGGGCGGCATGCCCTGGGCACGACGATAGTGCGTTCCCGGGACGACGTCCCGGGGACGCACCGGTGCGGGGGTGTTCCCCGTCACTGTGCTTTCCGGCGGCCCCGTGTACAGTCGTCAGCAGTTGTTGAAGTTTCGTTTTTGCATTTCAAGCAGTTCGCCCGGTCCGGGCGCAGCAGTTTTTCTGAGAAGACGTTTTGGCAGGCATCGCAACGCCCGAGCACCCCGAGATCCGGGGACGCTCCGCTTTTCAGAAGGACAGGTCCAACATGACTACTGGCATCGTCAAATGGTTCAACGCTGACAAGGGCTTCGGCTTCATCACCCCCGAGGACGGCTCCAAGGACGTGTTCGCGCACTTCTCGGCCATCAACTCCGGCGGGTTCCGCGCCCTCAACGAGAACGACCGCGTCGAGTTCGAGACCCAGGACGGCCCCAAGGGCCCCCAGGCCGCGAACATCACCGTGATTGCGTGATGTCGCTCTGACGCCTCCGGCGCCGTGCTGATCTGATCAGCCGCGACGTCGACCAGGAATCGCCACCCGGCCGCCGGCCGGGTGGCGATTCCTGTTTCCGGTGGGTCAGGAGGACTGCTGCCCGGCGGCCGCCTGGTCCAGGAGGTCGCACAGGTCGAAGACGTACTGCGTGGGGGTCCCGGTCATCTCCGCCGACACCACCGGGGGGATCTCCTCGCTCTGGCCGAGGGGGGACTCGAAGGTGACCGTCTCCTCGAAGGTTCCGGTGAGGAAGACGAACGCCTCGGGCAGGCCGGCCTCGGCTAACGCGGCGGCCTCCACGTCGTCGAAGGGCAGCACGATGCCCGTTCCTCGGGCGTCGAACGTCACCGTTGTGCCGTCGGCGGAGTACGTCTCGAAGACGTGCACGAACGCGCCGAACTCGTCGAGCGTGGCGCCGTCGGAGGCCCGGGTGATGTCGGCCGTGGCCCGTCCGCGGGTCTCGATGACAGTCTCGCCCTCCTCGGTCACGAGGACGCGGGACTCCAGCTCGCTGACGTCGCCGGGGGCGAGCGTCACCTCGTCGTCGCAGACGGCGGAGGTCTGTGCTGCGGCGGCGTCGGCCGGGACCGGCACGAACCGGCCGTGGGTCGAGGGCGGCGGCCAGTCCTCCTGGGCGACCGCGCCGGAGGCGGCGGGCCCGGCGACGGCGACGAGCGCGACGGCGGCGGCGCCCAGGATGCGCTGGGTGGTGTGCATGGCGGAAGTCCTTCCCGGCTGGTCGCCGGGGACCACGCCCCGTGGCGGTCCCGGAAGGGGACGCGCGGACCCGTGTCCCGCGGCGGTGGAGTGGGTGGGAGGGGCGGATGAGCATTCCCGCGGCTCCGCGGCCAGTGTCCCACCGGGTCCGGCGCGGGGTCCTGGCGTGGGCGGGAGCGACCCCCGATCGTTATGGCGGCCTGCTGGGGTCCGTCACATCGGGACGCACGGACCGGTCCGCCGCGTTCGGACGTGCCCCGTCGGGCCGCGGTGGCCCGGTTCTGCGCGGGAAGTGCTCCCTCGACACGGACCCGCACCTCGAGGTCACGATCCGGCTACTGACATTGCAGTCGCCAACGCTTTACGATGCGCCTGCAAACGCTCATTCCGAGAGATCGCGGGGGGACTCCATGAACAGCAGCGCAGCGGACGTGGCACTGGCGGCGGGGGTGGGGCTGTGCGCCCTGTCGGCGACCCCGGCCACGGCGGCCTTCGCCTTCACCGACTGCTCCCAGGCCGCCGCGTACGGCGTCCACAACATCCCCGCCGACTCGCCCAGCTACGGCGCCCACCTCGACGACGACGCCGACGGCATCGTCTGCGAGAGCGCGGACTTCCCCTTCGACCCCACGCGCATCCCCGTCGAGATCAGCCCCGGGGTGTACCAGCACCACATCTACGACTGGGTGCCCGGCGCGGGCCCGTACTCCCAGATGGGGGAGGTGCCCCTCGGCGGCGCCGACACCGGCGCGGCCGTGGAGAGCTCCTCGGACCTGAGCGGTCCCGCCGCCGTCGGCGGCCTGCTGCTCGCCGCGGGCGCGGCCGTGGCGGTCCGCCGCCGCGGCGCCCCGGCGTAGTCGCCCCGCCCGGGCCGACCGGACAGGTTCCCCGCCGTGCTGACCCCGACCGGTGACCGCCGCAGGGGCCTCCTGGCCTCTGCGGCGGTCGTGCTCCTGCTGACCGGCTGCGCCGGCACCGACCCTGCCCCGACCGCGGCCTCGGCGGAGCCGGTCGCGACCACGGCCGCGCCGCCCTCGCCCGCCCCGTTCCGGACCTCCGCGTCCCCGGCACCGGCGTCCTCGACCGCCGCACCTCCCGGGCCGGCTCCCGCGCCGCCGGCTCCCGCGCCCCCCTCGACGCCGCACGCCCGGCTGCCCGTCCTGGCCGCCGCCGCGCCCGTGTCCGTGCGCATTCCCGCCACCGGCACCGAATCCGTGCTGCTGAGCCTCGGCCTGCGCGCCGACGGCTCCCTGGAGGTGCCCCCGACCTTTCCCGGCGCCCCGGCCTCCTGGTACACCGGCTCGCCCACCCCGGGCGAGCGCGGGCCGGCGGTGCTGCTCGGCCACGTCAACGCCACCGACGGCGGGCCCGGGGTCTTCGCCGGCCTGCGCTCGCTGGCTCCCGGGGACCGGATCGAGGTGGCCCGGGAGGACGGCTCGACGGCGGTCTTCGCCGTCGAGCGGGGGGAGCAGTACCCGAAGGACGCCTTCCCCACGCAGGCCGTCTACGGCAACACGGCGGGCGCGGAGCTGCGCCTGATCACGTGCGACGGCTACGACCCGGCGACGGGCCTGTTCGACGACAACTACGTGGTCTACGCCAGGCTCGTCGCCTGAACCTCCGCCTGCCGGTGGAACCCCGCGCGAAAAACTTCGGAATCCGACCCGTCCACCGCCCCCATGGTGCCGAACAGGGGATACGCACGTCGTCGACGTGCACCACCGGCACTACGGAAGAGGCCCCTGATGAACACGAAGATGCGTCTGCTCGCCGTTCCCACCCTGGCCCTGGGCGCCCTGGCGCTGCAGGCCGCCCCGGCCATGGCCCACGAGTCCGACATGTGGTCGACCCAGGCCACCCTGAACACCCTGAACGACTCCGGCACCACCGGCCAGGCCATGGTCGAGGTGCACGGCACCCAGGCCACCGTCACGGTGGACGTCACCGGCGCGGCCGAGACCTTCATGGACGGGCCCTTCCCGCACGCCCAGCACATCCACATCCACGGCCAGGGCACCTGCCCGGGCCCCGAGGCCGACACCGACGGCGACGGGGTGGTCAACACCACCGAGGGCCACCCCTCCTACGGCATGATCGGCACCTCGCTGACCACCGAGGGCGACACCAGCCCCGACTCCGGGCTGGCCGTGGAGCGCTTCCCCGGCGGCAGCGCGTACTCCTACGAGCGGACCTTCGAGCTCGACGCGGCCACCAGCGAGGCCCTCAAGGCCGGCACCGCGGTGATCGTCGTCCACGGCGTGGACCCGGCCAGGATGCCCGCCGCCGCGGCCGAGAAGATGTCCGACCTGGACCCGGCGCTGCCCGCGGCCGCGACCCTGCCCGCCGCCTGCGGCACCCTGACCTCCACCCAGATGGGGGCCATGCCCGAGGGCGGGGCCGACACCGGCGTGGCCCAGGAGACCGGCTCCACCACGGAGGCCGTGGCCCTCGGCGGCGGTCTGCTGGCCGCCGTGGCCGGTGGCGCCTGGGCGCTGCGCCGTCGCGCCGCCCGGGCCTGATCCCACGGCACGGTTCCTGCCATGACGGGATCCCGCTCCGGCCGCCGCGCAGGCCGGATGACCTGCGCGGCGGCCGCCGCCCTCCTCGCCACGGGCTGCGCCGCCGGGCCCGGCGACGGCACCGCGGCGGCTCCCGGCACCACGTCCCCGGCCGCACCGGTGCCGGCGTCGCCCGCCGCCGATGCCCGGTCCGGTTCGCCGTCCGGTCCAGCGTCCGGCCCGCCGTCCGCGGCGCCGGGCGTCCGGGCCGCGCCGGGACCCCGCGTGCTGGAGGCCTCCGAGCCCGTGGCGCTGGAGATCCCGGCGACGTCCACCCGGACCGAGCTGCTGCACCTGGGCCTGCGCGAGAACGGGTCCCTGGAGGTCCCGCCCGAGGGCCCGGGCTCCCCGGCCGGCTGGTACGCCGGTTCCCCGACGCCGGGGGAGCGCGGGCCGGCGGTGCTGCTGGGCCACGTCAACGCCACCGGCGGCGGGCCCGGGGTCTTCGCCGGGCTGCGCTCGCTGGCTCCCGGGGACCGGATCGAGGTGGCCCGGGAGGACGGGAGCACGGCGGTCTTCGTCGTCGACCGGGGACAGCAGCACGCCAAGGACGACTTCCCCACCCTGGAGGTCTACGGCAACACGGCGGGCGCGGAGCTGCGGCTCATCACCTGCGACGGCTACGACCCGGCGACGGGCCTGTTCGATGACAACTACGTGGTCTACGCCTCCCTCGAGGCCTGACGCCGGCGGGGCGCAGGAGCGGCCGCGCGTCCCGCCGCACGGTGTTCCCGGATGTGGCACAGTGCTGGGGACACCTGCTCCGCCGCGTCGCGGCACCCGGAACGGACAGCGAGAACGGATGACTGAACGAGGAACCGGCATCGGCCGGGAGGGCCGCACGCCCTGCGGGCTGCCGGACCGCGCCGTCCCGCAGGAGGGCCCGGACCTCGGGGACCTGCTGCGGCGCAGCGGCACGGGGGACGAGGCGGCGTTCGCCCAGGTCTACGACCTGACGTCGGCCAAGGTGTACGGCCTGGCGGTGCGGGTCCTCCGGTCCCCGGAGCTCGCGGCCGAGGTGGTCCAGGAGGTCTACCTCATGGCCTGGCAGCAGTCCGCGCGCTTCGACCCGGAGCGCGGCACGGTGCTCGCCTGGCTGTGCACCATGGCCCACCGCCGCGCGGTGGACCGCGTCCGCCAGGTCCAGCGCGAGCGCGACCGCGAGCAGCAGTACGAGAGCGGGCGGGCGGAGATCCCCGCCGACGAGACCTGGCAAGGAGTCGAACACGCCATGGAGACGCAGGAGGTCCGCGCGGGGCTCGGCGCGCTCACGCCGATCCAGCGGGAGGCCGTCTCCCTGGCCTACTACGAGGGGTGCAGCCACCGGGAGGTGGCCGAGCGGCTGGAGGTGCCGCTGGGCACGGCGAAGGCCCGGATCCGGGACGGCCTGAGCAGCCTGCGCACGGCACTGGGGGTGCAGCGATGAACGAGAGCCACGACGTCCACGACTCCGCGGCGCTCTACGCGGTGGACGCGCTCGAGCCCGAGGAGCGCGCCCGGGTCGAGGAGCACCTGCGGGAGTGCCCGTCCTGCCGCCGGGAGGTGGCCGAGTACGCCGAGGTGGGGGCGCACCTGGCCGGGGCGGTGGCCCAGGAGCCGCCGCCCTCGCTGCGGGAGGATGTGCTCGCCGGGATCCGGGGCACCGCGCCCCTGCCGGCGCCTGCCCCGTCCGCCGCGACGGCCCCGGTCGTGTCCCTGGAGGAGCGGCGACGCCGCCCCGGGCGCCGGCCCGGGCGCTGGCTGACCGCCGCCGCGGCGGCCGTGCTGGTGCCCTCCGTGGCCCTGGGCGGCTGGGCGCTGGGGGTCCGCGGCGAGCAGCGCCAGCAGGAGCAGCTCGCCGCCCAGGCCCAGCAGGAGCAGGCCCGGGAGAACCAGCTGCTGGCCGCCCCCGACGTCGTGACCCGCACCCTGGAGCTCGACGGGCGGACCGCCACGGTGGTGGCCTCGCAGCAGGCGGGCGCGGCCCTGGTCGTCTCCGCCGGCCTGCCCGACCCCGGCGAGGGCCGGGAGTACCAGCTGTGGCTGATGCAGGACGACGTGCCCGTCCCGGACGTGCACTTCGCCGGCGGCGAGGTCCGCACCTGGCTGGAGGGCGACGTGGCGGACGCCGCGGCGGTGGCCATGACGGTCGAGCCGGCGGGCGGCTCCGCGTCGCCCACCCTGCCCGTGGTGGCGCTCGCGGAGCTCTGAGCCCGCCCCCGCCCTGTGCGGGGACGTGCGGGCGGCCACCACCGTGGCCGACGGGAGGCGGTCACCTCCCGTCGCGCAGGTGCTCCACGAGCGCCTCGGTGACCTCCGCCGGCCGCTCCTCCGCGAGGAAGTGCCCGGCCTCCAGCGCGCGGCCCGTGGTGCGCGGGAAGTGCCGCCGCCACAGCTCGATCGGGTCCTCCCGGGCCCCGACCCGGCCCCTGGCGCCCCACAGGACCAGGGCCGGCACGTCGCGCTGCTCGTGCTCGTCGGCCCGGTCGATCTCCACGTCGGGCCCGGCGGCGGCCGCGTAGTCGCGGCACCACGCGTCCACGACCTCGGGGTGCCGTGCCGCGTCCTCGTAGGCCGCCAGCGCGTCCGGGTCGAACGCCACCTCCGTGCCGCTGAGGCCCTGCAGCGTCCGGCGCACGAAGTACACGGGGTCGTGGCCGATCAGCGTCTGCGGCAGCCCGCCGCCCTGCGCGAGGAACGCCCAGTGGTAGTAGCGCTGCACCATCCAGGCGTCCATCGACCGCCACACGTCCAGGGTGGGGAGGATGTCGAGCAGGGCCACGGACAGCACCGCGTCCGGGTGGTCGAACGCCATCCGGTGGGCGGTGCGGGCGCCGCGGTCGTGGCCCACCACGTGGAAGCGCTCGTGGCCGAGCTCCCGCATCATCGCCACCTGGTCGGCGGCCATGGCGCGGAAGGTGAAGTCCTCGCCGAGCGCGCGCGAGTGGCCGTAGCCCCGCAGGTCGGCGGCGACGACGGTGTGCTCCCGCGCCAGCACGGGCGCCTGGTGGTGCCACATGTGCGAGGTCTGCGGATAGCCGTGGAGCAGCAGCACCGGGGGTCCCTCCCCGGCGGTGTGGGCGTGGACGACCGCCCCCGGCACGGGGACCACCTGGATGTCGAACGCGGCGAAGTGCGGGGCCATGGCTGCTCCTGTGGATCGGGGCGCACGGGCCGCGCCGCTGCGGTGTCGGGAGGGGCGTGCCCGCCGAGGGCCCCGAGACCGATGGTGACGGGTCGCGGGGCGCCCTGTCCACGGCCGGGGGCTCCTGCCGTCGAGCGCGTCCGGTGCGTCAGGGCGTCCGGTGCGTCAGGGCGTCCGGTGCGTCAGTGCGTCAGCGCCGCTTCGACCTCCGGGGCGAGCTGGGCCGGCGTCGTCGTCGGGGCGTAGCGGCGGATCACCTGCCCGTCCCGGCCCACGAGGAACTTCGTGAAGTTCCACTTGACCGCGTCGCCGAGCACACCGCCCTTCTCCTCGCGCAGCCACGTCCACAGGGGGTGGGCGGCGGCGCCGTTGACGTCGACCTTCGCGAACAGGGGGAACGAGACGCCGTAGTTGCGGCTGCAGAACGCCCCGATCTCCTCCTCGGTGCCCGGCTCCTGAGCGCCGAACTGGTTGCTCGGGAAGCCCAGCACCACGAGGCCCTGGTCCCGGTACGTCCTCCACAGCTCCTCGAGCCCGGCGTACTGCGGCGTGAACCCGCACTTGCTCGCGGTGTTGACCACGAGCACCACCTGCCCGGCGTACTCCGCCAGGGCCTGCTCGCGGCCGTCGAGGGTGGTGGCGGTGAAGTCGTGCAGCGTGGTCACAGGGGCCTCCGGGAGGGTCGAGGGTCGGTCGCGCCCTCCCATCATGCGGGAGCCGGGGCCGATCAGGGAGCGGGACGGGTCCAGCCGAGCCACTCCACGGCCCGCAGCGCGACGTCCCGGGGCACGGTGTGGCCCCCCTCGAACTCCGCGTACTCCACCTCGTAGCCGTCCTCCTCCAGCGCGGGCACGATCCGCCGGCTGGTGCGGCCGACGGGCAGGACCTCGTCGGCCGTGCCGTGGGAGACGAAAATCCGCGGGCGGCCCGTGCGCCCGGCGGGCGGGACGAAGCCGGGCGAGAACGCCAGGACGCTGCGGAACAGCCCGCCGTTGGCAAGGCCCACGCCCAGGGCGTAGGAGGCGCCGTCGGAGAACCCGGCCACGCCGACCCGCTCGGGGTCCACGGCGGCCAGGTGGAAGGCCCGCCGCAGCGACCGGTCGAGCACGTCCACGTCGGGGCCGTACGCGCCGCGGACGCCGTCCCACGTGGACTCCCGCGAGGCCGGGGCGAGCAGGACCAGCCCGTGCAGGTCGGCGACGCCCCGCAGCAGCGCCACGGCCCCTTCGGCGTGGCCGCCCGCGCCGTGCAGCACGACGAGCAGCGGCGCCGCCGCCGGGCCCACCCGGGGCGGGACGTAGAGCAGGGAGTCCCGCCTCCGCTCCACCTCCAGCGCGTGGCTGCCCGCCGCGGGCGGGGCCGCGCTCGGCACGTCGCCGGGGCGGGCCGTCAGCGCGGCGCGGTCTCCGGAACCGTCCATGGGGATCCTCCACTCAGCGCACCCGCACAGCAGGGCCACCAGCCCGGCGTGGCCGGCGGCCGCCAGAACAGCGCGACGGGTCGTCACGGTGCCGACGCTACTCGTCCGCGGACCCGGCGGCCGCCCTTGTCGTGCTCGGTGACGCAGATTACACTCCGTAGAGATCAGATATCTGATCTCCACTGCCGACGGACCTGTCGAGGAGGACACAATGACCACCGCCCCCACTCCTGCCCGCACCGTGGTGCTCACCGGCGCCGCCTCCCCGCGCGGGATCGGCCTGGCCGTGGCCCGCCGGCTGGCCGCCGAGGGCTCCGCCGTCGCGATCCTCGACGTGCGGGGCGCCGAGGAGGCCGCCGCGGCGATCGCGGAGGAGGCCGGGGTGCCGGCCCTCGGGCTGAGCGTGGACGTCACCGACGCCGCCTCCGTCGACGCCGCCTACCGCCGCGTCGAGGCGGAGCTGCCCCCGGCCACCGGGCTGGTGAACCTCGCCGGGATCGCCTCGCCGACGCCGTTCCTCGAAATCACCCCCGAGGAGTGGGACCGCGTCTTCGAGGTCAACGTGAAGGGCGCCTTCCTGGTCACCCAGCGCGCCCTGCCCGCGATGATCGAGGCCGGGACCGGGCGGATCGTCAACCTGTCCTCCATCTCCGCCCAGCGCGGCGGCGGCACCTTCTCGAAGGTCGCCTACAGCGCGGCGAAGGCCGGCATCATCGGCTTCACCCGGGCCGTGGCGCGGGAGGTGGGCGAGCACGGGATCACGGTCAACGCGGTGGCGCCCGGGCCCGTCGACACCGACATCATGGGCGGCACCCTCTCCGACGAGCGCAAGACGGCCCTGTCCGCGGACTCCCTCATGAAGCGCGTGGCCAGCCGCGAGGAGGTCGCCGCGCTGATCTGCTTCCTGCTCGGCCCGGACGCCGGGATCATCACCGCCGCGACCTACGACATCAACGGCGGCCTGCAGATCTCCTAGGCCCCCGCTCTCCGCAGCCTCGGCTCTCCGCGGCTCCCGCGCGGGAGCCCTCAGCGGAAGGCCGACCCGCCGACCTTCTCGGCGATGTCGTCGAGGGTCTGCTGCATGTGGCCCAGCATCTGCCGGGCGGCGCCCTCGGTGTCGTGGGCCCGGATCGCGTCGAAGATCCTCCGGTGCCAGTGCATGGCGTGCTCCCGGATCTGCGGATCGCGGGAGGTCTCCAGGCGCACGACGTGCAGCACCTGCTCCAGCGGGCGGTACGCCGCGGCGAGGTAGACGTTGCGGGCGGCGGCCACCACGCCGGCGTGGAAGGCGAGGTCGGCCTCGGCGAAGCGCGGCCCCGGGTCGTCCCGGGACTCCTCCATGGCCGTCAGGGTCCCGGCGAGGACGGCGAGGTCCTCGTCGGTGGCCCGGGTCGCGGCGAGCCGGGCCACCTCGACCTCGATGGCCCGCCGCGCCTCGACGAGCTGGGTGGGCAGCTCGAGCCCGTCACCGCTGAGCCGGCCGCGGGCGCGGAGCACCTCGGCGTCCAGCGGGGACCACTCCTCGGGCGGGTTCACGAGGCTGCGCTTGCCGTGCCGCACGGACAGCACCCCGTGGCCCGCCAGAGCCCGGATGCCCTCGCGCACCGTCAGGCGCGAGACGCCGAAGCGCTCGGCCAGCTGCTGCTCCGGCGGCAGCTCCGTGCGCGGAGGGAACTCCCCGTCCGTGATGGCGGCCAGGAGGTCCCTGGCGGCGTCGTCGGCTCGCCGCGTGCTCATTGCTCGATGCCCGTCCTGGTCTCGGAGGTGACCGTGCCAGTCTAGTGCGCCGTTCCGGCGCCCCTTCTTGACGACGTGTCCTGCATCACACATGATATCTGATATCTGACAACAGAGGAGCCCCGGCTCCCGGAGATCGATGAGGACTCCATGACCACCACCACACTCGTGCTGCTGGGGCTCGCCGCCGTCGCGGTCATCCTCGGCCTGATCATCAAGGGCAAGGTGCACCCGTTCCTCGCCCTGATGATCGCCGCCGCCGCCCTCGCCCTGGCCGGCGGCATCCCTCTCGGGGAGGTCGTTCCCACGCTGACCACCGGCATGGGCAACACCCTGGGCAGCGTCGCGCTGATCGTGACCCTCGGCGCCATGCTGGGCCGGATCATCGAGGTCTCCGGCGGCGCCGACGTGCTGGCCCGCTGGCTGCTCGACAAGTTCGGCGAGAAGCGCGCCCCCTTCGCCCTGGGCGCCACCGGCTTCATCTTCGGCATCCCGGTGTTCGTGGACGTCGGGCTGATCGTGCTCATCCCCATCGTCTTCGGCGTCGCCCGCCGGCTCGGCGGCAACATGCTCGCCTACGCCCTGCCGATCGTCATCGCGATGCTGACCGTGCACGTCATCGTCCCGCCGCACCCGGGCATCGTGGGCGGCTCCGAGCTGCTGGGGGCCGACATCGGCCTGGTGCTGCTGCTGTCCTTCATCCCCGCGATCCCGATGTGGCTGTTCGGCCACTGGCTGGCCATGCGCCTGTCCCGCAAGGCCCACGTCGAGATCACGCACGACGACGTCCTGCAGAGCGTGGGCGGCTCCGGCCACACCGGCGTGGTGATGACGAAGGCGCCCAGCACCGGGCTCGTGCTCTCCATGATCGCCCTGCCGCTGCTGCTGATCATGCTCCAGACCACCAGCGCCCTCGTGCTGGCCGAGGGCAACCCGGTCCGGACCCTGCTGTCCATGGTCGGGGCCTCGCCGATGGCGCTGCTGATCGGCGTGATCCTGGCCTCGATCCTGCTGGGCTACCGCCGCGGCTGGGGCCGCGAGGAGACCGAGCACGTGATCAACTCCGCCCTGCCCCCGGTGGCCGCCGTCATCCTCATCACCGGCGCCGGCGGCATGTTCGGCTACGTGCTGCGCGAGACGGGCGTCTCCGAGGCCGTCGCCGACGTCCTCGGCGGCACCGGCCTGCCGATCGTCCTGCTGGCCTACATCATGGCCGCGCTCATCCGGGCCGCCCAGGGCTCGGCGACCGTCGCGATCCTCACCACGGCGCCCCTGATGGCCCCGCTGGCCGCGGCCCAGGGCCTGACCCCGGTGCAGACCGCCATCCTCGCGCTCGCGATCGGCGTAGGCTCCATGGCCCTGAGCCACGTCAACGACTCCCTGTTCTGGGTCTGGAGCCGCTACTTCCAGGTGCCCACGGGGGTGGCCCTGCGCACCTACACCGTGCTGTGCACGGCCACGTCCGTGGTCGGCTTCGTGGTGGTGTCAATCCTCTGGTTCGCCCTCTCGGGCCTGTCCTGACCCGCCCCTTCCGGAAGGAGCCCCGCGCATGAACCGCACCCTGCTCGTGCTCGACGACGACCCCACCGGGTCTCAGTGCGTGCACGACGTCGACGTGGTCCTCGAGCTCGACCCGGCCCCTGTGCTGGAGGTCCTCCGGCACCCCGGGCGCACCTGCTTCGTGCTCACCAACTCCCGCGCCCGGCCCGAGGCCGAGGCGGTGGCGCTCAACACCGGGCTCGTGACGGCGGTGCTGGCCGGCCTCGCCGCCGAGGGCCGGCCCCTGCCCCACCTGGTCTCCCGCAGCGACTCCACGCTGCGCGGGCACGTGATCGCCGAGCCCACGGCCCTGGCCGACGCGCTGGCGGGGCTGGGCGTGGCCGTCGACGGGTTCCTCTTCGCCCCGGCCATGATCGAGGCCGGGCGCTACACCGAGAACGACGTGCACTACGCGGTGCTGCAGGGGGAGCCGATGCCGGTGGGGGAGACCGACTTCGCCGCCGACGCCACCTTCGGCTACACCTCCTCCGACCTCAAGGACTTCCTCGTGGAGCGCTCCGGCGGGGCGATCGCCCGGGAGTCGATTCTCTCGATCGGCCTGGCGGACATCCGCGACGGCGGGGTGGCGGCGGTCGCGGCGATCCTGCGCCGGGCGAAGGACCGGGCGTGGGTGGTCGTCAACGCCACCGACTACGCCGACCTGGAGGCGGTCGCCGCCGCCCTGGCGGTGCTCGAGGCCGAGGGGAGGACCTTCGTCACCCGGTGCGGGCCGTCCTTCGTCCGCCCCCTCGCCGGGCTCGACGCGACCGCGCCGCTGGGCCCGGCCGACATCGAGGTGGGCCCGCACCGGCTGCCCCACGGGCTCGTGGCCGTGGGCTCCCACGTGGGCCTGACCAACCGCCAGCTCGAGCAGCTGCGCGCCCGGCGGGACCTGCACGAGGTCGAGCTGGACGTGCCCGCCCTGCTCGAGGCCGAGTCCCGGCCCGCCCACGTGGCCCACGCCGTCGCGCAGATCGTCGAGGCCTTGGCGGCCACCGACGTGGTGCTGTGGACCAGCCGCCAGCTGGTGCGCACCACCGACCCCGAGGAGTCGCTGGCCATCGCCCGGTCGGTCTCCGACGCGGTGGTGGAGGTCGTGCACGGGGTGGCCCAGCACCGCCCCGCGTGGGTGGTGGCCAAGGGCGGGATCACCTCCCACGAGGTCGCCCACCGGGCCCTGGGCATCCGCCGGGCCACGGTGGTCGGGCAGTTCTTCCCGGGCCAGATCTCCCTGTTCCAGCCCGTCGACGCCCCGGCCTCCACCCGGGGCGGGCCCTACGTGGTCTTCCCCGGCAACGTGGGCACCGAGTCCGCCCTGGCCGAGGTCGTCGACGTCCTCGACCGGGCCACCGCACGCACCCGGCCGGCCGGGCCCCGATCCACCGATTCCCAGTCCCAGGAGAACCAGTCATGAGCACGCTGCTGTCCGTCGGCTTCCTCGGCCTCGGCGCCATGGGCGCCCCCATGGCCCTCACCCTCGCCCGCGCCGGCTTCCCCGTCCGCGGCTTCGACGTCTCGCCCCGCGCCAAGGAGCACGTGGGCGACGCCGTCGAGGTCCTCGACGACCCCCGTGAGGCGGCGACCGGCGTGGACGTCGTCGTCGTCATGGTCGCCACCGGCGCCCAGCTGCAGGACGTGCTCTTCGGCGAGCGCGGGATCGCCGACGCGCTCGGGGAGGGCACGGTCCTGCTCGTCATGGCGACCGTCGGCCCCCAGGCCCTGGAGGCCGGCACGCAGGGGCTCGAGGGCCGCGGCGTGCGCGTCGTCGACGCCCCGGTCTCCGGCGGGACGGCCCGCGCCGCCACCGGGGACCTGCTCGTCATGGTCTCCGGCGCGGAGGCCGACGTCGCCGCGGTGCGCCCCCTGCTCGACGCGATGGCCGCCAACGCGCCGGTGGTCGGGCCCCGGGTGGGCGACGGGCAGCGTTTCAAGGTGGTCAACCAGCTGCTGTGCGGCGTGCACATCGCGGTGGCGGGGGAGGCGCTGGCCCTGGCGGACTCCATGGGCCTGGACCCGGCGCAGTGCCTCGAGGTGCTCTCGACCGGCGCGGCCACGTCCTTCATGTTCGAGGACCGCGGCCCGCGCATGCTGCAGGGCGAGGAGGCCGAGGTCCGCTCCGCCCTGGACATCTTCGTCAAGGACATGGGCCTGGTCACCGACGCGGCGCGGGCGGTGGAGCAGCCGGTGCCGCTGGCCTCGGCCGCCGAGCAGCTCTACGTGCGGGGCCGCCGCGAGGGCCACGGCCGGCACGACGACTCCGTGGTCTTCGACATCCTCCGCTCCCGCTGAGCCTCGTCCGGCGGCCCCGGCCGCCCGGGCCGAGCTCGTCCGGGCCGAGTCGTCCGTGCCGGTGAGTCCGCGTCCGCGGCCGCCGGCACGGGTGACTCGGCGGGGGAGGAGCCGCGACCTCGCGGGTGGGTAACGATCCCCGCCGCGGCCCTGCGGGGCCCGCAGCCCCGGCGTAGCGTGGAGCGTGTCGGAAGGAGCCCGTCATGGCGCAGCGCAACAAGCCCTGGCCCGCCGGGACGCCCTGCTGGGTGGACCTCGCCGTCACCGACCTCGGCCGCACCCAGGAGTTCTACCGGTCGGTCCTCGGCTGGGAGTACGGCCCGCCCCGGCCCGAGCACGGCGGCTACTGCACCGCCCTCGTGGAGGGCGGGCCGGTCGCGGGGCTCTCCCCGGCGGTGCCCGACCTGCAGGACGTCCCGCACGTGTGGCAGGTCTACCTCGCCGCGCGGGAGGCCCGCTCCTGCGGGGAGCGGGCCGTCGCCGCCGGCGCCACGCAGCTGATGGAGCCCACGGAGGTCGGCCCCCTCGGCACGATGGGCCTCTACACCGACCCCACCGGGGCGTCCTTCGGGACGTGGGAGGCCGGCGAGCACCTCGGGTTCACGGTGACCGACGTGCCGGGCGCGGTCACCTGGTGCGACCTCGTCACCCCCGACGTCGCCACGGCCCGCGACTTCTACGCCCAGCTCTTCGGCTACAACTACGAGGACGCCGGCCGGGACGGCCCCCCGTACGCCGTGTTCACGGTCCCCGGCGGGGACGCTCCCGGCGGCGGCATCGGCGGGACGGACCCCGGGGCGGGACACGCCGTGGCCGTCTGGTCGGTGTGCTTCCGGAGCGACGACGTCGGGACCGCCGTGCAGCGCGCGCGCGAGGCGGGGGGCTCGGTGCTGGAGGAGCCGTTCGACGTCGAGTACGGGCGGCTGGCGGTCGTCGGCGGACCGGACCGGGAGAGCTTCGCGATCATGACGCCGGCGGACCCCGCGCAGCGCTCCGGGCGCTCGCGGCCGGCTGTCAGGG
The DNA here is from genome assembly GCF_023715525.1 of Kocuria rosea. Classification (GTDB taxonomy): domain Bacteria; phylum Actinomycetota; class Actinomycetes; order Actinomycetales; family Micrococcaceae; genus Kocuria; species Kocuria rosea_A. The sequence continues at coordinate 199,342 of NZ_JAMBOG010000003.1, read as the reverse complement.
GCGGGTCCTAGCCTGGGGCCCATGACGAGCTCACCGGCCGGCGCGCCGGCCCGCATCCCGGCCCGCGGGCGCCCACCGGCGGGGCTCGGCCCGTGGCTGCTGGTCGGCATCGCCGCGACCGCGCTGGCCGTGGGCCTGGCCGAGCTGCTCGCGTGGGTGACCGGCCCGGTCGGCGCCCCGCTCACCGCCGTGGGCGGGGTGGTCGTGGACGCGGTCCCCGCGCCGGTCAAGGACGCGGCGATCGCCCTGTTCGGCACCGCCGACAAGCTCGTGCTCGTCCTGGTGATGGCCGCCGGCCTGATCGGGCTGGGCGCGGGCATTGGCGCCGCCCAGCGGGCCAACCGGCCCATGGGCGTGGTGCTGCTGGGCGTGCTGGGCCTGCTCGGCCTGATCGCGGTGCTCACGCGCGCGGGGGCGTCCGTGGCGGACCTGGTACCCGTCGTCGTCGGCACGGGCGCCGGGGCGCTCTTCCTGGCACAGCTCACCCGCCGGGCCGCGGTCCGGGACGGGGGCCCGGGCCTCGACCGCCGCGGCTTCGTGCGCCTGGCCGCGGCCGCGGCCGTGCTGGGCACGGCCGCGGGGGTCGCCGGACGGTGGGCGAGCGCGGCGGCCGCGCGGGTCCCCGCCGCCCGCGAGCTGCTGCGGATCCCCGCCCCGGCCGTGCGGGAGCGCGTGCCGGCCGGCACGGACGTGGGTGTCGACGGGGTGGCGCCGTGGCTGACCCCCGCCGAGGACTTCTACCGCATCGACACCGCGCTCGCCGTCCCGCGCATCGACGTCGCCGACTGGCGGCTGCGGATCCACGGGCTGGTGGACCGCGAGCTCACCCTGGGCTTCGAGGACCTCACGGCACGGCCGCTGCTCGAGCGCGCCGTGACGCTGGCGTGCGTGTCGAACCCCGTGGGCGGGGACCTCGTGGGCAACGCCGTGTGGAGCGGCGTGCCGCTGCGCGAGCTGCTGGCCGAGACCGGGGTGCAGGCCGGGGCGGACATGGTCCTGTCCACCTCCCAGGACGGGTTCACCGCCGGCACCCCGCTGGAGGCGCTGACCGACCCGGACCGGGACTCCCTGCTCGCGGTGAGCATGAACGGGCAGCCGCTGCCGTTCGAGCACGGCTACCCCGTGCGGATGGTCGTGCCGGGGCTCTACGGGTACGTCTCGGCGACGAAGTGGGTGGTGGACCTCGAGGTCACCCGCTTCGACCGCGCCCAGGCCTACTGGACCACCCGCGGCTGGTCGGCCCGCGGGCCGGTCAAGCTCAGCTCCCGCATCGAGGTGCCCCGGGACCGGGCGGGCGTCGACGCCGGGCAGGTGGTGCTCGCGGGGACCGCGTGGGCCCAGCACGTCGGGATCGCGGCGGTACAGGTCAGCGTGGACGGCGGCGACTGGCAGGAGGCGCGGCTCGGGGCGGCGACCTCCGACGACACCTGGCGGCAGTGGGTGCTCCGGCGCCCGGACCTCCCCGCCGGGGAGCACGTGGTGCGGGTGCGGGCGGTCGACCGGGACGGCACCGTCCAGACCGCCGAGCAGGCCCCGCCCGCTCCCGACGGCGCCTCCGGCCTGCACGAGCGGACGTTCACGGTGCGCTGAGCCCGCCGGCGCCGGGCGGGCCCGCCGCGTCCTGCCATGATGGGGCGGGAACGATCGGCGGCAGCACGAGAGCACGGGAGGCGGGTGCGCGGTGACCCTGGTGGACAACGCGGTGTACGTGGGCGGGGTGCGGACCTCGAGCCCGCACGACCTCGACGAGACCTACGAGGTCATGCGCGACCGCGGCGGGATGGCCTGGATCGGGATGTACCGTCCCGAGCCCGCGGAGGTGCAGTCCGTGGCGGCGGAGTTCGGCCTGCACGAGCTCGCCGTGGAGGACGCCCTCAAGGGCCACCAGCGGGCCAAGCTCGAGCGCTTCGGGGAGACCCTGTTCGTGGTGCTGCGCCCGGCCCGCTACCTGGACGACGTCGAGAAGGTCGAGTTCGGGGAGCTGCACGTCTTCGTGGGCGCCGACTTCGTGGTCACCGTCCGGCACGCCGAGTCCCCCGACCTGGCGGCGGTCCGCAGCCGGATGGAGGCCTCCCCGGAGCTGCTGGCCATGGGCCCGCAGGCGGTCCTGTACGGGATCCTCGACGAGGTGGTCGACCGCTACGCCCCCGTGCTGGCGGGGCTGGAGAACGACATCGACGAGATCGAGGACGAGATCTTCGGCGCGGACCGGGACGTCTCCCGCCGCGTCTACGAGCTCTCGCGGGAGGTCATCGAGTTCCAGCGCGCGGTCCACCCGCTCGTGGCCATGATGCAGGCCCTCCAGCGCGGGTCGGAGAAGTACCAGCTGGACGTCGAGCTGCAGCGGCGGCTGCGGGACGTGGAGGACCACGCGATCCGGGCCGCGGAGCGCGCCGACGCCTACCGGGCCCTGCTGCAGAACGCGCTCACCGTGCACGCGACCCTCGTGGGACAGCGGCAGAACGACGAGATGCAGCGGCTCAGCGAGTCCGCCCTCGCCCAGAGCGAGGAGGTCAAGCGGATCTCCTCCTGGGCGGCCATCCTCTTCGCCCCGACCCTGGTCGGCACCGTCTACGGGATGAACTTCGAGCACATGCCCGAGCTCGGCTGGGCGCTGGGCTACCCGTTCGCGCTGCTGCTGATGCTCGTCATGGGCGTGGCCCTCTACGGGGTGTTCAAGTGGAAGAAGTGGCTTTGAGCACCGCGGGGGCCGGCCTCGCCCCCGCCCGCGTTCGCCGCGCCCGGATCGCCGTCTCGGCGTTCTTCCTCACCAACGGCGCCCTCTACGCCAACCTGCTGCCGCGCTTCCCCGAGGTCAAGGACGCGTTCGGGCTCTCCAACACCCTCTACGGCCTGGCGGTCGTCGCGTTCCCGCTCGGGGCGATCCTCATCGGCGCCCTCCCGGCGCGGGCGATCCGCCGGTTCGGCTCCGGCCCGGTGGCGGGCCTCGGCACCGTCCTGCTCTGCGCGTGCGTCGCGGCGGCCGGGGCCGGCGCCGGTCCCGGGGCGGGCACGGGGATCGGGCTCGGGGTCTTCCTGGTCGCGATGTTCCTGGGCGGGGCGCTCGACGCCCACGTCGACACCGCGCAGAACGCCCAGGGCATGGACGTCCAGCGCGCCCGCGGCCGCTCGATCATCAACTCCCTGCACGCCCTGTGGAGCCTGGGGGCCGTGGCCGGCGGCCTCATGGGCACGGCCGCCCTCGTGCTCGGGGTGCCCCTCGCCTGGCACCTGCTGGGCAGCGGGCTGCTGTGGAGCGCGGTGGCCCTGGTCGCGCTGCGCTCCGCCCTCACCCGCGCCGAGGGCACCGCCCTGCGCACCGTGGAGCCGGACGCGACGACGACGGCGGCGCCCGGCGACTCCCGGCCCGCCGGCGATCCGGTGCCCGCCGGGGCCGGCCGCGGCGGGGCGGGGCGCGTGGTCGTCGGGCGCCTGCTCCCGGTCGCGGTGATCGCCATCGCCGGGGTGATGATCGAGGACGTGGGCGCGAACTGGTCGGCGGTCTACCTCACCGCGGAGCTGCGCGCGCCCCTGGCCGCCGCGGGGCTGGGGCTCGTGGCCATGATGGCGGCGCAGTTCGTGGGCCGGATGCTCGGGGACCCCATGACCGACCGGTGGGGCCGCGTCGCCGTGGCCCGGGCGGGGGCGGCGCTGAGCGCCGCCGGCATGCTCCTGGTGGTGCTCGCCCCCGGCCCGGCGGCGGCCGTGGCCGGCTTCGCGCTCGCCGGCTTCGGCTGCGCGACCCTCGTGCCCGCGGCCTACCACGCCGCCGACGACCTCCCCGGCCTGAAGCCCGGCACCGGGCTGGCCCTGGTGAGCTGGCTGATGCGGATCAGCTTCCTCAGCCTCTCCCCGGCGGTCGGGGCCCTGTCCGACGCGGCGGGGCTGCGCTGGGCGCTCGTCGTCGTCCCGGTCTTCGCGCTCGTGGCCGTGCTGATGGCGGGGGTGCTCCGGGCCCGCCCCTGATCCTCTGGGACGCACCCGGGCCCGGCCCTAGACTGCGGAGCACAGCCCGTGGTCCACGTCACCGCAGAGGAGAGCGCCATGAAGATCCGAGCCGCCGTCGTCGAGGAGATCGGCGCCCCGTTCCAGCTCCAGGACGTGGAGCTGGCCGAGCCCGAGCCGGGTGAGGTCCTGGTCCGCATCGTCGCGTCCGGGGTCTGCCACACCGACGCCATCACCCGCGACGGCGACATGCCCCTGCCGCTGCCCGGGATCCTCGGCCACGAGGGCGCCGGGGTCGTCGAGCGGGTGGGCCCGGGGGTGACGACGGTGGCCGCCGGGGACAAGGTGATCCTGGGCTGGCCCTCCTGCGGCCGGTGCAGGAACTGCCTCGACGGCCAGCCCCGGTACTGCCTGCGCACCGGGGAGGCCCTCGTCTCGGGCCGCCGCTTCCTCGGCGAGGCGGCCGGGACCTCTGCCTACACCCGCGGCGGGAGGGGAGAGGTCTCCGGGCACTTCTTCGGCCAGTCCTCCTTCGCGACCTACTCGATCGCCCTGGCCGACGCCCTGGTCAGGGCTCCCGACGACGTGCCGCTCGAGCTGCTCGGGCCCCTCGCCTGCGGGCTGGGCACCGGGGCGGGGGCGGTGCTCAACGAGGCCCGCCCGGAGCCCGGCTCGTCCCTGGTGGTCTTCGGCGTGGGCGCGGTGGGCCTGGCGGCGATCATGGCCGCCCGCTCCACCGCTGCCACCACGATCATCGCCGTGGACCTGCACGACTCCCGGCTCGAGCTGGCCACCCGCTACGGGGCCACTCACACGATCAACTCCTCCCGAGCCGACGTGCTGGAGGAGGTCGCCCGGATCACCGGGGGCTCGGCGGACTACGCCTTCGAGTGCACCGGGGTGGTCCCCGTTGTGGAGCAGGCGGCCGAGTGCGTGGGCATGCTCGGGACGCTGGTGCTCATCGGCGGCGCCCCGGCCCAGGCCCGCTTCAGCCTGGACCACATGCGCACGCTGTGGGGCAAGCGCGTGGTCGGGGTCCTGGGCGGTGGCAGCCGCAGCACCAGGTTCATCCCCGCCCTGATCGACCTCCACAAGCAGGGCCGCTTCCCGTTCGACGAGCTCGTCCGGTACTACGGCCTCGACGAGATCGAGCAGGCCCTGGCCGACAGCAAGTCCGGGGCGGTGGTCAAGCCGATCGTGCGCATGCTTGAGTGACCCGCGGCGGGATTCTCCCTCGCCGAGTCCCCAGCTCGACGTCGATCCCCCACGAAGCCGCGTGGGGGATCGACGTCTCCCTGGGGGGCCGGCGTGAGGGGGGTGGGGCTCGGCGGCCCTAGCCGATCCGCACCTCGTGCACACCGCGCTCCATGCCGCGCTCGAGGGCGGCCAGCGCGTCGTCGATGTCGTGGCCGGGCGGCAGCGCGGGCGGCAGGCCGGCCAGCGCCCGGTCCACCAGCCCGGTGTCCATGTGCGGCAGCCGGGCGTCCACCACCGCGATCCGGCGGCGCCGCAGCTCCCGGCGCAGCGACCCCAGCCATGACGCCATGGCGGCCTTGCTCGCGGCGTAGGCGGCCATCCCGGCCAGCGGCAGTTCCGCGGCCACGCCCGTGAGCACCGCGATCGCCCCGCCCTCCGACAGGTGGGGCAGCGCCGCCCGGATGACGGCCATCGGGCCGAGGGCGTTGACCTCGAACAGCTCCTCGACCACCGCCTCGTCCTCCTCGGCGGCCGGACCGAACGCGGCGACGCCGGTGGCGACCACCACGGCGTCGAGCCCGCCGAGCTCCGCCGCGGCCGCGCGGACCACCGCGGCGGCCGCGTCGTGGTCCACGAGGTCCAGGGCGTGGGCCGAGCGCAGGCCCAGCCGGCGCCGCAGCTCCTCGGCCGCCGCGGCGGAGCGGCCGGTCACCGCGATCCGGGTGGTGCGCTCGCTCAGCCGCTCGCACAGCCGCTGCCCGAGCACCCCGGTCGCCCCCACCACGAGGATCCTCGCGCCGTTCAGGTCCATGGTCGTTCTCCCGTCCCCGCACGGTTCCGGGAGCGGAGCCGTGTCCTCCGAGCGTACCCAGGGCCTCCGGCGCCGCCCAGAGCCTGTCCCCCTCGGACCACCCGGCTCCCACGAGGAACTCGCCCTTCCGCGACGATTCGCCGGGCGAGCCTGCGAAGCGTCGCCGGCGCCTGCTGACGCGGGTGGATTGCAGTCCTCAGCACCATGCCCGGCGACGGCGCCGGAGGCCATGCTCGCGCACCTCATGCACGGGCTGGGGCAGGCGGTTCCGGACCCCGGTCCCGGTCGGGGCGACTCGCGCGGGGTGGTCATCCTCCGGGTGCAGCGGAAGTCCTGCACCCCGGACGAGGCCGAGGAGTGCGCCCGGTCGCAGGAGCACCGGCAGCTGCAGGGAATGATCGCGTCCTTCCGGGGGTGACCGCACGGACCCGCGGTCCTGCGGGCTCAGCGCTCGAGGTCCAGGAGCCTCAGGGCCTCCTCGCGCAGCTCGGCCTTGCGCACCTTGCCGGTCACCGTCACGGGGAACTCCTCCACGACGTGGACGTAGCGCGGGATCTTGTGCCGGGAGACCCGGCCCTCGCAGAACGCCCGCAACGTCGCGGCCGTCATGGGCGCCGCGCCGTCGCGCAGCTGCACCCAGGCCATGACCTCCTCCCCGTAGGTCTCGTCGGGCACGCCGATCACCTGCACGTCGACGATGTCCGGGTGGGTGAGCAGGAACTCCTCGACCTCGCGCGGGTAGACGTGCTCGCCGCCGCGCACGACCATGTCCTTGACCCGGCCGGTGATCTGCACGTAGCCCTCCCGGTCCATCACGGCGAGGTCGCCGGTGTGCATCCAGCCCTCGCTGTCGATGGCCAGTGCGGTGCTCTCGGGCTCGTCCCAGTAGCCCTTCATGACGCTGTAGCCCCGGGTGCACAGCTCGCCGGCGGTCCCGTGCGGGACGGTCCCTCCCGTGGCGGGGTCGACGACCTTGACCTCCAGGTGCGGGCCCACGCGGCCCACGGTGGTGGTGCGGCGCTCGAACGGGTCGTCGTAACGGGTCTGGGTGGACACGGGCGAGGTCTCGGTCATGCCGTAGCAGATGCTGACCCCGGCCATGTTCAGCCGCTCCATCACCGCGCCCACGACGGAGGCCGGGCACGTGGCGCCGGCGATGACGCCGGTGCGCAGGCTGGAGAGGTCGAACGCGCCGAGGCCGCCGAGGCCCAGCTCGGCGGCGAACATCGTGGGCAGGCCGTAGAGGCTCGTGCACCGCTCCTGCTCGACCGCGCGCAGGGCCGACTCCGGGGTGAAGGCCGGGGCGGGGAGCACCGTGCAGGAGCCGTGGGAGGTGCACGCGAGGTTGCCGATGACCATGCCGAAGCCGTGGTGGAGGGGCACGGGCAGGCACACCCGGTCTGCCTCGGTGTAGCCGAGGAGCTCGCCGACGAAGTACCCGTTGTTGAGGATGTTGCGGTGGCTGAGCGTGGCCCCCTTGGGGAAGCCCGTGGTCCCGGAGGTGTACTGGACGGTGATCGCGTCCTCGGGGTCCAGGCGGGCCCCGATCCTCTCCAGCAGGGCGTCGTCGGCCTCGGCGGCCGCCAGCTGCTCCCACCCGGGCGTGCCCATGACCACGACGTGCCGCAGCCCGGGGCACGCGCCGCGGACCTGGTCCAGCATGGCGGGGTGGTCGGAGCCCCGGAACCGCGGGTGGGCCACCACCGTGGTGATCCCGGCCCGGCGCAGGACGTAGGCCAGCTCGTGGGGGCGGTAGGCCGGGTCGAGGGTGACGAGGAGCGCGCCGAGCTCGGCCGTCGCGTACTGCACGAGCACCCACTCCCAGGTGCTGGGACCCCACACGCCCACCCGGTCCCCCGTGCGCACCCCCAGTCCGTGCATGCCCGTGGCCAGCCGGCGGACGTCCCGGCGGAACTCGGCGTAGGTCCACCGCCGGCCGGCGGCGACGTCCACCAGGGCCTCACGGTCCGGGAACCGTGCGGCGGTCCGCTCGAGGTCCTGGGCGACGGTCCGCGTCAGCAGCGGCGGGGCGGTCTCCCCGGCGGCGTAGGACAGGTCGTCGATCGGCATCTCCACGGGTGCTCCCCCAGCCCGGCCGGTCGGTGCGGCCGGCCGATCCGATTGGCGGCGATCAACTGATGGGTGCCATTCTACGTGGTGGCCGTCACGTCCCGCAGCGCGTGACGTGCTCAGTCCTGCGCCACGGCCCGCCCGACGGTCTCCCGGAGGATCTCGCTGGTGCCCCCGAAGATCGTCAGCAGCCGCGCCGCCAGGTACGCCTGGGCCACGGGGTAGTCGAGGATGTAGCCGTAGCCGCCGTGCAGCTGCAGGCACCGGTCCGTGACGGTCTTCGCCCGCTCGGCCGCCCAGTACTTGGCCTTGGAGGCGCCCACGACGTCGAGGGCGCCGGCGTTGAAGGCGTGCACCGCCCGCCGGACGTAGGCCTCGGTGACCTCGACCTCGACCAGCAGGTCGGCCAGCTCGAACCGGGAGTGCTGGAAGTCGAGCACCCGCGTGCCGAACGCCGTGCGGTCCCTGGTGTACGCCAGTGTGGTCTCGAGGGTGGCCCGGGCGAGGGCGGCCGCGGCCACGGCGATCGCGAGCCGGCCCTGCGGCAGCTGCCGGCGGATCTGGGCCAGGCCGGACCCCTCCGTCCCGATCAGGTGGGCGCTGGGCACGCGGACGTCCTCGAAGAACAGCTCGGCGGTGTCCGAGGCGTGCAGGCCCATCTTGTCGAGCCGGCGGCCCGTCGTGTAGCCGGGGGAGTCGGCCTTGTGCACCAGGAACAGGCTGAAGCTGCCCTCCCCGGCGCGGTCGCCGCGCCCGTCGGTGCGGGCGAGCACGAGTGCGGCGTCCCCGCTGATCCCGTTGCCGATGAAGGTCTTCTGCCCGTTGAGCAGCCAGTCCCCGCCGTCGCGCACCGCCCGGGTGCGCACCCCGCGCAGGTCGGACCCGGCGCCGGGCTCGGTCCAGGCCACGGAGGCGACGAGCTCGCCGGTGAGGATCCGCGGCAGCCACCGCTCCTTCTGCTCGGGGGTCCCGTGGGCGAGCAGGTGGGGCAGCACCCAGTCGTCGGTGAGGTGCAGGGCCAGGGCCGCGCCGAGGGCGCCCACGCGCACCAGCTCCTCGTCGAGCACGGCGCGGAACCGGTAGTCGGCCAGGCCCATGCCGCCGTACTCCTCCGGCACGGCCAGGCCCAGCAGGCCCGCCTGGCCGGCGGCGGTCCACATGCTGCGGGGCATCATGTGCTGGGCGTCCCACTCGGCGTAGTGGGGCGCGAGCTCCCGGGCCGCGAACTCGCGGGCGACTTCGCGGAACTCCTCGTGCTCCTCCTCGTAGAAGGCGGAGTCGCCGAGCGGGAAGGACCCGGTGGGCGGGAATGCGGTCATGGCGTGCCTCCGGCGCTGGTCGGGGAGGGGCTGGTCGGGGAGGGGTTGGTCGGTGCGGTGCGGGCCGTGGCCAGGGCGGCCCAGGCCATCTCCTCGAGGGCGGTGCGGGCGGCGTCGAGCCGGTCCGCCTCCTGCGGGGCGCGCAGCCAGCGCGCGGCGCGGAGGGAGTGCGGGGTGGAGTTGATGAGCCCGAAGGCGGCCTGGGCGCGCAGGGCGAGGTCGGCGGTGTCGTGCGCGGGGGCGAGCTCCCCCAGGGCCTGCGCCCACAGGGCCACGTAGCCGCGCTGGAGGGCGCGCACCCTCCGGCGGTCCTCCTCGGCGAGGTTCGGCAGCTCCCGGTCCTGCACCACGATCACCGCGGGCTGGGTGAGGGCGAACTCCACCTGGAAGGCGATCAGCGCCCGCAGCCGCGCGGCCGGGTCGGTGGAGCGGGCGGCGACCTCCCGGCCGCCGTCGAGCAGGTCGGAGCTGACCTCGAGCAGGACCGCCCCCAGCACCGCCTGCTTGCTCGCGAAGTGCCGGTAGACCGCCGGGCCGCTGACGCCTGCGGCGGCGCCGATGTCGTCGATCGAGACCCCGGCGAAGCCCCGCTCCGCGAAGAGCGTCGCCGCGGCGGCGAGCAGGTCCTGGCGGCGCTGGGCCTTGGCCCGGCCGCGCACCGTGGTGGGCGGGGCCGGACGGGGGTCCGTTCGGGGCATGGAGCCTTCTCTCGGGAGGGGTCGGTCCCTGGACATCCTAGTTAGTGGCTACTAACCTGGCATTCAAGTTAGTCCAGGTTAACCGAAATCGCACCCCCGGGTGCCCGGTCCGGACGGAGGGGCGGATGCGCGTGCTGAGCACCCGCGTGGATCCGGGCGGTGTGGAGTTCCGCGCCAACGCGGCCGCCCAGGCCGCGCTCGCCGAGGAGCTCGGCCGGCGCCTGGCGCGCGTGGCGCGGGGCGGGCCGGAGCGGTCACGGGCGCGGCACGTGGCCCGCGGCAAGCTGCTGCCGCGCGAGCGCGTCGACCGCCTGCTCGACCCCGGCAGTCCCTTCCTGGAGATCGGCGCCCTGGCCGCCGAGGGCATGTACGACGACGAGTGCCCCGCGGCCGGCGTGATCGCCGGGATCGGCCTGGTGCACGGGCGGCAGGTCGTGGTCGTGTGCAACGACGCCACGGTCAAGGGCGGCACCTACTACCCCATGACCGTCAAGAAGCACCTGCGCGCCCAGGAGATCGCCCTCGAGAACCGCCTGCCGTGCGTCTACCTCGTGGACTCCGGCGGCGCCTACCTGCCGCTGCAGGACGAGGTCTTCCCGGACCGGGAGCACTTCGGGCGGATCTTCTACAACCAGGCGCACCTCTCCGCGGCGGGCGTCGCGCAGATCGCCGCCGTGCTCGGCTCCTGCACCGCCGGCGGCGCCTACGTGCCGGCGATGAGCGACGAGACCGTGATCGTACGCGAGCAGGGCACGATCTTCCTGGGCGGCCCCCCGCTCGTGAAGGCCGCCACCGGCGAGGAGGTCACCGCCGAGGAGCTCGGCGGCGGCGAGCTGCACGCGACCGTCTCCGGGGTGGTCGACCACCTGGCCGAGAACGACGAGCACGCCCTGGAGATCGTCCGCGACATCGTGGCGACGCTGCCCCCGCCCGCCGCGCGCGCCTGGCCGGTGCGGGAGGCTGAGGCCCCCGCCGTGGCCGAGGACCAGCTGCCCGGCGCGGTGCCGGTGGACCCCAACGCCGGCTACGACGTGCACGAGGTCGTCGCCCGGCTCGTCGACGGCAGCCGCTTCGCCGAGTTCAAGGCCGGGTACGGCACCACGCTCGTTACCGGCTTCGCCCACGTCCACGGGCACCCGGTGGGGATCGTGGCCAACAACGGGGTGCTGTTCGCGGAGTCGGCGCTGAAGGGCGCGCACTTCGTCGAGCTGTGCGACCAGCGCGGGATCCCGCTGCTGTTCCTGCAGAACATCACCGGCTTTATGGTGGGCCGCGACTACGAGGCCGGCGGCATCGCCAAGCACGGCGCCAAGATGGTCACCGCCGTGGCCACGACCCGCGTCCCGAAGCTCACGGTGGTGATCGGCGGCTCGTTCGGTGCCGGCAACTACTCGATGTGCGGGCGGGCCTACTCCCCGCGCTTCCTGTTCCTGTGGCCCCAGGCCCGGATCTCGGTGATGGGCGGGACGCAGGCGGCGTCTGTGCTGGCCACGGTCCGGGCCGAGCAGATGGCCGCCCGCGGCGAGCAGTGGGACGCGCCGGAGCGGGAGGCGTTCATGGCCCCGATCCGCCGGCAGTACGAGGAGCAGGGCAGCCCCTGGTACTCGACCGCCCGGCTGTGGGACGACGGCGTCATCGCCCCGGCCGACACCCGCGAGGTGCTGGGCCTGGCCCTCGAGGTCTGCTCCCGCGCCCCGCTGCCCGAGCCCGCCTTCGGCCTGTTCAGGATGTGAGGCCATGACCGCCAAGCTGTTCGGCACGGTCCTCGTGGCCAACCGCGGAGAGATCGCCTGCCGCATCCTGCGCACGCTGAGGGCGCTGGGCATCCGCTCGGTCGCGATCCACAGCGAGGCCGACCGGGACGCCCTGCACGTGCGCCAGGCCGATCTCTCCGTGTGCGTGGGCCCGGCCGCCCCCGCCGAGAGCTACCTGCGGATCGACGCCGTCGTCGCCGCCGCGCAGGCCACGGGCGCGCAGGCCGTCCACCCCGGCTACGGCTTCCTCTCCGAGAACGCGGCCTTCGCCCGGGCGTGCGCCGCGGCCGGGATCGTCTTCATCGGCCCCGGCGCCGAGGCCCTCGAGCTCATGGGCGACAAGATCCGCGCCAAGAACGCCGTGGCCGCCTCCGGGGTGCCGACGGTCGCCGGGGTCGCCCGGCCCGGCCTCGACGACGACGCCCTGGTGGCCGCCGCGGCCGGGATGGCCTACCCGCTGTTGATCAAGCCCTCGGCCGGGGGCGGCGGCAAGGGCATGCACGCGGTGCGCGCCCCGGGCGAGCTGCCCGAGGCCCTCGCCACCGCCCGCCGCGTGGCGGCCGCCGCGTTCGGGGACGACACCCTGTTCCTCGAGCAGCTCGTCGAGCGGCCCCGCCACATCGAGGTCCAGGTCCTCGCCGACACCCACGGCACCGTGGTCCACCTCGGCGAGCGCGAGTGCTCCCTGCAGCGCCGGCACCAGAAGGTCGTCGAGGAGGCCCCCTCGCCGCTGCTCGACGCCGCCACCCGCGCCCGGATCGGCGAGGCCGCGTGCCGGGTCGCCAGGTCCGTGCGCTACACGGGCGCCGGCACCGTGGAGTTCCTCGTTCCCGCGGACCGGCCGGAGACCTTCTTCTTCATGGAGATGAACACCCGCCTGCAGGTGGAGCACCCCGTCACCGAGCTCGTCACGGGCGTGGACCTCGTGGAGCAGCAGGTGCGCGTGGCCGCGGGGGAGCCCCTCGCCCTGTCCCAGGAGGACGTCGTGCTCACCGGCCACGCCGTGGAGGCCCGGCTCTACGCCGAGGACCCCGCCCGGGGCTTCCTGCCCACGGCCGGGACCGTGCTGGTTCTCGAGGAGCCGGCCGGCCCCGGGGTGCGCGTGGACTCGTCGCTGGCCCCGGGCCTGGCCGTGGGCTCCGACTACGACCCCCTGCTCGCCAAGATCGTCGCGTGGGCGCCCGACCGCGAGCAGGCCCTCGACCGCCTCGACCTCGCGCTCGCGGACACCGTGGTCCTCGGCGTGGGCACGAACACGGAGTACCTGCGCGCCCTGGTCAACGACCCGGCGGTCCGGGCGGGCGAGCTGGACACCACGCTCATCGAGCGCCGGCTGCCGCAGCTCGAGTTCACCGCCCCCGACGAGACCCACTTCGCCGCCGCGGCCGCCTTCCTGCACGGGGCCTCGTCCCCGGCGGGCCGGGGTCCCTGGGGCCGGGCCGCCGGGTGGCGGCCCACCGGCCGGGCCCACCCCGCGGTCGTGCTCGCCCACGGCCTCGAGGAGCCGCGGCGCACCGTCGTCGACGGCGCCGTGCGCCTGGTCCCCCTGCCCGGCCGGCCCGGCGCGCACCTGCTCGCGGCGGGCGGCGCGAGCCGCACCGTCCACCTCGCCGCGGACCCCTCGGGGGCGAGCGTGTGGGTGGGCGAGGACGGGTTCGCCGTCGAGCTCGCCGTGCTCTCCCGCGAGGAGCAGCTCGAGCGCACCCTGGCGGGCCTGCGGCGGCAGACCGGGCCCGCCGCCCCCGAGCTGCACTCGCCGATGCCCGGCACCGTCGTCGCGGTCCCGGTGGCCGCGGGCGACCGGGTCGCCCAGGGCCAGACCGTCGTCGTGGTCGAGGCCATGAAGATGGAGCACCGCCTCGTCGCCCCCACCGCCGGCACCGTCGACGTCGTCGTGCGGGCCGGCGACCGGGTCCGGCTCCACCAGCTGCTCGCCCGGGTGGCCCCCGACGGCGCCCCCGGGCCCACCGACCCCCGTCCCGACCCGGACCCGAGCCCCCAGGAGCGCACGGCATGAACCTCGAGCTCGACGAGGAGTACCAGGACCTCTCCGACACCGTCCGCGACTTCGCCGACGAGGTGATCGCCCCGGTCTCCGCCCGCCACGACGCGGAGCACTCGTTCCCCTACGAGGTGGTGGCGCAGATGGGGGAGCTGGGCCTGTTCGGCCTGCCGTTCCCCGAGGAGTACGGCGGGATGGGCGGGGACAGCTTCGCGCTGTGCCTGGCGCTCGAGCAGATCGCCCGCGTGGACCAGTCCGTGGCCATCACCCTCGAGGCCGGGGTGTCCCTCGGGGCCATGCCGATCTTCCGCTTCGGCACCGAGGAGCAGCGGCAGCAGTGGCTGCCCGAGCTGGCCTCGGGCCGTGCGCTGGCCGGGTTCGGGCTGACCGAGCCCGAGGCCGGTTCCGACGCCGGGGGCACCCGCACCACCGCCTGGCGCGAGGACGGGCAGTGGGTGGTCAACGGGGCCAAGGAGTTCATCACCAACTCCGGCACGGACATCACCCGCCTGGTCAGCGTCACCGCGGTCACCGGCACCGTGCCCCTCCCGGAGGGGCGGACCGGGAAGGAGATCTCCACGATCATCGTCCCCACGGACACCCCCGGGTTCCGGGCGGAGAAGGCCTACGACAAGGTCGGCTGGAACGCCTCCGACACCCACCCCCTGTCCCTCCAGGACGTCCGCGTCCCCGAGGCGAACCTGCTGGGGGAGGAGGGGCGCGGCTACGCCAACTTCCTGTCGATCCTCGACGAGGGCCGCATCGCCATCGCCGCGCTGGCCACCGGCGCGGCCCAGGGCTGCGTCGAGGAGTCCGTGCGCTACGCGAAGGAGCGCACCTCCTTCGGGCGGCCGATCGGCGTCAACCAGGCGATCTCCTTCAAGATCGCCCGCATGCAGGCCCGCGCGCACACCGCCCGCCTGGCCTACTACGACGCCGCCTCCCGGATGCTCGCCGGCAGGCCCTTCAAGGCGCAGGCGGCGATCGCCAAGCTCGTGGCCGGGGAAGCCGCGATGGACAACGCCCGGGACGCCACCCAGGTCTTCGGCGGCTACGGGTTCATCAACGAGTTCCGCGTGGCCCGCCACTACCGCGACGCCAAGATCCTCGAGGTCGGCGAGGGCACCACCGAGGTGCAGCTCATGCTCATCGCCCGCGAGCTCGGGCTGTGACGGGGGCGGGCATGCCGGAGCGGGAGGAGGGCCGCAGGGTGGTCCGCCAGCGCGGGCTGTGGTTCGAGGAGTTCGAGGAGGGCACGGTCTACGAGCACGCCCCGGGCCGGACCGTCACGGAGGCGGACAACGTCCTGTTCACCACCCTGACCATGAACACCCAGGCGCTGCACCTGGACGCCGCGTGGGCGCAGCACCAGCCGTTCGGGCAGCGGCTCGTGAACTCGATGTTCACCCTGGCCACCCTGGTGGGGGCGTCGGTGGCGCAGCTGACGCAGGGCACCATCGTGGCGAACCTCGGCCTCGAGGGGGTCGCGTTCCCGCACCCGCTCTTCCACGGCGACACCCTGTACTGCTCCTCGGAGATCCTCGGCAAGCGGCTCTCCGCCTCCCGGCCGGGGCAGGGGATCGTCCGGATCCGGCACACCGGGCGCAACCAGGACGGCGTCGTGGTCGCCGAGTGCACCCGCTCGGTGCTCGTGTGGTCCCGCGGCGCGGCCCCGCAGTGACGACGGCGAGGAGGACGACCGTGGCGACGGAGACGACGGCGGGGAGGACCCCGTGACCGGTGGCTTCGGCCTGGGCCCGGCCCTGCTCTTCTGCCCCGCCGACCGGCCCGAGCGCTACGCCAAGGCGGCCGGCCGCGCCGACGCGGTGATCCTCGACCTGGAGGACGCCGTGGCCCCGGAGGCCAAGGCCGCGGCCCGGGAGGCCCTCGTGCGGACCCCGGTCGACCCCCGCCGCACCGTCGTGCGCGTCAACGCCGTGGACACCGAGGACTTCCTCCTCGACGTCGCCGCGCTGCGCCGGACGGCGTACCGGACGGTCATGCTGCCCAAGGCCGCCTCCGGCGAGCAGATGGACCGGGCCGCCGAGCTCGGGCTCCGCGCCGTCGTCGCGCTGTGCGAGACCGCCCAGGGGATCGTCAACGCCCCCGCGATCGCCCGGGCGGAGAACGTGGCGGCCCTCATGTGGGGCGCCGAGGACCTCGTGGCCTCCCTCGGGGGCAGCTCGTCCCGGCGCCCGGACGGCGGCTACTGGGACGTGGCCCGGCACGCCCGCTCGGCTGTCCTGCTCGCGGCCGGTGCCGCCGGCAAGCCCGCGATCGACGCCGTGCACCTCGACCTCGGCGACCTCGACGGGCTGCGCGAGGAGGCCCGCGACGCCGCGGCCAGCGGCTTCACCGCCACCGCCTGCATCCACCCCGGACAGGTGGAGGTCGTGCGGGACGCCTACCGGCCCACCGAGGAGGAGCTGCGCCAGGCCCGCGAGCTGCTCGAGGCCGCCGGGGGCGCCACCGGCGTCTTCGCGTTCCGCGGGCGGATGGTCGACGAGCCCCTGATCCGCCACGCCGAGCGGCTCGTGCGCCGCGCCGAGGCCTGACCCGCCCGCCGCCCCAGTTCCTCCGGAGGAGACCATGACCCGACCCCTGACCATCGTGCTTCCGCTCAAGCACGTGCCCGACGCCCAGCAGGAGCGCTCCCTCGCCGGGCAACCCCCCGTGCTGGCGCGGGGCCCCGGGATCCTCTCCGAGCTCGACGAATACGCCGTGGAAGCCGCCCTGCAGCTCGTCGAGGCGCACGGCGGCGCCGGCGCCGGCCACCGGGTGCTCGCCCTCACCATGGGCCCCGCAGAGGCCGCCGGCGCCCTCAAGCGCGCCCTGCAGATGGGCGCCGGCGAGGGCGTCCACGTGCTCGACGACGCCCTCGCCGGCTCCGACGCCTGGGTCACCGCCCGGGTGCTCGCCGCGGCCGTGGAGAGGATCGCCGCGACCGGCGGGTCCCCCGTGGACCTCGTGCTCACCGGGATGGCCTCCACGGACGGGGAGACGTCGCTGGTGCCCGGGCAGCTGGCCGAGCGGCTCGGCCTGGCCCAGATCGGCTTCGCCGCCTCGCTGGCCCTGGACGAGGAGGGCCGGGCCGTCACGGCGACCCGGGACGCCGGATCGGAGGTGCTGCAGCTCGTCGCCGAGCTGCCCGCCCTGGTGTCCGTGACGGACCGGACCAACACCCCGCGCTACCCCAGCTTCAAGGCGATCATGGCGGCCAAGAAGAAGCCCGTGCAGACCTGGTCGGTCGCCGACCTCGGCCTGGACGCCGCCGCCGTGGGCTTCACCGGCTCGCTGACGGAGGTGCTCGAGGCCGTGCCGGGCCCGCCGCGGCCGGCCGGGCAGGTCGTCGTGGACGAGGGCGAGGGCGGGATCCGCCTCGCCGAGTTCCTGGTCGCGCAGAAGCTCGTCTGAACAGCCCCGGCCGATCCGATCGTTCGCCCGGTCCCCGGGCAGGAGGAGGACAGAGATGACCACGACCCCGGAGACCCCGGTGGCCCTGGTGGTGCTGGACGGCACGCAGCCACTGCGCGGCAGCGACCGGGAGCTGCTGGTGCTCGCGGGTGGCCTGGGCGAGACGCACGTCGTCGTCCCGGTGGCGCCCGGCGGCGCCCTGCTGCGCGAGCTGGCCGCCCACGCGGTGGCCGCCGTCCACGCCCCCGAGGGCGGGGCGGACGAGCGGCTGACCGTTCCGGCGGTCGCGCTCGCGGAGGCCGCCGCCCGCGCCGTCCGCCCCCGGGTGGTGCTGCTGGGCAGCACCCCTGAGGCCAAGGAGGTCGCCGCGCGCCTGGGCGTGCGGCTCGAGGCCGGGGTGATCACGGACGTCGTGGCGCTCGACGCCGACCTCGTCGCCACCAAGTCCGTGCTCGCCGGCGGCTGGCGCACCCGGTGCCGGGCCAGGACCTCCACGCTCGTGGCCACCGTCCGGCCGAACTCCGTGGACGTCCCCGCACGCCGGGATCCCGGGGCCGAACTGCCCGAGGTGCGGGTCCTGCCCGTCGAGGACACCGCGCCCGCCGCCCGGGTGGTCGGCCGCGCGCAACGGCCGCCCTCGGGCCGCCCGTCGCTCGAGGAGGCGCGGGTGGTCGTGGCCGGCGGGCGCGGCACCGGCGGGGACTTCGGCCCGCTCGAGGAGCTCGCCGACGCCCTGGGCGGGGCGATCGGGGCCTCCCGCGCGGCCGTGGACGCCGGCTGGGTCGGCCCCGAGGCGCAGGTCGGCCAGACCGGGCGCACCGTTTCCCCGCAGCTCTACGTCTCCTGCGGGATCTCCGGGGCCGTCCAGCAGCGCGCCGGGATGCAGACGGCGAAGGTGATCGTCGCGGTCAACAAGGACGAGCAGGCGCCCGTGTTCGAGATCGCCGACCTCGGGATCGTGGGCGACCTGAGGAAGGTGCTCCCGCAGGCCGTGGAGCGCCTCCGGCAGCTCCGCTCCTAGGCCGGCCCTGCGGCGTAGCATCCCTGCCCCCCTCGCTGCCTGAGGGTTCGTGGCCCGGGGGACGGTGACGGACGGAGCCCGTCGACCCCTGTCGGGCAAAGTGGGGCTTTTGCTTCCGCACCCTTATGCGGATGAATAGAGATGAGAGCTCGTCTCGATCCGCGACCAGGGGGATGTTCGCCATGACCACCACTGCCCATGGAACCCGTGCCGACACCGACGATGCCGCGGTGCGGACGGAGGTGATCAACGCTCTCGCGCTCCAGGGCGTGACCGCCGCGACCATCACCACCCTGTTCGACGGGCGGGAGTGGTGCGTGACCGTCTCGGAGCACAGCCCCGCCCTGACCGACACGGAGGTCCGGGTCGCGGTGTGGAACACCGTGCTCAACTGCGCCGCCCTCTACGGGGTGCGCCGCCCGGTCGAGGGCGTCCGGGTGCGGATCGGCGGCTGACCGGCGGAGCACTGCCCGCCGGCCCCGGACGCCGGCCCCGGGCCGGCTCAGGCCGGGCCGGCCGTGCTCCCGTGGCCGGTCCCGATCCCGTCCACCGCGTCCCGGACCGCGTTCAGGAAGCCCACCACGGTCTCGGCCTGCTCGGGCGTGAGGGACTCGGCGGCCTCCAGCATGCGCTGGTGCATGGCTCCCAGGGTGGCCCGCACCTCGTGGTCGGAGTCGTCGGTGGCCGTGATGATCAGGGCCCGCCGGTCCGTGGGATGGGGCTCCCGCCGCACGTGCCCGCTCTTCGTGAGACGGTCCAGCAGCGTGGTGGTGGAGGCCGAGGAGATGCCCAGCCGGGCGGCGAGATCGCGCGGGCCCAGGGGCTTGCCCGTGCGCTGCGCCTCCAGCAGGTAGCGCAGGGCCAGCAGGTCGGTCTCGCCCATGCCCATCGAGTCCTTGGTCCGCCGCCGCATCGCGGCCTCCGCGGTCCGGTAGTCGCGCAGCGCCTGGAGCACCCGCACGGCCTCGCGGCGGGCGGCGTCGCGGCCGTACCAGTAGCCCGAGGACGGAGCGGGCGGGAGATTGTTCACCGGAACATCCTAGAAAAACGACAGCGGCGAGTGGTGGAGTGGGAAGTGGACCGGGAACCGGGGGTTCCGGCCGGCATCTCGTCGATCGTACAACCAACGATGCTGATAGCTAGACATTCTAGCGGTTTTCGGGTTGCATGGGACACAGGCCGGCCCCCCGCCGTGGCTTCCCCGCCACCCCGGACCGGCACCAGGAAGACTCGAGAAAGGTTCGAAGATGAGCAAGGCAGTGTCCCCGCAGCCCCAGCAGTCGACGGCCTGGTCGGTCGAGGCCGTCCACGTCCCCCTGCTCCCCCCGGCCCCCGAGCTGCACGTCGAGGCCGAGCGCCCCGCCTGCGGCTCGGATCCGCGTTTCCTGCACTCCTGGTTCACCCAGCGGGTGCTCACCGCCGCGGGCGAGGTCGAGTCGGCGGAGTGGATGCTGGACCGCGTGCTCGGCGACGCGGCCGAGAGCGACGCCGAGATCGGGATCGGCCTCGACGTCGCGCCCCTCGACGGTGCCCTGGAGTCCGCCCGCTGGGCCCTGGACCAGGCGGTCAGCGGGCTCAACGCCGAACTGCGCAGCGCCGCGCAGCACGGCGTCCCCCTCGAGTCCCTCGCCCGCACCTGCGCGCTCGAGGTCGAAGACGTCCGGGCCGTGCTCGACGGGACGGACGGTGAGCACCCTGCGGCGGCCGCCGTCCTCCGCGAGGAGCTGGCGACCGCTGTCTGACACCGACCAGGGAGCCGTCGCCGGCGGCGCGGGGGACCGGCCGTGATCGGGCGCCGCGACGAGCGCTCCGGCCTGCTCGAGCGCGTCCTGGGCGGCCTTCGCCGCTATCCGGGCGTGCTCCGCACCGTCAACGACACCGTCGCCCGCCGCCACGGCCTCGGCCCCACCGACGCCGAGGCGCTGCTGCTCGTGCTGGACGCCGAGGACCGGGGCCGGCCTCTCAGCGCCACCCAGCTCGCCGACGCGCTCGCCCTCACGACCGCCGGCACCACCACGGTGCTGGACCGGCTGCAGGCCCGCGCGCTGGTCGAGCGGCGCCCCGACCCCGACGACCGGCGCAGGATCTCCCTGCACGTCACAGCCGGCGGGCACGAGATCGCCGAGGAGATCCTGGGGCCCGCCGGGGACGCCGTCGGTGCCGTGCTGGAGGACCTCGACGACGAGGAGCTGCGCGTCCTGCTGCGCACGCTCGACGCCCTCGACGAGGCGCTGGCCTCCGCCCTGCGCGCGTCCTAGGGGCCGCGCTCACGCCTCGTCGAGGGCGTCCGCCCATGGTCCCGTGGTCCTGCGGCCACCCTGACCCCCTGGGCCACCCGGACCCCTGGGCCACCCGGACCCCTGGGTCACCCGGTGCCCACTCCTCCGGGGGTGCGCCGCGACATCCGGCGGCGAACTGTTGTGGAGATTGTTCAACAATCACTACACTGGCTCGCAAGTGACCGGGGCCACGTCGTGGGTGGCCGGCGTCGTCGGACGCAGGTCGCTCCCGCTCCGAGGAGGCCCGACATGTCCAGCTCCGCCCCCGTCCCGCCCGCCCCGGAGGGGCACGGCTTCGCGGACAGCCCCGCCGCCATGCGGGCCGTGAACAGGTCGGCCCTGCTCGGCGCCCTGTTCCTCATGGCCACCAGCGCCATCGGTCCCGGCTTCATCACCCAGACCGCGAACTTCACCGTGCGGCTCGGGGCGGCCTTCGCCTTCGCCATCGTCGTCTCGATCCTCGTGGACATCGCCGTGCAGCTGAACGTGTGGCGGATCATCGGGGTCTCCGGGCTCAAGGCCCACGAGCTCGGCAACCGCGTGCTGCCGGGGCTCGGCTGGTTCATCGCCGGGCTGGTCGCGCTCGGCGGTCTCGTCTTCAACATCGGCAACACCGCCGGCGGCGGCCTGGGTCTTGACGCGATGCTGGGCCTGGACCCCACGTGGGGCGGCATCCTCACCGCGCTCCTCGCCGTCGGCGTGTTCGTCAGCAAGCGGGCCGGCGTGGCGCTGGACCGCATCGTGGTGCTGCTCGGCGTGGTGATGCTCCTCGTGACCGCCTACGTGGCCTTCGTCTCGCGGCCGCCGGTGGGCGAGGCCCTGCGCAACGTGGTGCTCCCCGAGCAGGTGGACTTCCTGGTCATCACGACGCTCATCGGCGGCACCGTGGGCGGCTACATCACCTACGCCGGGGCCCACCGCATCGTGGACGCGGGCATCACCGGCGTGGAGAGCGTCAAGGACATCTCCCGCAGCTCCGTGGTCGGCATCGTGACGACCGGCGTGATGCGGTTCCTGCTGTTCCTGGCGATCCTGGGCGTGGTCGCCGGCGGGGCCCAGCTGGCGGGCGAGAACCTCGCCGCCCAGGCGTTCCAGAGCGCGGCCGGGGAGATCGGCCTGCGCCTGTTCGGCCTGATCCTGTGGGCGGCCTCCATTTCCTCGGTCATCGGCGCGGCGTACACCTCGGTCTCCTTCGTCACCACGTCCCGGACGAGAGCTCGGACCCGGAACCTGCTGACCGTGGTGTTCATCCTCGTCTCCGCCACGGTGTTCGTGCTCCTCGGCCAGGCCCCGTCCACCCTGCTCATCGTGGCGGGCGCGGTCAACGGGCTGATCCTGCCGCTCGGCTTCGCCGTCCTGCTGTGGGTGGCCTGGCGCCGCCGCGACCTGCTGGGGGGCTACCGCTACCCGAAGTGGCTCGCGATCCTCGGCACCGTGGTATGGCTGCTCACCATCTACCTCGGCGTGCAGTCCCTCAGCGGCATCGCCGCCCTGTGGGCATGAGCCCCGTGGGCGACGGGAACGGCACGAGCCCCGAGAGCGCCGCGGCCCGCGCCGGGGCGCAGACCCGCCAGGACCGCGCCGCGCTGACGCCGGGGGCCGCCCGCGCCCTGTTCCGCAACGGCCTGGTCACGCCCACCTCCGGCTGGTGCGACGGGTGGGCGCAGGCCAACCTCATCGTGGTCCCGAGGAACTGGGCCTTCGACGTGCTGCTGTTCGCCCAGCGCAACCCCAGGCCGTGCCCGGTGCTGGGGGTGCTCGAGGCGGGGGAGGTGACCGGGCCGCTCCTGCGCGGGGGCGACGTGCGCACCGACGCCCCGCTCTACACCGTCTACGAGCACGGCGAGGCGGCCGGCACCCGCACCGACCTGCTGGACGTGTGGCGGGAGGACCTCGTCACCTTCGTCATCGGCTGCAGCTTCACCTTCGAGGCGGCGCTGCAGGAGGCCGGGATCCCGGTGGCCCACATCGACCAGGGCGTCAACGTCCCGATGTACCGCACGACGGTCCCGGCCGAGCCCGCCGGCCGCCTGTCGGGACCGCTGGTGGTCTCCATGCGCCCGGTCCCGGCGTCCCGGGTGGCCGACGCCGTGCGGATCACCGCGCGCTACCCGGCCGTCCACGGCGCCCCGGTGCACGTGGGGGCCCCCGAGGAGCTGGGCATCCGGGACCTGGCGGCGCCCGACTACGGGGACGCGGTGGAGATCCCGGCCGGGCACGTGCCCGTGTTCTGGGCCTGCGGCGTGACCCCGCAGGCGGCCGTGCTCGCGTCCGGGGTGCCGTTCGCCCTCGGGCACGCCCCCGGCCACATGCTCGTCACGGACGTCCCGAACTGGCAGTACCAGGTGCCGTGACGGACCCTGCGACGGTCCCCGGGGCGCCGCCGGGCAGCGCCCCGGGGACGCCCCGGGACCAGCTCCCGGCGCCGGTGCGCGCCGCGGGGCGCTCCTCCAGCGCGCCGAGCAGCTGCTCCCGCGAGGCCCGCAGGTAGTCCTCCATCTCCAGGGCCGCCTCCTCGCGGTGACCGGACTCGAACAGCGCGAGGATCCGGGCGTTGCGCTCGAGGTAGGGCTCGTGGAAGGACGGGTCCTCCCGCATGCTGAAGAACACCAGCCGCATCTCCGCCAGGATTCGGTCCATCAGCTCGTCCTGCCGGGCCGAGCCCGCCAGGCCCACCACGGCCCGGTGGAAGCGCTGGTTCGCGTCCGCCATGCCGCGCACGTCGCCGCGCTCCCGGGCGGCCCGGCCCGCGCGCACCGCGGCCTGCAGCTCCGGCTGCGGTCCCGGCTGCGCCCAGCGCAGCGCGGAGGTCTCGAGGGCCAGGCGCACCCGGTACACCTCCTGCACCTCGTCCGCGCCCGGGCGCGCCACGAAGACCCCGCGGTTGGGCACGCGGGTGAGCAGGTTCTCGTCGGCCAGAGCGGCGAAGGCCTCGCGCAGGGTGTTGCGGGAGATCCCGAGCACCCGGCTCACCTGGGCCTCGGAGAGCTTGGTCCCGGGCAGCAGCCGGCCGGCGGTGATGCCCCGGCGCAGGACCTCGGCCGCCCAGGGGGTGGCCTCGCCCTGCGGGGCGGGGCCGGCCCCGGCGGCGGCGGACTGCAGTGCGGAGTCGTCGACGGCGTTCATCGATCCCCATCCTGGCACTGCCGGCCGGCGGGACGCGCCACGGGGTGGCCGGACGCGGGGTGGCCGGGCACTGCGGGCCCGCTCAGGCGAGGCGGGCGAGGACCTGCTCGGCGGCCACGGCGTCGCCGGGGGCGGCCGCGAGCTCCTCGACGGTCCCGGCCCGCGGGGCGGCGACGCGCGTCTCCGTCTTCATGGACTCCAGCACGACGACGTCCTGGCCCGCCTCGACGGTCTCGCCCGCCGAGACCAGCCACGCGACGAGGGTGCCCGCGAAGGGGGCGGTGACGGCGCCGTCGTCGGCGGCGGCGGGGCCCGGTGCGGGGGCGCCGGCCGGGGCCGAGCTCAGGGCGGCCGCGAGCGCGTCGGGCAGCCCGATGCGCACGCGGCGGCCGTCCACGTCCACGGTGAACCGGGTGCGGCCCTGCTCGCCCGCGCGCGCGTAGGCGGCGTCCGGGGTGAGCCGGTCCGTGAACTGCTCCTCGATCCAGGTGGTCCACACGCCCAGGCCGTCGCCCCCGGCGAAGGCCGGGTCGTCGAGGACGGCGCGGTGGAAGGGGGTGGTGGTGGCGACCCCCCGGACCTCCAGCTCGCGCAGGGCCGTGCGGGCGCGCACGAGGGCCTGCTCACGGGTGGGGGCGCTGACCACGAGCTTGAGCAGGAGGGAGTCGAACGCCGTCGCCACGCGCGAGCCGCTGCGGATCCCCGAGTCCACGCGCACGCCCGGGCCCGTGGGGGCGTCGACGGCCTCGACGGTGCCGCCGGAGGGGAGGAAGCCGCGGCCCGGGTCCTCGGCGTTGATCCGGAACTCGAAGGCGTGCCCGCGCGCGGGCGGGGTCTCGAGGACGGGCAGCGCCTCGCCGGCGGCGACGCTCAGCTGCGCCTGCACGAGGTCCACGCCGTAGACCTGCTCGGTGATCGGGTGCTCGACCTGCAGGCGGGTGTTGACCTCGAGGAAGGAGATCAGCCCGTCCTCGGCCACGAGGAACTCCGCGGTGCCCACGCCGACGTAGCCGGCCTCCCGGACGATGGCCGCGGCCGCCGCGTGGATGCGCTCCCGCTGGTCCTCGGTGAGGAAGGGGGCCGGGGCCTCCTCGACGAGCTTCTGGTGCCGGCGCTGCAGGGAGCAGTCCCGGGTGCCGAGGACGACGACGTGGCCGTGGGCGTCGGCCACCACCTGCGCCTCGACGTGGCGCGGGCGGTCCAGGAAGCGCTCGATGAAGCACTCCTCGCGTCCGAAGGCGCCCTTCGCCTCGCGGGCGGCGGAGGCGAAGGCCTCCTCGACGCCCTCCAGCTCGCGCACCACGCGCATCCCGCGCCCCCCGCCGCCGTGGGCGGCCTTGATGATCACCGGCAGCCCGTGCTCCTCGGCGAAGGCGCGGGCCTCCGCCGGTGAGTCCAGCGGCCCGTCGCTGCCGGGCACGAGCGGGGCCCCGGCGCGGCGGGCGATCTCGCGCGCCGCGACCTTGTCGCCGAGCAGCGCGATCGTCCCGGGGGAGGGGCCGATCCAGGTCAGGCCCGCGTCGAGCACGGCCCGGGCGAAGCCGGCGTTCTCGGACAGGAAGCCGTAGCCCGGGTGCACGGCGTCGGCCCCGGCGCGGCGGGCGATCGCGAGGATCTTCCCGCCGTCCAGGTAGGTCTCGGTGGCCGAGCTGCCCTCGAGGGCGTACGCCTCGTCGGCGAGGAGCACGTGAGGGGCGTCGGCGTCGGGGTCGGCGTAGACGGCCACGGAGGCCAGGCCCGCCTCGGCGCACGCCTTGACGACGCGGACGGCGATCTCGCCGCGGTTGGCGATCAGGACCTTGTGCACGGTTACGGCTCCTGGGAGGTGTCGGGGACGTCGGTGTCGGGCTCGATGTCGTCGAGCTCGGTGCCGAGCTCGGGCGCCGGGCAGCGGGTGAAGCGCAGCCGCTGCCCGGGGCGCAGCTGGGCGAGCACGGTGAGGTCCTCGGGGTGGACCACGCCGAGGACGGGATAGCCGCCGGTGGTGGGGGCGTCGCGCAGGAACACGACGGGCAGGCCGGAGGGCGGGACCTGGACGCTGCCGGGCACCGTGCCCTCGCTGGGCAGCTCCCCGGTCCGGGTCCGCTCGAGCGGTGCGCCGGCGAGCCGGGCGCCCACGCGGTCGGAGTCGGGGCTCAGCTCCCACTCCTGGGCGAGGAACGCCTCCAGCGAGGAGGGCGGGAACCAGTCGTCGCGGGGGCCGGGCACCACGCGCACCGACGGCACCGCCGGGAGCCGGGGCTCCGGCGCGGGGGCCTGGACGGCCGTGCCGGGGTCCGCGCCGACCGGCAGGACGTCCCCGGCGGCCAGCGGTGCGGGGCCGAGGCCGGCGAGGGTGTCGGCCGAGCGGCTGCCCAGCACGGGGGGCACCGCGAGCCCGCCGCGCACGCCCACGTAGACGCGGGCGCCGGTCTCGACCGCGCCGACGACCAGCTGCTCGCCGTCGCGCAGGGCGAACGGGACGCCGTGGGCGGGCCGCCAGCCGGGGACCCCGGGGACGTCGAGGCTCGCCCGGGCGCCGGTCACCGCGAGGACCTGGTCCCCGGCGGCGGTGAGCGTCAGGCGGCCCAGGAGGTTCTCCAGCACGGCGGCGTCCGGCCCGTTGCCGACGAGACGGTTGGCGGCGGCGGCCGCGACGTCGTCGAGGGCGCCCGAGGGGGCGACGCCCAGGGCGGCGGAGCCGGGGCGGCCGCGGTCCTGGACGAGGGTCTGCAGCCCGGGGGCCGCCACGACGAGGTGCGGCCCGGCGGCGGCGGGGGCCGGGGCGGCCGGCCGGGGCGGGAGCTCGACGAGCTCTCGCACGGGGCGGTAGCGCACCCGGTCCCCGGAGCGCAGCAGGGCCGGCTCGGCGCGGTCGATGTCGAACATGACCTCCGCGGTGCGGCCGATGAGCTGCCACCCGCCCGGGGAGCGGCGCGGGTAGACGGCCGAGAAGGGGCCCGCGAGCGCCACGGAGCCCGGCGGCACCGCGGTGCGCGGGGTCTCCCGCCGGGGGACGTCGAGCGCCCCGGAGCCGCCGACGCAGTAGAAGAAGCCGGGGGCGAAGCCCGCGAACGCCGCGGTCCACTCCTGCCCCGCGTGCGCCCGGACCACGCCGTCGGCGCCCAGGCCGGTGAGCTCCCCGACGGCCGCGAGGTCCTCGCCGTCGTAGACGACGTCGATGGGCACGACCCGCCCGCCGCCGGTCCCGGCGGCTCCGCGCGGGGCGGCGAGGGCGGCCGTGACGGTCCGGCGCAGCGCCGCGGGCGTGCTCGCGCGCACGACGACGGTCTGCGCACCGGCCACGCAGTCCACCAGGCCCGGCAGGCCGGCCGTGGTGAGACGAGCGTGCAGGGCCACGGCGTCGTGCAGGTCCGCGCACTCCACCAGCGCGGCGAGCGGGCCCATCGGGCGCACCCGCCGGGCCGGCTCCTGCGGTTCCCGCGCTGCTTCCGGCCGCACCGCTCGCCCGCTCACAGGAAGCTGCGGACGTCGATGCCGGCGTCCTCCAGGGCGGCGCGCACCCGCTCGGCGATGGCCAGGGCCCCGGGGGTGTCGCCGTGCACGCAGATGCTCTCGGGCTCCACGGCCACGAGCGAGCCGTCGACCGCCTCGACGACGCCTTCGAGGGCCATCCGCACCACGCGCTCGGCGATCCGGTCGGGGTCGTGCAGCACGGCCCCGGCCTCGGTGCGGGGCACGAGCGTGGCCTGCGGGGTGTAGCCGCGGTCGGCGAAGGCCTCCCGGACCGTGCGCAGCCCGGCGGCACCGGCCTGGCGCTCGATCTCGGAGCCGGGCAGCACGAGCAGCGGGAGCCCGTCGTCGACGGCGCGCACGGCGTCGACGACGGCCCCCGCGTGCTCCTCGTGGTGGACGATCGCGTTGTAGAGGGCCCCGTGGGGCTTGACGTAGCCGACGCCCGTGCCGGCGGCGCGGGAGAGCGCCTGCAGGGCGCCGATCTGGTAGACGATCTGGTCCGTCAGCTCGGCCCGGGGGACCGCGATGAACCGGCGGCCGAAGCCCTTGAGGTCGTCGTAGGAGACCTGGGCGCCCACCGCCACGCCGTGCTCGGCGGCGACGGCGCACGTGCGGCGGGCGACGGTCGGGTCGCCGGCGTGGAAGCCGCAGGCCACGTTGGCGCTGCTGACCACACCCAGGACGGCCTCGTCGCCCTCCATGGCCCAGGCGGACAGGGACTCGCCGCAGTCCGCGTTGAGGTCGATCTCGGAGAGGGGCATGCTGTGCTCCTTGTCACGTCGGGAACTCCAGGATGCACCCTTCCGAGGGATTGTTCAACAATCCATGCGCAACGTTCCGGCGTCCTAGACTCGCGGAGAGCGGCACCACCGGCCGTTCCACCGGAGAGGGAGGCCGCCGTGATCGCGGGGATCGAGACCGGGGGGACCAAGGTCCTGTGCGCCCTCGCGGCGGCGGAGGACCCGGCCGCCGTGCTGCACTCGGCGCGGATCGACACCACCACCCCGGAGCGGACCCTCGGTGCGGTCCGGGCGTTCCTGGCCGCGCACGCCGACGGCCCGCTGGAGGCGGTCGGGCTGGCCTCCTTCGGGCCCGTCGTCGTCGACCCGTTCGCCGCGCGGTACGGGCGCATCACCGCCACGCCCAAGCCCGGCTGGCAGGACGTCGACCTGCTGGCGGGCCTCGGGCTGCGGGGCACGCCGACGGCGGTCGTCACCGACGTCACGGGCTCCGCGGTCGGCGAGCACCGGCTCGGGGCCGGCCGGGGCGTGCGCGACCTGGCCTACGTCACCGTGGGCACGGGCGTGGGCGCGGGCTTCCTGGTCGACGGCCGGCCGCTGTCCCGCCGGGCGCACCCCGAGGCCGGCCACCTCCTCGTGCGCCGCCACCCCGACGACCGGTACCAGGGGAGCTGCCCCTTCCACGGGGACTGCCTGGAGGGCCTCGCCGCCGGTCCGGCCGTCGCCGGGCGGTGGGGGCGGCCGGGCCCGGACCTGGGCGCGGACAGGGCGCGGGCGGTCGAGCTCGGCGCCCACTACGTGGCCCAGCTGCTGGCCGCCGTCACCTACACGGTCGCGCCCGAGCGGATCGTCCTCGGCGGGGGCGTGGCCAAGACGGGGGGCCTGCTGGAGGCGGTGCGGGCCGAGCTGGCCCGGCTCGTCGCGGGAGCCCTCGACGACCACCCCTGCGCCGATCCCGGCAGCGGGTACGTGGTGCGCCCGGAGCTGGGCGACGACTCCGGGGTGCGGGGCGCGCTCGCGCTCGCCCGCGACCTGCTCGGATGACCCTTGGGGGGCGGGGGCGGAGGCCGCGGGCCGGCGCCTATCCCCGGACGGCCCCCGCCGGGCCGGTGCGCAGGCCGAACCGCCACTGCGTGCGCGATCGGTGGACCTGCCCCGGGCGCAGCACCGCGTCCGAGAGCCAGGGCCGGTTGGGGGAGTCGGGATGCGCCTGGGCCTCGAGGGCCACGCCGTCGCCCTGCCGGTACCGGCGCCCGGAGGTGCCCGGCGCGGTGCCGTCCAGGGAGTTGCCGGTGTACACCTGCAGGGCGGGGCGGTCCGTGAACAGCTCCAGGTACCGTCCGCTCGCCGGGTGCTCCAGCAGCGCCGCCCGGCGCAGGCCCGAGCCCCGCAGGTGGAAGGAATGGTCGATCCCGCCCACCGCGCTCACCTGCGGGTGGCCGCAGCGCACCCGCTCGCCCAGCCGTGCCGGGGCGGTCAGGTCGAACGGCGTGCCCGCCACGGCCGCCAGCCCGCCGAGGGGCAGGGAGTCCGGGCCCACCGGGAGGTAGTGGTCCGCCTCGACGAGCAGCAGGTGCTCGTCCACGGTCCCGGAGCCCTCGCCCGCGAGGTTGAAGTAGGCGTGGTTCGCAGGCCCCAGCACGGTCGGCGCATCGGTGCGCGCCTCCAGCTCGAGGGCCACGACGTCGTCCGCGACGGTGTACCGGGCCTGCAGGACGACCTCCCCGGGGAAGCCCTGGTCCCCGGCGGGGCTGACCAGCTCCAGGACCAGCGAGGTGCGGCTCGCGCGGACCGTCCGCCAGATCCGCCGGTGGAACCCGTCGGCCCCGCCGTGCAGGCAGGTCGGGCCCTCGTTGGCGCTGAGCGTGAAGTCCTCGCCGTCGAGGGCGAAGCGCGCGCCGCCGATCCGGTTGGCGTAGCGGCCCACGACCGAGCCCAGGTACGCGTCCGCGTGCTCGGCGTAGCCGGACGCGTCGGGATGGCCCAGCACCACGTTCGTACCCGTGCCGTCCGGACCGGGCACGCGCAGGGCCTGCACGGCGGCGCCGAGGTCAAGGACCCGCAGCTCCAGGCCGTTCGGGGCCGTGAGGGTGTGGACGGTGACCTCCCGGCCGTCGGGCAGCGTCCCGAAGGACCGGGGGCCGGGCGGCCCGGGCACGGTCCGGTCCGGCCTCACGCCCAGGTCCCGGTGCGGTCGCGCAGCTCCCGGTAGGCCTCCAGCACCTGCGGGGTGGGCTCGGCGCCGTACTCCTGGAGGCCGGGCAGCGCCCAGGCCGGGGGCTCGCCGGCGCCGGTGAAGGCCCAGGCCGCCTGCCGGGCGGCGCCCAGGGCCACGTACTCGCCCGGGGCGGGGACCAGGACGGGGCGGCCGAGCACGGCGGGGGCCAGCCGGCGCACCGCCTCGGACCGGGCCCCGCCGCCGATCAGGACGACCCGCTCCACGGTGGCGCCCGTGGCCCGTTCCAGCGCGGCCATCCCGTCGGCGAGCGAGCACAGCAGCCCCTCGACGCAGGCGCGCGCCACGTCCTCGCGCGTGGTGCGCGTGGACATCCCGTGCAGGGTCGCGCGGGCCCGCGGGCGGTTGGGCGTGCGCTCGCCGTCGAGGTAGGGCAGCAGGGCGACCCCGCCCGCCCCCGGGCGGGCGGCGAGCGCGAGCTCGGCGAGACCGGCGTGGTCGACGCCGAGCACGCGGGCGCCGAACTCCAGGACCCGCGCGGCGTTGAGGGTCGTGGCCATGGGCAGGTAGCGGCCGGTGGCGTCGGCGAACCCGGTGACCAGCCCGGTCGGGTCCGCCGCACGGGTCTCCGAGACCATGGCGGCCACCCCCGAGGTGCCGATCGACAGCGACACGTCCCCGGGCCCGAGGGCGACGCCCAGCGCCGCGGCCATGTTGTCCCCGGTGCCGGCGGCCAGCGCCGCCCCGTGGACGGTGCGGCCCATCACGGCGTTCGGGCGGGGGGCGAGCCCGGGCAGCGCGACGTCGTGGCCGAGCGCGCGGCGGGCGAGGTCGGGGCACCAGTCCCCGGTCCGGGGCGACCAGTACCCGGTGCCGGAGGCGTCGCCGCGGTCGGTGAAGAAGGAGGAGCGGTCCTCGTTGAGGTGCCACGAGAGGTAGTCGTGGGGCAGCAGCACCCGGTGGGTCCGGGCGGCGTTGCCGGGTTCGTGCTCGGCCATCCAGCGCAGCTTGGTGGAGGTCATGGACGCCACCAGCACGCTGCCGAGCTCCTCGGCGCACGCGGCCGGCCCGCCCATCTCCTCGACCAGGGCCTCGGCCTGGTCGGCGGAGCGGGTGTCGTTCCACAGGAGGGCGTCGCGCACGACGTCGTCGTGCTCGTCGAAGGCCACCATGCCGTGCTGCTGGCCCCCGACCGCCACGGCGGAGACCTCCTCGAGGAAGGGGCCGGCGGCGTCGTCGAGCGCCGCGAGCCAGGCGCGGGGGTCGACCTCGGTGCCCTCCGGGTGGGGGGCGCGGCGGGCGTCGAGGACCTCGCCGGTCTCTGCGTCGACCAGGAGCGCCTTGGTGGACTGGGTGGAGGAGTCGATGCCCAGGACGGTGGTGCGTGCCATGAAGGTCCTCGTTGACGAACAGGTGCCGGGGCACCGCGGATGGGGGACGGGGGGCCGGGCGCGCGGGGTGCGCGCCCGGCCGGGCCCGCCGCCCGGGGCCGGGCGGCGGGCGGGGCCTCAGCCGCGGGCGCCCATGAGGTGTTCGACGGCGAGCTGGTGCAGGCGCACGAAGCCGTAGTTGCGCTCCGAGGGGCCGGTGAGGTCGAGGTCCTCGTAGGCACCGCGGTCGGCGAGGAAGGACTGCAGGTCCTCGCCCTCGGCGAGGGTCGGCTCGGCGAGCTCGAGGACCCCGGCCTGCTCCAGGGCCTCCTGGACCTCGGGGTCCTGGCGGAAGGCCACGGCACGCTCCTTGAGGGCGAGGTACATCCGCATGTTCGCGGCCGCGGAGTCCCACACGCCGTCGAGGTGCTCGGTGCGGGAGGGCTTGTAGTCGAAGTGGCGGGCGCCCTGGTAGGCCCCCGGCCTCGACGGGAAGCCGTTCTCGAGCAGGTCGACGGTGAAGAACGCGCTGATCAGGTTGCCGTGCCCGAAGACCAGGTCCTGGTCGTACATGGGCCCGTTCTGGCCGTTGAGGTCGATGTGGAAGAGCTTCTCGGCCCACAGCGCCTGGGCGAGGCCGTGCGTGTAGTTCAGGGTGGCCATCTGCTCGTGCCCGGTCTCGGGGTTCACGCCCACGACGTCGCCGTGCTCGAGGCGCTCGATGAACGCGAGGGCGTGGCCCACGGTGGGGAGGAAGATGTCGCCGCGGGGCTCGTTCGGCTTCGGCTCGAGGCCGATGCGCAGGTCGTAGCCCTGCGACTTGATGTAGCCGGCCACGGTGTCGATGCCCTCGGCGTAGCGCTCGAGGGAGGCGAGAAGGTCCTTGGAGGAGTCGTACTCGGAGCCCTCGCGCCCGCCCCACATCACGAACGTGGTGGCGCCCAGCTCGGCCGCGAGGTCGACGTTGCGCAGCACCTTGCGCAGCCCGTAGCGGCGGACCCGCCGGTCGTTGGAGGTGAAGGCGCCGTCCTTGAAGACCGGCTCGGCGAAGGTGTCGGTGGTGACCATCTCGCAGACCATGCCGGTGTCGTCCATGGTCCGCTTCAGCTCCCCGATCAGCCGCTCGCGCTCGGCCTCGGTCGCGTCGAACGGGATGAGGTCGTTGTCGTGGAAGGTGAAGCCCCACGCGCCGAGCTCCTTGAGCTTGCGCACCGAGGCGAGGGGGTCGAGGTCCGGGCGGGATGCGGTGCCGAACTGGTCGCGGGCGGCCCAGCCGACGGTCCACAGGCCGAAGGAGAACCGGTCCTCCGGGGAGGGCGTGAGGGAGGCGGCGAGGGAGGTGGCGGGAGCGGTGGTGGACATCGGAGGTCCTTTCTCAGTATGAGTTAGTTACCGTTACTTACTATAGGGAGCGCGGTAGTCTGGGGGAAGGGCTGCGCCGGAATTGCCGGCCGGTCCCGCCCCCGTGCGGGTCCCCCGGCCCGCGTCCCCTCGATCCGACGGAGAGATGCCCGTGCAGTCCACCGATCTGCGGGAGCACAACCTCTCCACCGTGCTCCGCGCCGTGGCGGAGGCCGACGGCCCCGTCTCGCGGGCCGGCCTCGCCAAGCGCAGCGGCCTCACCAAGCCGACCGTGTCCAAGCTGGTCCAGGAGCTGCTCGACGCGGGCCTGGTGGTGGAGGGCGCGCAGGCCGCCAGCGGAGCCGCCGGCCGACCGGTGATCCCGCTGAGCCTGGCGCGCGGCGGCGTGGCCGGGGTGGGCCTGGAGATCGCCGCGGACCACGTGGCGTGTCTCGTGACCGGCCTGGACGGGGAGGTACTGCACGAGGGCTCACGGTTCGGCTCCTTCGTCGGCGCCCCGGTGGACGCCGTGGCCGGGGAGCTCGCGCACCTGCTCGACGAGGCCCTGGCGGCGGTGGCGCAGGCGCGCGTGGCGGGGGTCTGCGTCTCCGTCCCCGGGCGCCTGTCCACCGACCGGGAGACGGTGCTCTCCGCCCCCAACCTGGCCTGGCGGGCCGTGCCCCTGCTGGAGCGGCTGCGGCGGCTGCCGTCCTTCCGGGGCGCCCTGCTGACGGCCGGTAACGACAGCATGCTCGCGGCCGGCACGGAGGTGCTGCGCCGGCCCGGGGAGTCCTTCCTCTTCCTGCACGGGCAGACCGGGATCGGCGGCGCCGTGGTCCTCGAGGGCCGGATCCACCGCGGCGAGCACGGCTGGGCGGGGGAGCTGGGGCACGTGACGATCGAGCCCGGCGGACAGCCGTGCCGGTGCGGGCGGCGGGGCTGCCTGGAGGCCTACGTCAGCTACCACGCCCTGCGCGGGAGGACCGGGCTGCCCGAGGACGTGCGGATCGAGGACCTCGTGGAGGCCATGGCGCGGCGGCTGCACAGCCGGGAGGCCGTCGTGGAGATGCTCGGCCGCCCCCTCGGCGCCGT
This sequence comes from Kocuria rosea, assembly GCF_023715525.1. Lineage (GTDB taxonomy): Bacteria > Actinomycetota > Actinomycetes > Actinomycetales > Micrococcaceae > Kocuria > Kocuria rosea_A. The sequence continues at coordinate 165,531 of NZ_JAMBOG010000003.1, read as the reverse complement.
CCTGGCGAACTCGATGAACGTCCTGGACCTGTCCACGGTGGTGCTCTCCGGCTACTTCGGGCCCATCGCGCAGGAGCTGGAGCCCGTGCTGCGGGAGGTCGTCGAGGCCCACGCGCTCACGGCGGAGGCGGGGCCCGTCCGGATCGAGCAGGCCGCGGCCGACGACCGGCCCTCGCTGACCGGGGCGGCCACGACCGCCCTGGAGCCGATCTTCGCCTCCCCGGCGTGGTGGATCGCCCGCGGCTGAGGCCGGGCACGGCGACGGGGCCCGCTCGGTGCGAGCGGGCCCCGTCGCCGTGCCGTCCGGGCGGTGCCGGACGGCACGGGTCATTTCCGGAGCGCCGGGTGGTGCGCCAGGCGCGCCGCGCCACCGGGGCTGGCCTCGGCCAGCGTGCGCTGCAGGGCGTAGTAGGCGGGCTTGCGCTCGTAGTCGCCCTCCATGGTCAGGGCGTCGCCGTAGCCGGGGAAGGTGTTCGGCACCCAGGAGTGCTCGTCCAGGGCGCCCCACACGGTGAAGGAGTTGCAGTCCTCCACGGCCAGGCACGCGCTGAGCGCGCTGCGGAACCACTCCGCCTGTTTCTGCCGCAGCTCCTCGCTCATCCGGTCGTCCGCCCCGACCGGGCCGCGGACGTCCATCTCCGTGACGGCCGTCTCCAGCCCGAGGTCGTCGAAGCGCTGCAGGTTGGCCTGCATCCGCCCGTCGAAGCCGTACTGCAGGCCGAGGTGGGTCTGCATGCCGAAGCCGTGGACGGGCACGCCCTGGGCGAGCAGGTCCTGGATCAGGGCGTAGTAGGCGTCGGCCTTCGCGTTGGTCCCCTCGACGTTGTAGTCGTTGAAGAACAGCTTGGCCTCCGGGTCCGCCTCGTGCGCCCAGCGGAAGACGTCCCCGATGATCGACGGGCCCAGCTCCCGCAGCCAGATGTTGTCCTGCGTGCGCAGCTGTCCGCTGTCGTCGAAGATCTCGTTGGCGACCTCCCACTGCTGGATGCGGCCCGCGTAGCGGCCGACCACGGTCTGCACGTGGTCTTTGAGGATGGCGCGCAGCTCCTCCGGGGTGTAGTCGCCGCTCTCGAGCCAGTCGGGGTTCTGGCTGTGCCAGAACAGGGTGTGCCCGCGCACGACCTGCCCGTTGGCCTCGGCGAAGTCGACGATGTCGTCGGCGGGGCCGAAGTCGTAGACGCCCGGCTCGGGGTGGACGAACTCCCACTTCATCTGGTTCTCGGGGGTGAGGGAGCTGAACTCGGCGGCCAGGACGGAGCGGTACCGCGGGTCGGACGGGAACGGCTCGGGGTAGTCGGCCGTCGTGTGGTGGCCGCCGCCCGCCACGGCACTGCCGATGTAGAAGTCCTTCGGGGCGTTCCAGCGCAGGGTGTCCTGCTTCGCCAGGCCGGGGGGCGTGGTGCCGGGGTCGGCCACCGCGGCCTGGGGGAGCGCGGTGAGGGACAGGGCGGCGAGGGCCGTGGCGGCGCCGGTGCGCAGGAGGGCTGTTCGCGTGGTCATCTCGGGGTCCGTTCTGTGGGGGAGGGGATGGTGCGGGGAGAACGAGGGGAACGAGGGGAACGAGGGGATGGGGGAACCGGGGTGCTCAGGCCGTCCCGACCGGGGCGGTGAGGGCGGTGGAGACCGGCGTGGTGAGGACGCGCTCGACGTCCTCGACGTCGCGCACCTCGCCGGTGATGGCGAAGGAGGCCTCCAGGGGCAGGTCCTCGCTGGAGGAGCCCACGCGCACGACGATCTCGCCGGGCTCGACGACCCGCCGCATGTCCCGGCCGGTGAACGCGGCGCGCTCGGCGTGGACGGTGAACGCCACCCGGGCGCTCGCGCCCGGGTCGAGGACGATCTTGGCGAAGCCGGTGAGGAACTTCACCGGCCGCACCACCTGCGCCACCGGATCGGACAGGTAGAGCTGGACGACCTCCTGGCCGGCCCGGCCGGAGGTGTTGGTGACGGTCACGGCGACCTCGACCTCGCCGTCGGTGGCGATCTCCGTCGCGGAGAGCTCCAGGTCGGCGTATGCGAAGCGCGAGTAGCCGATGCCGTGGCCGAAGGGGTACAGGGGCCGGGGGTCGAGGTTGGACACGCCCTCCGACCAGCCGCCCAGCGGCGGGGCCAGGTAAGTCCCCGGTTGGCCCCCGACGTGGCGGGGGATCCCGACGGGCAGCCGGCCCGAGGGGTTGACCCGGCCCGAGAGCACCCCGGCCACGGCGTGACCGCCCTCCTCGCCGGGCATGAACGCCTGCACCACGGCGGCGCAGCGGTCGTCGAACGCGCCGATGCTGTACGGGCGGCCCGTGATCAGCACGAGCACGACCGGGGTGCCGGTGGCCAGCACCGCCTCGACCAGCTCGGCCTGCCGGCCCGGCAGGGACAGGTCGACGACGTCGCAGCCCTCCCCGGAGGTCCCGGTGCCGAACAGCCCGGCGAGGTCGCCGACGGTCACGACCGCGACGTCGGCGGCCTCGGCGGCCGCGACGGCCTCCGCGATGCCGCTGACGTCCGGGTCGGTGAAGTCGACGCCGCGGGAGTGGCGCAGCTCGACGTCCTGCCCGGCGAACTCCTCGGCGAGCGCGTCGACCACGGAGGTGATCTCGATGCCGGTGCCGCCCTCGCCGAAGCGGGACAGGACGTGGTTGGTGAAGCTGTAGCAGCCCAGGAAGGACCGGGGCTGGGCGGCGCTCGGGCCGATCACGGCGACGCGGCGCGGTCCGGCCAGCGGCAGGACGCCCTCGTTCTTCAGCAGCACGACCGACTCCTCGGCCATCCGCCGGGCCAGCGCGCGGTTGGCCGGGGAGTCGAGGTCGACGGCCTCGCCCGCGACGGCGGGGTCGAAGCCCTCGTCCAGCAGGCCCAGCTCGACCTTCTGGGTGAGCACCCGGCGCACGGCGCGGTCCAGCACGGACTCCTCGAGCTCTCCCGCGCGCACCGCGGCGGCGAGGTCGGCGAAGCACCCGGTCTCCGGCAGCTCGACGTCCATCCCGGCGGCCAGCGAGCGGATTCCGGCCTCCCGGGCGCTCCCGGCCACACGGTGCATCGACTCCAGGAAGCTCACGGCCCAGTAGTCGGAGACGACCGTGCCCTCGAAGCCCCACCTCTCCCGCAGCAGCCCGGTGAGCAGCTCGGGGTCGGCCGCGGGGGGCACGCCGTCGACGTCGGCGTAGGAGTTCATGACCGCGCCGACCCGCCCGAGCTTCACGGCCATCTCGAAGGGGACGAGCACGACGTCGCGGAACTCGCGGGGGCCGATCGAGACGGGGGCGTGGTTGCGCCCGGCGCGGGAGGCCGAGTAGCCGGCGAAGTGCTTGAGGGTCGCGACGACGCCCGCCTCCTGGAGGCCGCGGACGTACTCGGTGGTCACGGAGCCGACGAGGTAGGGGTCCTCGCCCACGGTCTCCTCCACGCGGCCCCACCGGTAGTCGCGCACCACGTCGAGCACGGGGGAGAGGCCGAGGTGGACGCCGACGGCCTGCATGTCGGTGCCGATGCGCCGGGCCATCTCCCGGACGAGCGCGGGGTCGAAGGCCGCGCCCCACGCGATGGCGGCGGGGTAGCACGTGGCGCCGAGGGTGGTGAACCCGGTGAGGCACTCCTCGTGGGCGATCGCGGGGATCCCGAGCCGGGAGGTGGCCACGACCTGGCCCTGCAGGGTGCGCAGGTGCTCGACGCCCTCGGCGGAGGAGACTGGCGCGCTGCCGAAGGCCCGGGTGATGTGGCCGAGGCCGTGGGCGATGGCGGCCTCGAAGGTGGAGCGGTCCCCGGCGAAGGCGGCCTCCATCGGGGCGGCGCCGGGGGCCGCGTCCTCGGGGTCCGGGCGCAGCCAGTAGCTGCCGAGCTGGCCGGCCTTCTCCTCGAGGGTGAGCTCCTGCAGGAGGGCGTCGACGCGTTCGGCGACCGGGCGGGAGGGGTCGTTCCAGGGCTGGGTCACGGGTCGGTCTGTCATGGGCTTCTTTCGTGGAGGGGCGGGACGGTCACTTGCCGAAGCCGGCGGTGAGGCCGGCGACGAGCTGGCGCCGCCCGAAGACGTAGAGGACGAGGATGGGCACCGCCGAGAGGACGACGGCGGCGAGCACCGCGGGGATGTCCGCCTGGAACTCCCCCTGGTAGGTCCACAGGGACAGGGGCAGCGTGCGGCGGTCGGCGCTCTGGGTGAGGATCAGCGGGAACAGGAAGTTGTTCCAGCTGTTGAGCGCGTTGTAGACCGCCACCGTGGTGACGGCGGGCATGCTGAGCGGCAGGACGAGGGAGCGGAAGATCTTCCAGTGCCCGGCGCCGTCGAGGGTCATCGACTCGTAGAGCTCGTTGGGGACGTCGCGCATGAAGTTCGTGAGGATCAGGACGGTGATCGGGATCCCCGAGGCGATGCCCGGCAGCACGAGTGCCGCGAGGGTGTCGTAGAGCCCCAGCTGGATGATGATCAGGTAGATCGGGATGATCGTGGCCTGGATCGGGATGGCGATGCCCAGCAGGAACAGCCGGTTGGAGAGCACCGCCACCGCTGAGCGGCTGCGCACGATCACGTAGGACGCGAGCAGGGACAGGAACACGATGCCGGCCACGGTGCACACCACCACGACCAGGCTGTTCGTGAAGTACCGGACGAAGTCGTTCTCCAGCACCGCGGCGTACGGCGCGAAGGTCGGGGCCGAGGGCACCAGGGGGTTCGTGGAGTAGTAGTCGGAGCGCGGCTTCGTGCTCGTGATGACCATGTAGTAGATCGGCACGATGATGGCGGCCAGCCACAGCCACCCGCCGACCGCCGCCGGGATGTTGCGGGTGGTGAGACGTGAGGTCATGGGACTAGGCACCTTCCGCCTGGCTCTCCATCCGGTCGGCGCCGGAGAGCTTCTGGAGACCGAGGGACAGGGCGAGGCCGACGACGACGAGGATCACCGCGAGCGCGCTGGCCTCGCCCATCTGGTTGCTGCGGAATCCGGTGAGGTACATGTCCAGCGGCAGGATCCGCGTCGCCGTGCCGGGTCCTCCGCCGGTGAGGCTGAAGACCAGGTCGAAGTAGGTCAGGGAGCCCACCAGCATCAGGGTCGACGACGTCACGACCGTGTACTTCAGCTGCGGGAGCGTGATGGAGAAGAACTGCCGCACCGTCCCGGCCCCGTCGAGCGTCGCCGCCTCGTACATCGTCTGCGGGATCTGCCGCACCCCGGCCTGGTAGAGGAGGGAGTGGAACGGGATGAAGGACCAGGAGATGACGAACACGGCCACGTAGAAGGCGAGGTCCGGGGACCCCAGCCAGTCCTGCCGCAGGAACGCGGCGTCGAACGCCTTCGACAGCCCGAAGTTGGGGTCGAGCAGGGCCTTGAAGGCGATGCCGATCGCTGCGGCCGAGAAGAGCATGGGCAGGAAGTACAGCACCGAGAGAAACTCGCGGTACCGCTGGCGCCCGGCCATGAACACGCCCAGCAGGAGGCTCAGCGGGAACTGCACCGCGTAGCTGAGCAGCGTCATCTTCAGCGTCAGCCACATGGCGTCGCGGGAGACGGGGTCGTCGAAGACCGCCGCCCAGTTGTCGAGCCCCGTCCACGCAGGGGTGCCCAGCCCGTCCCACTGCATGAAGGACAGGACGAACACCCCCAGCAGCGGCCCGAGGGAGAACAGGCCGAAGAAGACGAGGGCCGGGGCGAGGAGCCAGCCACTGGGCCGCGCCCCCGTCCGGGACGCCCGCCTGGCCGGTGCCCGCATCAGCATCACAGCGTCCCGTTCATCGCGGACTGGAACTCGGCCGGGGTCTTCTCCCGCTGGAACACCTGGCTGAGGTTGGTCAGGAGCGCCTGCGCCTGCTCGGCGGGCAGCGCCTGGTCCCAGGAGAGCTGGAAGTGCGGGGCGTCCTGGACCATCGAGTAGGCGAACCGGAGGTACTCGGGGTGCTCCGTCGCGGCGATCCGGTCCTCGACCCCGTCGACCGCGGGGATGAGCCCGGCGCCGAAGAGGGTGTCGACGGCCGTGTCGTCGAGGTTCATCTCGTTGAGGTAGCGGAACGCGATGTCCTGCTGCTCCTGGCTCGCGTCGGCGGACACGGCCCAGAAGTTCGCCGGGTTGCCCACGATGTTCTTCGGGTCGCCCTTCCCGCCCTCGACCCTCGGGAACGCGGCGTAGCCGAGGTTGCCCTCGGCGGTCCACTCGGGGGCGTCGGTGAGGAAGCTGGTGTACACCCAGCTGCCGTGCAGCATCATGGCCGCCTGGTCGGTGTGCACGAGGGCGACGTCGGCGCTCGCGTCGGCCACCACCGAGCCGTAGGCCTCGCCGAAGCCGCCGGCCGCGACGAGCTCCTGGATCCTCTCCAGGGCCTCCTTGATCGCGGGGTTCGACCACGCGTCCGGCTTGCCGTCCACGACCGCCTGGAACGCCTCCGGGCCGCCGATCCGGTCGGTCAGGTACTGGATCCACATCAGGTACGGCCACTGGCTGGCGCCGGCCACGGAGATCGGGGTGATCCCCGCGGCCTTGAACTTCTGCACCGCGTCCATCAGCTCGTCCCAGGTGGCGGGGGGCTCGACGCCCTGCTCCTCGAAGAGCTTGGTGTTGTAGTAGAGGATGACCGGCTGGGTGTTGTTGTTCGGGACGGCGTAGAGCTTCCCGCCGACCATGCCGGTCTGCAGGACGGAGTCGAGGGCGCGCTCCTCCATCTGCGGGACCTTCCCGGTGAGCTCGACCACGTTGTCGTTCTCCACGTAGTCCTTCAGCCCGTCGCCGCCCCAGCCGTAGATCAGGGTGGGAGCGTTGCCGGAGCCGACGCTGGTGCGGATCTTCTCCTTGAAGGCGTCGTTGGCGAAGTACTCCGCCGCGATCTGCGCGTCCTGGTGCGCGTCGTTCCACGCCTGGAACGACGCGCGGAACATGTCCTCCGCTCCTCCGGTGAGGGTCCACGCGGTGGCCCCGGTGCCCCCGGCGCCGGCGGGCCGGGCGCCGCCGCCGCACCCGGCGAGGGCCACGGCCGCGGCCCCCACGAAGGCGAAGCGGCCCAGCGAGCGCCGCGAGAGGGGGGTCCGGGCCACGTCGGCGAAGGAGGAGCGAGAGGTACGGGAAGTCGTCATGGCGATGTCCTCGTCGTTGAGTGGGGCATTGCAGTTTCGAAACGTTTCGAATAATGTTTCGTTGCAAGCAGAGTAGGTGGGGCCTTCCCCGGTCGTCAATAGTCCTCTGTGATCTGGATTACGGGAATCGGTCCGCCGAAAAGTTTCGCCCACCAGCGCGGCGGCACGAGACCCCCGGGCCCCGAACGAGGAGACTGATGCCATGAAGAGGACGACGCTGACCGAGGTGGCCGTCCACGCGGGAGTCTCCAAGGGGACCGTCTCGAAGGTGCTCAACGGGCGTCCGGACGTGGGCGAGAGCACCCGGGAGAAGGTCCGCGCCGCCGCGGCCGCGCTGGGCTACACCGCGGCGGCGAGCAGGCAGCCGCGCTCGGCGATCGTGCTGGTCTTCGACACCCTGGAGAGCAACTACTCGCTGCAAGTCATGGCGGGCGCCGTCGACGCCTGCGGGCGCGCCGGCGCCGACCTGCTGCTCAACACGCTGCCCGCCCTCGAGAAGGGGGACGTCCCGCCGTTCTCGGAGGAGTGGTTCGCCCACTGCGGGCGGGACGGAGCCACCGCGGTCATCGCGGTGACCACGCCGCTGGGCGAGGAGCAGATCGCGGCGGCCGCGCGGGCGCGCGTGCCGCTGCTCGCGATCGACCCGGTGAACAGCCTCCCGCCGGCCGTGCCCAGCATCGGGTCGACGAACTGGGCCGGGGGGCTGGAGGCGACGAACCACCTGATCGGGCTCGGCCACCGACGGATCGGGCACCTGCGCGGGCCGGAGGGCTCCGTCCCGGCGGGCGAGCGGCTCGCGGGCTACCGCAGCGCCCTGGAGGCCGCTGGCATCGCCTACGACCCGGCGCTCGTGGTGGGGGACGGCTTCAGCTACGAGGACGGCTTCGGGTCCGCCGCGCACCTGCTGGGCCTCGAGCCGCGTCCCACCGCCCTGTTCGCGGCGTCCGACGAGGCCGCCCTCGGGGCCTTCGAGGCGGCGCGGCAGGCGTCCCTGCAGATTCCCGCGGACCTGAGCGTGGTGGGCTTCGACGACACCCTCGTGGCACGGTGGGCGTCGCCGAAGCTGACCACCGTGCGCCAGCCCCTGCAGGCCATGGGCGAGATGGCCGTGGAGCGGGCGCTGGGCATGCTCACCGGGTCCTCCCGGCGGGCCCATCCCATCCAGCTGCAGACCTCCCTCGTGGAACGGGCCTCCACCGCACCCCTGTGAGGCCGCCGGGCGGGTCCGGCGGGGCTACTCCCGGATGAGACGGGCCCGTCCGGCCTGCCAGCCGAAGACGGCGGCCAGCGTGCCGACCACCGCGAACAGGGCCCCCGCGGCCGCGAAGCCGCCGGTGGCGTCCAGCAGCTGCCCCACCAGGAAGGTGCCGGAGGAGCCCAGGCCGTAGCCGACGCCCTGCATCATCCCCGACAGCCGCACGGCCATGGCGGGGCTGCGGGTGCGCAGGGCGATCATCGTCAGGGCCACGGCCGTCAGGGCGCCCTGGCCCAGCCCCAGCAGACCGGTCCACACCCAAATCAGCGGGAGGGGCCCGAAGATCGACAGCACGAAGCCGCCGCCGGCCATCAGGGCGAGCGCGGCGTTGAGCACCCGCTGGTCGCGCAGCCGCACGGCCAGCGCGGGGGCGAACAGGGAGCCCGTCATCTGCAGCACGATGGACACCGCCACGATCAGCCCCGCAGTGGCCCCGTCGATCCCGCGGTCCCGCAGGATGGGGGCGAGCCAGGCGAAGACGCTGAAGGACATCATGGCCTGGAAGACCATGAACCCGGTGACCTGCCAGGCCACCGGGGAGCGCCACGGGCCCGGCCCTCCGCCGGCCGGTGCCCCTGGTGCTGCCGCCCGGTGGCGGGCCGCCACCGGGACCAGCAGGGCCACGACGGCCACGGCCGGCACCGCCCACAGCCCCAGCGACGCCCGCCAGGACCCGGTCGCCTGGAGCGCCGGGTAGGTCAGGCCCGCCCCGAGGGCCGCGGAGGCGCAGATGGCGGTGGTGTAGAGCCCGCTCATCAGCCCGAGGCGGTGGGCGAAGTCGCGCTTGACGAGCGAGGGCAGCAGCACGTTGCCCAGGGCGATCGCGGCCCCGCACGCGACCGTCCCGGCCAGCAGCAGCGGCACGGCACCCGCCCCCGGCAGGGGCAGCCCGCGGAGGGCCAGCCCCAGGGCGAGCAGCGCCATGGCGCCCAGCAGCACGTGCTCCGCCCCGAACCGGCGGGCCAGCCGCGGGGCGAGGGGGGCGAAGACCCCGAGCAGCGTCACCGGGGCCGTGGTCAGGGCGGTGACCGCCCAGGACGGCAGGCCGGCGGCGGCGGTGATCTCCGGCAGGATCGCGGAGAAGCTCGAGAAGACCGTGCGCAGGTTCAGCCCGACCAGGACCACGCACACCCCCAGGTGGACCAGCGCCCGGCGGGACGGGGGGACGGCGTGCTGGTCGGCGTGCGGGGTCTGCACTGGACGGTCTCCTCCTGGCTCGCTCGCGGTCCGGGCGGGCACGACGTCGGCTCCCCGGGCAGGCTCCAGAGTACGTCGGCGGCCGCGCGGGCTCCCGTCAGGCGCTCTCGGGCCGCACGATCCGGCCGGCGGCGTGCTCGTCCCGGCCACGACCTCCAGGCCGGGCGTGTCGACCTCGGCGCCGCAGCCGGCGCGGCGTGCCGCCGCGGCGGCTGCGGGGGAACTGCTCGGCCGGGGTGGTCCGGTCCAGGTGCGGCCGTGTGCGACCGGGGCCCACCGGGGGCCGCCGGGGAAGAGGTGGCCTCCCGAAGCACTCTGTACATAGATATTGTGACCTGAGACACTGGCGGCGAGGACGCTCTCCACCACGCACACGGATCCCTGCCCGGGCCCGTGCGTCGGAAAGGACCTGATCAATGCCGATCGACACGCCCGCCGACGGTCCCGCCCTCCTGCGGCTGCTGTCCGACTACTCCCTCGAGATGACGGGCAAGGACGTCCCCGCCCTCGAGGAGGCGGCTCCCGTGATCCCGCCCGGGACCCGGATCAACGTCACCTTCCTCGCCAACGAGGACCTGGCGATGCGTGTGGCCGCCGCGCGGGCCGTGCGCGCCCACGGGTTCGTCCCCGTGCCGCACCTCTCCGCCCGACGGCTGCGCTCCCAGCGGGAGCTCGAGGAGTTCCTCGCCGCGCTCGCGGAGGTGGGCGCCGCCGAGCACGTGTTCGTGGTGGGCGGGGACCCCGAGACCCCCGAGGGCCCCTACGAGGACTCCCTGTCCGTGGTCCGCACCGGCCTGCTCCAGCAGCACGGGGTGCGCGGAGTCAGCGTCAGCGGCTACCCCGAGGGCCACCCCGGCATCGACGACGACGCCCTGTGGTCAGCCCTGACCGGGAAGGTCGCCGCGATCCGCGCGCAGGGCCTGGAGCCGACCGTCATCACCCAGTTCGGCTTCGACACCGACCCCGTCCTGGAGTGGCTGGCCGAGGTCCGCCGCCGCGGGGTCGACGCCCCGGTGCGCATCGGGGTCCCCGGCCCGGCCGGCATCAAGCGACTGCTCGGCTACGCCCGGCGCTTCGGGGTGTCCACCTCGGCAGGGATCGTCCAGAAGTACGGGTTCTCCCTGACCAACCTGCTCGGCACCGCGGGCCCCGACCGGTTCCTCCACGACCTCGCGGCCGGGCACGACCCGTCCGTGCACGGCCAGGTCCAGCTGCACTTCTACACCTTCGGCGGTCTGCGGGCCACGGCCGAGTGGGTCCGTGGCTTCGCTCCCACCGGCCAGGGGACGCGGTGATCCCCGTGCACCGGTCCCTCCTCCGCCCGGACCACGCGAGCCTGGTCGTGCAGGGGCGGGACCAGCCGGGCATCGTCGCCGCCGTCACCTCCGTCCTCGCCGGTCACGGGGCCAACATCGTGGCCCTCGACCAGCACTCGGAGGAGCCCGCGGGCAGCGCCTTCTTCCAGCGCACGGTCTTCCACCTCGCCAACTACAGGGCGTGCTACCCGGCGGTGGCGGAGGACCTGCGCACCGCCCTCGGGAACGGCTTCGACCTCCGGTGGCGGCTCACCGACCTGTCCGTGCCGAAGCGCGTGGCGATCTTCGCCTCCAAGGACGACCACTGCCTGCTCGACCTCGTCTGGCGGCAGCGCCGCGGCGAGATCCCCATGACCGTCTCCATGGTCGTGTCCAACCACCCGGACGTGGCCGGGGACGTCCGCGGCTTCGGGATCCCGTTCTTCTACGTGCCCACCCAGGACAAGGCCGCCGCGGAGGCGGAGCACCTGCGCCTGCTCCAGGGCAACGTCGACCTCGTGGTCCTCGCCCGGTACATGCAGATCCTCTCCTCGCCGTTCCTCGAGGCGGTCGGGGCCCCGGTGATCAACATCCACCACTCCTTCCTGCCCGCCTTCATCGGCGCCGCGCCGTACCGCAAGGCCAAGGAGCGGGGCGTGAAGCTCATCGGGGCCACGGCCCACTACGTCACCGAGGACCTCGACGAGGGCCCGATCATCGAGCAGGACGTCGTGCGGGTCTCCCACCGGGACACCGCCGAGGAGCTCGCCCGGCGGGGCGCGGACGTCGAGCGCCAGGTGCTCGCCCGCGCGGTGCTGTGGCACTGCCAGGACCGGGTGATCCGCCACCACCGGCAGACGATCGTCTTCTAGCCCCGCCCCGAGCCCCGCAGACCGTTCCCACCACCAGGAAAGAGGTACACCGTGGCACCCAGCACTCTCCAGGACGTCCTCGACGCCTCCGGCAGCACCGTCGAGCTGCTGCGCAACTCGCAGATCGGGGCGTACGTCTATCCCGTCGTGGCACCGGAGTTCCACAACTGGCGCAACGAGCAGCGGGCCTGGCGGGAGACCGCCGTGCTCTTCGACCAGACCCACCACATGGACAACCTGTTCATCCGGGGCAGGGACGCGCTGAAGCTGATCTCGGACACCGCGGTCAACAGCACCGCGACGTTCCCCGTGAACAAGGCCAAGCAGTACGTCCCCACCACCCCGGCGGGCCACGTCATCGGCGACGGCATCCTCTTCCGCCAGGAGGAGGACGAGTACGTCTACGTCGGCCGCGCCCCGGCCGCCAACTGGCTGCTCTTCCACGGCGAGACCGGCGGCTACGACGTCGACATCGAGGTCGACCGCCGCTCCCCGTCCCGGCCCATGGGCAAGCCGGTGGTGCGCAAGTACTGGCGCTTCCAGATCCAGGGGCCCCGCGCCTGGCAGATCATCGAGAAGCTCCACGGCGGACCGCTCGAGCAGCTGAAGTTCTTCACCATGGACGTCATGAACGTCGCGGGCGCCCAGGTGCGCACCCTGCGCCACGGCATGGCCGGCGCCCCGGGGCTCGAGATCTGGGGCCCCTACGAGTCCTACGAGCAGGTCCGGGCCACGATCCTCGAAGCCGGCGCCGAGTTCGGCATCGTGCCCGTGGGCGCCCGCGCCTATCCCTCCAACACCCTGGAGTCCGGCTGGATCCCGTCCCCGCTCCCGGCGGTCTACACCGGCGACGGGACGGCCGCCTACCGGCGGTGGCTCGGCGCCGACAGCTACGAGGCGACGAACGCGCTCGCGGGCAGCTTCGTCTCCGAGGACATCGAGGACTACTACCTCACGCCGTGGGAGCTGGGCTACGGGTCGTTCGTGAAGTTCGACCACGACTTCATCGGCCGCGACGCCCTGGAGGCGATGGACCCCTCGGCCCAGCGCCGTAAGGCCACCCTGGCCTGGAACGCCGAGGACATGGCAAAGATCTTCGCGTCCCTCTTCGACACCGAGGGCCCGAACTACAAGTACTTCGACCTGCCCCTGGCCAACTACGGCTCCTCGAACTACGACGCCGTGGTGGACGCCGACGGGCGCACCGTGGGGCTGTCGATGTTCACCGGCTACAGCTCCAACGAGCGCAGGGCCCTGTCCCTGGCCACCGTCGACGCGAACGTGCCGGAGGGCACCGAGCTCAAGGTGGTCTGGGGTGAGCCCGGCGGCGGCACCCGCAAGACGACGGTCGAGCCGCACGATCAGCTCGAGGTGCGCGCCGTGGTCAGCCCGGTGCCGTACTCCGAGGTGGCGCGGAAGGAGTACCACGGCGGCTGGCGCACCGCCTACGCCCAGAGCTGACCGGACCGCCCGGCGTGGCCGTCCTCCGCCCCGAACCATCAGACTGTCCGCGGTGGCCCGCACCGGCGGGCCCGTCACGGAAGTGCCGCACGAACATGGCAGGGATGCCGCGGAGAAGGGAGCAGGCATGATCTTCATCGTCGTCAAGTACAAGGTGAAGCCGGAGTACGCCGACCGGTGGACGGAGCTCACCCGGGACTTCACGGAGGCCACCCGCAACGAGCCGGGCAACCTCTGGTTCGACTGGTCGCGCAGCGTCGAGGACCCGAACGAGTACGTGCTCGTGGAGGCGTTCCGGGACGACGCCGCGGCGGCGCACGTCAACAGCGAGCACTTCGCGAAGGGGCTGGAGAGCATGCGGCCCGCTCTCGTGGAGACGCCGCAGATCATCAGCGAGCAGATCACGGCCCAGGACTGGAACCGGATGGGCGAGCTGGTCATCGACTGACGCCCGCGTCCGTCCGTGCGAGCCCCCGCCCCTCCCGGGGCGGGGGCTCGCACGGAGGGCCCCCGGCGCGTGGGGAGCAGCGGGCCCCGCTCAGCCCCGCGGGTCGGTGACCCCGCCGGGGGAGGCGTGCCGGTCGAGGTCCCACCCGGCGCGGCGGGCCCCGGCCCGGAAGGCGCTCTCGTAGAAGTCGAGGACCGCAGCGCGCGGGTCCTCCCGCGCGCGGACGTCGTCGTAGCGCAGCACGGCGAGGTGGCTCGCGCCGCGCGCGACCCACGCGGCCCCGTCCGGCCGGAGGGGCTCGTCGGCCAGCTCGTCGGGCTCGGGGAACGTGTAGGAGTAGAAGGCCGGTTCGGGGAACGCGTCGTCCCCGAACCAGAACCCGGAACTGACGACCGCGCGGGAGTAGGCCTCGCGGGTGACCGGGTCCGTGCTCGGCGGGTGGTCGACGGGGGTGTCGGCGAAGCGGGTGACGGCGATGTCGAAGGTGTGCCAGAAGTGGTGGACCGGGCTGGTCTTGCCGGACCAGCCGGCGGCGAACTCCTCGAGCAGCAGGTTCACCTCGCTGAGCACCCGCCAGTAGCGGGTGACCGCGGCGGGGTCGTAGGCGCGGTGCTCGGTGTCGGCGGCGAACGGCCGCGCGGCGTCGGGCAGGCCGAAGGGGTGCGGCCGGGCGACGTCCACGGCCACGCCGACCGCCTCCAGGCCGTCCGTCAGCCGGGCGTGGAAGTCGGCGACGGACAGGCCGGGCAGGGCGAAGGAGTGCCGGAGGCCGGTGACGGTGCTGACGTCGAGACGGTGGTCGAGGAAGTCGAAGTCGACCGCGAAGATCGGGTCGCGCCCCATGGGCCGCGTGGTGATGCCCCGGCCGGTGAGGTGGAACGGGACGTTCCACCAGTGGTTGCGGCGCGGGGCGGCCGCCAGCCGGACCTTGCCGACCACCTGGGCGAACCGGTGGACGGTGTCCAGGGTGTCGCGCCAGGACCCGTACGGGATCGCGGGCAGAGCGGAGCGGGTCATCGGTGCCTCCTGCCCTTCAGTGTGCGGAGGCCCCGGCGCCGCGTCCAGGGGTGGGCCAGGAGCCGCCGAAGTGCGACAGTGGTGGCGGCAGCGATCGCGGGCCCGGCGCGGGCCCCCTGCCGGCGCCGCGGCGCGGCGAACGGACCTGTGCGAGGTGAGCAGCATGGACATGGACGGAATCGACGTGGGGGTTCCCCCGAGCGGCACCGGGTGCGCGGAGTGCCTGGCCGGCGGGGGGTGGTGGGTGCACCTGCGCCGCTGCGCCCGGTGCGGGCACATCGGCTGCTGCGACACCTCGCCCGCGCAGCACGCCACGGCCCACCACCGGCAGACCGGCCACCGCTACGCGCGCAGCTTCGAGCCGGGCGAGTCCTGGTACTGGGACTTCCGCACCCGGCGGATGGTGGAGGGCCCCGAGCTCGCCCCGCCGCAGCACCGCCCGGAGGACCAGCCCGTCCCCGGACCCCGGGGAGCCGTTCCCCCGGACTGGCAGCAGCTCATCCACCGATGACGTCACGGACGCGTCATGAACCAGCCGCGCCGGGCGCCGCCCTGCGCGTCGCGAGCCTCTGATGCCGAGCCATGCCCGCGGCTGGTGGCGCCCCGGGGCGAACTCCGCCGCGCACCGGGTCACGACGTGGGAGCTGTTCTTCGACCTGGTCTACGTCTTCGCGTTCACCCAGGTGACCACGTGGATCGCCCACGAGCACACCGTGCTCGGGGCCGTCCAGGGCCTCGTGGTCCTGGGCCTGCTGTGGCTGACGTGGGTCGGCTACGCCTGGCTCGGCAACCACCTGCGTGCCGACGCCGGGGTCATGCTGGTCGGCATGGTCGTCGCGATGACGGCCGTGTTCGTGATCGGCCTGAGCCTCCGGGAGGTCTGGGCCGACCCCGGCGGCGGTGCCGCGGCCGTGCTCGTGGCGGCCTACGCCGTCGTGCGCGCGGTCCACGCCGCCCTGTACGTCCTGGCGGCCCTCCTGGACCGGGACGCCGCGCTGCGCCGGCAGGTGCTGGACACCTCCGTCGGCGCCGCGGCCAGCGTCGTCCTCCTCGCGGTGGGGGCGGCCGTCCCGGCCGGGGAGCGCGTCTGGTGGTGGACCGGGGCGGTGGCGCTGGACGGTCTCCTGACGTGGTGGCTCGCCCGGCGGCTGCAGGGGTGGCGGCTGCGCAGCAGCGGGCACTTCGCGGAGCGCTTCGCCCTCGTGGTCATCCTCGCCCTCGGGGAGTCGGTGTTCTCCATCGGGGTCGGTGCCGTCTCGGCGTCGGTGACCGACGTCCGGCTGCTGGGCACCGCGGTCCTCGGCGTCCTGCTGTCCACGGCCATGTGGTGGACGTACTTCCGCCTCGACGCGGACGAGCTTGAGCGCTGCCTGGCGGGGGTGAAGGGCGTCGCCCGGGTCCGCGTGGCCGTCGGCGCCTACACCTATCTGCACTTCCCCCTGGTCGCCGGGATCGTGGTTGCCGCCGCGGGCGTGGAGCAGGCGGTGGCCACCGTGGGCGGCCACGGCGCGGACGGCGCGGCCGCGGTGCGCGCGCTGCTGCTGGGCACCGCCCTCTTCTGCGGTGCGATCGCGGCGCTGCACGCCTCGGCCCGCGGCTCCTTCGCGCTGCTGGCGGCGCTCGCGGTGCTGCTCGGCCTGCTGGGGCTCGGCGGCTTCGGCGCGGACCGCCCGGCGGCCGCCATCGGCCTGGCCGCGCTGCTGCTCACGGTCGGCGCCGCGGGGGTCCGCCGGGACTCCCGGCCGATGGCCGCCCGGCGATGACCCCGGCCCGCTCGCCCGCGCCGGGAGCACCGCCGTGACCTTCCCCCGGACGGCCGGACCGCCACCGGAGCCGCTGGCCTGGGGGCAGCGGCGGGCGTGGTGGGTGCTCGCCGCCACGGTCCTCGGCTCGGCGCTGACGTTCATCGACGGGACCGTCGTCAGCGTCGCCCTGCCCGCCGTGGGCGCGGACCTCGCGGCGGGGTCGGTTGCGCTGACGTGGGTCGTGAACGCGTACACCCTGGCCCTGGCCGCCCTCGTGCTGCTCGGCGGGTCCCTCGGGGACCGGTACGGGCGCAGGCGGATCTTCCTCCTGGGGGTGGTGGTCTTCGCCGCGGCCTCCGCGGCGTGCGGCCTGGCCGGCGGGGCGGCCGTGCTCGTCCTGGCGCGGGCGGTGCAGGGCGTCGGCGCGGCCCTCCTGACCGCCACGAGCCTCGCGATCCTGCAGACGTCCTTCGGCCCGCAGGACCGGGCCCGGGCGATCGGCGCCTGGTCGGGGCTCACCGGGGTGGCGTCGGCGATCGGGCCGTTCGCGGGCGGGTGGCTGGTCCAGGCCGCGTCCTGGCGGTGGGTGTTCCTCGTCAACGTCCCGGTCGCCGTGGCGGTCGTGGTGATCACCCGCCGGCACGTGCCGGAGTCGAGCAACCCGGCGGCCTGCCCCCAGCTGGACGTGCCCGGTGCCGCGCTGCTGGTGGGAGGACTGGGCGCGCTCAGCTACGGGCTGACGGCCTGGGGCGGCGGGGTGGGCTGGCCCGCCGCGGGCGCCGCGCTCGCCGCGGGGGCGCTCCTGCTGGCGGCCTTCCCGGTGCGGGAACGCCGCGCGGTCTCGCCGCTGGTGCCGCCCGCCGTGCTCGTGGCGGGGCCCTTCCTCGCCGTGAACGCCGTGACCCTGGTGCTCTACGCCGCGCTGGGGGCGGTGTTCTTCGTCGTCGTGGTGGGCCTGCAGGTCGGGGCGGGGTTCTCCCCGCTGGCCGCGGCCCTCTCGCTGCTGCCGGTCACCGTGCTGATGCTGGTGTTCTCCCCGTCCGTAGGGGTGCTGACGAGCCGGGTGGGCCCCCGCCTGCCGATGACGGCCGGGCCCCTGGTGGCGGGGCTCGGGGTGGCCCTCCTGAGCCGGGCAGGTCCCGGCTCCGACTACCTCCTGGACGTCCTGCTGCCCGCCGCCGTGTTCGGCGCCGGCCTGACCCTGCTCGTGACGCCCCTGACCGCGGCCGCCCTCTCGGCGGTGCCCGTGGAGCAGGCGGGCCTGGCCAGCGGGGCCAACAACGCCGTGGCGAGGACGGGGAGCCTGCTCGCCGTCGCGGCCGTCCCGCTCGTCGGCGGGCTGGGCGGCACAGGGCTGACCGACCCCGAGCGCGTGCGCGACGGCTACGCCACGGTGATGGGGGCCTGCGCCGCCCTGCTGGTGGCGGGCGGAGCACTGTCCGCGGTGGTGGTCCGCCGCCCGGCGCAACGCCCTTGACCCGTCCGCCGGGCTCCTCCTACCCTGAAGCCCCTTGTCAGCGGCAGTTCGTCGCGGGCGGCCGGGGCGGCGGCATGCCGGGACGCCGTGCCGCCGGGCCGCCCGCGAGGCCGGTGGAGCACCGGCCTCGCCGCGCGTGCCGCGGGCACGCGCTCCACCGGATCCCGGTCCCGCCGACCGAAAGCAGTGGGTCATGCACCTCTCCGACAGTGCCTCCACCTCCGAGCCTCGGCGCCGAGGGCGCCGGACGGCCGGCGCCCTCGCGCTGGCCGCCCTCCTCGCCGCGGGCCCAGCGGCTGCGTCGACGGCGGTGGAGACCGCTCCGCCGGTCCCCGCCGGGCTCGAGGAGTTTTACGCCCAGACGCTCGCGTGGACGCCGTGCGGTGCGGCGGCCGAGTGCGCCCTGATGCGGGTCCCGCTCGACTACGACGCCCCGGCCGGTGCGGAGATCACCCTCGCCCTCAAGCGGGTGGCCGGCCCCGCGGCGGCAGCGCCTCAGGAGCCGCTGCTCGTCAACTTCGGCGGTCCGGGCGGTTCCGGGACGGCGTCCGTGGAGCCCTGGGCCCAAGGCCTCGACCCCGCGGTGCTCGCGGCGTACGACGTGGTGGGGTTCGACCCGCGCGGGGTGGGCGCCTCCACGGCCGTGGAGTGCGTGGACGACGCCACCATGGACGCGATGCGGGCCACCCCGATCGACCCGGACACCGCGGCGGGGCTCGCCGCGCTCACCACGCTGGCCGAGCAGTTCGCCGCAGGCTGCCGGGCCGGCACCGGGGCGCTGCTCGGCGAGGTCGACACGCTCAGCGCGGCCCGGGACCTGGACGTGCTGCGCGCCGTCCTGGGGGACGAGGACCTGGACTACCTGGGGTACTCCTACGGCACCGAGCTCGGCGCCGTCTACGCCGACCTGTTCCCGGAGAACACCGGCCGGTTCGTGCTGGACGCGGCGGTCGACCCGACCCTGGACTACGCGCAGGAGAGCATCGACCAGGCCGGCGGCTTCGAACGCGCCATCCGGGTGTACGCCGCCTCGTGCCTGCCCCAGGACGGGTGCCCGCTCGAGGGCACGGTGGACGAGGCCGTCGCCCAGATCGGGGCCCTCATCGACGGCATCGCGGCGGAGCCGCTGCCCACGGCCGACGGGCGCCCGCTCACCGTCGACGACGCGGTCTCCGCGATCATCCTGCCCCTGTACGAGGAGCGCGCCTGGTGGCGGCTGACCTCGGCCCTGGTCCCGGCCCTGGAGCGGGGCGACGGCACGGGGCTGATGGCCCTCGCCGATCTCGCGTACGGACGGGGGCCCGGCGGGAAGTACATCTCCAACTCCAGGGAGGCCCACAGGGCGATCGACTGTCTGGACACCCCGGCGAACACCGACCCTGCGGCCATGGCCGCCGCGGACGCCCGGCTGCAGGAGGTGTCACCGACGTTCGGCGACTACTTCAGCCACGGGGAGGTCTTCTGCGGTGCGCTGGTCGACGAGCCCGTGCCACCCCGGGAGCCGGTCCAGGCGCAGGGCGCCGCACCCATCCTGGTGATCGGGGGCACGGGCGACACCGCCACGCCCTACGCCTGGGCGGAGGCCCTGGCCGACCAGCTGGAGACGGCCCGGCTGCTCACGCGGGTCGGCGAGGGGCACGGGTCGTACCTGCGGGCCAACGAGTGCATCGACGCCACGGTCGACGAGTTCCTGCTCCGGGGCACCCTGCCGGCGGAGGGGGCGGTGTGCTGAGGAAGAAGGCGGCCGCTCCGGGATCCGCACGCGGCGCCCAGAGAGCGGCCGGCACGAGGAGAGGTCCCCCGCACCGGCCCGGCCACCAGGATCTCGGGAAGTTCTGATGGCTCCGCCTCATCCTACTGAGGGGTGGGTCACGGTTCACCCCTCGATTTCCCGTCCCGCAGGCGGGCCTGCGGCGCGGGAGCGGAGATGACGGACCGTGACCCGGGCGCACCTCAGCGCCGGTGCCGCCGCCCGAGGTCCGCGCCGGGCCCGCAGATCAGCTGGGCGATGTCGGCCAGGGGGTCGGGGGAGTGGCGGACCCGGTCGCGGAACTGCCAGAAGTGCAGCAGCTCGTAGCTCACCAGCGCCGCCAGCAGGGCCGCCACGACGCCCAGTGACGCCAGGGCGGGCAGCCGCCACGCCACGGGCAGGAGCAGGAGCAGGAGGACGGCGGCGACGCCGCGCTCGGCGTTCCAGGCGCCAACCTCGCGGCGGCGGAACGCGATGTGCCCGAGCAGGTGCACCGCCACGCCGGCGTAGAGGCAGACCAGCGGCACGCCGGTCAGCGGCTCCGCCAGCTCGTGGGCGGTCGCGTCGGAGGCGTGCTCCAGGACCTTCTCCAGGCCCACGGCGATGAAGATGACGGGCACGACGATGAGGAAGTGCAGGTAGGAGTAGGAGGTCCGCGCCAGGGCGGCCCGCTCGGCCTCCGGGACCCGGTGGAGCACGCCCTCGGCCACGTGGGCGACGACGTCGAAGTACAGCCACCACAGGCTCACGGCCACGCTGAACCCCAGCACCGAGCCGACGACCACGGGGACCGAGATCGGCTGCGTCGCGACACCCGTCCCGATGGCGATCAGGGACTCGCCCAGGGCCACGATGAGGATCAGCCCGTGCCGGTCGGCGAAGTGCCCCGGGCTGGGCAACCGCCAGCCCGCGGTGCCGGAGAACCAGACCCCGCCGTAGCTCACGACCACGGCCAGGGTCCACAGCACCGTCTGCCGGGGCGGCCCCAGGGCGCCGCCCACGACGAGCGGGGCGCAGGCCACGGTGATGGGGGCCCCGGTCAGGAGCAGCTGACGCCGCTCCCCGGCGTCGCCGCCCGCCGCCACGAAGTGGCACACCAGGTGCCCCAGGCGCACCGCCGTGTAGCAGACGGCGAACACCAGGGGGGCGTACAGCCCGCCGGGCAGGTCGGCGAAGGACTCCGGGATGGTCAGGGCCGCCACGAACATCGCGAACATGGCCCCGACGAAGGCGACGCGGACCACTCCCTCGTCGGCCCGAGCCTGGTTGCCGAGCCAGGCGTAGGCGCTCCAGGCCCCCCACAGCAGCGCCATCAGCACCAGTCCGCGCGCCGCTCCCACCACCGTGGGGTCGTCCGTCATCTGCCGGGTGACCTGGGTGAAGGCGAAGACGAAGACCAGGTCGAAGAACAGCTCGAGGGTCGTGACCCGGTGGGTGGACTCCGTGGGCCGGACCCACATGATCGCAGCTCTCGCCATGACGTGTCCGATCGTCGTGGTCCCGTGCCGAGATCCTAGCGCCGATCCCGCTCCCGGTCAGGAGCGCCCCGGACGCCTCCCCGGCGGCGGACGCGGGACGGGGCGGGCAGCTGCCCGCCCAGCGCGGCGACGAGGGCGAGGCCGAACCCCGCGGCCTGGACCCCGGTGAGCGCCTCGCCCAGCAGCGCCCAGCCCAGCAGGGCCGCCGTGACCGGGGTGAGCGGCAGCAGCAGGGTCAGGCTCGTGGGAGGCAGCCGCCGGCCGGCGTGGAACCACACGGCGTAGGAGATCGCGCCCCCGGGCAGGGCCAGCCAGGCGTAGCCGGCCACCGCCCCCGCGTCGAGGACGAACGGGCCCGTGTCCAGCAGCGGCACCAGCGGGGCGATCATCAGGCCGCCGAGGACCAGCTGCCACCCGGTCGCGGTCAGCCCGCTCATGCCCTCCGGCAGGCCCCAGCGGCGGGTCAGCACCACCCCGGCGGCCATCGTCGTGGTGCCGGCGACGGCGGCCGCCAGGCCCACGGCGTCCAGGGCGACGGTGCCCCCGAGGACAGCCACGGCGACCCCGGCCACGGCGGCCAGCGCCCACAGCAGCCGGCGGAGGGGCGTGCCCTGGCGGAAGAGCACGAACAGCAGCGCCGCGGCGACCAGCGGCTGGGCGGAGCCCACGACGGCGGCCGGGCCCCCGGGCAGGCGGTAGGCGCTGAGGAACAGCAGGGGGAAGAACGCGCCGAAGTTGAGCAGGCCCAGCAGCGCCAGCCGGCCCCACCAGGGCGCCGGGGGCAGCTGCCGGGTGAGGGCGAGCAGCAGCAGCCCGGCCGGCAGGGCCCGCAGCAGCGCCGCGGTCATCGGCCGGCCCGGGGGCAGCAGCTCGGTGGTGACCGCGTAGGTCGTGCCCCACACCACCGGCGCCACGGCCCCCAGCAGGATCAGCCGGGCGTGCCCGGCCCGGTCCTGGTCCATGCCCGCCCCCGTTCCGCCCGGTGTTCCCGCCCGGTGTTCCTCTTCGGTGTTCCTGGTCGGTGTGCCGGTCGATGTGCTGCCCGCCGCACCGTGACGCCACAGTACGCCGGGGCGGGTGTGCCCGTGGGCGATCCGGGATAGATTGCCCGCATGAAGGACCGCGCCTGTCCGCTGATCGTGGTCGCCGCCGCCGCCGCCGTGCTGCTGTCCGGCTGCGCCGCGGACGCGCCGTCCCCACCCGCCACCGGGGGCGCCTCCGCGGCGGGGGCGCCGGGCTCCGCCACGGACGGGCCCGCCCTGGACGTCGAGGTGGTCCTCGACGGCCTGGACGTCGCGTGGGACGTGGCCCTCACCCCGGAGGGCACCGCGCTGATCACCGAGCGCGGCGGGCGCCTGTTCGCCCACGACGACCGGGGCACCCGCGAGGTCGAGGCCGATCTGGGCGACCTGTTCGTCGGCAGCGAGGCCGGGCTGATGGGCCTGGCGGTGTCCCCGGACTTCGCGCGCACCCGGGAGCTGTTCCTGTGCCACGCGACGCAGGACGGCGGGCAGCCGCAGGACGTGCGGGTCACGCGGTGGCGCCTCTCCGACGATGCGGCCGGTGCCGAGCGCACCGGCACGGTCGTCGACGGCCTGCCGATCAGCTCGGGCCGGCACAGCGGCTGCCGGCTGCGCTTCGCCCCGGACGGCGCCCTGCACGTCGGCACCGGTGACGCGGCCGTGGGCGAGCACCCCCAGGACCCGCAGTCGCTGGGCGGCAAGACGCTGCGGGTGCACCCCGACGGCACGGTCCCGCGGGACAACCCCTTCGCCGACCGGGAGGGGGGCGGCGCGCTGGTGTACACCCTGGGGCACCGCAACGTGCAGGGCCTCGCGGTGCAGCCCGGCACCGGTGCGCTGTGGTCGGTGGAGCACGGCCCCGACGTCGACGACGAGATCAACGTGCTCGAGCCCGGCGGCAACTACGGGTGGGACCCGGTGCCCGGCTACGACGAATCGGTGCCGATGACCGACCGGGAGAAGTTCCCGGACGCCGTCGAGGCGGTGTGGTCCTCCGGGCGCCCCACCGCGGCCACCAGCGGGGCCGTGTTCCTCGAGGGCGAGCAGTGGGGGGCGTGGGACGGTGCGCTGGCCGTCGCGGAGCTGAAGAACACGGGCGTCGGCGTCCACCAGGTCGACGGCACCCGGATCACCGGCACCACGCGCATGGCCGAGCTCGAGGACGCCCACGGCCGGCTGCGCTCGCTGGCCCTCGACGCCGAGGGCGCGCTGTGGGTGACCACCTCCAACGGCGACGATGACGCGGTCCTGCGGGTGACTCCCCGGGGCTGACCTCCCGAGCGCGGACCCGCCGGCTCAGGCCCGCTCGTCCGCCCCGACCGCCAGGGCGGCCGCCACGAGGGCCGCCGGTGCGAGCAGGCCGAGGACCCCCGGCCACCACGCCGGCAGGGCCACGACGGCGGCGGGCCCGGCCGCGAACAGGGGCACGAGCAGCAGGCCCCTCCCGTAGGCCGCCACCTGGGCGTGGGGGATGGGCCCGAGCGGGCTGTCGATCGGCGGCTGCGTGAGGTCCGGCTCCGGGCCGAGCACCCGGTGCACGGCCGCTGCGCCGATCCCGGTCCCGGCGACGAGACCCGCCGCCAGGCACGGCCCCGGCGGGGCCTGCGCCGCGAGACCCGCCAGCAGGGCCGCGGCCCCCACCACCAGGGCGTTCGCCGCGCACGGCACCACCAGGCGGACCCGGGCCGCGGCCGCGCCCGCCAGAGGCAGCTGGCGCTCTGCCGCGCTGCCGGCGCGCGCCGCCACGACGTAGGCGACCCCCCGGCCGAGCCCGCGCGCGGCCACCACGAGCAGCGCCAGCCACGCGAGCGGAACCACCGCCCCGGGGAACGCCACGAGCAGCAGCGCCACGACGGCCAGGTCCACGAGGGCCCGCCCGTGCCACGCCGTGCGGGCCTCCGCGGTGAGCGCCGCGAACAGCACCACCCGCCGCGGTCCGCGGACCCACCGCGGGATCGGCGCGGACGGGCGGCGCACCGCGCCCTGGTCGGTGCCCGTCAGGCAGTGGCGCAGGTCGGCCGTCGACATCAGCCGCACGGCGTTCACCAGGTGCCGCCCCCGGGCGCCGGCCCGGCGCAGCTCGTCGCCCGTGAGGGAGCGCGCCGCGCGGGCCCCGGCGACGACGGCGCCGGCGGCCGCGACCGCCGCGAGCCCCGCCAGCGCGAGTGCGGTGGCAGGCGGCGCGGTGGCCACGGCCGGCGTCCACGCCACCGGGGCCGCGAGGAGCACCGCGAGCGCTGCCCGGACCCGGCGCCCGCGCCGGGAGGAGCACCCGGTGCCGGCCGTGCCCGCCTGCAGGAGGGCGGCCGCTCCGACCGCCGTCACGCCCAGGGCCGTGGCGCACCCGGCCAGAGCGGCGGCGTGCACCGCGCTCCCCTCGCCGGCGGACAGGACGCCCGCCCACCACGCCGCCACGGCGGCGCCCCCGCCCACCCCCGCCGACGCCGCGCCGGTGGTCAGGGCGGCGCGGCGGACGGCGCGGGCCGGCTCCCGGTCCTCCCCGAGGGGCAGCCGCCACAGCCAGAACGCCCGGTCCGGGGCGATCCCCACCGGGCCCAGCACCAGCAGGGTCCGCACCAGCCCGGCCCAGGCGAGCGCCAGCAGGGCGGTCGAGCCGAGCAGCGGAACGCCGGGGCCCAGCCACGCCGCCGGCTCACGCTCCAGGGCCCCGCCCGGCCCGCCCGCGGCCAGCACCGCGCCGAGCTGCGCGCCCAGACCGCTCGTCCCGCCGTAGATCCAGGCGCCCACGACCAGCACCGCCACGACCAGGACGTAGGCGTCGACGAAGCGCTCGGAGCGCGGCACCCGGGCGCGCCCCGCGGCGCGGGCCGCCCGGACGAAGCGCGCGGCGTCGAAGTCCGCGCCGTGGAGGGCCGCGGCGCCGGGGCCCGCGGCGGCCGGCCGGTCAGCGGCCACGGCCGGGCCCGGGCTCGCGCGCGGGCCCGTCCCGGGCCGGGTCCCCGGCCGCGCCGGCGGAGGGCTCCGCGGCCAGCTCCAGGGTCGCGGTGGCGACCGCCCGGGACAGGACCGGGTCATGGGCCGCCACGAGCAGCGCCGCGCCGCCCTCCCGGGCCGCCACCAGCCGGCGGGCCAGCCGGTCCCGCATCGTCGCGTCGAGGCGCTGCTCCGGCTCGTCCAGCACCAGCAGGTCGAAGGGGCGCAGCAGGGCGGCGGCCAGCAGCGTGCGCCGCCGCTGCCCCGAGGAGAGGTCGTACGGGGAGGCGTCGGCGCGCCCGGCGAGGCCGAACTCCTCCAGGGCGTCCGCCACGGCGGCCCCGGGCTCCCGCAGTCCGTGGCCGCGGGCGACCAGCTCCAGGTGCTGGCGCACCGCGACCCCCGGCAGGAACGCGTCCTCGTCGAAGAGGCTGCTCACGGCGCGGCGGTAGGGCAGGGACGTCTCGACCACCGGCCCGCCGTGGAGGAGCCGCTCGCCGACGAGGGCCGGCTGCTGCGCCACGGCCGTGCGCAGGACCGTCGACTTCCCGGCCCCGTTCGGCCCGGTGAGCACCAGCGCCTCGCCCGGGGCCACGTCGAAGCTCAGCCCGGTGACCACCGCGGCGCCGCCGTAGCCGCAGGCGAGGTCCCGGACGGACAGCACGGCGTCAGGACGGGGGCTCACGCCCACCATCCTCCCAAGCGGCGGGCCGGGGACGGCGCAGCGGCGCGCCGGCTCAGGACTCGGCCTGCCCCTGCCGCCAGTACCCCATGAACGACACGTGGTCCTTGGGGATCCCGGCGGCGTCCACGCACAGCCGGCGCAGCGCCTTGACCGTCCCGGACTCCCCGGCCAGGAACACGTACGGCACGTCACCGCGCGCCGGCGTGGCCACCGACCACGCCCGCGGCTCGGTGGGGTCCTCGGCGAGGGCCAGGGCCGGGAGCCCGCGCTCCGGGCGGCGCCCGGCCAGCACGTCGTCGACCGCCGTCCCCGGCAGCCCGAGCAGGCCCGCCAGCCGCACCGCGGCCCGGTGCCCGTGCCCGGCCGCGGGGCCCCGCCCGGCCCGGGGCAGGACGTGCAGGCGCACGCCGGGCCGCTCGGCGGGCAGCCGGTGCACCTCGACGTCGCCGGCGTGGGGGACCTCGAGCACGACGTCGAGCCGGGGGCGCGCCCCGCCGGTGGCCGGGGCGCTGTCCCCGACCTGGTCCGCGAACTCCTCCGCGACCGACATCAGCGCCGGGGCCGCGGTCTCGTCCCCGACCGCCACGACGCGCCGCGCGCCGCCGTGGTCCCACGCCGCCCACGGCCGCTCCTGCGGGCCCGGGCCCAGCAGGTACACGCGCTCGCCGGGTGCCACGGTGCGGGCCCACCGGCTGCCCGGTCCGTCCTGGCCGTGCCCGCCGTGCACCACGACGTCGAGCACGAGCTCGGGCACCACCGCTCCGCAGAAGGTCGTGCGGTGCACGCCGCGGACGGTGTAGGTGCGCATCCACCCGCGCTCCTCGGCGGGCCGGGCGAACCAGCCCTCCCGCAGGCCGCGGGACAGGTCCGCCCGCTCGGGGGCGCGCCCGGGCGGCGGGACGAGCAGCTTCACGTAGGCGTCGCGGCACCGGGCCGGGCCGCCCTCCCCGATCAGGGCGGGGGAGAGGCTGGCCAGCTCGGGGCCGGCGAGGGTGATGCGGCGGAACGACGGGCACAGCCGCGTCACGGAGGTGACGGCGGCCTCGACGCACAGGACGGGGTCGGCGGCCGGGGTGGTCCCGGCGCTTCGGAGAGCGGTCACGGCGGAGTCCTCAGGGTCGGGCGGCGGGAACGGGCAGCGGGACGGGCGGGGGCGGGACGGCGGGGGACGAGCCCTCGCGGACCCGGCCGCGGGGCAGGACGACGGGGTGCCCGCCCACGGGGTCGTGGGTGACGTCCGCGTGCAGGCCGAAGACCGCGGCCAGCAGCTCGGGCGTGAGCACCTCGTGGGGCGGGCCGGTGGCGACGACGCGTCCCCCGGCCATCGCCACGACCCGGTCCGCGACGCGCGCGGCCAGGTTCAGCTCGTGCAGGACGGCGACGACGGTAGCGCGGGTGCCGTCCGGGTGCCGCAGGCCGTGGAGCATGTCGAGCAGGTCCACCTGGTGGGCGAGGTCCAGGAAGGACGTGGGCTCGTCCAGCAGCATCGTGCGCGCGCCCTGGGCGAGGGTCAGGGCGATCCACGCCCGCTGGCGCTGCCCGCCGGAGAGCTCCTCCACCGGCCGGCCCGCCAGCGCGGCGAGGTCGGTGAGCTCCAGGGCCCGGGCCACCGCGGCGTCGTCGCCGGGGGAGGGCGCGCCCCACCACTTCCGGTGCGGGTGCCGGCCGCGCTCGACGAGCTCCGCGACCGTGAGCCCCTCCGGCACCACCGGGGACTGCGGCAGGAGGCTCACGGAGCGCGCGTACTCGCGGGAGGACCAGTCGCGCACGGCGCGCCCCCCGGCCTCCAGGACGCCCGCGGAGGGGCGCAGCTGCCGGGACAGGCCCTTGAGCAGGGTGGACTTGCCGCAGCCGTTGGCGCCGATGAGCACGGTGGTGCAGCCGTGGGCGATGTCGAGGTCGACCTCGTGCACCACGGGGCGGGAGCCGTAGCCGAGGCTCACGCCCCGCAGGTGGAAGGCGGGGGTCATGCCGAGTCTCCTCTCCGCTGCCGCACGAGCAGCCACAGCATCACGGGCGCCCCGACCGCCCCGGTGACGATCCCGGCGGGCAGCCGCACGTCCCCGAGCAGGTCCGAGCCCACGGCGTCCGCGGCGACGACGACCACGGCGCCCACCAGCGCGCACGCCACGACGGAGGTGCGCCCGCGGGTGAGGGCGGTCGCGATCGGGGTGGCCATCAGGGCCACGAACGCGAGGGGACCGGTCGCCGCGGTGGCGGCCGCGGCCAGCACCGTGCCCAGTCCCAGGGCCAGCGCCCGGGTCCGGGCCGGGTGCGCGCCGAGGCCGGCGGCGAGCTCGGGACCGAGCTCCGCCGGCTCCAGGGCCCGGTGGACGACGACGGCGGCGGGCACCGCCACGACCAGGCACGCGCCGAGCACCCCGATCCGGTCCCACGCGGCCGCGCCCAGCGATCCGGCCGTCCACAGCGCCGCGTCCTGGGCGGAGTTCAGGGACAGCCGCACCAGCAGCGCAGCAGTGAGCGCCTGGGCGAGGGAGGCCGTGCCGATGCCGGCGAGCAGGAACCGCTCGCCCACGATCCCGGCGCCGCCCCGGAGCCGGACGGACGCCAGGGCGATCAGCGCCGCGGCCAGCAGCGCCCCGGCCAGGGCGGCCCACGACACGGCGGTGCCCCGCAGCCCCCACACGGCCGTGCCCGCGACGGCCCCGGCGGCGGCGCCGTAGGTGATGCCGAGGACGTCGGGGCTCGCGAGGGGGTTGCGCAGCACCCGGCGGAACAGGGCACCGGAGCAGCCGAGGGCGGTCCCGGCGAGCGCGCCGAGCACGGCCCGGGGCAGCTTCTCCTGGAGCACGATGAAGCTCGCGCCGGGGATCCGCTCCCCGGCCAGGATCGCGACGAAGTCGGGGACCGTCACGGTGTAGCGGCCCAGCAGGACCCGCACGGCCAGGGCCGCGAGCAGCCCGAGCACCAGCAGGGCGAGGGCCAGGCGGGTGCGCCGGGCCCGGGCGCGGCGGACCGCCCGGACGGCGGCCACCGCTCCGGGGGCCCCGGCCGGTCCGGGCGTGCCCGCGGGGCGGGCGGCGACGGCGCTCACAGGGTCACGCTCCGGCCCCGGCGCAGCAGCACGAGCAGCACCGGCACGCCCAGCACCACGGTGGTGACGCCCACGTGGATCTCCTGCGGCGGGGTGAGCACCCGGCCCACGACGTCGGCGAGCAGGAGCAGCACGGGCCCCAGCACGGCGCTGAGGACCACGATCCAGCGGTGGTCCCCGCCCAGCAGGCGCCGCACGGCGTGCGGGACGAGCAGGCCCACGAAGGCGATCGGCCCGGCGAGCGCGGTGGCCGCGCCGGAGAGCAGGACGACGCCGGTGAAGACCAGGCCTCGCTGCAGGCCCAGGTCCACCCCCAGGCCGTGGGCGAGCTCGTCGCCCAGGGCCATGGCGTTGAGCCCGGAGGCCCCGCCGAGGACCAGGAGCACGCCGAGGAGCACGAGCGGGGCGAGGACGGCGACGTCCGCCAGCCCGGCGCGGGTCACCGAGCCGATGTTCCAGAACCGGAACCGGTCCAGCACGGCCGGCAGCGCCAGGACCACGGAGGAGGTCAGCGCCGTGCACCCGGCGTTGACGGCGGCCCCGGACAGGGCCAGGCCCGCCGGGGTGGGGGAGCCGCCGCCGAGCCGGGACACGCCGAAGACCAGCGCGGCGGCGACCGCGGAGCCGGCCAGGGCGAGGAGGGCGAACTGCCACGTCGTGGCGGCGCCGAGCCAGCCGATGCCGAGTACCACCGCGCCGGCCGCGCCCGCCGTGAGCCCCAGCAGTCCGGGGTCGCCCAGCGGGTTGCGGCTGACGCCCTGCATCCCCGCCCCGGCGACGGCGAGCGCCGCCCCGGCCAGGACGGCGGTGAGGGTGCGGGGGATGCGGCTGTGCACCACGGCGGCGTCGATGCCCAGCCCGGCGGAGACCTGCGACCAGCCGCCGTCGAGCAGCGCCGAGGGCAGCCCGGCGAGCACGGCGAGGACCGTGGCCGGGTCCACCGGACGGGCGCCCCAGAACAGCGACGCCGCCGCGGAGGCCGCCAGGAGCACCACGGCCACGGCGAGGGCGGCCCCCCGGCGCCGGGGGGCGGCGCCGGGAGACCCGGGGGACCCGGGGGACCGGGGGGCGAGGGGGGCGCGGGGAGCCGTGCCGGTGGTGCTCAACGGGGCTCCGGTGCTACTTCGCGGCCCGGGCGGCCTCGGCGATCTCCGGGACCACGTTCTCGAGCGCCCACGGGATGCTCAGCGGGGACGCGGCCGAGACGGACAGCACCTCCTGGGCGTCGGTCTGCAGCACCAGGCCGCCGTTCGCGACGGCGGGGATCCGGCTCAGCAGCGGGTCCTTCTCGATGTCCTCGCGCACGCCCTCGTCGGCGGCCCAGCTGACGAACACGTCGGAGGTCAGCGCGTCGGCCTTCTCGGGGGACCAGGTGATGGCGAACTCGCCCTCCTTGCCCTCGGCGGCCTTCGTGACGGCCTCCGAGTGCACCATGCCGAGCGCGCCCAGCAGCTTCGGGCGGTTGTCCACCTCGGTGTACGCGTAGATCTGGTCGGCGGCGGCGGGGTCGATCGTGCCGTAGACGAAGGAGGTGCCCTCCAGCTCGGGGTGCTGCGCGGCGGTGTCCTCGATCTGCTGCTCGACGTCCGCGACCACCTCCTGGGCCTTCTCCTCCCGCCCCAGGGCCTCCCCGATGAGCTCGGTGGAGTCCTGCCAGGAGGTGCCGTAGGCGACGGCGTCCTCGGGGTAGGCGACGACGGGGGCGATCTCGGAGAGCTTGTCGTACTCCTCCCGGGTCAGCCCGGAGTAGGCGCCGAGGATGACGTCCGGCTCCAGGGCGGCGATCGCCTCGTAGTCGATCCCGTCCGTCTCGGAGTAGGTCTGCGGGGCCTCCGCCCCGGACTCCGCCAGGGCGGCGTCGAACCAGTCGGTCGAGCCGCTCCCGTTGGCGCCGAAGTCCGTGCTCGGCATCCCGACCGGCACCACGCCGAGGGCGGTCGCGACGTCGTGGTTGACCCACGAGACCGTGGCCACGCGCTCGGGGGCCTCCTCGATGGTCGTCTCGCCGTAGACGTGCTGGACCGTGCGGGGGAACTCCCCGGTGGCCCCGCCCGCGGCGGAGGACTCCGCGGCCTCCCCGCCCGCGGCGCCGGTGGAGCACCCCGTCAGGGCCAGGGCTCCGGCGACCAGGACGACGGGGACCAGGGCGGCCCGGCGGGCGCGGACCGGCGCGGAGGACGGGGCGGGGAGCAGCGGGCGCGGAGCGCGGGGGAGGACAGGGGCCACGGGCCACCCTTTCGAACGGAACGGCGGGGCCGTCGGTGCGGATCGGCAGGTCAGGCAAGGCTTGCCTAACCGGAGGACACGCCTCACCCTAGGGTGTGAGCGGAGGAATACGCAACACGGGCATGATGTAATCCGGGGCGCAATGTGGTTAGGTAAGGCTTGCCTAAGCAACGGCAGCCCCACCGACCCCCTGCGAGGAGCCCATGAGCGACTTCCTGTTCACCCGCGACACCCCGGCGCAGTACGCCCGCGCCCTGCACACCGCCGTCGACACCGTGGCCGTCCACCTCGCCGGCACCCGGGCCCCCCGCTCGGCGGCGACCCCGGAGCAGCTCGAGGGCCTGGTCGCGGCCGTCGACCTCGACCGCCCGCTCGGGGACCTCGACGCCGTCGTGGACGAGACGCGCCGGCTCTACCTGGACCACGCCGTGCACTTCCACGACCCCGGCTACATGGCCCACCTCAACTGCCCGGTGGCGATCCCGGCGGTGGCCGCCGAGGCCCTCACGGCCGCCGTGAACACCGCCGTCGAGACGTGGGACCAGAGCACCACCGCGACCCTGGTGGAGCAGCGGCTCGTGGACTGGACGGCGGAGCGGATCGGGTTCCTCCCGGCGGGGGAGCCGGACGGGGTCTTCACCTCCGGCGGCACCCAGTCCAACCTGCAGGCCCTGTTCACGGCCCGCGAGGAGCGGCTGTCGCACCCCCGCGCGGGCTCCCGCCAGGAGCGGCTGGCCCGCCTGCGCGTCGTCGCCGGCGAGCACGCGCACTTCAGCGTGGCGAAGGCCGCGCACCTGCTGGGCCTGCCCGCCGACGCGGTGGTCACCGTGCCGGCCGGCCGCGGCGGCGGGCTGGACGTCGTGGCCCTCGAGCGGGCCCTGCACGAGCTCGCCGCGGCCGGCGACGAGGTCGCGGCCGTCGTCGCCACGGCCGGCACCACGGACCTCGGCGTGATCGACCCCCTGCCCGAGGTCGCGCAGGTGTGCCGCCAGCACGGGACCTGGCTGCACGTCGACGCCGCCTACGGCGGGGGCCTGCTGGTCTCCCCGACGCGCCGGCACCTGCTGGCGGGCATCGAGCGGGCCGACTCCGTGACCGTGGACTTCCACAAGTCCTGGTTCCAGCCGGTGGCCGCCTCCGCCCTGCTGCTGCGGGAGGGGCGCAACCTGCGCTTCTCCACCTGGAGCGCCGAGTACCTCAACCCCCGCCACGCGGTGCGCCCCAACCTCGTGGACAAGTCCCTGCAGACCACCCGCCGCTTCGACGCCCTGAAGCTGTGGATGACCCTGCGCACCGTCGGCGCCGAGGAGATCGGGCGCGCCCTCGACCGGGTGCTGGACCTCGCCGGGGAGGCGGGGCGGATCGTCGACGAGGCCCCCGACATGGAGCTCGTGGCCGAGCCCGTGCTCTCCACCGTCCTGTTCCGGCACCGGCCCCCGGGCACCGGCGACGACGAGGCCGACCGGATCGTCGAGGTGGTCCGGACCGCGCTCTTCGACTCCGGCCGCGCCCTGGTCGCCTCGACCGTGCTCGACGGGCGCCGGTGCCTGAAGTTCACGTTCCTGAACCCGGGGACCACGGCGGCCGACGTGGAGCGGGTGCTCGAGCTGATCCGGGCCGCCGCGCGCGACGCGGCCCCCCGGACCCTCGAGGCCGCGGCGGGGAGCCGCTGATGGCCCCCGCGACCGGAGCCGTGCACGACCTGCTGGGCATCGGGATCGGCCCCTTCAACCTCGGGCTGGCCTGCCTCGCCGACCCGCTCGAGGACCTCGACGCCGTGTTCCTCGACGCCCGGGACGGCTTCGCCTGGCACCCCGGGCTGATGCTCGAGGACGCCACGATCCAGGTGCCGTTCCTCGCCGACCTCGTCACCATGGCCGACCCCACGTCCCCCTACTCGTTCCTGAACTACCTCAAGCACACCGGCCGGCTGTACCCGTTCTACATCCGGGAGGACTTCAATCCCCTCCGGGCCGAGTACAGCGCCTACTGCCGGTGGGCGAGCGAGCAGCTCCGCAGCCTGCGCTGGGGCCGGGAGGTCGTCGCCGTCGAGCACGACCCCGCCGCGGACGCCTACGTGGTCACCGCCGAGACCGCCGCCGGGACGGAGCAGTGGCGGACCCGCCGCCTGGTCCTGGGCGTCGGCACGGTGCCCGCGCCGCCCGCGTGCGTGGACCTCGCCGCCGGGCCCGTCCTGCACGCCGGCGACTACCTGCCCCGGCGCGACGAGCTGCTGGCCCGGCAGAGCGTCACGGTGGTGGGCAGCGGCCAGTCCGCCGCGGAGGTCTACCGCGACCTGCTCGAGCGCTCCGGGAGGGACGGGCCCCGGGTCGACTGGATCA
Source organism: Kocuria rosea (assembly GCF_023715525.1). Classification (GTDB taxonomy): domain Bacteria; phylum Actinomycetota; class Actinomycetes; order Actinomycetales; family Micrococcaceae; genus Kocuria; species Kocuria rosea_A. Next base: position 132,226 of record NZ_JAMBOG010000003.1, on the reverse strand, counting down.
CCCGCTCCCCCCGGTTCTTCCCCATGGAGTACACGAAGCTCACCCTCGAGATGACCTCGCCCGAGTACGTCGACCACTTCCACGGCCTCGACCTGCCCCGGCGGGAGCGGCTCAACCGCGAGCACGCAACGCTCTACAAGGGCATCAGCTCGACGCTGGTGGACGAGATCCACGAGCTGCTCTACCGCCGCGCCGTGCACGGGCACCCCGCGGGGCTGCTCACCACGAACACGACCCTCACCGGTGCCCGCTGGGACGGGCGGGAGTTCGCGCTCGAGCTGCACGACGACGAGCTGGAGCGCCCCTGGCGGCACACCACCGGCGCCGTGGTCCTGGCCACCGGCTACCGCGCCGAGATCCCCGCCTTCCTCGATCCCGTGCTCGACCGCATCGCCCGCGACGCCTCCGGCCGCTACGACGTCTCGCGCGACTACGCGGTCGACCACGAGCGCTCCCGGATCTGGGTGCAGAACGCCGAGGTGCACACCCACGGGCTGACCGCGCCCGACCTCGGCATGGGCGCCTACCGCAACAGCGTCATCCTCCGGGCCGTCATGGGACGGGAGGTCTACCCGATCGAGCCCGCCATCGCCTTCCAGACCTTCGGCATCCCCCAGGAGACCGCATGAACCCCCACGCCGTGCCCCCCGCCCGTCTCGCCACCCCCGGCGGCGTCCTCACCCTCGAGCCCCTGGTCCCCGACGACCCGACCGTCGAGCTGGTGCACGCCTGGCTCACCCACCCCCGCTCCCGGTTCTGGGGCATGCTCGACGCCGTCCCCGGCCGGGTGCGCCGCGCCTACGAGGACCTCGCCGCCGACCCGCACGCCGACGCGTGGTTCGCCCGCCTCGACGGCGTGCCGCTCGGGCTCGTGGAGACCTACGACCCCGCCGCGGTCCTGCTCGCCGGCCGCTACGACCACCGCGAGGGCGACGTCGGGATGCACCTGCTCCTCGCCCCCGCGCGGACCCCCGTGCCCGGCACGAGCGCCGCCCTCATGGCCGCCACCCTGTGCCGGCTGTTCGGGCGGGAGCACGTGCGCCGCGTCGTCGTCGAGCCCGACGCACGCAACGCGGCCGTCCACCGGCTCAACGAGCGTGCCGGGTTCACCGTGGACGCCCGGCTCGGGCTGCCGGGCAAGACCGCCCTGCTCAGCACCTGCACGCAGGAGCAGTTCGCGGACTCCGAGCTGGGCGGGCTCGCCCGCGAGCTCCCGCCCGCCGCGCCGCAGGGCGGGAGCGGCCCCGCGCCGGCCGTGCACCTCGGCCGGCACCCGATGCGGATCGCCCACCGCCACCTGTGCTGCAAGGCCCTCGCCGAGTTCGCCCACGAGCGCCTCCTGCACCCCGATCCCGTGGGCGCGGGCGTCTTCGAGGTCCGCGCCGACGGCGGCCGCGTGCGCTACCGGTTCCGCGCCCGCCGCGACCCGCTCGAGCACTGGGTCCTCGACGAGGGCTCGCTGCGCCGCACCGTCGACGGCGCCGCCGCCGAGCCGGACGCCCAGGCCCTGGTCACCGAGCTCGCCCCGGAGCTCGGCATCCCCCGGTCCCTGCTGGCCACCTATCTCGAGGAGATCGCGAGCACCCTCGCCTCCGCGGCCTACAAGCTCGTGCACCGGACGCGGCCCTCCCGGGCGCTCGCGGGCGCCGGCTTCCAGGAGGTCGAGGGCGCCATGACCGAGGGCCACCCCGGGTTCGTGGCCAACAACGGCCGCATCGGCCTCGGGGTCACCGAGCACGACCGGTACGCCCCCGAGGCCGCCCGCCCCGTGCGCCTCGTGTGGCTCGCCGCGCGCCGGCGGCTGAGCCGGTTCGACGCCGGGCGCGGCCTCGACGAGGACGCGCTCCACGCCGGGGAGCTCGGTCGCGGGACCGTCGACCGCTTCCGGTCCCGGCTGAGCGGGCTCGGGCTGGACCCGCGCGACTACCGCTTCCTGCCGGTGCACCCCTGGCAGTGGGAGCACCGGGTCACCGTGACCTTCGCCCCCGACCTCGCCCGCCGCGATCTCGTGCTGCTGGGCGAGACGGGCGACGAGCACCGGGCCCAGCAGTCGGTCCGGACCTTCTTCAACACCTCCCGCCCCGACCGCCACTACGTGAAGACCGCCCTGGCCGTGCAGAACATGGGCTTCCTGCGCGGGCTCTCCCCGCGCTACATGCGGGACACCCCGGCGATCAACGACTGGGTGGCCGACGTCGTCGCCTCCGACCCGGTGCTCACCGCCTCCGGGTTCTCCGTCCTGCGGGAGGTCGCGGCGATCGGCTACACCGGGGACGCCTACCACCGCGCCGCGGCGGCCGGGCACGCGGAGGAGGGACCCCACACCAAGATGCTCGCCGCCCTGTGGCGGGAGAGCCCGGTGGCCCGCACCGGCCCGGGGGAGCGGCTGGCGACGCTGGCCTCCCTCCTGCACGTCGACGCGTGCGGGGTCCCCCTCGCGGCCGAGCACGTGCGGGCGTCCGGGCTCCCGGCCGAGGAGTGGCTGCGCCGGCTCCTGGACGCCTACCTGGTCCCGGTGGCCCGGTGCCTGCTGGCGCACGACCTCGTGTTCATGCCGCACGGGGAGAACGTGGTCCTGGTGCTGCACGAGCACGTCCCGCGGCGGGTGATCATGAAGGACATCGGGGAGGAGGCCGCCGTCGTCGCCGACCGGCCGCTGCCCCAGCGGCTGGAGCGGATCCGCCACGTCGTGGACCCCGCGACCGCGGCGCTGTCCGTGCACACCGACGTCTTCGACGGCGTGCTGCGCCACCTCGCCGGGATCCTGGACACCGAGGACCTCCTGCCGGTGGAGCGGTTCTGGGCCGTGACCGCGCAATGCCTGCAGGAGCTGGCGGCGGCGGACCCGGAGTCCGCGGAGCGCTACCCGCTCCTCGCCCCCCGGTTCCGCCACTCCTGCCTCAACCGGCTGCAGCTGCTCAACACCCTGCAGATGGTCGACCTCTCCGACCAGGCGGCGTCCCTGCAGTACGCGGGGACGCTGGAGAACCCGGTCGCGGCGCCGGTGCCCGCCCGCTGAGCACCAGCACCAGGCCGGCACGGCCCCGCTCGGGCGCAGCAGCGGCTGACCCGCGAGGGCCTGGGCGGTGAGCAGGCCCAGCAGTCCCAGGTAGAAGCCCGAGGCCACCCACAGCAGGCCCGCCCGCGCGGCCTCCTGGCGCAGCGCGGGCACCCGGCGCGCCGCCCGCTCGAGCAGCAGCGCGGCCAGCGGCAGGACCTGCAGGGCGTGCATCCCGACGAAGTGCGGGATGCGCAGGTCCCCGGCCACGGTGCTCCAGCCCACCAGAGGCAGGCCGGGCCCGCCGTCGGCCGCCCCCACCGTGTGCGCCCCGGCCACGCCCCGGAAGTCCGCGAGCTGCGCGGGAGTGGGGCTGGTCATGAGGAACCCGAGCGCCATGCCGAGCAGGGCGATCAGCAGCCCGGCGCGCACGGCGAGGGTGCGCGCCCGGTCGCCCAGGGGCGCCCGGAGCAGCAGGGCCGCGACCAGCAGGGCCGCCACCCAGGCGCCGGCGATGGACGCCGCCATCGCGATCCACAGCGTCGTCGCGAGCGGGGTGGAGACGTTGAAGTGGCTGCGCACGCCCGCGGCCGCGGCGCCGACGATGATCACCATCTCGACGCCGAGCAGGACGGCGGTCGCGGTGCCGGCCCACCACGCGATCCGCCGGCCCCGCTGGAGCAGGGTGAGCAGCCAGGCCAGCGACACCGAGTAGACGAGCACGGAGAGGGAGAACTTCAGCGGCTTGGCCCACACGGGCGCCCCCGCCAGCTCCCGCGGGTCCACGACCAGCCCGGCGGCGCTGACCGGCGCGAGCACCGCCATGGCCAGGGCCAGGACCAGCAGCGGCCGGTGCAGGCCCACGGAGGCGGGCGGCGGCACCGGCAGCGGGCGGGAAGGGCGAGCGGTCGCGCTCATGACGGCTCCTCGGCAGGACGACCGGCTACTATTGGATAGCCGTGGTATCCATTATTGGATACCTTGACTATCCGATCAAGGGGTTCCCGTGCGCATCTCCTCCCTCGCCGAGCGGTCGGGCGTGCCGGTCGCGACCATCAAGTACTACCTCCGCGAGGGGCTGCTCCCGCCCGGGGAGGCCACCAGCGCGACCCAGGCCCAGTACGGCGAGCGGCACCTGCACCGGCTGGCCCTCATCCGGGCGCTCACGGACGTGGTGGGCCTGAGCGTGGCGAGGACGCGCACGGTGCTCGGGCTCGTCGACTCCTCGCCCGAGGACCTGTTCGCCGCCCTCGGCCGGGCCGTCGCGGCGCTGCCGCCCTACGCGGAGGAGCCCGGCGGGGACCACCCCCGCGCCCGCGCGGCGATCCAGGCGCTCGGCTGGTTCTACGACCCCCACTACCCCGCGGTCGCCCAGCTCGAGCACGCCCTCGCCGCCGCCGAGTCGGTCGGCCTGCCCATCGACGAGCAGCGGTTGCGCGGCTACGGCGAGCACGTGCACGCCATCGCCCGGATCGACATCGACGGGGTCCCGGCGCACGACGCGGGCGCGGCCGTCGAGTACGCGGTGCTCGGCACCGCCGTCTACGAGCCCGTGCTGGCGGCCCTGCGCCGGCTGGCCCACCAGGACGTCAGCAGCACCGCCCTCGGCCGCCCCGCGGCCCCGCCCCCCGCGCCCGCGCAGGACGACGCCGACCGATAGCCCCCTCCGCCCCCGGCGAGTGGCGTTCGCGGGCGTCCTGCCCCAGGATTGACCGGTGCCCGACGCTCCTTCCCCCCACGCCACCGAACCCCTGCCCGAACCCCTGCCCGAGCTGCTGCTCGGCCTCGTGGTCTCCCCGCAGGCCGCACCGCTCCTGCCCCGGGACCTCGCCGCGCAGCTGCCCGGCCTGCTCCGCGAGCGCCACCCGGGGGTGCGGTGGCGCGTCGCCGTCGTCGAGGACCGGCTGGTCGTCCCGCCCGCGGACGGCCTCGACCTGCTCGAGGCCGCCCGCGACCGGATGCTCGACGAGGACTGGGACCTCGTGGTCGTCCTCACGGACGCTCCGCTCAAGGACGGGCGCAACCCCGTGCTCACCCAGCTCAGCCCCGTGCACGGGGTGGGGCTGGTCGCCGTCCCGGCCCTCGGCGCGGTGCGCGTGCCCCAGAAGGTCCGGGAGGCCACGGTGCGCGTGGTCGGCGACCTGCTCGGCTACGACCCCGACGACGACGGGCAGGAGGAGCTGCTCCGCCGGGCCCGGCAGCGCGCCCAGGACGTCGAGGACCGCCCGGAGGACAACGCCGTGCAGTTCACCGCCCGCGTGCTCGGCGGCAACGTGCGGCTGCTGCTGGGGATGATCCGGGCCAACCGCCCGTGGACCCTCGTGGTGCGGCTGTCCCGGCTGCTGGCCGTGGCCGTGGCCACGGGCGTGCTCACGCTGGTGGCCTCGGACCTGTGGCTGCTCGCGGCGGAGTACGGCCCGGGCCGGCTCGGGGCGCTCGGCCTGCTCGCCGTCGGTGCGGTGACCGGGACGCTCGTCGTCGGCGCCCGGCTGTGGGAGCGCCCGCGGCGGCGCGCCGAGCGCGAGCAGGTGGCCCTGTTCAACCTCGCCACCGCCGCGACCGTGGCGATCGGGGTGCTCGTCTTCTACCTCGCCGTCTTCGCCCTCTCCTGGCTCGGGGCCCTGTTGCTCGTGGACCGGGACGTCTTCACGGAGGTGATCGGCCGGGACGTCGGCGCGCTCGAGTACGCGAAGCTCGCCTGGCTCACCGCCACCCTCGCCACCGTGGGCGGGGCCCTGGGGGCCGGGCTGGAGGACGACGACGTCGTGCGCGCCGCCGCGTACACCCGCTCGGGGGCCTGAGCGCCGGCCGGAGGAGGCCGCCGCCGCAGGGCCGTGCCCGGGCACCGCGCCGATCAGTACACTTTCTGTCATCGGAGCGCCCCGGATCCGGTCCCGGAAGGACACCATGGCCGCCACGCAGCAGAGTCCCGCGCAGTCCCGCCCCGCCCGCAGGCCCCGCCTCCGGCGCAGCAACTGCACCCGGCCCGGCATCACCCGCCGCGGCTACGGCAGGGGCTTCGCCTACCGCCACGCCGACGGCCGCAGGGTCGAGGAGCAGGAGGAGCTCGAGCGCATCCGGGCGCTCGCGATCCCCCCGGCGTGGAAGGACGTGTGGATCAGCCCGTACGCCAACGGCCACATCCAGGCGACCGGGGTCGACGACGCCGGTCGCCGCCAGTACCTCTACCACCCCCGCTGGCGGGAGCTGAAGGACCGCGAGAAGTTCGACCGCGTCCTGGACTTCGGCGACACGCTGATCCGGGCCCGCCCGGCGGTGACCCGGCTGCTGCGCTCGGAGGCCCCCACCGAGGAGAAGGCGTACGCCGCGGCCTTCCGGCTCATGGACGTCGCGGCCCTGCGGATCGGCAACGAGGAGTACGCCCAGTCCAACGGCTCCTACGGCGTGACCACCCTGCTCGTGCGCCACGTGCGGGTGGACGGGGCCGGGGTGCACCTCGACTTCCCCGGCAAGAGCGGGCACCAGTGGTCGGTGGCCGTGCAGGACGCCGACCTCGCCGCCGCCCTGACCCCCATGCTCCGGCGGGACCCCGACGAGCCCGCGCTCGCGCACCAGGACGAGGACGGGCAGTGGGTGCCCACCACGAGCGCCCGGCTCAACGACTTCGTGAAGACCCAGTGCGGGCCCGACTTCACGGCCAAGGACTTCCGCACGTGGCAGGGCACGGTCACCGCCGCCCTGGCGCTCGCCGCCCGCGCCGGCACCCGGCCCAGCGCGAGCGCCCGGAAGAAGGCGGTGTCCGCCGCGATGCGCGAGGTCGCCGAGCACCTCGGCAACACCCCGGCCATCGCCCGCAGCTCCTACGTGGACCCGCGGGTGATCGACCGGTTCATGGACGGTGAGACGATCGGCGCCTCCACGTACCGGGCGGCCGAGCGCACCCTGCGCTCGTTCCTGATGTGATCTCCTGCCGTGCCGTGCCGCGCGCCGCTCGCGCGGACTGGACGGCCCTCGCTGCTGCCCCCGTTCCGGCCCCGCCCGCCGCCGACCGCTCCGTCCTGGAGGCACTGCCGGAACCGGCCCGGCGGTGGCTGGACCGGGCGGTGCCGCCGGGCACCCCGGCGTGGACGGCCGCGGAGCTCGCGATGCGCGGCGAGATCCGGCTGGGGGGCCGCTGGCGCCGGTTCTCCGCCGAGCAGGTCGTCGCCCCCGCGCGCGGGTTCGTGTGGGCCGCCCGGACCCGGGTGCTGGGGCTGCCCGTCACGGGCTTCGACCGCTACGGCGCCGCGGGTGGGGAGATGCGCTGGCGGCTGCTGGGGCTGGTCCCCGTGCTCTCCGCCACCGGGCCCGACGTGACCCGCAGCGCCGCCGGGCGCCTGGCGGGCGAGGGCGTCCTCGTGCCGCCGGCCTGCCTGCGGGCGCAGTGGTCCGCGGGGCCGGACGCGGACACCGCCGTGATGTCCTGGGCTCCCGGCGGGCAGCGCGAGGACTCCCTGGTGTGCGTCGACCCCGAGGGCCGGCTGGAGGAGGTCGGCATGCAGCGCTGGGGCGACCCGGAGGGCACCGGCTACGGCCGGCACCCCTTCGGGGTGGCGCTGTCCGCGGAGGCCGTCGTCGCCGGGGTCCGCGTGCCCACGGTCCTGCGCGCCGGCTGGGGCTGGGGGACCGCCCGGCAGGACGAGGGCGAGTTCTTCCGCGCACGGCTCGAGGGCGTGCGCTTCCGCTGACCGGCCGGTGCCTCACGCCCAGGGCGGGGGCGGGGCGCCGGGATCGCTGCGCGGGGGCGGCGGCGGCGCCTGCTCGGGCGGGGCGGGCGACGGCGCCCGGCCGGCCTCCGGGGGCTCCGGCGCCGGTCGGGTGGCCGGACCGGGCCCGGGCGGCGGCTCGACCGGGCCCTGGTCGAGCCGGAAGGGCGGGTACTCGTCCCGCATCAGCAGCACGTAGGCGCCGACCCGGTAGAGCCACCGGTTGATGCCGACGACCAGGGCGAAGAGCTCGTAGCGGTACCGTCCCGTGAACAGCAGGACGACGGCGGCGATGAGCACGAGCAGCCCGAGCAGGGACGGTCCCCAGCCGGCGGTCGTGGCCCGGCCGGTCTCGTCCCACTCGGCGCCGATCCCCGTCCGGCCGGCGCCGCCCGTGAGGGCCCCCACCACGAGCAGGTGCGGGATCGCCAGCAGCCACCACTTCACCAGGACCAGGCCCCGGGAGAGCCGCTCGGGGTAGGCGACGTCGAGGTCGGCCGGGTACTCGGCCGGGGCCAGCGTGAACGGCGGGTACCGGTCCGTGCCCAGCGCGGAGTAGGCGTAGAAGCCCACGCGCCAGCTCCACCGCAGCACGCCCACGCAGAAGGAGAACCAGGAGCGGGGATAGCGGCCGGTGAACAGGATGGCGAGCCCGGCGGCGACGGTGGTGACCAACAGCGCGAACCACAGCACGGCCAGCACGAGGAAGTGCGGGATCGCCAGCAGCCACTTGACCAGCCACAGGCCCCGCGACAGCCTCGCGTCCAGGAACCCCGTGACCGTGACGGGGTAGACGAAGGGCCAGGCCCGCTGCCCGCCCGGGCCGGCGGCGAGCGCCGCGCCGGGGCCCGTGCCCCGCGGGGGCGCCCCGCGGCCGACGTCCCGGCCCAGCCCGGCCGCGCCGAGCAGCAGCAGCGGCACGCCCACCACCAGGCCGATCAGCCCGCCCACGAGCAGCCACGCGGCCGCCGGGCCGGCGAGGTCCGAGCGCGCTCCGGCCTGCACCTCGACCCACACCGGGCGGGACGCGTCGGCGTTCATCACGACCAGGCTCCAGCGGCCCGGCTGCAGGTCGAACTCCACCTCCCGCGTCCCGGTGCCCTGGTCCGAGGCGGCCCAGAAGGTCTGGTTCCCGGGGCGGTCGGGCGTGCGGGACCCGGAGACGTCGATGCTCTCCTCGTCCTCGTCCTCGTCGTCGCGCAGGCCCGGCCCGAGCTGGGCGCGGGCGACGCCCTGGAGGTACCGCCCCACGTCCTCGGTCGCGGCCACGCCCACGAAGACCTCCTGCTGGGGGTCCACCGCGGTGGCGCGCACCTGCACTCCGGCCAGCTGCTCCACGAAGGGCAGCTGCGGCATCGGCGCCCCCTCGGTGTCGAGCACCACGGACGGGCTGGTCAGGGCGTAGGCGATGGTCTGGTGCCGTTCGGGGCCCCCGGTCAGGTAGCGGCCGCCCTCCTGGGCCGCGGCGGCGCCGGCGAGGACGAGCCCGGTGGCCACCGCCCCCAGGCCCAGGGCGGTCAGGACGGACCCGACCACGAGCAGCACCCACTGCCCCGGCCTCGTCCGGGGCGCGGGCTCGCGCGGAGCAGGGTGGGCGGGAGCGGAGTGCGCGGTCATGGGGTCCCCCGGAACGGTCGTGGTCGGTCGTCGTCGGTGCCCGAAGCGCAACGTCCGGTCGGCGGCCGGGTCGGCTCCTCCGTCCAGCGAGCACGCACGGCCGTTCGTCCGTCCTCCGGGGCGGGGCCCGTGGACTCGGGACCCCTGTCCTGCCCCCGAGTCTAGGAACGGCCCGGGGCGCCCGGAAGAAAGCCCCGAATGTTAACCCCGCCCCGTTGGCTCCACCCCCTGCAGGGCGGCGGCGAGGAAGGGGCTGCGGCCGGCGAATCCCGGGCCGGGGTGTTCCCTTCCGGGACGGCGGGGACGACCATGGGGGAACAGGACTGCCGGGGCGGGCCGCGTCGCCGACGCCGCCCGCGCGAGGAGAGGACATCCCCATGGCCGAGCGCGTCGACCGGTGGCCCCCGGGGGCCCCGTGCTGGGTGGACATCATGGTCTCGGACCTGGAGCGGTCCCAGGACTTCTACTCCTACGTGCTCGGGTGGCGGTTCACGCCGTCCGACCCGGACCACGGCGGCTACTGCAACGCCCTGGTGGACGGGGAGCCGGTGGCCGGGATGTCCCCGGCGCTGGCCGGGATGGAGGATGACCCCCACGCCTGGGCGGTGTACCTGGAGTCCGACGACATCGAGGCCACGGGCCGGGCGGCGGTGGCCGCCGGGGCGCGGCAGCTGTTCGACCCGGTGGAGGTCGGCACCTTCGGGAGCATGGGCGTGTGGATCGACCCGACCGGCGCCGCCTTCGGGGTGTGGCAGCCCCGGGACCAGACCGGGTTCAGCATCGTCGGCCGGCACGGGACGATCGCCTGGTGCGACCTGCTGACCTCGGACCAGAAGGCCGCGGAACGCTTCTACGCCACGGTCTTCGGCTACACCTACCAGGACATCGGGACCCGGCACGAGGCGTACGCCGTGTTCACGGTCCCGGGCATGGACCGCACCGCCGGCGGGATCGGCGTCCCCGCGGAGGACGTGGACCACCTCCAGGAGGTGCCCCCGATGTGGTGGGTCTGCTTCGAGGTCGACGACGCCGATACGGCCGCCGAGCGGGTCGTCGCCGCCGGCGGCACGCTGGTCCAGGAGCCGGAGGAGTTCGGGTACGGGCAGCTGATCTTCGCGGCCGGCCCCGACGGCGAGCGGTTCGCCATGATGGGCCCGTCCTCGGAGGACTGGAACGACCACTCGTGGAGCCAGGACCTGGACTGAGCCCGGGCAGGCGGCAGGGGGCGCGGTGCTCCGGGGGACCCGCCTCGCGGCAGGCAGGGCTCCGGGCCCGGCCCGCCGCGGCCGGGCCCGGAGCTGACGGTGCTACTCCGGGGCGGGGTCGGCGGACCTCAGAACATGCCCACGAGAGCGCCCACGAACCACAGCACCGCGAAGAGCACCACGAAGCCGAAGATGACCGCGATGGCGATCTTGCCCTTCGAGCTGTCCCCGGGGTGGTCGACGTCCAGGTCGGGGTTGTGCGGGCCCACGCCGAGGCCCGCGATGGGAGGGGTGTCGCCCTCGACGCTGTAGCCGGTCTCCTCGTTGAGGGCCTTCTGGGCCTTCTCGGGATCGTTGCGCGCCTGCTCGGGATTGATGTCGGCCACGGTGCCTGCTTTCTCCGGTGGGTCCCGCGGAGGGGTCCCGCGAGTGGGTCTCGTGCGCTTCGGGCGTGCCAGAAGAATAGCAAGCTTGCTGGCGGTCGCACAGACCCTGCGCGGTCGGCCCTGCATCCACGAGGCAGAACAGGGTCTTTGCGCGGCACCGTGCTGCGGGTGGCCGGCCCGGGCCCGGCTCAGCGCTCCCAGCGGCCCCGGGGGGCGTCGGGCAGCACCTGGAAGTCGGTGGCCATGTCCGGGTGGTCGGGGTCGGAGAGCCACTGGATCTGCAGGCCGTCCTTCGTGGGGAAGCAGTGCACCAGACCGGTCTGGCTCATCCCGGCCGCCCGGGCGAGCCCGCTCCTCGAGGTGCCGCGGCAGCCCTCCTGCGAGAACAGCCGGGCGGCCGCGGCCGGGATCTCCTCCCGGCGGGCGGCGCTGTCGGCGCCCCGGGGCCGGCCGCTGCTGCGGCGGGGCGACCGTGGCGCGGCGGGGGTGGCCATGGTGTCCTGGCACGGGGTGGGCGCGGAAGGAGGAGGCGGCCGTCCGCGGGGGACGACCGCCTCCTCGAAGGATCTCAGCCCAACGACACCCGGGCCCGGACGTCGCCCAGGCCGCGGGCGACCACCAGCTCACCGCCGGGGGCGAGCTGCTCCCAGGCGCCGGTGGACTCGTTCCAGCGGCGGAACAGCCGCTGGTCGCAGTCGACCGTCACGGTGACCGTGGCCCCGGCGGGCACGTCCACGCCCTGGTGGCCCACCAGGCGGATCGGCTGGTCGGCCTCGGCCGGGTCCAGGTAGGCCTGCACGGTCTCCCGGGAGTCCCGCGCGGAGGTGTTGGTCAGCTCGACGTCCACGCCCAGCCGGCCGTCCCCGCCGCGGACCGCTGCCGCGGACCCGTACGCAAAGCTGCCGTAGCCCAGGCCGTGGCCGAACCAGAACAGGGGCTCCGGGGCGGCCCCGGCGTGGTAGCCGCGGTAGCCGATGGCCGTGCCGTCGTCGTAGGACAGGCCGAGGTCCTCACCGGGGACCACGTTCCAGGCCGGCGCTGCCCCGTCGGCGGCGGGGTAGGTGGTGACCAGGCGCCCGGTGGGCTCCAGCTCCCCGGTGAGCACCGCGGCCACCGCGTGGCCGCCCTCCTGCCCGGGCAGCCCGGCGACCACCACGGCGTCCACGTCGGCCAGCCACGGCATGAGCACGGGGGTGGCGGCGTTGACGACGACCACCGTGCGCTCGGCGGCGGCCGCGACGCGGGCCACCAGTTCGTCCTGGCGGCCCGGCAGGGCGAGGGTCCGCTTGTCGGAGGCCTCGGTCTCCTCCTCCTCGGTCACCCCCACCACGACGACGGCGGTGCGCGCGGCCCGTGCGGCGGCTTCGGCGCCGGCGATCAGCTCGTCGTCGGGGCGCGGGGCCGGGTCGGCCACCAGGGCCGTGAGGCCCATGGCGGACATGTCCAGCAGGTGGCTCTCCCCGGCCAGCCCCAGGGAGGGGTCGCCCAGGAGCAGCTCGCGCCAGTCGACCGGCTCGAGCGCCACGGTGGCGGTCACGGTCGCGCCGGCCGGCAGCTCCACGACCTCGGCGAAGGCCGGCGGGCGGATCATGGTCTCGCCCGGGTCCTTGCCGGCGAAGCGCAGCTCGGCCGAGATCTCCTGCCCGCCCGCCGCCAGGCTCCAGCGCCCGCCGCCGATGGCTCCCAGCAGCACCGGGCCGGCCTCGTTGGCCAGGGTCGTGGTGAGCACCGCGGTGGCCGGGGTCCGCTCGAGGTCGTCGTCCCAGCCGATCGAGATCGCGGACGAGCCGGAGTGGTACCGGGAGAGCTCGGTGCCGTCGGCGGCCAGCAGCGCGACCTCCAGCCCGGGCGTGCCGGTGGCCGGGTCGGTGAGGAAGGACGGGTCCGCGGCGACGGGACGGGAGCGCACGGCCACGCCGTCGGCCACCGTGACCCTGTCCCCGAGCAGGGCCGTCAGGCCCTCGGCCACGGTGGACTGGTACGGCGGGTTGACCTGCGCCGAGCCGCCGCCCATGTCGACGGTGTCGAGGCCGTGCCGGCCGATCAGCGCCACGGAGCCCTCGCCCGCCTCGTCCAGGGGCAGCGCGCCGTTGTTGGCCACGACGGTCATGCCGCGCGCGGCGATCCGGCGCAGCTGCTCCTTGCGGCGGTCGGAGTCCGGGGCGGGCAGCCGGCTCGCCCAGGTACGGTGGCCCTCGCCGCGGTCGAGCCCGCCGGTGCGGTCGGCCAGGCGCAGCAGGCGCTCCACGTGCTCGTCGACGGTCTCCTCGGCCACCTCGCCCGCGCGGACGGCGGCGACGAGCTTCTCGCCCCACGGGCCGTCCGGGCCGGGCATGACCAGGTCGAGGCCGCCGTTCGCGGAGGCGACGGTGCGCTTGGTGGCGAACCAGTCGCTCATGATCAGCCCGTCCCAGCCCCACTCGCCCTTGACGATCCGGTTCTGGACGCGGTCGTGCTCGGTGGCGGGCACGCCGTTGACGTCGTTGTAGGCGGCCATCATCGACCACGCCCCGGCGTCCTGGACGGCCATCTCGAAGGGCAGCAGGTACAGCTCCCGCAGCGCCGTCTCGGAGACCCGGGAGTCCACGAAGTTGCGCAGCGTCTCGGACTCGTTGGCCACGAGGTGCTTCAGGCACGCGGCCGTGCCGTTGGCCTGCATCCCGCGCACGCAGGCGGCGGCGGTGCGCCCGGTGAGGTACGGGTCCTCGGAGTAGGCCTCGAACAGCCGCCCGCCCAGGGGGGTGCGGTGCAGGTTGATGGTGGGCCCGAGGACCACGTGGATGTGCTGGCGCTGGGCCTCCTCGGAGAGCATCCGCCCGACCTCCTCGGCGATGCCGTCGTCCCAGGAGGCGGCGATCAGCGTGGCGTTGGGGAACAGGGCCACGGCGTCGCCGCCGACGAACTTCAGCCCGCGCACGCCGGTGGGCCCGTCGGAGAAGGCGAGCGGGGCCAGCCCGATCCGGTCGTTGCCCGGCAGGGTGAAGGCGGTCTCGCCGGTGAGCAGGTGGACCTTCTCCTCCAGGGACAGCCGCTTGACGAGCGGGGCGTAGGCCGCCAGGGAGGTGCGCCCGGAGGTCTGGATGTGCTCGGTCATGATCACTTCGCTTTCTTGACGGGGAGGACGACGAAGGCGCCGGCGACGGCGGCCGCGGCGGCGCCCAGGAGCAGGCCGTAGTCCGGCTCGCCGCCGGCCACGGCCACGGTCGGCAGCCACGCGCCGGCGAAGGGGGCCAGGGACTGGGGCATGGCGTGGGCCATGTCGATCATCTGCCCCGGAGCCTCAGAACAGCAGCGCGGCCGCGCCCAACCCGCCCAGCACGGCGACGACGGTGAGCAGGCCGGTCCCCACGGCGTTGAGCACCGCCCGGCGCCCGTCCCCGGCCCGGGCCAGGCGCACGGTGTCGGCCATCGCGGTGGAGAAGGTCGTGTACCCGCCGCAGAAGCCGGTGACCGCTGCGGCCGAAGCCGTCCCGCCGAGCGCCCCCGCCAGCGCGGCCCCCGACAGCAGGCCGGCCAGCAGGGACCCGGTGACGTTGACGACCACGGTCCCGGCCGGGAACGCGGTGGCCCACCGCTGCCGCACCGCGCCGTCGACCACGAACCGGGCCGCGGCGCCCAGCCCGCCCAGCAGGCACACGAGCAGCGCGGTCACAGGCGCCGCCCCCGGGCGGCCAGGAGCACCCCGGCGAGGCACGCCAGGAACCCGCCGCCCAGCGAGAGCAGCAGGTAGCCCGCGGCCTGGGCCGGCGCCCCGCCCGCGAGCAGCCGCTCGACCTCCAGGGCGAGCGAGGAGAACGTCGTGAACCCGCCCAGGGCGCCCGTGCCCAGGCCCAGGCGCAGCAGCCGCAGCCGGGGGGTCTCCTCGCCCCGGCGCAGCAGGGCCTCCAGGAGCAGGCCCAGCAGCACCGACCCGAGCAGGTTCGCCGCCAGGGTGGCGACGGGCCAGCCCCCGGCCGCCGGCAGCAGGGCGGTCAGGCCGTAGCGGGCCCCGGTGCCCAGCGCTCCGCCCAGCCCCACGGCCAGGACCAGCGGCGGGCTCCGGTGCGGCGGTCGGTGCATCGGCTCTCCTCCCGGCGCGGCGCGCCGCGGGTCCTGGCGCGCTCCGGGGCGAGCGCGGCGGGTCGATCCTAACCACCGGTCCGTAGGATGACCGCGTGCACACCCTCCGCGGCCCCCGGGTCCTGCTCGCCCTCAAGACCGCGCTCGCCGTGTCCCTGGCGTGGGTGGTGGCGCAGCGGATGCCCGGGACGATCGACGAGTACCCCTACTACGCCCCGCTGGGAGCGCTCTCCGCGATGTACCCCACCGTGCTGGGCTCGGTGCGCACGGGCCTGCAGACCGTGGCGGGCCTCGCCCTGGGCATCCTCCTGGCGGCCGGGGTGCTGCTGGTGGGCAGCCCCAACCTCGTGACCATCGGCCTGGCCGTCGGGATCGGCGTGCTCCTGTCCGGGGTGCGGCGGCTCGGGGCCGGCGCCGAGTACGTGCCCATGGCGGCGCTGTTCGTGCTCATCGTGGGCGGCCAGGACGCCGGGTCCTACTCCCTGGGCTACCTCGTGCAGATGGCGGTGGGGGTCGCGATCGGCCTGGTCGTCAACGTGGCGGTCTTTCCCCCGCTGGACTTCCGCACCGCGCGGCTGCAGCTGGACCGCCTGCAGGGCGTCGTCGTCGACTACCTCGGCGACGTCGCCGGGGAGCTGGCCTCGCCGGGCAGCACCGCGGGGCGGGACTGGGCGCAGCGCAACCACGAGCTGGCCCGCCTCACGGGAGAGGTGCGGGAGGCGGTGGACGCGTCGGCGCTGAGCGCCCGCGGCAATCCGCGCGTGGTGCTCCGCCGCCGCGCACGCGGCACCGACCCGGGCTACGCGGCCCTCGCCCAGCTCGAGCGCGTGGTCTTCCACCTGCGCGACCTCACGGACGCGCTGCGGGCGCTCTACGACGCCGACCGGCACGGCTGGACGGTGCCCGGGCCGGTGGCCGCGGGGCTCGCCGACGCGGTGGAGGCGGGCGCCCGGTGCGTGCGGGCGTGGGCCCACGACGAGGACACGGCAGCTCCCGCCGCCGAGGTGCGCGCGCTCCTGGGCCGGCTCTACGCCGGGCCCGTGGACCCGTCCGAGGTGCAGCAGCGGCTGGTGCTCGCCGCGGGGCAGGACCTCCAGCGGCTCGTCGACGTCCTGGACCCGCCCGCGCCCGGACCGGCCGGGAGCACGCGCGCGCGGGACCGCGGCTGAGGCCCCCGCGCTACTCCGCCGGGTCGGGCCCGGCCATGATCTCGCGGGCGTCGAGCTCCACGAGCAGCAGGCGGTGCCGGTCCAGGGTCACCGGGTCGGGCCCGGCGGGGTCCGAGAGGTACTCGTGGTCGAGCTGGCGGGCGAGCCGGCTGTGCAGCACCTGCAGCTCGGCGACGTCCAGCCGGGTGAGGTCGAGGGGGAACCGTTCGTCGGGTCCCAGGCGCAGCCGGGCCCGGCCGGAGGCGCCGGTGCGGGGGCTCGCCGGGGACCCGGCGCCGGAGTGACGGCGGTCGCTCACGCGGTGGGCCTGCCGAGGCCGGCGGGACGTGCAGCCACGACCGGGGGGAGGCGATGCCCGTCCGGGGGGACCGCGACGGGCACTGGGGGCATGGGTTCCACGACGACGACCTGTTCTCGTGCACGGGTGAAGACGCGGCCGTTGCTTGACCTCAGGACAGCCACTATACGGTGCGGCCCGTCCGGGGTAACAGGGGGCAGTGCCGGGTGCGGGACGTAGACTGGTGGGCCATGCAGTGTTCCTACTTCGACGCCGGCGCCTGCCGCTCCTGCACCCTGATGGGCCGGCCGTACGCCGAGCAGCTCGCCGACAAGCAGGAGCACTGCCGGAGCCTCCTGGCGGCCTGGCCGGACCTGGCCTGGCTGCCGGCGGTGGCGAGCCCGGAGTCCGGTTTCCGCAACAAGGCCAAGATGGTGGTGGGCGGCACGGTCCGGCACCCCACCCTGGGCATCCTCGACGGGCAGGGGCGCGGGGTGGACCTGCGCCGGTGCGGGGTCTCGTCCCCCGCGCTCACCGCGTGCTTCCCCGCCCTCTCCGCGTTCATCACCCAGGCCGGCCTCGTGCCCTACGACGTCCCGGCCCGCCGCGGCGAGCTCAAGCACCTGATCCTCACCGAGTCCCCGGACGGCGAGCTCATGCTGCGCTTCGTGCTGCGCTCCACCGAGTCCGTGGTGCGGATCCGCAAGCACCTGCCCGGCCTGCAGCAGGAGCTGCCCCGGCTCGCGGTGGTCTCCGCCAACATCCAGCCCGAGCACAAGGCCGTGCTCGAGGGCGAGCAGGAGATCCTGCTCACCGAGCAGGAGACCCTGCGGATGCGCGTGAACGACGTGAACCTCCACCTGCGCGCCCGCAGCTTCTTCCAGACCAACACCGCCGTGGCCGCGGCCCTCTACCGCCAGGCCCGGGAATGGGCGGACGAGCTGGGCCCCGCCTCCGTGTGGGACCTCTACTGCGGGGTGGGCGGCTTCGCCCTGCACGTCGCAGGGCCGGCACGGGAGATCACCGGCATCGAGGCCAGCGCCGAGGCCATCGCGAGCGCCGCGCTCAGCGCGCAGGAGGCGGGACTGTCCGGCGTGGACTTCGCCGCCGGCGACGCGACCGCCTTCGCCCTCGGGGCCCGGCGGGTGCCCGAGCTCGTGGTCGTCAACCCGCCGCGGCGCGGCATCGGCGCGGAGCTCGCCGGCTGGCTCGAGTCCTCGGGCGTGGAGCACGTCGTGTACTCGAGCTGCAACGCCGTCTCCCTCGCCCGGGACCTGGCGGCCATGCCGTCGCTCGTGCCGCGGCGCGCGCGCGTGCTGGACATGTTCCCGCAGACCCGCCACTACGAGGTGATGGTGCTCCTAGAGCGGGCCTAGGGGCCCGCTCGGCGCCGCCGTCCCGGGTGGGCAGGCCGGACCCGTTCAGCGGGACCGCGCCCGGTGCCGTTCCACCGCCCGCGTGTAGTGGCCCACCAGCGCCTCCGTCGCGCCCCGCCAGCCGTGGAGCTCGGCCTCGGCGCGGCCGGCCGCGCCCATCTGCGTGCGCCGGACCGGGTCGTCGAGCAGGTGGGCCAGGTGCTCGCCGAGCTCGCCCGGCCGGGCGGGGTCCGCCAGCAGCCCGGTGCGCCCGTCGTCGACGGCGAACGGGATGCCGCCGGCGCGGGCGCCCACCACGGGCACGCCGCTGGCCAGGGCCTCCAGGGCCACCAGCCCGAGGGTCTCCGTGGTGGACGGGAACGCGAACACGTCCGCGGAGGCGTAGGCGGTGGCGAGCTCCTCCCCGTGCAGGGGGCCGGGCAGGACGGTGGGGGTGCCGGCGAACGCCCGCTCGAGCCCCGCCCGGTGGGGGCCGTCGCCGACGATCGCGAGCCGCGTGCGCGGCAGCCGGCGCATCGGCTCGACGAGCGCCTCGAGGTTCTTCTCCTTCGACAGCCTCCCCACCGAGAGCACGAGCCGCTCCCCGGGGTGCCCGTCCGTGAGGCGGGCGCGCATGCCCGGGCTGGACCGCGCGGGGGAGAACAGGGCCGTGTCCACGCCCTTGGGCCACAGGCCCACGTCGCGGATGCCCATCGCGGCGGCCCGCTCGACCATGGGCCCGGACGTGCACAGGTTGACCTGCGCGAGGTTGTGGGTGCTGCGGATCAGCCGCTCCGCGGTCCCGCGCAGGGGGCCCAGCCCGAGGGCGTCCATGTACTGCGGCACGTCCGTGTGGAAGGAGGCGAGCAGCGGCAGGTCCCGGCGCCGGGCCGCCAGCGCGCCCCAGGCGCCGAACCACACCGGGTTCACCGCGTGCACGACGTCCGGGCGGAACGCGGTCAGCGCGCGCTCGGCCGCCGGGGTCGGCACGCCCGCCCGGATCTCCGGGTACCACGGGAAGGTGAAGGACCGGGCGCGGGCCACGCGGTGGGGCCCGTACCGGTCGGGGGGCGTGCCTGGGGTGAGCACGAGCACGTCGTGGCCCAGATCCCCGAGCGCGTCCAGGGTCCGCAGCAGGCGGGTGACGACCCCGTCGACCTTCGGCAGGAAGACGTCGGTGACGAGCGCGATCCGCATCCGCGGCTCAGGCGCCCACCGGCGCGGCGCCGGTCCGGGACGCGGGGATCCCGGCCCTCCGCTGCCGGGTCCACAGGGACGTGGCCGGGATCCTGGAGAGGTCCGCCCGGTGGGCCCAGCGGGCGGCCGTCTGCTCGACCTCCAGCAGCAGTCCCTCGGACAGGGTCGTGGGTCGCAGGCCCAGGTCCAGGAACGCGTCGTGGACCACGTGCAGGTCGTTCTCCGGGGACTCCTGCCGCGGGTTCGGCACCGTCTCCACCTGCGCGCCGGTCAGCTCCGCCACGAGGCGGGCGAGGTCCCGGACCCGGTGGGTCTCCGTCATCTGGTTGAAGATCTTCACGCGCTCGCCGCGCGCCGGGGCGTGGAGCAGCGCGAGCTCCACGCAGCGGACCATGTCCTGGATGTGGATGAACGCCCGGGTCTGCCCGCCGGTCCCGTGCACGGTGAGCGGGTGGCCGACGGCGGCCTGCATGAGGAAGCGGTTGAGCACGGTGCCGTAGTCGCCGTCGTAGTCGAAGCGGTTGACCAGCCGCTCGTCGAGGCCGGTCTCCCGGGTGTTGGTGCCCCAGATGATGCCCTGGTGCAGGTCCGTGATCCGCAGCCGGTCGTTCTTCGCGTAGAACGCGAACAGCGTCTGGTCGAGGACCTTGGTCATGTGGTAGATCGAGCCCGGGTTGGAGGGGTAGAGGATCTGCTGTGCGACGCCGCCGCCCTCCCCGGTGACCTCCACGTCGAGGTAGCCCTCGGGGATCCGCATCCCGGCGGTGCCGTAGCCGTAGACGCCCATGGTCCCGAGGTGGACCACGTGCACGTCCAGCTCCGACTCCACGACCGCGGCGAGCACGTTGTGCGTCGCGTTGAGGTTGTTGTCCACGGTGTAGCGCTTGTGCCGCGGGGACTTCATGGAGAAGGGCGCGGCGCGCTGCTCGGCGAAGTGCACGACCGCGTCCGGCCGCTCGGTCACCAGCAGGTCGAGGAACGCCTCGTAGTCCCGGGCGAGGTCGATCCCGGCGAAGCCGACGCTCCGGCCCGTGAGCTCCTCCCACGCGGCGCGGCGCTCGGCGAGGGACCGGATCGGGGTGAGGGACTCGGCACCCAGCTCCTCGCCGATCGCCCGGCGGGAGAAGTTGTCGACGACGACGACGTCGTGCCCGCGCGCCGACAGGTGCAGTGTGGTCGGCCAGCCGCAGAAGCCGTCGCCACCGAGGATCGCGATCTTCATCTCAACTCCGTTCTCGGGGCGGCGGCCGCCGCCCCCGTAAGGACCGGGTCTCAGCGTGGGGGATCCGTGTGAAGCGCAAGTGAACGGGAACGGATCAGCTGCTGGTGGGCGAAGGACCCGGGCAGGACCTGCCAGCCGGGCCCGGCCAGCTCCCGCAGCTCGGCGGGGACGTACGCGCGGCGCAGGGAGCGCAGCCCGTCGGTGCGCAGGAACGAGCCGGGGGCCAGCGGCAGGACGCCCACCGCGTAGAGCCGGTAGGCGGCGGCGCTGCGCACGAGGTCGTTGTGCACCACCAGCCGGCGGGACAGCCGCTGCGAGTCCCGCACGAAGGCCACCACCGCGTCCGGGTCCAGGTGGTGCAGCAGGTGGTTGGAGATCACGACGTCGAACGTCTCGCCCGCCGCCACGAGCTCCCCGCTGGCGGCCCGGCGGAACACCGGCGGCGTGACCTCCGGGTGCCGGGCGGCCCAGCGGGCCGTCCGCCCGGCAGCCCACGCGAGCGCGCGGGCGTCCGGGTCGATGCCCGTGATCCGCAGCTCGACCCCGTCCCGGTGCGCCCACCGGGCCAGGGACCGGGCGACGTCCCCGCCGCCGGAGCCCACGTCCAGCACGTCGAGCGGGCGGCCCGGCTCGGCGAGGGGGCGGATCCGGCGCCGGTAGGTCGCCGCCCACCCGGAGAGCAGCTGGTTCACGAGGTCGAAGCGGGCGTAGGTGCGGTGCAGCGCCGCGAGATCGCAGCCGGGGTCGTCCATGAGCTCCCGGAGCTCGTGGTCGCGGCGTGAGAGGTCGGGCCGGGCCCGTGTCGGGACGGAGGACATTCCCCCATTGTTTCCCGGCGCGCCCCGCCCGTCACGGACGACGGGCGACCCGCCGCCCGGATGCGTCAGTAGACTGGGCACCCCGACCCGGAGCCGACGGAGGGAGGTCGCGTGGGGCATCCCGTTCGCGGCGCAGGAGCGCCGTCCGCGCCCTGGGTCGGACTGGCCTCCGCCTGCTGGGCCGCCAACGCCGCCCTGGGGGCGTCCGTGGGCTCCGGCCTGGTGCGCACCGGCCGGTTCCGCTGGATCCACCACGCCCTCTACGTCGCCACGACGACGACGACCGCGCTGGCCGCGGCCCGCTGCGCGCTCTCGGCCTCGCCCTCCCGGCGGGCGGCGGGCCGGGCTCTTGCCCCGGCGCTGCTGCCGCTCGCCGCCCTGCCCCACATCGGCACCCCCGCCCAGGGCCACCCCCGCCGGCACGCCCTCGCGGCCCTGTCCGCGGCCCCGTTCTACGCCGCCGCGCTCCTGCGCGCGGCGGGCCCGTCCTGACCGTCCCGTCCCGACCGAACCGGAGAGCACATGGAGTTCCTCGACGTCGTCTTCCGCCGCCGCACCACCAACGGGCCGTTCCTCCCGGACCCGGTCGCGCCCGAGCACCAGAAGCTGCTGCTGCAGGCGGCCGCGGCCGCGCCGTCCCAGTTCAACAGCCAGCCGTGGCGCTTCGTGGTCGTCGAGGACCGGGGGACCATCGAGCGGATCGCGCGGATCAGCGGCGAGTCCATGACGCAGGTGATGGCCGAGGGGACGTTCTTCGACCGGTACAAGCGCTACTTCCGCTTCAGCCGGCAGGAGATGGACGAGCAGCGCTTCGGCATGCTCTTCGACAAGCTCCCGGCGGTGCTGCGGCCCTTCACGGGCAAGGCCTTCACCCCGAGCGGTCAGGCCATGATGAACCGGCTGCGGGTGCCGCAGACGCTCGGCGCCGAGAACCAGAAGCTCGTGGCCGGCTCGCCCCTGCTGCTCGGCGTCATGCTCGACCGCCGCGAGTACCGGCCGGGGGAGCTGTCCGGGTTCTACTCGCTGTTCTCCATGGGCGCGGCGGTGGAGAACCTGTGGCTGACCACCGTGGAGCTCGGCATGGGCATCCAGTTCGTCTCCTTCCCCATGGAGGCCCCCGCCCGCTGGGTCGAGATCGTGGAGCTGCTGGAGGTCCCCGAGGAGCTCGAGCTCATGGCCGTCTACCGCCTCGGCTACGTGCCCGAGGAGCAGCGCCGCCCCGCGATCGACTGGTCCTCCCGGGAGCGGCGGCGGATCTCCCAGTACGTGTTCCGCGAGAGCTGCGCGAGTCCCCAGGAGGGCTGGGACGACTGAGCGGCGTCCCGCCGCCCCGGCCCGCCCGGCCCCGGTGCCGTCATCGACGGGCCGGACCGGCGGTGTCGCCGTGACACCGGGCGCGGGTGGGCTAGCGTCTGCACCTGTGAGCCCCGACGACGCACCGCGCTTCCGTCCCCTGACCGCCCGGGACACCCCGCAGTGGTCCGCGCTGACCCACGTGCTGGCCGAGGCGGACGGCACCGGCGAGACGTACACCGCCGAGGACCTGGCCGAGGAGCTGACCATGGCCGGGGTGGACGCCGCCGCCGACACGTGGGGCGTGTGGGCGGGCGGGACCATGGTCGGCTACGGCCAGGTGCACGTGAGCATGGAGCGCACGGCCACGGGCCCGGTCCGCGCGGACCTCGGCGGGGGCGTCCACCCGGCCTGGCGCGGCAGGGGCATCGCCACCGCGCTCTTCGACCGGATGGAGCCCCGGGCCGCCGCGATCGCCGCGCAGAGGCACCCGGGGGCGCCGGTGCAGCTGCGCGCCTCCGGCGGCGTCGAGGGCGCGGACGCCCGCGCCCTGCTGAGCGGACGCGGCTACGCGCCGGTGCGGTGGTTCACGGACATGGCCCGGCCGCTGCCCGGCGCCCCCGTGCCTGCGCCGGGCGCCCGGGTGGAGCCGTACGAGGACGCCATGGCGGAGCAGCTGCGGCTCGCCCACAACGACGCCTTCGCCACCCACTGGGGGACCACGCCCTGCACCCCCGAGTCCTGGACGGACGTGGTGGACGCGCGGGCCAACCGCAAGGACGTCTGGCGGGTGGCCCGCGACGGGAGCGGACGGGTCCTCGCCTACTGCCTCGCCGCGCAGTGGGCCGAGGGCAGCCTGTACGTCGCGGCCGTCGGCACCCGCCAGGACGCCCGGGGACAGGGGCTCGCCCGGGCCGTCCTCCTCGGGACCGTGGCCGCCGCCGCGGCCGCCGGGACCTGGTCGGCCGTCGAGCTGACCGTCGACTCCGCCAACCCCACCGGCGCCGGCGCCCTCTACGAGTCCGTCGGCTTCGTGCCCGTGCGCACCCAGGCCACCTACGCCCGGCTCCTCGACCCCCGCCTCCCCGGCCCCCGGGGCTGAGTCCGGCACGGGCTCCCCGGGCAGCATCCGGCCCGCGGACCCGCGGATGACCGTGCTGGCCCTGACCCAGCGCACCGGGCTGGCGCGCGGCACCGTCCCGGCGCGGCTCGATCGCTTCCGGACCAGCCCGGCGCTGCGCCTGCACAGCACGCGGGTCTCCCCGGCGGCCCTGGGCTGCGGCCTGGGCGCGAGCGTGGCCGTGGAGCTCGACCAGCACCAGCTCGAGGCCTCGATCGCCGGGCTGCGGGCCATCCCGCAGGTGATCGAGGTGTTCGCCCCCGCCGGGCAGACGGAGCTGCTGTGCCGCGTGGTCGCCAGGGACCCCGAGGACCTCTACCGTGTCTCCGAGGAGATCCGGCTGTGCCCGGGCATCCTGCGGGCCTCCACCAGCATGTTCCTGCGCACGGTCGTCCCGTACCGGGTTGCGCCGCTGCTGGACGGGGGCGGCTGAGCGCCGGCCGTCCGGGGCCGCTCGGACGTCAGGCGGCGTGCACTGCCGGCGCGGCCGGACCCGGCCCGCGCAGGTGCTGGGCCTTGAGCGCCCGCAGGCAGAGCATCAGGGCGGCCGGGGTGTAGTCGGGGCGGGCGCCCACGGGCGTCCCCTCGTGCCCGTGGGCGGCCAGGATGGCCCCCAGGGCCGCCTCGTGGCGGGCGAGCAGGACCTGGCTGAAGTAGTCGTCGTTGAAGAACGCGGCCAGTTCCATGGCGTGGGCCCAGGTGGGGGAGCCGGGCTCCATCGGCGCCTCCGGGTCGTCCCAGTCGGTGGGGCCGCCGGTGGCGCGCAGCTCGGAGGCCAGGACCCGCTCGAGCGCCTCGGGGGTGAACGCCACGGTCAGCTCCGCGATGTCGTCGACGATGTCGAAGCGCTTGACGGTCAGCCCCGCCGGCGAGCAGGACTGCAGGTAGCGCTGGGCCTCGGCGAAACAGCCGTCGACGGTCATGGGTGCCTCCTCGTCCGTGGGGGTGCGGACTCGTCCGTGGGGGGTGCGGATGACTGGACGGACTCATCCTAGGTGCTCCCGGACCAGCGGGGAGGCCCTTTCCTGTCCCCACATCTATGCCCCGCACCAGACGAAAGTCCCTTGTCATCCCGCCGTCCGGGGGCCCGGGGCCGCCCGCGGCCACCGGGGGCGGTCAGCGGTGGGTCCGCTCCGTGCTGCGGGCGGCGCGCAGGACCTCGTAGTGGAAGGTCACCAGTTCGCCCCTGCGCACGGTCCCGCCACTGGGGGTGGGCCTGCTCTGCGGGGTCCGGCTGATGTAGCCGGCGTCCTCGAGCTTCGTGAGCGCATGGGCGATGGTCTTCCGCTGGTACCCGAGCCGGTCGGCGAGGTCCGACGGGATGACGCCCACGGGCTGCCCGTGGGCGGCGTTGGCGCGGGCGGCCAGGGTGAGGAGCACCAGCTTCTCGGCGGGCGTGAGGCCGCGGATCTCGGTGGCGTCCGTGAGGGCCTGCTCGTAGTGCGTGGCGGACGGAGGGGCGGAGGAGTTCTCGGACGCGGTCACGGCGGTCCTCCTTCCGGTGGGTGAGAGGGCGGTGGCACGGTCTGTTCACGATTGTGGGCGGGGCGGGACCGCCGCGGAAGGGGTTCGGCGGATCGTTCCCGGATGTGGCGGGAAAGGTCGTGCGCGGGGCCCGGCGCAGGAGCGTCTCCTCCGCCACGCGCCGTCGACGACGGGAGCCGCCGCTTGACCCCGGCGCCGGACGGCCCCACGATCGGGACATGCCGTGCGGTGGCGGCGGACCGGCGGCGGGCACAGGCACGTCACGTTCCCCGGCCCCTCCCGCCCCGTCCGGGAGGGGCGCCCGAGGAGGACCCGTGGACGCCGAGGCCCTGGACGGACTGCGCCCGCTGCTCGGGCTCTGGCGCACGAGCGGGCACGTGCTGGCGCGGACCGGCGCCCGGGAGGCGGCGATCGCCGGCACCGACGAGTACGAGCTCATGGAGGGCGGCCGGTGGGTGCTCCACCGGGTCGACGTG
This sequence comes from Kocuria rosea, assembly GCF_023715525.1. Taxonomy (GTDB): domain Bacteria; phylum Actinomycetota; class Actinomycetes; order Actinomycetales; family Micrococcaceae; genus Kocuria; species Kocuria rosea_A. The sequence continues at coordinate 106,843 of NZ_JAMBOG010000003.1, read as the reverse complement.
CTGGTGGGCGGCGCGCGCACCGTCGCGCTCGAGCTCATCGGGGACCCCGACGGGCGCGGCGCGCTCGCCATGCGCGCCTTCGACGCGAGCGGCCGCTACGACGAGATGCGCCTCGCCCCGGCGGGCGAGGGCGTGCTGCTCCTGACGGGAGACGGCGTGCGCTCGACGCTGCGCCTCACCGGCGCGGACGCCATGGACGCGCTGTGGGAGCGCCAGGCCGGCGGCGACTGGGCCCCGTGGATGCAGCTGCACTTCGAGCGGATCCGCTAGGGCGCGGTGTCGCGCAGCGTGAGCACCGCCTGGACGAGCGCGGCGTGGGTGAGGGCCTGGGGGAAGTTGCCCAGGTGGGCGCCGGTGGCCGGGTCCATCTCCTCCCCGTAGAGGCCGAGCGGGGTGGCCCGTGCGAGCAGCGCCCCGAACAGCTCGGTCGCCTCGGCGCGGCGCCCGGTCCGGGCCAGCGCCTGGACGAGCCAGAACGAGCAGGGCAGGAAGGCCCCCTCGCCCCCGGGCAGGCCGTCGCGGCCGGGCGGGTAGCGGTACAGGAGAGGCCCGCCGGCCGACAGCTCGCGCCGGACGGCGTCCACGGTGCCGCGGCTGCGGGGCGAGCCGGGGGGCTCGAAGCCCAGGGCGGGGAGCAGCAGCAGGGCCGCGTCCAGGTCGGGGGAGCCGTAGGCGCGGGTGTAGCTGCCCCGGGCCGGGTCGAAGCCGCGGGTCCTGACCTCGGCGGCCAGCTCGTCCCGGGCGGTCCGCCACCGCCGCCGCTGCTCCTCGCCCAGGCGGTGGCTCTGCCCGATCCGCAGCGCCCGGTCCAGGGCGAGCCAGCCCATCAGCTTGGAGTGGACGTGGTGGGCCGCGTCCGCCCGCAGCTCCCAGATCCCCGCGTCGGGCTCCCGCCACCGCCGGGCCACCAGGTCGGCGAAGCCCCGCATCGCCCGCCACGCCTCCGAGTTCAGCCGGTGGCCGGCCTGCACATAGGTCCACGCCGCGTCGACCACCCACCCGTACCCGTCGAGCTGGTGCTGGTCGGCGGCGCCGTTGCCCGTGCGCACCGGCGCGCTCCCGGCGTAGCCCGGCCACCCCGCCAGCGACCGCTCCGCGGGCACGCGGCACCCCATCAGGGTGAGCAGCGCGGGCAGCCGGGGCCGGTCCAGACGGCTGGCGTGCAGCAGCCACCCGAGGAAGCGCTCCGCCTCCAGCACCTTCCCCGTGCCGAGGAAGGTGCTCACCCCGATGCTGGCGTCGCGCGGCCACGTGTAGCGGTAGTCCCAGTTGCGCACCCCGCCCGGGTCCTCCGGCAGGGACGTGGTCGGCGCCGCCACCGGCGCCCCGGAGGGGGAGCAGGTCAGCAGGCGCAGGGTGAGCATGCTGCGGACCACGGCCTCCCGGAAGGGCAGGCCCTGGTCGATGCCCGCCGCCCACTCCCGCCACAGGGCCTCGTCGGCCTCGACGAGGCCCCAGGCGGTGGCCGGGTCGACGTGGACGAGGGGTTCGCCGTGGGCGGCGGCCAGCACGAAGGTGACCGGCCGGCCGGGCACCACGGTGAAGGTCCCCGGGCGGCCGGGCTCCACCTCCACGGGCGGGTCGGCGCCCAGGGACAGGGCGAGCCGGCCGAAGTCGCACACGAGCACCGGTCCGCGGCGGACGCGGGGGCGCCGGTGCCGTTCCCCCAGCCGGGGGTCGAAGTCGACCACGGCGCTCGTCGGGGCGCCCTCGGCGGACAGCTGCCGCACCAGCAGGGTGGCCGGCAGCAGCCGCCCGGACACCTCCGCCACCATCGCCTCCCGGAGCACCAGGCGGCCGTAGCCGGTCGCCCAGGTCGTCTCCAGGGTGGCGGTGTGCCCGCGGTAGCGCCGCGCCGACGGGGCCGCGGGTCCGGCGGGGCCGAGGCGGAAGCGTCCCGCCCCGGGCCCGCCGAGCAGGGCCCCGAACACGGGCTCGCCGTCGAAGCGCGGCAGGCAGCACCAGTCGATCGTCCCGTCGCCGGTCACGAGCGCGCCCGTGCGGGTGCCGCCCAGCAGCCCGTGCTCGCCGATCGGCACCGGACGCGGAGGAACCGCCCCGGGAGGGGGCGCGTCCTCGCCCCGCCCTGTCGCCGGCACCGCCGCCTCCGCCGCTCAGCCCGGCCCGAGGAGCAGACCGAGGAGGGCGCCGTAGAGGACGTGGGCCACGGCGGCGACCACGGGGGTCTGGAAGCCGTAGTTCAGCCCGAGCAGCCCCGGCGGCTCCAGGACGGCCGTGCTGGCCGGCCCCGCACGGTGCGACGCCATCCGGGGGTGCACCCCGGGCAGGAGCGGCAGGACCAGGGTCAGGGCGACGGCGCCGTGGAGCAGGCCCAGCAGCGCCCCGAGCCACCACGTGCTCCGGCCGAGCAGGGCGAACGTGCCCGCGTAGCCGAGCGCGAAGCACTGCCCCGCGGCCAGGTGCAGGAAGCCGCCCGCGACCCGGGCGCGGTCGGGGTCCGGGGTCACGAGGGCGCCCAGCACGAGCGGGAGGTCCAGGCGGGTGAGGCCGGCCATCTGCGCGGTGATCATCACCAGGGTCAGGGCGCTGGTGGCCAGCAGCCCGAAGAGGCCCCAGCCGGCCCAGTCCATCCCCGCCCCGCCCCTCGCCCGGTGGCCCGCGGCCCGGCGCGGTCAGCCGGTGACCGCGCCGAGGGACGCGGAGCGGACCAGCTTGGCGTACTTGCCGAGCACCCCGCCGGTGTACTGCGGGGGCAGCGGGGCCCAGCCCTCGCGGCGGCGCGCCAGCTCCTCCTCGTCCACGAGCAGCTCGAGGGTGCGGGCCGTGAGGTCCACGCGGACGCGGTCGCCGTCGCGCACGAAGGCGATCGGCCCGGCGTCGACGGCCTCGGGGGCGATGTGGCCGATGCACAGGCCCGTGGTGCCGCCGGAGAACCGGCCGTCGGTCAGCAGGAGCACGTCCTTGCCGAGGCCGGCGCCCTTGATGGCGCCGGTGATGGCGAGCATCTCCCGCATGCCGGGCCCGCCCTTCGGGCCCTCGTAGCGGATGACGAGGACGTCCCCGGCGGTGACGGTCCCGGCCTCGAGCGCGTCCATCGCGGCCTGCTCCCGCTCGAAGACCCGGGCGGGGCCCTCGAAGGCCTCGGCGTCGAAGCCCGCGGACTTCACGACCGCGCCCTCCGGGGCCAGCGAGCCGTGCAGGATCGTGATGCCGCCCGTGCGGTGGATCGGGTCGTCGAGGCGGCGGATGACCTGGCCGTCCACCGGGCCGGGGCCGATGGCGTCGAGGTTCTCGGCGAGGGTCCTGCCGGTGACCGTGAGGACGTCGCCGTGCAGCAGCCCGGCCTCCAGCAGGAGCTTCATCACCACCGGGATGCCGCCGTGGCGGTCGACGTCGTTCATCACGTAGCGGCCGAACGGCTTGACGTCGGCCAGGTGGGGGACCCGGTCGCCGATCCGGTCGAAGTCCTCGAGGCTCAGGTCCACGTCCGCCTCGTGGGCGATGGCGAGCAGGTGCAGCACCGCGTTCGTGGAGCCGCCGAGGGCCATGAGCACGGTGATCGCGTTCTCGAACGCCTCCCGGGTGAGGACGTCGCGGGCGGTGATGCCCTGCCGGAGCATCTCGACCACGGCCTCCCCGGAGCGGTGGGCGAACTGGTCGCGGCGCCGGTCCGCCGAGGGCGGGGCGGCGGACCCGGGCAGGCTCATCCCGATGGCCTCGGCCACGGACGCCATCGTGTTCGCCGTGTACATCCCGCCGCAGGCGCCCTCGCCGGGGCAGATCGCCCGCTCGATCCGGTCCAGGTCCTCGCGGCCCATGAGCCCGGCCTTGCACGCGCCCACGGCCTCGAACGCGTCGATGAGGGTGACGTCCTTCTCGGTGCCGTCGGTGAGCTTCACCCAGCCCGGGGCGATGGTGCCGGCATAGAGGAAGACCGCGGCGAGGTCCAGGCGGGCCGCGGCCATGAGCATGCCGGGCAGGGACTTGTCGCACCCGGCCAGCAGCACGGACCCGTCGAGGCGCTCCGCCTGCATCACGGTCTCCACGGAGTCGGCGATCACCTCGCGGGAGACCAGGGAGAAGTGCATCCCCTGGTGGCCCATGGAGATCCCGTCCGAGACGGAGATCGTGCCGAATTGCAGGGGATAGCCCCCGCCGGCGTGGACGCCCTCCCGGCAGCCCTGGGCCAGGCGGTCCAGGGAGAGGTTGCACGGCGTGATGTCGTTCCACGAACTGGCGATGCCGATCTGGGGCTTGTCCCAGTCGTCGTCGCCCATGCCGACGGCACGGAGCATGCCACGGCTGGCGGTCGCGTCGAGGCCGTCGGTGACCTGGCGGCTGCGGGGCTTCATGTCGGGGCTCATGGACCTCTCCCGTTCGGCGGTGCGTGAGGCAGGGCGTGCCGCGAACCTATCAACGGGACTCGTGGAGCGTCGAGGGCGTCCGCCCGGGAATTTCCGCATCCCGGGGGCAGACAAGCCCGGCCGCGCCTCCTAGGCTGGGAGACGACGAGAAAGTAAGCACCCTGATCGAAGGAGCCGAGATGCCCGAAGCGCCCGTGTCCCACCACGCCCAGCAGATGGCCGACGCCGAGGGAGGGATGCCCGAGCAGCAGCAGACGCCCCCCGGGCTGACCGCCCGGATGGACCCGGTGCCCGACCACGGGGAGTCGTCCTGGGTGGGCCACGGCCGCCTCGAGGGCCTGAGGGCCCTGATCACCGGTGGCGACTCCGGCATCGGCCGGGCCGTGGCCATCGCGTTCGCCCGGGAGGGCGCCGACGTGGCCATCAACTACCTGCCCGAGGAGGAGGAGGACGCGCGCGACGTCGCGGGCTGGATCGAGAAGGCCGGCCGCACGGCCGTCCTGGTCCCCGGGGACCTGCGCGAGGAGCAGAGCTGCCAGGGCATCGTGGCCCGGGCCGTCGAGGGCCTGGGCGGGCTCAACGTCGTCGTCAACAACGCCGGCTTCCACTGGGCCCGCGGCGAGCACGGGCTCAAGGGGCTGAGGACGGAGGACCTGGAGCGGGCCGTGCGCACCAACCTCTACGGCACACTGTGGATCACCCAGGCGGCGCTGCCGCACCTGGGCCGCGGCGACTGCATCATCAACACCACCTCGATGCAGGCCTACAACCCCTCCGTGTCGATGATCGACTACGCGGCCACCAAGGCGGCGCTCAACAACGTCACCGCGAGCCTCGCCACCGAGCTGGGGCCCGAGGGGATCCGCGTCAACGCCGTGGCCCCCGGCCCGGTCTGGACCCCGCTGCAGCCGGCCACCAAGGAGCCGGAGGCCGTCGCCGGCATGGGCCGGGACACGCCCCTGGGGCGCATCGGCCAGCCCGCCGAGCTCGCCGGCGCCTACGTCTTCCTCGCCTCCCCGGCCGAGGCCAGCTACGTCAGCGGCACCGTCCTCGGCGTCACCGGAGGGACGCCCGTCTTCTGATCCGCCCCCCCACCATCCCCCACGGATCCCGACCGAAGGAGCACCCCGTGCCGAAGACCGGCCAGGACGACCACGCCAGGAAGGGCGAGCTGCCCTCCACCCTCCAGCGCTCCGGGCAGAAGGCCCAGGACACCTTCGCCAAGACCTACGACGCCGCGCTGGAGCAGTACGGCGACGAGGAGCGCGCCGCCCGCACCGCCTACGCCTCCCTCAAGCACACCCACGAGAAGGTCGGCGACCACTGGGAGGAGAAGGAGGAGTACGGTCCCTCCGACGAGCACGCCGAGGGCGGGCGGGACGCGCAGGCCGGGACCGCCGCCGGCGTCGACGCCAACGCGTCCAAGCGCCACCTCTACGAGGTGGCGCAGCGGCTCGGCGTCGAGGGCCGCTCCTACATGACCAAGAAGGAGCTCGTCGACGCGATCAAGAAGGCCAACGCCGCCGCGACGCGCAGGGCCCGGGGGAGCTGACGCGCGGACCCGCGGGCGGCCTCACAGCACTCCCACGAGGCCGCGCCCGAGGGTGACGGCCCCGCCGAGACCCGCCAGCACGAGGGCGAGCGCGCGGGCCGTGGCGACGGGCACCCGGCGGGAGGCCAGGGTGCCGATCCGCACGCCCAGCACCACGGTGAGGACGATGCCCGGCGCCACCCACCACGGCGGCAGCCCTCCGGTGCCGACCGCCCCGAACGCGGTCTTGGTCAGCACGGAGAGGGCGCCCATCGTCATGAACACCGGTTGCAGGGTGGCTGCGAAGGAGCGCTGCTCCCACCGGGCCAGGCGGGAGTGGATCACCATCACGGGGGCCGCCACCCCGGCCGTGGTGTTGAAGAACCCGCCGATCGCCCCGGCGAGCACGGTGGGCAGCCCTCCACGCCACTCGGGCAGCCGGGGCAGGCCGAGCATGGTGGCCAGGGCGAGCAGGACCACGGCCCCGATCACGACCTGCAGCCAGGCCGCGGGCAGCTCCCGCACCAGCAGGGCGGCGGGCACCGCGCCGACGGCCGCCGCGGGGGCGATCAGCGCGTAGCGGCGCCAGTCGACGTGGCGCCACACGGAGAGCATGATCAGGAAGCCGGAGACGGTCGTCGTCGCGTTGGTCACGAGCACCCCCGTGGCCGGGCCCAGCAGCAGCGCCAGGGTCGGGGCGACGACGAGGCCCACGCCGGTCCCCGAGACGCGCTGCAGGGCCGAGCCCACGAGGACGGCGAGCGCGGCGACGGCGAGGAGTTCCACGGCGCCCATTCTCCGCCACCGCCCGCGCCGGGCGGACCATTGGCGTTCCCCGCAACGGACAGTAAGGTTGCTGTCCTGATGAGGTCCCCTCCGGGGCCGCACCCCGATCGGAAGGTACGCAGTGAGCATCACCCGAGACCTGATCATCAACGGCGAGCACGTCCCGGCCCTGAGCGGGCGGACCACCGAGGACGTCAACCCCTACACGGGCGAGGTGTTCGCCACGGTCGCGGCCGGCGCGCCCGAGGACGTGACGCGGGCCGTCGACGCCGCCGCGGCGGCCTCCGAGCAGTGGGCCGCGACGCCCCCCAGCGCCCGGCGCCGGATCTTCCTGCGCGCGGCGGACATCTTCGAGTCCCGCGTCGAGGAGGGCGCCGAGATCATGGCCAAGGAGGTCGGCGGCGTGCGCGGCTGGGCCGAGTTCAACACGCACCTGGCCGCCAACATCCTGCGCGAGGCGGCCGGGGCCACGACCCTGCCGCAGGGCGAGGTCCTGGCGACCGACATGCCCGGCGTGATCTCGATGTCGGTGCGCCAGCCCTACGGCGTGGTCGCCGCCATCTCCCCGTGGAACGCCCCGTTCATCCTCGGCATGCGCTCGATCGCGGTGCCGCTGGCCGTGGGCAACACGGTGGTCATGAAGCCGAGCGAGGACGCCCCCCTGGCGTGCGGGCTGTTCCTCGCCGACGCGCTGATCGAGGCGGGCCTGCCGGCGGGGGCGCTCAACGTCGTGACGAACGACCGCTCCGACGCCGCCGAGGTGGTCGCCACCCTGATCTCCGACAACCGGGTGCGCTGCGTGAACTTCACGGGCTCCACCGCGGTGGGCCGGACCGTCGGCACCCTCGCGGCCCAGCACCTCAAGCCCGCCGTGCTCGAGCTCGGCGGGAAGAACAGCCTGGTGGTCCTCGACGACGCCGACCTGGACTACGCCGTGGACGCCGCCGCCTTCGGCGCGTACATGAACGCCGGGCAGATCTGCATGTCCGTGGACCGCGTGCTCGTGGACCGCAGCGTCGCCGGGGAGTTCACCGAGCGCTTCGCCGAGAAGGTCAAGCACCTGCCCACCGGGGACCCGACGGACCCCACCACGGTCATCGGCCCCGCGGTCAACGCCCGGTCGGCCGAGCGCCAGTACGGGCTCATCGACGACGCCGTGGCCAAGGGCGCCTCGGTGCACGCCGGCGGCCACCGGCTGGGGAACGCGCTCGTGCCGGCGACCGTGCTCTCGGACGTCACCCCCGAGATGGACATCTTCCACGACGAGATCTTCGGCGCCATCACCACCGTGTTCGAGGTCGACGGCCCCGACGAGGCCGTCGAGTTCGCCAACAACACCAACTACGGGCTCACCGCGGGCGTCATCACCGAGGACCGGGCGCGCGGGCTGTCCGTGGCGAAGCGGCTCAAGACCGGCATCGTGCACGTCAACGACCAGTCCGTGGCCGACGAGCCGCAGGCCCCGTTCGGCGGGATCCAGGAGTCGGGCTACGGCAAGTTCGGCGGTCACGCCGGGGTCGAGTCCTTCAGCGAGCGGCGGTGGGTCACCATCCAGGAGGAGGGGCACGCCCGGTACCCGTTCTAGGCCGGTGACGAAAAACGTGACGAACAGCGTGACGGACAGCGTGACGGACGGCGTGACGGACGGCGCGGACGCGGTGCGGCGGCTGCGGGAGGCGGCCGCGGCCTCCTTCGGCATCGAGGAGTTCCGGGAGGGGCAGCTCGAGGCCATGGAGGCGGCGGCCGCCGGCCGGGACGTGCTGGCGGTGATGCCCACCGGCCACGGCAAGTCCGCGATCTACCAGGTCCCCGGCACGGTCCTGCCGGGGACCGCGGTGGTCGTGTCCCCGCTGATCGCCCTCCAGCACGACCAGGTGGAGGCGATCAACGCCGACCTCGGCACCGAGCGGGCCTTCGCCGTCAACTCGCGGGTCGGCGCCCGCCGCGAGCGCGCGGCGTGGGAGGCCCTCGAGAGCGGGCAGGCGAAGTTCCTCTTCCTCGCCCCCGAGCAGCTGGCCCGCGAGGAGACCGTCGAGCGGCTGGCGGCGCACCCGCCCTCCCTGTTCGTGGTGGACGAGGCGCACTGCATCTCCTCCTGGGGCCACGACTTCCGCCCCGACTACCTCGTGCTCAGCGAGACCGTCGAGCGGCTGGGCCACCCGCCGGTGGTGGCGCTGACCGCCACGGCGTCCCCGCACACCCGCGCCGAGATCCTCGACCGGCTGGGGATGCGAGAGCCCCTGGTGATCGTGCAGAGCTTCGACCGGCCCAACATCGAGCTGCGGGTGGTGCGCCACCACGAGGCCGCCGACAAGCGGCGGGCCGTCCTCCACGAGGTCGCGGGCCTGGGCGGACCCGGGCTGGTCTACGTGGCGACCCGGAAGGAGACGGAGGCCTACGCCGACGAGCTGGCCGGGCGCGGGCTGCGCGCGGCGGCCTACCACGCGGGCCGGAAGCAGTCCGAGCGGGAGGACGTCCACGCCCGCTTCCTGGACGGCGAGCTCGACGTGGTGGTGGCCACCACGGCGTTCGGGATGGGCATCGACAAGCCGGACGTGCGGTTCGTGGTCCACGCGGACATCACCGACTCCCTGGACAGCTACTACCAGGAGATCGGCCGCGCGGGCCGCGACGGGCAGCCCGCCCTCGCCGTGCTGCACTACCGCTCCGAGGACCTGGGCCTGCAGCAGTACTTCGCCGGCGCCTCCCCCGAGGAGGGCGACGTGGAGCAGGTCTTCCGGGCGGTCCGCGAGGCGGGGCCCGTGCGGGCCCGCGAGCTGCGCGCGCGCACGGGGCTCGGCCCGCGCGCCCAGGCCCGGGCCCTGCACCTGCTCGAGCACAGCGGCGGCATCGTGGCCCGGCGCGAGGGCTACCGCGCCGTCGAGGGGGCCACGCCCGCGGAGGCCGTGGCCGCCGCGCTCGCGGAGGCGGAGAGCCAGCACCGGATCGACAGGTCGCGGATCGAGATGATGCGCGGCTACGCCGAGACGGACGGGTGCCGCCGGGACTGGCTGCTCAACTACTTCGGCGAGGAGACCGACGGCTGGTGCGGCAACTGCGACCGGTGCGACCAGGCGGGCTCCGCGGCCGAGGCCGAGCAGCGGCAGGCGGCCACGCCCCACGGCTGGGAGATCCAGACCCCGGTCTCGCACCGCGAGTGGGGGCCCGGGATCGTGATGGGCGCCGAGCCGGACCGGATCACCGTCCTCTTCGAGGCCGTGGGCTACAAGGAGCTCTCCCTCAAGCTCGTCGAGGAGCACGAGGGGCTGCTGGTGCGGGGCACGCCCGGGGAGGCCTGAGGCCGCCGGGCCCGGGCCCCCGCGCCCGGCCGGGCGAGCCCGAGGTGCCCGCGCAGGGTGGCGGCGTCGTAGCAGGTGCGGAAGAGGCCGCGCCGCTGGAGCTCCGGGACGACGTGGTCGACGAAGCCCTCCAGGGAGTCCGGCAGCAGCGGGGGCATGAGGTTGAACCCGTCGGCGGCTCCCGCGCGGAACCACCGCTCGATCCGGTCCGCGATGCCCTCCGGGGTGCCGGCCACGGTCCAGTGGCCGCCGCCGGCGGCGAGCCTGCCGAGGAGCTGGCGCACCGTGGGCCGCTCGACCTCGACGATCCGCAGGATCGTGGCGTACCGGCCCTGGGGGCCGGTGAACTCCTCCGGTGACGGCAGCACCGGCACCGGGGCGTCGAGCTCCCACCCGCTGCAGTCCTGCTGGACGAACGTGCCCAGCTGGGCCAGTGACTGCTCGGTGGGCAGCAGCGCGTCCACGGCGGCCTGCTGGGCCCGCGCCTCCTCCTCCGTGGACCCCACGTAGGCGACCAGCCCGGGCATGACCGCCACGGTGTGCGGGTCCCGTCCCGCCGCGGCGATGCGGGCCTTGAGGCCGGCGTAGTACTCCTGGCCGGCGGAGAGGTCGCAGGCCACCGCGTAGACCGCCTCCGCGTGCCGGGCGGCCAGCTCGCGCCCGGGGCCCGACGCGCCGGCCTGGAACAGCACCGGCCTGCCCTGCGGGGGACGGGGCACGGTCAGCGGCCCGTCCACCCGGAAGTGCTCGCCGGCGTGGTCGAGGCGGTGCAGCAGCGCCGGGTCGGCGTAGACGCCGTCCCGGTCGGCGACCAGGGCGTCGTCGGCCCACGAGTCCCACAGCCGCTGGGCGACCTCGACGAACTCCTGCGCCCGCTCGTAGCGCTGCTCCCGCGGCGGCATGGCCGCCCAGCCGTGGTTGCGGGCCTCCTCGTCGAACATGGAGGTCACCACGTTCCACCCCGCCCGTCCCCCGCTGATGTGGTCGAGGGAGGCCAGCATCCGCGCGGCGTGGAACGGGGTGGAGAACGTGGTCGAGACGGTGCAGACCAGCCCGATCCGCTCGGTGGCGCGAGCCATGGCGGACAGGGCGGTCAGCGGCTCGAGGAACCAGCGGGGCCCCGAGGCGACGTCACCGGCACTGTGCCCGTCGGCGAAGAACACGGCGTCGAAGAGGCCGCGCTCGGCCGTCCGGGCCAGGCGTTCGTAGTAGGAGATGTCCCCGAGCTGCTCCACGGGGGAGCCGGGGCGCCGCCACGCCGCGCCGTGGTGGCCGGCGCCGAAGAGGAAGGCGTTGAGGTGCAGCTGCCGATCGGTGCGCACGAGGGCCCGGCTCACCCCATGACCAGTCCGCCGTCGACCACCAGGTTCTGCCCGGTGACCGAGCGCGCCCAGGGCGACGCGAAGAACAGGACGGCGTCGGCGAACTCCTCCGGGGTGGTGACGCGGCCCAGCGGGGTGGAGGAGGCGATGAGGTCGAAGACCTCCTCGGGGGTGGCCGCGCTGGCGTCCGTGGTGCGCAGCAGCCCGCCGGAGACCATGTTCACCGTGACGCCGTGCCGGCCCAGGTCCTTGGCCAGGGTCCGGGTCAGCGAGAGCAGCGCCGCCTTGGCCGCCGTGTAGTCGTGGTAGGGCACCACCGGATTCTGGAACAGGTTGGTGCCGACGTTGACGATCCGCCCGGAGCCCTGCTCCTGCATCCCCGGCAGGACCGCCTGCGTCGTGTTGAGGGCCCCCGGACGCTGCCGGAGAACTGGGCGGCGAACTCGTCCCAGCCGATCTGCGCGGCGCCCGACCGGGCGTCGCCGTTGAAGGAGAAGTCCGCCAGCGCGTTGTTGACCACGGTCGTGACCGGGGCGCCGAAGTGGTCCCGGGCGCGCTCGAGCATGGCGGAGACCTGCCCGGGATCGGTGACGTCGGCGGGCAGCGCCACGGCCCGCTCGGAGGTCAGCCGGTCCGCGAGCTCCTGCGCGGCCGCCCCGCTCGTCCGGTGGTTGATCACCACCTTCGCGCCCTCGGCCGCGAAGGCCTGGACGATGCGGCGGCCGAGGCCGCGGCCGCCGCCGGTGACCAGGACGATCTGCTCTGCGATTCGCATGGGCGTTCCCTTGAACGGGGCGGGGGCGAACGCGACGACGGACCTCCACCGCGTGACATCCCTCCGCCAGTGCTGACTGGATCAGGTTCGACGGGTCTGTTCTCAGCCCGCCGCCGAACCCCGGTGCGGGCACCCCGTGCCACTGCCGGTGAGTCTAGCCCCTCGTGGCTCTTGATCTGCCAGGGGTCGTGGTGCGATCGTCGGCACAGGCGACCGGTCCGTCCGGCACAGGCGGGAGGCTCTCATGGTGGATCCGACGGTCCTCACCACCACGTGCTGCGTCGTGGGCGGCGGCCCCGCCGGGCTGATGGCCGGGGTGCTGCTCGCCCGGCAGGGCGTGGACGTGGTCGTGCTCGAGAAGCACGCGGACTTCCTGCGCGACTTCCGCGGCGACACGATCCACCCCTCCACGACCGAGCTCATGGCCGAGCTGGGCTGGCTCGACGAGTTCCTGCGGCTGCCGCACACGCGCGTCGAGCGGGCGACCATCTCCGTCACCGGCGACGGGGGCGAGATCGTCGTCGGCCGCTTCGACCGCCTCCCCGTGCGGTGCCCCTTCATCGCGTTCATGCCCCAGTGGGACTTCCTGGACTTCCTCGCCGACCGCGGCGCGGAGCTGCCCGCGTTCCGGCTGCTGCGCTCCACCCCGGTCGACGGCCTGCTCGTCGAGGACGGGCGGTGCGCCGGCGTCGTCGCGCACGACGGCGCCGGGACGCCCGTGCACGTGCGGGCGGACCTGGTCCTGGCCACGGACGGGCGGGACTCCGTGCTGCGGGAGGCCGCAGGCCTGGCGCCCGTGGCCTCGCGCTCGCGGATCGACGTCCTGTGGTTCCGGGTGCCCCGGGAGCCGGGGCAGCAGATGCCCCTGTTCAACGCGGGCGACGGTGCCGTGGTCGTGCTGCCCCGGCCGGACTACTGGCAGGCCGCCCTGATCATCCCGGCGGGGCAGTACGAGCAGCTGCGGACCGGGGGGCTGGAGGCCTTCCGCGCCCGGGTGCGCGGGGTGGCGCCGCCCCTCGCCGAGGGGCTCACGGCGATCGAGGACTGGGAGCAGGTGAAGCTGCTGCGCGTGCGCGTGGACCGGCTGCGCCGCTGGTGGCGGCCGGGGCTGCTGTTCCTGGGCGACGCGGCCCACGCGATGTCCCCGGCCGGCGGGGTGGGGATCAACCTCGCGATCCAGGACGCGGTCGCGGCCGCGAACGAGCTGGGGCCGCGGCTGCTGCGCGGCGAGGTCCGGGACCGGGACCTCGCCCGCGTGCAGCGCCGACGGGCCTGGCCCGCGCGGGTCACCCAGCTGTTCCAGCTGGTGCTGGCGCGCCGGCTCGTCCCGCCCCGGTCCGGGGGCCGGCCGAAGCCTCCGGTGCCGCTCGGGCTGGTGCGCGCGCTGCCGTTCCTGCCGCACCTGACCGGCCGGTTCATCGGCCTGGGCCTGCGTCCCGAGCACGTCCGGACGCCACCGCGGGCTCCGTGGGACCGGGGGCGCGGGGGACCGTCCCGGTGAGCCTGCCGACGACCGACCCGGTGGGCTCCCCGGCCGACAAGCGCGCCCGCGTGGACGAGGCGCACGTGGCCCCGCTCAACGCCCTGGTCCGCTCGTGGCGGGCGGAGCACCGGTTCGTGCCGTGGATCGACCCCGACGGCGGCGGCACCGCGGCCCGCGTGCTCGTGCTCATGGAGGCGCCCGGGCCCGCCACCGTCGCGGCCGGTGACCTCGGCTTCAGCTCCGAGGACAACGCCGACCCCACGGCCCGGGCCTTCCGGCAGCTGCGGGAGGCCTCCGGCCTCGCGCGCGGGGACTACCTGCGCTGGAACGTGGTGCCGTGGGCCCTGCGCGACGCCGGGGGCCGGCACCGGCCGCCGAGGACGGACGACCTCGTCGAGGCCGGGCCGGCCCTGCGGGCGCTGGTCGGGGCGCTGCCGCAGCTGCGCGTCGTCGTGACCGTCGGGGCCCCCGCCCTGACCGGGATGATGCGCCTGCTCACCGTCGAGGAGCCGCCGCGGCTGCTGCCCGTGCTGGGCGTGCCGCACCCGTCGCTGCGCAACGGCCACCGCCGCGAGGAGACCCGGCGGCGGATCCTCGTCGCGCTGCGCACGGCCGCCGCCGCGGCGCGCTCATGACCGGGGGCTGAGCCGGTCCACGACCGCCAGCAGGGACGTCAGGATCGCGTGGCGCTCCGGCGAGCCGTCGGGCAGCAGCCCGATCGACGCGTTGTGGTAGAGCCCGTCGCCCATCTGCTGCACCGCGGTGGCGACCACGGCGTCGCCCACGTCCGCGAGGATCAGCTCGTACCACGCCTCCTCGAGGCGCTTCAGGGCCGTCCGGGCGTTCTCGTCGCCGGACTGGACCAGCCGGGACGCCACGATGAGGGCCCGGTCCAGCTCGCTGTCCTCGAACAGGGACGTGGTGAGGAAGTACCGCGCCGCGCCGTCCTGCGCGGCGGCCATCGCCTCGAGGTCCTGGTGCATGAGCTCCTCGAGGCGCTGCAGGGTCGCGTCCACCAGCGACTGGCGGTGGGGGAAGTGGTAGAGCAGCCCGCCCTTGGACACCCCCGCGGCCGCGGCCACGGCGTCGAGGGTGGCGGCGCGCTCGCCGTCGTCGAGGACGATCTGCTCGAAGGCGGCCAGGAGCTTGTCCCGGGCCACGGGTCGGCGCGGCATGTGAGGAAGACCTCCCTGGTTCGGACTGCTGCCCCATTGTGCCAGGCGACCGATAACTGTACCGTCTAGACGGTACAGTTATCGAGGCCGACCGTCCCCCACGTTCTCCCGGAGGTGAACCATGACCACTCTGCTGACGTCCCGTCCCACGGCCGGTGCGCGGGAGTGGGCCGCGCTCGCGGTCCTGATGCTCCCCGTCCTGCTCGTGTCGGTCGACAACACGGCCCTGAGCTTCGCCCTGCCGTCCGTCTCCCGGGCCCTGCACCCCACGGGCACGCAGCTGCTGTGGATCGTGGACGTCTACGCCCTCGTGCTGGCGGGCCTGCTGATCCCCATGGGCAGCCTGGGCGACCGCATCGGCCGGCGGCGGCTGCTGCTGATCGGCGGCACCGGCTTCGCGGCCGTCTCGGCCACGTCGGCCTTCGCGCCCACCGCCGAGCTGCTCGTGGCCGGGCGCGCCGCCATGGGCTTCTTCGGGGCGATGCTGATGCCCGCCACCCTGTCCCTGCTGCGCAACATCTTCCTCGACCCGCGCCAGCGCCGGATCGCGATCGCGGTCTGGGCCGGCGGCTTCAGCGGCGGGGCGGCCCTCGGCCCGATCGTCGGCGGCTTCCTGCTCAACCACTTCTGGTGGGGCTCGGTCTTCCTCATGGCCGTGCCCGTGCTCGTCCCGCTGCTGGTGCTGGGCCCCCTGCTGGTCCCGGAGTCCCGCGACCCCCGGCCCGGGCCCGTGGACGTGCCCTCCGTGGTGCTCGCCATGCTCGCCATGGCCCCGGTCGTCTACGGGATCAAGGCGCTCACCGCCTCCGGGGAGCTCTTCGACGGCCTGCTCAGCACGGCCTTCGGCGTGCTCTTCGGCGTGCTGTTCGCGCGCCGGCAGGCCGTGCTCGAGCACCCGATGCTGGACCTCGGCCTCTTCCGCCACCCCGGCTTCACCGGCGGCGTGACGGTCAACGTGCTGGGCAACGTGGGGCTGATGGGCTTCCTGTTCATGCTCACCCAGTACCTCCAGCTCGTGGTGGGCCTCGACCCCATGACCGCGGGGCTGACCATGGTCCCGGGCCTGGCCCTGACCGTGCTCTCCGGGTTCGCGGCCGTGCGGGCGGTGCGCCGGCTGGCGGCGCGGACCGTCATCGTGGCCGGGATGGCCGTCTCGGCCACCGGGTTCCTCGTGGTCGCCCTCGCGGACCCCGCCGCGGGGCCCCTGGTGGTCCTCGGGGGGTTCTGCCTGGTCGGCGCCGGCATCGGGCTCGCCGAGACCCTCTCCAACGACCTGATCCTCGCCGCGGCGCCGCCCCGGAAGGCGGGTGCGGCGTCGGCGATCTCAGAGACCGGCTACGAGGTGGGGGCCGTGTTGGGCACCGCCGTCCTGGGCGGGCTGCTGACGGCCTTCTACCAGCGCCACCTCGAGCTGCCGGCGGCCCTGGACCCGGGGGCGGCGGCCGCCGCGCACGAGACGCTCGGCGCGGCCGTCGAGGTCGCGGACGGTGCCGGCGCGCTCGGCCCGGCCGTGCAGGAGGCCGCGTTCGCGGCGTTCACGGCGGGCATGCACTGGACGGCCGTCGTGATGACGGGCCTCGTGGTGGTGGCGGCGCTCACGGTCGCCCGCGTGCTGCGGACGGCTCCGCGCTGACCGGCGCACCGCCGCCCGTCCGGACGTAGGCTCGGCGGGGGAGGGGCACCCGGCCCCGGCGATCCCGGAGGAGCGACCACGATGACCCCGCAGGAGCTGTTCGAGGACGCCGCCCGGCGTCCGTCCCAGGTGGCGGCGCACGTCCTCGACGGGATCCGCCCGGAGGTGCTGCACGCCATGCCGGGCGGGACCGCCAACTCCATCGCGTGGCTCGTGTGGCACGCGGCCCGCCAGCAGGACGCCCAGGTCGCCGCCCTCGCCGGCACGCCGGAGGTGTGGACCGCGCAGGGCTGGAGCGCCCGTTTCGGCCTCGACGTCCCCGGCTCGCCCACGGGCTTCGGCGACGGGCCCGAGGACGTGGCGAGGATCCGCGTCAGCTCCCCGGAGCTGCTGCGCGGCTACCTCGACGCCGTGGTCGACCACGTCGTGGCGTACGTGCACGGGCTCACCGCCGCCCAGCTCGACGACGTGGTGGACCGGAGCTGGGACCCGCCCGTCACCCGGGGGGTGCGGCTGGTGAGCACGGTCGACGACGCCGCCCAGCACGTCGGCCAGGCCGCCTACGCCCGGGGGCTGGTCGAGGACGGGTGGTCCGGGCCGTACTGATCCTGCCCCGGTGGCCGGGGTGCCGGCCGCCCCGGTGCAGGCCCCGTGGTCCGGCCGCTCGCGCGCCCACCTTCGTTGAATCTGCATTGAGTCATCATGTGACATCGCGCCGAAGTGGGGACGGACGTTTCCTCGGCCGACATGCGGCGTTCGCTTAAGCTGGGCACGCTGGACGCCAGCATCTCGAACTCCTGCTCGCCCTTTCCGTCGCACCTCGCGCCTCCCTGGGGGAAATGCCGCCATGCCCCGCGACTTCACGCGCCGCCCATCCGGACCCGACCTGCGCCGCCGCGCCTCCTCGCCGGTGGTCGCCCTCTCCGCTTTCTCGGCTCTCGTGGCCCTGAGCGTGGTCGTGAGCTCCGGCATGGAACCCGGGGCGCAGACCGGGACGGGGGCCGGCCAGGGCTCGGCCTTCGGGTCCCCGGTGACCTCCGGGGAGCGGCCGGGCGCCGGACCGAGCCTGCTCGCGGCCGGGCCGGACCCGGTGAGCCCGCCGTCCGCTCCGCTGCGGGACGGCCGCTCCCCGTCCCCCGTCCGTGACGGAGCCGCCGGTGACGGGTCGTGGCGGCAGGGGCTGGGCCGTGGTGACGGCGCCGACCGCGGGCAGGCCTCGACCGTCCGTCCGGGCCGTCGTGCCCCGACACTGCACGTGGGCGAGCTGCCCGTCAACACCCTGATCGCCCCGACCAGCCCGGGGGTCGTCCTGTCCGGGGGCGACTTCGGCTGGCGGATCGCGCCCGACCGCGGCGGGCGGGAGTTCCACAACGGCACCGACGTCTCCGCGGCCCAGGGGCTCCCGGTCGTCGCCGCTCTCGACGGCGTGGTGACGGCCGTGTTCTGGGACGTGTGGGGTGGCAACCGGGTGGAGGTCGTCCACGCGGACGGCCTGAAGACCACCTACAACCACCTCGACGACGTCCGGGTGCAGGTGGGAGACCGGCTGGCCGCCTCCGAGCAGCTCGGGTCCGTGGGGCAGACCGGGATCCGGGTGACCGGCCCGCACCTGCACTTCGAGACCTGGATCAACGGCAAGGCCGTGGACCCGCAGTCCTTCGACTGGATCGACGGCACGCGCGTCATCCCCGCCTCCCGCAGCAAGTACTCGCTCGAGGTCCCCGAGCAGGAGACCGCCGAGCAGAAGACGGCCGAAGAGGAGGTCGCGGAGAAGAAGGCGGCCGAGCAGAAGGCTGCACAGGCCAAGAAGGCCGCAGAGAAGAAGGCCGCAGAGAAGAAAGCCGCAGAGCAGAAGGCCGCGGAGGCCAAGAAGACGGCCGAGCAGAAGGCAGCACAGGCCAAGAAGGCCGCAGAGCAGAAGGCCGCAGAGCAGAAGGCAGCGGAGAAGAAGGCGAAGGAGAAAGCCGCCGAGCAGGTCGAAAAGCCTGCCGCCAAGCCGAAGCCGGAGCCGGTGGTGGTGCCGGAGCCCGTGCCGACGCCCAAGCCGGTGGTGGTGCCGCCGCCGAAGCCGGACCCCGTGCCGACGCCGAAGCCGGAGCCGGAGCCCGTGCCGACGCCCAAGCCGGAGCCGACGCCGAAGCCGGACCCCGTGCCGAAGCCGGAGCCGACGCCGAAGCCGGAGCCCGTGCCGACGCCGAAGCCGGTGGTGCCGACGCCGGACGCCACGCGCGACACCGACAAGGACGGCATCCTCGATGTCAAGGATCCGGACCTGGACGGTGACGGGATCCCCAACGTCGAGGACGACGACCTCGACGGGGACAAGATCCCCAACGCCCAGGACGAGGACCGGGACGGCGACGGCCTGCTGAACGCCCAGGACCCGGACGCCGACGGCAACGGTGTGCCGGACGAGCAGGAACCGGCCCCGGGGACGACGGCCCCGGGGGCGACGGCTCCGGCCGCTCCGGCCCCGGAATCGACGTCCCCCGCGCCGGCCGGGTGAACCGGTCCCCGGAGTTACGCAGGCGTGACCCCGGGGCCACCTGCCGCCGTGGGGCGGGAGGACTAGAATCAGGCTTTGACCTGTAGGTTCATCCGCGCGGGGGCGAGGACCATGAGCACCACGGACCATGACGGGCCGGGCGCCATGACCGCCCGGGCGTTGGAGGAGCTGCGGGAGCGCATGACCGGGAGGCTCGTCGAGCGCGGGGACGCCGGCTACGACGAGGCCCGCCGGGTCTGGAACGGCATGATCGACGTCCACCCGGTGGCCGTCGCGCGCGCCGGGAGCATTCGCGACATCGACCTCGTCCTGGCCGCCGCGCAGCGCACGGGCCTGCCGCTGGCGGTGCGCGGCGGCGGGCACAACATCGCCGGTCACGGCACCGTCGAGGACGGGCTCGTCCTGGACCTGGGCGAGCTGCGGGGGGTCGTCGTCGACCCGGCGAACCAGCTCGTCAGCGTCGAGCCGGGCGCCACCCTCGCGGACCTCGACCGCGCCACCACCCGCCACGGGCTCGCCGTCCCGTCGGGTGTGGTCAGCGCGACGGGCGTCGCGGGACTCGCCCTGGGCGGAGGCATCGGCTGGATGACCCGCAGCGACGGGCTGACCCTCGACAACCTCGACTCCGCCGACGTGGTCACCGCCGCGTGCGACCACCTGCACGCGAGCGAGGAGGAGAACGCCGAGCTGTTCTGGGGGCTGCGCGGCGGCGGGGGTAACTTCGGCGTGGTCTCCTCCTTCACCTTCCGCGCCCGCCGGCTGCCGTCCCTGGTGCTCGCCGGCAACCTCTTCTACCGCCGTCCCCGCTGGGAGAGCGCCCTGAGCGCGTTCGCCGGATGGGCCCACGCGCTGCCGGACGAGATGACTCCCATCGTCACGTTCATGGTCCTGCCGCCCGAGTTCGGGATGGGGGACGATCCGTGGATGACGGTGGGCTTCGCGTGGATCTCCGAGGACCACAGGGCCGGGCTGGCGCTCGTCGACCGGCTGCGCTCCGCGGCGCCGCCGGACGCGGAGGAAGCGGGGCCCACGCCGTGGCCGGTGTGGCAGTCCGCGATGGACAGCGTCTTCCCGCGGGGCTCGCGCGGCTACTGGAAGAACGTGTCCTTCTCCCGGCTGGACGAGGAGGTCGTCGGCGTCCTCGTGGAGCTCGCGTCCGGGATCACCTGGCGGGGCACCGGCATCGACGTCCACCACCTCGAGGGCGCCTTCGGGCGCGTACCCGAGGAGGCCACGGCCTTCCCCAACCGCTCCGCGCGGTTCTGGCTCAACGTCTACGGCTTCTGGCGCGACCCCGGGGAGGACGAGCGGCTCACGGCCTTCGCCCGGCAGGTCTACGCCCGGATGCAGCCTTTCGCCGAGCACGGCGAGTACGTCAACTTCCTGGGCGCCGAGGACGCGCACGACCCGGTGGAGGCCGCGCGCCGGGCCTACGGGCGGGAGAAGCACCACCGCCTGGTGGCGCTCAAGAACCGCTACGACCCGCAGAACCTCTTCCGGCTCAACCACAACGTCCTGCCGACCCCGGTCTGAGTGCCCGGCCCGGCCCGCAGGCCCCTCGCGGTCAGCAGATCAGCCCCCGGCCGGTCCACCCGGTCGGCAGGTGCCCGCCGCTCGGCAGCATCACCACGTGCGCCGACGGCAGGCGCTCGCCGAGCCTGCGGGCGTGCTCGGGCGGGACGACGTCGTCGTCCTCGGCGTGGACCACCACGATCTCCAGGTCCGCGAGGGTCCGGCCCGCCGTGGGCGGCAGGGCGAACCCGGGCTCGCTCCACCCCGGGTCCTCGGGGTCCCACGCGGGGGAGGCCACGGTGACCACCCGCTGCAGCAGCGTCGGGATGCGGTGGCAGAGGAACCGCAGGGCCTCGGAGCCGCCCAGGGAGTGGCCCACGATCACCCAGGGCTCGTCCGGGATCGCGCGGATCACCCGGCCGATCGCCTCCTGCCACAGGTCCGGATCGGGGTCCTCCGGTCTGGGCAGGGCGGGCGCGATCAGGTCGGCGTCCGGCCACTGCCGGCGTACGGCCTGCAGCAGCGGGTTCGCGGCGGGCTGGGGGCCCGCGCCGTGCAGGAAGAGGATCCGGTGGACCATGGGGCACCTCGGGGCAGAGGGGGGCCGCGGCGTGCGCCGCTGTCCACCAGCGTCCCCGCCGTGTCCGCGGGGTGTCAAGGGTGCCCGGCGCGGCCCGGGGCGGGCGGTGGGGCGCCCTGCGGGGCCCCGGACGCCAGGCGGGACGTCCCCGGGCCCTCCAGCCGGCCGAGGGCGGCCGTGCGGCCGGTCAGCAGCAGGAGCAGGGCCTCCATGGGGCCGCGGACCTCCGGGCCGCGGCCCACGCGCCAGTCGACGTCGGTGGCCACGAGGCTCAGGCCGCGCAGCCGCCGGCGGGCCCGGAACGGGAAGGACGTGGACCAGACCCGCTCCGCGGCGGTGCGCGCGGCCTCCGGCGGCATCGGGTGGCGCCGGCCCAGGGGCAAGGCGATGTCCTGGGTGTGCACGAGGACGTCCACGAGCGGCTCGCGGATGCTGGTGGTCACCGGGTGGCGCCGGGAGCCCTCCAGCCGGCGGTAGTCGGCGACGATCGCCTCGACCGGCTGCCGCCCCCGGCTCCGGGCGTCGAGGTACATGGACCGGTCGAAGTTCCCGCGGCCCCGCCACAGGATCACGATCAGGTCGGCGACCCCGACCTGCGGGGAGGAGATGACGTGGGCGGCCACGTCGCGCACGGTCCAACCGGGGCACAGGGTCGGGTGCTCCCACTCCTCGGGGGTGAGGGTCTCGAGCAGGTCCGCCAGTGCGGCCCGCTCCTGCTGGATGGCGTTCCAGACGGCGTCGCGGTCCATGGTAGTCTCCCCCAAGCAGTCAGCTTTCCTGACTAAATTCTCCGGCCGTGGGCGGCTCGACGTCAAGGGGTGGCATGCAGGACGAGGCGGACGCGCTCGCGGCGACGAACACGGGGCTGCTGCTCTACTACCCCTACCGGGACATGGAGGACCGCGTCATGGCGGCGCTGCACGCCGCCGGCTTCGCGGACCTCTCCTTCGCCCAGGCGCGGATCTTCCAGCGCATCGGCCCGTCCGGCACCCGCCTGGTCCACCTCGCCGAGCAGGCCCGCGTGACCAAGCAGACCGCCAGCGTGCTCGTGCAGGCCATGGAGCAGGAGGGCTACGTGGCGCGCCGCCCGGATCCGGCCGACGCCCGGGCCCGGCTCGTGACCATCGCCGAGCGGGGACGGGCGGCCCAGGCGGTGGCCGCCGGCGTGGTGGCCGGGGTGGAGGCCGAGTGGCGTGCGCGGCTCGGGACCCGGCGCTACGGCGAGCTGCGCCGTGCCCTGTCCGAGCTGCACGACGAGCCGCCCGGCCCGAGGGCCTGACCGTCCGCGCGGGCGCGCCGCGTCTGTCCATCGCGCGGCGGGATGGACACAATGGGACCATGACCGACGCCGCCCAGCTGCCTGCGGGGGACCGGGCCTGCCGCTCCTACTGGACGGTGGCGCCCGGCCGGGGGGAGCTGCGCACGGGGCCCCTGCCCGCGCCGGGCCCGGACGACGTCGAGGTCCGGACCCTGCGCTCCGGGATCAGCCGCGGCACGGAGTCGCTGGTGCACCGCGGCCTCGTCCCGGAGCGGGTGCGCGAACGGATGCGCGCCCCCTTCCAGGAGGGCGAGTTCCCCGGCCCGGTGAAGTACGGCTACCTCGCCGTGGGCGTCGTCGAGCACGGTCCCGAGGAGCTGGTGGGCCGGCGCGTGTTCGGCCTGCACCCCCACCAGGACCGCTGGGTCGTCCCCGCCTCCGCCGTGACGCCCGTGCCCGACGACGTGCCCGACGACCGTGCCGTGCTCGCCGGCCCGGTCGAGACCGCCGTCAACGCGCTGTGGGAGGCCGCGCCCCGCTTCGGGGACCGGGTGGCCGTGGTGGGCGCCGGGATGATCGGGGCCTGCGTCGCCGCGCTGCTGGCCCGGTTCCCGCTCGCCCGCCTCGAGCTCGTGGACCCCCAGCCCGTCCGCGCCGAGCTCGCCCGCCGCCTGGGCGTGGAGCACGTGCTTCCGGAGGGCGCGGCGGGGGAGTGCGACGTCGTGGTCCACGCCTCCTCGACCGCCGCGGGGCTCGCCCGGGGGCTCGAGCTGCTCGGGGACGAGGGCGAGCTCATCGAGATGTCCTGGTACGGCGACGACGACCCCGCCGTTCCCCTGGGCGCCGACTTCCACGCCCGTCGCCTGCAGATCCGCGCCAGCCAGGTGGGGGTCGTCGCCCCCGCCCGGCGCGCCCGCCGCAGCACCGCCGAGCGCCGCGCCGCGGCGCTGGACGCCCTGCGCGACCCCCGCTTCGACGCCCTGCTCACCGGGTCCTCGTCCTTCGAGGAGCTGCCCGCGACCATGGCCCGGCTCGCCGAGGGCCCCCCGGGCGCGCTGTGCCACGTGGTGACCTACGCCTGACGAGCCCGTCCCGAGACCCGAGGAGCCCCGTGTTCACGCTGACCGTCCGCGACCACATCATGATCGCCCACAGCCTGCCGGACCCCTTCTTCGGCCCGGCCCAGAACCTGCACGGGGCCACCTACGCGGTCGAGACCACCTGGGCCCGGCCCGTCCTGGACGAGCACGGCGTGGTCATGGACATCGGCGCCGCCACGGAGATGCTCTCCGGGGTGCTCGCCGGGCTGCGCTACCGCAACCTCGACGAGCACCCCGACTTCGCCGGGCGGCTGACCACCACGGAGGTCCTCGCCCAGCACGTCGCCGAGCGCCTGGCCGCCGGCGCCTCCGGGATCGCGGGGCTCGAGCGGCTCACCGTGACCCTGCGCGAGACCCCCGACGCCTGGGCCTCCTACACCCTCGAGCTGCCCGTGCTCAGCGAGCGCGGCGGGCCGGCCACCGCCCGATGAGCGCGCGCGCGGGGGGCGGCGGGGTCCTGGAGGTCGTGGTGCCCGACGACGGGCGCCCGACCGGCGGGTCCCTCTACGACCTCCGGCTCGTGGCAGCGCTGCGGGGCCTGGGCCGTTCGGCCCGCACGGTGCCCGTCGCCGGCGCCTGGCCCCGTCCGGACGCGGCCGCCCGGGACCGGCTGCGCGCCGCCCTCGGCGGGCCCGCACCGGGGCGCACCGTCCTGCTCGACGGCCTCGTGGGCTGCGCCGCGCCGGACGTGGTCGCCGACGCCGTGCGCTCCGGGGTGCCCGTCCACGTCCTGGTGCACCTGCCGCTGCCGGCCGAGACCGGTCTGGACCCCGCCGAGTCCGGGCTGCTGGCACGGCGGGAGGCCGCCGCGCTCGCGGCCGCGACCGGGGTGGTCGTGACCAGCCGCTGGGCCGCCCGGGACCTGCGGGAGCGCTACGGGACCCGGGACGCGGCCGTGGCGGTGCCCGGCACCCGCCGGGCCCCCGTGGCGGAGGGGTCGGTGCCGCCGCGGCTGTCCTGCGTGGGGTCGCTGACCCCCCGCAAGAACCAGGCGCTGCTGCTGGAGGCCCTCGCCCCGCTGGTGCACCTGGAGTGGTCGCTCGACCTCGTGGGCGCCCCCGGTCCCGCCGGCTACGCCCGGGCGCTGGAGGCGGCGGTCGCGGCGTTCCCCGACCCCGCACGCGTGCGCCGGACCGGCCCGCTCACGGGCGCGGCCCTGGAGCAGCAGTGGGCGGCCACCGACCTGCTCGTGCTGCCCTCGGCCACCGAGACCTACGGCATGGTCGTCACCGAGGCCCTCGCCCACGGGATCCCCGCGCTGGTGCCGGCGGGGACGGGTGCGGTCGAGGCCCTCGACGGCGTCCCCGGTGCGGCCCCCGCGCCGACGGCCCGCGCCGGCGCCGTGCTCGACGCCGATCCGGCCGCCTGGACCCGGGCCCTGCGCGCCTGGCTCACGGACCCCGCCCTGCGCGCGTGCCGGCGGGCGAATGCCCTCGTCCGCCGGAGCAGCCTGCGCACGTGGCAGGACACCGCCCACGACGTCCTCGCCGCCCTCGGCGCCGACATCCCCTGACCCGATCCACGACCGGAGGAGAACGACCATGGACAGCACCACGAACGACACGGCCGGACCGCAGCGCCCCGTGGCCGGCGACTGGCTGGCCCTGCGCGCGCCCGCCGACGCCGAGGCCCGCGAGGACGCGCGGTTCCTCACCGACCGGCTCGTGCGGCACTGGACGGAGTCCGCGCCGGCGGTGGGGCCGGGCGGGGCGGCGGGAGAGGCCGAGCCCGTCGTCGTCGTCGACCTCGGGGCCGGCACGGGCGCCAACCGGGCGTGGCTGGCCCCGCTCCTGCCGGGCCCCCAGCGCTGGGTGCTGCTGGACCACGACCGCGACCTGCTCGACCGGGCGGTGGCCGTCGCGCGCGAGGAGGGGGCCGACGTCGTGCCCGTCCTCGCGGGGGTGGAGGCACTGGAGCGGGTGCTCGCCGAGCACCCGGCCGCCCGCCGGCTCGTGACGTGCTCCGCGCTGCTGGACCTGCTCTCCCACGAGCAGATCCGGGAGCTGGCCCGCGTGCTGTGCGCCGCCGGCGTCCCGGGCCTGTTCGCGCTCACCGTCGACGGCGAGGTCGTGCTCGACCCGCCCCACCACTTCGACGCCCCCGTGCTGGGCGCCTTCGACGACCACCAGCAGCGCGGCGCGCTCGCCGGGCCGGAGGCGGTGGGGCTGGCGTCCACCGCGCTGCGGGAGTGCGGGATGGCCGTGGACGTGGTGCCCACCCCGTGGTGGGTGGCCGACCAGCCGTGGGCCCGGCCCCTCCTGGAGCGGTTCCTCGCCGACCGCGCGGACGCCGCCGTGGAGCACCGCCCCGACCTCACGCCGGAGGCCCATGCGTGGTTGCGCACCCGCCTGGTGGACGTCGCCCGGGGGAGGCTGCGGGCGACGGTGGGGCACGCGGACCTGCTGGCCCTGCCCCGGGCTGCGACCCGGGGGCAGGGCCGGGGCTAGGCGTCCTGCTCCGCTCCGTCTCCTCCCTCAGGGTCGCGCCCGCCGCCGGAGCCACACGACGTCGCGGCCGAAGGAGACGAGCAGCAGGGCCAGGGCGAGCCCCACGGCCCCGGCGGCGAGCGGCAGCGGGACGAGGGGGAGCAGGGCGCCGAGCAGCACCCCGCCCTGGATCCCCGCCGTGGTCCGGCGGTACCCGCTGGGCGGCAGGGGCCGGCGCCAGGCGGGGCGCAGCCGCAGGGCGAGCAGGAACAGGTAGCGCAGCGCGCCGATGACCAGCACCCAGGCGGTTCCCGGCAGCCCGATCCGCGCGGCGACGGCCACCGACAGGACCAGGATCAGGGCGGCGTCGACCTCCTGGTCGAAGCGCGCCCCGGCGCGCGTGGCGGTGCCGGTGCGGCGGGCGACGCGGCCGTCCAGCGCGTCGAGCAGCCAGGCCGGCAGCGCCACGGCGAACAGGCCCCAGCACCAGGCGGCGGCCGGGCGGAGCGCGTCCTGGGCCGGCCCGGGGGCCAGGCCCAGCGGCAGCAGGGCGGCGGCCACGGCGACGAGCACGGAGCGGGCCACGGTCACCCGGTCGGCCGGGCCGTAGGGCTCGTCGCGGCGGCGGACGGTGCTGCGCACCACCGCGCCGGTCACGGCGAGCCCCAGCACCGCGGAGGCCGCCGCCACGGGAGCCCCCGCGCCGGTGAGGAGGGCGAGGAGCACGACGGCCGCCGCCGTGGCGAGCACGGCGGCCAGCCCGTCCCGGCGCGCCGAGGACCGCGGGGCGGCGGGGCGGGCCAGGGGCATCGGGTCCTCCTCCGGATCGGGTGCTCCATCCTGGCCGGGCCGCGGCGGGGCGGTCAATCCGCTCCCCGGGACCCGGCGGATGGGGGAGACTGGAACGATGGACAACCACTGCCCGACCGAGCGCCCGCGGGTGGTCGCCCCGGCGGCCGTGACACCGGTGCGGATGCTGCAGGCGCTGCGGGACCAGCCCGGGCTGGCGGCGCTGCTCGGCGACTGGCACCACGGCGACGCCCTGATCGCCTTCCGCCCCACCCGGGTGCTGGCCCCCGACGAGGACCCGTTCGCGGCCCTGGGGGCGGCGGGCCGGGACGGGATCCGCACCGGGGCCGGCGAGGCGTTCGGCGGCGGCTGGATCGGCTACCTCGGCTACCAGCTGGCCGGGAGCCTCGAGGTCCTGCCGCCGCCCCCGCCGCACGCCGGTGGCCTGCCCGACCACCACCTCGCCCACTACGACCACGCGCTGCGCCGCCGGGCGAGCACCGGGGAGTGGGTCCTCGAGGCCCTGCCCGGCGCCGACCCCGCGCGGGTGGACGAGAGCGCGGCGATCGTCGCCGCGGCGCTGGCCGCGCCCGCCGGGGCGCAGCCCTACCGGTGCGGCCCGTTCTCGGCGGACGCCTCCGGGGCGCAGCACGCCGCGGCCGTCACCGCCGCGCTGGGCCACATCCGCGACGGGGACATCTTCCAGGCCAACGTGTGCCGCGGCCTGGAGGCCGGTTTCGAGGGTGACCCCCTGGACCTGTTCTGCGCCGGGCACGAGACGCTCAGGCCACGGTTCGCGGCCTTCCTGCGGCTGCCGGGCGGCGCGGTCGCGAGCCTGTCGCCGGAGCTCTACCTGCGCCGGACCGGGGACGAGGTGCTGAGCTCCCCCATCAAGGGCACCGCTCCCGGCAGCTCCGACCCGGCGGCGCTGCACGCCTCGGCGAAGAACCGGGCCGAGAACGTCATGATCGTGGACCTGATGCGCAACGACCTCTCGCGCACCTGCGTCCCGGGGAGCGTGCGCGCCCCGGCCACGCCCCGGGTCGAGGCCCACACCGGTGTCCACCACCTGGTGGCCGACGTCCACGGGCGGCTGCGCCCCGGCCTCGACGACGCCGACCTGCTCCGGGCGAGCTTCCCCCCGGGCTCGTGCACCGGGGCCCCCAAGATCCGGGCGATGGAGATCATCCACGCCCTCGAGCCCGCCGCGCGGGAGGTCTACACGGGGGCCATCGGCTACGCGGGCCCGTCGGGGCTGGCGCTGAACGTCGCGATCCGCACGTTCGAGTTCGCGGGGGACCGGGTGCGGCTGGGGGTGGGCGGCGGGATCGTGGCCGACTCCGACCCGGTCGACGAGGCCCACGAGACCCTCGTGAAGGCCCGGCCCCTGCTGCGCGCCGTCGGCGCCCGGTTCGACGCGCCGCTGGCCGCGGAGTGGGCGGAGCGCTCGCAGCCTTCCGCGCGCGGGCTGCCCGTGGTGCCGGTGCCGCCGCCGGATCCGGGGCGGGGGGTCTTCACGACCCTGCTCATCCGCTCCGGGGTGCCGGTCGACCTCGCCCGGCACCTGGCCCGTCTGGAGGCCAGCACCCTCGCCTGCTACGGCGCCCCGCTGCCCGCCGGACTGCCGGAGGAGGTCCGGGCCCGCGCGGACGCGCTGTCCGGGCCCCACCGGCTGCGGATCACCGCGGTCCCCGGCGGGGGGACGGTGCGCACGGAGCTCACGACGGCCGCGCTGACCCCCTCGCCCGCGCAGGCCTGGCGGCTGGTGCCCCTCGTGCTGCCCGGAGGCCTCGGCGGGCACAAGTGGGTGGACCGCCGGGCGCTCGAGTGGGCGCCCGCGCCGGGGCTGTGGTCCCCGAGCTGCGACCCGCTGCTCGTCGAGGCGGACGGGGAGCTGCTGGAGACCGGCCGCGCCAACGTCTTCGTGGTCACCGGCGACGGCGTGCTCACCCCGCCGGCCGACGGGCGGATCCTGCCCGGCGTGCTGCGCGCCCGCACGATCGACGCCCTGCGCGCCGGGGGGCGCACCGTCCACGAGCACCCGGTGGGCCTCGACGGGCTCGCCGGCGCCACCGAGCTGTTCGTCACCAACTCGCTGCGGGGCGCCGTGCCCGTGGCGCACGTCGACGGCGTGGGCCGGTGGGAGCCCGGGCCCGTCGCCCGGTGGGTGGGCCGGCGGCTCGGGGCCGCGCCGGAGCCGGCGGCACCCGCGCGCGGCCGGTAGGCGGCGCCCGTGCCGAGCACCGCCGGCCCGCCGCGGCGCCCCCCGGGCCGCCGGCTCCTGAGGGCCGTCGTCCGGTCCCTGGCCGGACTGGCCGTGCTCGGCGCGCTGCTCCGGGCGCTGGGCCCCGGGGCCCTCGGCGGCGCCCTGGGGGTGCTCAGCCCCGCCACCGTCGTCCTCGCGCTCGCCGCGGGCCTCGTGGCCACCACGGCCCAGGCCCAGCGGTGGCGGCTCGTGGCGCGGGCCCGCGGCGTGCGGATCCCCTTCCGGGAAGCCCTGGGCGAGTGCTGGGCCGCCGGGCTCGTCAATCTCCTGCTGCCCGGGGGCGTGGCCGGGGACGCCGTGCGCGTGCTGCGCCGCCGCCGCGGCGGGGACACCCTGCCGGAGGCCGGCGTCGCCGTCGCCGGGGAGCGGCTCGCCGGCACCTCGATCCTGCTCGCCGTGGGCGTGGTCCCGGCCCTGGCCGTCGGGGCGTGGCTCGCGGTGGCGCTCGCCGTCGGAGCGCTGGCGGTGGGGGCGGTGGCGTGGCGCGCCACGGCCGGAGCCCCCGGCCGGGACCGGGCGGCGGTGTGGGCCCTGTCGGTGCTCGCGTGGGCGTGCTACCAGGGGCTGTTCCTGGTGGCGGGGCTCCGCACCGCCCCGGACGCGGCCCCCGGCGCGCTGTGGGCCACCACGGTCCTCGGCCTGGCGGGGATGTCCGTGCCGCTGGGCGTGGGCGGCTGGGGCCCCCGTGAGGGGAGCACGACCCTCGCCGCGCTCGCCCACGGCCTGCCGGCGGAGACCGGCTTCGCGATCTCCCTCGGCTACGGCCTGCTCGCACTGGTCTCCGCGCTGCCCGGGGCGGTGCTGCTGGCCCGGTGGCTGCGCCCGGGGGATCCCGGGGCCGTGCCCCCGCAGCGCCGTGCGGGAACGGGGCGGCCGACGGCGGGCACCGGAGCCCACGGCCCGGGGCCCGCCCCGCCCGGCGGCCGCGACGGGAGCCGCGCCGGTTCTCGCCGCGGAGGATCAGCCGGCCCCGCGGCGTCGTGAAGTCCACCGGGGCCCCGCGCAGGAACGTGCGGCGCACCGTCCCGGACAGTGCCCCGCCCCGGTAGGGGACGACGGCCTCGCCGGCGTGGCCCTGCGGGTCGGGCAGCCGCCGGGGAGCCCGCCCGCGGCGTCCGTCACGCGGTGCCCTGCCGGGCGCCGTCGCCGGCCGCCGTGGGGCCGGGGGCGCGGTCCGCCGCCTGCGGGCCGGGGTGCTGCCCGGCCAGCAGCCCGGGCAGCTCGCGGACCAGCCGGGCCCCCACGTCCTCGAGCAGCCGCCCGGCCTCGCGCATGCACGTGCGGGGGTCCGGCTCGAGGTCGGTCAGGGCGTAGGTCCGCAGGAAGCCCGCCTCCCGCAGGAGCCGCGGCTCCAGCGTGGTCCGCCCGCACACGGCCACCGCGGGCACGCCCGCGGAGCGGGCCGTGCCGAGCACGCCCAGCGGGGTCTTGCCGCCGAGGGACTGCTCGTCGAGGCTGCCCTCGCCCGTGATGACGAGATCCGCCCCGGTCAGGCGCTCGGCGAGGCCGACGAACTCCAGGACGACCTCCACGCCGGGCCGGCGCCGCGCGCCCAGCACCGCGAGCGCGGCGAAGCCGACGCCGCCCGCGGCCCCGGCCCCGGCCGCCTCGGCCGCGTCCCGGGCCCGTCCGCCGAGGGCGTCGGCGAGCCGGTCCCGCAGGACGGTCAGCGCGGCGTCGAGCTCCCGCACCTGCTCGGGGGAGGCGCCCTTCTGGGGGCCGAACACCGCCGCGGCGCCCCGCTCGCCCAGCAGCGGGTGGTCGACGTCGGCGGCCAGCACCACCTCGGTCCCGGTCAGGCGCGGGTCCAGGCCGGTGAGGTCCACGCGCGCGAGGCGGGCCAGGGCGGCGCCGCCGCGGCCGAGCTCCTCGCCGTCGGCGTCGAGCAGGCGGGCTCCCAGGGCCTGCAGCAGCCCGGCCCCGCCGTCGGTGCAGGCGCTGCCCCCCACACCGAGGACCACGCGCGTCGCCCCGGCGTCGAGGGCCGCGCGCACGAGCTCGCCCGTGCCGCGGCTCGTCGCGCCGGGGGCGTCGAGGACGGGCTGCCCGTGCTCGTCCACCGGCAGGGCCGCCAGCCCGGAGGCCAGCGCCATCTCGACCACGGCGGTGGTGCCCCGCAGGGCGAACTGCGCCCCGAGCGGCTCCCCCACGGGACCCGTCACGGTGACGGCGTGCGCGGTGAACCCGGCGCCGACGGCGGCCTCGAGGGTGCCCTCCCCGCCGTCGGCCACCGGCAGGACCACCACCTCGGCCGACGGATCCGCCGAGCGGATCCCGGCGGCGAGGCTCGCGGCCACATCGGGGGCCTCGAGGGAGCCCTTGAACTTGTCCGGGGCGACGACGATGCGCACGTCGGTCCTCCTTGTGCTGGTGGTCCGTGCTGAGGGTCTGTACGAGTGGCTTGAGGGTAGCCCGCCCCCGTGCCGTGCCCGGGGCCGCCGCGCGGGGCGGGTCAGGGACGGAGGACGAGCTCGGTGCAGAGGTCCTCGCCCAGCACGAACCGGCGCACCGGGCCCCGCAGGGCGCCGGAGAGGTGGTCGGTGCCGCGGAAGCGGATCCCGGGGACGCCGTCGCCGATCAGCATGGGCGCGGTGGTCAGGTAGAGCCGGTGCAGCGCGCCGTCCGCGAGGAAGCGGGAGACGGTCCGCCCGCCGCCCTCGACGAGCACCCGGTCCAGCCCGCGCGCGGCCAGCTGCGCCAGCACGTCCCCGGGGAGCAGGTGCCGCCCGGGGGCGGGAACGCGGACGACGACGACGTGCGGCGCGGGCTCCCCGGGCACGGTGGCGTCCTCGCCCACCACCCAGAGCGTCGGCGCGGCGCCGTCGGTGAGCACCGCCGACGCCGGCGGCGTCCTCGCGGTGGGGTCCAGGACCACCCGCACCGGGTGGGGGCCCGGCACGGCGCGGACGGTCAGGCGGCAGTCGTCCGCCGTCACGGTGCCCGCCCCGACGACCACGGCGTCCACCAGCGCGCGCAGGCGGTGCAGGTGCGCCCGGTCCTCGGGCCCCGTGACGAACTGGGCGTGGCCGGTGCGGGAGGCGATGAACCCGTCCAGGCTCTGGCCGAGCTGGGCGATGACGAGCGGTCCCCGGTGGGCCACGAGCGGGCCGTAGCGCTCCGCGAGCTCCCCTCCCCGGGCGGGGGACGGGGGGACGCGGCCGGCCAGCAGCTCGTCCCACGCCGCGGCGGCTCCGGCGTCGTCGTCGGGCCCGCCCGCCCTCCGCGGGGGCTCGGCCACGGGGCTCAGCCCCCGGCGAGGAACCGGCCGGGCGCCGTCTCCCGGGCGATGGCCCGCAGCCGGTCGTACTGCTCGGCGGCGTCGGACTCCAGCTTCCGCAGTTCCCCGGCGTCCAGGCGCGGCTCCGCGGGGACCAGCTCCAGGAGGGTGACCCACATGCTGCGCTTGGCGACCACCAGGGACTGCAGCATCTCGAGCTCACCGTGCGCGGCGATCCCGGCGCGCTCCCGGATCCGGCTCAGCGGGTTGAGCCGGGACGCGACGCCGGTGACCGTCCCCAGGCCCTTGACCAGCTTCCGGCGGGAGGAGCCGAGGCGGTCGAGCATGGACTCGAGGTGCACGATGTCGTTCTGGATGTCCTCCACGAACGCGGCGAACCGGCCCTCGTACGGGGTCCCCGCCCAGGTCCGGCGGGCCTCGTCGAACAGCCGCACCCCGGACAGGGCGCCCATGTAGTGCCCCAGCATGTAGGCCTCGAGCTTGTCGGCCTGGACCGCGGCGGCCGCGGGGGCCCCGGCGCTGTCGGTGCTGTGCTGCGGGTGCTCGCTCATCTGCTTCTCCTCCGGTGCGCTCCCCGCCGGTCCGGGGGGACCTGCGGCCTGGTTCCTCAGCGTACTGACTCGGCCCGGTCCGCGGCAGGCGCACCGGGGGCCCGGCCGCAACACGAGAGAGATCGTAAGCGATATGACTATCATGGGCGCATGAGCGAGAACGCGAACGGCACGCCGGATCCCGACCAGCAGGAGACCATCGGCGCGTCCAGCCCCGAGCCGGGCAGCGGCCTCGACCGCGATCCCGACGAGTGGGCCACCGGCGACGAGCCGATGACCGCGGCGCAGCGCAGCTACCTGGACACCCTGGCCCGCGAGGCCGGGGAGGAGCTGCCCGCCGACCTCACCAAGGCCGAGGCCTCCAAGCACATCGACCGCCTGCAGGGCAAGAGCGACCGGGTCCAGGACCAGTAGGCCCCGGTCCGCCCGGACGGGAGGAGAGCACCGTGAAGATCGTCGTCCTGGGAGCCACCGGCAACGTGGGCACCGCCCTGCTGCGCCGGCTGCACGCCGCCCCGGAGGTCACGCAGATCGTGGGGGTCTCCCGCGAGGGCCCCGAGCGGGACGGTGAGCCCTACGACGGCGTGCAGTGGCACACCGTCGACATCGCCGCGCGGGAGTCGACCGCGGAGCTGGCCGGGATCCTGCGCGGGGCGGACGCGGTGGTGAACCTGGTCTGGCTGATCAGGCCCAACCGGGACTTCGCGCTGATGCACGCCGCCAACGTCGACGGCCTGGTCCACGTGCTGGACGCCGTGGTGCTCGCGGGGGTGCCCCACGTCGTCTACCCCTCGTCCCTCGGCGCCTACAGCCGCGGCCCCAAGGACCGGCCCGTGGACGAGTCCTGGCCCGTCGGCGGGGTCGAGACCTCCCACTACAACGTGCAGAAGGCCGAGGCGGAGACGATCCTCGACCGCTTCGAGGCCGCCCACCCCGAGGTCCTGGTGACCCGGCTGCGGCCGGGGTTCCTGTTCCAGGCGGACGCCGCCCCCGAGATCAGGGACTACTTCTTCGGCTCGCTGGTGCCCCGGCGGCTGATCGCCCGGCTGCGCCTGCCCGTGCTGCCCTTCCCGGAGAGGTTCCGCTTCCAGGTCCTGCACACGGACGACGTCGCGGACGCGTTCTGGCGGGTCATCCAGCAGCGGGCCGGGGGGATCTTCAACGTGGCGGCCGAGCCCGTGGTCGGCCCCGACGGCGTGGCCCAGGTGCTGGGCGCCAAGCGGATCCTGCCCGTGCCGCCGGCCCTGGTGCGGGCCCTCGTGGCGATCACCTACCGGCTGCGGCTGCAGCCCACCGATCCCGGGTGGATCGATCTGGCCGACGCCGTCCCGCTCATGGACACCACCCGGATCCGGGAGGTCACGGGCTGGTCGGAGACGGTGAGCTCGCTCGAGGCGCTGCGCCAGCTCGTCGACAGCTTCGACGGCCGGGAGGGCCTCGGCAACCCCGAGCACCGGACGAGGTCACCGCTCGTCTAGGGCGGGCCCCCGGTCCCGGCGCACCAGCAGGGCCGCCGCCCCGCTGATCGCCGTCATCGCGAGCGCCGCGCCGGCGGCCACCGCGAACGCGCCCCGGTGCCCGGCCGACTCGGCGAGGACGCCGGCCAGCGTCGCGCCCACGGCCGTGCCGAGCACCACGCCGCTCGCGAGCAGCGTCATCACCGTGCCCAGCCGCTCCGGGCGGGCCACGTCCCCGCCGATCGTGTAGACGGTGACCATGGTGGGGCCCACGGGCACGCCCACGACCAGCAGCACGGCCAGCATCGGGACGAGCCCGCCGGGCAGGAGGAGCAGCGGGCTCAGCGCGGCCATGGCGGCGGCGCCGGCCACCCAGCGGGCGGCGGGCCGGAAGCGCTGGGGCCACCACGCGACGGACAGCGCCGCCGCCGCCGAGCTGATGCCCAGCACGGCGTAGAGCAGGCCGGCCGCGCTGTGCGCGCCGAGGGCGCCCCCGAAGGCGTTGAGCGCGTTCTGGACGGCGCCGAAGAACGTGCCCATGGCCACCATGCCCAGCACCGGCAGCAGCACGAGCACCCGCTCCCGCGCCGTGGAGCGCACGGCCGCGCGCCGCCGGGCCTCGCGGGAGGCGGCCGGCACCGCGAGATGTGTCGGGTGCACGGCGAACAGCGCCACCATGGTCAGCGTCAGGACCCCCGCGAGGACGAAGGGCGCCCAGGGGGTGACGAGCGAGGCCAGCAGGCCCACGAGGGCCGGGCCCAGGACGAAGGTCAGCTCGTCCGCCGTGGACTCGTAGGACAGCGCGGTGTCCAGCTCCTCGCGCCGGCCGCCGGTGAGGGCCCGCCAGCGCACGCGGGCGAGCGGGCTCACCTGCGGGCAGGTGGCGCCGACGAGCAGGCAGGCGCCCACGAGGGCCGGCACGGCCGGGCCGCCGGGGGCCAGGGGCACGTACGCGGCCGCCAGCAGCACGGCGACGGCGACGGCGTGGACGACGGCCGAGGCCAGCAGCACGGCGCGCTGACCCGCCCGGTCGGCGAGGTGGCCCATCAGCGGGCCGCCCAGGGCGGAGCCGATCCCCACGGCCCCCGCGGCGAGCCCGCCGGCGGCGTAGGAGCCGGTGACGGCGGTCGCCAGGGTCAGGGCGCCCACGGTGATCATGGCCAGCGGCAGGCGGGCGAGGAAGGCGATCGGCAGGAAGCCGCGGCCGGCCAGCTGCGGGAGCCGGGCGTAGCGCCCGCCGGACGGCGGGGCCGTGCGGCGGGCGCTATGCCCGGTCCCGGGAGCGGCGGCCGGGGACCGCCCGGCCAGGGGCCGGTCAGCGGCGGGCTGCTCCACCGTGGGAGGGGTGCGGGAGGTGGTGAGGGGGTTCACGGGCGTCCTCGAAGGCTGTGCGCACCGTCCCCCCTCCCGGCGCGCCCGACCCGGACAACGCTGCCAGTCTACTCCCCGCCGGCAGCGGGGCTCCGGTCGCCCTGGGTGAGCTCCACCGCACCCACGGCCGAGGACACGTACAGGCACGGGCGCTCCGCCGGGGCCGCGGCGCACACCGTGGCCGTCGTCAGCTCCTCGGGGTCCCGGTCGTCGGCGCCGGCGACCGTGGGCCGCCAGTAGTTCGCCTCGGGCAGCGCCGCCTCGATGGCGCCGGTGCGCGTGGTCACGGAGGACCGTCGCGGGGCGTCGCCGAGGACCTCCACCTCGGTCGCGCCGAACTCCGTGTGCACGTCCAGGTCCTCGCGCACCCGCACGTCCTCGGCGAGGACGGTGCCGACCTGCGAGACCGCCGAGAGGCTGCGGGCGCTGCCGCTCACCTGGACCACTCCGGCGTCGGTCGTGACGCCGACGTCGCCGAAGTCCCCGTCCACGCGCAGGGTGCCGGCGTCGCTGCTCAGCCGCAGGTCCACGGGCTCGTCCCCGGCCGGGACGGTGACCGTCACCTGCATCCCCGTGCCCGTTCCCGGCCAGCGGCCGGAGGGCAGGGCGTCGACCGTGAGACGGCCGTCCTGCACCCGGGGCTCCGGGGCGCGGTCGAGGCCGATCCCGGCGTACACGGCCTCCACCCGCAGGTCGGGGACGTCCGCCGTGACGACCTCCACCACGGCCGAGTGCCCGTCGACCACGACGGTGTCCACGGCCTCGGCCACGGTCGCGTCGATCGTGCGCTGCTCGACCGACAGGGACGCGGCCATCGCCGCCCCGCCGCCGCCCAGCAGCAGCAGGGCGCCGATGCCGCCGAGCACGGCGGTCGGGACGAGCCAGGCGGTGCGCTCACCGGCGCCGACCGTGTCCCGGGAGGGGCCGGGCGCGGCGGCCCGGGGGTCGGCGGGAGAAAGGTACGTCATGGCCGGAACTCCTGGGTCGTGTCGGTCGGTCGGGACATCGGGTGGGGCGCGGCCGGGTGGCCGGGCCCGGGGTCGGGATAGCCGAGGTAGCGCAGGACGGCGCGGACGCGGCGGTTGCCGCCGTCCTCGTGGGCGAGGCCGAGCTTGGTGAACACGGAGCGGATGTGCTTCTCCACGGAGGACTCGGTGAGGAACAGGTTCGCGGCGATCGAGGCGTTGGACAGGCCCTGGGCCATCAGCCCGAGCACTTCGTGCTCGCGCGGGGAGAGCAGGTCGAGGTCGCGGCGGTGGCGGGAGCGGACCAGCAGCTGCGAGACCACCTCCGGGTCCAGGACGGTGCCGCCGGCGCCCACGGTCTCCACCGACTCCAGGAACTGGTCGACGTCCGCCACCCGGTCCTTGAGCAGGTAGCCCAGCCCGTCCCGGCGGGAGGCGATGAGCTCGGAGGCGTAGCGCTCCTCCACGTACTGGGAGAGCACGAGCACCGCGATCCGGGGGTGCTGGGAGCGCAGCAGCACGGCGGCGCGGATGCCCTCGTCCGTGAAGGTCGGCGGCAGCCGCACGTCCACGAGCGCGAAGTCCGGGCCGTGCTGCTCGACGGCCTTCAGGAGACCCTCCGCGGTGTCGACGTCGGCGACGACGTCGTGGCCGGCCTCGGTGAGCAGGCGCACGAGGCCCGCGCGCAGCAGGACGGCGTCCTCGGCGATGACGATGCGCATCAGAACGCACCCCCCGGGGCGACGGGCAGCTCGACGGTCAGCTCGGTGGGCCCGCCCGCGGGCGAGTCGAGGAGGAAGCGCCCGCCGGCGGAGCGGATCCGGTCGGCGATCCCGGACAGCCCGCCCCCGGGGACCACGACGGCGCCGCCGCGGCCGTCGTCGGCGATCCGGGCGACCACGCGCGGGGCGCCGGTCGCGGCGTCGTGCTCGAGGACCACCCGGACGGAGGCGGCGGAGGCCCCGGCGTGCTTGACCACGTTGCCGAGGCCCTCGGCCACCGCGAAGTACACCGCGGCCTCGGTCTCCGGGGCCAGGCGCGGCACCTGCACGTCCACGGCCACCGGGACGGGGGACTGGGCGGCGACGGCGGACAGGGCGGCGTCGAGGCCCCGGTCCTCCAGCACGGCGGGGTGGAAGCCGCGGGCGAGGCGGCG
Source organism: Kocuria rosea (assembly GCF_023715525.1). Classification (GTDB taxonomy): domain Bacteria; phylum Actinomycetota; class Actinomycetes; order Actinomycetales; family Micrococcaceae; genus Kocuria; species Kocuria rosea_A. Next base: position 69,339 of record NZ_JAMBOG010000003.1, on the reverse strand, counting down.
CAGCCCGGTGATCGCTGCCTTGGTCGTGGCGTGGGCCTCGCCGATGAGCTCCTTCGCGGCGGCGGGGTCGTCGTCGATCCGCCGCTGGGCCATCGACAGGTTCATGGCCACGGCCACGAGCTGGGGCTGCACGCCGTCGTGCAGGTCCCGCTCGATCCGGGAGCGCTCCGTGCGGGCGCCGCGCACCGCGGTCTCGCGGGCGGCGGCGGCGGCCGCGGCGCGGCGGCGCAGCTCGGAGGCCTCGTCCACGCGCAGCAGCAGGCGGGACAGCCCCCGGTGGGCGGCCGTGCACAGCAGGGCGACCAGCAGGCCGAGCAGCGCCAGGGTGATCCCCGTGAGGACCACGGCCCAGGCGGGCCAGGTGCCGAGCACCTCGGAGGGCCACACGGGGTTGTTCTCGGCGGCGTACAGCGGGGCGAAGGCCAGGGCGACGGCCGCGCCCGTCCCGGCGAGCGCGCCGACCGCGACCCAGCCCAGGGCCGTGGTCAGGGCCAGGTGCAGCAGTCCGGTCCAGAACGCGCCGTCGGAGACGTCCAGCCACAGCTGGTGCAGGTGGCGCCAGCCGTCGGGGCGCGGGGAGCGGCGCCGGTGGGGGGCGGGCAGGTGGAGACCGAACGCCGCCTGCGTGCGGCGGCGCTCGATCCACTCGATCCCGCGGACCGCGTAGACCGCCGCCACCAGCAGGACCACGCCCACCAGGACGGGCAGGGAGGCGATGGCCGCGGCGAGCAGGGAGAACAGCGCGGTCAGCCACAGGGTGCCGAGCGCGGCGTCCACCACGAGGTCGGTCGAGCCGAAGAACAGGGTCCTGGGCGACCACGGCCCCCACTCGCGGAACCCGCTGCGGGGGGCGCCGGGGCCGGCGGCGGTGGCGCCGGGGCCGGTGGCAGGGCCGTGGGCGGGCCCGGCGTCGGCCGGGGGGTGGTGGGCGTCGTCGCCGGGGGCGCCCGTGCTCCCGGAGCGGTTCCACGGGGCGGGCGGCAGGGGCCGGGTGTCGTGCGGTGTGCTCATGGCACTCACGCTACGGTCGGCGGCCTGCTCCCGACTGCGACGTTCTCCACCTGTTACGGCTGCGGTTTTCCCCACCGCCGGCCCCTGCGGCCGGGGGACGACGGCTCCCCGGGGGAGCGGGGCGGGTCAGGCCTCGCAGTCGCTGCAGTACTTGTGCCCGTCGGTGTTGCGGGCCAGCTGGCTGCGGTGGCGCACCAGGAAGCAGGAGGCGCAGGTGAACTCGTCCTCCTGCTCGGGGATGACCTGGACGGTGAGCTCCTCGTGCGAGAGGTCGGCGCCGGGCAGGTCGATGCCTTCGGCCGTGTCGAGGTCCTCGGCGTCGATCACCGCGGTCTGGGTGATCGCGCTGCGCTGGGCCTGGATCGCCTCGAGCGACTCGTTGGCGGGCTGGTCTTCCGGCGTGACGCGCGGGGCGTCGTAATCGGTGGCCATGGGTTCTTGGGTTCCTTTCGCTGGACGCCGCTGTGGCGTTCGTGCCCAGCGGACAACCGTGCAGGCACGGTCGCTATTCCCGCAGGGACGTGGTCGTGGGCGTGGTCGGGGGACGGGGTGACTCCGGTCGCCGCCGTGGGTGCTACGGCAGCCGTTCCGGCCGGCGCAGGACGGCGGCACCGGCGCGCTGCGGTTCGAGCGGCACCGGGCTGTGCAGCACGGCGGGCCCGCGGTGCAGGGCCCCGTCCGACAGGGGTCGGCACCGGATGCCTCCCCGCCCGCGCATCGCGGCGTGCGCACCCGGGGCCAGCACCCGGTCCATCCAGGCGCAGGGGTGGGCGGGCCGCCCGCCCCGCAGCCGCACGAGAGCCCCGCGGGACTCCAGTGCGAACTCCTCGCCCAGCAGCGGAGCCAGCTGCGCGCCGCGGAGGACCACGTTGCGCCGCGGCAGCAGCGGGTCGAAGGGCCCGGCGCCGAGGTCCCCGGCCATGGCCTCGAGCGCCTCGACCGCCAGCAGGGTGACCGCGGCGTCCATGTGCGCGGCCTTGCCGAAGAACCGGTCGCCGACGATGCCCTTGCCCGCCACCAGCTCGACGCGCTCGGCGTCCGTGCTGGGGACGTCGGCCGCGCCGTCCCGGGCGCGGCCGAAGTAGGCGTGCGCGGGGGACACGAGCAGGTGCAGGACCTCCACGTCGTATCGGTAGCTCGCCGTCATGCCACCAGCCTTCCATCACCGCTTGCGACCTGTCCTGCCGCTGCGGGGCCCGGGGGCCGTGGCGGGCGCGGCCGGGATCCGTGCGGGCGGGGTGTCCGCCGCGGGCGGGCGCGGGACGAAGGCTGCCGGTGGGACGGGAAGAGCGGCAGACGGGAGTCGAACCCGCGACCTCCACCATGGCAAGGTGGCGCTCTACCAGCTGAGCTACTGCCGCATTCGTGGCTCCAGCAGGAGCCGAGGGAATACACTACCTGATCGCGCAGGGGCTGTCGTCCACCCGGGGGACGGCGCCGTGCGGCGGGCCGGTGCCCACCGCACGGCGCCGCGTGCCCGCCCGGTCCTCCGCCCGTCCGCAGGACCCGGCGGCGTGTCGTCCTCTCCGCGTTCTCTCCTGCGAACGGCGCCCGGGTGCTTATGCTTCGCTCAGCACTGTCGGCCCCGGCGAGGAGACCCACCATGACGGCAGACCTCCCGGCGGGCGGCGCCGTCCCCCCCGCGCACCGACACCCCGCGGGCACCGGGCGGACCGGGCTGTGGCTGCTGCTGCAGGCCGGAGCCGTCCTGCTGACCGGCGTGGCCGTGGCCGCCCTCGTGGGCCGGCTCGGGGCGGCGCAGGGCGGGACGGGCGTCGACGCGTTCCCGGCGGGCCTGCTCGCCGCCGGGCTGCTCGCCGTCGCCTGGGCGTTCCTCGACGGGCGCCGCGGCCCCGCAGCGCCCGCGGTGGTGCTGTGGGCGGGCGTGGCCCTCACGGCCGTCCTGGTGCCCCAGGCGGCGCTGCCGGCGGGCACGCTGGCCGGCGCCGGGCAGCGGCCCGGGATGCTCGCGGTCACGCCCGGCGACGCCGTCCTCGTGCTGCTCGCCCTCGTGGCCTTCGCGCTCGCGGCGTCCGCGCTGCCGGTCCTCGCCGTGGTCGTGGGCGCGGCCGGCGCCCGACGGCGTGGCTGAGCCCGCCCTCGCCGGCGCCTCCGCCCGGGGCGCGGAGGCGCCCGCGGAAAGGGATCCCGCCGTCGACGCCGCCCGCACCGGATGCCTCCTGGCCGTGGTCCTGATCCACCTGCTCATGGTCACGGTGACGGCCGACCCCGCGACCGGGGAGCCCGCCACCGTCATGGTCCCCACCCGGCAGCCCTGGTACTGGTGGGCCACCTGGGTGCTCCAGGTGATGCCCCTGTTCTTCGTCGTGGGCGGGCACGCGTCGGTGCTGTCCTGGCGCCGGCACGCCGCCCGCGGCGGGGGCGGCCCCGGCTGGGTCCGCCTCCGGGCGCTGCGCCTCCTGCGCCCCGCGCTGGTCCTGTGGACCGTGCTGGCGCTCGCCTGCGGGGCCGCCCTCGTGGCCGGCGCCCCGCCGGAGCTGCTGGTGATGGTGCTCCAGGGCGTGGGCATGCCCCTGTGGTTCCTCGCCGCCTACCTCGCGTGCCAGGCGCTGCTGCCCCTCGCGGCCCGGTGGCACGACCGGGCGCCGCGGGGGACCGTGCTGGTGCTGCTGGCGGGGGTCGTGGCCGTGGACGCCCTGCGGATCACCACCGGCGCGGCCTGGGTGGGCCTGGCCAATCTCGTCCTCGTGTGGCCCCTCGTGCAGCAGCTGGGCTTCTTCCGCGCCGACGGCGCGTTCGCGCGCCGTCCCGTGCCGTGGCTGCTGGCCGTCGCGGCCGGGTGCGTCCTCGCGCTCGGCCTGCTCGTGCGTGCCGGCTGGTACGCCCCGGACATGCTCACCAACCTCAACCCCGCCACCGTCTGCATGGTGCTGCTCGGGGTGGCGCAGGCGTGCCTGCTGCAGGTGGCCGCGCCGGCGCTCGCGCGGCTGATGCGCGCCCGGCCGGCCCAGCTCGTGGCCCTGCTCGTGGGCGGCCGCGCCATGACCGTCTACCTGTGGCACCTGCCGGTGATCGTGGCCGTGGCGGCGGGGTGGTTCCTCCTCGGCGGTCCCGACCCGGAGCCCGGCTCGGCCGCCTGGTGGGCCTGGCGGGTCCCGCTGGGCGTGGCGGCGGGCGCCGTGCTCGCCGCGCTCAGCGTGCCCCTGGTGCGCGCCGAGCGCGCCCCGACGGCGCTTGGGCCGGGGCGCCGGGCGCCCGCCGCGCCGCGCGTGGCGCTCGCGGTGCTGCTCGGCTTCGTCCCGCCGTTCCTGCAGATCAGCTGGTGGCTCTCGCCGGGCCTGGTCCTGGCGGGCGCGGTGCTGACGGCCGCGGCGGTGGCGCTGCTGCGGGGCGGCGCCGTGCGGGGCCCCCGGGTCCCGGCCGGGGGAGCGGCTGCAACACGGCGCCACATCTGAGCCGGGTCGTTGCTCCGGAGCACACCACTGCCTACGGTCGCACTGACCGGCCGGCGCGTCCCGCGGGACCGGGCGGCGGCGCCCGTCGTCGCAAGGAGGCGACCGATGACCAGCAACAGCCCCGCCCACCGCCTGTCCGAGGTCCTGGCCGCGCTGCCCCGCTTCACCCAGGAGCCCGCGGAGCTCGAGCGGGTGCGCACGGACCGGTCGGGCTACGTCCCGCCGACGCTGCCGGACGGCGTCGTCCGGGCCGAGTCGGTCCAGGACGTCGTCGAGACCCTCCGGCTGGCCCACGAGCACCGCATCCCCGTCGTCCCGCGCGGGGCCGGCACGGGCCTCGCCGCCGGCGCCGCCGCGCGGGCCGGCGAGATCGTCCTCGACGTGAAGCGGATGAACCGGATCCTCGGCATCGACCCGGTGGAGCAGACCGCGGTCGTGGAGCCGGGCGTGCTCAACGCCGACCTCAACGCGGCGGCGGCCGAACACGGCCTGTTCTACGCCCCGGACCCCGCCAGCACCGCCATCTGCTCCGCGGCAACATCGCCACCAACGCCGGGGGCATGCGCTGCGCCAAGTACGGCGTGACGCGCGAGGCGGTGCTCGGGCTGAAGGTCGTCCTCGCCGACGGCCGGGTGCTGGTCACCGGGACCCGGACCCTCAAGGCCGTGACCGGCTACGACCTGAACGCGCTGTTCATCGGCTCCGAGGGCACCCTCGGCGTCGTCGTCGAGGCGACGCTGCGGCTGCGCCCGGCGCCGGTGGCCACGGCCACCCTCGCCGCCTACTTCCGGGACGTGGGCGCCGCGGCGGCGGCCGCCTCCGCCGTGGTGGCGGCCCGGGCCACGCCCTCGGTGCTCGAGCTCGTCGACGGCCCGACCCTCGGCGCCATCGACCTCGCCACCGGCACCGACCACCGCCGGCGCGGCGAGGCCTTCCTGCTCGCGCAGACCGACGGCTTCGGCGCCGGGATCGAGCGCGACGTGGTGCTCCGGGCCGTCGAGCCCTTCGCGGACTCGATCCTGATCGCCGACGACCCCCTGCAGGCCGAGGCCCTGCTCCAGGCCCGCCGGGACGCGATCCCCTCGCTGGAGAAGCTGGGCCGGCCCTCCATCGGGGACGTGGGCGTGCCGCGCAACCGGCTCGCCGAGGCCGTCACCGGCATCCAACAGATCGCCCGGGAGACGGGCGTGGAGATCTGCACGATCGCCCACGCCGCCGACGGCAACCTGCACCCCGTCATCGTGGTCGGGCCGCACGGGTCCATCACGGAGGGCGCCCCGAAGACCGCCCTGGCCCGGATGTTCGAGCTCGCCCAGAGCCTCGGCGGCACCCTGACCGGCGAGCACGGTGTGGGCCTGCTCAAGCGGGACTGGTTCACCGCCGAGGTCGGCGAGCTCTCCCGGGACCTGCAGCACCGGATCAAGGCCGTCCTCGACCCGCACGACATCCTCAACCCCGGCAAGGCCGTCTGAGCGCGCCCGCCGGCAGGTCCCGGCGGGATCTCCTGCGGCGGTCCGGTGCCGGCGGTCGTGCTCACTCGTGCCTCAGCGCGGTGATGGGATCCTTTCGGGCCGCCCGGACGGCGGGCATCGTGCCGGCCAGGAACGCGATCACCATGACGGACAGGACGATCAGCAGGACCTTCCCCGCCTCGAAGGCGAACAGGGACAGCCCCGGCAGCCCGGCGAGCAGGCCCCCGGCGAGGGCCCGGCTGGCGAAGGAGCCCACGGTGACGCCCGCGACCGCACCGAGGGTGGCCCCGAGGAAGCCGATGAACACGGCCTCCAGCGAGAACAGGCCGAACACCCTGCCGCCGCCCATGCCCATGGCCTTCATCAGCCCGATCTCGCGCGTGCGCTCCTGCACGGACATCAGCAGGGTGTTGACGATCCCCAGCCCGGCCGCGAGCAGCGCGACGACCGCGGAGGTGTTGAGGATCCACACGATGCCGTTGATCACGGCCCGGAACATGCCCAGCTTGTCCTCCACGGTCGAGCCCACCATGCCCTCCTCCTCCAGCCGCGCCTGGACCTCCGCGGCGCGGGACAGCTCCTCCACGGTGACCGTGGCCATCAGATAGCTCTCCGGCACCGGGTGCGGGCCTCCGCCGACCTGGAAGTCGTGGAGGCGCTCGTTGAAGGACGTGGAGGGGATGGGGTAGAGGGTTGTGCCGGCGAGGCTGGAGCGGGTGACCCCGGAGACCGTGGCGGGGAAGGACCGGACCTGCTCGGCCATGTTGGTCATGACGACCTGCACCGTCGCGCCGACGGCGGCCCCGGCCGAGGGGAACCCCAGGTCCTGGACCCAGCTGTCGGGCACGGCGATCTCGTCCTCGCCGGTCGCCGGGATGCGCCCGGCCACCATCTGCAGCCCCTCGGCGTCGACGGGGATGCCGAGGGAGAGCTGGAACCGGTCGCCGCCGGCGGACTCCAGATAGGTCGGGGTGACCGAGTACATCGGCTCCACCGACGCCACGCCGTCCATCGCCTCGATGAGCTCGACGTCCTCGGGGGAGAGCCCCTCGAAGGACACCCCGAAGCCGGTCTGGACGCGGGTGGTGTCCGGGTCGTAGACCCGGGGCCGGGAGCCGGCGGACATCTCGACCAGCGGGTGGGAGCGCTGGACGTAGAGCGACTCGGCGTCGCCGAAGGCGGCCACGGTGTCGTCGATGTACCGGTTCACCCCGGTGCCCATCCCGGAGGTCAGGGTGAGCGCGAACGCGCCGATGAACACGGCCAGCACCGTGAGCACGGCCCGGGCCCGGGCGCGCCACGTGTTGCCCACGGCGCTCCGGAGCAGCTCCGCCCCCGTCACAGCACGACTCCCGCGGTCCGGACGCCGGCGTCCTGGGCCCGCACCAGCTCCCCGGCGCGCGGGGCGCGCCCGGTGGCGCGCGGCGCGGGGCCCACGACGAGCCCGTCGCGCAGGTGCACCCGGCGGCCGCAGCGGGCCGCGAGGTCCTCGTCGTGCGTGACGACGACCAGGGTGATGCCCCGCTCCCGGTGCAGGCCGAGGAGGATGTCCTCGACGACCGCGCCGGTCGCCGAGTCGAGGTTGCCCGTGGGCTCGTCGGCGAAGATCACGAGCGGGTCGTTGACCAGGGCGCGCGCGATCGCCGCGCGCTGCTTCTGCCCGCCGGAGAGGTCGGCCGCCCGGCTGGTGGCCTTGTCCGCGAGCTCGAGCCGCTCCAGGACCTCCAGGCCCCGGCGCCGGCGCTCGGCACCGCCCACGCCGGCGATCTTCAGCGGCAGCACCACGTTCTCGAGGACCGTCTGGTGCGGGGTGAGGAAGAACTGCTGGAAGACGAAGCCGAACGTGGCGTTGCGCAGCCGGTTCACCTCCCGGGCGGACAGACACTCCGCCGGGCGGCCCTCCAGGGCCACCGTGCCGGCGGTCGGGGCGTCCAGGAGCGCGAGCAGGTGCATCAGCGTGGACTTCCCGGAGCCGGACTTCCCGACGATCGCGACGGACTCGCCCCGCTCGATCCGCACGCTCACGCCCCGGAGGGCCTCGAAGCGGTCGGCGCCCTGCCCGTAGGCCTTGACCAGCTGATCGGCGTCGAGGACCACGGAACCCGTCACGTCGCTCTCCCCCTCGCTGCGCGGTCGCCGGCCGCACCCCCTGCGGCACTGCTGGACGATCCGCGGACCGGGGCCGTCCCCGCCCCGATCCATCATGTGCAGGTGCACACACGGAGGGGAACCGCGGGCGTGTCCCCACTAGAGGCGGCAGACGGAGCCGGAACGGGACTCCGCCCGGCGTCGACGAATTGTCTACTGCTCGGTAAGGTAGAGGTGCCCGGGGTCGCCGCCCCGGGCGGCGGGTCCGGACGCCCTCCCTCGTGGGGTGCCCGGATCCGCCCTCCCCGCTCCGGGGTCAGTACTTGCGCAGCGCGGGCCGTCCCCGGCCGCTCCACTGCGCGCGCAGCAGCGCGGTGACGTCCAGCAGCAGCGCGGTCAGCTCGTCGGAGCCGGGACCCAGGGCCCGGACCACGAGCCCCGGCACGGGCAGCTCCGAGACCCCGCAGCGCAGGCCGGGCACCCGGTCCTCCGCGGCGGCCAGCAGCTGCTGCACCCGGTCCACGAGCGCCCGGTCCACCCGGGGGTCCACGGCCAGCAGGGACCCGAGGTGGCTGCGGCCCTCCAGGAAGCCGAGACCCGCGACGGCGTCCTCCGCGGGGCGCAGCCGCAGGTTGTCGAGCACCACCGTCCGCCCCGCCATCTCCACCTCCGTGCGCAGCGCCACGCTGCGGTACCGGAACGCGGTCCCGTCCGGCGCCCAGCCGGGGGTGACCACCTCGCCGGCGACCAGGCACGCCGTGGGGTCCATCGACACCGTGGTGGACTGGACGTAGTCGGCGTCCTCGTAGGCGATCAGCTGGTCCGGGAGGTACTCGAGGACCGCGCCGGGCCCGAGCACCAGGCGGACCTCCTGCCGGGCCGGCGCGGCGGGGGTGCGGTAGACCTTGGTCGCGGACTGGGTGGTGACCAGGGCGGTCCCCCCGGCGGCGACCGTGACGTCGAGCTCGTAGCGGTCCCCGCCGAGGTAGCCTCCGCCCGGGTTGACGACGACGAAGCACGGCTGCCCGGAGTCGTCCAGGTGGTGCGGCCGCAGCACGCGCAGCGCCCCGCAGTGGTACTGGTGCACGGCCACGGTCCGCTCCCCGCGCGGCGCCAGGGCCAGCTCGAGCCGGCCGGTGGGGGCCGCGGCGGGGGTCACGGCTGCATGTCCAGCATGAGGACGTCGTGACGGATCCAGTCGAGGACCGCGTCGAGGCCCTCGTCGGTCTTGAGGTTGGTGAAGCAGAACGGCCTGTCCTTGCGGAAGACGCGGGAGTCGGCGGCCATGACGTCGAGGTCCGCGCCGACGTGCGGGGCGAGGTCGATCTTGTTGATCACGAACAGGTCCGAGCGGATCATCCCCTGGCCGGCCTTGCGGGGGATCTTCTCGCCCTGGGCCACGTCGATGACGTAGATCGAGAAGTCGACGAGCTCGGGGCTGAACGTGGCGGAGAGGTTGTCCCCGCCGGACTCGACGAAGACGATCTGCAGGTCGGGGTGGGCCGTGCACAGGGTCGCGATGGCCGCCTCGTTCATCGAGGTGTCCTCGCGGATCGCGGTGTGCGGGCAGCCGCCGGTCTCGATGCCGACGATCCGGTCCAGCGGCAGCACGCCGTTGCGGGCCAGGATCTTGGCGTCCTCGATCGTGTAGATGTCGTTGGTGATCGCGGCCATCGACACCTCGTCGATCAGCGCCCGGGTCACCCGCTCCACGAGCTGGGTCTTGCCGGCGCCCACGGGGCCTCCGATGCCGATGCGGACGGGACCGGTGCTGGTCATGGTGGGAACTCCTCGGGGTCGGACGGCGGGGCCGTCGGGACGGTGGGCGGTCGGGACGGTGGGCGGTCGGGACGGTGGGCGGTCAGGACGGTGGGCGGTCAGGACATGAACATGCGCGCCCGCTGCCAGGCGTGGCGCATCTGCGCGATCTCCAGCCCGGGGCTGGTCGCCCCGAACTCGTCGAGGCCCATGCGGGCGATCCGCCCGACGCCGCGGGCGACGTCGTCGTGCAGGGCGCGCAGCACGCGCTGGCCGGCGCTCTGCCCCAGCGGGATGCCGCGCACGGCGTTCTGGGTCAGGGACGTGGCGGTGGAGAACAGGTATGCGCTGGCCAGCGGCTCCCAGCCCACGCCGAGGCCCGCGCCGGCGAGCGCGAAGGCCACCGCAGGGCTGCCGCGGCTCGTGCCCGCCCGCAGGCGGTCCGCGTAGGCCAGCAGCCGGGGGGAGGGGAAGTTCTCCGCCCCGATCTCCGCCATCCGCCGGCCCATGGCCGAGGCGGCGTCCCGGACCTGGACGGGCAGCGCCTGCGCGTGCAGCAGGTCGTCGACGCGCCACACGTCGTCGGCGGCGGCCGCGGTGGCGACCGCGCGCACGGCCCAGCCCTCGGCGGGCACCGTCTGGTGGTGCAGGCTGTGGCGGACCCAGGCGAGGAAGCTCGCCTCGTCGTCCACCGTGCCGTCGTCGACGTAGGTCTCCAGCCCGAGGGAGTGGGCGAACGCGCCGGTGGGCAGGGCCGAGTCGCACAGCTGCAGGACGGCGAGCATCACCGCCCCGCGCGGCTCAGTGGGTGTGCTCGGCATGGCGGAACGGGACCTCCATCTGCCGCTCGACGCGCGCGAAGCGCACGCCGGTCTCCCGCAGGAAGGCTTCGGCCGTGTGGTCGTACTGGACGACCATGAGCCCGTCGTGGCCCGGCAGGCCCTCGACCTCCGTGCCGGGGGCGAGGAACTGGGCGGGCAGGTGCCGGTTGCCCAGGGAGTGGGCGACGAAGCCCATCTGCTCGATCGTGGCCGGCGCGACGACGAGGACGTCGGTGGGCAGGGTCGAGACGACGACGGCGTTGCGGCCCTCCCGGTGCAGGATGTCCCCGTCCCGCAGCTCGTGCCGCTGCGCGAGGCGGATCCCCACCTCGGTGCCGTGGTCGGTGACGACCCGCTGCACCCGCTTGCGCAGCTCGGCGCCGGACAGGGCGATCCGCTCCAGGTGCAGGCCGGCGCGCTCCTGCTCGGTGAGCTCGGCCAGGTTGCCGAGGACGGCTTCGACGATCACGGGGTCTTCCTCCACGGGTCTCGCAACTGGGGGTGTCACAACTGGGGTCTCAGAACAGGAAGTAGCGCTGGGCCATCGCGAGCTCCGCGGCCGGCTCGCACGTGGCGAGCTCGCCGTCGACCCGCACCTCGTAGGTCTGCGGGTCCACGTCGATCCGCGGCGTCGCGTCGTTGTGCCGCATGTCCTTCTTGGACAGGGTGCGGATCCCGCCCACGGGCAGCACCCGCTTGCGCAGGCCCAGCCGCTCGCCCACGCCCGCCTCGACGGCGGCGCGGGACATGAAGGTGATCGAGTTGGCGTGCGGGGCGGTGCCCTTGGCGCCGAACGCGTCGCGCATCAGCTGCGGCTGCGGGGTGGGGATCGAGGCGTTGGGGTCGCCCATGAGCGAGTGGACGATCTGCCCGCCCTTGAGCACCGCGTGCGGCTTGACCCCGAAGAACACCGGGTCCCACAGCACCAGGTCCGCGAACTTGCCCGTCTCCACGGAGCCCACGACGTCGGCGATCCCGTGCGCGAGCGCGGGGTTGATCGTGTACTTCGCCACGTAGCGCCTGAGCCGGGCGTTGTCCCCGCGGCCCGTCTCCTCCGGCAGGGGGCCGGTGCGCCGCTTCATCTGGTCGGCGAGCTGCCAGGTGCGCAGCACGACCTCGCCCACGCGGCCCATGGCCTGGGAGTCGGAGGAGGTCATCGAGAAGACCCCGAGGTCGTGCAGGACGTCCTCGGCGGCGATCGTCTCGGGCCGGATCCGGGAGTCGGCGAAGGCCACGTCCTCCGGGATGTCCGGGTTGAGGTGGTGGCAGACCATGAGCATGTCCAGGTGCTCCTCGGCCGTGTTGCGCGTGAACGGCAGCGTGGGATTCGTCGAGGAGGGCAGGACGTGGGGGAGGGAGGCGATGCGGATGATGTCCGGGGCGTGCCCGCCGCCGGCGCCCTCGGTGTGGAAGGTGTGGATCACCCGCCCGGCGATGGCGGCCACCGTGTCCTCGAGGAAGCCGCACTCGTTGAGGGTGTCGGTGTGGATGGCGACCTGCACGTCGTGCTCGTCGGCGACGGCCAGGGCGGTGTCGATGGCCGACGTCGTGGCGCCCCAGTCCTCGTGGATCTTCAGGCCCACGGCCCCCGCCCGGATCTGCTCCGCGAGCGGCTCGGGCGCGGACGCGTGGCCCTTGCCGAGCAGCCCGAAGTTCATGGGGTAGCCGTCCAGGGCCTGGAACATCCGGGCGAGGTGCCACGCCCCCGGGGTGATCGTGGTGGCGTTGGAGCCCTCGGCCGGGCCCGTGCCGCCGCCGATCATCGTGGTGATCCCCGAGGACAGGGCCGTGCCGATCTGGTCGGCGCCGATGAAGTGGATGTGGGAGTCGACGCCACCGGCGGTGAGGATCCGGCCCTCGCCCGCGATCACCTCGGTGGAGGCCCCGATCAGGATCGTGACGCCGTCCATGATGTCGGGGTTGCCGGCCTTGCCGATCCCGCTGATCCGCCCGTCGCGCAGCCCGACGTCCGCCTTGTAGATCCCGGTGGCGTCGAGGACCACCACGTTGGTGATCACGGTGTCCACCACGCCGTCGTCCCGGGTCAGCCGGCCGTTGTGGCCCATGCCGTCCCGGACCACCTTGCCGCCGCCGAAGACGACCTCCTCCCCGGGGACCGTGAGGTCGTGCTCGACCTCGAGGAACAGCTCGGTGTCGGCCAGGCGCACCAGGTCCCCCGTGGTGGGGCCGTAGAGGCTCGTGTACTGGGCGCGGGACATCTCATGGCTCATGCCGGCTCCTCCGGGGTGCGGTCGGGGTCGTCCAGGGGGCCGTTCACCCGGTTGGCCAGCCCGTGCACCTCCCGGCGCCCGGCGAGGGCGACGAGCTGGACCCGCTTGCGGTCCCCGGGCTCGAAGCGCACGGCCGTGCCCGCAGGGATGTCGAGGCGGAAGCCGCGGGCGGCGTCCCGGTCGAACTCCAGGCCCGCGTTGGCCTCGGCGAAGTGGAAGTGGGACCCGACCTGCACGGGCCGGTCGCCGCGGTTGACGACGTCGAGCGCGACCGTGGGCCGGCCGGCGTTGATCACCACGGGCTCGGGCCGCAGGACGTGTTCTCCGGGGATCACGGCTGCTCCTTCCTGTCGGGTTGCCGTCGGGTCAGCGGATGGGGTCGTGGACGGTGACGAGCTTCGTCCCGTCCGGGAACGTCGCCTCGACCTGGACGGAGTGGATCATCTCGGGCACGCCCTCCATGACGTCCTCGCGGGCGAGGACCGTGGAGCCCCAGGACATGAGCTCGGCGACGGTCCGCCCGTCCCGGGCGCCCTCCAGCAGCTCGGCGGTGATCAGGGCGACGGCCTCCGGGTGGTTGAGCTTCAGCCCCCGCTCCCGGCGGCGGCGCGCGAGGTCGCCGGCGACGACGACGAGCAGCTTCTCCTGTTCGCGGGGTGTCAGGTGCACGGTTCTCCTCGGGGACGGCGGGCAGGCGCTGGGTGGTCCCCGTCACCGTATGGCGGTCATGTTACGAGCAGGTTCTTCCCGTGTTTCCGGGACGTGGCGGACCCGCCCGGCCGGGGCACCGGCCCGCCGCGCGCGGTCCCCCGGGCCGCCGTCGGCGGCCCCTTCCTCCCACGGTCCCGGTGTGGTACGACTCACATCAGCACGCCCGCGCCGGCGGCTCGAGGAGGTGCCATGACCGTCGCGACGGAGCCGCCCCTGCCCGCCCACGGCGAGCGCCCCCTCCCGGGGCGGCACCGCATCCTGCGCGACGCGGTGGGCACGGGGGCGGCCACGGCGACCGGCTTCACGCTCGTCTACTGGACGGCCGAGGTGACGTTCGGCATCAGGGGCTTCGCCCTGAGCACGGTGAGCCTGTTCCTCGTGCTCGTCCTCGTGGTCTCCGTCCCGCTGCGGCGGCGGCGGCCGTCCCTGGCCTCCGCCCGGGACCGTCCCGCCGTCACGCGCCGGATCCGGCAGGCCGTGGCGGAGGGGCGCCTGCCCGAGGACCCCGCGTGGCGCCGGGTGTGCGCGGTGGGGGCCGCGGAGGAGCTCGAGGCGCTCGTGCTCGTCCTGCCCGCCCTGGTCGTCGTGGTGTGGGCCCTCTCGGCACTGGCCCCCGCGGCGGCCCCCTGGCTCGTCGCGACGGCACCCCTGGCGCTGCTGCCCGTGGTCACGGCCCCCGCCCGCCGCGGATGGGACTACCTGGGGCTGCACGAGGCGGAGCTGCTCCGCCGCGGACCTCCGTAGAGTGGTCGTGGAGCGCGACCGCTCCAGCAACGTCCCGGCGCCGGCTGCCGGGCCCGGCCGGGAGGAGACGACCATGGGACTCCGAGGCGGCCGCTGGGCGGCCGGCGCGCTCGCCGTGGTCCTGCTGGCCGGGTGCGGCTCCGGGTTCCCCCGGGACCCCGAGGGCACCCTCGAGCGCGTCCGCGGCGGTGAGCTGCGGGCCGGGGTGGTCGAGAGCCCCCCGTGGACGGAGGTCCCCGACAGCGGCCGGCCCTCCGGCATCGAGGTGGACCTCGTCGAGGACTTCGCCCGGCGCCTCGACGCGGAGGTCGTGTGGGTCCCCGGCAGCGAGAGCCACCTGATCCGCTCGCTCGAGAGCGGCGAGCTCGACGTCGTCGCCGCGGGCCTCACCGAGACGGCCCCGTGGGAGAAGCACGCCGCCCTCACCCGCCCGTACGCCGAGATCGCGACCCCGGACGGGCGCACCGAGAAGATGGTGCTGGCCACCCGGCTCGGGGAGAACGGCTTCCTCACCGAGCTGGAGACGTTCCTCGTGGAGCGGGAGGAGCGGTCGTGACCCGGTCCGGGGCGCAGGCGCGGTTCGGGTCCACCGAGCTCAGCGACGGCCAGGCCCGCACCCTGGGCCGCGCGGTCCGCCTGGAGAGGATCACCATCGGCACCCTCCTGGTGACCGTGACCGTCGTGGCGCTCGTCGCCGGGCAGTCCCAGGCCATGAAGGTCGCCTGGATCGAGGACTCGCTGTCCCTCCTGCCGCCCGTCGCCTTCCTCGTGGCCGCCCGGATCGCCGGACGGCGCCCCACCCCGAGCCACCCCTACGGCTACCACCGGTCGGTGGGGGTGGGCCACCTCGTCGCCGCGGTCGCCCTGCTGGCGATGGGCACCTTCCTGGTGGTCGACTCCGGTTCCGGACTGATCACCGGGGAGCGGCCGCCGATCGGCGTCACCAGCCTGTTCGGGGTGCCCGTGTGGTCGGGGTGGCTCATGGTGGCCGCCATGGGCCTCACCAGCATCCCGCCGGTGGTCCTGGGCCGGATGAAGATGAGGCTCGCCGAGGAGCTGCACGACAAGGTGCTCTACGCCGACGCGGACATGAACAAGGCCGACTGGATGACCGGGCTGGCCACGGTCGCCGGCGTCCTCGGCATCGGGGCGGGCCTGTGGTGGGCCGACGCCGCGGCGGCGCTGCTCGTCTCCACGTCGATCCTCAGGGACGGGGTGGCCAACCTGAAGGGAGCCGTGGCGGGACTGGCCGACGCCCGGCCCACCACCTACGACGACGCGGGACCGCACCCGCTCGTCCAGCAGGTCGAGACGGTGCTGCGCCAGCAGCCGTGGGTCCGGGACGCCGGCGTGCGCATGCGCGACGAGGGCCACGTCTTCCACGTGGAGGGCTTCGTGGTCCCGGTCGCGGGGACGACGCCGACGCTCGAGCAGCTCGCGGCGGCGCGGAAGCGCTGCGCGGACCTGGACTGGAAGATCGAGGACGTGGTGCTCGCCCCCGTGGCGGAGCTGCCCGAGCACCAGGTCCCGCGCTGAGCGGCTCCGCCGGCCGCCCGGGGTCCGCCGGCGGGCTCAGATCCTGAGGTGGATCAGGCTGGGCCCCTCGATCGCCAGCGCCTCGACGACCGTCGCGGCGAGCGTCTCCTGGGTGGCCTCCAGCCCGACGGCGCCGAACGCCGCCGCGAGCGCCGGCCAGTCCGGCTGCCGCAGGTCCACGGCGAGCGGGTCGATGTCCCGCTCCACCATGTTCTGCCGGATCTCCCCGTAGCCCCCGTTGTCCACGCAGACGACCGGCAGGCGCAGCCCGAGCTCCACGGCGGTCATCAGCTCCTGGACCGAGAACATCAGCGCGCCGTCGCCCACGACGCACAGCACGGGCCGGTGGGGAGCGGCGAGCTTCGCGCCGATCGACGCCGGCAGCCCGTAGCCCAGCGTCGCGTAGGTGCCCATGTACAGCAGGGAGCGGGGGTGCTGCGCGCGGAAGAACGTGGTGGAGCCCAGATAGGTGACCTGGGAGGAGTCCCCGCCGATGATGGTGTCCTCGGGCACCACGGCCATGATCGCCTCGTTGAGGGCCGCGAGCTCGGGGGCCCACCGGCGGCCCTCGTCGTCCATCCGGGCGAAGACCTCGCTCAGGTCCCGCGGTGCCCGGGGCGCCGGCGGGCCGAGCGCCTCGATGAGCTGCGGCACCACGGCCGCGGAGTTGCCGGGCAGCTCGACGTCCGGGTCGAGGTTGCACAGCATCTGGTCCCGCATGATGTCCACGCGCACGATCGGCCCGGCCGGGACGATGTCCCCGCCCCACAGCTCCGCCTCGCCCACCTTGGAGCCGATCACCAGCAGCGCGTCGGCGGAGCGCAGGAACTCGTGGGCGGTGCTCAGCCGCAGGTCCGCGCCGAGGGAGAGCCGGTGGCGCTCCGGGATCGCCCCCTTGCCGTTGGTCGTGGTGATGACCGGGGCCTCGAGCAGCTCGGCGAGCTCGAGCAGCCGCTCCCCGGCGGCCAGCGAGCCGCCGCCGGCCAGGATCACGGGGGCGCGGGCCGCGCGCAGGACCTCGGCGGCGCGCCGGACGTCGTCTGCCGGTGCCGGCTGCGGGGCGCCCAGCCGGCGCGGGGCCACCTGCCGGTCGGTGTAGTCGAACTCCGCCTCGAGGATGTCCAGCGGGATCTCGATGTGCACGGGGCGGGGGCGGGAGTGGGTGAAGTCCCGGAAGGCGTCGTGGACCATCGTCACGGCCTCGGCCCCGCTGGTCACCCGCCGGCTGCGGCCCACGATCGCGCCGACGGCGGCGGACGGGTTCTTGGTCTCGTGCAGGGAGCCGATGTCCCGGAAGTCGTGGCCCACCGGCCGGCCGGGGGAGAGGACGATCATCGGCCGGGACTCCGCGTAGGCGGTGGCCGCCCCGGACAGCGAGTTGAGCAGGCCGGGCCCGGAGGTCGTGATGACGACCCCGGGCAGCCCGGAGACCTGGCTCCACCCGTCGGCCCCGTACGCGGCCCCCTGCTCGTGGCGGGTCGTGACCGCGCGGATGCCGAGCTCCCGCAGCGGGCGGTAGAACTCCAGCGAGTGGGTGCCGGGGATCCCGAAGACCGTGTCGATCCCGTAGCCCTTCAGCGTCTCAAGCACGGCCCGGGCCGTGGTCCTGCGTGCGGTCATGGACGGATCTCCCTCGGGGTGGTGGGGTGCACGATGGTGCGGTGCAGGGGCGGCGTGGTGGTGCCGGTCCGTTCCGGTGCGGGTCGGGTGTGTCAGTCGGTGGTGTAGAGCAGGCGCTTGTTGACGAACTCGTCCATGCCCAGCGGGCCCAGCTCGCGGCCGTAGCCGGAGCGCTTGATCCCGCCGAAGGGCATGCCCGCGCCCTCGGCCTCGGCGGCGTTGACGTTGGCCATCCCGCACTCGAGCCGCTCGGCCAGCCGGCGCGCCCGCTCGGGGTCGGTGCTGAACACCGCCCCGCCGAGCCCGTAGGGGGTGTCGTTGGCCAGCGCGAGGGCCTCTTCGTCGCTGCCCACCTTGTAGACCACCGCGACCGGGCCGAAGAGCTCCTGGTGGTGGGCGGCCATGTCCGGGGTGATCCCGGTGAGCACCGCCGGGGCCAGGTACGCCCCGGGCCCCTCCAGCAGCACCCCGCCGGTGTGCAGTTGCGCCCCGGCGGCCACCGCGGCCTGGATCCGGGCGGCCAGCCCCTCGGCCGCGGCCCGGGAGGACAGCGGGGCGTAGGTCCCCGGGGCGTCCACCGCCGGGTCCCCCGGGACCAGGGCGGCGGCCCGGGTGGTGAGCTCGGCGACGAACTCCTCGTAGATCCCGGCGGTGACGATCATGCGCTTGTTGGAGTTGCAGGCCTGGCCGGTGTTGCCCATCCGGGTGGCCAGCGCCGCCCGGGCCGAAGCCGCCACGTCGTCGGTGTCGAGCACGATGTAGGGATCCGAGCCGCCCAGCTCGAGCACGACCTTCTTGAGGTGCCGCCCGGCGGTCTCGGCCACGGCCGCCCCGGCGCGTTCGGAGCCGGTCAGGGAGATCCCCTGCACCTGCGGGTCGGCGATGATGTCGGCGACCTGGGCGTGGGAGGCGAAGAGGGTGGTGTAGGCCCCGGCCGGGACCCCGGCCTCCTCCATGAGCTGCTGGATCGCCAGGGCGGTGCGGGGGCAGGACTCGGCGTGCTTGAGCACGATGGTGTTGCCCAGTACCAGGTTGGGGGCGGCGAAGCGGGCGACCTGGTAGTAGGGGTAGTTCCAGGGCATGATCCCCAGCAGCACCCCCACCGGGCGGCGCTGGAGCACGGCGCGACCGCCGGCGGGGGTGGGCAGGGGCTGGTCGGCGGCCAGGGCCGGGCCTTCGGCGGCGTAGTAGGCGAAGATCTCCGCGCTGAACTCCACCTCCCCGACCGCCTCGGAGAGCGGCTTGCCCATCTCCTCGGTGGCGATCGCGGCCAGTTCCTCGACCCGCTCGGCGAACAGTTCGCCCACGCGGGCGGCGACCGCCGCCCGTTCGGCGATGGGCACCGCACGCCAGGAGCGGTAGGCGGCGTCGGCGGCGGCCACCGCCTCCCTCACCTGGGAGTCGGTGGCGGCGGGGAACTGCGCCACCACCTCACCGGTGGCCGGATTGACCGACCGGTAGGGGGACGGGGCGGTGGCGCGGGGATCAGTGGTCATGGTGGGGTCTCCTCGGGGACGGGGTGGGGCGTCGACGACGTCGGGGCGTTCGGGGCGCGGGTGAGGGCTCACAGCTGCATCGCCACCGCCCGCACCGGGGAGCCGTCCAGGCCGCGCAGCCGCAGCGGAAGGGCGCTCAGCAGCGGGTCGCGCCAGGTGACGGCGTGGAGGTTCGTCAGGTTCTCGATGATCACCCCGCCCGCTCCCAGCACGGCCGCGTGCACCGGCAGCTCGGACGGACCGGTCGAGGACGCGTCCGGGGTGCGATCCGGGTTGAGGGTGTCCACGCCGAGCACGCGCACGCCCGCGGACAGCAGGCGCCGGGCGATCTCCACGTCGAGCACCGGGTGCGCCAGGTAGCGCGGCGTGCCGAAGTGCCGGGACCAGTCGGTGCGGAACACCACGATCGTGCCGGCCCGGAGGTCCTCCAGCTGCGCGCGGACGTGCTCCCAGCGGATCAGGTCGTGCTCCCGGAGGGCGGGCACGTGCACGATGCGCGCCGGTCCCACGAGGCGGGAGAGGTCGATCTCGTCCACGGGCGAGCCCCCGTCCACGGTGTGCAGGGGCGCGTCCACGTGCGTCCCGCTGTGCGTGCCCAGGTGCAGCTCGGCCACCTGGAAGCCGTCCTGCGGGAACGACGCCGCGAGCCGGGAGTCCACGGCCGGGTCCCCCGGGAAGACCTGCATGCCGGCCTCCACGGGGTGGCTCAGGTCAACGAGGCGCATCGGCGGCCTCCGCCGGCGCACCGGCCGCACCGGGAGCCCCGGGATCGTCGGCGAGGTGGCGCTGCACCGGGCGTCCCGCCACGATCCGGCGGGCCGCGAGGGCCCAGCCCAGGTAGAGCGCCGCGGAGACCACGAACGTGGGGATGGTCGCGCCCACGGGGCTCGGCAGCACGTAGGTGAGCACGAGGGAGGAGGCCGCGCCGACCACCCACACCACGACGGCGGCGGGGTTGACCCCGCCCCGGTACCAGTACCGGCCACCGCGCCCGCGCAGGATGTCCGCTGCGTAGGAGCCGCGCTTGACCACGTAGTAGTCCACCAGCATGATCGCGAAGACCGGGATGAACAGCGAGCCGATCAGGACCAGGAAGCTGGTGAACTGGTCCAGCAGGCCCAGCCAGGTCGACCCGAGGATCGACACGGCCCCCAGCACCAGGGCGGTGGGCAGGAACCGCAGTCTCCGCGAGGGCGTGAGGTTCACCACGGAGGACACCATGCCGTAGACGACCATGGTGTTGGTGGCCATGACCGACAGGAAGACCACCACGGCCAGGGGCGCGCCGAAGGCGGCGACGAGCACCGTCGGGTCGAAGCCGACCGCCTCCCCGCCGTCGAGCACCACGTAGGCGACGGCCGTGGCCCCGAGGCTCATGGCCGCGACCGTGGACAGGACGTAGCCCGCGCCGGAGCCGACCACGCCCGCGGACGGCGTCCGGGCGAGGCGGTTGAACTCCGCGGAGAGCACGGTCCAGGAGATGGCCGTGGCGATGACCACGTCCAGGACCGCGATGCCGGACCAGCCCGCCGCGGGGTCCGCGGGCAGCGCGGCGAAGTCGGCCACCGGGTAGGAGGTGAACGCCACCGTGAAGACCCAGGCCATGATCGCCAGGATCACCACCGCCAGCCACGGCTCCACCCGGGCGATGCCCTCGTGGCCGAACACGGCCAGCGCCACCACCAGCGTCTGGCAGAGCACCGAGAACAGCACCGGGCTCGAGAAGCCGGTCGCCTGCTCCACCAGGAAGTTCACGGTGACACCGGCGAGCATGGCCTGCACCCAGCTCCAGCCCATGAGGATGACCACGTTCGCGGCCACCGGGAGGAAGGAGCCGCGCAGACCGAAGGACCCCTTGGTCAGGGACATGGTGGCGAGGCCCGTGCGCGTGCCCATGCTGCCCACGAGCACCAGCACCGCCCCGCCGATCAGCGTGCCGAGGACGATCATGCCCAGGGCCGTGGACCAGGGCACCCCGGGCACGAACAGCGTCCCCGTCAGGAGCGTGGTCACCACCAGGTTCGCCGCGAGCCAGATCATCCCGACCCGGCCCGCCCCCAGCGTGCCCCGCAGCGGGCCGTAGCCCTCGGAGTTCTCGTCGAGGTGGTCCGAGAGCCGGGACCAGGCGGACCGGGGCCCGTCGGCGGTGTGGCGTGGTGTCGTCATGGGCGTGCCTCAGGGGTCGGCGGAACGGGCGAGAGGTGTTCGTGGACGGCGCTGACGGATCCGTCCGCGGTCCGGTGGAAGACGATGGTCTCGCGCTCGGCCGTGGTCTCGGCCACGCCGCCGGTCTCCGTGGTGGTGCGGACGAACGCCGCGACCAGGGCGGCGGCGGCCCGCTCGACCTCCTCGCGGGTCAGCGGAGCGGGCCTGCGCGCCGGGGCCGCGTCCGCTCCGCGGGCGCCGGGCGCCCCGGTCACCGGCGGGCCTCCGGGCGGTCGGCGCCGGCCGGGCGGGAGCCGGCGAGGCGCTCGTTCCAGTGCCGCAGCACGCCCTCGTGCGTGGGGCGGCTCAGCAGGGAGACGACGACGTAGACGGCCGCGGAGCTCAGCAGGCCCAGGTAGATGGGGGCGTTGGCCAGCACGCCGAAGAGCGCCATGGAGGCCAGGACGACCACCGAGCCGACGAGCATCGACAGGGCGGCGCCCAGCCCCGTGCCCCGCCTCCACACGAGACCCCCGAGGATCGCGACGAGCAGGCCGCCCACCAGGATGTCGTAGGCGATGGTGAGGGCGGTGACGGTGTCGGTGACGAAGACCGAGATCGCGGTGATGACCACGCCGAAGACCAGCATGTAGAGCCGGTCGGCGCGCAGCTCCGCGGCCTCGTCCTCGGCGGTCGCGCCTCCGCCGGCCGGGGCGGTGCTCCGCCCGAGCAGGGACCTCAGGGTGGGCACGACGTCGACGCGGGCCACGGTGGCCGAGGCGATGAGGGCCCCGGAGGCGGTGGACATCATGGCCGCGACGCCGGCGGCGAGCACCACCCCGCCCAGCCCGGTCGGCACGTGCTGCTGGGCCATGGTGGCGAAGGCGTCGTCGGCGGAGTCCAGGCCCGGGGCCAGGGCCGCGGCGGTCATGCCGATCACGGCCCCGGCGAGCCCGTAGAGGGCCACGTAGGCGGCGGCGGACAGCCCGCCCCAGCGGGCCACCTGCGGGGAGCGGGCGGTGAACACGCGCTGCCAGATGTCCTGGCCGATCAGGATGCCGAAGCCGTAGACGACGAACTGGGTGATGATCGCCTGGGTGCCCATCCCGTTCCACGTGAAGTACGTGGCGTCGAGGCGGCCCGTGAGCCCGGACCAGCCGCCGGCGGCGGAGAGGGAGAAGGGCAGCAGGACCAGGAAGATGCCCACGGTCATGAACAGGAACTGCATCATGTCGGTGAGGGTGATCGACCACATCCCGCCCAGCACGGAGTAGCCCACGACGACCAGCCCGCCGAGCAGGATCGCCCAGGTCCGGTCGATCGGGAACAGCACCGAGAAGATCGACGCGTAGGCGGAGGTGGAGGTCACCGACAGCATCACCGTGTAGGCGAGCATCACGAACGACGACGCCTTGGCCCCGCCGTGCTCGCCGTAGCGCAGCTGGAGCATCTGGGAGACGGTGAAGACCTTCAGGGACTGGATGCGCGAGGCGAAGAGCAGGCTCAGCACGGCCAGGCCCGCGGCGATCGCCACGACCAGCCACATCCCCGAGACGCCGTAGGTGTAGCCCAGGCCCACCCCGCCCACGGTGGAGGCCCCGCCCAGGACCACGGCCACCATGGTGCCGGTGTAGAAGCCGGGGCCGAGCCGGCGTCCCGCCACACGGTAGTCCTCTGCGTTGTGGGCGCGTCGGCTGGCCAGGAGGCCGATCGCCACCATGGCGACCAGGTAGAGCACGATGATCAGCACGTTCATGGGTCACTCGTTCCTCGGGGCCCTGCGGACCCCTGGGTCGTTCGCCGTGTTTCCCGTCGAGTTGCTCGATGAGAAACAAAAGTTGTCCCACATAGTATGATGTGGGTCATGTTTTCGGAACAGGTCCGCGCCGTTACGGGCGGGTAAAGCCGTGCGGGGAAGAAGGTCGTCGTGAAAGCACTGCCCATCGAGAGCTCCGGGCGCTCCGCCGCCGTGGGCTCGCGGCTGCGCAACCACCGCCGGCGCAACCACATGACCATCGACCAGCTGGCCTCGGCGGCGGGGCTGACCAAGGGCTTCGTCAGCCGGGTCGAGCGGGACATCACCTCGCCCTCCGTGGACTCGCTGGTGCGCATGTGCGAGGTGCTGCGCATCGACGTGGGGGACCTCTTCGCCGGGCCCGCCGACGTCGAGCTCGTCCGGCTCGAGGAGGCCCCGCACATCGACCTCGGCGGCGAGGGCATCGAGGAGCAGCTCGTCACGCCCGCGGCCCAGCGCAAGGTCCAGGTCCTCCGCGCCCGCGTGGCCGCCGGCGGCCGCGGGGAGGAGGCGATGTACAGCATGGACTGCGAGACGGAGGTGCTGCACCTGATCAGCGGCCGGTTCCGGCTCAAGGTCCCCGACCGGACCTTCGACCTGGTCGCCGGGGACACCGTGACCTTCCCCGGCTCCGAGCCCCACACCTGGGAGAACCCCGGGGACGAGGACGCCGTCCTGCTGTGGATCCTCGGCTCCTGACCCGCCCGTTCCGTCCCGTTCCGTCCCTTTCCGCTCCGCACCGCCCACCGAGAGGACCGCACACCATGACCACCGAGCGCATCACCGGCTCCACCCCGGACGGCACCCCCGTCCTCGGCCCCGTCAACGCCGCCCTGACCCCGCGCTGGGCGGGGCTGGGCACCTTCGCCCGCCTGCCGCGCACCGACGAGGTGGAGCACGCGGACATCGCCGTGGTCGGGGTGCCCTTCGACGCCGGGGTCTCCTACCGCCCCGGCGCCCGCTTCGGGTCCAACCACGTCCGGGAGGCCTCGCGCCTGCTGCGCCCGTACAACCCCGCCCAGAACGTCTCCCCGTTCGCCGGGGTCCAGGTCGCCGACGCCGGGGACATCGTGGCCAACCCCTTCGACATCGGCGAGGCGATCGCCTCCATCGAGGCCCAGGCCAAGGAGCTGATGGGGGAGTCCACCCAGCTGGTGGCCATCGGCGGGGACCACACGATCGCCCTGCCCCTGCTGCGCGCCGTGCACGCCCGCCACGGCAAGGTCGCGCTGCTGCACTTCGACGCCCACCTCGACACGTGGGACACCTACTTCGGCGCCGAGTACACCCACGGCACCCCGTTCCGCCGCGCGTACGAGGAGGGCCTGCTCGACACCGACGCCGTCTCCCACGTGGGCACCCGCGGGCCGCTCTACGGGCCGGAGGACCTCGACGACGACGCCCGCTTCGGCTTCGGCATCGTCTCCTCCGCCGACGTCATGCGGCTGGGGGTCGACGCCGTCGTCGCGCACCTGCGCCAGCGCGTCGGCGACCGCCCGCTGTACGTGTCGCTGGACATCGACGTGCTGGACCCCGCCCACGCCCCGGGCACCGGGACCCCGGAGGCCGGCGGGATGACGAGCCGGGAGGTCCTGGAGATCCTGCGCGGGCTGCGCGGGACGAACGTGGTGGGGGCCGACGTCGTCGAGGTCGCCCCCGCCTACGACCACGCCGAGCTCACCGGGGTGGCCGCCGCGCACGTGGCCTACGAGCTGATCACCCTCCTGGCCATGGGCCCCGGCGCGGCCCCCGGCGGGCCCGCCTACGGGCTGGCCGGGCACGTCTACGGCCGGCCGGCGGACGCAGCGGACGGGCCGGGCCGGGAGGGCGCGTGAGCGGGGGGGCCTCCGCGGCCCCCCGTCCCGACCATGCCTCCCTCTTCGCCCGGCGCTCCGGGCAGTTCCGGCCCTCCCCGGTGCGGGCGGTGTTCGAGATCGCGCTGCAGCCGGGGATGATCTCCCTGGCCGGCGGCAACCCGGACATGAGCGTGCTCCCGCACGAGCTCATCGCCGAGCTGGCCCGGGGGATCGTGGCCGAGCGCGGGCCCGAGGTGCTCCAGTACGGCTCGGGGGCGGGCATCGGCCGCCTGCCCGGGCTGGTCTGCGAGCTGATGCGCCTGCAGGGCACCGAGGTCACCCCGGACCGGATCCAGATCACCGCCGGGTCCCAGGCAGGCCTGGACCTGGTGACGAAGCTGTTCTGCGACCCGGGCGACGTCGTGGTGGCCGAGGGTCCCACCTACGTCGGGGCGCTGGGTGTGTTCGGCAGCTACGAGGTCGAGGTCGAGCACGTGGACGTCGACGACGAGGGCCTGGACCCCGAGGCGGTGGCCGAGCGCATCGACGCGCTGCGGGCCGCCGGGCGCACCGTGAAGCTCCTCTACACGATCCCGAACTTCCACAACCCCACCGGGGTGACCCTCACCGAGGCCCGGCGCCGGCGGCTCGTCCAGGTGTGCGCCGAGCGGGGCGTGCTGATCCTCGAGGACGACCCGTACGGGCTGCTCGGCTTCGACCGGGAGCACCGGCCGCCGTCGCTGTACTCGATGGACCCGGACACGGTGATCCACCTCGGCAGCTTCTCGAAGATCTTCTCCCCGGGCCTGCGGATCGGGTGGATCGCCGCGGTGCCCGCGGTGCGGGCGCGGCTGCAGATCGCGGCGGAGGCCGTGACCATCCACCCCTCGGTGCTCGGCCAGGAGCTCGCCGCGCAGTACGTGGGCGGGGAGCACTGGCGGCCCGCGCTGGACCGGGCGGTGGCGCTGTACCGCTCCCGGTGCGCGGCCATGATGGACGCCCTCGCGGCGCACATGCCCGACGGGGTGCGCTGGACCCGCCCGGCCGGCGGCTTCTTCACGTGGCTGGACCTGGACCCCCGGGCCCTCCCGCACGGCGACCTGCTGCGCCGGGCCGTCGAGCACGGCGTGGCGCTGGTGCCGGGCGGGGCCTGCTACGCCGACGGCCGTCCCTCCACGAGCCTGCGGCTGGCCTACTCGGCGGCCTCCGAGGCCGACATCGCCGAGGGCGTCCGCCGGGTGGGGCAGATGCTGCGGGACTGACTGCCGGGGCGACCAGGGGCTTCGCGCCGGCACACCATTGTGTCGGCTCGTGATAGCGCCTTTGCATGGATCGTTGCGGGGCGTCCGCCCCCGGTGCTCTCGTGGTGTGCGGGAACCCGGTTCCCGGGGTGGGCGCAGGGCGGTGGCCGGCTCCGGGACAGGGCGGAATCGGGGGAGGAAGCCATGTCGAGGCCCGAAGGCGCCCACGGCAGGTGGGCGCGATGATCCTCTTCGGGGTGGTGCTGATGGCGGTGGCCGTGCTGCTCATGGTGCTGCTCGCCCAGTCGGCCGTGGTGGTGGCCGGCCGGTTCCGTCGCATCACGGCCGTGGCCACCCTGGGCGTGATCATGGTCGTCGCGGCGATCTTCGCCACCGGCCTGGTCCTCACGGGCGTCACCGCGATCCTCAGCCTCGGCGTCGCAGGATAGGCCCGTCGCCGTGCTCGCCGGCGGCTCAGGCGAGCAGCGCCTCCGCGGCCCGCCGCCCGGAGCGCAGCGCTCCCTGGCTGGAGCCGGTGGTGCGGTGGTCCCCGCACACGAACACGCCGTCGCCGAGGGCGGCGGGGCGCTCCGCCACGAACGGGGGCAGCTGCTCGGGCAGGGCGTCACGGACCTCGTGCACCGTCAGCAGCTCCCAGGCGCCCGCGTCCGCGCCCCAGATCCCGGACAGCTGGCGGCGGACGTCGGCCTCGGCGGGCAGTGCGGCTCCGCGCGGGAGCAGGGCGGACGCCTGGACCAGTGCACGGCCCGCGGGGGCGTAGCTGGGGGCGGCGTTGCTGACCACGGCCGTGTCGATGAGCGGTCCCGTGGTCTCGCCCGGCAGCACCAGCGACCTCAGGTCCGACGGCGCCCGGTCCGGGGCGAACCACCACGTGGCCTCGCCCTTCATCGGCACGGCCGGCAGGTCCAGCAGCCCGCCGGCCGCGGGGCCGTCCGTGGCCACGACCACCGACGGGGCCCGCCACGAGCCGCCGCCGGCGCCGACCGTCCAGCCGGAGGCGGTGCGCTCGAGGGTCTCGACGCGGGCGCCCAGGACGGCGCGGGCGCGCAGGCCGTCGTGGATCCACTCGGGCAGCGCCCCCATGCCCCCGGCCGGCAGGCCGGGCGTGCCGAGCAGGAACCAGCCGACCAGCTGCCGCACGAACGCCGCGGAGGTCCGGCCCCCGTCCTCGAGGATCACGCCCGCCAGGAACGGCTCGAGCACGAGGTCCCGCAGCGGCCCGCGCACCCCCGCGGCGTCGAGGGACTCGTGCCACGGGCGGTCCAGCTCCTCCCGGTGCGCCGCACGGGGGTCGAGCACGGGCGCCAGCCACGCCAGCAGGGCGGGCAGCCGGCGCAGCTCCACGAGCGGGCTGCCCAGGGTCCCGGCCAGGCGGGAGGGCACGCGCCGCGGGTCGGCCAGGACGTCGATCCCGTCGCCGCGGCGGACGCCGGCCGCGGCGTCGAACTTCTGCAGCCCCAGGGCGGGGACGTCCACGCTGCGGCGCAGCTCCGTGTAGGCGGGGTTGAGCACCTGGAAGCCGCGGTCGCAGCGGAAGCCGTCGACCACGTCGGTGCGCACCCGGCCCCCGACGCCGTCGGAGGCCTCCAGCACCACCACGTCCAGGCCGTGCTGCTCGAGCAGCCGGGCGCACTGCAGGCCGGCGAGGCCGGCGCCGACGATCACGACGTCGTGGTCCACGGGATCCTCCTAGCGGGACAGGGGGGCTGCGGCCGGCTCGAGCCGCGGTCCGGGCGCTCCGGCGGCCCGGACCGGGATGCTGAACAGCGCCGACTCCACGGTCAGGCCCGGCCCGAACGCGAGCGCGCACACCGTCCGCGGCTCGTCGGCGGGGGCGGCGTCGATCACCTGGCGCAGCACGTGCAGGACGGTCACGCTGCTCATGTTGCCACGGGCGGCGAGCACGTCGCGCGACTCCCGCAGCGCCTCCGGGGACAGGCCGAGGGCGTTCTCGAGCTTGTCCAGGATGCTGCGCCCGCCGGGGTGGACGGCCCAGTCGGTGATCGCTCCTCGGGGCACCGCGCCCCCGGGCCCCCCGAGGAGCGCGTCGACGGCCGTGTGGATGTTGCCCTCGATGACCTTCGGCACGGCCGCGCCGAGGACCATCTCGAAGCCCTCGTCACCGATGGTCCAGGCCATGTCGTGCTCGCCGTCGGGGATCACGAGGGTGCTGAAGCGGTCGAGCCCGAGCAGCGGCTCCGCGCCGCCGGGCCGCCGCGAGCTGACGACGGCGGCCGCGGCGCCGTCGGCGAAGAGGGCGGCCCCGCGGATGGCGTCGGCGTCCCGGGCCGGGCGCAGGTGCAGGCTGCACAGCTCGGCCGCGACCAGCAGCACGACGGCCTCCGGGTCCGCCTGCGCGATCGCGCGGGCCTGGCGCAGCCCGATGAGCGCTCCGTGGCAGCCCATGAACCCGATGTGGGACCGGCGGGTGGCCGGGTTCAGGCCCAGGTCCCGCACGAGCTGGTAGTCGGGGCCGGGGGCGAAGAAGCCGGTGCAGGAGACGGTGATCACGTCGGTGATCCCCGCCGGGTCGAGCCCGGGGCAGCCGGCGAGGGCGTCGCGGGCGGCGGCCGCGAAGAGGCGGGGGGCCTCGCTCACGTAGGTGCGGTTGCGGACGCCCGTGAGCGGGTTGAGGATCTGCCCGCCCGGGCCGATGTAGGGGGAGGCCGTGCGGGCGCCGTCGTCGACCAGCTCGCGCAGCACGGTGTGCCGGCGGCCCACCCCCGAGGCCCCGAACACGGTGCGGACGAGGCGCTCGGTGAGCCGGTCCGTGCCGGGCTGGCCCAGGTACAGGTCCCGGGCCGCGGTCTGCTCGAGGACGTGCGGGGGGACCGCCGTGCCGAGGGACAGGAGTGCGGGGGTCATCCCACCCAGTATCCGGCTCCGCGGGCGTGAAAGCCACGCCGGGCCCGCGCCGCGCCGCGGCACGGGCCCGGCGCGGCTCAGACGACGGTGGTCACGGCGTCGAAGTCCAGCCGGGGGAGGCGCTCGTGCCGCGGGGCGGCGGGCCGGCCGACGGCCACGACCAGCACCGAGCGGCGGTTCGTGCCGGCGTGGAACTGCGCGTCCACGCCGGCCGGGTCGAACCCGCCCATGGGCCCGGCGGCCAGGCCCGCCGCGCGCACGGCCAGGACGAAGTACCCAGCCTGCAGGTGGGCGTTGTCCCGGCCCATCTGCGCGCGCAGCTCCTCGTTGGCGGCGAACACCTGCTGGTTGCCCGCGGCCGGCGGGAAGAGCACCGGGAGCTGCTCGTGCCAGTCGACGTCGTAGCTCAGCACGGCGACGGCGGGGGCGGCGGCGACCTTGGCCTTGTTGCCCTCCGCCATGTGCTGCACGAGCCGCTCCCGGGCCTCGGGGGAGCGGACCCAGGTGACGCGCAGGGGCTGGATGTTCATGGCCGTGGGGCCCATCTTGGCCAGCTCGTGCACGGCCCGCAGCTGGGCGTCGTCCACGGGCTCGTCGAGGAACTCGGTGGCGGTGCGCGCCTCGCGGAAGAGGAGGTCCGCGGTGGCGGCGTCGAGGGCGAGCTGGTCCTGCAGGGCGTCGGGGGCCATGTCGGTCCTTTCGGATTCAAGGATGTGGATCTGTACATGCCAACGAACGCGGTGCCCCGGTCCATTCCGTGCCCGACGTGGTGTTCGCCACGTTCCCGGCGACGTACGCTGGCGCCATGCACGCCGACGACGCGAACGCCCCGGTGAGCCCCGCCGCCGACTGGAAGCCGCTGCTCGCCGCGCTGGCCAACGACGCCTCCCGGGCCGTGTTCGCCCGGGTCGCGCTGGGGGGTGTCCCGGTGGTGGGCGCCGAGGCGTGGCCCGCCCGCGAGCGGCGCGCCCTGCAGTCCTGGATCCGCCTCGGTGTGGTCGTGGAGCACGAGGGCCGCTGCGCCGTGGACCCCGCCGCGTTCCGGCGGGCGCTCGCCGAGGGCGCCGCGCCGCGCCGCACCGCCGGGCCGGACCGGTTCCTGGACCAGGGGCGGGTCGTGCAGATGCCGGCCGGCCCGGCCGACCGGGTGCAGCTGCTGGAGTGGGTGCGGGACCGCGTCTTCCGCGGGGACGAGACCCTGACGGAGGAGCGGGTCAACGACCGGCTCGTCGTCCTGCACGACGACGTGGCGATGCTGCGGCGCCACCTCGTGGACGCGGGCCTGGCCGAGCGCTCCGCCGACGGCTCCCGCTACCGCGCGGTGCGGAGCTGACGTGGCCGGGGCCGCGCAGCACCCGGGGGCCGCCGTGCGCACGGGGGCCGCGCTCCTGGGGACCGGCGCCCTGCACCTGCTGTTCCCCCGGCCGTTCGACGGCCTGATCCCCCGCGTCCTGCCCGGCCCGCCCCGGGCGTGGACCCTGGGCTCGGGGATCGTGGAGCTCGGTGTCGGGGCGCTGCTGCTGCACCCGCGCACCCGGCGGGCGGGCGGCTGGGCGGCGGCCGCGCTGTTCGTGGCCGTGTGGCCGGGCAACCTCACCATGGCGTGGCGCGCCCGCCGCGCGTCGCCCGCCCGGAAGGCCGTGGCCTGGGGGCGCCTGCCGCTGCAGCTGCCGCTGATCGCGGTGGCGGTCCGGATCGCCCGCGCCCCCGTCCCACCGGGAGGCTTCGCATTCGGTAACACGCAGGCCCCGTTCCTACGCTGAGCAGTGCACAGGAGTGGGGGCTCCTTTCCTGCAGGCGCTTCCGGGCCTGCGCGCAGGGGACCGGCCCGCCCTCCGGTCCCCGGGGGGCAGGACCGCGTGCTGCACTGCTCGCTCCCGCCCGACCGGCCGGAGGAACCCTTGACGTCCACCCGCAGCACCGCCGCGGCCCTCGCCCTCGCGGCGGCCCTCGCGCTCGCCCCGCTCGCCGTCGCGGGGGCGGACCCCGGGCAGACCGCCCCGGCCCCCGCCCCCGAGACCGCCGCCGCGTCCGCCGGGAGCGCGGCCACGGACCGCGTCGTCGTGAAGTTCCGGGACGGGGCGGCCCCGGGCGGCTCCCCGGGGGCGGTGTACGGCCAGGCCGCCGCACGCTCCAGCACGGCCGGGGCGCAGCTCGCGGAGGCCGCGCCCACCGCCGGCGGGGCCACCGTCCTGCGGACCGAGGAGAAGCTGGCGGGCGCGGACCTCGAGGCGCTGACCACCGCCCTCGAGCAGGACCCCGCCGTCGAGTACGCCGAGCCGGACCTCCTGGCCACCACGGCCGCCGAGCCCGACGACCCCTCGTACCGCGCCCGGCAGTGGAGCCTGTGGGACGACCCCGCCGGCCTCGGCATGCCCCTGGCGTGGGACCGGGCCACCGGCGCCGGGCAGACCATCGCGATCGTGGACACGGGCATCACCGCCCACCCCGACCTGGACGCCAACGTCCTGCCCGGCTACGACTTCGTCTCCGCGGCCCCGAACGGCCGCGACGGGAACGGGTGGGACGCCGACCCCACGGACGCGGGCGACCACCCCGACGCGGTGCTGTGCCCGAACAGCCCCATGCCGGCGACCTCGACCTGGCACGGCACGCAGACCGCGGGCATCGCGGCGGCCGAGGGCGGCAACGGGATCGGCATCTCCGGGGTCGCCCCCGCGGCGAAGATCCTCCCGGTGCGCGTCGTGGGCGCCTGCAGCCAGGGCTACATCTCCGACGTCGCCGCGGGCGTGGCCTGGGCCGCCGGCGCCGCGGTGCCCGGCGCGCCCGCCAACCCGACGCCCGCCACCGTCATCAACCTCAGCCTCGGCGTCGTGGGGCAGTGCCCGCCGGTGCTCCAGTCGGCCATCGACGAGGCCGTCGGCCGGGGGGTCTCCGTGGTCGTGGCCGCCGGCAACAACGCCGTCGACGCCGCCCGGTCCGCGCCGGCCAACTGCGCCGGGGTGATCTCGGTCGCTGCCACGGACGTCTCCGGCGCCCTGGCCTCCTACTCCAACTTCGGCTCGGTGACGGTCGCGGCCCCCGGCGGCGACCCGTGGGCAGGCATCCACTCCACGGGCAACGACGGGGCCAAGGAGCCGGGGGCGGCCTCGTACACAGACGGCAACGGCACGTCCATGGCGGCGCCGGCCGTGGCCGGCGCCGTGGCGCTGGTCCGCCAGGCCGCGCCGGGCCTGGACGCGAACGGCGTCCGCGCGGCGCTGACCACCACGGCCCGCCAGGCCCCCGGCGGCTGCGCGCCCGGCTGCGGCGCGGGCATCGTGGACCCGGTCTCGGCCGTGATCGCGGCGCAGGGCGGCGATCCGTTCACCACCCGCGACGTCATCGGCCGACTCCACGGCCGGATCGGCGCCAGCACCGGCAAGCCGGTCTCCCGCGAGCTGTGCGCCCTCGGCGGCAGCCCGTGCTTCCAGGAGTTCGAGACCGGCTGGATCGTGCGCTCCTCCGGCCAGGAGGCCCGCTGGATCCCCGGCGCCCTGCCCGCGCAGTGGTGGACGGTCGCCTCCGCCGGCTGACCCGCCGGCTCCCGCCCGACGGCGCCGCTCACCCCGCGGGGTGGGCGGCGCCGTCGTCGTGCGCGTGGAGTCCCGAGCGGCCCGCGGCCGGGGCCTCCGCCCTGAGCCGGGCCCAGGCGCCGAGGATCCCGGCCACCAGGGAGCCCGCGTTGCCGGCGGCGAGATCTCCCATGGTGTCCGTGTAGCCCACCTGGACGCGCGGGTCGACGATCGCGTAGCCCGCGAACTCGACGTACTCCCAGACGAGCGCGAGGGCCGTGCCGAGGGCGGTGACCACCAGGACATGGGTCACCGGCCCGGGCGTGCGGAGCCGGCCCCAGCGCTCCAGGGCGCGGAACGCGAGCTCGGCCAGCACGGCGGTCGCCGCGAAGTGGACGACCAGGTCCCAGTGGGCGAGCCGCTCGTAGAGCAGGAACACGGAGCTCCACGCAGCGAGCAGCAGGAGCAGGTCGGTGGCCAGCTCCAGGGCCCTCGGCAGCCGGGCCCGCCACGTGATCGTGATGCCGAGGCACACCAGCATCATCACGGCGGCGCCCGCGACGTCGAAGAACACGGCGGTGAGCAGCGCGGAGAGCGGGCCGGCCCACCGCACCGCGAGCACGATCCCCCTCACGGCCGGCACCGGCCGGCCCGGCGGCCCAGGCGTGCCCGCCAGCGCTCCCACGGGCGTTCCTCGGCCCAGTTGAGCCGGATGGTCCGGAACGCGCGTCCCAGCCGCCGGACGGCGGGGCGCCCTCCCCGCAGCGCCCGCGGGGACATGCCCACCGACAGGCCGGGACGGAAGAGGATGCGGCACCCCGGGCCCAGGCGGAAGCTGAGGTCGAGGTCGTCGTGCAGCTCCGGGTCGTACCGGTGGACCCGGTTGCGGACCTCGAGCCACCAGTCCCGGCGCATCGCCATGTTGGTGCCGAACAGGGGCGGGTGGGCCAGCGCCGCGGCCGTGGTGAGCACGTACAGGCCCATGTACAGGGCGGACAGCAGCCCGCCGAGCCCGGGGGGAAGGCCGTAGAAGCGCCCCGGGCCGGCCACGGCGACCGCGTCCGCACGGTGGTCCAGCGCTGCGAGCAGACCCGCGATCCACTCGGGGCCGGGGGCGCTGTCGGCGTCGCAGCGCACCACGACGTCCCCCCGGGCGGCGTCGTAGCCCGCGGCCGCCGCCTGGGGGATGCCCCGCACGGGCTCGAACACCACCCGGGCCCCGGCGGCCCGGGCGACCTCGGCGGTGGCGTCGCTCGAGGCGTTGTCCACGACCACGACCTCGTCCGGCGGACGGGTCTGCGCCGCGAGCAGCCGCAGACACCGCGCCAGGTGGGCGGCGTCGTCACGGGCCGGCACCACCACGGACACGGCCGGGGTGCCGGGGCCCCCCGGGGGCGGGAGGGCCGGGACGGTCTCATCTTCGCTGTCGGTCATGGGCCCCATTCTCCCGCGCCCGCACCCTAGAATCGGGACATGCAGGCCGACGAGGGCACGATCAGCACGCCCGGCGCCGCGGTGCCGGACAGGGGTGCGGAGGCAAGCGCGCACCGGGGGCGGAGGGGCTTCGACGTCCTCTTCCTGCTCCAGCTCTTCAGCACCGAGGCCGAGCGCTACGCGGACCAGGTCCGGCGCCGCTTCGGCCTGGCGCACAAGGACGTCCACGCGCTCAACGAGGTCATGCAGGCCAACCGGGAGGGCCGGCCGGTCCGCGCCGGGGACATCGCCCGCCGGCTCGTGCTGAGCGGTTCGGCGACCACGACGGTCATCAAGCGCCTCGTCGCCGCGGGCCACCTGGTGCGGGCGGTCGATCCGCACGACCGGCGGGAGATCAGCCTCCGGGCCACCGAGCACGCCTACCGCTCCGGCCGTCGGATGTTCTCGGCCATGACCGAAGAGGTCCTGGCCGTGCTCGACGACTGCACGGACGAGGAGGTCGAGGTCCTGCGGCGGCGTCTGCCCCAGCTCACGGAGGCCGTCCGCCGGGCGGGCCGGAGGGCGGCCGAGGACACATCGCCGGAGGAGGGGGCCCGGGCGGAGGCCGGACCGGCTCCGAGCGCGGCGTGACGGGGAAATTGGTTCGGTTTTCGAAGGACTGTGGTGGAATGGGGACATGGTGACGGTCTTCTCGCGCGATTCGGCATTCTCCAGCGCCCGTCCGGGCACCGGGACACGTGCCGGGAGGGACGGTGGAAAGGGCTCCGCCGAGGTCCCCGTGCTGGACGAGTTCCTCGCGGAGGCCACCGGCCGCGCCGAGGCGGTGGACCCCGGGTTCGGGCGGCTGTGGGGGGAGGTCGCCCGGCTCAGCTCCGGCGGCAAGCGCATCCGGCCCCAGCTCGTCCGCCTCGTGGCCGGCGCCTATCCCGAGCCGGAGCCGGAGCGCGTGGTCGAGGCCGTGGGAGCCGCGTTCGAGCTGCTGCACACCGCCCTCATCGTCCACGACGACGTCATCGACCAGGACGACCAGCGCCGCCACCAGCCCACCATCAACGCCGCCGCGGCCTCCCGTGCGTCCGCGGCGGGCTCCGGGCGCGACCAGGCGCGCCAGTACGGCGCGAGCGTGGGCGTCATCGCCGGGGACCTCGCCCTGGCCGGCGCCTACCGGCTCGTGGCCCGTTCGGGGCTGTCCCCCGACCGGCTGCCCCGCCTCCTCGACCTGCTCGACGCGGCCCTCTTCTCCTCCGCCGCGGGGGAGCTGCTCGACGTCGACCACACGCTGCCCGGGGCTCGGCCCGGCCGCGAGCAGGTGCTCGCGGCCACGTGCCTGAAGACCGCGGTCTACTCCTTCGAGACCCCCCTGCAGGCCGGCGGGGTGCTCGGCGGGGCCCCGGACGGGGACGTCGAGGTGCTCGGGCGGCTGGGCCGCACCGTGGGCACCGCCTACCAGCTGGTGGACGACCTGCTCGGGGTCTTCGGGGACCCGGAAACCACGGGCAAGTCCGTGGTCAGCGACCTGCGGGAGGGCAAGCGCACCATGCTCGTCGCCGCGGCGCAGCGGACGTCCGCGGGCGAGGAGCTCGACGCGATCCTGGGCCGCCACGAGATCAGCGGGGAGCAGGCCCTGCGCGCCCGGGACCTCCTGGAGCAGTGCGGGGCGCGCCAGGAGGTCGAGGACATGGTCGCCGAGTGCGCGGCCGAGGCCCGGGCCCTGCTCGACGGCGCGGTGCTGCCCGAGGCCCTCGAACGGGACCTGCGCCGCATCGTGGGCGGGGCCACGGAGCGCATCCGGTGACCGCGGCCCAGCACGCAGGGTCCCCGGCCGAGGCCGCCGCCCGCTACGACGACGCCGCCCGGCAGGCCGCCGCGACCGTCATCCGCCGCTACTCCACCTCCTTCGGCCTCGCCTGCCGGCTGCTGGGCCCGGAGATCCGCGCCCACGTCTATGCCGTCTACGCCCTCGTGCGGATCGCCGACGAGATCGTCGACGGCGCCAGCGCCGGTGCCGGGATCTCCCCGGACGGATCCCGTGAGCTGCTGGACTCCCTCGAGGCCGAGACCTTCGCCGCGATCGGGCGCGGGTTCAGCAGCAACCTCGTGGTGCACGCCTTCGCCCGCACCGCCCGCCACGCCGGGATCGGCGAGGACCTCGTCCGGCCGTTCTTCGCGTCGATGCGGGCCGACCTCAGCGAGGACCGGCACAGCGCCGACTCCCTCGACGAGTACGTCTACGGCTCCGCCGAGGTCGTGGGGCTGATGTGCCTGCAGGTATTCCTGGCCGGGCGCAGCGTCCCCGACGCCCGGCGGGCGGAGCTCGAGGCCGGGGCGCGCCGCCTGGGCGCGGCGTTCCAGAAGGTCAACTTCCTGCGCGACCTCGCCGAGGACTACGGCGAGCTCGGCCGCGTGTACTTCCCCGGCGTGGAGCCCGGGCAGTTCTCCGAGACCGAGAAGAACCGCCTCCTCGACGACATCGACGCCGACCTCTCCGCCGCCCGCGCGGTGATCGGCGGCCTGCCCTCCTCCTCCCGCGCGGCCGTCCTCGCCGCCCACGACCTGTTCCGGGAGCTGTCCGTGCGCATCCGAGCCACCCCCGCCCGGGAGCTGCTGAGCTCCCGCATCCGCGTCCCCAACCCCCGCAAGGCCGCGCTCGCCGCGGCGGCCGTCGCGAAGGCGCGCGCCCGTCGCCGGGCCCCCGGGCCCGCGGGCCGGCGCGCCGTGGTGGTCGGCGCCGGGATCGGCGGCCTGGCCGCCGCGGGCCTGCTCGCGAAGGACGGCTGGGACGTCACCGTCCTGGAGCGCGGGACGACGACGGGTGGGCGCGCCGGGCGGCTCGAGCGGGACGGCTTCCGCTTCGACACCGGGCCCTCCTGGTACCTCATGCCGGAGGTCTTCGACCACTTCTTCCGCCTCATGGGCTCCAGCGCCGCCCACGAGCTCGACCTCGTCCGGCTCGACCCGGCCTACCGGGTGTACGGCGAGAACTACGCCGAGCCGCTCGACGTCCGCTCCGACCTCGAGCACACGGTCGCGCAGTTCGAGGCCGTGGAGCCGGGCGCCGGCGCCCGGATCCGCACGTACCTCGCCTCGGCGCAGCGGACCTACGACCTCGCCGTGGACCACTTCCTCTACACGTCCTACGCCTCGTTCGCCCCGCTGCTCACCCGGGCGGTCCTGCGGCGGCTGCCGGAGCTCGCCCGCCACCTCACCGGGTCCCTGCACGATCTCGCCGCCGCGACGGTCCAGGACACCCGGCTGCGGCAGGTGCTCGGCTATCCGGCCGTCTTCCTGGCCAGTGCGCCCCGGATGACGCCCTCGCTCTACCACCTCATGAGCCACATGGACCTCGCCGACTCCGTGCAGTACCCGCGCGGCGGGTTCCGCCGGGTCGTCGAGTCCGTCGAACGGCTCGCCCTCTCCCACGGCGCGCGGATCCGGACGGAGGCCGACGTCGTGCGGATCCGCACCTCCCCGGCCCCCGACGGCCCGGTCCGGGCCACCGGTGTCGTGTGGCGGGACGCGGACGGGGCGGAGCACGAGCTCGCCGCGGACGTCGTGGTCTCGGCCGCGGACCTGCACCACACCGAGACGGCGCTGCTCCCGCGCGAGCTGCAGAGCTATCCGCAGCGGTACTGGGACAAGCGGCAGTCCGGCCCGGGCGCGGTGCTCGTGATGCTCGGGGTGCGCGGTGAGCTGCCCCGGCTCCCGCACCACACCCTGTTCTTCAGCGAGGACTGGGACACGAACTTCCGGGCGAT
Source organism: Kocuria rosea (assembly GCF_023715525.1). Taxonomy (GTDB): domain Bacteria; phylum Actinomycetota; class Actinomycetes; order Actinomycetales; family Micrococcaceae; genus Kocuria; species Kocuria rosea_A. Next base: position 31,868 of record NZ_JAMBOG010000003.1, on the reverse strand, counting down.
CTTCGAGGAGCCCACGAGCGTCCCGGACCCCGCGTCCGTCTACGTGTGCAAGCCCTCGGCCACCGACCCCAGTGTGGCCCCGGACGGGCACGAGAACCTGTTCGTCCTGATCCCCGTCCCCGCCGATCCGTCGCTGGGCGCAGGCGGGCCCGACGGCACCGGCTCCCCGGCCGTCGAGGCCGTCGCGGACCGGGTGATCGACCAGGTGGCGTCGTGGGCGGGCGTGCCGGACCTGCGGGAGCGGATCGTCGTGCGCCACACCGTGGGGCCCGAGGACTTCCGTCGCGACTTCAACGCCTGGCGCGGCAACGTGCTCGGCCCCGCCCACGTCCTGAGGCAGTCCGCGTTCTTCCGCGGGTCCAACCGCAGCCGGAAGGTCGCCGGCCTGCACTACTGCGGTGCCTCGACCATCCCCGGGATCGGCCTCCCCATGTGCCTGATCAGCGCGGAGATCCTGCTCAAGGACCTGCGCGGGGACACCTCCACCGGGCCCCTGGCGGAACCACCGGTGCCGCGCGGATGAGCTTCGCGTACCTCGGCTTCCTCCTGCTCAGCCTGGCCGGGATGGTGCTCCTGGACGTGCGGGAGAAGCTGTTCTTCGCCCACGACCCCCGCCGGGCGTCCCTCGTGCTCCTCGCGGGGGTGGCGTTCTTCCTCGCCTGGGACCTCGCCGGGATCAGCCTGGGGATCTTCCTGCACAGCCGGAGCAGCTACGCGACCGGCTGGATGCTCGCCCCGCAGATACCGGTCGAGGAGGTCGTGTTCCTGGCGTTCCTGTGCTACCTCACCATGAACCTGGTCCGGCTGACCGAGAAGGTGCTGGCGCGGCGTTCCGCCGCGGCCGGTCCCCCCCGCCGGGAGGTGGACGCCCCGTGACCTACGCGCTCATCATCCCGGTGTTCCTCGCGCTCGCCCTGGCACCGGCCACCCTGCTGGTCCGTGAGCCTTCCCCGGCGCCCCCGCGGCGCCGGGCCCTGGCCGTGCTCGGCCTCTCCTTCGCGGTGCTCGCCGTGCTGACGGCGGTGTTCGACAACCTCATGATCGCCGCCGGGTTCTTCGACTACGGGGCCGGGCACATCACGGGGCTGCGGGTCGGCCTCGTGCCGGTCGAGGACTTCGCCTACCCGCTCGCGGGGCTGCTCCTGCTGCCCTCGCTGTGGTGGGGGCTGGCCGAGCGCGGACGGCTCGCCGCCACGGTGCGCACGCTCGTGGCCACGTCCCGGCCCGTCTCCTGGGTCAACACCGCCTTCCCGTTCGCGGCGGCCTACGTCATGACGACCGGCCGGCTGGACCTGCCCCTCGTCGTCGGGACCCTGTTCTTCCTCTTCCCCTACAACCTCCTGATGTACGGGATCAACGACGTCTTCGACCACGAGTCCGACCTCCTCAACCCCCGCAAGGGCGGGGCCGAGGGCGCGCTCGTGGACCGTTCCGAGCACCGGATGATCCTCGTGGGCTCCGTGCTGCTCGCCCTGCCGTTCCTGGCGTTCCTGTTCCCGGTCGGCGGGGCCGCCGCGGCGTGGGTGCTCGTGGTCAGCCTCTTCGCGGTGGCGGCCTACAGCCTCAAGGGCCTGCGGTTCAAGGAGGTCCCGTTCCTGGACTCGGCGACCTCCGCCACGCACTTCGTGTCCCCGGCCGTCTACGGCCTCGTGCTCGCCGGGGCGGACGGCTCGGCGGGCACCGTCGCCCTGTGCGCCGGGTTCTTCCTGTGGTCCATGGCCTCCCAGGCGTTCGGCGCCGTCCAGGACGTCAGGGCGGACCGGGAGGCCGGACTGGGGTCGATCGCCACGGTCCTGGGCGCCCGCCCCACGGTGTGGGCCGCCGCGGCGTTCTACCTCGCCGCCGGGCTGCTCCTGCTGTTCGTCCCCTGGCCCGGGCCGGTGGCGTCCCTCCTGGTGCTGCCCTACCTGGCCAACCTCGTGCCGTACCTGTCCGTCACGGACGCCGACTGCGAGCGCGCCCACCGGGGGTGGAGGCGGTTCCTGTGGCTGAACTACGTGACCGGCGCTCTCGTGACGCTGCTGCTGAACTGGGCCTGGATCCTCGAGCACGGATCGGGCGGTGCCGCCCCCGGGCCCTAGCGCAGGTGCTTGATCAGCTTGTCCGTGGAGATCATGGCGCCGCCCAGCACCGCGGGCAGGCCGCCGCCCGGATGGACGGAGGCCCCCACCCGCCACAGCCACGGCCGGCGCAGGCTCGTGTGGGACGGCGCGTGGAGCGGGCCGCTGCGCCACGACGGACGCACCGCGCCGTACAGGGCCCCGCCCTCCGACCCGTGCGCGGCGAAGTAGGCCGGATCCAGGATCCTCGCGCTGCGGAACCGGTCCGTGACGGGGCCCGGCAGCCCGAGGACCTGCGCCACGCGCTCGAGCTCGCGCGCGACGAACGGGTCCTCGAGGTCGTACGACCTCCCGTTGGCCGGTGCGGTCAGCAGCAGGGCGAGCGTGGGGGCGCTGTTCGGGTAGACCCCGTGGGCCGGGTAGTAGTTCGCGAAGGCCATGGTCTGCGCGGGCTCGGTGCCGGCTTCGAGGCCGGCGTAGAGCTCGGCGGGACGGTCGGGCAGGACGACGCCGTGCCGGGGCGTCCCGGCGGGCAGCTCGGAGCGCAGCACGGCGTAGATCGCGATCGCCGAGCAGCTGAGCCTGCGCGGCCGCCGGGGAGCCCGTCCCGCGAGCAGGCCGTCGAGGCGGTGGGCGTCGAGCCCGCTGACGACGGCGTCGGCCGGGTAGGTGCCCCGGTCCGTGACCACGCGGCGGCGGGCGATGGCGGTGGCCGGTTCGCCGGTGCGGATCTCGACCCCGGCGCCCACCGCCAGCCGCTGCAGGGCCTCGACGAGCTCGTACACCCCGCCCCTGGGGACCCAGACGCCGTCGCGGGCCATGACGGCGGGCATGCTCGCGTAGAGGGCCGGAGTGCGCGCAGGGCCGACGCCGGCGTTGAGGGTGTGGATGGCGATGACCTCGCGCAGGCCGTCCGGCATCCAGGTGAGGCTGTCGAGGTAGCTGCGGGTCGTCAGCCGCCGCCCGTACAGCCGCCCCAGCTTCGCCAGCGCGGAGTGGGACCGCCTCTCCAGCGGCCCGGCGGTCAGGAGCCGCGTGACGTCGGGACCCAGCCCGCCGTGCTCGGCCTCGAAGCGGACCCAGGCCGCGTGCCAGGGATGCCCCGGCGGAACGGGCAGTTCGCACCGGGTGCCGCGGTAGTAGTACGTGCCGACGCCCGGGAGGCGCTCCAGCACGAGCCCCGCGGTCTCCTCGGCGCTCGGCGCACGCGGCGCGGGGCCGGGCGTGCCCGCCGCGCGCAGCCCGTCCAGGCGGCGGAGGAACTCCTCCCACACGCCCGGGAACGTGAACAGCGACGGCCCGGTGTCCATGCGCTGCCCGGCGTCCTCCAGGCGGCGGCTCTTGCCGCCGAGGTGGTCGGCGGCCTCGAGCAGGGTCACGCCGTGGCCGGCGTGACCGAGCAGGGCGGCCGCCGTCAGCCCGCCGATGCCCCCGCCCACGACGACGACGCGGCTCACGGGTACAGCCCGAAGTACAGCGCGAGCGTCAGCTGCACCCCGGCCACGGCGCCGGCGACGTAGGGGAAGGCGATGGAGTGCCTGTACAGCCGGTGCCCGGTGTCCGGCGTCGGGTCCCGCCCCAGGCAGACGACGAGCCACCCGGCGATGAGCGCGTTCACCAGGGCCACCGGGATGCTGACCAGCGCGAAGCACAGCGTGGAGACGCCCCACCAGGCACCGCTCCACCGTGCGACGCCGCCCGGGCCCAGCCGGACGGCCGTCGTCGTGATGGCCGCGGCGCGGTCCTCCTCGATGTCCTGGACGGCGTCGAACGCGTGCTTGGCGACGCTCCAGGCCATCAGGCCCAGCGCCGCGGGCCACACCGGGGTCTCTCCCAGCGCGTAGGCCACGAAGACCAGGGGGAACGCATAGGCGGCGTTGCTCAGCGAGTCGAGGAAGGCCCGGGCCTTGAGGCGCACGGGCGGGGCCGAGTAGAACACGAAGACCAGGACGTACAGCGCGATCCAGCCCAGCGCTGCCGCTGGAAGGGAGACGGCGAACCAGGCGAGGAACGGCACATTGGTGACGAGCACCCAGGCCCGGATCGTGCGCACCTCGGTAGACCTGATCCGCGCGCCCTCCAGCGAGCCCTTGCGCGGGTTGAGGGCGTCGGTGTCCTGGTCGAAGACGTCGTTGACGCCGTAGATCAGCAGGTTGAACGGGAGGGTGAGCCACAGCAGGAGCGGCAGCGCCTCCCACCGCCAGAGCGCCCCCGCGAGCCACATGCCCACCACACCCGTGCCCAGGGCGTTGATCCAGAGCACCGGCCGGGAGATGTGGAGGATCCTCCGGAGCGCGGGGGCGGGTCCTGCCTGGGGCACAGCGGTGGTCCTCCTCGGGCGACAGGTGACCCGGGGAGCCCGGGTGCGCCCCACACTACGTCGGTTCGGGCAGCGGCGCGACGGAGCCCGGCCCGGGCGCCAGCCGCCGGTCCTTCCGTGCTGCGTCCCGCCACGGGCAGACTGTGGGGGTGCGCCTGATGCTGCTGACCTCCGGAACCCGCGGCGACGTGGAGCCGTTCGCGGCCCTGGCCCGGTACGCCACCGCCCGGGGCCACCGGGTCCGGCTGGGCCTGCCGGAGAACTCCGGCGTGGACCTCGCCGGGCTCGACACCGTGGGCCTCGGCGTGGACTTCCACCGGCTGATGCGCGTGCCCGGGCGCTCGCCGCGGACGGCGGTGCGCCACTTCCGCTCCGAGGTCGGTCCCGGGATGCGCGAGATGTTCTCCGCCGCGGTGCGGGAGACGCTGGCGTTCGACCCGGACGTGGTGCTGCACCACCCGCTGGTCCTCACCGCACCGGCCGTGGCGGACTCCCTCGGCGTCCCCCGCGTGCTGGCCGAGTTCGTCCCCGTGGCGACGCCCACACGGGAGTTCTCCGCACCCGGCGGGCCCACGGTCGCCTCGGACCTCGGCCGGTTCAACCGGGCGACCTACGCGGTCCCCCGCAGCGGCACCGTGCTGTTCCGCGCCGGCGTGGAGCACGCGTGCCGGCAGCTGCCCGGCGGCCGGGCGCCGTCGCCCTCCTCGAGGTCCCGGGCCACGCTGATGGGGGTCAGCCCGCAGCTGCTGCCCAGGCCTGCCGACTGGCCGGCCAAGGTGCACCTGACCGGCGCCTGGCACGCGGCGGGCGCGGACGCACCGGTGGACCCCGCCGCGGCAAGGTTCGTGCGCGGCGGACCGTACCTGGTGGCGACCTTCGGCTCCATGTCGGCCGGGGACGCGCACGCGCGGGGGAGGGCGGTCGTCGAGAGCGCGCGCGCCCACGGTCTGCGGGCCCTACTGCTCACGGGGTGGGGCGGGCTGGCCCTGCCGGAGGACAGCGGCGGCGACGACGTGCTGGTCGTGCCGTCCGCGCCGCTGGGGGCCCTGCTCCCGGGCGCCGCCGTGGCGGTCCACCACGGCGGGGCCGGAACCGTGCACGCGGTGGCCCGCGCCGGTGTGCCGTCCGTGGTGGTGCCCTTTCTCGCCGACCAGCCGTTCTGGGGCCGGCAGCTCCACCGGCTCGGGATCGCCGCGGCCCCGGTCCCCTACCGGAAGCTGGCGGTGGACACGCTGGTCCCCGCCCTCGGCCAGGCGCTCGCCCGCGGGGACCGCGCGGGGCGCCTGGGACGCGCGGTCCGGGAGGAGGAGGGGCTGCGGACCTCCCTCGACGTCCTCACCGCTCTCTGAGACCGGTCCTCCCCCGCTTCCGGGGCGTTTCCCGGCGCGCCGTCCGGACTCCCTCCCGGGCGCACGGAAGAGAACGGATCTACTAACGAGTTATCGTCGAGGATCATTGATTTTCCTCACAGGTGATCTGTCTCATACTGGGGGGACCGGACGATCACCGGCCGGCCCCCACCTTCCCCGGAGGACACCACCATGACCGTCGATCTTCGTCCCCGCCCCTCCGCGCCGGCCCCGGTGCGCGCGGAGCGCACCGCGGACCGCACGCACCCGTCCCGCCTCCCCGCGGGCCGGCAGCACGGGTGGGCCCAGGTCGAGCAGGACTGCCCGTACTGCTCCGGCCCGGAGACCGACTGAGGTGCCGGCCATGTCGACGTCCGCCGACCGCCTCGTGATCCCCAGTCCCCACGGCGGGTGGGAGGTGCGGACCCCGGGCTCCCGGTGGACCGGCCTCCGCGCCAGCACCCGGGCCGGCGCGCTCCAGTGGGCGTGGAACATCACCCGGGACACCGGCGGCAGGATCCTCCTGGGCCCCGCCGACGCCCCGGCCCGCTGAGCCCGGCCGGCGACGGCGAACACCGGCCGGGGACCCGGGCGGCCGCGGGCCGCTACAGGTCCGCCAGCACCGACACCGGGTCCTCGACCGCATCGGCCACCATGCGCAGGAACCCGCCGGCGGTCCCGCCGTCGCACACCCGGTGGTCGAACGCGAGGGAGAGCTGGGTGACCTTGCGCACCGCGAGCTGCCCGTCCACCACCCAGGGGCGGTCGATGATCCGCCCGATCCCGAGGATCGCGACCTCCGGGTGGTTGATGATCGCCGCGGCGCCGTCCGTGCCGAACACCCCGTAGTTGTTGAGGGTGAACGTGGACCCGGACAGCTCGGCCGGGGAGGCCCTGCCCGCCCGCGCGAGCTCGGTGAGCCGCCGCAGCTCGGCGTCCAGCCCCCGCGCGCTCAGCCGGTGGGCGCCCCGGATGCTGGGCACCACGAGCCCGCGGTCCGTCTGGGCGGCGAAGCCGAGGTTGACGCCGTCGAAGCGCACGATCTCCTGGCCGCCGTCCTCGCGGGTCTCCAGGCGCGTGGCCAGCTCCGGGTAGCGCGCGAGGCCGGCCAGCACGAACCGGCCGACCAGGGCCATCAGCCCCGGCGCGGTCGCGGGGTCCTGGGCCTTGAGCGCGGCGCGCAGCTCCACGAGCCGTGTGGCGTCCACGTCGACCCAGACGGTGGCCTCGGGGATCTCGGTGCGCGAGCGGGTCATGGCCTGGGCGACGGCCTTGCGCACCCCGCTCACGGGCACCCGCTCGGCGACGCCCAGCCCGGTGCGCGCGTCCACGGCAGCAGTGCCCGCGGCGGTCCCGGGCACGGCGGTCCCGGGCGCGGGCGAGGACGGCGCCGCGGGCGTCCCCGCGGCGGCGGCCGTGCTCGCGGCCACCACGTCCCGGCGCAGGACCAGCCCCCCGGGCCCGGAGCCGCGCACGGTGCTGATGTCGAGCCGGAGGTCCTTGGCGAGCTTGCGCACGATCGGGGAGATGACGGTCGGGGCCAGGCGCGGGGCCGAGGCCATGGCGTCGCGGGCGGCCTCGGCTGCCGGGGCGGCTGCCGGGGCGGCGGCCGGGACGGAGGACGACTGCCGGGGCCGCCGGCGGCGTCCGCCGGACCCGCCGGCGGGGGTGCCGTAGCCGATGAGCACGTTGCCGGACCCGCCCTCCCCGGCCGCGCCGCCGGCGGAGCCCGCGGCCACGGTCCCGGCCTCGGCGGCCGTCGCGGGATCCGCCCCCGCGCGCTCCTCCTCGCGGTAGGACTGCCCGCCGCGGGGCCCCCCGCCCTGCGGTGCGGGCGTGCCGCCGTCGGCGGCGGTGTCCACCGAGATCAGCGGCGCGCCCACGTCGATGGTCTGCCCGGAGGTGCCGTGCAGCTGCTGCACGGTCCCGGCGAAGGGGCAGGGCACCTCCACGGCGGACTTGGCGGTCTCCACCTCGGCGATCGGCTGGTCCACGGCGACGGTGTCGCCCACCCGCACGAGCCAGGTGACGAGCTCGGCCTCGGTCAGGCCCTCGCCGAGATCGGGCAGGGCGAACGTCTTCACGGTCATGGCCGGTCCTCCCACTGCAGGTCGTCCACGGCGTCGAGGATGCGGTCGACGCTCGGCAGGTAGTGCTCCTCGAGCTTGGGAGCGGGGTAGGGGATGTCGAAGCCCGTCACGCGGCGCACGGGCGCGGCCAGCGAGTGGAAGCAGCGCTCCTGGACGCGGGCCACGATCTCGGCCGCCACGGACGCGAAGCCCGGGGCCTCGGCGACGACGACCACGCGGCCGGTCTTGCGCACCGACGCCGCCACGGTCTCGTCGTCGAAGGGCACGATGCTGCGCAGGTCCACGACCTCCAGCGAGCGCCCCTCGGCCGCGGCGGTCGCGGCGGCGGCGAGGGCGGTCGGCACGGAGGGCCCGTAGGTGAGGATGGTCGCGTCCTCCCCGGTGCGGGCCACGACGGCGCGGCCCTCCCGCCGTTCCGGCGCCCGGTGCTCGTAGCGCTCCTTGAGCTCGGCCAGGTCCACCGGCGCCTTGGACCAGTAGAGCTTCTTGGGCTCGAAGAACACGACCGGGTCGTCCGAGTCGATGGCCTCGCGCAGCATCAGATAGGCGTCCTCGACGGTGGCCGGGGTGAAGACCTTCAGCCCCGGGGTGTGGGCGTAGTAGGCCTCGGAGGAGTCGCAGTGGTGCTCCACGCCGCCGATGCCGCCGGCGTAGGGGATGCGGACGACGACGGGCAGGCGCACGGCGCCGCGGGTGCGGTTGTGCATCTTCGCGAGGTGGGAGGCGATCTGCTCGAACGCCGGGTAGGCGAACGCGTCGAACTGCATCTCGATCACCGGGCGCATCCGGTTCATCGCCATGCCCACGGCCATCCCGGCGATCCCGGACTCCGCCAGCGGGGTGTCGAAGCACCGGGTGCGGCCGAAGCGCCGGGTCAGCCCGTCGGTGATGCGGAAGACGCCGCCGAGGGTGCCGACGTCCTCGCCGAAGACGACGACGGCGTCGTCGGCGGCCAGCGCGTCGGCCAGTGCGCAGTTGAGCGCCTGGGCGAAGGTCACGGGCCGCTGCGCCGGGACCTCGGCGGCCGGGGCGGGGGCTTCGAGGGTGCTCACTGGTCGGTCTCCTCTCGGGCGAGCTCGGCCGCGAGGAGCTGTTCCTGCTCGGCCAGCTGCGGGGTCCGCTCGACGTAGACGTGGCGGAAGAGCTCCAGCGGGTCGACGCTCACCTCGGCGTTCATGCCGTCCCGCAGGGCCGCGGCGACGTCCTCGGCGGCGGCGGCGATGCGCGCCTCGGCCGCGTCGTCGAGCAGGCCCTCGCCGCGCAGCCACGCGCGCATCCGGGTCACGGGGTCCTTCGCGATCCACTCCTGGACCTCGGCGTCGTCGCGGTAGCGCGTGGCGTCGTCGGCGTTGGTGTGCGCCTGCATACGGTAGGTGTGGGCCTCCACGAGCAGGGGCTCGGACTCGGTGCGGGCGAGGTCGACGGCCCGGCCCAGGGTCGCGAGCAGGGCCACGAGGTCGTTGCCGTCCACGCGCTCGCCGGCCATCCCGTAGCCGACCGCCTTGTGGGCGAGGGTCGGCGCGGCGGACTGCTGGGACAGGGGCACGGAGATCGCATAGCCGTTGTTCTGCACGAAGAACACGACCGGCAGCTTGAACACGGCCGCGAAGTTGAGGGCCTCGTGGAAGTCCCCCTCGCTCGTGGCGCCGTCGCCGCACATGGCCAGGACCACGGTGTCCTCGCCGCGCAGCTTCGCCGCGTGGGCCACGCCCACCGCGTGCAGCAGCTGGGTGGTCAGCGGCGTGGCCTGGATGCCCACCCGGCGCTCGTACGGGTCGTAGCCGCCGTGCCACTCGCCGCGGAAGATCGACATGACCTGCAGGGGGTCCACGCCCCGGGTCATCACGGCCACGGTGTCCCGGTAGGTCGGGAACAGCCAGTCGCCCTCCGCCAGGCACAGTGCCGCCGCGACCTGGCAGGCCTCCTGGCCGTGGCTGGACGGGTAGACCGCCATCCGGCCCTGGCGCACCAGGGCCGAGTTCTGGTCGTTGACCCGGCGGCCCACCACGAGCTTCTCGTAGGCGGACAGCAGGACGTCCCGGGGCGGCAGCGGGTACTCGTGGCCGGGCCCCGTGCCCTGCTCCTCCGGCGGCCGCAGGCGGCCGCCGGAGTCCACCATCCGGATCTCGCCGCGCGCGGGGAGCATGTACTGCTCCGGGGTGATGCCGAAGCTCCGGCACGCCCGCAGGATCGGGTTCTCCGCGTTCTCGACGGTCTGGCTCATGGGTTCCCCCTCGGTGGTCCCCCGGACCGGCTGCGGCCCGGGGAGGCGGAAAGGCTGGAGGTGTTCTGTCCGCCAAGTATGGGAAACCGCGAACGTTCGTATCCAGGTTCCGGGGGAAGTGCAGAAGAGTGGTCGCAGAAGCCCGATCAGCGTGGACGAAATCGACTAATGTGAGGTGTAACACACGGATTCGTCCGACACCTCAAGGCGGCCACGGCCGCCCCGATCCACCCAGGAGCTCCCGTGCCCTCGACCCCCGTGCCGCTGGACGAGACCGACCGCAAGATCCTCGCGGAGCTCTCCCGCGACTGCCGACAGTCGGTGACCGCGGTGGCCGCCGCCGTGCACGTGTCCCGGGCCCACGCCTACGCCCGGATCAACCGGCTCCGGGAGGAGGGGGTGATCCTGCGCTTCAGCGCCGTGATCGACCCGGTGCGGGCCGGGCTGCAGGCCTCGGCCTACGTGACGCTCAAGCTGCAGCAGAACACCTGGCGGGAGCTGTGCGGGCAGCTGCGGGCGATCCCGGACGTGCACCACATCGCCCTGGTGGGCGGGAACTTCGACGTCATGCTGCTCGTGCGCGCCGTGGACACCGTGCACCTGCGCCAGGTCATCTTCGAGCAGATCCAGCAGCTGCCCGGCGTCGTCGACACCCAGACGTTCCTGATCTTCGAGGACGTCGACACGCGGTCCTGACCCGCCCCGCGGGGAGGAGGGGCGGGGACGGGACGGAACATGACGGCGGCGTGCGTCATGTTCGTCATCTTCCGTCACGGAACGACGCCGATTACCTCTGCGCATAGTGTTGTCCCAGCTTCACGAGACGTGACCGCCAAGCTCCGACTTGGTCGCGCACCAACCCCATGCTCATTGGGTGGTTCGGATGAGGAAGCGGCCCGCATCCCGGTGGTGGCACCGCCGGTGACCGATGCGGGTAAGAGCAAGTGCGAGGAGCATCGCCATGTCCGTCCCCGTGACCGACCACGACCTCTCCACCCGGCAGATCCACGCCGGCACCGAGAACGACCTGACCCAGCGCACCCTGACGGTGCCCATCTACCAGTCGGCGGCGTTCGAGTTCCCCGACTACGAGGCCGCGAAGCAGATGTTCGCGCAGACCCGGCCGGGCTTCACCTACACGCGCACCGGCAACCCGACGGTCGCCGTCCTCGAGCAGCGCATCGCCGACCTCGAGGGCGGCGCGGGCGCCGTCGCGACCGGCTCGGGCCAGTCCGCCGTGGCCGTCGCCCTGCTGGCCCTGCTCGGCCAGGGCTCCGGCAAGCACGTGGTCGCCTCGGAGAAGCTCTACGGCGGGACCGTGGACCTGCTCACCGACTCCCTCGCCGACCTCGGCGTCGAGGTGGCCTTCGTGGACCCGACCACCCCCGGCGCGTGGGCCGCGGCCGTGCGCCCGGACACCCGGGCGTTCCTGCTGGAGTCCATCGGCAACCCGCTGGCCACCCTCCCCGACCTGCCCGGGATCGCCGACGTCGCCCGGGCCGCGCGCGTGCCCGTCGTCGTCGACAACACCCTCGCCTCCCCGGTGCTGTACCGGCCGCTGGAGAAGGGCGCGGACATCGTCGTGCACTCGGCCACCAAGTTCTTCGGCGGGCACGGCAACGCGCTGGCCGGGGCGGTCGTGGACGGCGGGACGTTCGACTGGTCCGCCGAGCCGGGGAGGTGGCCGCAGTTCACCGCGGCCCGGGCCCGCTGGGGCGGGCAGAGCCTGGTCCACAAGTGCGCCGGCGCCAGCCCCTACCTGCACCTCGTGCGGGCGAAGTACGTGCACGACCTCGGCACGACCCTCTCCCCGTTCAACGCCAGCCAGATCCTGCAGGGCACCGAGACCCTCGACCTGCGCGTCGCCCGCCACACCGCCTCCGCCGTGGCGGTGGCGGAGTTCCTGAGCGGCCACCCCGCCGTCGCCCGCGTCCACCACCCCGCGGTGCCCGGGGATCCCGGCGCGGGGATCGCGGCCCGGGACTTCCCCCGCGGCACCGGATCCGTGTTCTCCTTCGACCTCGCCGCCCCCGGCGACGCCGTGGGCCCGTTCATCGACAGCCTCCGGCTGTTCAAGCTGGTGGCCAACATCGGGGACACCCGCAGCCTCGTGGCCCACCCCGCCGCGATGACCCACTGCCGGCTGACCCCCGAGCAGCGGGCCGCCGGCGGGATCGCCGAGACCACGATCCGGCTCTCGATCGGCCTCGAGTCCCCCGAGGACCTCGTCGCCGACCTGCGCCAGGCCCTCGACGGCGTCCTCGAGACCGTCCAGACCCCCGGGAAGTGAGCCCACGATGACCCAGCCCGTCACCACCAGCACCCGTCACCGGGGCTTCACCACCGCCGCCGTCCACGCCGGGCATGAGCCCGACCCGCTGACCGGCGCCGTCATCCCGCCGATCTACCAGACCTCGACCTTCGCCCAGGACGGGATCAACGTCCTGCGGGCCGGCCACGAGTACAGCCGGGGCTCCAACCCCACCCGCAGCGGCTTCGAGCACCAGCTCGCGGCCCTCGAGGGCGGGGAGCGCGGCTTCGCGTTCGCCTCCGGGATCGCCGCGGAGGACGCCCTGCTCCGGGCCGTGCTGCGCCCGGGCGACCACGTCGTACTCGGCGCCGACGGCTACGGCGGCACGAACCGGCTGATCACCAAGGTCCTCGCCCCGTGGGAGATCGCGCACACGCCGGTGGACATCACCGACCTCGGCGCGGTCCGGGCGGCCGTGCGGCCCGGGACCACCAAGGTGCTGTGGCTGGAGACGCCGTCCAACCCGCTGCTCGGCATCGCCGACGTCGCCGGCTGGGCGCAGGTCGCCGCCGACGCCGGGGCGCTGCTCGTCGTCGACAACACCTTCGCGTCCCCGTACCTGCAGAACCCGCTGGCCCTCGGCGCCCACGCGGTGGTGCACTCCACCACCAAGTACATCGGCGGGCACTCCGACGTCCTCGGCGGCGCCGTGGTCGTGGGGACGGCCGAGTGGCGCGACGCCCCCCTCGCCGAGGCCGTGGGCTTCCAGCAGTTCGCCGCGGGCGCCGTGGCCGGGCCGCAGGACAGCTACCTCGCGGCGCGGGGGCTCAAGACCCTGAGCCTGCGGATGGAGCGCCACCAGGCCAACGCGCAGGCCGTCGCCGAGTGGCTGCTCGAGCGCCCGGAGGTCGCCCGCGTCCTCTACCCGGGCCTGCCCGACCACCCCGGCCACGCCCTCGCGGCCGCGCAGATGCGCGGGTTCGGCGGCATGGTCTCGTTCCGGCTCGCCGGCGGCGAGGCCGCCGCGCGCACGGTCGCGGAGTCCACCGAGCTGTACTCGCTGTCCGTGAGCCTCGGCGGGGTCGAGTCCCTGATCTGCTACCCGTCCGAGATGACGCACGCCTCGGTCAAGGGCACCCCGCTCGCGGTGCCCACCGACCTCGTGCGGCTGTCGGTGGGGATCGAGGACGTGGAGGACCAGCTCGACGACCTCGAGCGGGCGCTCGCCGCCTCCTCGTAGGCCGGACCCGTCCGCACTAGCCTGGGACGCATGGCGCACCCGCACGAGCACGATGACGTCCCCGCCCCGCTCGGGCCGCCCGGCCCGGTGGTGGGCACCGAGTGGCTGGCCGAGCACCTCGGCGACCCCCGGCTCGTGCTGGTGGACGCCAGCTCCACGCTCAACCGCACCGACGAGGCCATCCCGGGCGCCCTGCTCCTGGACCTCGACGGGCCCTTCGCCGACCCCTCCTCGGGGCTGCCGCACACGATGCCACCGGCCGGCCGGCTCACCGCGGCGGCCCGGGCGCTGGGCATCTCGCGCACCAGCACCGTGGTCGCCTACGACGGCAAGGGCCTCTTCGCCGCCGCGCGCGTGTGGTGGATGCTGCGCGCGGCGGGCTTCGAGCGGGTCGCGGTGCTCGACGGCGGACTGCCCGCCTGGACCGCCGACGGGCGGCCCGCGGGACCGCACGCGGACCCGCCCGCCGAGCCCGGCGACGTCGAGCTCGTCCCCCGGGAGGGGTTCTTCGTGGGCGCCGACGACGTCGCCCGCGCCCTCGAGGACCCGGGGGCGGCCGTCCTCGACGCCCGCTCCGCCGGCCGGTTCGCCGGCACGGAGCCCGAGCCGCGGCCCGGCCTGCGCCCCGGGCACATGCCCGGGGCGGTCAGCCTGCCCTACACGGAGCTGCAGCGCCCGGACGGGCGCCTGCTGCCGCCGGCGCTGCTGCGGGAGCGGATCGCCGCGGCCGCCCCGGAGGGGCAGCGGATCGTGACCACGTGCGGGTCGGGGCTCACGGCGTGCGTGCTCGCGCTGGGCGCCCACCTGGCGGGGCGGGAGGACGTCGCGGTCTACGACGGCTCGTGGAGCGAGTGGGGGCGCCCGGGGCCGCGGCCGGTGGAGGGCCCCGCCTGATCAGCTGCGCGGGTCCGGGACCCGGCCCGCGGCGGTCCCCGCCGCGGGCGTGCCCTCCGGCACCTCGAGCGTGGCCGCGCGGGCCAGGACGTTGCGGGCCATGGACGGGAAGATGAACCCGTGGAAGGGCCACACGCCCCACCAGTAGAGCCGCCCGGGCAGGCCCCGCGGGAAGAAGATGGCCCGCTGCCGGTACCGGCTGCCCTCGCCCTCGGGCTCCACGGACAGCTCGAGCCAGGCCCGTCCCGGGGCCTTCATCTCGGCGTGCAGGAGCAGCTTGTGCCCCTCCTCCATGTCCTCCACGCGCCACCAGTCGACGTACTCACCCACCTGCAGGTCGGTGTGGTCGCGGCGGCCGCGGTTGAGCCCGGCCCCGCCCGCGAGCTTGTCCATGGCGCCGCGGATCCGCCACGCGAGCGGCAGGGAGTACCAGCCGTTGCGCCCGCCGATGGACTCGATCACCTGCCACACCTGCTCCGGGCGCGCGCTCCCGGCCCGGCTGCGCTCGTCGACGTAGACGGTGCGCCCGGCCCAGTCGGGGTCCGAGGGGAGGGGGTCGGCGGCCGTCGTGGCCGGGTCGGCGTGGACGTCCCACGTGGTCTCGACGTTGTTGTCCTCGATCTTCTTCAGGGCCAGGGCGACGGCGCGCCGGTACCCGGTGAGCCCCTCGGGCGGCGGCGGGATGTAGGCGTCGATGTCGTGCTCGGCCGCGACGGCCTCGTGCTGCAGCGACTGCACGAGCGGGACGGCCAGCCCGAGGGGGATGGGCGTCACCAACCCGATCCAGTAGCCCGACAGCCGCGGGGCGGGCAGGGGCAGGTGGAACACGACGCGCCGGCGCAGCCCGGCGACCCGGGCGTACTGGCGCATGGCGTCCGCGTACGTCATCACGTCGCGGGAGCCGATGTCGAAGGTGCGGTCCAGGCCCTCCGGGAGGTCCATGGCGTGGACCAGGTAGTGGAGGACGTCGCGGACGGCGATGGGCTCGATCCGGTTGGTCACCCAGGCGGGCGCGGGCATCACGGGCAGGGTGTCGCCGAGGTGGCGGATCATCTCGAAGGACGCCGAGCCGGAGCCGATGACCACCCCGGCCTGGAACACGACGGCCGGGACCTCCCCGGCCCGGAGGATCTCGCCGACCCGCACCCGCGAGCGCATGTGCTGGGACAGCTCCACGCCCTGCGGGTGCAGGCCGGAGAGATAGACGATGCGGCGCACCCCGGCCCGCGCGGCGGCCTCGGCCACGGTGCGGGCCATCGCGGCCTCCTGCTCCTCGAAGTGCTGGGAGCTGCCCATGGAGTGCACGAGGTAGTAGAGGGTGTGCACGCCCCGGCACGCGGCCGTCACGGCCTCGAGGTCCCCGAGGTCGGTCGCGGCGATCTCGACGTCGTCCCGCCACGGCACGGAGCGCAGCTTCTGCGGGGAGCGGACGGCCACCCGCACGGGATGGCCGGCGTCCAGCATGCGGGGCACGAGGCGCCCGCCGACGTAGCCGGTCGCACCGGTGATGAGGACGCGCGGGGAGGAGGTCACGGGCCGGCCTTTCGTGCGGTTGCGCCGAGCCTACCAACGCCCACCGACACCGTCCCCGTCCGGGGGCGGCACGCGCGAGGCCCGCACCCGGATCGGGTGCGGGCCTCGCGCGTGCGTCCGCGGGGGAGGCGGATCAGGGCAGCGCCAGGCGGAAGATCTTCGCCCAGGCGGAGCCGACCTGCTTGGGCAGCGGGCCGGTGGTGTAGGGCAGGCCGTAGCGCCCGCAGATCTCGCGCACCTTCACGGCGACCTCGGCGTAGCGGCTCGAGGGCAGGTCCGGGAACAGGTGGTGCTCGATCTGGTGGGAGAGGTTGCCGGTCATCAGGTGCATGAGCTTGGAGCCCGAGATGTTCGCGGAGCCCAGCATCTGGCGCAGGTACCAGTCCCCGCGGGTCTCGCCCTCGATCTGCTCCTCGGTGAACGTGTCCGCCCCCTCGGGGAAGTGCCCGCAGAAGATGACGGCGTGGGCCCACACGTTGCGGACCGCGTTGGCGGTGAGCGTCGCGGCGAGCGCCTGCCTGCCGGAGCCGGTGAGGGACGCGGCGGCCGGGGTGGCCACGTAGTCCTTGGCGGCCTGCTTCACGAACTTCGCCCCGAGGGCCTTGAGGCCCCGGACCAGCTCGGCCTTCGGCTTCTTGCCCGCCCGGTACTCGTCCAGCTCGAGGTCGTAGATCGCGATGCCCCACTCGAAGACCGGGGCGAGCAGCGCGTTGTAGAGCGGGTTGCCGAGGTTCCACCACTGCCACGGCTGGTCCTTGTCCACGCGGAAGATGTTGTACCCGACGTCGCGGTCCTTGCCGAGCACGTTCGTCCACGTGTGGTGGAGGTCGTTGTGGGTGTGCTGCCACGCCTTGGCGGGGGTCACGAAGTCCCACTCCCAGGTGGTGGAGTGGATGTCGGGGTCGCGCATCCAGTCCCACTGCCCGTGCAGGACGTTGTGGCCGATCTCCATGTTCTCGAGGATCTTGGCGAGGGTCAGCATCCCGGTGCCCGCGACCCAGGCGGGCTTGTGCTTCGAGAACAGCAGCGCGGTGCGCCCGGCGAGCTCGAGGGAGCGCTGCACGGCGATGACGCGGCGGATGTAGGCGGCGTCCTCCGCGCCGCGCACCTCGATGACGGCGGCGCGGACGGCGTCGAGCTCGCGGCCGAGCTCCTCGATCTGCGCGTCGGTGAGGTGGGCGGCGGTCTCGGGCTTCGGCGGGCGGGGCCGGCGCGAGCCGTCGACGAGGAAGGGGGTGATGACGGTCATGGTCGCTCCTTCGGGAACGGGGACGGGGAAGTGGGGGACGGCAGGGGTGCGGGTCAGGCGTCGAGGCTCACGGGCCCCGCGGCGGTCGACACGCAGGTCTGGACCAGGTGCCCGGGCTCGCCGTGCACCTCGCCGGTGCGGGTGTCGCGGACCCGCCCGGAGACGAGGGGCTTCACGCAGGAGTGGCAGATGCCCATGCGGCACCCGCTGGGCAGCAGCACGCCGGCGGCCTCGCCGGCCTCGAGCAGGGTCGTGGCGCCGTCGGCGTCCACGTCCTTGTCGGACTTCTCGAACGTCACCTGGCCGCCCTCGCCGGCGGGGCCGGGGGCGACGACGGGGGCGAAGCGCTCGACCCGCAGCTGCCCCTCCTCCCGGTCCCAGAGGGACTCGGCGGCGTCGAGGAAGTCGGCGGGCCCGCAGGCGTAGGCGGCCCGGTCGCGCCAGTCCGGGCAGGCGGCGTCGAGGTCGGAGGTGCTCGTGAGGTCGAGGCGGCGGCCCCGCTCGGCGGTGAACCAGTGGACGAGGCGGAAGCCGGGGAACTGGTCCGCCAGCTCCAGCAGCTCCTCGGCGAAGAGCGCGTCCTGCGGGGCGCGGGAGGAGTGCACGAGCACCACGTCGGCGTCCGCGCGGCGGGGCACCAGCGTGCGGATCATCGACATCACGGGGGTGAGCCCGCTGCCGGCGGTGAGCATGAGCAGGGGCCGCGGGTGCGCGGGCAGGACGAAGTCGCCCTCGGGCGGGGCGAGGAACAGGACGTCCCCCACCCGCGTGCCGCGGACCAGGGCGCCCGAGACGGTGCCCATCGCCTTCACGGTGATGGCGGGGTCCTGGCCGGCGCCGGTGCTCAGGGAGTAGGAGCGCCAGTGGCGCACGCCGTCGATCTCCACGCCGATGCGCGCCCACTGGCCGGCCTCGTGCGGGTTCCAGCCCTTGCCGGGGCGGAAGCGGATGGTCACCGAGTCCGCCGTCTCGGGCTCGACGGCCGTGACCAGGGCCCGCAGCTGGCGGGCGCTGGCGAGGGGGTCGACGAGGCGGAGGAAGTCCTCCGGCGAGAACGGGGTCGTGAAGGCCGAAGCCAGGCGGGAAATCAGTCGTATCGGGGCCACGTGATCACTCTCCCGCAATTCTCAGGAGATTTCTCGTGGTCTCGCGTACTCTTTCAGCCGAACAACTATCGTGCGGGCATGAAAGAGGGAGACGGTGCAGCAGATGGACCGAGAACAGCCGTGGACGTCGCTGCCGCCGTCGCTGACCCCGCTGCTCATGCCGCACCTGGCCGAGGTCACGCAGGAGCTGCTGGACGCCGTGCGCGAGGACGTGCCGGTCTACGCCCGCCCGCTCGAGGGCCTGTTCGGGGACGGCATCCGCCAGGGCGTCGACGTCGCCCTGACCCGCTTCCTGCACCTGCCCGGCACGCACCAGCCGGCGCTGCAGGACGAGGACCGGCGGGTCTACGAGGGACTGGGCCGCGGCGAGGTGCGCGAGGGCCGGCCCATGGACGCATTGTTCGCGGCCTACCGCTCGGGCGCCCGCACCACCCTGCGCTCGCTGTCCCGCGTGGCCATGGAGGCCGGCTTCGAGGCCTCCGTGCTGATCGGCCTGGCGGAGTCCGTGTTCGCCTACATCGAGGAGCTCTCCGCCGCCAGCGCCGAGGGCTACGCCGCCGAGCAGTCCGAGCGGGCGGGCGAGCGGGACCGGCTGCTGGACACGGTGGCGGAGATGCTGATCCGCGGCAACGCCGACGAGGAGTCCGTGCGCGCGGCCGTGCACGCGGCCGGCTGGATCCTGCCCGAGCGCGTGGTGGTGGTCACCCTGCCCGCGGACCGGCGCATGGGGCTGCGCTCCCGCCTGGGCCGGCGGGCGCTGCTCACCTCCCGCCCCGGCGACGTCGTGGCGGTCGTGCCGGAGCCCGCCTCCCCGACGGCGCGCCAGGAGCTGGGGCGCGTCCTGGCCGGGCGGGCCGCGGTGGTCGGCCCGGGACGGCCCTGGCAGGCGGCCCCCGACTCCCTGCGGCTCGCCGTCATGGCCCGGGAGCTGCTGGCCCACGATCCCGACGGGGAGGGGCCGCTGTGGGTCTCGGAGCGCCTGGCGGAGCTCGTCCTGCTGGGGGAGCGCACCGTGGTGGAGGACCTGGGCGCCCAGCGGCTGGCGCCGCTGGAGCGGCTGCGGCCCGCGCAGCAGGAGCGGCTGGTGGCGACCCTGCTGTCCTGGCTCAAGCACCACGGCCAGCGCGCGGCGATGGCCGCGGAGCTGGTGATCCACGAGCAGACGGTCGGCTACCGGGTCAACCAGCTGCGCGAGATCTTCGGTGAGGCGCTCAACGACCCGCAGGCGAGGTTCGAGCTCGAGCTGGTGCTGCGCGCCCGCGCCCTGTGAGCGCCGGGGGCCTCAGCCCGTGGTCCGGTAGGACTCGCGCTCGCGCTGGTCGTAGGCGACCTGCTCCGCGACGGTGATCGCCCCGCCGCCCAGGTGCGCGGGCATCCACCACGCGCCCGGCGGGGGGGCCTCGGGATAGGTGGCGATGCAGTGGTCGATCCCCGCCTGCAGCGCCGCCCGCAGCCGGGCGCTGGCGGCGAGCACGTCCTCGCCCGGGCCCACGTGCAGCTCCGGGCCGACGTGCACCCGCACGGGGGTCCGCCACACGTCGCGCAGCCGGATCCCGCCGCGGCCGCGGGTGAGCATCCGGTGCCCGCCCCACACGGCGACGGGGACGATCGGGGTGCCGGTCTCGGCGGCCATGCGCGCGGCCCCGGTGCGCAGGGGGCGCACGGTGTAGCTGCGGCTGACGCCGCCCTCCGGGAACACGGCGACGAACTCGCCGCGGCGCAGCTTCGTGACGGCCTCGGCGTACGCGGGGGCCCCGTTCGCGCGGTCGACGACGACGTGGTCGCACAGCCGGCACACCGCGGTGACGAACGCGCTGCCGGTGTGCTTGCGGGTGATGAGGAACCGGGAGTGGGCCCGCAGCCGGCGCCAGATCACCAGCTGGGCGAACACGAAGTCGAGGTAGCCGAAGTGGGTGACCGCCACGACCGCGCCCCGGCCCGGGACGACCTCGCGGGTCAGCCCGTGCACGAGCTGGCCGGCGGGCAGGTGCTCCTCGCCGGACGCGAGCACGGGCACGCGGAAGAGCTTCGTGGCGGCCAGCCCGGCCAAGACGATGGCACGGTAGGCGTGCTTGCTGGGGCGCAGCGGCAGGGCCACGGTCCCTCCTCGGGGACGGGGCCCGCGCGGGCGGGCCGGGAACGGTCTGCCGAGAATCGTAGACCAGGACGGCCGTCCCGGCGCCCGCCCGCCGGGAGGTCCGGTGACCCGTCCCGGAGCGGACCTGCCCCGGCGGGCGACCGTGCCCGCGAAGTGCGGTCAACCCCCATACCGGACGGGCCCCGGGCCCCGCTACGCTGGCAGCACCGCGCCGATGCGGCCCCGTTCCCGACCAGGAGACCCCGATGTCCTACCTGCCTCCGTCAGCACCGCAGCCGCAGTACCGGGTGGAGAGCGACGACCGTACGATCGCGATCCTCACCCACCTCTCCGGACTGGTCGGCGCGCTGTTCTCCCTGGGCTGGCTCGGCTTCGTGGGCCCGCTCGTGGTGTGGCTCGTCCACAGGGACAGGAACCTGTTCCTGCGGGCCACCGCCGCCGGGTCCTTCAACTTCAACCTGTCCATGTGGTTGCTCAACGCGGCCGCGTTCGTGTGCTTCGCGACGATCCTGCTCATCCCGGTGGCGATCGTGCTGTGGATCGTCGCCTTCGTGGCGCTCGTCGTGTGCCACGTCCTGGCGATCGCCAAGGCCAACCGGGGCGAGGTCTACCGCTACCCGATGCAGCTGCCCGTGCTGCGCTAGCCCCCGGACCGGCTCACCCGCCGGCCGCCCGGGCCGGGGCGGCCGGCCGCGCCCGGTGGCCGAGCACGACGACCGCCACGAGGACGAGCAGGGCCGCGCTGAGCCCGGCGAAGCCGATCAGCGCCAGCACCGGACCGGCGAGCGCCCCGCCGGAGGCGCCCGCGAGGTTCATGAACAGGTCGGAGACGCCCTGCAGCGGCGGGCGCTGCGCCGGCGGGACGGCCTCGGCCACGAGCGCCGAGCCCGCCACGGTGGAGGCGGACCAGCCCAGCCCGAGCAGGACGAGGCTCGCGGTCACCAGCACGGGGGAGCCGGAGCCGAGCCAGGACAGGACCAGGCAACCCACGAGCAGCGCCTGGCCGAGCAGGACGGTGGGGCGCCGCCCCACCCGGTCGGCGAGCGTCCCGAACACGGGGGCCAGCGCGTACATCCCGGCCACGTGCAGACTGATCGTCAGGCCCACGACGCCCAGCGACGCCCCCTGCCCGGTGAGGTGCACCGGGGTCATCGACATCAGGGCGACCATCACGGCGTGGCTCAGCGCCACGGTGAGCACCGCCCGGCGGGCGCCGGGGGAGGCGCGCAGCACCGCGAGACCTCCCGCGGACGACGGCCGGCCCCGCCCCGCGGCCTCCCCGTCGGCGACGGCGACCAGCAGGGGGTCGGGGCGCAGCGCCGTGAAGTACAGGAGGGCGCCCGCGGCCTGGGCCACGAGGGCGATGACGAACCCGCCCGTGAGCCCGGGCAGCCCCAGGGCCCGGCCGATCGCCTCGCCCGGCCCGAACAGGTTGGGCCCGGCCACCGCGCCGAGCGTCGTCGCCCACACCACCAGGGACAGGTCCCGGGCGCGCGTGTCGTCGCGGGCCAGGTCGGTGGCCGCGAAGCGGGACTGCAGGCCCAGCGCCGAGCCCGCCCCGAGCAGGGCCAGGGCCACCAGCAGGACGGGGAAGCTGGCCAGCGCCGCCGCGCCGACCGTGAGCGCCGCCCCCGCCACGGCGACCAGGGCGCCGGTGCCCAGCGAGATCCGGCGGCCCCTCGCCCGGGCCAGCCGCGCCAGGGGCACGGCGAGCAGGGCCGCGCCCAGGGTGTTCATGGTGGCGGCCATCCCGGACCACGCCGGGGACCCCGAGACCTCGGTGAGCAGCAGCGCGCCCAGGGCCAGGGTCGCGCCCACGCCCAGTCCGCCCAGCACCTGGCCGAGGGCCAGCACGCGCACGACCCGCCGCTGCAGGGCGCGCCGGTCCGCCGCGCCGTCCGTCGGGTGCATGACGGCCATGCTATGCCCCCGGGGCGGGCGGCGGTGCGGTGTCCCGGCGGTCACCGGTGTGGTTCCATGCCGTCATGAGCCCCGATCCCCGCCCCGCCCCCGACCTCGTGGCCGGCGACGACGGCCTGGCCCGCCCCCGCTGGGCGGCGTCGGACCCGCTGCTGCGCGAGTACTACGACACCGAGTGGGGGCTGCCCGTGCGCGACGAGCGCGGCCTCTACGAGCGGATCTGCCTCGAGGGCTTCCAGGCCGGACTGTCCTGGGCCACGATCCTGCGCAAGCGCCCCGCGTTCCGGGCCGCCTTCGCGGGCTTCGACCCGGACGCGGTGGCCGGGTTCGGGGAGGACGACGTCGAGCGGCTCCTGGGCGACCCCGGGATCGTGCGCCACCGCGGCAAGATCGAGGCCGCCGTGGGCAACGCCCGGGCCACCGTCGCCCTGCGCGCCGAGGGCGGGCTGCCCGGCCTGGTGTGGTCCTTCCGCCCGGCCCGCACCCCCCGCCCGCGCACGTTCGCCGAGATCCCGACGCGCTCGCCGGAGTCCGAGGCACTGTCCCGGGCGCTGCGGGCCCGCGGCTTCCGCTTCGTGGGGCCCACCACGATGTACGCGCTGATGGAGGCGGTCGGCATGGTGGACACGCACCTGGTGGGCAGCCACCGCCGCGGCAGCGCCGGTGTGTGGCCGGAGCCCGGCGCTCCTGCGTAGGATGCCAAGCACCGAACCCGGCGGCGCCCCGCGCCGCCTTCCGGCAGGAGGCCCGGCCGTGTACGACAACAGCAAGCAGCGCAGCTCCGTGCTGCCCCTCGTCCTGAGCACCGCCGGCTCCGCCCTGGTCGGGATGGTCGTGCGCCGGCTGCGCCGGGACCGGGCCGTGGCCCGCGGGGCAGCGGCCCCGCGCAACGGCCGGCGCTCCGAGCCGGCCCGGCCGCGCCGGCGCACCCGCCGGGGCCCGGTGCTCTGAGCCGTGGCCCGCCACGAGATCAGCTGGGTCGACGTCTTCTCGACCGTGCCGCTGGGCGGCAACCCGCTCGCCGTCGTGCACGGGGCCGGCGACCTCGGCGAGGACACCATGGCCCGCTTCGCGCGCTGGACCAACCTGTCCGAGACCACCTTCCTGCTCGACCCCGAGGACCCGGCCGCCGACTACCGCGTGCGGATCTTCACCCCGGGCGGGGAGCTGCCCTTCGCCGGGCACCCCACCCTCGGCACGGCCTCCGCGTGGCTGGCCCTCGGGGGCGAGCCCGCCGGGGAGGACCTCGTCCAGGAGTGCGGGGCAGGGCTGGTGACCGTCCGGCGCAGCGGCGGGCAGCTGGCCTTCGCCGCCCCGCCGCTGCTGCGCTACGAGCCCGTGGCGGAGCCGGGGCTGCTGGAGCGGGTCGCCCGGTCGCTGCGGCTGGACCCGGCGGCGCTGCTCGACGTGTCGTGGCTGGACAACGGGCCCGGCTGGATCGGCGCCCGCGTCGCCGACGCCGCGACCGTGCTGGGGATCCGGCCCGACTGGGCGGCCATGGACGGGCTCAAGCTGGGCGTGGTCGGCGCGCACCCGGAGGGCACGGAGTGCGCGGTCGAGGTCCGCGCGTTCGTCGGGGACTGGGTGGTCGAGGACCCCGTGACCGGCAGCCTCAACGCCGGGATGGGCCGCTGGCTCACCGACAACGGGTGGACCCCGGACGCCTACGTCGCCGCCCAGGGCACCGTGCTCGGGCGCGCGGGGCGCATCGCGGTGCGGCGGGAGGCGGACACCGTCTGGGTCGGCGGGCACGTGGGCGCGGTGGCGCGCGGCGTCGTCGACCTGTAGCGCTCCGCGGCCCCGGCGGGTCCGCTCGGTATCGTGGAGCCATGACGACCCAGGACATCATCCCCCACCCGGACCGGACCCCCGGCACGGCCCAACCGGCCGCGCGCGAGCGGAGGTCCTGAGATGACCGTGCAGCGGCTCACCGCCGAACGGATCACCGACTCCGTGGCCTACCACGCCGAGGGGCCCTGCTGGTCCGAGCGCTGGGGCGGGCTGCGCTGGGTCGACATGCTCGCCGGGGACGTCCTGTCCCTCGGGGCCGACGGCCGGGTGCTGCGCACCCACGTGGGCGACGTCGTGGCGTGCGTGCGGCCCCGAGCCACCGGCGGAGCGGTGCTCGCCGTGGAGCGGGGCGTGGCCCTCGAGGACCCCGACGGCACCGTGCACCCGGCCCAGCTGCTCTGGGACAGCCCCGGGATCCGGATGAACGAGGGCGGCGTGGGCCCCGACGGGTGCCTGTACGCCGGGTCCATGGCCTACGACCAGGCCGAGGGCGCGGCGACCCTCTACCGGGTGCACCCGGACCTCACGTGGGAGCCCGTGCTCGAGGGGGTCACCGTCTCCAACGGGATCGCGTGGTCACCGGACGGCACCCGCGCCTACTACAACGACACGCCGACCGGGAAGGTCGACGTCCTCGACTGGTCCGAGGCCGGCGGGCTCACCGGCCGGCGGACCTTCGTGGTGCCGCAGCTGGAGGAGGGCGACGTCCACCCCGACGGGCTCACCGTGGACGCCGAGGGCGCTGTCTGGGTGGCGCTGCACGGCGCCGGCCAGATGCACCGCTACACGGCGGACGGCGAGCTCGACACCGTGGTGGAGGTCGCGGCGCGCCAGACCACCGCGTGCTGCCTGGGCGGAGACGACCTGCGGACCCTCTACATCACCACCTCCCGGGAGAACCTGGACGCCGACGAGGACCCCGCCGCCGGCTCCCTGTTCGCCGTGGGGGTGGCCGTGCCGGGACTGCCCGTGCTGCCGTTCGCGGGCTGAGCCCCCGCTCCGGCCGGGGCCTTGACCCTCACGCCACGGGAGGGTCCACAGTGGAGGACATGAACGGAACACGACCGGCGGCGGACGAAAGGCTCACCGTGGGGCAGGTGGCACAGCGCTTCGGCGTCACCGTGCGCACGCTGCGCCACTACGACGACGTCGGCCTGCTCACTCCCGGCGAGCGGTCGGCGGGCGGCTACCGCCTGTACACCGCGGCGGACCTGCTGCGGCTGCGCCACGTCGTGGTCTACCGCCGCCTGGGCTTCTCCCTCGGGGAGATCGAGCGGATCCTGGCCGCCGAGGACGAGGAGGCCGTCGTCGTGCACCTGCGCCGCCAGCGCGAGACCGTCCGGGCGAGGCTCACCGAGCTGGAGGACCTCGTCGCCGCGATCGACCGAGCACTGGAGGCAGAGATGACCGGAACCGACCTGACCCCGGAGGAGCAGCGCGAGCTGTTCGGGGAGGGCTTCAGCGACGAGTACGCGGCCGAGGCCGAGCAGCGGTGGGGCGGCACCGACGCGTGGGAGCAGTCCCGCCGTCGGGCCTCCCGCTACACCGAGGCGGACTGGCGGCGGATCACGGAGGAGGCCCAGGCCCTCAACCGCCGGTTCGCCGAGGCCAAGCGGGCGGGACGGCCCGCGACCTCGGCCGAGGCGATGGACGCCGCCGAGGCCGCCCGGCGCCAGATCCACGAGCGCTTCTACGACCTCACGCCGGAGTTCCACCGCCACCTGGGGGACCTGTACGTGGCGGACCCCCGGTTCACCCGGACCTACGAGGACCTCGAGCCCGGCCTCGCGCAGTACGTGCGGGACGCGATCCACGCCAACGCGGACCGCGCCGCGGGCTGACCGTCGGCCCCGCCCGCACCCCGCCCGCACCCCGGCCGCGCCGGTCGCCGGGGTGCGGGCGTCTACGATCGAGCGGAGGAGGCACCATGACCCAGACCCCCGGCCCGCCGCCGGACGTCGTCACCGACTCGATCCGGCTGCTCGCCGAGCAGGGCTGGGAGGCCACGACCGTGGACCAGCTCGCCCAGGCCGCCGGGATCAGCCGGGCCACGTTCTTCCGCAAGTACGGGTCCAAGGAGGACATCGTCTTCGCGGACCACGCGGCGAACCTCGCGGCGCTCGAGCGGCTGCTCTCCCACCCAGGGGCCGACCCCGCGGCGGTGCTGCGGGAGGGCGTCCTGCTCGTCTTCCGCCACCACCTCGACCACCGTGACCGCACGCTGGCCCGGCACGCCCTGCTCCGGCAGGTGCCGCAGCTGCGCGACCGCGAGCTGATCACATCCCACCGCTACGAGCGCGTCTTCCGCGGCTGGCTGCGCCGCGTCCTGCCGGAGAGCCCGCACCGCGAGACCGTCGCCACGGCCCTGCCCGCGGCGGCGGTGGCCGTGCACAACGCCCACCTGCGCGGCTGGCTGCGCGCGCCCGGCACCGACCCGTCCGCCGAGCTCGCCGCGCAGACCGAGCGCCTCGCCCGCACGCTGCTGGCCGGGTTCGACGACGCCGCGGGCCGGGCCGGGACGAGCGGGCAGGCCGCGGCCCGCCCCGCCGTCGTCGTCACCGTCCTGGACCCCGGCGCCGACACCGAGACGGTCGTGGCCTCCGTGCGGGACGCCCTGGACGGGCGGGCTCAGACCTCGTCGGCGAGGACCGCGTAGACCAGCTCGTCCCGCCACTGGCCCAGCTGGCGGTGGCTCTGCCGCAGGGTGGCCTCGCGGCGCATCCCGATGCGCTCGCAGACCTTGGCGGAGCCGGTGTTGAGGGCGTCCAGGCTCGCGCGGACGCGGTGGGCGCCCAGCTCGGCGAAGGCGAACTCGAGCGCCGCGCGGGCCGCCTCCGAGGCGTAGCCCTTGCCGGCGTGGTCCGGGTGGACGACCCAGCCGATCTCGACCTGGGCCGCTCCCGCGTCCGTCAGGGTCAGCACGATCTCGCCCACGAGCTCGCGCGAGCCCCGGGGGGAGACGGCGAAGCGCACGTGGTCGCCGTCGCGGTCCCACGGGCGCAGCCCGCTGTTGTCGGCCACGGCCCGTTCGCAGTCCCCGCGCGTGCGCGGGCCGCGCCACGCGTACTGCGCGTAGTCCTCACGGCTCTGGTAGGAGTACATGGGCTCGACGTCGGCCGCGTCGAAGCGGCGGAACGCCAGGCGCTCGGTCTGGGGAGGCAGCACGTCGATCATCAGCACCCAGACTAACGGGCCTCCCTGCGGCG
Organism: Kocuria rosea; assembly: GCF_023715525.1. Classification (GTDB taxonomy): domain Bacteria; phylum Actinomycetota; class Actinomycetes; order Actinomycetales; family Micrococcaceae; genus Kocuria; species Kocuria rosea_A. The sequence goes on along the minus strand of NZ_JAMBOG010000003.1, from coordinate 4,537 downwards.
GCGGAGGCCGCACAAGGACTTTGAGACTGAATGCCTTGACATGAGACTGAGTCTCAACGACAGTGGTGTCCATCACACGCCGACCAGGAGTCCGTCCATGGCACCCACCGCGGAGACCGCGTCCTTCCCCTCGACCGTCACCGTCCGGGTCGAGCACCCCGTCCTCCCCGGCCGCCACCGGCCCGTCGCCCTGGTCCGGCTGGACTCGACGACGCCGGGCGGGCTGATCATCTGGGGCTCCGAGGCGCTGCGCGGGTTCCGGGAGGCGGTCGGGGCCATCGACCAGTCCGCCGTCGAGGCGATCGTGGTCACGGGCAACGAGCGGTCGTTCGGGGCCGGGGCGAACCTCCAGGAGATCCGCTCCGCCCAGCTCGGCGGCGACTCGGACCGCTACGTCGGCCTGGGCCACGAGGCCTTCGGGCTCCTGGCCGACGCGACCGTCCCCACGTTCTCCCTGGTGACCGGCCAGGCCCTGGGCGGCGGCCTGGAGCTGGCCCTGCACACCGACCACCGCGTCGCCCACCGCCGCACGGGACCGCTCGGGCTGCCGGAGTGCCGGCTCGGCTTCTTCCCGGGCTGGGGCGGGGTGCACCTGCTGCCCCACCTGATCGGCCCGGCGGCCGCCCTGCGGATCATCGTCTTCGACTCCATGCGGGGCAAGCACCTCAAGGCGCCGGAGGCGCTCGAGCTCGGCCTCGTGGACGCGGTGCTCGACGCCGCCCCCGGGACCGAGGACTGGGAGGCCGGCTGGCAGCAGTGGGTGGCCGGGCGGCTCGGGGCGCTCGAGGCGGGGGAGTCCCGCCGCCGGGCCGGCACCCCCGGCGGCACGGGCGAGCGGGAGTGGGCCGACGCCGTCGCCCGGGCCCGGGACCGCGCGGAGCGCACCTGGCACGGCGCGGCCCCGGCCCCCCTCGTGGCCGTCGACCTCGTCGCCGACGCCCGCACCGAGTCCCGCACCGAGAACGGCGGGAAGGCCGTGCGCGCCTTCGCCGAGCTCGTGCGCGGGGACGTCGCCAAGGCCTCCCTCTACGCCTTCGAGCTCGTCTCCACCCGTTCCCGGCGGGCCGCGGACGTGCCCGACGCCGAGCCCCGGCCGCTCCGCAAGGCCGCCGTCATCGGCGCCGGTCTGATGGCCGGCCAGCTCGCCTCGCTCATCGCGGGCGGCGCCCGGATCCCCGTGGTGATGACCGACCTCGACGACGACCGGCTCACCGCCGGCGTGCAGCGCACCCGGGACCGCTTCGCCGCCCAGGCCGCCAAGGGCCGGATCACCGCGGAGCAGGCCGAGCAACTCTCCGCCCTCGTCACCGGAGCGACCCGGCCCGAGGACCTCGCGGACGCCGACTTCGTGATCGAGGCCGTCTTCGAGGACCTCGAGGTCAAGAAGGCGGTCCTCGCCCAGTGGGAGAAGCTCGTGCGCCCCGACGCGGTCCTCGCCACCAACACCAGCTCCCTGTCCGTGACCGCGATGGCCCGGGACCTCGCGCACCCCGAGCGCGTCGTCGGCTTCCACGTCTTCAACCCGGTGGAGGTGACCCCGCTGCTGGAGATCGTCGCGGGGGAGCGGACGGGCGACGTCGCGCTCGCCACCGCCTTCGGCCTCGCCGCGACGCTGCGCCGCACGGCCGTGCGGGTGCAGGACGCCCCCGGGTTCGTGGTGAACCGGGTCCTGACCCGGCTGTTCGACGTCGTCGTCCGGGCGGTCGACGCCGGGACGGACGTGCGCGAGGCGGACCACGCCCCCGACCCCCTGGGCCTGCCGATGACCCCGCTGCAGCTGCTCGACTTCGTGGGCCCGGCCGTGCAACACCACGTGGGCGAGACGATGCGCCGGGCCTACCCCGACCGCTTCGCCGGCTCCCCGTGGCTGGACGCCGTGGTCGGGGCGGGCCTCACGCACGTCCTGCCCACCGAGCAGGAGCCCGCCACGGGCGCCGACGGCTACCTGGCGGCCGGGGCGGCCGCGCTGCTGGAGCGCACCCGGACGGCGCACCCCGAGCGCGCCGCCGGCGCGCCGGGCTCCGCCGCGGGCCTGCTCGTCCGCATCCAGGACGCCCTCGCCGAGGAGATCGCCGCGATGCTGCGGGAGGGCGTCGTCGCCGGCCCCGAGGACGTGGACCTGTGCATGGTCCTCGGGGCCAACTACCCCTTCCACCTGGGCGGGATCACCCCGTACCTCGACCGCGTGGGCGCCGCCGAGCGCGTCACCGGCCGGCGCTTCCACCAGCACTGACCGGCTCCCGCACCACCACCACCGCAGCCCGACGGCAGCACCGCCGCACAACGAAGGATCCTTCACATGAGCGCCTTCCCCGAGACCGGCGAGAACCTGTTCCCCGCCGGCACCGTCGAGCCCGACTACGTCCTCGGCGAGGCCCTCGGCACCGACGCCGCCGGGGCGTTCGACGCGATCTCCGACGCCGACCGCGCGCACTGGATGCGTGCCCGGGCCTTCGTCCAGGAGGACCTGCTGCCCGTGATCGGCGAGCACTGGGACCGGTCGGAGTACTCCCTCGACCTCGTGCGCCGGCTCGGGGAGCTCGACCTGCTGCGCGACGGCGTGGCCGTCGACGGGTACGGGCCGATGTCCAAGACCGCCGCCGGCCTGGTCAGCATGGAGCTCTCCCGCGGGGACGGCTCCATCGCGACCGTCTCCGGGGTCCAGGGCGGGCTGGCCATGCGCTCGATCGCCGTGTGCGGGTCCGAGGAGCAGCGGCAGCGGTACCTGCCGCGGATGGCCACCGGGGAGCTGCTCGGCGCGTTCGCCCTCACGGAGCCCACCCACGGGTCCGACTCGGTGAGCCTCGAGACCCGTGCGACCCCCGCCGAGGGGGGCTGGGTGCTCAACGGCGAGAAGAAGTGGATCGGCAACGGGTCCATGGGCGGGATCACCGTGGTGTGGGCCCGCTCCGACGAGGACGGCCAGGTCCGCGGGTTCGTCGTCCCGCAGGAGAGCGGGGGGTACACGGGCACGACGATCCGCGGCAAGCTCGCGCTGCGCGCCATCCACCAGGCGCACATCCGCCTGGAGAACGTCTTCGTCCCCGCGGAGAACGCCCTGCCCGCCGCGCGCTCCTTCAAGAACACCGCCGAGGTCCTCTTCGCCACCCGCATCAGCGTGGCGTGGGGCGCGGTGGGCCACGCCCAGGCCTGCTACGAGACCGCCGTGCAGTACGCGAAGCAGCGCGTGCAGTTCGGCCGGCCCCTGGCGGCGTCGCAAATCGTCCAGGAGCGGCTGGCCCGGATGCTCAGCGAGCTCACGCAGATCCAGGTGCTGGTGGCGCGGATGACCGAGCGGGAGGAGGCGGGCAGCCTCACGGGGGAGCAGGCGTCACTGGCGAAGTACACCTCCACGCGCGCCGCCCGATCGATCGCCGCCAACGCCCGGGACCTCATGGGCGGCAACGGCATCCTCATCCAGAACCGGGTGGCCCGCCACTTCGCGGACATCGAGGCCCTGCACACCTACGAGGGCACCGAGACCATGCAGGCGCTGATCATCGGGCGCAGCATCACCGGGCTCTCCGCGTTCGCCTGAGCGGCCGGTGCACGAACGGGCGGGGCCCCCCGTCGGCAGATCCGACCGGGGGCCCCGCCCGTTCGCAGCGCGCGGCGCACCGCCGGCACTCAGTCCAGCGGGTCACCGCCGGCGTGGAACGAGTCGTTGCTCGAGTCGATCTCGTCCTCGAAGGCGTGGTTCTCCGGGACGTCCAGGTCCGCGAGGGCCTCGCCCATCCGCGGCTCGTAGGGAGGAATCTGCTCCTCCCCCTGCTCGTAGCGGTCCTCCTCCATCTCGTCGCGCTCCTCCTGCTCGCTGGGCACGTCCGGGTGGTCGAGGTCCACGCGCGCCGGCTCCTCCGACTCCTCGGCGTCCTCGCCCTCGATGAGCGGGTCGTCGCGCCAGTGGTCCGGGTCCAGCTCGGCGGCGCCCTCGTAGGTGTCGGGAGTCTCCGGCAGTTCTTCCGGTGAGGTGCTCATCTGCTGTCCTTTCGGGTCGCGGATACGGTGTTCCATCAGCCTACGCACGATCGGGCCCGTGCCCGGGTCCCGGCCGGGCCGTTCGCGCACCGCGTGCGCCGGCCGCCGGAGCACCGTCGCGGTCCCCGCAGCGCAGCCGCCCCCGGCGGCCGCCGCCCGGCTTCCTTCCGTGCTGTTGACGCCCCCGCGGAGCGTGTGTAATGTACTCCGAGTCGCCGCAGGGGACGCGAGAAATCGCCCCGGTCCGACGCCGCCGATCCAGGCGAACCACCCATCCGGTCGCAACGAGCCGGTGCCCGCTGAGCGGGAACCGCCGGTTGCAGCAGGGATGCGGAACGGATAAGCTGGACAGGTTGCTTCGGCGGCCGCGAGGAATCGTGGTGCTGGGCGGTTTCTTTTCTTCGAGTTCTGGGCCTTGGGGGTCTGGTTCTTGGTCTGTTGTTTGAGAACTCAATAGTGTGCCATGTTTGTTGATGCCAAATGTTTTGTTTGGTTGATTGGCCGTTGCTCGTTCCGCCTCCGTGGGGTGGGTGACGGTGTCAGCCTGGATCGTTCGGGT
>NZ_JAMBOG010000029.1 GCF_023715525.1 Kocuria rosea | reverse complement strand
GGGGGCCGCCCCCGGGCGCGGGCGCCCCGGACCGGGGCGCCCGCTCACTTGTCGTCGCGGCGGCGGCGCAGGTAGCGCTCGAACTCCTTGGCGATCGCGTCCCCGGTGGCCTCGGGCAGGTCGGTGGTGTCCTTGGCCTCCTCGAGCTGCTGGACGTAGGCGGCGATCTCCGGGTCGTCGGCGGCGAGCTCGTTGACCCCGCGCTCCCACGCCTCGGCGTCCTCGGCGATCACGTCGAGCGGGAGGGTGACGCTCAGCAGCTCCTCGAGCTCGCGCAGCAGGGCCAGCTCGGCCTTGGGGGAGGGCGACTGCGCGACGTAGTGGGGCACGGCCGCCCACAGGCTCACCGTGGGGAACCCGCCGAGGGAGGCCATGTGGGAGAGCACCCCGACGATGCCCGTGGGGCCCTCGTACTGGGAGGAGTCGATGTTCAGCTCCTCCTGCAGCTCCGCGGTGTCCGAGGTCTTGGTCACCGGGATGGGCCGGGTGTGCGGGACGTCGGCGAGCAGCGCGCCGACCATGACCACGAAGTCCACGTCGAGCAGGGTCGCCTGCTCGAGCAGCTCCGCGGTGAAGGAGCGCCACCGGTAGGACGGCTCCCACCCGTGGAGCAGCACCAGGTCCAGGTTCGTCCCGGGCACGGAGGCGGTCGACAGCCGGGTGGTGGGCCACGCGATCTTCGCCTCCCCGGTCGCCGAGCGGCGCACCACGGGGCGGGAGAACTGGTAGTCGTAGTAGTCGTCCGAGGTGACCTCGAAGACGTCCTTGGCGCCGAAGTGCTCGGCCAGGAACTGCACGGCGTCCGTGGCGGCGTCCCCGGCGTCGTTCCAGCCCTCGAACGCGGCCACGAGCACGGTCACGCGCTCCGGGTCGCCGCTCTCGCGGACGACGCCGAAGGGCCCGGGCTGGGGTGCGGGGGACGCCCCGTCGTCGAAGTTGCTCACGCTCCCACCCTACGCTCAGCGCCCCCCACGGCAAGAGGCTCCCGCGGGCGGGCCGGGCGTGTTGCGGACACTACGATGGGGCCATGCCCCGTCCCGAGCCCGCCCTGCGTCCCCGCCCCGCCGCCGTGCTGCCCTCGGCCGTGCTGTTCGACATGGACGGCACGCTCGTGGACACCGAGCCCTACTGGTTCGAGGCCGAGATCGAGCTGGTCACCGCCCACGGCGGGACGTGGACCGAGGCCGACTCCCGGGGCACGGTGGGCTGGGGCCTCGAGGACGCCGCGGCCGTGATGCAGCGCGCCGGGGCCCGGCTGGGGATCCGCGAGATCGTCGACCGGCTGCTCGCCGACGTGGCCGGGCGCGCCCGCGCGCGGATGGTCTACCGGGACGGGGCGCCCGAGCTCGTCGCCGCCCTGCACGAGCGCGGCGTGCCCCTGGCGCTGGTCACCAGCAGCGAGGCGCCCCTGGCCGAGGTCGTGGTCGAGGCCTTCGGCGGGCCGGGCGTGTTCGACGTCGTCGTCACCGGGGACCTCGGCCACCCCGCCAAGCCCGCCCCGGACCCCTACCGCATCGCCGCGGCCCGCCTCGCCGAGCACGCGGGCCGGCCCCTGGACCCCGCCCGGATGCTCGCCGTGGAGGACTCCCGCACGGGCATCCGCTCGGCCACCGCCGCCGGCCTGTTCACCCTCGCCGTGCCCCACATGGTCCCCGTCGACGACGCCGGGGCGGACCTCGTGCTCCCGACCCTCGCCGGGCTCGGTCCCGAGGACCTCGGCCGGCTCGTGGCCGGGACGCCCGCATGAGCCCCCGGGAGCGCTCCGCGGGCATCTCCCTGGGCCGCATCGGCGGGGTGCCCGTCACCCTGGCGTGGTCGTGGTTCGTGATCGCCGCCGTCACCGTGGTCCTCTACACCCCCGTGCTGATGCGCGAGTACCCGCACCTGGGCGCGCTCAACTATGCGGCGTCCCTGGGCTTCGCCCTCACCCTCGCCCTGTCCGTGCTCCTGCACGAGCTCGCCCACGCCTGGACCGGCCGGGCCTTCGGCTGGCCCACCGGGCGGATCGTGCTGACCCTGCTCGGCGGGCACACCCACTTCGGGGACGTGCGCAACGCCCCGCTGGCCTCCGCCGTGGTCTCCCTCGCGGGCCCCGCCGTGAACCTCGCCCTCGGCCTCGCCGGGTGGGCGGCGCTGCGCACCGGGGACCCGGCGCCCACCCTGGGCTGGGTGCTGCTGGACCTCACCACGTGGGCGAACCTCATCGTGGGCGTGTTCAACGTCCTGCCGGGCCTGCCGCTCGACGGCGGGCGCGTGGTCGAGGCCGTCGTCTGGGCGCTCACCGGCCGGGAGTTCCTCGGCACCCTGGTCGCGGCGTGGGCCGGGCGGCTGCTCGCCGTGGGGCTCGTGGCCTGGACCGCGGTCACGGGGCTGTGGCAGCAGACCACCACGCTGCTGTTCGTCGTGCTCGTCGCCGCCTTCATGTGGCAGGGCGCCACCGCCTCGCTGCGGGCCGCGGCCGTCCTGGGGCGGGTGCGCGGGCTCAGCGCCGCCGCGCTCGCCGACCCCGCCGTGGCGGTGCCCGCCGGGGCCTCCCTCGAGCACACCGACCGGGTCGTGGCCGGCTGGCTCGCCGAGCGCGCGCCCGGCACGCCCGTGCCCCAGGTCGTCGCTCTCGGCCCGGCCCGCGAGGCCGTCGGGGTGCTCGCGCCGGCCGCCGCCAACGCCGTGCCCGCCGAACGCCGCGCGCAGACCCCCCTCACGGCCGTGCTGCACGGGCTGCCCGCGGACGCCGTGCTGGACGGCGGGCTGCAGGAGGAGGCGCTGCTGCGGGCCGTCGCCGGCAGCCGGCACCCCCGCTGGGTCGTCACCGGGGCCGACGGCACCCCCGTGGGGGTGCTGCGCACCGCGGCCCTCGAACGCCGCCTGGCCGGCTGAGCCCGGGCCGCACCCCGGCGGCGGCCCGGACGCGGCGGTGGTCCAGCGGTGACACAATGGGGGGTGACCGGTGCGGCCCTGCGCGGGACCGCACCCCGGGGAGTCCCCCCGCCGGCACCCCGCAGACCGTCCCAGAGCACGCCAGGATCTCCCGTGAAAGTGAGCCGATGACCGGAACCGCTGACCAGACCGCCACCACGCCCGCCGCGCCCGCGGCCGCCCCGCGGGGGGCCGCCAACCGGCGGGGCCCCTTCCGCGCCGGGGAGCGCGTGCAGCTCACCGACGAGCGCGGGCGGATGAACACGGTGACGCTCGCGGTCGACGGCGAGTTCCACTCCCACCGCGGCGTGCTCCCGCACGCCGAGCTCATCGGCCGGCCCGAGGGGACCGTGGTGGAGAACTCCGCCGGCTTCCGCTACCAGGCGCTGCGCCCGCTGCTGAAGGACTTCGTGCTCTCCATGCCCCGCGGCGCCGCGGTGGTCTACCCCAAGGACGCGGGCCAGATCGTCACCATGGCCGACATCTTCCCGGGCGCCCGGGTGGTCGAGGCCGGGGTCGGCTCGGGCGCCCTGTCCATCTCCCTGCTGCGGGCCGTGGGCGACGCGGGGCACCTGCACTCGTTCGAGCGCCGGGCGGAGTTCGCGGACATCGCCCGCGGCAACGTCGAGACCATGTTCGGGGGCCCCCACCCGGCGTGGCAGATCACCATCGGGGACCTCGCCGAGGAGCTCGGTGCCCACGAGGAGCCCGGGTCCGTGGACCGCGTGGTCCTCGACATGCTCGCGCCCTGGGAGTGCCTCGACGCCGTGGCCACCGCCCTGACCCCGGGCGGGGTGGTCATGTGCTACGTCGCCACCGTCACCCAGCTCTCCCGCACCGCCGAGGCGATGCGCGCCGACGGCCGGTTCACCGAGCCCGAGGCCTCGGAGACGATGGTGCGCGGCTGGCACGTCGAGGGCCTCGCGGTGCGCCCCGACCACCGGATGGTCGCCCACACCGGCTTCCTCGTCTCCGCCCGCCGCCTCGCCGACGGCTCCGAGCGGCTGGCCCCCAAGCGCCGGGCCTCGAAGTCCGAGTTCAGCCAGGAGGACCTCGACGCCTGGACCCCCGTCTCCCTGGGCGAGCGGGACGTCTCCGACAAGAAGCTGCGCCGCGCGGCGCGCGACGCCCTGGGGCTCGCCGCGCGCGCGGCCACGGCCGGCCCCGGGGCGCCCGCCGGGACGGCGCCGGTGGACGGCACGAGCCCCGGGAGCACGGGACCGGAGGCCCCGGAGGAGGAGCGGCCGTGACGGAGACCCCCCGCCCGCAGACGGCCCCGGGCCCCGGCGCTCCCGCGGACCCGGAGGAGGCCCGCCGGGCGCTGGTCAACGCCCAGCGCCAGGTGAACATCCTGCGCGACCAGAAGCGCGGGCTCGACAAGCAGCTGGCCGCCGCCGGCACCCAGAACCAGAAGCTCGTCCGGCTGCTGGACGCCACCCGCACCGAGATCCGCCAGCTCAAGCGCGCCCTCGAGAACGACCTCGTCCCGCCCCTGAGCCAGGGCACCGTGCTGCAGGCCAACCCCGGGCGCGCCCCCGTGGGCGAGCCGACCGGGGCCGGGCCCGCCGTCACCGACCCCACCCTCGACGTCCTCGTCGCCGGGCGGAGGATGCGCGTGGCCGTCAGCCCGCTCGTGAGCTTCGGCGCGTGCGAGCCCGGCCGCCAGGTGCTCCTGGACCAGAACTACGTGGTCGGCGCCGTGCTCGACTACGAGCAGACCGGGGAGGTCGCGACCGTCAAGGAGATCGTCGACCACGACCGGGTGCTCACCGTGGGCCGCTCCGACGAGGAGCGCGTCCTGCTGCTGTCCGGGCTGCTGCGCCGGCACCGGCCCGAGATCGGGGACGCGGTCTCCATCGACCACCGCACCGGCTTCGCCCTCGAGCCCATCGAGCGCACCGACGTCGAGCAGCTCGTGCTCGAGGAGGTCCCCGCCGTCTCCTACGACGACATCGGCGGCCTGGGCCCCCAGATCGAGCAGATCCGCGACGCCGTCGAGCTGCCCTTCGTGCACCCGGACCTGTACCGCGAGCACGGCCTGACCCCGCCCAAGGGCATCCTCCTCTACGGCCCGCCCGGCAACGGCAAGACCCTCATCGCCAAGGCCGTCGCCCGCTCCCTCGCCGAGCGCGCCGCCGACCGGGCCGGGCGCGATCGGGCCCTGGGCTACTTCCTCAACATCAAGGGCCCCGAGCTGCTCGACAAGTACGTGGGGGAGACCGAGCGGCAGATCCGCTCCATCTTCCTGCGCGCCCGCGAGCAGGCCGCCAAGGGCATCCCCGTGGTCGTGTTCTTCGACGAGATGGACTCCCTGTTCCGCGTGCGCGGCTCCGGGCTGTCCTCCGACGTGGAGACCACCATCGTGCCCCAGCTGCTCACCGAGATCGACGGCGTGGAGCGGCTGGACAACGTGATCGTCATCGGCGCCACCAACCGCGAGGACATGATCGACCCGGCGGTGCTGCGCCCGGGCCGCCTCGACGTGAAGATCCGCATCGACCGCCCCGACGCCGACGGGGCCCGGGAGATCCTCGGCCTCTACGTCACCGAGGCCCTGCCCCTGCGCCAGGCCGAGGTTGACGCCGCCGGCGGGCGCGCGGGCGCCGTCGCCGCCCTCGTGGACGCCGCCGTCACCCGGATGTACGAGCGCAGCCCGCAGACCCGGTTCCTGCACCTGAGCTACCGCGACGGCACGGAGGAGACCCTCTACTTCAGCGACTTCACCTCCGGGGCGGTCATCCGCAACGTCGTGGACCGGGCGAAGAAGCAGGCCATCAAGGACCTGCTCACCACCGGGGTGCGCGGGCTGTCCCGGGAGCACCTCGTGCGCGCCGTCGACGACGAGTTCCACGAGCAGCAGGACCTGCCCAACACCACCAACCCCGAGGACTGGGCCCGGATCTCGGGGCGCCGCGGGGACACCATCACGGACCTGCGCGTCGTCCTGCACCGCAACCCCCACCCGGCCGGGCCGGGGGAGCGCCCCCGGCAGGAGCGGCCATGACCGTGCGCCGCGTCATGGGCGCCGAGACCGAGTACGGCGTGCTCGCCCCCGGCGCCCCGCACGCCAACGCCACGGTGCTCTCCACCCAGGTCGTCACCACCTACGCCGCCCTCGTCCGCCGCCGTCTCGGCGCCCGGCACGCCGCCGCGGGCTGGGACTACCACGGCGAGTCGCCCCTGCGGGACGCCCGCGGCTTCACCCTGCCGCGCGCGCAGGCGGACCCGTCCCAGCTCACCGACGTCGCCCCCGTCCTCACCGCCGAGGAGATCGCCGCGGAGGCCCTGCACGACGCGGGCCTGTACGCCGAGTCCCTGGACTGGCGCCAGGTCGTGATGAACACCGTCCTGCCCAACGGCGCCCGCCTCTACGTGGACCACTCCCACCCCGAGTACTCCTCCCCGGAGGTCACCACCCCCCGCGACGCCGTGCTGTGGGACGCCGCCGGGGACCGCGTCGCCGCGGACACCGTGCGCGCCGTCGCCGCCGCCGAGCCGACCACCGGGCTGCCCGCCGTGAGCCTCTACAAGAACAACACCGACAACAAGTCCGTCTCCTACGGCGCCCACGAGAACTACCTCGTGCCCCGCTCCGTGCCCTTCGCGGCGCTCGCCGCCGCCCTGCTGCCCTTCTTCGCCTCCCGCCAGGTGATGTGCGGGGCCGGCCGCGTCGGCCTCGGGGACCGGGGCCAGCGTCCCGGCTTCCAGATCGCCCAGCGCGCCGACTTCTTCGAGCGCGAGGTCGGGCTCGAGACCACCGTCCACCGCCCGATGGTCAACACCCGCGACGAGCCGCACGCCGACGCCCACCGCCACCGCCGGCTGCACGTCATCATCGGCGACGCCAACCTCTCCCACACCGCCGGGCTGCTCAAGTTCGGCACCACCTCCCTCGTCCTGGGCCTCGTCGAGGCCGGCGCCGCCCCGGAGCTCGCGCTCGCCGACCCCGTCGCCGCCCTGCAGGCCATCAGCCACGACCCGGGGCTCAGCGCCACCGTGGCGCTGCGCGACGGCCGGCAGCTCACCGGGGTGCAGCTGCAGCGGCTCTACCTCGACGCCGCCCGCGCCCACGAGCACGCCGGCGGCGCGCCCGACGCCGCGACCCGCGAGGTCCTCGAGCTGTGGGAGGAGGTCCTCGACGCCCTCGAGCGCGATCCCCTCTCGCTGGCCGACCGCCTCGACTGGGTCGCCAAGTACACGCTGCTGCGGGGCTACCGCGAGCGCGACGGCCTCGCCTGGGACGACCCCCGCATGACGCTGATCGACCTGCAGTACCACGACGTGCGCCCGGAGAAGGGCCTGTACCACCGGCTCGTCGCCGCGGGGCGGATGCGCACCCTCTTCGGCGCCGACGAGGTGGCGCACGCCGTCGACGCGCCCCCGGAGGACACCCGCGCCTGGTTCCGCGGCCGCCTCGTCACCCGCTTCCCCGACGACGTCCTGGCCGCCAACTGGGACTCCGTCTCCCTGTCCCTGCCCGGGGTGCGCCGCGGCGCCCGGATCGCCATGCCCGAGCCGCTCGCGCTGACCCGCGACGACGTCGCCCCGCTACTCGACGCCGCCCCCGACGCCGAGCACCTCGTCCGGGCCCTCGCCGCCGCCCGTCCCGGCCTCGTCCACACCGGCTCCCTCGGCTGAGCGCCCCGGCGCCCGCCCCCGCACCCCGTCCCGTCCGCCCCGCACCCAGGAGGAACCCCGACATGGCCCAGGAACGCATCTTCGGCACCGGCGCCCAGCGCCGCGAGGAGACCGAGCTGCCCGACCCCGCCGCCCCCGCGCCCGCCGCCCCGTCCGCCCAGAGCCAGACGACCGCGAGCACCACCGACGACCTCCTCGCCGAGATCGACGGGGTCCTGGAGTCCAACGCCGAGGAGTTCGTCAAGGGCTTCGTCCAGAAGGGCGGCCAGTAGCCCCCATGGACCGCAGGATCTACGGCATCGAGACCGAGTTCGGCATCGCCCACAGCGCCCCGGACGCCCGCCCCCTCGCCCCGGAGGAGACCGCCCGCAGGCTGTTCGCCCCCGTCGTCGCCTGGGGCCGGTCCTCGAACGTGTTCCTGCCCAACGGCGGACGGCTCTACCTCGACGTGGGCTCCCACCCGGAGTACGCCACCGCCGAGTGCGCGAGCCTCGAGGACGTCGTCGCCCAGGACAAGGCCGGCGAGCTGATCATCGAGGACCTCCGCCGGCAGACCCAGGAGGCCCTCACCGCCGAGGGCGTGGCCGGGCAGGTCTACCTGTTCAAGAACAACGTGGACTCGCAGGGCAACTCCTTCGGCTCCCACGAGAACTACCTGATCGCCCGCCGCACCGAGTTCGCCCGCCTCGTCGCGATCCTCATCCCGTTCCTCGTCACCCGCCAGCTGCTCGTGGGGGCAGGCAAGGTCCACCCCGCGGGGCCAGAGGACTTCGGGGCCGTCCGGGTCGGCGCCGGCAGCGGCGCCCCGAGCTACTCGTTCTCCCAGCGCGCGGACCACATCTGGGAGGGCTCCTCGTCGGCCACGACCCGCTCCCGGCCCCTGATCAACACCCGGGACGAGCCGCACGCCGACGCCGAGCACTACCGCCGGCTGCACGTCATCGTGGGGGACTCGACGATGTCCCAGACCACGACCGCGCTGCGCGTCGGGGCCACCGACCTCGTGCTGCGGATGATCGAGGCCGGGCAGATCCTGCCCGACCGCACCATGGTCGACCCCGTCCGCGCGCTGCGCGAGATCTCGCACGACCTCACGGGCACCCGCCCCGTCGAGCTGGCCGACGGCACCCGCCGCTCGGCGCTCGACCTCCAGCGCGAGCACCTGGAGTCCGTGCGCGCGTTCGTGGACCGCGAGGGCGCCCACCACGACCGGGTCCCGTGGGTCCTCGACCTGTGGGAGCGCACGCTCGAGGCCGTGGCCCGCCAGGACACCGCCGGCATCGACACCGAGATCGACTGGGCGATCAAGCGCAAGCTGCTCGACGGCTACGCCGCCCGCCACGGCCTCGACCTCTCCGCCCCCCGGATGGCGCAGCTGGACCTCGCCTACCACGACACCGCCCCCGAGCGGGGGCTGTTCAACCTGCTGCAGCGGCGCGGGCTCGCCGCGGCCTTCGTGGACCCCGGGCGCATCGAGGCGGCCGTGGGCACGCCCCCGGCCACCCGCGCCGCGGTGCGCGGGCGGTTCATCGACGCGGTCGTCGGCTCCGGGCACAACTACACCGTCGACTGGGTGCACCTGAAGGTCAACGACCGGACCCAGCGCGCCGTCGTGTGCAAGGACCCCTTCGCCACCCGCAACCCGGAGGCGGACGCCCTCGTGGCCGCCCTGCGCCCGCCGGAGGGCGGGCCCGCCCACGGGGACGCGCCCGTGCTCTGACGCGCTGCGGCGCCCCCGTCCAGCCGACGTCCAGCGCCCTGGTCTAGGCTGGTGGGCGGTTCCGGCCCGTGCCGACCGTCCCTCCCGCTCCTGACCGGCCGACCCTGAGGAAGACACCCCGTGCGAAAGACCCTGGCCACCACCGGTGGCGCCCTGTCCCTGATGCTCGTCCTGGCCGGCTGCTCCGGTCCGGGGATGGACTCCGTCGAGCTCAGCGGCGACCCGGCGGAGGGCGCGGCCCCGGCCGTGACGTTCGAGACCCCCATGAACGTCGAGGAGGCCGAGGCGAAGGAGCTGCGGGAGGGCGAGGGCGCCGAGCTCGACGAGGGCGACACCCTCCTGCTGCAGGCGGCCCTCTACAAGGGCTCCGACGCGTCCTCCCTCGGCGAGACCTACTCCCAGGGCGCCGGGCAGGTGCTGCGCCTCGAGGAGGGGCTCAAGGAGTCCATCCCGGAGATGTACGACGCGCTCGTGGAGGCCAAGGAGGGCTCGATCATCGCCTACTCCTCCCCGAAGACCTCCGGCGCGGCCGGCGACGAGTCCACCTCCGTGGAGGTCTACGAGGTCGTGCGCAAGATCCCGACCGAGATCGAGGGCGACGCCGAGGACAGCCCGAAGGGCCTGCCCGAGGTCACCGAGAACGACGAGGGCGTGCCGACCGTGGCGAAGCCGAAGGGCGACGCCCCGAAGAAGCTCGTCTCGGAGTACCTCATCGAGGGCGACGGCGAGGAGGTCGCCGAGGGCGACACCGTCGTGGCCAACTACGTGGGCGTCACCTGGTCCGACGGCAAGACCTTCGACTCCTCCTACGAGAAGGGCGCCCCCGCGGCCTTCGCCCTCGACAAGGTCATCGAGGGCTGGCAGAAGGGCCTGGTCGGGAAGAAGGCCGGCTCCCGCGTGATCCTCTCCGTGCCCGTGGGCCAGGCCTACGGCACCGCCAAGGAGCTCGGGAAGGACTCGACCTACCCGGCGGGCGACCTGCTGTTCGTCGTCGACGTGCTCGCCGCCGTCGACACCCCCGAGGCGCCGGCCGCGTCCGAGGCCTCCGCGTCCCCGAGCGCCTCGCCCTCGGCCTCCCCGAGCGAGAAGTAGCCCCCGCGTCCGCTATGGTGGCCCGGTGGGGCTCCGGCCCCACCGGGGCCGGAGCCCCACCCCTTCCCCACGACGACACCGTCGCCGACCGACGAACAGGAGCAGCCATGTCCTTCGGAGAGCGCAAGCTCGACCGCACCAAGCCCGAGATCGACTTCCCCGAGGGGGAGGCCCCGACCGAGCTCGTCATCACCGACCTCGTCGAGGGCACCGGCGCCGAGGCGACCCCCGGCAAGCAGATCTCCTGCCACTACGTGGGCGTGACCTTCTCCGGCGGCGAGGAGTTCGACGCCTCCTGGAACCGCAACCAGCCCCTGGACTTCACCGTGGGCGTCGGCCAGGTCATCGAGGGCTGGGACCAGGGCCTGCTGGGGATGAAGGTCGGCGGCCGCCGCCGGCTCGAGATCCCCTCCGACATGGCCTACGGCTCGCGCGGCGCCGGCGGGGTGATCGGGCCGGACGAGGCCCTCATCTTCGTGGTGGACCTCCTGGACGTGCGCTGAGGACCCAGCCGATGGCAGCCCGATCGACGGAGCGGCTTCTCAACCTGCTCATCGCCCTGGTCTCCCGCGAGCGCGGGTACACCCGCGCGGAGCTGCGGGAGGCCGTTCCGTCGTACGCGGAGTCCGCCTCCGAGGAGGCGTTCGAGCGGATGTTCGAGCGCGACAAGGCGGAGCTGCGCGACCTCGGGTACCCCATCGAGGAGGTCGCCGACGACCCCCTCTTCCCCGACGACACCCACGGGCACCGCTACCGGATCCCCCGCGGATCCTTCACCCTCCCGCCCCTGCAGTTCACCGCGGAGGAGTCCGCGGTGCTGGCCCTGGCCGCGAACGCCTGGACCGAGGCGTCCCTGGGCGAGCTCGCCCGGCGGGCCCTGCGCAAGCTCGAGCCGGCGATCGGCGCCCTGCCCGACGACGACGCCCCGCCGCTGCTGCAGCCCACCCTCACGGCGCACGAGCCCTCGTTCGAGCCGCTGCTCTCCGCCGTGGTCCGCCACCGCGAGGTGCGCTTCGACTACCTGGCCCGCAGCACCGACCAGCTCACCACCCGACGGGTGCAGCCGTGGGGGATCGGCTCCCGGTACGGCAACTGGTACGTGGTCGGCTGGGACCTCGACCGCCGCGACTCCCGCACGTTCCGGCTCTCGCGGATCATGTCCGACGTCACCGTGACCCGCAAGGAGTTCGCCCCGCCGGCGGACTTCTCCATGAACGACGCCCTGTCCCACATGGTCTCGCACGCCCCCGCCCGCACGGTCGAGGTCCTCGCCCGCCCCGGCCACGCCCTCATGCTGCGCCGGATGGCCTCCGCGCAGCGCCCCGGCGCCGGGCCGGCCGGCGAGGACCTCCTGCTGATCCCCTTCGCCGAGACCGAGATCCTCGCCGAGGAGATCGCGGCGGCCGGCCCGGGCGTCGTCGTGCCTGCCGAGGGAGACGGGACCGCGCCCACGATGCAGGCCGAGGTGCGCGCCGCCGTGGTGCGCCGGCTGCGCTCCGCCGCCCAGGCCGTGGCCCGCTTCCGCGGAGCGGTCGTCGACTGGTCCGCGAAGTCCCGCAAGGGCACCCGCAACAAGCTCTCGACCGCCGACCACCTCTCGCGCCTGCTCGAGATCGTCCGGTACGTGTACGCCCACCAGGGCGCCGAGCTCGAGGAGACCGCCCGCCGCTTCGGGATCACCGACCAGGAGCTCATCGCCGACCTCAACACCCTGTTCGTGTGCGGCAAGCCCGGGCACATGCCCGACCAGCTCATCGACGCCTCGTGGGACGACGGCCACGTCTACCTCTCCAACGCCGACGAGCTCTCGGACCCCGTGCGGCTCACCCAGCCGGAGGCCTCCGCCCTGCTCGTGGGCCTGCAGACCCTGCGCACCGTCCCCGGCGGGGACTCGGAGGCCGTGGCCTCCGCCATCGCGAAGGTCGCCGGCGCGGCCGGCGACGCCGGGATGCTCGCCAACGCGGTCGGCGCCCGCCCCATCAGCGACGTCCCCGTCCCGGCCCTGGCCGACGTCATGGCCACGGTGCGGCGGGCCGTCGAACAGCGGCGGCGGCTGCGGATCCGCTACGTCGTGCCCTCCCGCGACGAGCTCACCGAGCGCGTGGTCGACCCCGTGCAGGTGTTCTCCTCGAACACCCACTGGTACGTGCGGGCGTGGTGCCTCCGCGCGGAGGGGATGCGCAACTTCCGGCTGGACCGGATCTCCTCGGTCGGCGACGCCGGGCCGGCGGGGGAGCGCCCGCCCGCCCAGGAGACCGCCGCCGCGGCCCCGCCCGCCCCGGGGACGCCCGACACGGTAGAGGTCACCCTCGTGACGGACCGGCGCAGCCGCTGGATCGCCGACCAGTACCACGCCACCCGCACCGCCGTGGTGCGCGCGCCCGACGCGCCGCGCACCGGCCCGGCGCGGGAGCACGAGGCCGCCCTCGTCGGCTTCCAGACCGTCGAGGCCGTGTGCGCCCTCGTCACCCGCTACGGCGGGCAGCTGGCCGTGGCCGCGCCCGACGACGTCGTCGAGCAGGTCGAACTCTGGGTGAACTCTGCGCTGAGCTCCTACGCGCCGTCGGATGCGGGCTGAGCGCGCCGCCTATACTGGAGACCATGCTCTGGTGGTCCTGGGTCCTGCTGTGGACGGTCCTCGTCCTGCTCGGCGCCGCCCTCCTCGGGCTGCTGCTGTGGCGGTCGGCGAGGTCCGCGCTGGGCGTCCTCCGGGACGCCGAGGCGGCGGCCGGGGACTTCGCCCAGCGCTGGGACGCGGCAGCCTCCGGGGTGCAGCGACCGGTCCGCACCCCGCCGGAACCGGCCGTGCTCACTCCCGTGGGCCGGGCCCTGGCCGAGTACCGCCTCGGCCGCGACCAACGTGAAACCGCCCGCCTGGCGCGCCGCATGGCGCGCAAGGACCGCATGGGCCAGCCGCAGCGGATCAGCGATCTCCGCCGGGCTGAACGGAAAGGAATGCTCCATGGGTAGATTGTTCGACAGCCCGGTGATGCTGCTCATCATCCTCCTCGTGATCCTGCTGCTCTTCGGCGCCCCCAAGCTCCCGGGCATGGCCCGCAGCCTCGGGCAGTCGCTGCGCATCTTCAAGTCCGAGGTGAAGGAGATGAAGAAGGACGACCAGCCGGCGGCCTCCGACGTCGTCATCGACGGGCAGCCCGTGCGCGACGGCCAGGACGTCACCCCGCCGCGCGCCCCCGGCGCACCCGGGACGGGCTCCCCGCAGCACCCGGACCAGCGCCCCGGCAGCCCGGCCTGACCCGGCCCGCCCGGCCGGCCCGCCCCTCTCCGGGCGGGCCGGCCGGGCGCGCCCCGCCTCGTCGCACCCCCCACGTCCCGAAGGTCACCGCATGTCCTCCCCACCGCGCAACAAGCCCCGGTCCCGCCGCAAGACCAACCCGGAGGCGCAGATGGCCCTGGCCGAGCACCTGCGGGAGCTGCGCAACCGGCTGATCAAGTCCGCGGTCGCCGCCGCCCTGGGGACCGTCGCGGGCTTCGTGCTCTACGAGCCGTTCATGACGGCGCTCAAGGCGCCCGTGGACCGGCTCAACGACCAGTCCGGGCGCGAGGCCGTCATCAACTTCTCCGGCGTCGGCTCGTCCTTCAACATCATGGTCGAGGTCTCCGTCGTGCTCGGCCTGATCCTGGCCAGCCCCGTGTGGCTCTACCAGGCCTGGGCGTTCATCATGCCCGCCCTGCACCGCTCCGAGCGCCGCTACGCGACGGGCTTCCTCGCCGCGGCGATCCCGCTGTTCCTCGCCGGCGTGGCCGTCGCGGTGGTCGCCCTCCCGGCGGCCGTGTTCGCGCTCACCGCGTTCACCCCCGAGGGCTCCTCCAACATCATCACCGCGAACGAGTACATCCGCTTCGTGCTCCAGCTGGTGCTCACCTTCGGGATCGCCTTCGTGCTGCCCGTGTTCCTCGTGGGGCTCAACATGGTCGGGGTGCTCTCCGGCCGGACGGTCCTGAGGAGCTGGCGGATCGTGGTGGTGGCGGTGATGCTGATCTCCGCGATGGCCGCCCCGGGCCCGGACCCCATGACGATGTTCTACCTGGCGGTGCCCCTGCTGCTGCTGTTCTTCGTGGCCGTGGGGCTGTGCCTGGTCCTGGACCGCCGACGGGCGCGGCGGGAGGCCCGGCGCGCGGCCGCCACCGGGGCCACCGCCGACGCCGCGACCTCCGCCGACGCCCTGGGCCGGCTGGGCCGCGAGCCCGGCGCCTGAGCGGCTCGGCCCGTCGCGAACGGCCCGCCCGCGGCCCCGCCGGCGGCCCCGCCGCGCAGTAGGGTGGACGCATGTCCTCCTATGCCGACCGATACCTGGCCGCCAAGCAGCGCGCCGCTCACGCGAGGACCGAGCTGGCCGTCTTCCAGCAGCGCCTCGAGTTCGAGATGGACGAGTTCCAGCTGACCGCCTGCCGGGCCCTCGAGGACGGCAGGGGCGTCCTGGTGGCCGCGCCCACCGGCGCCGGCAAGACGGTGGTGGGGGAGTTCGCCGTGCACCTGGCCCTGGCCCGCGGGCAGAAGGCGTTCTACACGACCCCCATCAAGGCCCTCAGCAACCAGAAGTTCCACGAGTTCTCCCGCGCCTTCGGCGCGGACCGGGTGGGGCTGCTGACCGGGGACACCTCCGTGAACTCCGAGGCCGACGTCGTGGTGATGACCACCGAGGTCCTGCGCAACATGCTCTACGCGGACTCGCGCACGCTGGCCAACCTCGGGTTCGTGGTCATGGACGAGGTGCACTACCTCGCCGACCGCTTCCGCGGGGCGGTGTGGGAGGAGGTCATCATCCACCTCCCCGAGCGGGTCCAGCTCGTGTCGCTGTCCGCGACCGTCTCCAACGCCGAGGAGTTCGGGGCGTGGCTGGACACCGTGCGCGGGGACACCGACGTCGTCGTCTCCGAGCACCGCCCCGTCCCGCTGTGGCAGCACGTGCAGGTGGGCGGGCGCCTGCTCGACCTGTTCCTCGAGGAGACCACCGTCGAGGAGGCCGCCGAGCGGCTCGAGGGGCCCGGCCGCGACGAGCCCGACGTCAACCCCGAGCTGCTCCAGCTGGCCCGCGCGGAGCACCCGCGCGGGGGCCGCCGGGGCGGGCGCGGCCCCGGCGGGCGCTCCCGCGACCGCTTCGCCCGGCGCAACGGCGGGGAGGGCTACCGGCCCGGCCCCGAGACCCGGCGCGTGTCCCGGCCGCAGCTGATCCGCCGGCTCGACGCCGAGGGCCTGCTGCCGGTCATCACCTTCATCTTCTCCCGGGCCGGGTGCGACGGCGCGGTCAAGCAGTGCGTGGACGCCGACATCCGGCTCACCACGGACCGGGAGCAGCAGACCATCCGGGCGCGGGTGGCCGAGGCCGCCGCGACGCTGGAGGCCGCCGACCTCAACGTGCTCGGCTTCTACGAGTGGCGCGACGGGCTGCTGCGCGGCGTCGCCGCCCACCACGCGGGCATGCTCCCGGCGTTCAAGGAGCTCGTGGAGCAGCTGTTCGCCGACGGGCTCGTCAAGGCCGTGTTCGCCACCGAGACCCTGGCGCTGGGCATCAACATGCCGGCCCGCTCCGTGGTGCTCGAGAAGCTCGACAAGTTCAACGGCGAGTCCCGCGTGGACATCACGCCGGGGGAGTACACCCAGCTCACCGGCCGCGCCGGGCGGCGCGGCATCGACGTCGAGGGCCACGCCGTGGTGCTGTGGCAGCCGGGCATGGACCCGCACGCGGTCGCCGGCCTGGCCTCCAAGCGCACCTACCCGCTGAACTCCAGCTTCCGGCCCACGTACAACATGTCCGTGAACCTCATCGCCCAGTTCGGCGCGGACCGCTCCCGCAAGATCCTCGAGTCCTCCTTCGCGCAGTTCCAGGCGGACCGCTCCGTCGTGGGCCTCGCCCGCCGGGTGCGCGCCCAGGAGGAGTCCCTCAGGGGCTACGAGGAGTCCATGACGTGCCACCTGGGGGACTTCACCGAGTACTTCGGGCTGCGCCGCGAGCTCAAGGACCTCGAGCGGTCCGCGGAGCGCTCCGAGTCCCGCCAGCGCCGCTCCGACGCCGTCGCGTCCCTGCACAACCTGCTCCCGGGCGACGTCGTCGACATCCCCCGCGGGCGCAACGCCGGCTACGCCGTGGTGCTCGCGACCGACGCGAACCGGGACGACCCCCGCCCGTCCATCCTCACCCTGGACCACCAGCTGCGGCGCGTGGGCGCCCAGGACCTCGACGGGCCCCTCGAGCCGGTGTCGCGGATCCGGATCCCCAAGCAGTTCACCGGCAAGACGCCCAAGGAGCGGCGCGACCTCGCCTCCTCCATGCGCAACGCCATCCACGAGCACAAGCCCCCGCGCGGCACCACCGGGCGCGGGCACACCATCCAGTTCGACCGCGGCACCAGCGCGTCCGAGCGGCGGATCGCCGAGGTGCGCCGCGCCCTGCGCAGCCACCCCTGCCACGGCTGCTCGGACCGCGAGTCCCACGCCCGGTGGGCGGAGCGGTGGTGGACGCTGCGCCGGGAGACGGACGGGCTGCTGCGCCAGATCGAGGGCCGCACCAACACGATCGCCAAGACCTTCGACCGCGTCTCCCAGGTCCTGGACTCCTTCGGCTACCTCGCGACCCGGCCCGACGGCGAGGTCCGGCCGACCGAGGCCGGCGAGCAGCTGCGCCGGATCTACGGCGACCGGGACCTGCTGCTGGCCCTGAGCCTGCGCGACGGCTTCCTCGACGGCCTCGACCCCGCCGCGACCGCCGGGGTGGTGACGATGCTCGTCTACCAGGCCAAGCGGGAGGACCAGGGCATCCAGCCCGTGCTGCCCTCGGCGGCCATGGACCGCGCCGCGCAGACCGTCGTGCGCAACTGGTCCCGGCTCACCGACCGCGAGGAGGAGCACCACCTCAAGCCCACGGCCGAGCCCGAGTTCGGGCTCGTCGAGCCCATGTACCTGTGGGCGCGCGGGGCGACCCTGAGCACCGCGCTCACCGGCACGGAGCTCGCCGCCGGGGACTTCGTGCGCTGGTCGAAGCAGGTCATCGACATGCTCGACCAGCTCGCGAAGATCGAGCTGCTGGGCCCCGAGGTCCGCACGCAGTGCCAGCGCGCGATCGCGCTGGTCCGCCGCGGGGTCGTCGCCCACTCCACCTTCGAGGACTGAGCCCTCCCCGTCCCCGCGTCCGTCCGAACAGGAGACCCGTGAGTTCCACCCTGCCCCCGTCCGCCCCCGCCTCCCCGGCCCGGCCGGTCCTCTACCGCAACGGCTCCGTGTACAGCCCCGCGGACCCCTTCGCCACCGCCCTGCTCGTGGACGGCGCCCGCGTGGCGTGGGTCGGCTCCGAGGAGGCCGCCACGTCGATCCAGGACTCCGCGATGGACGTCGTGGACCTGGACGGGCGGCTGCTGGCCCCCGGCTTCGTGGACTCGCACGTGCACGTGGCCGAGACCGGGCTGGCCCTGTCCACCCTGGACCTCGCCGAGGCCGGCTCCCTGGCCGCCGTGCTCGACGCCGTGGCGGCCGCGGCGCGCACGGGCACGGGCGTGCTGCTGGGCTCCGGGTGGGACGAGTCGGTGTGGCCGGAGCGGCGGGCGCCGACCGCCGAGGAGCTCGACCGCGCCGCCGGCGGCCGGGAGGTCTACCTGGCCCGGGTCGACGTCCACTCCGGGGTCGTCTCGTCCGCCCTGGCCCGCCGTCTCGGCCTCACCGGCGTGGACGGGTGGCTCGGCGACGGGCGCGTGGAGAACGCCGCCCACGACGCCGTGCGGGCCGCGGCCCTGGACTTCGACGCCCGCCGCCGGGGCGAGCTGCACCACCGGGCCCTGCAGCACGCGGCGTCCCGGGGCTACGTGGCCCTCTCCGAGGCCTCCGCCGAGCAGGTCGCCCCCTTCGAGGACCTCGTGCACCTGGTCGCCCTCGCCAACCACGGGCTCGGCGCGGCCGGCCCGTTGCCGCGGGTGCTGCCGTACCGCGGCGAGCTCGCGGCCTCCGCGGACGCGGCCCGGGCGGTCGCCGGGCGCTTCGACGCCGCCCTCGCCGCCCTGCTCGGCCGGCCCGTCGAGCGGCGCGAGTCGCTGATCGGGCTCGCCGGGGACCTGTGCGTCGACGGGGCCCTGGGCTCCCGCACCGCCGCCCTGCGCGCCCCCTACGCCGACGCCCCGGACACCGCCGGGGACCGCTACCTCGACCCCGGGGCCGTCGCCGCCCACCTGGCGGCCACCACCGAGGCCGGGCTGCAGGGTGGCTTCCACGTCATCGGCGACGCCGGGATGGACGCCGTCCTGGACGGCCTCGACCTCGCCGCCGCGCGCGTCGGGGAGCGGGCGCTGCACGCGGCCGGCCACCGGCTCGAGCACGCCGAGATGATCGACCCGCAGGGCGTGGAGCGCCTGGCCCGGCACGCGGTCACCGTCTCCGTGCAACCGGGCTTCGACGCCGCCTGGGGCGGACCGGGCGGGCTCTACGAGCAGCGCCTCGGGCCCGCGCGCGCGGCCGGGATGAACCCCCTGGCCTCCTTCTACCGGGCGGGCGTGCCCGTGGCCCTCGGCAGCGACGCCCCGGTGGTGCCGCTGTCCCCGTGGGCGACCGTCAAGGCGTGCCTCGAGCACCACGACCCCGACCAGCGCATCTCCGCCCGGGCCGCCTTCCTCGCCCACACCCGCGGCGCCTGGCGGGCCGCCCGCAGCCCGGACCCCATGCAGGGCCAGCTCGCCCCCGGCACCCCCGCCACGTTCGCCGTGTGGGACGTCCAGGCGCTCATGGTCCAGCAGGCGGAGGGCACCGGCGCGTCCTGGAGCACCGACCCGCGCGCCCGCACACCGCTGCTGCCCGCCCTCGACGGGGACCTCCTGCCCGAGTGCCGCCTCACCGTGCTCGACGGCGTGGAGCTGTACCGCTCCGCCGGCTTCTGAGCCGCGGGTCCCCGCCCGCGGAGCAGCGGCCCCGGACGGGACCGCCCGCGGCGGCCACGCCCGCCGCGGGCGGCGGTCTTGGTCGGGAGGATGGTGCAGGATAGGCTGGGCAACTGCTGCCGGGTGGGCTCACTCGTCCTTAGAAAACAGGTCCGCATCCCCTCAGGGCGGGCCTGGTCCGAAGGCGAGCGAGCCTGCCCTGTGGTTTGACAGGTGAGACCCCGAAAGGACCCGACCCGGTGCGCGTACTGACCGTCATCCCCACCTACAACGAGCGCGAGTCGCTGCCGACCGTCATGGAGCGGCTGCGCCAGGCGGTCCCCGAGGGCCACGTGCTGGTGGTGGACGACAACAGCCCCGACGGCACCGGCCGGCTCGCCGACGAGCTCGCGGCGGCCGACCCGAACGTGCACGTGCTGCACCGCACCAGCAAGGAGGGCCTGGGCGCCGCCTACATCGCCGGCTTCCGCTGGGGCCTGGCCCGCGACTACGACGTCCTGGTCGAGATGGACGCCGACTGCTCGCACCAGCCCGAGCAGCTGCCGCTGCTGCTGGACGCCGTCGAGCGCGGCGCCGACCTCGCCATCGGCTCCCGCTACGTGCCCGGCGGGCGCACCGTGAACTGGCCGCTGCAGCGCCAGCTGCTCTCCCGCGGCGGCAACCTCTACGCCCGCACCCTCCTCGGCTCCCGGATCCACGACATCACGGCCGGCTACCGGGCGTTCCGCCGGGAGACCCTCGAGCGCATCGGGCTGGAGACCGTGGACTCGAAGGGCTACTGCTTCCAGATCGACCTGGGCTGGCGCACCGAGCGGGCGGGGCTGCACGTCGTCGAGGTCCCCATCACGTTCGTGGAGCGTGCGGAGGGGGAGTCGAAGATGAGCCCCGACGTCACCCGCGAGGCCGTCGTGCGCGTGGCCCAGTGGGGCCTCTCCGCCCGGGCCAGGACCCTGGCGGGCAAGCTCGGCCGCGTCCGCGGCTGATCCCGGGGTCCGCGCGCACCGGGCTCCGCCGCGCACGGGCCCCGCACGCACGAGGAGGGCCCCACCCGTACCCGGGTGGGGCCCTCCTCGTGCGTGCGGGGCGCGCTCAGATGGCGTGCTTCTGGCGGTAGTACTCGACGCGCTGCTGCAGGATGTCCTCGAGCTCCTCCACGCTGCGCCGCTCCAGGAGCATGTCCCAGTGCGTGCGCTGGTGCTTCTCGTTCGGGTTCTCCGGCTTCTCCCCGTTGACGAGGACGGCCTCCTTGCCGGTCTTCGACACCCACACCGGGGGGATCTCCGCCTCCGCGGCGAACGTCACCACGACCTTCTCGCCGTCCTCGGTGCGGTACTCCACGCGCTGGCGCGGCGCCGGCTCGACGCCGGCCTCGGTCTCCATGGACTGGGAGCCCAGACGCATTCCCCTGAGGCTGCGATCGCTCATTGTGGTGGTTCCTCCATAACTGACGGTGGCCACGGACGTGGCGCACGCTCGGGTCGACGGCGGGCACGGGGCCCGGGATCCACCGGGTGCAACGCGCGCGGCGCGGGGAATGTTCCCGGGCGCCGGCCGGTGGCTCAGCGGGGGGCCGGCCCGCCGTCCGGGGGCAGCGGGCCGCCGAGGACGACGGGGGCGTCCGGGTCGACGGTCGCCGCGCGCGGAACGGTGAAGGCGTCCGGGTCCACGGTGGTGCGCTCGAGGTTCGGCCGAAGGTCGTCCTCGGTCACCCGCACCTCCTCGGGGGTGACGATGGGCTCGTCCTCGGCGGCGGGCATCGGCTCGACCTCCTCGTCGAGGGCCTCGGACCGGCCGCGGCGGTCCCCCGCGCCGTCGTCGTCGGGCCGGGAGAGGAACTCGCCCACCCCGCGCAGGGCGTCGCCCAGCTCGGCGGGGATCATCCACACCTTGTTGGCGCTGCCCTCGGCGACCTTCGGCAGGGTCTGGATGTACTGGTAGGCCAGGAGCTTCTGGGTGGGCCGGGCGCGGTGGATCGAGTCGAAGACCTTCCGGATGGCCTGGGCCTCGCCGTCGGCGCGCAGGATCGCGGCCTTCGCCTCGCCCTCGGCCGAGAGGATGGCCGCCTGCCGCTGGCCCTCGGCCATGAGGATGCGGGACTGCTTGTCGCCCTCGGCGGTGAGGATCACGGCGCGGCGCTCCCGCTCCGCCCGCATCTGCTTCTCCATGGAGTCCTGGATGGACGGCGGGGGCGTGATCTCCTTGATGTCCACGCGCGAGACGCGGATGCCCCAGCGCCCGGTCGTGGAGTCGAGCACGCCGCGCAGCTCCGCGTTGATCTTGTCGCGCGAGGTCAGGGCCGCCTCGAGGTTCAGGCCGCCGACGACGTTGCGCAGCGTCGCGGAGGTCAGCTGGTCCGCGGCCTGGATGTAGTCGACGATCTCGTACGTCGCCGCCTTGGGGTCGGTGACCTGGAAGTAGACCACCGTGTCGATGCCCACCACGAGGTTGTCCTCGGTGATCACGGACTGCGCCGGGAAGGACTGCACCTGCTCGCGCAGGTCGATCAGGGGCAGCAGCCGGTCGACGAACGGGATGAGGAAGTGCAGCCCGGGCGTGAGCGTGGCCTGGTACTTGCCCAGGCGCTCGACGATCCCCGCCCGCGCCTGCGGGATGATCCGCACCGACCGGAGCAGGACGATCGCCACCAGGACGACCAGGAGGACGAGCAGGACGATGACGGCGAGGTCCACGGGTGCCTCTCTCGATGTGGGCGGGGCGGGGTTCGGGCGGGGGTCAGAAGGCCGGGCGCGGGGCGGGCCGGCCGTCGGCGGTCGGGGCGGGGTACGGGGCGACGAGGACGGTGGCGCCCTCGATGTCGTGGACGAAGGCGTCGGTGCCGGGGGGCAGCTCCTCACCCGTCACGGAGCGTGCGCTCCAGGTGTCCCCCTCGAGCCGCACGAGCCCGCCCCGGGCGGTGACCGGGTCCAGGACCTGGCAGGGCAGGCCGATCAGCCGGGCGGCGTTGGACGCGGTCCCGGGCGCGGAGCGGTTGAGCCGCCGCAGGGCGACGGGGCGCACGAGGAAGATCAGCAGCACGGACGCGAGCGCGAACGCGACGACCTGCACCACGAAGTTGTCCGTGAGCCAGCTCAGCCCGAACGCCAGCAGGGCCGCCGCGGACATCATGAGGAAGAGGAAGTCCAGGGTGAGCATCTCGACGGCCGCCAGCACGATCACGGCCATCAGCCAGAAGAGCCAGGCGTTGTCGACCAGCCATTCCCACATCCCGATCCCGGCCTTCCGTGCGCCTGCGCGAGGACGTGCCCGTCCTGGTGCCATTGTGCCCCAGCGCACCGACAGGTCCCCGGAACGGCGCGGCGCGCGGTGGCCGGCGGAATAGCGACTGTTCACATGGTGTTCACCCTACTACCGTGGTACCACCGGTCCGGGGGACACGGGCGGCAGCACGCGCACCTCGTCCGCGCCGGCGCCGCCGGACAGGACGACCGATCCCGGCACGGGGAGGAGGCAGGACATGAAGCACGTCACCTCGGTGGCACTCTGCGCAGGTGGGGCCTGGCTGGCCGGCACCGCGACGGCCGTCGTCGGCCTGGCCGCGCTGCAGGCGAGGCTGCCCACCGTCATGACCAGATGGCACTCGGCCGTGCCGGACGTCGAGCGCGCGCTCGTGCTGCTCGGCACGGGGGAGTGCGCGCCCGACGACACCCGCGCCGAGCGGTTGCGCTCCGACCTCGAGCGGCGCCACGGGCGCCCGGTGGTCTACGTGGACCTCACCGTCCGGCCGGGCGCCCCGGCGCGCCAGGTGGCCCAGGCACGCCGGCTCGCGGACACCTTCCACGCCGACCACGTCCTCGACCACGACGTCCTGCGCCACGCCGAGCAGACCGCCGCGCAGGCGCCCGCGGAGGCCGACCCGGAGGCCGGCGCCTGGGCGGACGACGCCGCCGGCGCCCCGGTCCGGTCCGCCTGAGCTCGGTCGGCGACTGACCGACCGCAGCTCCCGTGCCGCCCCGGACCCGAGGGGGCGCACCGCGCCTCGGGCCGGAGCCCGCAACGCGCGTGGAGCGCCCGGGCGCGCGCGTTGCCGTCGAGCACCCCCAGGCCGGCGGGGGCCTCGCCCAGCAGCTCCGTGAACCGGGACGCCAGGCCGGTGCCGTGGACCTCCCGGAGCAGGGGCAGCACGCGGTGCTCGGCCACCGGGGCCGCCGGGGCGTCCCGCCACATGGGCGCGCGGGAGGGCTCGTCCCGCACGTCCAGGGGGGACGGCGGGAGCAGATCCGGGTACGTCACGCGCCACACGTCCACCCGCGCCGGCCCGGCGGGGTCGGCCGGCACCGCCGGGTGCACGACGACGCCGTTGGCGTTGCGGGGCAGGCCGGTCACGGCCCCCCTGGGGGACGGACGACGACGCGCCCCGCAGGGCCTCGGTGGCCGCGGTGCGCTCCGGCTCCTCCGGCACCGGGGCCGGGTGCGGCACGGCCGCCATGGACCTGGGAGACTGGGCAGCTGTGGAGCCGTGCGATGTGGAAGGGTGTTCCTGTGGTGAGTGCGAATCGTCCGCAGCCCTATCGGGTCAGTGAGCAGAAGATCCTCTGGGTGGAGGCGGGCACCGGCTACGGCGTGACCTGGGACGGGCGGCGGGTGTCGCCGGTGATCCGGGGACGGCGGAAGACCCCGAACCTGACGGACCTGCTCGACACCGCCTACGCGGCCGGGGCGCAGCGGATCATGCTGACGGGCCGACTGCCCACCGCCCAGCCGGGCCGGCCGCACTGGCTGATGGCCGACACCCCCGGGTGGCGCCACGGCACCCACTGGCTGGACACCCCGCCCACGGGCCGCTACTTCCACGAGGCGACCCAGCCCGAGGGGGACCCGAGGGCGCGGCCGCTGGAGGTGGCCACCGCCGCCGCGTGGTTCGGCAGCACCCGTCTGGGCATCCACCAGGCCCGCGCGGCGTGGGACCTCGTGGCGGCCGCGCTGCGCCGGTCCGAGCCGAAGCTCACGGCGCTGATGAAGTCCCCGGCCGCGACGGGGCAGAACCTGTGGGCGCTGTCCATGCCCGCCAACCTCGATCCCGCCCCGGTGGACGACGACGTGGCCGAGGAGATCCACCGCACCTCGGGCCAGCACCACATCGAGCACCTGGTCGCCGGCCCCTCGTTCACCGACCACCCCGACTGCGTGCCGCTGATCGACCCGGCGCAGGGGCGGGACAGCATCGAGGGCTTCGCCTACCTCGACGGCCGGTTCATGTACGCGGGGCTGTGCAACGAGCTCGCCGTCGGCCCCGCCCGGCGCCTGCGCGGGATCGACGCCCACTACCTCTTCGAGGAGAGCCCCTACGCCCCGGCCCGCTACCTGATCCGCTTCACCGTCCCGCCCGGCTGGACCCACCTCGGCGTCTGGGGCGTGAAGGTGCCCGGCAGCACCAGCGAGTGGTACTGGCCCAACCGCCCCGGCGCCACCGCCGAGACGTGGGTGGACGCCGCCGAGCTGCGGGTGGGACTGGCCCACGGATGGCGGCCCGACACGTTCGTCGAGGCGGTGCAGTTCACGGCCAAGAAGCCGGCCATGCGCGGGGACACCCGTCTCGTCGCGGCGCGCCCCCTGGACACCTTCGCCGAGCGGCTGCAGAACGCCCGGGAGGCGGTGGAGATCGCCCAGGTCGAGGACGCGGTCAAGGACGCCGCGCGCACCGCGCTGCGGGCGGTCCTGCTGGAGACCATCGGCGCCTTCGCCTCCCGGGGCCGCCGGTCCACCGTCACGGTGTCCTCCACCTTCGAGGTGCCGGAGCAGTACCAGCACAGCATCCGCATGTGGGGCAACCGCATCACCTACCAGGCGCCCAGTCCCGCCACCGAGCGGCAGCGGCAGTTCTACCACCCGGAGCTCGCGGCCCAGGTCTGGGGCCGCGCCCGCGCCCGGGTGCTCGACGGCACCAAGGCCGCCCCGTCCGGAGCGCTGCACGTCGCCCCCCACCAGCTGATCGGCATCAACGGTGACGCCCTCTACACCACCACCGTGCCCACCTGGGCCCTGCCCACCGCCCACGGCGGGGCCGACGACGGCCGCGCCGGGAAGCTGCGCCTGAAGGGCGTGCTCGACGGCCCGCTGCCCCTGCCGGTCACCCGCGCCCAGCGCGACGCGCTCATGCACCGGGCCGAGACGGCCGGCCCCGCGGCCGCGTGGCAGAGCAGCGACGAGGTGAGCGCGTGAGCCCCGCACACCGGACCGCCCAGGAGCTCATCGCGGAGCTCAAGGAGAAGGCGGCGATGAGCAACCGCGAGATCGCCGGGGCCCTGGGACGCGACCCCTCCCTCGTCTCGCAGATCGCCCGCGGGAAGAAGTCCGGGGCGCACTACGTCCGGGCCCTCACGGAGCTGAGCACCACGGGCACCGTCACCCACCGCCCCGAGCGCCGCCGCACCAGGGCCGGGACCCCGGCCAACGTGCGCGGCCGCCGGGGGGAGCCGTCGCACCAGCCGGCCGACCTCGACCCCAACGCCCGCTACGCCCCCGTGCCCAGGCGCGGGCGCTACGTCCCCGAGAAGACCCACTACCTGCGCAGCGGCGGGCGGATCTACGCCACGGAGTTCCCCAAGACCAAGGGGTCCAAGGGCAACGAGGCCGGCTGGAAGCGCATCGAGCGCCAGATCCGCTCGGCCGCCCGCCGCCGGTACGGCCGGAAGGACCGCCCGCCCATGCGCGTGTCCTTCGATATCACGTTCTCCAACGGCCGGCAGATGCGCCTGGGGGAGAAGGGCGGCTACGACATCCAGCAGGTCGTGCGCGCCATCGCCGAGCACGGCGGCAGCATCGAGGGCTGGATCAAGGACCAGGGGCAGCAGCGCTACCTCACCCTGGACACCGGGACCGTGGCGGTGACCGGGGTGCAGATGAGCGTCACCCCCTGGCAGGGCAGGGACTGACCCTGCTGCCCAGGACGGAGCGCTCGGTCCGGTCCCGGCGCCGGTCGGCCGTCCGGTGCCGTGAACCGTGGCCGGGTCCCGGCGGCCGGTCGTAGCGTCGGTGTCACATTGCGGACCGGACCGTCACGGTGCTGCGGGGCGCGGGTCGCTGCTGGGACCGGATCCGGACGGCGGGCCGCGCCGACCACAGGGGGCGACCGGGGCGCTGCTCGTGACCGGAACTTCGCCCCCACTAGGAAAAACGCCCCGAACTCACCGGTCGGGACCGCCCCGGTGCGCGGAGAGGGACCATGGTGGACCCGCCGGCGCACCACTAAACCGCCCCGGATGGAAGGCTTTTGTGCAACCGTCCACAAATGCCCATCATTCGAGTTGCAGTCTTGAATCGCCCGCGAACACCCTTTTACGGTGGTGTCACCTCGTTCACAGGGGAGGCCTAGCTCACAGGCCTTGACATATTTTCTCTCGCGTGCATGACAGTTTTTTAGTCATGCCCTTTCTAGGGGACATCATGAACGATCTGCACAAGACTCTCGCCGGTGCGGCCATTGCCGCCGCCCTCCTCGGAGGCTCGCTGGGCACCCCCGCGTTCGCGGGCGGGGGTGATGACCACGAGTCTAACGGTCATCACGAAGGCAAATCCAGTGATCACAAGGATTACGATCACGACGACGACAAGTACGAGGAGGACGAGGACAAGGACTCCAAGTACAAGGAGGACGAGGACAAGGACTCCGAGGACGAGAAGGACGAGGAGGAGGACGAGGACGAGAAGTACTTCCACGAGTACGACTGGAAGTACGACGGCGAGCACTGGTACCACGACGACGACGGGGACGACGAGAAGGACGACGACGAGAAGTACGTCCACGAGCACAACTGGAAGCACGACGGCGAGCACTGGTACCACGACGCCGACGACGACGACGAGAAGGACGAGGACTCCGAGGACAAGAAGTACCACCACGCCAAGTGGGAGGACAGCGACCACGACGGCAAGGAGGACTGCGACGACGACGACGACGACGGCGACGGCACCAAGGACGAGCACGACGACGACGACGACGGCGACGGCACCAAGGACTACGAGGACGAGCACAAGCACGTGTAGCACTGAGCCGGGCGGCCCGGGAGCCGATCGGCGGACGGGCCACGCTCTGCCGTGAGCAGTTCCTGCCGTCCCGGGCGCTGTCCCTCGTCTGAGGAGGACCGACCATCGGCCGTACGCGTCCGGGCACACGGCCCGGGCGGGCAGCGGTCAGGCCGTCACCCACATTGCTGGTGCACCCCATCCGCGCGGCGGGTGGGGTGCACCTGCATGCCCGGGCCCGGTCCTCGAGGTCGTGGTCCCGGCAGCCGGATCAACCGCCCAGTCCGTGGCAGCGGGTCGGCCCGGAGGCCTGGATCTCCTCACGACGGCGGCGCCGGGGGCGCGGGATGGAGTGGCCGCACGGGGCCGCCCAGGACCGTGGCGCTGCTCCGCCCGGGGTGGGCGGGGCGGGCGGTCATCGGCCGAGGGTCGTGCTCGGGGGGACGCCGTAGGCCGCGCGGTAGTGACCGGCGAAGCGGCCGGGGTGGGCGAAGCCCCAGCGGGCGGCGATGCCGGCGACCGTGGCCCCGGTGGTGGGGTCGGCCTCGAGGAGGTCGGCGTGGGCCCCGGCCAGCCGCGCCCGCCGCAGGTACTCGGTGGGGCTCAGCCCCTGGGGGTGGTTGGCCCGGAAGGCCCGGGTCAGGAGGGAGGTGGTGGTGCTCGCCGCACGGGCGGCGTCCTCGACGGTGACCGGTCCGGGGGCGTGGTCGTCGAAGAACTGTTTGGCGATGCGGTAGCGGCGGGCCTGGGCGGCCATGGACAGCGACCGCGTCTGGCGGTCACCGGTCAGGGGAAAGCACTCGAGCACGGCGACGGCCAGGTGCCGGGTGAGGTTGGCGCGCACCAGGGGCGCCTCGAAGGCCCCGGAGTCCACGGTGTCCCGGGCCAGGCGGGCCAGGCCCGACCAGTAGTGGCCCAGGCTGGTGCTGGCCGGGTGGGAGGAGGCGAAGGCCACCGGGACGTTCTCGGAGCCGTAGACCGTGTCGGCGACGTCCTGCAGCAGGTGCGAGGTGAGGTAGACGTTCGTGGCCTCCAGCGCGTCCACGACGAAGAGCGTGGGGCTGCGGGGCCGGAACAGCACCGGCGCCCCGATCCCCGTGCCGGCCTCGTCGCGGGTGGACCAGTCGCAGCGGCCGGCGTGCCCGTGGACGACGCTGAACATCTCCGTGTCGCCCCAGGAGGAGTACGACCCGGCCAGTTCCACGCGGGAGACGGTCAGAGCCTCGTCCCCGGCGCGGAACTCGTGGTAGGAGAAGTCGCGATCGGAGGGGTGGAAGGTGAAGCGCGCGCCGATGGTCGCGAACAGCAACGACGCGGCCTCCGGGTCGGTGGCCGTGAGCTCGTAGCGGAAGGCCTCGCTCACCGGAGTGCTCCGGCTCCGGGCGTGCCACTCAGCGCGGTCGGGCCCCGCCGGCCCCTGCCGCGGAAGGACAGTGCGCACAAGGTCATCCCAGGACCCTCTTCGTCGAGGAACAGCTCACCGTGAAGGTGCTGTGCCCCATGATCCTCGCCGGATCCGGCCGACAGCAACCACCTCTGCCCGCAGGCACGCGCCGTGGCGCGCGTGGGACGACCGCGCGCCGGGCGCTGCGCTGCGGGCACCCCCAGGACACCCTCCCGGCAACCCCGGTCGTCCTGTTCCCCGCCGTGCCCTACGCCGGGTGGTGGGAGGACCCGGGGCGGACCGCCGTGACCGTGCCGGGACGGGGGTCGAGGACCACGCCCGGGCCCGGGTGCGCAGAAGGCCGCCGTCGGGTTCTCACCGGCGGCGGCCTTCTGCTGTCACCTTCTTCAGGTCCACGGTCAGGGGAAACCATGTGCCACCAGGATGGCCCGGGCCTGCTGAACCGGAGCTGAAGATCGTCGGCCCCGTGCGCCCGGTCGAGGGGTTCCCGCGAACACCTCCTCCGGGCACCGCCGGGCCGCCCGCGGCCTGCACAGACGGTCGGACGTGGGCAGTACTCTGAACCCACGCCCTCCAGCCACCGCCCACCCCGGGCGGTACCCCACCGCGCGAGCGCCCGTCGCCGGGCGGGACGCTCCCCGCTGCGCCCCGCGCTGCGCCCCGCTCCGCCCGTACCCCTGGAGGACGGGACATCCGCACTACCCAGGAAAGCACCCCATGGCCACCTCCCTCCTCGGCCTCACCGGCCACCCCCACTCGGGCGCGGACACCGCCGCCGCCCACCTCGTCGCCGCCCACGGCCACACCCGCCTGGGCCTGTCCGACCCCGTCCGGGAGATCCTGCTGGCCGTCGACCCGCTCGTCGAAGGCACCCGACGACGCGCCCGCGACGACGACTCCGGCACCGTGCCCAAGAAAGCCCTCGACGAGTCCCAGCGGCTGATCAACGCCTTCTCCCGGGAGATCTCCCGCCGCGGGTTGCTGGCCGATCCCCGGGACGGACGCATCCGCCCGGCCACCAAGGCCGCCCGCCTCCTCGACCCCTTCTGCGTCCCCGCCCACAGGAACGCCGTCGCCGACCGCCTGTCGGCCCACCTGACCGCCGTGAACGGGGACTGGAGCCGGCTCAGGGATCCCGCCGTCCCCGCCCACCGGGAGATCCACCGTCTCCACCGGCTCCTGCGCACTGACGCGGGACCCCAGATCGACCAGTTCGGCCCTGACCTGTGGGTCCGTCTCGCGCTCACCGCCGCCGCGGCGATCGACGGCCCCGTGGTCGTCGACGACGTCCGTTCCGACCAGGAGGCCAGGGCCATCCGGGAAAGCGGCGGCACCGTGATCCGGGTCCACCGCCCCGCCCCGAACACCGCCGGCAACACCCACTCCTCCGGGGCCGGAGTGAGCCAGCACCTCATCGACACCACCGTCGTCGACGACGGGACACCCCAGCAGCTCCGCACCCTCGTGGATGCCGTGGTAGGTTCCTCGGCGCTCGCCGCCTGACGCGCTCGCGGAGAGGGCCCGGTCGATCCGCCCACGATCTCCGCTCCGTGACTCCGGTCCCTGGTTCCCCACCCGGGCGGTGCCGCTGTCACCAGGTGACGGGGAACTCGTGGAGGCCGTAGATGTCCGAGTCGTTCTTGAAGGGCAGCTCGTCGACGGGCACGGCGGACCGGAGACCGGGGATCCGCCGGAACAGCGTGTCGAAGACGATCTGCAGCTCCAGGCGGGCGAGGTTCTGGCCCAGGCACTGGTGCGGGCCGTAGCCGAAGGCGAGGTGGTGGCGTCCGCCGCGGTCGATGTCGAGCTCGTCCGGGTCGGTGAACACCTCCGGATCCCGGTTGGCGGTGTTGGACAGCCCGAGCACACCCTCGCCGGCGCGGATGAGCACCCCGCCCAGCTCCACGTCCTCCAGGGCGACGCGTGAGGTCCCGAGCTCGGCGATCGTGAAGTAGCGCAGCAGCTCCTCCACGGCGTCGGGGGTTCTGCCGGGGTCCTCGCGGATCGCGGCCAGGTCCTCGGGGTGTTCGACGAGGGCCAGGGTGCCCAGGGAGATCATGTTGGCCGTGGTCTCGTGGCCGGCCACCAGAAGCAGGAAGGCCAGGCTGACCAGCGCCTGGTGGTCGACGGCGCCCTTCTCCTGCTGCCTGCGGATCTGCCGGCCCAGCAGGTCGTCGGTGGGATGCTGTTCCTTCGTGGTGACCAGCTGGTCGAGATAGGACAGCAGCTCGTGCAGTCCCCGCTGGATCTCCTGCACCGCAACGGTGCGCGAGAGCAGCACGGCCGAGCGGGTCTGGAAGAAGTCGTGGTCCGAGTAGGGCACGCCGAGCAGCTCGCAGGTCACCAGCGAGGGGACTGGCAGGGACAGCGCCTGCACCAGGTCCACGGGGCGGGGCCCGGTGAGCATGGCGTCGATGCGGTCGTCCACGATCTGCTGGATGCGGGGGCCGAGCGCGGTGATCCGCTTGAGCGTGAACTCTCCCATCACCTCCCGCCGGGCCGGCCCGTGCTCCGGCGGGTCCATGCCGAGCAGGCTCAGCGAGACCGGGACCGGATCACGGGTGGGCGCCGGGAACCCGGGGCGGTAGCGGTCGGAGCTGAACCGCGGATCGGCGAGCATCGCCCGGATGTCCGCGTGGCGGGTCAGGGCCCACACGGTCATCCCGGAGGGCAGCGTGACCCGGGATATGGGCGCCTCGTCGCGCAACCGCAGATGCTCCGGCGGCGGGGCATAGGGGCACTGCCGGGTGATCGGCAGGGCGGTGGGGTCGGTGGAGGCCATGGGTCACCCAGTCCTTGCAACCGTACGGCGGAACGACTTCCGTGGTGTTCCACGCTACAGAGCGGGGACAAACCCGTCCAAATGCGTCGTGACCAGGAGCGACGGGCCGCGCTCGGTGCTCGTTCGGGTCGTCGGCCCGCGGCGGACCGGTGATCGCTCCGTGCCGTCGTGCCGTGTGCGGGCCGACGCGCCCCCGTCGTCGTCCTCCGCCCGGTCACCGGAGCAGCGGGCACCGTCCGCGCCGGATCGTGACGGCCGAAGCGGACGATGTTCCACCGCCTCCTGCTACTTTTCGGGCAGGGGACGACATCCTTCCGACCGCGCCGCGGTGCCGGCCCTCTGCCGGGGCCGGCCGGGGACAAGGAGGCGGACATGCAGGTCGGTGTGGACCAGTCCAAGTGCTGCGGTGCCGGTCAGTGCGCTGCCCTGGCGCCGGAGGTGTTCGACCAGCGCGACGAGGACGGCGTCGTCGTCCTGCGCGACGCGGCACCCCCGGAGGCCGTGCACGACGCGGTCCGCGAGGCCGCGGCAGCGTGCCCGGCGTCCGCGATCCGGATCGGGCCCTCACGGTGAGCCGCGCCGCGCGGCCACGGCCCGGGCCGGACGCTCCGCTGCCGGCTCCGGCAGGTGACCGGGGCCGGAGAGCGGCAGGAGGAGTTCGAGCCCTCGTGGAGCGGCCAGGCCGATGCCGGCGAGCACCAGGACCCGCCGCCGAGCCGGATCAGCGACAGGGACCCGGCCTGCCGCCAGGCTGGTGGTCACGGTGAGGACGGCGATGCCGTTCCCGCCGCCACCGTGAGTGCCTTGCCCGGTTCACCTCCAGGTTCTGCCCCGCGGCCAGGCTCCCGTCCGTGGGCGCCACCAGCACCCCGACGGACCCGGCGCGATGCCGGTCGCGGCTCGGAGGCCGTCACATCCCGGTCGGTGCTGCGCCGGACCGCGGGGCCGTCGAGCAGATCCGGATGTCCGGGCGGGCCCGCGCCCTCCTGGACGCGACGGTGAGCGTGGACCCGGACCCGGCTCACCTCGTGGACGCCGATGGGTGCCGGCGCCCGGAGTGGGTGATCACCGACCACGGCGGCGTCGGCCGGCCCGCGACCAGCACCACCCCGGCCCCTCGCCTTCCGGCGAGCGGGCACAAGGGTCCGGGAGGCCAGCGTCGAGCCGGAGGGGCCCTGGGCCGCGGCGGTCAGTGGCCGTGCGGCGGGCCGGCGATCTCCAACAGGGCCAGCAGGTGCAGCAGGGGGCCGCCGAGGGCGACGACGGCGACGACGAGGCCGTACCAGTGGGTGTAGGCCCGGTAGGGGTGGGACTGGCTGACCCCCAGCAGCGCCAGCAGCGCCCCGGGGAGCACCAGCCAGTTCGTCCCGGGGAAGGACGCGACCACGAGGGACAGCCCCGCGGCCGAGAGCAGCGTCCAGGCGAGGAAGCCGGGGCCGTCCTCGCACTTGGCCACGACGTGCCCCTGGACGTCGGTGTAGTGGGTGGAACGTCCGTCGAGACGGTGGTGCTCGGTCATTCGGAGGGGCTCCTTCGAAGGGGGAGTACGGGCGCCACGGGGGCGTGCTCGCGCAGTGCGACGAGGCCATTCTGCCGGGGCTGTGGGCCCGACCGCCGCCGCGGTGGGCGTGTCACTCGAGGGGGCGGTCCCGAGGGACTCGGCGTCCGGCCCGGGGGACGCTGCACGTCCCCGTGCTCCCCGCCGACGAGGCGAGCGCAGCCGTGCAGGGGACCGCGGCCCTGCTGCGGGCTCGCGCGCAGCTCCACCACCCCGGACCCGACGCCCCGCCGGGTCCACCACCGGTCCACGACGTCGTCGTGGCGGTGGCGACTCAGTGGTGGTCGATGCGGATGGTGCCGTTGGTCCTCAGGGTGATCGTTCCGCCCTGGAACCGCTGGACCGTCGAGCCGTCGACGGCGCGGGTCTCGCCGCTCGTGGGGAACCCGAGCCGGCTGGCCGTTCCGCCCAGGCCGACGTACGCGGTACTGATCCTGCCCAGGACCTCCCGGGCACCGGTCGCGGAACTCCGGCAGATCCGGCCCTTCTGGAGCTTCTGGTAGGAGCCGCCGGTGCTGGTGGGCGCCTCGGCGGGGGTGGGGTGGCCCGGTTCGCCGGCCTGCCCCTTCGCATTGAGGTGGCGATCACCGATGGAGCCCTGGGCGGCGGACGCCCCCGTGAGCCGGCTCCGCACGGTGCGGCCCTTGTGGAAGGACTGGACCTAGCCGCCGATGCCGTCGGATGTCTCGCCGGCGATCGGGTAGCCCAGGATCCCCTTCGCGCCACCGGCCCCGGTGGCGGAGCTCCAGTACATCATGCCCCTCTGGAAGCTCTGGGCGCAGCCGCCGGTCCCGTCGGCGGCCTCGTCGGTGGTCGGGACGCCCAGCACCCCGTCGGCCGTTCCGAGACGCTTGTAGGTGGCCTCGATGTTGCTGCGCACCCAGTGGGCGCCGGTGGCGACTGCGACGAGCAGTTCGAGTTCGAGTTCGCCCTGGACGTCCTGCTCGACGGCGTCGAGCGACTCCACCGACTGGGCCGGACTCGTCCCGGACCGGGCTCCCGCAGTCCCTCGGGTTGAGGTCGCCCGGCCCTCCTCAACCACGGGCGCGCGGCCGGGCACCGGACCCCGGGCGATGACCACGGCGGGCACCGGGGGTGCCCGTCCGGGTGCCCGTCCGGGTGCCGGGGGAACCCTGTCGCGGTCCCGGCAGCGGTCAGGACGGGGTGTTCTCCTCGCACGCACGCCGTCCGCGGGGTCGCAGGTGGTGCCGATCACTGCGCATCCGGGCCGGATCGCGTACAGTGGGGGCAGTTGTTGAAGTTTCGTTTTTGCAGTTCGAGCAGTTCGCCCCGTCGGGGTGCAGCAGTTTTTCTGAGAAGACGTTTTGGCAGGCATCGCAACGCCCGAGCACCCCGAGAGCCGGGGACGCTCCGTTTTCCAGAAAAGGTAGGTCACTCATGACTACTGGCATCGTCAAGTGGTTCAACGCCGACAAGGGCTTCGGCTTCATCACCCCCGAGGACGGCTCCAAGGACGTGTTCGCGCACTTCTCGGCCATCAACTCCGGCGGGTTCCGCTCCCTCGAGGAGAACCAGCGCGTCGAGTTCGAGACCCAGGACGGCCCCAAGGGCCCCCAGGCCGCGAACATCACCGTCATCTCCTGAACTCGCACTGATCTCCTCGTGAGATCCCCGGCGCCGGGCTGAACCGCCTGACGCCGCCCTGGAGTCGCCCCCCCGGGTGCCGGGGGGGGTCGTACGCGATCTGAC
>NZ_JAMBOG010000028.1 GCF_023715525.1 Kocuria rosea | reverse complement strand
TCCCGGAGGAGGCGGGCCGTTCGTCGTCCGCGGGCAGCGGGTCAGCCGAACCAGATGCCGATCTCGCGCTCGGCGGACTCCGGGGAGTCCGAGCCGTGCACGATGTTCTGCTGCACCTTCTCGCCCCAGTCGCGGCCGAGGTCGCCGCGGATGGTGCCGGGCGCGGCGGTGGTGGGCTCGGTGGTCCCGGCCAGGGAGCGGAAGCCCTCGATCACGCGGTGGCCCTCGACGACGGCGGCCACGACGGGGCCGCTGAGCATGAACTCCACCAGCGGACCGAAGAACGGCTTGCCCCGGTGCTCGTCGTAGTGGCGCTCGAGCAGCTCCCGCTGGGGGTGCAGGAGCTTCAGCTCCACGAGGCGGTAGCCCTTCGCCTCGACGCGGGCGAGGACCTGGCCGGTGAGGCCGCGGGCCACGCCGTCGGGCTTGACGAGGACAAGGGTGCGTTCCGTGGTCATGGGAATCCTTCCGGGGGACTGCGAGGGACGTCGGAGCCCAGCCTAGCCGTCCGGGTGCTCCCGCTCCCACTGCGCCTGCGCGGCGTCGCGGGCGGCGTTCTCCCGGTCCAGCCGCGCCCCGGTGTGCACGGCGTACCACCAGGCGAGCGCCGAGAGCGCGCCCACCACGAACATCGCCGGGAGCACGAAGCCGGTGGCCACGAGCACCGCCTGCAGGGCCCAGCCGAGCGTGTACCCCCACGGCCGGCCCAGCACGGCGGGGGCCAGCAGCAGGATCAGCGCCAGCACGGCCCCGCCCGCGAGGACGGCGGTGCGGGCGCCGTCCCCCAGCTCCCGGCCGAGGAGCCCGTAGGCGGCCAGGGCCGCGAAGAAGGCGATGAGCGCCTCCATGACGAGCACGGAGGAGGCGAACATCGTGCGGATCGAGCGCCTCGGCCTCTTCTGCCCGGGGCGCCACTCGCGCTGGGCCTTGGTCATGCGTGCCACGTGGAGCGGGTCCTCTCGTGCGGGGCGGGCGGGACGGGGGCGGGGTGCGGGGCCACGGTCACAGCCCCAGCAGGGTGCGGACCTCGCCGACCACGGTGATCGAGCCGGTGACCAGCACGGCGCCGTCGAACTCCGGGCGGGCGGCGGCGTCCTGGACGGCCGCGGCCACGGCGTCGTCGAGCGTGGGCACGGCGTGGACCACGTCCTCGGGGAAGCCGAGGTCCACGGCCAGCTCGGCGAGCTCCTGCGGGTCCACCGCCCGCGGCGAGGCGGAGCGGGTGAACCAGAACTCGGTGTTGAACTCCTCGTACTCCTCGAGCAGCACCCGCAGCATCGCCTCGGCGTCCTTCTCCGCGAGGACCCCGACGACGAGGTTGAGCTTGCCGAAGGTGAACGCCTCCTGGAGGGCGGCGGCGGCGGCCCGCAGCCCGTGCGGGTTGTGCGCGGCGTCCAGGACCACGGGCGGGGCCTTGCGGGCCAGTTCCAGCCGGCCCGGGGACTCGACGGCGCCCAGGCCGGTGCGCACGAGCTCGGGGTTGAGCTCCTGCTCGCCCCCGCCCAGGAACGCCTCGACCGCGGCGACGGCCACCGCGGCGTTCTCGGCCTGGTGGGCGCCGAACAGCGGCAGCAGCAGGTCGGGGTAGCGCCCGGCGAGGCCCCGGACGGTGAGCACCTGCCCGCCCACGGCCGTGGCGCGGGCCTCCACCGCGAACTCGACGCCGCCGAAGCGGAACGGGATCCCCAGTTCGCGGGCCCGCTCGAGCAGCACCTGTGCGGCCCCGGGGTCCTGGGCCGCGGAGACCAGGTAGCCGTGCTCCTTGAGGATCCCGGACTTCTCGCGGGCGATGTCCTCGAGGGTGTCCCCGAGCATGTCCGTGTGGTCGAGGTCGATGGGGGTGACCACGGAGACCGCGGCGTCGGCCACGTTGGTCGCGTCCCACGACCCGCCGATCCCGACCTCGAGGACGACGACGTCGACCGGCGCGTCCGCGAAGACCGCGAAGGCCAGCGCCGTGACGGTCTCGAAGTAGCTCATCCGCGGCTCGCCGCGCTCGGCGAGCTCGGCGTCGACGAAGGACAGGTACGGGGCGATCTCGTTGTACACGCGCACGAACGTGTCGTCGTCCACGGGTGCGCCGTCCACGCTGATCCGCTCGGTGACCCGCGCCAGGTGGGGGCTGGTGTAGCGGCCCACGCGCAGGTCGTGGGCGAGCAGCAGGGCCTCGACCATCCGGGCCGTCGAGGTCTTGCCGTTGGTGCCGGTCAGGTGGATCACCGGGGCGGCGCGCTGGGGTTCGCCCAGGACTTCCATGGCCCGGCGCATGGCCTCGAGCCGCGGGGCCATCCGGTTCTCCGGGGCACGGGCCAGCAGCCGGTCGTAGACGTCCTCGACGGAGGTCGCGTCCCCGGTGTCCGCGAACGGCGCGCTCATGCCTGCACCGCCGCGGCGTCGACCGGCGAGTCCACCACGTGCACGCTCACGGAGGGCTCGCCGACCCGCAGCTCGAGCTCGGCGGAGAGCGTCTCCCCGGCCACGAGCGCCCGGTTGGCCTCGAGCGCCGCGACCGTGGCGGCGTCGGCGGTCACGACCGTGCGGATCCGGTCGGAGACCTGCAGGGCGGCGTCCTTGCGGGCCTGCTGGATGGTGCGGACCATGTCCCGGGCGGTGCCCTCGGCCTCGAGCTCGGGGGTGAGCTCGGTGTCGAGGACGAGGAAGCCGCCGCCGGGCAGGACGGTCACGGCCCGGGAGCCGGCCGCGGCGTCGCCCGCCACGACGGTCTCGAGCTCGTACTCCCCCTCCTGCAGCGCGGTGGCGCCGGCGACCACGGTGCCGTCGTCGTCGACCCGCCAGTCCCCGGCCTTCGCGGCCTTGATGGCGGCCTGCACGCCCTTGCCCAGGCGCGGGCCTGCGGCGCGGGCGTTGACCTTCAGCTGCTGGGAGATGCCGAACTGCTCCGGGGAGGCCTCGGCGGCGTCGAGCAGGGTGACGGCCTTGAGGTTCAGCTCGTCTTCGACGATGTGCTCGAAGGTTCCCGCGAGCTTCGCGCCTGAGGGCACGACGACGGTCATCCCGGCCAGCGGCTGGCGCACGCGCAGCTTGTGGGCCTTGCGCAGGGCGGAGCCGTTGGAGCAGATCGTGCGGGTGGTCTCCATGAGCTCCACGAGCTCGGTCTCCGCCGGGAAGCCGGAGGCGTCCGGCCAGTCGGTCAGGTGCACGGAGCGCCCGCCGGTGAGCCCGCGCCAGATCTCCTCGGTGACGAGCGGCAGCAGCGGGGCGGCCACGCGGCAGACGGTCTCCAGGCAGGTGTGCAGCACGTCGAAGGCGACGGTGTCCTCGGCGAAGAACCGGTCGCGGGAGCGGCGGACGTACCAGTTGGTCAGGGTGTCCATGTAGGAGCGCAGGTGCTCGGCGGCGCCCCAGATGTCGTAGGCGTCGAACGCCTCCTTCGTCTGCCGCACCAGCCGCCCGGTCATGGCCAGCACGTAGCGGTCCATGACGTTCTCGGAGTCGTGGCGGGTCCGTGCCTCGTAGCCCGCGCCCGCGTTCGCGGCGTTCGTGTAGAGGCCGAAGAAGTGGTACACGTTCCACAGCGGGAGCATCATCTGGCGCACGCCGTCGCGGATGCCCTGCTCGGTGACCACGAGGTTGCCGCCGCGCAGGATGGGGCTGGACATCAGGAACCAGCGCATCGCGTCGGCGCCGTCCCGGTCCAGGACCTCGTTGACGTCCGGGTAGTTGCGCAGGGACTTGGACATCTTCTGCCCGTCGGAGCCCAGCACGATGCCGTGGCTGATGACGTTGCGGAACGCGGGCCGGTCGAACAGCGCGGTCGCGAGGATGTGCAGGGTGTAGAACCAGCCGCGGGTCTGGCCGATGTACTCCACGATGAAGTCGCCCGGGTTGTGGGTCTCGAACCAGTCC
This sequence comes from Kocuria rosea, assembly GCF_023715525.1. Lineage (GTDB taxonomy): Bacteria > Actinomycetota > Actinomycetes > Actinomycetales > Micrococcaceae > Kocuria > Kocuria rosea_A. Next base: position 31,076 of record NZ_JAMBOG010000028.1, on the reverse strand, counting down.
CGGTTCTCCATGGGGTAGTGCACCTGGGCGTAGGGCATCGAGCCGGAGTCGAACCACACGTCGAGCACCTCGGGCACCCGGCGCATGGTGGAGCGCCCCGTCGGGTCGTCCGGGTTGGGGCGGGTCAGCTCGTCGATCCAGGGCCGGTGCAGGTCGACCTCGCCGCGGTCGTTGCGCGGCAGCCGGCCGAAGTCGGCCTCGAGCTCGGCGAGGGAGCCGTAGACGTCGCGGCGCGGGTGGTTGGGGTCGTCGGACTCCCACACGGGGATCGGCGAGCCCCAGTAGCGGTTGCGGGAGATCGACCAGTCGCGGGCGTTCTCCAGCCACTTGCCGAACTGGCCGTCCTTGACGTTGTCCGGGATCCAGTTGATCTGCTGGTTCAGCTCGACCATCCGGTCCTTGATCCGGGTGACCTCCACGAACCAGGAGGACACGGCGCGGTAGATCAGGGGGTTGCGGCAGCGCCAGCAGTGCGGGTAGGCGTGCTCGTAGCTGGCCTGGCGGATCAGCCGGCCCCGCTCCTTGAGGTCGCGGACCACCGTGCGGGCGACGTCCTTGTCGAAGACGTTCTTCCCGGCGAGCCCGGCCAGGGGGGCGCCGGCGGCCAGGGACCCGTCGGCGAACAGGTCGTAGAACACCCCGGCCTCGTCGAGGGACAGCACGACGGGGATGCCGTAGCCGGCGCACACGGTCTGGTCGTCCTCGCCGTAGGCGGGGGCCTGGTGGACCAGGCCGGTGCCGTCGGTGGTGGTGACGTAGTCGGCTACCACGAACTGCCAGGAGGTGCCGGTGCCGAAGCGCTCGGCGTCGGCGAAGTAGTCCCACAGCCGGCGGTAGCGCAGGCCCTCGAGCTCCGCGCCCCGGTGGCGGGCGGTGACCGCGGCGGCGGCCGCCGCGGCCGGGTCCTCCTCCCCGCCCCAGCCGAGGTCCTTGGCGTAGGCGCCCAGCAGGTCCTCGGCGATCAGGAAGCGCCGCCCGGCGAGCTCGCCCGCGCCCGGGACCACGGCGTAGACGATCTCCGGGCCGACCGCGATGGCCTGGTTGGTGGGCAGCGTCCAGGGCGTGGTGGTCCAGGCGAGCGCCTCGACCCCGGCGAGCGCGGTGACGACCTCGGGGTGCTTCGCCCAGGAGGCGTCGTCGAGGACCGGGAAGGAGACGGTGACGGTCTGGTCCTGGCGGTCCTTGTAGACGTCGTCGTCCATGCGCAGCTCGTGGTTGGACAGCGGCGTCTCGTCCTTCCAGCAGTACGGCAGGACGCGGTAGCCGGAGTAGACGAGGCCCTTGTCGTCGAGGCCCTTGAACGCCGCGATCACCGACTCCATGTAGTCGGGGTTGAGGGTCTTGTAGTCGTTGTCGAAGTCCACCCAGCGCGCCTGGCGGGTGACGTAGTCCTGCCACTCGGAGGCGTACTTCATCACGGAGCTGCGGCAGGCGTCGTTGAACGCGGCGATGCCCATCCGCTCGATCTCCTGCTTGTCGGCCATCCCGAGCTGTTTCATGGCCTCGAGCTCGGCGGGCAGCCCGTGGGTGTCCCAGCCGAAGCGGCGCTCCACGCGCCGGCCCTGCTGGGTCTGGTAGCGGGCCACGAGGTCCTTGACGTAGCCGGTGAGCAGGTGGCCGTAGTGCGGCAGGCCGTTGGCGAAGGGCGGGCCGTCGTAGAAGACGAACTCGTTGGAGCCGTCCTCCCCCGGGTCGCGCCGGTCGATGCTGGCCTGGAAGGTGCCGTCCTGCTGCCAGTAGGCGAGGACGCGCTCCTCCACGGCCGGGAACGTCGGCGCCGCGGGCACGCCGCGGGCCTCGGGGTCGGTGGTCGCCTTGGGGTAGACGGGCTGGTCTGACACGGGATCCTCGTTCTGACGTCGGTGCTGCTCGTGCGGGTCAGGGTGCAAGGACGCTGCCGGCCGGTCGCCCGGGCACAACGCGGTACCACCTCGCTTGCGGTCCCGCCTCCCTCACCGGGGGCGGGGCCGCCGCTCGTTGACTGCTGTGACGGGCTTACCCGTCCGGGTCTACTGAGGACCCGCGGGTCCCGTTCTTCCGGAGGCTCCCCGGTGATGGCCGGATCGGCGCCGATGTGACTGCTCCCATCTTAACCCACCCTCCCCGGGTGCGCCGAGGCGGCGGACGCCGGCGCACCCGGGGAGGGTGGGTCGCCGGCGGCCGCCGCTCCCGGTCCTCGGTCAGGACGGCCAGGAGGGCCAGGACGGCTAGGAGCGCACGATCTTGTGGGGCGCGGCCTGGGCGACCGGCTTGATCGTCACGGTGTCGAGGTCCACGTGGTGGGGCAGGTTCACGGCGAAGGCGCACACGCCGGCGACGTCCTCCGAGGTCAGCGGCTTCTCGACCCCGGCGTAGACCTGCTCGGCCGCGGCCCGGTCCCCGCCGAGGCGGTTGAGGGAGAACTCGGGGGTGTGCACCAGCCCGGGGGCGATCTCGACGACCCGCACGTTGTGCTCGGCCTCCTCCAGCCGCAGGGCCTCGGTCATGGCGCGCTGGGCGAACTTGGCGGCGTTGTAGCCGGCCCCGCCCTCGTACGCGCGGTGGGCGGCCAGCGAGGTGAGGTTCAGGACGGTGCCCTCGCCGTTCTCGCGCAGGGCGGGCAGGAACGCGCGGGTCATGCGCAGCGTGCCCAGCACGTTGACCTCGTACATCCATGCCCAGTCCTCGGTGCGGGCCTCGGCCACCCGGTCGGTGCCGCGCGCCCCGCCGGAGATGTTGAGCAGCGCGTCCACGCGGCCCTGCTCCTCGAGGACCTGGTCGCGCAGGGCCTCGACCTCGGCGTCGGAGGTCACGTCGCAGGGCGCGGGGATCGCGCCGGTCTGCTCCGCCAGCGCCTCGAGCCGCTCGGCCCGGCGGGCCACGGCGTAGACGGTCCAGCCGCTGCGGCGCAGCTCCCGGGCGGTGGCCTCCCCGATGCCGGTGGAGGCGCCGGTGACGACCGCGACCTTGCCGGTGTGGGTTCCTGTGTTCTGCTCGTCGCTCATGGGCCCACGCTAGCCCGCGCCCGGAGGGACGCCCAAGCACCCGGCCGGGACGGAGCGGGCCCGCGCGTCCGTGAGAGACTGGTCGGCATGGCTGACAACACGCAGGGCACAGACACGCCCGCCACCGCACCCGGGACCACGTCCGTGACCGTCCCCGACAAGCCCGCCCTCGAGGGCCTGGAGGAGAGGTTCTCGACCCGGTGGCGGGAGGAGGGCACCTTCCGCTTCGACCGCGACACCGAGCGCGCGGAGGTCTACTCGATCGACACCCCGCCGCCCACCGCGTCGGGGTCGCTGCACGTGGGGCACATGTTCTCCTACACGCAGACCGACGTCGTGGCCCGCTACCAGCGGATGACCGGCAAGAACGTCTTCTACCCGATGGGCTGGGACGACAACGGCCTGCCCACCGAGCGGCGCGTGCAGAACTACTTCGGCGTCCGCTGCGACCCGACCCTGCCCTACGACCCGGGCTACCGGCCGCCGGCGAAGCCCGCGAGGAACGAGCGCGACTTCGACCAGGTCTCCCGGAGGAACTTCATCGAGCTGTGCGAGCAGCTCGCCGTCGACGACGAGCAGGTCTTCGAGGACCTCTTCACCCGCCTGGGCCTGTCCGTGGACTGGGACCTCACCTACCGCACCATCGACGACCACTCCCGGCGGGTCGCCCAGCGGGCGTTCCTCGACAACCTCGCCGCGGGCGACGCCTACCTCGCCGACGCCCCGACCCTGTGGGACGTCACCTTCCGCACCGCCGTGGCCCAGGCCGAGCTGGAGGACCGGGAGCGCCCCGGCGCCTACCACCGCGTGGCCTTCCACCGGGACGGGGCCGAGCCGGTGCACATCGAGACCACCCGCCCCGAGCTGCTGCCCGCGTGCGTGGCGCTCGTGGCCCACCCCGACGACGAGCGCTACCAGCCGCTGTTCGGCTCCACGGTGACCTCCCCGCTGTTCGGGGTCGAGGTCCCGGTCGTGGCCCACCGCCTGGCCAAGCCGGAGAAGGGCTCCGGCATCGCCATGATCTGCACCTTCGGCGACCTCACCGACGTCACCTGGTGGCGCGAGCTGGAGCTGCCGACCCGCCCGGTGGTCGGGCGCGACGGCCGCATCCTCGCCGAGACCCCGGCCTGGATCCGCGGGGAGGGCCCGGAGGCCGCCTACGCGCAGCTCGCCGGCAAGACCGTGTTCTCGGCCAAGGAGCAGGTCGTGGAGCTGCTGCGGGAGTCCGGTGACCTCGACGGCGAGCCCACGCCGATCGTGCACCCCGTGAACTTCTACGAGAAGGGCGACAAGCCCCTCGAGGTCGTCACCTCCCGCCAGTGGTACATCCGCAACGGCGGGCGCGACGCCGAGCGCCGGCAGCGCCTGCTCGCCCGTGGCGCCGAGCTGGAGTGGCACCCTGCGTTCATGAAGGCCCGCTACGACGACTGGGTCGAGGGCCTCAACGGCGACTGGCTGATCTCCCGCCAGCGCTTCTTCGGCGTGCCCATCCCCGTGTGGTACCCCCTGGACGCCCAGGGCGAGCCGGTCTACGACTCCCCCATCGTCCCGGCCGCCGAGCAGCTGCCCGTGGACCCGGCCGCCGAGCCCGCCCCCGGCTACGACGAGTCCCAGCGGGGCCGGCCGGGCGGCTTCGCCGGCGACCCCGACGTCCTCGACACCTGGGCCACCTCCTCGCTGACCCCGCAGATCGTCACCGGCTGGGGCCACGACGAGGACCTGCACGCGAAGACCTACCCCATGGACCTGCGCCCGCAGGCCCACGAGATCATCCGCACCTGGCTGTTCTCCTCCGTGGTCCGCGCCGACGCCCTGACGGACTCCCTGCCGTGGTCGGACGCGACGATCTCCGGCTGGGTCCTGGACCCGGACCGGAAGAAGATGTCCAAGTCCAAGGGCAACGTCGTGGTCCCCACCGACACGCTCGAGAAGTTCGGCTCCGACGCCGTGCGCTACTGGGCGGCCTCCGCCCGGCTGGGCGCGGACACCGCCTTCGACGAGGGGCAGATCAAGATCGGCCGCCGCCTGGCCATCAAGCTGCTCAACGCCTCGAAGTTCGTGCTCGCCCAGGGCGTCACGGAGGCCTCCGTGCTGCGCGCCGGCGCCTCCGCCGACGTCGTCGCCGACGCCCTGGACCGGGCGCTGCTCGCCCAGCTCGCGACCGTGGTGGAGCGCGCCACCCAGGCGTTCCGCGACTACGAGTACGCCCGCGCCCTGCAGCTGACCGAGTCGTTCTTCTGGACGTTCACCGACGACTACGTCGAGCTCGTCAAGGACCGGGCCTACGGGGCCCGCGGCGAGGCCGCCCAGGCGTCCGTGCACGCGGCGCTCGCCACGACCCTCGACGCGCTGCTGCGCCTGTTCGCCCCGGTCCTGCCGTTCGCCACGGACGAGGTGTGGTCCTGGTGGCGCACCGGCTCCGTGCACCGCGCGGCGTGGCCGACCACCGAGGGCTTCGCGGCCCTGGTGGCCGACGCCGACCCCGAGGTCCTCACGACCGTGGGCGAGGCGCTGTCGGGGTTGCGCAAGGCCAAGTCCGAGGCCAAGGTCAAGCAGCGCACCGAGGTCCGTTCCGCCGTGATCACCGGCTCCGCGGAGGAGGTGGCGCGGCTCGAGGCCGGCCTGGGCGACCTCAGGGCCGCCGGCAACGCCACCGAGCTGCGGCTCGTGGCCGGCGAGGCGGGCCTGAGCGTGCGCGACGTCGAGCTGGCGCCCGCCGAGGAGCCCGCCCGGTAGGGCGCTCCCCGGGACGTGCGAGGGCCCGGCCACCGTGGGGTGGTCGGGCCCTCGCGCCGTGGCGGGACGGGCTCAGTCGAAGACCGGGCCCGTCGTGCGGGAGCGCTTGATCTCGAAGAAGCCGGGGTAGGACGCCAGGGCGACCGCGCCGTCGAAGACCGTCCCCGCCTCCTCGCCCTTGGGCGCCGGGGACATCACGGGGCCGAAGAAGGCGGTGCCGTTGACGGCGATCACCGGGGTGCCGACGTCGTCGCCCACCCGGTCCTGCGCCTCCTTCTGCGAGGCCCGCAGCAGCTCGTCCCAGCGGTCCGTGCGCGCGGCCTCCGCGAGCTCGGCCGGCAGGCCCGCCTCGGCGAGGGACTCCGCGATCACCTTTTCGTAGTCCTTCTCCCCGCCCGGGTGGAGCCTGGTGCCCATGGCGTCGTAGAGCGCCCTGACGTACTCGGGCCCGTGCTGCTCCCGGGCGGCGACGACGACGCGCACCGGGCCCCAGGCCTTGGTCAGGAACTCCTTGTACTGCTCGGGCAGCTCCTCGCGCCCCTCGTTGAGCACGGCCAGGGACATGACGCGCCAGTCGATCTCGACGTCGCGGACCTGCTCGACCTCCAGCATCCAGCGCGAGGTCATCCACGCCCACGGGCACGCGGGGTCGAACCAGAACTCCACCTTGTCAGCCATCAGCATCCTCCTCGTACGGTGCGCCCCGCCGGGGCGGCGGGGGCGTCACCGGGTACAAGGCGCGGCTCAGGCGGTTTTGTTCCGGTTCTGCTCCGCGCGGATCATCTCGTGGGTGATGATCTCCGGCTCCGCGTCCTTGGCGACGGACTCGGCGGTGACCAGCACCGCGGCGATGTCGTCGCGGCTGGGCAGCTCGAACATGACGGGCAGCAGCACGTCCTCCAGGATGGCGCGCAGCCCGCGGGCCCCCGTGCCCCGCTGGATCGCGAGCTCCGCGACGGCGGTCAGGGCCTCGGGGTCGAAGGTCAGCTCGACGCCGTCCAGCTGGAACATCTTCTTGTACTGCTTGATCAGCGCGTTGCGGGGCTCGGTGAGGATGCGGGTGAGGTCCGCGACGGTGAGCTCCCGCAGCGTGGTCACCACGGGCAGGCGGCCGATGAACTCGGGGATGAGGCCGAACTTCAGCAGGTCCTCGGGCATGACGTCGTCCATGACGTCGGCGCGCGGGCCCGCCTCCCGCAGGGAGGCGCCGAAGCCGATGCTGGTGCGCCCGGCCCGGGAGTCCACGATGTCCTCCAGCCCGGCGAACGCGCCGGCGACGATGAACAGCACGTTCGTGGTGTCGATCTGGATGAACTCCTGCTGGGGGTGCTTGCGCCCGCCCTGCGGCGGCACCGAGGCCACGGTCCCCTCGAGGATCTTCAGCAGCGCCTGCTGCACGCCCTCGCCGGAGACGTCGCGAGTGATCGAGGGGTTCTCGGACTTGCGGGAGATCTTGTCGATCTCGTCGATGTAGATGATGCCCGTCTCGGCGCGCTTGACGTCGTAGTCGGCGGCCTGGATGAGCTTGAGGAGGATGTTCTCGACGTCCTCGCCGACGTAGCCGGCCTCGGTGAGGGACGTGGCGTCCGCGACGGCGAAGGGCACGTCCAGCTTGCGGGCCAGCGACTGCGCCAGGTAGGTCTTGCCGGAGCCGGTCGGGCCGACCAGGAGGATGTTGGACTTGGCGATCTCCACGTCCTCGTCACCGGCGGCCGTGGCCAGGGACAGGGGCTTGCCCCCCTCGCCGGCGCGGACCCGCTTGTAGTGGTTGTACACCGCCACCGACAGGGCCCGCTTCGCGGTCTCCTGGCCGATGACGTACTGCTGGAGGTGCTGGTAGATCTCGTGGGGCGTGGGCAGCTCCTGCTGCTCCAGGTCCTTGACCTCGCTCAGCTCCTCCTCGATGATCTCGTTGCACAGCTCGATGCACTCGTCGCAGATGTACACCCGCGGGCCCGCGATGAGCTTGCGGACCTGCTTCTGGCTCTTGCCGCAGAAGGAGCACTTGAGCAGATCCGCGGTCTCGCCGATGCGCGCCATGAAACAGTCCTCTGGTCGGGTACGGGAATCCTCGTCCAGGATAGGCGAGGTCGGGGGATCCCCCAACACCGCGACGCCCCGGTGCGGCGGGGCGTCAGACGGTGACGGTCGCCGGCTTGTGGATCTTGCGGGATTCCAGGACGTGGTCGACAATGCCGTAGTCCTTCGCGGCGGCGGCCGTGAGGATCTTGTCGCGTTCGATGTCGCGGTTGACCTCCTGGGCCGTCTTGCCGGAGTGCAGCGCCAGGGTCTCCTCGAGCCACTCGCGCATGCGCATGATCTCGTTGGCCTGGATCTCGATGTCCGAGGCCTGCCCGCCGCCCTGGCCGGACATCGCGGGCTGGTGGATCAGCACGCGGGCGTTGGGCAGGGCCAGGCGCTTGCCGGGGGTGCCGCCGGCCAGCAGCACGGCGGCCGCGGACGCGGCCTGGCCGAGGCAGACGGTCTGGATCTCGGGGCGGATGAACTGCATGGTGTCGTAGATCGCGGTCATCGCGGTGAACGACCCGCCCGGGGAGTTGATGTACATGGTGATGTCCCGGTCGGCGTCCTGCGCCTCGAGCACGAGCAGCTGCGCCATGACGTCGTCGGCCGAGGCGTCGTCGACCTGGACGCCCAGGAAGATGATGCGGTCCTCGAACAGCTTGGTGTAGGGGTTCTGCCGGCGGTAGCCGTAGGGCGTGCGCTCCTCGAAGTCCGGGAGCACGTAGCGGCTGGACGGCAGGGCGGCCGCGGAACCGGCCGTGGACGAAGGTCCGTACGTGTAGGTCATCGTTGAATTCCTCGAAAGTCTCTGGGCTGCCGGGTCGTGGGAGGTGCGGACCGCCGAGGTCCTAGTCCTGGTCCTTCATGGTGCCGCCGCCGCCGGTCATGGACCCGGCGCTGCTGGCGATGTGGTCGAAGAAGCCGTACTCCAGGCCGCGCTGGGCGTCGAACCAGTTGTCGCGGTCGTTGTCCCGCAGGATGGTCTCCAGCGTCTGGCCGGTCTGCTCGGCGGTGAGCTCGGCCAGGCGGCGCTTCATCGACAGGATCAGCTCGGCCTGGACCTTGATGTCCGAGGCGGTGCCGCCCATGCCGCCGGAGGGCTGGTGCATGAGGATCCGGGCGTTGGGCGTCGCGTAGCGCTTGCCCTTGGCCCCCGAGGACAGCAGGAACTGGCCCATGGACGCGGCCAGGCCCGTGGCGACGGTGACGACGTCGTTGGGGATGAGCTGCATCGTGTCGTAGATGGCCATGCCCGCCGTGACGGACCCGCCCGGGGAGTTGATGTACAGGAAGATGTCCGCCTCGGGGTCCTCGGCCGACAGCAGCAGCATCTGGGAGCAGATGAGGTTCGCGTTGTCGTCGCGCACCTCGGAGCCGAGCCAGATGATGCGCTCCTTGAGCAGGCGGTTGTAGACGAAGTCGTCCTGGGCCGTCATCGTGGCGCCGCCCTGCAGGCGGGGACGGGTGGTGGTGGCCGAGCCGAACGTCGGCTCGTGAGCGGAGGTCATGGAACGGTACCTCTTTCGTCCGTGGGGTCCGGTGGTGGTCCGGTGATCTCTCTGAGAAGACTAGTGCCCGGCCCCGGCCCGGTTCGGTCCGGGACCCGGTTGTTCGCTGATGGCGCATGGTCGCCGTCGCGGGCGCCCGGGCGGGCCCGCGACGGCGAAGGCGCCGCCGTTCCGGCAGGAACGACGGCGCCTTCGGCGGCCCCGTCCAGGGCCGCGGGGAACCGGGATCAGGAGGCCGGGCCGGCCGGCTTCGCGGACTCGGCGGTCTCCTCGGTCTCGTCGGTGCCCGGGGTCGGGGCCGCGGTGGTCTCCTCCGGGGCGGGCTGCTCCTCGGCGTCGGCCGGCTCGGCGCCCTGGGCGGCGTCCTGCTCCTCGCCCTGCGGGCGGACGAACTCGGAGAGGTCCACCGGGTTGCCCTCGGTGTCGGTCACCTGCGCGTACTCGAGGACCTTGGCCAGGGCCTTGCGGCGGCGCACCTCGCCCACCATGAGACCGGCCTGGCCCGAGGAGTCCAGCAGCTGCGCGAACTGGTTCGGGTCCATGCCGTACTGCTGGGACATGTTGATGATGTAGTCGATGAGCTCGGACTGCTCCACGCCGATCTCCTCGGCGTCGGCCACGGCGTCGAGGACCATCTCGTTGCGGAACGCGGACTCGGCGTTCTTGCGGACCTCGTCGCGGTGCTCCGCGGTGTCGTGGTCGGCCTCGGCCTGCGGGTTGTCGAAGTGCTGGGCGATCTGCTCGTCGATCACGGCCTGGGGCACGGGGACCTCGACCAGCTCGAGGAGCTTCTCGAGGACCTTGTCGCGCGCCTCGATGCCCTGCTCCACCACGGTGGACTCGGAGGCCTGCTTCTTCAGGTCCTCCTTGAGCTCCTCGATGGTGTCGAACTCGGAGGCCAGCTGGGCGAACTCGTCGTCGGCCTCGGGCAGCTCGCGCTCCTTGACCGCGGTGACCTGGACCTTGACGGTCGCGTCCTCGCCGCTGTGCTCGCCGCCGGCGAGCTTCGTCTCGAAGGTGGCGTCCTCGCCCGCGGACAGCCCGGTGATGGCCTCGTCCATGCCCTCGAGCATCGTGCCGGCGCCGACCTGGTAGGACAGGTCGTTGGCGGCGTCGACCTCCTCGCCGTCGATCAGGGCCTGGAGGTCCAGGGTGACGAAGTCGCCCTCGGCGGCCGGGCGGTCCACGGCCTTGAGGGTGCCGAAGCGCCCGCGCAGCTCGTCGAGGGCCTTCTGCTCGTCCTCGGCGGAGGCCTCGCGGGCCTCGACCTCGACCTGCAGGCCCTTGTAGTCGGGCAGCTCGATCTCGGGGCGCACGGCCACGTCGATCTCGACCTTGGTGTCGGCCTCGCGGTTCGTCTCGTCCGGCTTGGCGACGACCTCGACCTGGGGCTGGGTCAGCGGGGTGATCTCGTTCTCCGCCAGGGCCTGCTGGAAGAAGGTGTTCAGGCCCTCGTTGAGCGCGTTCTCGACGACGAAGTCGAAGCCCACGCGCTGCTCGATGAGGCGGGCGGGGATCTTGCCGCGGCGGAAGCCGGGGACCTGGATCTGGTTCGCGAGAGACTTGTAGGTCTGGTCGATGAACGGCTTGAGTTCCGCGAACGGGACGTCCACCACGATCTTGACCTGGGTGGGGTTGAGTTTCTCGACGGCGCTCTTCACTTCCGCTGTACTCCTGAGTGGTAGGTCGGTTGGGTGTTCTCGGGACCGCACGACGGTCCGGACAGTCAGAAAGCAGCTGCCCAGCGGGGCCGGGCAGCCGCTCCAACGTCGGGGCGACAGGACTCGAACCTGCGATCTCCTGCTCCCAAAGCAGGCGCGCTAGCCACTACGCTACGCCCCGGTTCCTGCAGCCTCGGCTGCAACGACTGCGGTCCGGTGCACCGGCACGGGCACGGACCACCGGCGAGTCTACCGGTAGCCCGGACCGGCCCGCACCTCGGCCCGCCGGGCGCCGCGCGCCGCGCCGTCGCCGGGAGCGCCGGCGAGTGCCACGGGGCCCGAGGATTTGACACCGCGCACGCCGCACCGGTTAATGGGAATGGCCTGACGGGGATGTAGCTCAATGGTAGAGCCTCAGTCTTCCAAACTGATTACGCGGGTTCGATTCCCGTCATCCCCTCCCTCGCCCGAACGCCCCGGTCCGCACGGACCGGGGCGTTCGGCGTTTCCGGACCCGGCCCCCGGTCGCCGAGCCCCCGGCCTCGCCGCCGAGCCCCCAGCCGTGCGTCGTCTCCCCACGATCGTTCGTGGGGAGACGACGCTTCCGTGGGGACTCGCGGGGCCCGAAGCCGGTGGCGCAGCCCGCGGGACCGCAGCAGCCGGACACGGCCGCGCTCCACCCCGGGGACCGGGCCCCGGTCATCCCTGGCAGACCGGGCACCAGTAGAGGGTGCGCGCCTCCAGCTCCCCCGCCGCCACGGGGCTGCCGCAGCGCCGGCACGGCAGGCCCGTGCGCTTGTACACGTAGTGGGCGTGCGCGGGCCACGCCTGCTCCTCCGCGACGCCGGGACGCTCGGCGGGATCGGTGGTCACGATCCGGCCGAGCCGGACGCCGGTGCGCATGAGGGCGGCGTTCTCCGCCCACAGCTCCCGCAGCGTGCCCTCGTCCAGGGCGCGCCCGGGGGTCAGCGGGTCGAGGCCGCGGCGGAACAGGGACTCCGCCCGGAAGATGTTGCCCACGCCGGCGACGACGCCCTGGTCCATGAGCAGCGCCCCGACCGGCCGCCGGCTGCGGCGGACCGCGGCCACGAAGGGGGCCGGATCGGCGGCGGGGTCCAGCGGGTCCGGGCCCAGCTTCGCGCGGGCGGCCTCCGCCTCGGCGCGGGTCTCGAGCACGCACAGGGCCGGGCCCCGCAGGTCCGCCCAGCCCTCGTCGGCCACCAGCCGCACGCGCACCGCCCCGACCGGGGGAGGCACCACGAGGGGGCCCGCGGCGGGGGCGCCGTCGTCGTGGGCCTCGCGCTCCCCGATCCGGCGCGGGGCGCCGATCGAGGACGCGCCGCGGAAGCGGTCGGTGCCCCCGAAGCTCCACGCGCCGTAGAGCCCGAGGTGGGAGCGCAGCACCCGGTCCCCCGCGAAGTCGAGGAACAGCTGCTTGCCGTGCGCGCGGGCGCCCTCCAGCACCGCGCCGTCGAGGGCCGCGGCCCCGGCGGCGAACCGGCCCTGGGGGGAGCTCACCGCCAGGCGCCGGCCCGCGAAGCAGTCGGCGAACTGCCGGGCGAGGCGGTGGACGGAGTGCCCCTCGGGCACTCAGGCCTCCCGGGCGGCCGGGAACTCGCGGGGCCGCAGCCCCTCCAGGCGGCCGGCCACCGTGCCCGTGGACTCGTACTCCGCGACCTGCCCGATCCGGCGCACGTGGCGCTCGTCGCCGGAGAACGGCTCGGCCAGGAAGGCCTGCACGATCTCGAGGGCCTCCTCCTTCGGGTGCTGGCGCCCGCCCACGGCCACGACCTGGGCGTCGTTGTGCTGGCGCGCGAGCCGGGCGGTGTCGAGGTTCCAGGCCAGCGCGGCGCGGATCCCGGTGACCTTGTTGGCGGCGATCTGCTCGCCGTTGCCGGACCCGCCCAGCACGATCCCGAGAGAGTCCAGCCCCCGCTGCCGGTCCTCGCGCACGCCCAGCGCGGCGGCGATGCAGAAGGCGGGGTAGTCGTCGAGGGCGTCGTAGTGGTCGGGGCCGTGGTCGACGAGGTCGTACCCGGCGGCGGTGAGCTGCTCGACCAGGTACTGGGAGAGCTCGAGGCCGGCGTGGTCGGTGGCGATGTGGACGCGCATGGGCGGGTGCTCCTGGGATCACGGGATCGGGACGGGCCCGGCACGCCGGGCGCCTTCCAGGGTAGTGGGTCCGGGAAAGCCGGGACGGCGGGTATCGCGATCTCCCGGCCCGGGCGGGCCCCGGCTGACATAATGGGGGGACCTCCCGCGGCCGCCGGGCCGCGGGCGTCCCCCTGACCCCGACGAGAGGACGGCACGCCGTGCCCGGAACCAACCTGACCCGCGAGGAGGCCGCCGCGCGGGCCGAGACCGTGACGGTGGACGCCTACGAGGTGGTCCTCGACCTGACCCGCGGCGAGCGGACCTTCCGGTCGACGACGACGGTGCGGTTCCGGGCGGCCCCCGGCGCGTCCACCTTCATCGACGCGATCACCGACGCCGTGCACGCCGTGGTGCTCAACGGCCGGGAGCTGGACCCGGCGGAGGTCTCCGACGGGGTGCGGATCCAGCTGCCGGGCCTGGCCGCGGAGAACGTGCTGACGGTCGACGCGGAGTGCCTCTACATGAACACCGGCGAGGGCCTGCACCGGTTCGTGGACCCCGTGGACGGGGAGGTCTACCTCTACTCCCAGTTCGAGGTCGCCGACACCCGCCGGATGTTCGCCGTGTTCGAGCAGCCGGACCTCAAGGCGCGCTTCGCGTTCACCGTGACCGCCCCGGAGCACTGGACCGTGGTCTCCACCCAGCCCACGCCCGAGCCCGCCCCGGCCGGCGCGGGCACCGCCACGTGGTCCTTCTCCCCCACGCCCGTGGTGCCCTGCTACGTCACCTCCCTGATCGCCGGGCCGTACGCGTCCGTGCACGACGAGCTCACGAGCGCCGACGGGCGCACCGTCCCCCTGGGCCTCTACGCCCGGCGCTCGCTGATGGAGCACGTCGAGGCGGAGGAGATGTTCGGGATCACCAAGCAGGGCTTCGAGTTCTTCGAGGCCCAGTTCGGCGTGCCCTACCCCTTCGAGAAGTACGACCAGCTGTTCGTCCCGCAGTTCAACGCCGGGGCCATGGAGAACGCCGGGGCCGTGACGTTCGTGGAGCTCTACGTCTTCCGCTCCAAGCCCACCCGGGCGCGCGTGGAGCGGCGGGCCATCACGGTCCTGCACGAGCTCGCGCACATGTGGTTCGGGGACTTCGTGACCATGCGCTGGTGGAACGACCTGTGGCTCAACGAGTCCTTCGCGGAGTTCATGTCCACCCTCGCCGCCGCCGAGAACACCCGCTACACCAACGCGTGGACCACGTTCGCGGCCGGGGAGAAGTCGTGGGGCTACGAGCAGGACCAGCTGCCCACCACGCACCCCATCACGGCGGAGATCCGCGACCTCGAGGACGTCCTCGTCAACTTCGACGGGATCACCTACGCCAAGGGCGCCTCGGTGCTCAAGCAGCTCGTGGCGTGGGTGGGCCAGGAGCAGTTCATGGCCGGGCTCCACCGCTACTTCACCGCCCACGCCTGGGCGAACACCGAGCTGCGGGACCTGCTGGTCGAGCTCGAGGCGGCCAGCGGCCGGGACCTCGAGGACTGGTCCGCGAAGTGGCTGGAGACCGCCGGCGTCAACACGCTCTCCCCGGTCGTGGAGACCGACCCGGACGGCGTGATCACGGCCTTCCGGATCGAGCAGACCGCCCCCGCGGAGCACCCCACGCTGCGGCCTCACCGCCTGGCCGTCGGCTTCTACGACCACGACGGGACGCACGGCAAGCTCGTGCGCACCCACCGGGTGGAGCTCGACGTGGACGGGGCCGTCACCGAGGTGACCGAGCTCGTCGGCCGGGAGCTGCCCGACCTGGTGCTGCTCAACGACGACGACCTCGCCTACGCCAAGATCCGGCTCGACGAGTGCTCCCTCGACACCGCCCTCACCCACTTGAAGAACTTCGAGGACACGCTGCCCCGCGCCCTCGTGCAGGCCTCCGTGTGGGACGGGGTCTACGACGGCGAGACCCCGGCCCGCCGCTACGTGGAGCTGGTGCTCGGCAACATCGCCCACGAGACGGACTCGACCGCGGTGCACGTCCAGCTCACCCAGCTGGACACGGTGCTCGAGGGCTACGTCGCCGAGCCCCTCCGCGAGGCCACCGAGCACGCCGCCGCCGACCGCCTGTGGGAGCTCACCGAGCAGGCCGAGGCCGGCTCCGACCACCAGCTGCAGTTCCTCAAGGCCTTCGCCCGCCACGCCCGCACCGGAGCGCAGCTGGACGTCCTCGAGCAGCTGCTCGCCGGGGAGCGCGCGCTGCCGGGCCTCGCCCTGGACACCGACCTGCGCTGGGCCGTGCTCACCGCCCTGTGCGCCGGCGGCCGGCGCGACGACGCCGCCGTCGACGCGGCGCTCGCCGAGGACAACACCGAGAACGGCGCGATCGCCGCCGCCCGGGCCCGGGCGGCCCAGCCCACCGCGGAGGCCAAGGCCCGGGCGTGGCAGCAGATCATGGTCGAGGGCACCCTGCCCAACTCCATCCAGGAGGCGGCGATCGACGGGTTCCGCACGGCCGCTGACCCTGCGCTGCTGGAGCCCTGGGCCGAGCAGTACTTCGAGGCGGTCCCCCGGCTGTGGCGCACCCGCACCCACGAGCTCGCCCAGCAGATCGCCACCGGCATGTTCCCGAACCTGCCGACCCAGCGGACCCTCGACGCCGCCGACGCCTTCCTCGCGGGGCTGCCCGAGGACCTGCACGGGCTGCGCCGGCTCGTGCTCGAGCGCCGGGACGCGATCTTCCGCGCCGTGCGCGCCCAGGCCGTGGACGCCCGGTTCGAGGAGGTGCGGGCGTGAGCGGCCCGCAGCAGGGCCCGGGCACGCCCGAGCAGCCGGTCCCGCCCGCGGGCGGGATAGGCATCCCCAGCACCGACCCCGCCGCCGCGGCCCCGCCCGGCGCCCGATCCTTCGCCGTGGGCGCGCCGCTGTCCCAGCTGCGCCGCCCGGTGCCGCAGGTCGGCGACGCCCGGGAGCAGGCCGAAGCGGGCACGGTGGCGTCGTTCTACGACCAGGTGGGCGGGCACGAGACCTTCGTGAGGCTCGTCCACGAGTTCTACGCCCGCGTGGCCCAGGACGAGCGGTTCCGCGCCCTGTACCCCGAGGACGACCTGGGCCCGGCCGAGGAGCGGCTGCGGATGTTCCTCGAGCAGTACTGGGGCGGGCCGACCACGTACTCCGAGCAGCGCGGGCACCCGCGGCTGCGGATGCGGCACCTGCCGTTCCCGGTGGACGTGTGGGCGCGCGAGACGTGGCTGGCGCACATGCGCGCGGCACTCGACACCCTCGAGCTCTCGCCGCTGCACGACGGGATCATCTGGGACTACTTCGACCGCGCCGCCCACGCGATGATCAACCGGCCGGGCTGAGCTCCCGGCGCCGGGCACGACCCGGTCCGGGACCCGCTCAGCGCTTGACGAGCACGTGCCCGCCGGGGGCGCTCAGGCGCAGCCAGCGGCCGTTCTCGGCGACCACCACGTCCGCCCCGGGGCGCAGGAAGCCGAGCGACCAGGCGGCGAACGCGGCGCCGTCGGGCACCGGCCCGCCCGTCAGGCGGTCCGCGAGCGGCTGCGACCACCCGGAGGAGCGGCCCCAGACCTGCGAGCGCACGGCGTCCACGACGGCGCCGCCCGCGTCCACGGGCACGGTCCGGGCGACCTCCTCGATCCCGCCCCGGGCGGCCTCGCGCACGGCGTCCCCGGTGACGGAGCCCACCGGCGTCCACCCGCTCAGCGGCGGGGCGATCCCCGCCCACGAGACGGTCGCGTCCATGGGCGGCAGCCGCACCACGGTGTCGTCGTCGTCCTGGCGGGGCATCCGGTCGAGGACGGCGCCCAGGGAGACGGTGACGTCGAGGCCCAGCTCCTCGGCCAGGGCGGCGGTGCGCAGCCCGAGGACCGTGGGGGTGGTGTCGAGCAGGCCGTGGCGCTCGAGCACGCACACGTACGTGCCGAGGGCGCGCCCGCGGGCCTGGAAGCGCACGGCGGCCTGGGGGTCCACGCCGCGGGCGCGGGTCAGGAACGTGCGCAGGTCGGCGACGTCGCGGGGGTCGGTCAGCGGCAGGGACCGGGCCACGGGGCTCACGCCCCGGCCGGGGCGGGCCGGCGGGCGAAGCGGACGGGGGCGTCCGCCCACCGCCCGAGCACGATCCGCTGGTCCTCGGCCAGGCGCACCGGCCGGCCGGTCGCACGGTCGATCTGCACGACGACGGTCTGCGCCACGGCGTAGACCCGCGAGCCGTCCTCCTCCTGCACGGCGTAGTCGAGCACGAAGCTGGACCCGCCCACGGAGGAGACCCAGACCCGCACGAACACCGGCTCGGGCCGGTAGAGCAGCTGCTCGGTGTACTCGGCCTCCTGGCGGCCGATCACCGTCTGCCGGTCCTCTCCCACGAGCGTGCGGAACGTGGTGTCCGCCGGCAGCCCCGCCACGGCGTCCTCGGGCAGCGGGCGGCCCATGAGCCGCACGCGCGCGTCCTCGAGGTACTGGAGCATGGTGACGTTGTTGACGTGGCCGTAGCTGTCGATGTCGCCGAAGCGCATCTGGATGGGGATCAGCAGCGAAGACATGGGTCCATCCCATCACACCGCGCCGCCCCCGGCGCACGGCCGGGCCGTCGGCGGCGCCGGCCCGGGGCTTGGCTAGAGTGAAGGCCATGACCTACAGCCCGACCCCGGACCCCACGCAGGCGCTGCTCGACATGCTGGACCTCGCCGACAGCGGCGGCGCCCGCACCCACGAGGACATCTTCGTGGGCCGCTCGCTCACCGCCCCGCGCAACCGGGTCTACGGCGGGCAGGTGCTCGCCCAGGCCTGCACCGCGGCCATGCGCACCGTGGACCCCGAGCGGGTGATCCACTCCCTGCACGCCTACTTCCTGCGGGCCGGGGACGTCGCGGAGCCCATCACGTTCGGCGTGGAGCGGATCCGCGACGGCCGCTCCTTCTCCGCCCGGCGGGTGCACGCCTACCAGGGCGGCGCGGCCATCCTCTCCGCGATCGCGTCCTTCCAGCTGCCCGCGCAGGGCCTGGAGCACCAGGACGAGGCGCCCCGGGGGATGCCGGAGCCCGAGTCGCTGCCGAGCGCCGTGGAGCTGCTCGGCCACATCGACCTGCCCGAGGCCCAGGCCGTGGCCTACGAGCGGCCCTTCGACATGCGCTACATCACCGAGCCGATCTACTACCGGCCCGACGACAGCGGCCACCCCTACAACGCCGTGTGGATCAAGACCCTCAAGCCCCTGCCGGACGACCCGGCCATCCACCGGGCCGCCCTGGCCTACGCGAGCGACTACACGCTCCTGGAGCCGATCCTGCGGCTGCACGGGAAGACGTGGCTGGAGCCGGGCATGAACATCGCCTCCCTGGACCACGCCATGTGGTGGCACCGGGAGGCCCGCGCCGACGAGTGGATCCTCTACGTGCAGTCCTCCCCCAACGCCTCCTCGGCGCGCGGGCTGGGCGTGGGCCGGATGTTCCGCCGCGACGGCACGCTCATCGCCACCACGGCCCAGGAGGGCATGATGCGCTTCCCGGAGTTCTCCTAGGGTTCCGCGCCGCGCCGGCGGCCCCGCGCAGGGGCCGGCCCGGTGCGGGCGTGCGGAGGGGGCCGGGTCCCGTGGAACCGGCCCCCTCCGGCGTGTGCGGGACCCGCGGCCGACCCGCCGGTGGCGGGTCGGCCGTGGATCAGTCGCGGGTCAGGCGGCGGTGGGTGACCCGGTGCGGGCGCGCGGCGTCCGCACCGAGGCGCTCGACCTTGTTCGCCTCGTAGGACTCGAAGTTGCCCTCGAACCAGTACCAGTTGTCGGGCTCCTCCTCGGTGCCCTCCCACGCGAGGATGTGGGTGGCGACCCGGTCGAGGAACCACCGGTCGTGGGAGACGACCACGGCGCAGCCCGGGAACTCCAGCAGGGCGTTCTCGAGCGAGCCGAGGGTCTCGACGTCGAGGTCGTTGGTCGGCTCGTCGAGCAGCAGCAGGTTGCCGCCCTGCTTGAGGGTCAGCGCCAGGTTCAGCCGGTTGCGCTCACCGCCCGAGAGGACCCCCGCCTTCTTCTGCTGGTCCGGGCCCTTGAACCCGAACGCGGAGACGTAGGCGCGGGACGGCATCTCGACGTTGCCCACGTTGATGTAGTCGAGCCCGTCCGAGACGACCTCCCACAGCGACTTGTTGGGGTCGAGGTTCTCGCGGTTCTGGTCGACGTAGGAGATCTTCACGGAGTCGCCGACCCTCAGCTCGCCGCCGTCGAGGGACTCGAGGCCCACGATGGTCTTGAACAGGGTCGACTTGCCGACGCCGTTGGGGCCGATGACGCCCACGATGCCGTTGCGCGGCAGGGAGAAGGACAGGTCCTTGATCAGGGAGCGGTCCCCGAAGCCCTTGCGCAGATTCTTCGCCTCGATCACCAGGCTGCCCAGGCGGGGCCCCGGCGGGATCTGGATCTCCTCGAAGTCGAGCTTGCGGGTCTTCTCCGCCTCGGCCGCCATCTCCTCGTAGCGGGCCAGGCGGGCCTTCGACTTGGCCTGGCGCCCCTTGGCGTTGGAGCGCACCCACTCGAGCTCGTCGGCCAGGCGCTTGGCCTGCTTGGCGTCCTTCTTGCCCTGGATCGCCAGGCGCTCCTTCTTGGTCTCCAGGTAGGTGGAGTAGTTGCCCTCGTAGGGGTAGAGCCGGCCGCGGTCGACCTCGCAGATCCACTCGGCCACGTGGTCGAGGAAGTACCGGTCGTGGGTCACGGCCAGGACAGCGCCGGGGTACTCCTTGAGGTGCTGCTCGAGCCACAGCACGGACTCGGCGTCCAGGTGGTTGGTGGGCTCGTCGAGCAGCAGCAGGTCCGGCTTCTGCAGCAGCAGCTTGCACAGGGCCACGCGGCGGCGCTCGCCGCCGGAGAGGACCTTGACATCGGCGTCCGGCGGCGGGCAGCGCAGGGCGTCCATCGCCTGCTCAAGCTGGGAGTCGAGGTCCCACGCGTTGGCGGCGTCGATGTCCTCCTGCAGCCGGCCCATCTCCTCCATGAGGGTGTCGAAGTCCGCGTCCGGCTGGGCCATCTCCTCGGAGATCTCGTTGAAGCGGTCGAGCTTGGCCTTGATCTCGCCGACGCCCTCCTCGACGTTGCCGAGGACGGTCTTGTCCTCGTTCAGCGGCGGCTCCTGCTGGAGGATGCCGACGCTGTAGCCGGGGCTGAGCCGCGCCTCGCCGTTGGAGGGCTGGTCGAGGCCGGCCATGATCTTGAGGATGGTGGACTTGCCGGCGCCGTTGGGTCCCACCACGCCGATCTTGGCGCCGGGGAAGAACGACATGGTGACGTTGTCGAGAATGACCTTGTCGCCCACGGTCTTGCGAGCCTTGGACATTGTGTAGATGAATTCCGCCATGTCCTCAAGGCTACCCCGCTCCGTCCCGACCCACCGGCGGGGACGGAGCGGGGCCGCAGGAGCTCCCGGCCGGGCCCCGCCCGCGACGCGTCGGGGCGGTGCCCGGCCGGGGCGGCTCACGCGGTGGCCGGCTGCTTCCGCGAGCGCCGTCCCGGGTCCTCGGCAGTCCCGAGGAGCTCGCCGGTCCGCGGGTCGACGGCGTCGGGGAGGGCCCCGTTCTCCGGGCCCGCGGCCCGGGGGCCTCACCGGCCGGAGGGCCCTCTGCGCCCTCCTCCGCCGGCGCGGAGGAGGGGCTGCCCGTCTGCTCGGCGGTCTGTTCGGCGGGCGGGGCGGAGCTGACGGTGCTCTGGAAGCAGGCGGTGCCGAGGGCGAGGTCGTGGCCGATCGAGACGGCGTCCACGTCCACGGCCGTGTTGCGCCCGTGCTCGCCGTCCCAGAAGCGCACCTTCAGCCGGCCGATCACCACGACGGGCTGGCCCTTCCTGATGCTCGCCAGCGCGTTGAGCCCCAGCGTGCGGAAGGCCTGGACGGTCAGCCAGTTCGTGTGGCCGTCGCGCCAGTTTTGGCTCTGCTGGTCGAACCAGCGCGGGGTGGAGGCGAGGCGGAAGGTGACCACCACGGTGCCGTCGGGCAGGGTGCGGGACTCGGGGTCCGTGGCCACGTAGCCGCGGACGGTGATCTGCTCGGTCATCGGGAACGCCTCTGGACTGCGGCCGGTCGGCCGGGGCTGGCCCCGGTGCGGGATGCCCCCAGCGTCCTCCGGGCCGTGCCGCGTCCGCGCGGCATCCTGCCCGGTTGTGGACGGGCGGACGGGCGGGGCGCGCGCCGGTCCGCCGGTGCAGTGCGGACGGGGGCGGACCGGGCCGCGCGAGCCGGCGCGGGAACGTCGGTCGCGGACGAGGAGCTCCGGTGGTCGACGGCAGGCCGCTCGTCGGTGCAGAGGCCCGTGCGGGCCCTCGCGGGAGGAGAAGTGGTGCCCCAGGAGGGAGTCGAACCCCCGACCAAGAGATTAGAAGGCTCCTGCTCTATCCACTGAGCTACTGAGGCGGGCGGCCGGGGACGGTGCCCCGGCGACGCGGACGAGTCTAGCAACTCGCCCGCGCCGGCTCGTGCAGGCGTCCGGCTCAGATGACGGTCTGCTCCAGCGGCGGCTGGTAGCGGCCGCGGAACAGGCGCCGGGTCGCCGGGTCGATGAACCACAGGTATACCCCGTAGGACAGGGCGACGATCGCGGCGATCAGCCGGCCCGAGCTGAGGTCCAGGTCCAGGTACGGGAAGACGTCGATCTGGTCGGAGACCGCGTAGATCATGAAGAACGCCGTGAGGAAGAACAGGATGTCCACCTGCCAGTCGCTGCGGATCCCGGTGACGGCGAACAGGGGGATCAGCCACACGACGTACCAGGACTGGATCATCGGGGAGAACACCACGATGGCCGTGAAGGCCCAGGTGAGCCGGCGGATGATGCGCTCGTCGCGGCCGCGGAACATCAGCCACAGGATCACGGGCACCGCCAGCACCTGCCCGGCGGTGTGCACCACGTCCATCCACTGCCCCCGGTCGGCGCCGACGGCCGCCGCGAGCGCCGCGGCGAGGATGCCCGCCAGGCCCACGGGCGCGTACCAGATGTAGACGGACCCGGGCGTGGACATCGCGGAGACCCAGCCGAAGCCGAACCCGTTGGCCAGGCCCATGACGCCGAGCAGGGCCAGCGAGTACCCGAGGGTGAGCGCCCAGACGACGAACCGGCGCGACCACGACGCGCCCCGTCCCGCCCAGAGCAGGCCGACGAAGGGCAGGAACACCAGGGTGATGGGCTTGATCGCCACGGACAGCGTCACGAGCGTGGTCCCGGCCAGCCCGCCCCGCCAGTCCCGGCGCACCGCCGCGGCGTAGGTCCCGCCGAGGGCGAGGGCGATCATGATGGCGTCGTTGTGCACGGAGACGAGGAAGTTGGTGAGGAACAGCGGGTTCGCCGCGCTCAGCCACAGCGCCCGGTCCGGGTTGATCCCGTGCAGCCGCGCCAGCCGCGGGACCAGCCAGACGAGCGCGAGCACGGCCATCACGCACAGGGCCCGGAACCACAGCACCGCGGCGTCCGGGTCCTCGCCCGTGACCGCGACGACGAGCTGCTCGAGCCACAGGAACAGCGGTCCGTAGGGCGGCGGCATCTCCGACCACATCTGGTCCGCCCCGAGCTGGAAGAAGTTGTCGATGGACGACACGCCGTGCTCGTACGGGTTGAGCCCGTTGGCCATCACCCGGCCCTGGCCGATGTAGGAGTACACGTCGCGGCTGAACAGGGGCACCGCCACGAGCATGGGCGCCGACCACGCGGCGATCGCGATGCGCACCCACCGTCCCGACCCGGGCCCCCAGCGGCTGAGCTTCTGGCCCAGGCGCAGCCACTCGCGCACGAGGAGCATCCCGCCCACGGCGAGCAGCAGGATGGAGACGATCACGCCGGTGGTGGTGAACCGCATGGCGATGATCAGGGGTTCCTGGCGCAGCGGCGAGACGGAGGCCAGCCAGCCGACGCCGAGCGAGCCGAGGAGCAGCATGAACGAGCCGACGGTGCCCATGAGCACCGTCCGCAGCGGGGAGCCGGAGACGTAGTGCGGTCCGCCGGCGTGCGCGAGCGGCGCCCGGGCGGGCCCGCCGTCGTCCGAGGCGCCGATCTCCGAGGTCGTGTGCACTGCTCTCCCGATGCGCCCGTCCGGTGGCTGCGGGCGCCGCGGCTGGGCGCAGCGCGGACCCCGTGGTCGCCCCGATCCTATCCCCGGCACCGGCGGCGGCACCCGTGCCGATGGGCGGCGTCGGCGCCGCACGGTAGATTGTCCGGGTGGCTAATTCCAACGGACGCGCGAATTCCAACGGACGCATTGTCTGGATCGACTGCGAGATGACGGGGCTGTCCCTCGAGAACGACGCCCTCATCGAGGTCGCGGCGCTCGTGACGGACGACGAGCTCAACGTCCTCGGCGAGGGCGTCGACGTCGTGATCCGCCCGGCCGACGAGGCGCTCGCCCAGATGGGCGACTTCGTGCGCAACATGCACACCGCCTCCAAGCTGCTCGACGAGCTCCCGCAGGGCCTCACCATGGAGCAGGCGCAGGAGCAGGTGCTCGCCTACATCAGGCAGTGGGTCCCCGAGCCGGGCAAGGCCCCGCTGGGAGGCAACTCCGTGGGCACCGACCGCACGTTCCTGGTGCGGGACATGCCCGACGTCGTGGCCCACCTGCACTACCGGGTGATCGACGTCTCCACCATCAAGGAGCTCTCCCGGCGCTGGTATCCGCGGGCGTACTTCCAGGCACCGCCGAAGACCGGCAACCACCGGGCCCTGGGCGACATCCGCGACTCCATCGACGAGCTGCGCTACTACCGCCGCGCCGTCTTCACCCCGGAGCCGGGCCCCGACTCCGACACCGCCCGCGCCATCTCCGCCGAGATCGCCGCCTCCCGCACCGGCGCCTGAGCACGGGGCGCCCCGGCACTGCGGGCTCGGCCGGACCGTCGTCGGGAGCGCCGGTGAGCGGAATGGTCGGGAGCACCGCCGGGATGCGGTACACTCGTATGCGTTGCCCAGCGGAAGCACGGTCTTCCGCGGGGTGCTCATGGTGGGCGTAGCTCAGTTCGGCAGAGCGCCTGGTTGTGGTCCAGGAGGTCGCGGGTTCAACCCCCGTCGCTCACCCGCTGTGAAAGGCCGTCTCGAGGCATCGAGGCGGCCTTTCGTCGTTCCCCGTCCCGTCGCAGGAATCCCGAAGGAAGTCACGTCATGGCCGTCCGTCCCGTGGTGATCACCGGCAACCCCGTCCTCCACCGTCCCGCCGCGAGAGTGGGCGCGTTCGACGACGAGCTGCGCCGCCTCGTCGAGGACATGTACGAGACGATGGACGCCGCCCACGGCGTGGGCCTGGCCGCCCCGCAGATCGGCGTGGGGCTGCGCATCTTCACGTACGCCTTCCAGAACGACGACGACGTGCCGGCCCGCGGCGTGCTCGTCAACCCCGTGCTGACCCTCGGGAAGATCTCGCAGGACGCCCCCGACCCGGACGAGGAGTCGGAGGGCTGCCTGTCCGTGCCCGGCTACAGCTGGCCGCTCAAGCGCGCCGAGTGGGTGCGGGTCACCGGCTTCGACGTGGAGGGCCGCCCCCTGGACTTCGAGGCCACGGGCTGGTTCGCCCGGGTGATGCAGCACGAGTACGACCACCTGGACGGCAAGCTCTACGTGGACCGGCTCAACGACAAGTGGGGCCGGAGGGCCCGCAAGGCCGTGAAGGCCGAGGGCTGGACCGCGGACGGGAACTCCTGGCTGCCCGGCGTCGACGAGGACCCCTTCGGCCACTGAGCACGGCGGGCGCGTCAGTCCTCGGTGCGCACGACCACGAGCTCCCCGGCGGAACGGGCCGTGGGCTCGGTGAGCTCGGCGTGCCAGCGCTCGCGGACGGCCGCCAGCAGGTCCCCGGGCGTCTCGACGCGCTCCCCCGCCGCCGTCCGTTCCACGAGGTGGCGGGCAAGCAGCCCGCGGGTGTGCTTGGCCATGTGGGAGACGACCTTGCGGGTCCCGTCCTGCTCGCGCACCACCTTGACCGCCACCGTCCCCTCCCGCGGCGCCCGCCAGGCCGCGGCGTAGGCCGCCGAGCGGCAGTCCACGACCAGCCGGTCCTCCGACGCCGGCCCCAGGGCCGCCGGCAGGTGCCGGCTCCAGTGGGCGGCGAGCCTGCCGAGCCCGGGCAGCCGCGCGCCCATGGACAGGCGGTAGGCCGGGATCCGGTCCCCGGGGCGCACCGCCCCCCACAGGGCCGAGACGACGACGAGCGACGCCGCGGCGGCCTCCCGCTGGGCCGGCGTCAGACCGGGGTGGTCGAGGGCGTCGTAGAGCACGCCGGTGTAGACCTCCAGGGCCGGTGCCGCCGGCTCGGCGCCGAGGCGGGTGTTGCGCTCGACCTCGGGACGCAGCCGCTCCCCCACTCCGAGCACCGCCAGGGCGTCCTCCCGGGCGCTGGTGGCCGCCAGGTCCGCGAGCACCTTCTCCCGGGCCCCGGCGAGCTCGGGGAAGGCCAGGGCGGCCGGGTCGACGGGGGCCCCGGCGGCGGGGGCGGTCTTGGTCTCGGAGGGCGGCAGGAGGATCAGCACCCGCCCGAGTGTAGTGAACCGGCGCGGGCCCGGCGGCCGGTAGACTGGTCGGCGGACAGGCCGGCCGGGTGACCGCGGGCCGCGCAACCACGTTGCCGCGGCGCGAGGAAAGTCCGGGCTCCGCAGAGCAGGATGATGGGTAACGCCCACTCGGGGGAACCCGCAGGACAGTGCCACAGAAAACAGACCGCCCGCCCCGGTTCGTCCGGGCCGCGGGTCAGGGTGAAAAGGTGGTGTAAGAGACCACCAGCGCACCGGGCGACCGGTGCGGCTCGGTAAACCCCATCCGGAGCAAGGTCAGACAGGGTGCGCTCGAGGGCTGCTCGCCCGAGCACCCGGGTAGACCGCTCGAGCCCGTCGGCAACGGCGGGCCTAGATGGATGGTCACCAGCACGGTCCGGGCGACCGGCCGTGCCACAGAACCCGGCTTACAGGCCGGCCTGTCCCTCGTCCTCCCTCCGGGCCGCTCCGGGGTCCGCCCGCGCGGACCGCCGGACGTCCCGGTGCCGGTGTCAGGACCGGACCAGGATCACTCCGCACTCCGGGCAGGTCAGCACCGCGTCGGCGGCCGCCGCGCGGAACTCCGCCGCGTCGGTGGGGCTCAGGGCCGTGCCGCAGGATCCGCAGGACGTCCCCCGCAGCTGCGCCGCGGCCGGGCGCTCCGTGCCGCGGCCGGTGCGGATCCGCTCGTAGCGGGTGACCAGCGCGGGAGCGCCCACCGCCTGCGCCGCGGCGGCCCGGGCCCCGGCGAGCTCGGCGCGCTCCGCCGTGAGCGCCCGGCCCTCCTCGTCGCGGGCGGCCACGCGCCGGCGGGCGTCGGCGTCGGCCTCCTTCAGCCGCGGGGTGATCCGGGCGCGGTGGGCCACGGCGTCGTCGAGCTCCTGCATGAGCTCCAGCTCGGCCTCCTCCGCCTCCGCCAGCTGGCGGAGGCGCGTGTCGATCTCGTGCTGCAGGCCCATGAGGTCCTTGGCGGAGCCGCCCTGCTCGAGCCGCCGCCGGTCCTTGTCGATGGACGCCTGCACGCGCGCCACCTTGTCCTCGGCGGCCGCCAGCCGCTGCCGGAGGGCCTGCTCCGCGGTCTCGAGCTCCTTGGCCGTGGCGATCGCCCCCGCGCGCAGCTGCAGCGCGCGCGCCGTCTCGGGGTCGTTCT
Source organism: Kocuria rosea (assembly GCF_023715525.1). Classification (GTDB taxonomy): domain Bacteria; phylum Actinomycetota; class Actinomycetes; order Actinomycetales; family Micrococcaceae; genus Kocuria; species Kocuria rosea_A. Next base: position 4,425 of record NZ_JAMBOG010000028.1, on the reverse strand, counting down.
TCAGCTCCGCGATCCGCTCGGCGATCCGGCGCAGCCGGGCGTCGACGCGCTCCAGCTCCAGGAGGGCTCGTTGCTGCTCGGGCGTGGCGGTGCTCATGCGGGTCCTCCTGCGGTGGCGGGGTGGTGCTCGGTGGTGGATGCGCCGTCGGGCGCGGTGGCCGCTGCGGGGCCGTGGCCGCCGCCGGCGGGGTGGTCGATCCGGAAGTCCCACGGGTCGGTGCGCCGGGTCGAGACCGCGACCTCCACGGCGTGCCCCCGGGCGGCGAGCGCCGTGCGCAGGGCCTGCGCGCCGACGGGCAGCCACAGCCACTCGCTCGCGAAGTGGGACAGGTCCACCAGGCAGGGCGTGCCGGCCGCGCCGGGGCCCGTGGCGGCCTCCCGCGCCTCCGAGGCGGGGTGGTGGCGCAGGTCCGCGGTGACGTAGACGTCGGCGCCGCTCGCGCGGACCTCGTCGAAGAGGGAGTCGCCCGCGCCACCGCACACCGCGACGCGCCGCACGGGGGTGTCGGGGTCGCCGGCGACCCGCACCCCGTGGGCGGTGGGCGGGACGGCGGCGGCGAGCCGCCGGGCCAGCTCCCGCAGCGTGGTGGGCCGCGGCAGGTCTCCCACCCGCCCGATCCCCACGGCGGGGTCGGCGGGGTGCGGGGCGAGCGGTGTCGTCGTGGTGAGCCCGGCGGCGCGGGCGACCGCGTCGGAGACGCCGTCGGGGGCGGAGTCGGCGTTGGTGTGGCACGCGAGCAGGGCGCAGCGGTGCTCGATGAGCTCGTGCACGACCGCTCCCTTGAAGCGGTCGGCGGCCACGGAGGTCACCCCGCGCAGCAGCAGCGGGTGGTGCGTGACGAGCAGGTCGGTGCCCGTCGCCACGGCCTCGGCGACGACGTCGGCCGTCGGGTCCACGGCGAACAGGATCCGTCGCACGGGCTGCTCCGGGCGCCCGGTGACGAGCCCGCTCGCGTCCCACGGCTCCTGCAGTCCCAGCGGCCACAGCTGCTCGACGACGTCGAGGACCTCGGTGAGGGCAGGGGCGGCCGGGGACGTGCTGTGCTCGCTCATGGGCCCAGTCTAGGGACCGGGGGCCGTGCGGCCGGCGGAGCGGCACGGGAGGGGGCGCGGGAATGTTGCCGGGCCCGGGGCGTTGTACCGGACATGGTCACCGATCCCGACAACGCCCGCTCCGGCGCCCCCGCCCAGGCCCCTGTTCCCTCCTCCGTGACGTTCGTGCTCGCGGGCGGGTGCTTCTGGTGCCTCGACGCGGTGTACCGGGTCACCCGCGGGGTGAGCTCCGTGGTCTCCGGCTACACCGGCGGCGCGCTGGAGCACCCCTCGTACCGCGCCGTGTGCAGCGGCAGGACCGGCCACGCCGAGGCCGTGGCCGTCACCTTCGACCCGGACGTGGTCCCCGAGGACGTGATCCTCGACCTGTTCTTCACGGGCCACGACCCCACGTCGCTCAACCGGCAGGGCCACGACGTGGGCACCCAGTACCGCTCGGCGATGTTCTGGGCCGACGAGGCGCAGCGGGCCCTGTTCCAGGACGCCATCGCCCGGGCGCAGCCCTCCTGGGACCGGCCGATCGTCACGACCCTGGAGCCGCTGGGCGCGTTCTGGGAGGCCGAGCCCGAGCACCAGGACTTCTACGCGAAGCAGCCGTGGAGCGGCTACTGCCAGGTGGTCATCAACCCGAAGCTCGCCAAGGTCCGGCAACGTTACTCCGCGTGGCTTACTGCATAGTAGAGGTTGCGGCGCGTGGCTAGGCTCAGCTAGGAGCGGGCTGCCCCCCGTGCCCTCCCCCGGGCCCGGCGGCGCCCCGACACCGCCGAAGATCCACCGACGATGTCCTGACATTCGAGAAACAGAGGTATGCACATGGCGAAGATCTACAACGACGTCACCGAGCTCGTGGGCCGCACCCCCCTCGTCCGCCTCAACCGGCTCGACGAGAGCCTGCCCGGCAACGTCGCCGTGAAGCTGGAGTTCTACAACCCGGCCAATTCCGTGAAGGACCGCATCGGCGTGGCGATCATCGACGCCGCCGAGAAGTCCGGCCAGCTCAAGCCGGGCGGCACGATCGTGGAGGGCACCTCCGGCAACACCGGCATCGCCCTGGCCATGGTCGGCGCGGCCCGCGGCTACAAGGTCATCCTCACCATGCCCGAGACCATGTCCACGGAGCGGCGGGTCATGCTGCGGGCCTACGGCGCCCAGATCGTCCTGACCCCCGGTGCCGAGGGCATGCGCGGGGCCGTGGAGAAGGCCCAGGAGATCGTCGACTCCACCGACAACGCGGTCCTCGCCAGCCAGTTCGCCAACGAGGCCAACCCGGCCATCCACTACGCGACCACCGGCCCCGAGATCTGGGAGGACACCGACGGCGAGGTCGACGTGTTCGTCTCCGGTGTGGGCACCGGCGGCACCATCACCGGCGCCGGCCGCTACCTGCGCGAGCAGAAGCCCGACGTCCGCCTGCTCGTCGTCGAGCCCGCCGACTCCCCGCTGCTGACGCAGGGCAAGGCCGGCCCGCACAAGATCCAGGGCCTCGGCGCGAACTTCGTGCCCGCGATCCTCGACCGCGAGATCTACGACGACGTCTACGACGTCACCGTCGAGGACTCCGTGCGCACCGCCCGCGAGCTCGGCACCAAGGAGGGCATCCTCGGCGGGATCTCCTCCGGCGCCATCGTGTGGGCCGCCCTGCAGGAGGCCGCCAAGGAGGAGAACCGGGACAAGCTCATCGTCGCCGTCGTGTGCGACTTCGGTGAGCGCTACATCTCCACCCTGCTCTACGAGGACATCCGCGGCTGAGCCCCCGGGCCCCTCGGCACCGACGGCCCGCCCCGCCCCGGGAATAGCGCCGCCACCCGGCGACGTTGCCCCCGGATGTGGGCGGGCCGTTCCCGTGCGCGCCCTCCCCGCCCCGGCGGGCCCCTCCCCGACCCCGGAAGAACAGAGGAAGACCGTGAGTTTCTGGAGCAGACTCTCCGAGGACCTGCAGACGGCCCGCACGCACGACCCCGCCGCCCGGTCCCGGCTGGAGATCGCCCTGAACTACTCCGGTCTGCACGCCATCTGGATCCACCGGCTCTCCCACCGGCTGTGGCAGCACCCCGACCGGCGCCTGCTCGCCCGCACCGTCTCCCAGCTGGGCCGCTTCGTCACCGGCGTGGAGATCCACCCCGGGGCCACCATCGGGCGGCGCTTCTTCATCGACCACGGGATGGGCGTGGTGATCGGTGAGACGGCCGAGATCGGCGAGGACGTCATGATCTACCACGGGGTCACCCTGGGCGGGCGCTCCCTGGAGAAGGTCAAGCGCCACCCCACGGTCGGGGACCGCGTGGTCATCGGCGCGGGCGCCAAGGTGCTCGGGCCCATCGAGATCGGCGCGGACTCCGCGATCGGGGCCAACGCCGTGGTGGTCAAGGACGTGCCCGAGGACTCGATCGTCACGGGCATCCCCGGCAAGGTCCGCCCCCGCACCCCCGAGAAGCAGCAGCCGCTGGTGGACCCGTCCACCTACATCGACCCGGCGATGTGGATTTGAGCAGCAGGAGCTGAGATGACGTCCCCGGCGGTGCTCGACAGCGGTCACCTGGGCCCCGGGTTGCCGTTCCTGCGGCTCGGCGAGGGCCCTCCCCTGGTGTTCCTGCCCGGGCTCACGGCCGACCACGACGTGCCCCGCGGCCAGGAGCTGCGCATGCAGCTGGACCTCGTCCGGCCGTTCGCCGCCGGGCGCACCGTGTGGTGGATCAACCGGCGGCGCGGGCTGCCCGCGGGGGCCACCATGGCGGACCTGGCCCGCGACTACGCCGACGTGCTGCGGGAGCTGTTCGACGGACCGGTGGACGTGCTCGGCCACTCCACGGGCGGCAGCGTCGCGCTGCAGCTGGCCCTCGACCACCCCGGGCTCGTGCGCCGGCTCGTGCTGCTCTCCAGCGCCTACCGGCTGGGCACGGGCTTCCGCACGCTGCAGCGGGACCTCGCCCGGCTGCTGCGGGAGCACCGGGTCCGCCGCGCCTCCGCGCGGCTCCTGCGGGGCATGGCCGCCGGCCCCGCCACCGGGCTGCCGCTCGGGGCGCTCGGCTGGCTGCTCGGGCGCCGCGTCCTGGGCGGGGGCGGCTCGGACCTGCTGGCCACGCTCGCGGCCGAGGACGCCTTCGACGCCGGCGACAGGCTCCACGGCCTGCAGTGCCCGCTGCTCGTCGTCGGCGGCGGGCGGGACGCCGGCTACGGCACGTGGCTGTTCACCGAGACCGCACGGCGCGCCCCGGACGGCCGGGTCGTGCTGTACCCGCGCCGCGGCCACCTCGGCACCCCGGCGGAGCCGGGCCTGCCCGCCGCCGTCCGGCGGTTCCTCGACGCTCCCGGCTAGCACCCGTTCCCGGCTCCCCGACGACGGCGGCCGGCCGCCTCCGTGCTGGAGGCGGC
>NZ_JAMBOG010000027.1 GCF_023715525.1 Kocuria rosea | reverse complement strand
CCCCCCCCCCCCCCCCCCACCCCCCCCCCGGCCCCCCCCCCCCGGCCCCCCCCCCGGGCCTCTCCGCCACCACGGACCACCCGGCACCGCCCCGCACGGAAAGGCCGCCCCATGCGCACCACCGTCCCCGTCCTGGCCCTGCTCGCGCTCGCCCTGACCGGGTGCGACGATCCGGGCGGGGCCGGGGAGGACTCCTCGCCCGCCTCCTCGGCCCCCGTGTCCGTCAGCCCCTCCCCCACGACGTCGCCGACGCCCACCACGGAGCCGTCGGAGGTCGAGACCGGCTCCGCCGCTCCGGCCCCGGACGTCCCCGGGCCGGAGCGCAGCCCCGGTGGCGGGTAGCGGGAACCCCGCGGGAGGGCCTGCGCAGGACACGGCGGTGCCCGTGGGCCGATCCGTTGCGCGGGGACGAACAGCCAGTAGGCTGACGGCATTCCCGAGCGACAGGACGGAACGCATGGACCTCTCTGCCACCCCCCACGACCCGAGCGCCCTCCCGGAGGAGCCCGGGGCCGCCCCGCCCACCGTGGTCGACCTGACCACGGGGTCCGCCCGGATCACGCCCGTCGTCGTCGACGGCGAGGAGCGCTACGAGCTCGCCCTCCCCGCCGAGCCCCTCGCCGAGGACGACGTCGAGAGCCTCGCCGTCGCCCTGCACGTGGCGCAGGCCGGAGGAGCGGTGCTCGTCGACGTCGACGAGTACGTCGAGGCCACGGCGGCCCCTCAGCCGGAGTCCGGGCACGACAGCTGAGCGCCCGGGCCCGGCGCGGGATTGCTGCTGCTGATCAGTGAGCGCGCCGGCGGCCGGCGCCCGCCCTCACGGGACCGGGGGTTCGTCGAAGCTCGCGAAGTAGGCGGCAGCCATGTCCTCCCGGCCGTGGCCCCGGGCGGCCGCGCGCGCCAGGCGCTCCGCCCCGGCGGCGGCCACGTCCAGACGGACGCCGTGCTCGCGGCCGGCCTCCACGATGAGGCGGGCGTCCTTGGCGGCGGTCTCCACCGCGAAGTCGGCCGGCGACAGGCGGTCCTCCAGGACGAGGGCGGCCTTGGCGTGCAGGTAGCCCATGTCGAGCGGGCCGCCGGCGATGGCGTCGAAGAAGTCCTGCGGGTCCACGTCCAGGGCCTGGGCCAGGGCCAGCACCTCACCCGCGGCGCCGGTCACCGCGATCACCCAGCTGTTGGCCACCAGCTTCAGGCGCGTCGCGCTGCCCGCCCCGCCGTCCTCGCCGGTCCACACGGTGCGGGAGCCGACGGCGTCGAGCACGGGCGCCACGGCCGGCCGGTGCTCGCCCGGGCCGGCGGCCAGCACGGTGAGCCGGCCCGCCTCGGCCGGCTGGCGGGTGCCCAGCACGGGGGCGTCGAAGAACACCAGCCCGTGCCCGCGGGCCAGACCCGCCAGCTCCTCCACGGACCCCACGCCCACGGTCGTGGACTGCACCCAGGCGGCGCCCGGGCGCAGGGCGGCAGCGGCCCGGTCCATCACCTCGGCCACCGCCGCGCCGTCGTGGAGCATGGTGAGCACGACGTCGGCGCCGGACACGGCCTCGGCGGGGGTTTCGGCGACGTGCACGCCGTCCTCGGCCAGGGGTGCGGCCTTGTCCCGGGTGCGGTTCCAGGCCCGGACGGCGTGCCCGGCCCGGGCCAGGTTGCGGGCCATCGCCGCGCCCATGATCCCGGTGCCCAGTACGCCCACGGTGAGCCGGTCGGTCATGACGCCCACTTCCTCTCGTCGCGGTCCGTGCGCGGTGGCCGGGAGGAGCCCCGGCGAGCGGCACGGTGAAACCGGGACCCATGATGCCCCACATCACGGTGCGCCACAGCGACGACTTCCGCCAGATGTCGCGGCGCTCGTTCGTCGGTGCCCGCCGGCAGTCGCCGGTCCCCACGGGTTCCAGCTGGTCGGGCGCGCGGAGGACGGGGCGGAGCGCTCGGCTCCGGTGACCTCCGACCGGGTCCGGCGGCGCCCTCGCCGCGGTTGCGGCACAATCATCGTGTGGATGATCTGCAGGTGCCGCCGGGGCCCGGCGTGCCCCGCGGCCTGAGGGTGCCGGCGGGAGAGCTGGTCGAGCAGTTCTCCCACGCCTCGGGCCCCGGTGGCCAGGGCGTCAACACCGCCGACTCCAGGGTGCAGCTCGCCCTCGACCTGGGCACGACGACCGCGCTGAGCGACGTCCAGCGCGAGCTCGTCCTCGACCGGCTCTCCGGGAGGCTGTCGGGCACGGTGCTCACCGTCAGCGCCGCGGAGCACCGTTCGCAGCGACGCAACCGGACTGCGGCGAGACAGCGGCTGGCCGCCCTGCTGCGCGACGCACTGGTCCCGGCTCCCGTCCGCCGACCGACCCGGCCCACGACCGGCTCGCGGCGCCGGCGGATCGAGGGAAAACGTCGGCGCTCCGAGACCAAGCAGAACCGCCGGCGACCTCAGCCCGAATGACCCGCGCACCAGCGCGGGTCGCCCGGCCCGCTCAGACGTTGAAGCGGAACTCCACCACGTCGCCGTCGCGCATGACGTAGTCCTTGCCCTCGATGCGGACCTTGCCCGCGGCCTTGGCCTCGGCCATGGAGCCGGCGGCGTCGAGGTCCTCGAAGGAGACGATCTCGGCCTTGATGAACCCGCGCTCGAAGTCGGTGTGGATCACGCCGGCCGCCTGCGGGGCGGTCGCGCCCACGGGGATGGTCCAGGCGCGGGACTCCTTGGGCCCGGCGGTGAGGTACGTCTGCAGCCCGAGGGTGGAGAAGCCCACGCGGGCGAGCTTGTCGAGGCCGGCCTCGTCCTGCCCGGACATCTCCAGCATCTCCCGGGCCTCCTCCTCGTCGAGCTCCACGAGCTCGGACTCGAGCTTGGCGTCCAGGAACACGGCGTCGGCGGGGGCCACGAGATCGCGCAGCTGCTGCTGCTTCTCCTCGTCGGCGAGCACCCCGTCGTCGGCGTTGAAGACGTAGATGAAGGGCTTGGCGGTGAGCAGGCTCAGGTCGCGCAGCTGGTCGACGTCGAGCTTCTCCTTCTGCGCCACCGCGAAGACGGTGTCGCCGCGCTCGAGGACCGCCTGCGCCTGCTGCATCGCGGCGAGCTTGGCGGGATCGGCCTTCTTGATCTTGACCTGCTTCTCCAGGCGCGGGATCGCGTTTTCGAGGGTCTGCAGGTCGGCGAGGATCAGCTCGGTGTTGATGGTCTCCATGTCGGAGGCGGGGTCGATCTTGCCGTCGACGTGGATCACGTCGGGGTCGTCGAACGCGCGCACCACCTGGGCGATCGCCTGCGCCTCGCGGATGTTCGCCAGGAACTGGTTGCCCAGCCCCTCGCCCTCGGAGGCGCCCTTGACGATGCCGGCGATGTCCACGAAGGAGACGGTGGCCGGCAGGATGCGCTCGGAACCGTGGATCTCCGCGAGCCGCTCCAGGCGCGGGTCCGGCAGGTTGACCACGCCGATGTTCGGCTCGATGGTCGCGAACGGGTAGTTCGCCGCCAGGACGGTGTTGCGGGTCAGCGCGTTGAAGAGGGTGGACTTGCCGACGTTGGGCAGTCCGACGATTCCGATAGTAAGAGCCACGGGAGACCATTCTACCCGCCGGCGCCCACGCCCCCCGTCCGCCCGGGCACCCGTGACAGATGTCATGGGAGGACCGTGACATCCGGTGCTTCTGCCCCTGCGGCGGCGGCGGCACGATCGGGCCATGACGAGCGCACCAGCCCCCGGACCGGCGATCGAGCTGGCCGGGCTCACCCAGACCTTCCGCACCCCGCACGGCACCGTCCGCGCCGTGCGGGGCATCGACCTGGACGTCCGGCGGGGCGAGGTCGTGGCCCTGCTGGGGACCAACGGCGCGGGCAAGACCACGACCCTCGACGTCGTCCTCGGCCTGGCCCGCCCCGCGGCGGGCACCGCCCGGGTCCTCGGGCTGCCGCCCCGCCGGGCCGTGGCCCAGGGGCGGGTCTCGGCGGTGCTGCAGACGGGGGGCCTGCTGGAGGACCTCTCCGTGGCGGAGACCGTCCGGATGATCGCCGCCCTGCACCCGCACCACGCGCCGGTCGCCGAGGTCCTGGCCCGGGCCGGTCTCGAGGACCTCGCCCGCCGCCGGGTCTCGAAGTGCTCGGGCGGGCAGCGGCAGCGGCTGCGCTTCGCCCTCGCCCTGCTGCCGGAGCCGGACCTGCTGGTGCTCGACGAGCCGACGGCCGGGATGGACGTCGCCGCCCGCCGGGCGTTCTGGGCGACGATGCACGCCGAGGCCGACCGCGGCCGCACCGTGCTCTTCGCCACGCACCACCTCGAGGAGGCCGACGCCTTCGCCGGCCGGGTCGTGGTCATGGCCGGCGGGCGGATCGTCGCCGACGGGCCCACGGACGAGGTCCGTGCCCGCGCCACCCGGCGCACGGTGAGCGTGCACTGGACCGACGACGCCGACCCCGCGGACCTGCCCCACGTCAGTTCCGTCCGGCGCCACGGCGCCCGCGTGGTCCTGACCACGACCGACCCGGACGCGCTGTGCCGCCACCTGCTCACCCGCACCGCGGCGTCCGGGCTGGAGGTCGGCGGCCCGTCCCTCGAGGCCGCCTTCCTCGACCTGACCTCCGCGGAGCCCGCCGGCGGCGAGCTCCTCCAGCCCACCGGGAGCCCGTCATGAACCTCGCCTACGTCCTCCACGACCTGCGCCGCAACGTCCGGATGGTCTCCAGCACGGTCTTCGTCGTCCTGCTGCCCGCCGCCCTGTTCCTCATGTTCGGGGCGATCCAGGAGTGGGCCGACCGGTCCGTCGGCCACGGCAACGTCTCCGCCCACACCATGGTCTCGATGGCCGCCTACGGGGCGATCACCGCGACCGCCTCGCTCGCCGGCAGCGCCGCCGTCGAGCAGAGCCAGGGCTGGGGCCGCCAGCTGGCGCTGACCCCGCTGACCCGGGGCGGCTACGTCGCCGGCAAGGCGGCGGTGGCGCTCTGCGTCGCCGCGCTGCCCGTCCTCGTCGTCCACCTCGTGGGGTGGGCCACCAACGCGCAGATCGACGGGGCCGGGCGCTGGCTGGCCACCGCCCTCCTGGCCGTGGGCGGGTCCGTGGTCTTCGCCCTCTACGGCCTGACCGTGGGGCTGCTCTTCCGCTCCGAGGCCGCCGTGGGCGCCGCCTCCGGGATGCTCGTGGTCCTGGCCTTCCTGGGCAACGCGTTCGTGCCCCTGTCCGGGGGCCTGCTCGGGTTCAGCCGCTTCACCCCCGTGTACGGCGTGATGGCGCTGGCCCGGTACCCGGTGACCGGCGGCGCGCTCCCCGTGGCCGGCGCGGGCGCGGCCCCGGTCACGGACCCCCTGTGGGTCCCTGTGGTAAACGTGGTCGCATGGACAGTGGTGTTCGCGGCCACGGCGCTGCTGGTGGCCCGCCGCGGAACGAGCCGGCGATGACCGGCGAGCGCTCCGGCCAGCGCCGGGCCCCGGGGAGCCTGCCCGCGGAGGACCCCTCGTGGTGGTTCGCCGCGGTCTGGCTGGTCTTCCTCGTCCTGCCGGCGGGCGCCCTGGTGGGCTCCCCCGCCGGCACGCCGGCGCGCGTGCTGGCGGGCCTGGCCCTGGTGGGCTTCGCCGTCGTCTACTCCCTGGCCTTCCGCAACCCCGGCCTCCTGCCGGTGCGCGGCGAGCCGGGGAACACCCTCGCCTGGTGCGGCGTGCTCGTGGGGCTGGTCCTGCTGAGCGTGCCCGCCGTGGGCGTGTGGGCGTTCGTCATGGCCCCGCACCTGGCGGCCCTGTGGGCGTTCCGGCTGCCGCTGCGCCCGGCGCTGGTGGCCCTGGCCGTGCTCCTGGCCGCCGTGGCCTGCGTGGTCCTGGGCGGTCTGCTGCCGCCCTCGAGCGGGTGGGTGCTCACCATGTACTTCACCTCCACCGCGGTCGTCGGCGGCATGCGCTTCGCCGTGCACCGCGACGAGCAGCACGCCGCGCTGGCCTCCGAGCTGGCGCTCGCCCGGGAGCGGGAGGAGGTGGCCCGGGACGTCCACGACGTCCTGGGCCACTCCCTGACGGTCATCGCGCTCAAGGCGGAGCTCGCGCGCCGCGTCCTCGACGCGCAGCCGGAGCGGGCCCGCGCCGAGCTCGACGACGTGCTGGGCCTGGCCCGGGAGTCGCTGGCCGGGGTGCGCTCGACCGTGGGCCGGCTGCGCACCCCGGACCTCGCCGAGCAGGCCGAGGCCGCGAGGACGGCACTGGGGGCCGCGGGGATCGAGGCCGACGTCGCGGGGCGGCCCGAGGCGGTGGTCGGACCCCGGCGCGGCGTCCTCGCCTGGGCGCTGCGGGAGGCCGTGACCAACGTGGTCCGGCACAGCCACGCCTCCCGCTGCACCGTGCGGTGGACGCCCACCACGCTGACGGTCACGGACGACGGCGACGGCGTCCTGGGCCCGGAGGGCAACGGGCTGCGCGGGCTGCGTGAGCGGGTCGCGCAGGCGGGCGGCACGGTCCGCCTGCGCGCCGGGGACCGCGGTGAGGGCACGGTGCTGGAGGTGCGCGTCCCGTGAGCCCTCCCGTGCGGCTGCTGCTGGCCGACGACCAGCACCTCGTCCGCGGCGCCCTGGCGGCGCTGCTGGAGCTGGAGGACGACCTGGAGGTCGTCGCCCAGGTCGCGGCCGGGGACGAGGTCCTGGGCGCCGTGCGGGAGCACCGTCCCGACGTCGCGCTGCTGGACATCGAGATGCCGGGGCTGGACGGCATCGCCGCGACCCGCCAGGTCGTGGCGGCGGGCACCGGGTGCCGCTGCCTGATCGTCACGACCTTCGGGCGTCCGGGCTACCTGCGGCGGGCGGTGGAGGCCGGGGCGTTCGGGTTCGTGGTCAAGGACACCCCGGCCGCGCAGCTGGCGGAGGCCGTGCGCCGGGTGCACGCCGGGCTGCGGGTGCTGGACCCCGGCCTCGCCGAGGAGAGCCTGGCGGGCGGGCCCAACCCGCTGACCGCCCGGGAGCAGGAGGTGCTGCGCGCCGCGGTGGACGGGTCGAGCGTCAAGCACGTCTCCGCCCTGCTGCACCTGTCCCCCGGCACGGTGCGCAACCACCTCTCCAGCGCCATCGGCAAGACGCACACCTCCAACCGCGCGGAGGCGTGCCGGGCCGCGCTGGAGAACGGGTGGCTGTGAGCCCTGCCCCGGGCGGGCCCGCGGGTCAGCGGGCGGGGCGGGCGCCGCGGCCGCCGAGGCGCCGCGAGTCGTCCCCGGCCTCGGCCAGCTTGGCGCGCAGCTCCTTGGGCAGGGAGAACAGCACGTCCTCCTGGGCGGTGACGACCTCCTCGACGGTCCCGTAGCCGTAGCGCTCGAGCAGGCGCAGCACGTCCTGGACGAGCACCTCGGGGACGGAGGCCCCGCTGGTCACGCCGACGGTGGCGACGCCCTCGAACCAGGACTCGTCGACCTGGTTGGCGAAGTCCACGCGCTCGGCCCGGCGGGCGCCGTACTCGAGGGCGACCTCCACGAGGCGCACGGAGTTGGAGGAGTTCGCGGAGCCCACGACGATGACGAGGTCGGCGTCCGGGGCGATCTGCTTGATGGCGGCCTGCCGGTTGGAGGTCGCGTAGCAGATGTCGTCGCTGGGCGGGTCCTGCAGGGAGGGGAACCGCTCGCGCAGCCGCTCGACGGTCTGCATGGTCTCGTCCACGCTGAGGGTGGTCTGGGACAGCCACACGACCTTGTCGGGGTCCCGGACGACGACCTGGTCGACCTCGTCGGGGCTGTTGACGACCTGGATGTGCTCGGGGGCCTCCCCGGCGGTGCCCTCCACCTCCTCGTGGCCGTCGTGGCCGATGAGCAGGATGTCGTAGTCGCTCTTCGCGAAGCGCACGGCCTCCCGGTGCACCTTGGTGACGAGCGGGCACGTGGCGTCGATGGTGCGCAGCTCGCGGTCCTGGGCGGACTGCACGACGGCCGGGGAGACGCCGTGGGCGGAGAAGATCAGCAGCGACCCCGCGGGGACCTCGTCGGTCTCGTCGACGAAGACGGCGCCCTGCTCCTCGAGGGTGCTGACCACGAACTTGTTGTGCACGATCTCCTTGCGCACGTACACGGGGGCCCCGTAGTGCTCGAGCGCCTTCTCCACGGCGATCACGGCGCGGTCCACCCCGGCGCAGTAGCCGCGGGGGGACGCGAGGAGGACCCGCCGGGGGCCCTCGACGGGGGCGGCGGCGGCCACGTCCTCGGGGGAGCGCCGCTGTCGGGGGACGGTGGGCATGGAGAGGGCAACGGTCGTGGGCATGGAGTCCATGCTACGCGGTGGACCGGCGCCGGCGCCGTGAGGCGGACGACACCACGACGGCGCCGACGACCCCCACGGCGCCCGTGATCCCCGCGGCCCACGCCGCCGTGGTCATCCACTGCGCCAGGGACCCGGTGAGCAGGTCGAGCACCCGGTCGGAGACCAGCCACACGAGGGGGTCGGCCCCGAGGGGGCCGGCCGCCCGGCGGAGCGCCTCCTGCACGAGCGCCCACACCACGGCGAGCCCCGCCAGGGTGCCGAGGCCCAGCACGGCCAGGACGGCGAAGCGGTGGCGGGCCACGAGCAGCGCCAGGAGCCCCAGCACCCCGGCGGCCCAGCTCAGGGGCACGGCCAGGCCGGTCAGCCGCGTCCCGGCCTCCACGAGCCGCCCGGTGTTGCTGCCGGGCACGGTGATGCTGCCCTGGCGCTCGGCGAGGCCCAGGTCGACGCCCACGGACTGCTGGACGGCGCCGTCGGCGGCCTCGAGCAGCGGCTGCAGCTCGAGCACGAGGTGCTGGGGCGCGTCCGCCACCGCGCCGTCGGCGGGCACGTTCGCCTCGTGCGTGCGGATCAGCGCCTGGGTCCAGGCCTGCTGGTAGGCCGGCTGGGAGGAGAGGCCGGCCGCGACGTCGGCGGCCCGGCGGGCGGCGTCCTGGACGAGGCGGTCCACGAAGGCGATGCCCGTGCTCCGCTCCCCCAGCAGGGTGTCGGCGGCGCGGTTGACGGCCGTGCGGGCGAGGGCCTCCTGGAACTGCCGGTCCTCGGAGAGGGTGCCCACCACGCGGGTGAAGCCCTGCTGGGAGACGACCGTGTCCGCGGCCCAGTGCAGGGGCACGAGCACCGACACGAGCCCGGCCGTGAGGAGGGCCAGGGCCGCGCCGAGGCCGGTGCGCACGGCGGCCGCGGCACGTCGTGGGGGGCGGGGGGCGGCGGCGCGGGAGGAAGTCACGGTCCCACTCTAAGCACGGCGGCGGCCCCGCGCGGGCGTCCGCCACGAGTGGTAAGCATGGACCATGAGCTATCTCGAGCCCCAGCAGGAGGCCCAGGGGGACGGCGCGCGGCAGGTCCCGGCGCGGGCGGACCGGACCACCCCGGAGAACCCGTGGCCCCTGCGGCTGCTCTCCGAGAACCTGCACGCCTACATCGCGCGCTGCGCCCCCACCTGGGTGGAGGGCCAGATCATCGAGCTGAACCAGCGCGCCCGGGTGACGTACGTGACCCTGCGCGACGTCGACGCCGAGATCTCCGTGCCGGTGACCCTGTTCGCCAACGAGACGGCGCACCTGGACCGCCCGCTCGAGAAGGGCATGCGGGTGGTGGCCCAGCTCAAGCCGGACTTCTGGACGAAGACGGGCCGGCTGTCGATGCTCGGGCACGGCATCCGCCCCGTGGGGCTGGGCGACCTGCTGGAACGGCTGGAGCGGCTGCGCCGCGCCCTCGCCGAGGAGGGGCTCTTCGACGCCGCCCGGAAGAAGCCGCTGCCCCTGCTCCCCCGGCGGGTGGGCCTGGTGACGGGGCGCAACTCCGACGCCGAGAAGGACGTCATCCGCAGCGCGTCCCTGCGCTGGCCCGCGGTGGACTTCGAGGTCCGGGAGGTCGCGGTGCAGGGCGCCGGGGCCGTGCGCGCGGTGACCGCGGCCCTGCAGGAGCTCGACGGGCTGCCCGAGGTCGACGTCATCGTCATCGCCCGCGGCGGCGGCTCCTTCGAGGACCTCCTCGCCTTCAGCGACGAGTCCCTGGTGCGGGCCGTGGCCGCCGCCCGGACGCCCGTGGTCAGCGCGATCGGCCACGAGAACGACCAGCCGCTGCTGGACTGGGTCGCGGACCTGCGGGCCTCGACCCCCACAGACGCGGGCAAGCGGGTCGTCCCGGACGTGGTCGAGGAGCGGGGCGGCGTCGCCCGCGCCCGGGCGTCCCTGGACCGGGCGGTGCGGACGTTCCTGGACCGGGAGGCCGCGGGCCTCGCCGGGGTGCGCTCCCGGCCCGCGCTGGCCCAGCCGCAGGACATGATCCTGCTGCGCGAGGAGGACGTGGACCGGCTGCGCTCCCGGGCGCTGTCCGCCGTCGACGCCCGCACGCTGCGGGACCGGGACGCCGTGCGCCACCTGCGCGCCCGGGTCCGGGCCCTGTCCCCGCAGGAGACCCTGCAGCGCGGCTACGCCGTGGTCCTCGACGCGTCCGGGACCGTGGTCACCGACGCGTCCGGGGTGCGCGAGGGCGACCGGCTGGGCGTGCGCCTGGCCGCCGGGGAGCTGGGCGTGCGGACCGAGACGGTCTCCGCGCGCCGTCCCGGCCAGCGTCCCGGCGACGCCTGAGCCCCGGAGCCGCCGCCCGGGCAGGACGGCCCCGGCCCGGCGGCCGCACGGCGGCGCCCGCCGGGCCGGGGTGGGACAATGGGGCCGGACCCGCGCCGGCTCCGCTCCACCGACGGCGCGGCACGCAACAGACCAGCCGCAGAAAGGCCGCACCCATGGCGAGCGCCGACCACCCCGCAGCACCCGACCTGTCCGACATCGCGGCCATGGGCTACGAGCAGGCCCGCGAGGAGCTCGTGCAGGTCGTCTCCCGCCTGGAGGCAGGCGGCACGTCCCTCGAGGAGTCCCTGGCCCTGTGGGAGCGCGGCGAGGCGCTGGCGGCGCGGTGCGAGCAGTGGCTGGACGGGGCGCGGGAGCGCCTCGACGCCGCCCGGGCCCGCCGGGCGGACGCCGACGGCGGGGAGCCCGGCGAGGACGGCTGAGCCGGGGCCGGCTCAGCCCCGGGCGAGGAGGCGCCGCTGCTCCAGGACGTCGTAGGAGGGCTCGGGCCAGTCCAGGCCCAGGTCCGTGAGGGCGGAGATCAGCAGGTCCTGCACGACGGCCCGGGCGTACCACTTCTTGTCCGTGGGCACCACGTACCAGGGCGCGTGCTGCGCGTCGGTGGCCCGGATCGCCCCCTCGTAGGCGGCCCGGTAGGCGTCCCACCGCCGGCGCGCGTCGATGTCGGCGGGGTCGTACTTCCACCGCTTGGCCGGGTCGTCGAGCCGGGCCAGCAGGTTCTTGCGCTGGGCGTCCCGGCCCAGGTGCAGGAACACCTTCACCACGACCGCGCCCTCCAGGGCGAGCTCCTGCTCGAAGGCGCGGATCTCGGCGTAGCGGTGCTCGAGCCGCTCGCCGTGGAGCATGCCGTGGACCACGGGCACGAGGACGTCCTCGTAGTGGGAGCGGTCGAAGGCGCCGATGACGCCCGGGCGCGGCAGCTGCCGGCGCACGCGGTGCAGGAAGTGCTGGGCCGCCTCCTCCTCGGTCGGCCGGCCGAACCCGTGGGTGTGCACGCCGTGCGGGTTCAGCCCGCCGAGCACGTGCGTGAGGATCCCGCCCTTGCCGGAGGTGTCCATGCCCTGGAGCACGAGCAGCAGCCGGTGGGGGGCGTCGGCGGCCGTGGCGTTGGCGTAGAGCAGCCGCTGCAGGTCGGCCAGCTCCCCCTTGCGCGCCGAGCGCAGCGCCTCGCCGGCCGTCTTGCCGCCGGAGAAGCCGGGGGTCGACCCGGTGTCCACGGCGGCGAGGGACAGCCCGGGGCCCGCCCGCAGCAGGCAGCGCACGTCCTGGTCGAACCCGGCGCCGGGGCGCCTCGGGGTGGTGGTCATCGCGGTCCTCCTGGTGGGTCCGTCCGCCGGCGGCGGGCCGGTCACTGGCGGTAGCTGCTGAGGAACTCCTCGATCCGGTCCAGGGCCGTGCCGAGGGTCTCCACGGACGGCAGGGTCACGAGCCGGAAGTGGTCGGGCTCGGGCCAGTTGAAGGCGCGGCCGTGGGTGACGAGGATCTTCTGCTCCTTGAGCAGGTCCAGCGCGAACTTCTCGTCGTCGACGATGCCGAACTTCTCGACGTCGAGCTTGGGGAACAGGTACAGGGCGCCGTCCGCCTGTTCGCAGCTGACCCCGTCGATCTGGTTGAGCCTCCGGTGGGCGAGGTCGCGCTGGGCCTTGAGCCGTCCGCCGGGCAGGACGAGGTCGTTGATCGTCTGGTAGCCGCCCAGGGCGGTCTGGATGGCGTGCTGGGCGGGGACGTTGGCGCACATGCGCATGTTGGCCAGCAGCTTGATCCCCTCGATGAAGCTCTCGGCCTTCCAGTTGGGCCCGGTGATGGCCAGCCACCCGGAGCGGTACCCGGCCACCCGGTAGGCCTTGGACAGCCCGGAGAACGTCAGGCACAGCACGTCCTCGCCGGTGAGGGTCGCGGTGTTGATCATCTCGGCGCCGTCGTAGGTGATCTTCTCGTAGATCTCGTCCGAGAACAGCAGCAGCTCGTGCTCGGCCGCGAGGTCCACGATCGACTGCAGCACCTCGCGGGAGTAGACCGCGCCGGTCGGGTTGTTCGGGTTGATGATCACGATGCCGCGGGTGCGCGGGGTGATCTTCGCGGCGAGGTCCTCGAGGTCCGGGTTCCAGTCGTTGTCCTCGTCGCAGCGGTAGTGCACGGGGGTGCCGCCGGCGAGGGCCACGGACGCGGTCCACAGGGGGTAGTCCGGGGACGGGACGAGGATCTCGTCGCCCGGGTTGCACAGGGCCTGCAGGGACATGGTGATCAGCTCGGAGACCCCGTTGCCGAGGTAGACGTCGTCGGTGTCGAGGTTCATGATCCCGCGCGTCTGGTAGTACTGCACCACCGCGGTCCGGGCCGAGTAGATGCCCCGGGAGTCGGAGTAGCCCTGCGCGTTGGGCAGGTTCTTGATCATGTCCACGAGGATCGCGTCCGGGGCCTCGAAACCGAACGGGGCAGGGTTGCCGATGTTGAGCTTGAGGATCCGGTGGCCCTCGGCCTCCATCCGCTCCGCCTGCTCCAGCACGGGGCCACGGATGTCGTAGAGGACGTTCTTGAGCTTGTCGGACTGCTTCACCACTGCCATGCGCTCCACCCTACCTCCGGGCGGCCCGCGCGCCGGGAGCCCTCAGGTGTCGTCGTCGCCGTCGAGCCAGTAGCGGGCGGCCTCCTCGGGCGTGTACGGGTCCCGGGCGGTGGTCATCCGGGTCATGAGCACGAGGTCGTCGGTGTCGATCCCGGCGGAGACCTCGTCGACGACCTGCACCGCGGCCTCCGGGAGGTCCTCCGCGCCCACGGGCACCACCCGCTGGGGCACGAAGTTGTCGAGGGGGTCCCCGAGGACCACGAGCCCGTTGTCCTCGATCGCCGGGGAGGCGGTGAACAGCGCCGCGGCCTGGACGTCGTCCGCGAGCAGCGCGGTGACGAGCTCCCCCGTCGAGGCGAAGGGCACGACGTCCTCGGGCACGCACTCGTAGGCGTCCTCCAGGCCCTCGGAGCCGTAGGGCCTCGCGGCGAAGTCGGGGTCCGCGCCGAGGTCGAGGGCGGAGCAGACCGGTCCGAGGTCCTCGAGGTCCTCGAGCCCGTGCTCGACGGCGGTGGCCCGGGTCACGACGACCGCGATCCTGTTCTCGGCCGGGGCGGGCTCGAGCATCTGCAGCCCCTCCGGGAGGACGTCGCGGACGCCACCGAGCACGTCCTCGTCGCCGGCGCCCTCGCCGCCGAGGCCCAGCAGCTCGGAGAGGTCCTCGGCGAGACCGCGGTCCGGTGGCGTGGTGCGCTGCGCGGAGGGCGCGGTGGCCCCGGGGCTCGGCGTGGGGGCGGCCCCGGGGCCCACGGCCCGCGGGGCGCGCAGGTGGAGGTAGAGGTTGCCGGAGTAGTCGGCGGCGAGCTCGACGTCCCCGCGCTCCAGGGCCTCGAGGTGGCCGGAGCGGCCCGTGCCGGTGTCCACGACGCTCGCGTCGAAGCCGGCCCCGCGCAGCCGCTCGGCGTAGACGTGGGCGAGCACGGCGGTCTGCCCGGTGGGTCCCGTGGCGATCCGGATCGGCGCCGCGGCGGACCCGGTGGGCGAGGGCGCCTCCGGGGCGGGCGCGGTGTCCCCGCCGCAGCCTGTCAGCGCGGCGAGCGGCGCGAGGGCGGCCAGCGCGGCCAGCGCGGTGGGCCGGCGCCGGCTCACCGGCGCTCCCCGGCGGGTGCCAGCCCCGCCAGCTCGAGCGCGACGGGCACGAGACCCACGAGCGGCAGCTCCGCCAGCGCGGCGAGCGGGACCCACCGCGCCTCGTCGGAGGTCCCGTCCACCTCCGCGGTGAGCGTGCCCCCGGTGACGTGCGCGCGGTAGACGACGCGCAGCGCGTGGAAGGGGCGGGCGAGCCCGTCCATGCGCTCCTCGGGGCCCATGTGGCGGCTGTGCACGCCGAGCAGCTCGTCGATCTCCACGGTGTACCCGGTCTCCTCGAGCACCTCCCGCACGGCCGTCTGCGCGGGCTGCTCCCCGATCTCCATGCCTCCGCCGGGCAGGCTCCACGCCCCCCGGAGGGTGGGGTGGCGGGGGTTCCAGTGGCTGAGCAGCACCGCCCCGTCCCGGACGATGACGGCGTAGGCACCCACCCGGGTGTCCATGGGAAGACTCATGGGGACCATTCTAGGAACACCTCGCCGTGCTGGGCGCCCGGGGGACGCCGCGGCGGGCCGGCGCACGGTCCGGAAAACGCACGCCGGGGCCGTTCGGCGCACCGCCGCCCCGCACCGGTTTGCCTCGGCCACCGGGGCTTCCCAGCATGGGGGGTGCGGCGTGCCGCCGCGCGCCGTGGAAGACCCGGGACCAGATGCGGTCCCGGGTCTTCTTCTGCTCCCGGCGGCCCTTCTCCTCGCCCGCAGCGGTGGGGCGGCCCTCCTGCCCCTGGGCCTGATGGTCCTGGCCGGGCTCGCCCTCCACGCCACGTCCCGGGCTCAGGAAGGGGCGGTGACCGTCCGCGTCACAGCTCCCCGCGCTCGCGGCGGGCGGCGTCGGTGAGCCCGCGCCGGTTGCGCAGCACCCGCTTGACCACCCACCAGAGGAGGAAGGCGGCGACCAGGACCACCACGATCCTCGAGAACACGCCGGCGTACTGCTCGGCGACGTGCCAGTTCTCGCCGAGGTAGTACCCGGCCAGCACGAAGACCGTGTTCCAGATCAGGGACCCGGCCGTGCTCAGCAGCACGAACGCCCCGAAGGACATCCGCTCGATGCCCGCCGGGATCGAGATCAGGGACCGGAAGACGGGGATCATCCGCCCGAAGAAGACGGCGGCCTTCCCGTGCCGGTCGAACCACTCCTCGGTGCGGTCGAGGTCGTGCAGGTCGACGAGCGGCATCCGGTCCACGATGGCCCGCAGCCGGCGGCGCCCGAGCGCGGCGCCGATCCAGTAGAGCGCGATCGCCCCCACCACGGCGCCCAGGGTGGTCCAGAAGATCGCCCCGCCCACCGTGAAGCTGCCCTGGCTCGCGGTGAACCCGGCCAGCGGCAGGATCACCTCGGACGGCAGGGGCGGGAACAGGTTCTCCAGGGCGACCAGGAGCCCGGCGCCGGGGGCGCCGATGGTCTCCATGACGCCGACCGCCCAGTCGGCGATCCCGCCCAGGCTTTCGCCCGCGGGCTCCGCGGCGGCGTCGAGGACGGTGGGCAGGGCGGTGCTGAGGGAGCTCATGGGATCCTCGGGTCGGGAGCGTGCGGGCCGGGTGCGCGGCGCCACGGGTCTGGGCACCATTGTGCCCGACGCCCCCGGGCGCCCGCCGTGACCCGGGGCGATCCGCCGGTGGCGTTCGTTACGCTTCCTCCATGCGCTCCCCCGCCCGCCTGCCCCTGTCCGCCCCGACGCCGGCCCTGGACCTGGGCTGGGACTTCTGGCTCGACAAGCCGCTGCGGATCCTCCTGGTCCTGCTCGGCGCCGCCGTGCTCGCCGCGGTGCTGCGCCTGCTGATCCGCCGGGTCACCGGGGGGATCGCCAGGGGCACGCGCTCGCGGATCGTGCGCCGGCTCGAGAGCGGCAGGCCGCGCTGGGTCGAGGACGCCGGGCTCGCCGGCGCCCGGCAGGCCCAGCGCGCCCACACCATCGGCTCCGTCCTGTCGTCCGTGACAACGGTGGTGGTCTGGGCCGTCGCGCTGCTGATGGTCATCTCGGAGCTGGACTACGACATCGGCCCGGTCCTGGCCAGCGCCGGGATCGCCGGCGTGGCCCTGAGCTTCGGCGCCCAGTCCCTCGTGAAGGACTACCTCTCCGGGATCTTCATGGTCGCGGAGGACCAGCTGGGCATCGGGGACGTCGTGGACCTCGGCGAGGCGAGCGGGACGGTGGAGTCCGTCGGTCTGCGCGTGACCCAGGTCCGCGACGTCAACGGCACCCTGTGGCACGTGCGCAACGGCGAGATCCTGCGGGTCGGCAACCAGTCGCAGGGCTGGGCCCGCTGCGTGCTCGACGTCCCCGTGCCCTACGACACGAACATCGAGCTGCTCAGCGAGCTCATCCTGCACGAGGCCGCCCTGCTGCGCGACGACCCGAGGGTGGGCGAGTTCATCACCGAGGACCCGGAGGTCTGGGGCGTGGAGGCCGTCACCGGCGAGTCCGTGACACTGCGCGTCGCCGTGCGCACCGTGCCCCTCAAGCAGTGGGACGTCGCCCGCGCCCTGCGCCTGCGCATGAAGAAGATGCTCGACCGCGAGGGCCTGCACATCCCCCTGCTCAACCAGACGGTCGTGCGGCAGGCGGAGCCGGTGCCCGGCGCCCCCGCGCAGCCCGAGACGGGGCAGCTGCGGGCCGTGCGGCGGGATGTGCCAGGATCGGACGCATGAGCATCGTCAAGATCAACGCCATCACCGTCCCCGCCGACTCCGGCGACGAGCTCGGCCGGCGCTTCGGGGCCCACGGCGGTTCGATGACCGGCGTCCCCGGCTTCGAGGGCTTCGAGCTGCTGCAGCCCACCGACGGGCGCACCCAGTGGCTCGTGCTGACCCGCTGGGCCGACGAGGAGTCGTTCCAGGCGTGGACGTCCTCGCAGCACTTCACCCGCGCCCACGGCGGCGGCTCCGCCGAGGAGGGCGCCTCCCGGCCCCGCCCCGTGGGCACCTCCTCGGAGCTGTGGTCCTACACGGTGGCCGTCAGCCAGTAGCCCGGGCTCACCGGCGCCCGCGCCCCTTCGACCGGCCCGCGGCCTTGCCGCGCCCGGCCCTGCCCCCTCCCGGTCCCCGGCGCCCGCCGGCGGCCGGGCGCGCGGCCCGCCCCGAGGACGACGACGCGCGCGCGCCCTGGGCGCCCTTCGCCGGCCTGCGGTCCACGGCCGGCTCCGCCGCCGGCCCGCCCGTGCCGGTGCCCCGGGAGCTGTTCAGCCCGCGCCCGCGCACCACGCCCACGAAGTCCTGCACGAGCTCCTCCTGCTCCTCGGGCAGGTCCTGCGGCCACACCAGGGCCACGGGGACCGTCGCGGCGTCGGGCACCACCCGGTGGACCAGGTCCTTGCGGTGGTGCAGCCGCGCCACGGACATGGGCACCACGACCAGGCCCAGCCCGGCGGCCACGAGCTCGATCGCGTCCCTGGCGTGGCGCACCGGCGGCAGGGGCGCGTCGGCGGCGACCGCCTCCGGGGAGCGCAGCTGCTGGCGCTCGGGCAGGGACGCGGGCTCCTGGAGGAGCACCTCGTCGACGAGCTCGGCCACCGGCACCTCGTCGAGCAGGGTCAGCTCGTGGTCGCGGGGCAGCACCACGACCTGCTGCTCACCGTAGAGCTCCACGGCCCGGAAGTCACGGCGCAGGGCGGCGAGGTCGTCGACCCCGGCCCGCGGGTGGGCGGGCAGGCGCACGAAGCACGCGTGGGCGCGGCCCTGCCCCAGCTCGTCCCGCCAGGTGTCCGCCTCGAGCGGCCGCTCCGCGAGGGCCCGGCCGGGGTTGCGGTCCCGCCAGCGGAAGAACCACTTGCCGGGCATCACCCCGGGGACGAACGCCACGACCAGGTCCGCCGATCGGACGGGCCCGTCGGCGGCGCTGTGGTCGGGATTCCCGGCGGGGCCGTCGGCGGGTCTCGGGGCGGGGGTCTCGGCGGGCTCGTCGGTGGGGTCCTCGTGCCCGGGTGCAGCGTTCATGGCCGCCAATCTACCGACTGCGGGCGCGGCTCCCGACCGCGCGGGGCCCGGCCCGCTCCCCGCGCCCGGCGCGCCGGGCGCCCGAGATGCGAAAACCGACCCGCACGTATAGGATGGAGGGGTTGCTCCGGGGCTATAGCTCAGTTGGTAGAGCGTTTCGTTCGCAATGAAAAGGTCAGGGGTTCGATTCCCCTTAGCTCCACGACACCGCGTCCGCCCGCCGGACGCCCACGGAAGGCCCCGGCTCGCGCCGGGGCCTTCCGTGCTTCCCGCCCTCCGTCCCTTCCCGCCCTCCGTCCCTTCCGGGACGGAGCACCTCAGGCGAGGTCCTTCCGCAGCTGGGCCAACAGGACCCCGACCACGTCCGCGCCGCCCGCCACGCCGGAGTGCAGGTGCACGACCTCCGCGCCGTGCAGGAGCCCCACCGCGTAGCGGTCCTCCCCCGAGCCGCTGAGGGCCTGCGCCGTGCGCGCGAGCCAGCCCTCCACGACCGCGGCGTCCATGATCCGCCCCAGGGCGTTCTGGTACTCCCGGGCGTCCGCGGCCGCCCGGCGCACCGACTTGCCGGCGCGGAAGCCCGAGCCGCCCAGCACCGCCTCGACGTAGCGGACCCGCTTGACCGCCTTGCGCACCACGTGGAGGTGCTCGAGCCGCTGAGCGGCATCCGCCCCGGCGCCCGAGGCCTCCGCCGCCGCGCCCCGCTCGCCCACGCGCACCACCTTGCGCAGCGCCCGGCGCAGCATCGTGCTGGCGACCTTCCGCGCCGAGAGCTCCGCGCACTGCTCCGTCAGGGGCGGTGCCGCGGCGAACTCCCGGACGTCGGCCAGTAGCCGCAGGTGCTCCTTGGAGGCCAGGGACCGGCGCACCGAGCGGGCGGCCAGCTCGGCCTGCTCCTCGGCCCGGTGCTGGAGCACGGCCGCCGGGGCCGGGCCGACACGGCCCCCCAGCTCCTCGACCCGCGCGGGCAGCAGCTGCGCCGTCACCTCCGCGTCCCGGGCCGCCGACAGGGTGCGGGCGAGCTCCCGGAGGCGCACGTACAGGTCCTCCGCGACGTCGCCCTCGAGGAACGGGTCCGCCGCCTTCAGCACGCTGCGCAGCGACCGCGACGTCACCCGCATCTGGTGCACGGCGTCCGGGACCTCGAGCCGGACCTTGAAGTCCCACAGCACGAGCTGCTCGGCCAGCTCGGCCAGCACCGTCCGGAGCAGCTCCGCCCCGGAGACCGCCGGCTTCTTCCCCTTCTTCCCCTTCTTCTCCTTCGGCCCCGGCTCGCCCTCCGCGTCCCGCTCGTCCTGCTCCCCGGTCGGGGCGGACCCCGCCGGGACCTCGGCCTGCTCCGGGACGGGCCCGGCGGCCACCGCGTCGTCGTCCTCGGCGCCGAGGGCGCGGGCGATCTTGGCCCGCGACGTCGACGGCCTGCCCCCCACCGCGAAGACCGCCTCCTCGACCGCGGAGAAGATCTCCTCCTGCTGCTCCTCGGGGACGGTCCCGTCGACCAGCTCGACCTCCCACTCCGACCACGAGCGCACCGTGCCGGTGCGCTCGTCGACGGCCTCGACGACGTCGGCGGCGAGCTCGGCGACCTCGGTTCCGGCGGGGTCGCCGATCATCAGCACCCGCCGCACGGTGCGCAGGGTCGCCACGGGACGCAGCCGCTCACCGCCGGCCAGCCCCGCGAGCAGCGTCCGCACCGCCGCGGGCATCCGCTCCGGCGTGCGCAGCAGGGGGAACTGCAGCTCGCGGCGCCCGGACGGCTCGTGGAACTTCACGTGCCACCCGTCGTCCGCTCCGCCGCGGCGGCGGCGCAGCGCGACGAGGCGCCGGGCCAGCGCCATGTCTGGCGTGTCGTAGTACACCGCCTCCATGCGGTGCTCGACCGGCTCGGCGGACACGGTGTACCCCTGCAGCCCGCTCCAGTCGATGCGCTCCTCGGCGCCCTCGGGGACCTCGTACTTGCGCTCGATCTCGCGGTGGGCGACGGGTGCCATGGCAGTCCTCCTCGATCGGGTCCGAGGGCGGCAGGGACCGTCCCCCGGCTGTTGCGGCGATGATACCGGGGAGCCCGCCCCCGGAACGGGTCCGCCGCACGGCCCCGGACGGGGCCGTGCGGCGGGTGCGGCGGACGCTGGGGACGGGGCTCAGGCCCGGCGCCGCTTGAGGACGTCGTCGAGGTCCAGGGCGGAGCGCCCGCGCTCCTCCCCCGTGCGCACGGCATCCTTGAGCGTCGCGGACCGGGCCACGGGCTGCTCCGGCACGGGCAGCGGCTCCGGCTCCGGGCGCGGGACCACGGGCGCGTCGGCGTAGGTGGGGCGGGGCACGGGCACGGGCTCCCAGGTGCGGGCGGCGGCGCCGGACTCCCGGGCCACCTTGAGCGCCTCCGCCCGCAGCTCCTCGACCGTGAACGCGGCCGGAGCGGGGGCGGGGGCGTCGGCCTGGGGCTGCTCGTGCTGCGCGGGGAGGTCGAGCGCCTCGGCGGCCTGGCGGGACTGCTCCCGGGCCTCCTCCGCGACGGCGTGCTCGTTGTCGAACAGGGCGACGTCCTGGCGCGGGGCGTGCGGGTCGGCCGTGGTGTCCGTGCGGGCGGGGCGGGGCGCGCGGCGCGACGCGCGGTCCTGGACGGCGAGGTAGCGCAGGGCCAGCACGGAGCCGAGGCCCAGCAGGAGCAGGAACACGGGCCACGGCCAGCTCACGGCGGCGGACAGCGGCGCCAGCACGGCCGTGACCAGGGCGGCGAGCAGGGCGGCGCACCCGCCCAGGAAGATCCCGGCGCGGTCCCACTTGATGCGCAGGGCGCCCGGACGGGAGGCGGTGCCGCTGCCCGTGCGCAGCGAGGGGGTGTCGGTGGTCGCCATGGTGATCCTTCGTCGGCGGGACACGGGGGAGGTCGGCTCGGGCAGCTCCGGGGACTGCTCCGGGACGAGATCGGTGCCGGCGATCTCGACCCGGGCCTCGACGGGGCCCTCGCGGCGACGCTGCAGGCGCGGGACGACCCAGAACAGGGACAGGGCGCACACCACGGCCAGCGCGGCCGAGCTGCTCACCCAGATCATCGTCGCGGTCCTGCCTCTTGTGCGCTCGAACGTGCGCTCGAACGGGCGGCGGGGAACCGCCGGCGCGCGGCACCGGCGTGTCCGGGCCCGGGGTCGGGCCGTGAGCGACAGCCTACTACCGCGCCCGGACAGCCTGTGGACATCCCTGTGGACACGCCGGTCACTGCCACACCGCGGGGCGGTCCGAGCCGGTGAAGCGCCGGACCAGCCCCTCGGGCACCTCCGGGGCGGTGAGCGCGAAGCTGCGGTGGTCCGTCCAGCGCCCGTCGATGTGCAGGAAGTCCTTGCGCAGCCCCTCGTCCCGGAACCCGAGCTTCTCCACCACCCGCAGGGACTTCGTGTTCTCCGGGCGGATGTTGATCTCCATCCGGTGCAGGCCGAGGCCCTGGAAGCAGTAGTCGGTGGCCATCGCCACGGCCATGGGGGCCACGCCGCGGCCGGCCTGCTCCCGGTCCACCCAGTACCCGAGGGTCGC
Source organism: Kocuria rosea (assembly GCF_023715525.1). GTDB lineage: Bacteria > Actinomycetota > Actinomycetes > Actinomycetales > Micrococcaceae > Kocuria > Kocuria rosea_A. The sequence goes on along the minus strand of NZ_JAMBOG010000027.1, from coordinate 14,021 downwards.
GGAGAGGAACGAGCCCCAGGAGATGCCCGAGACGGTGAGCTGGCCGATGAGCTCGAACCGGTCCGCGCCCGGGGCCCGCTCCGTGATCACGAACGGCAGCGCCGTGCCCTGTCTGGCCTGCTGGTCGAGGGTGCGCACGAACTGCCCGAACGTCGGCGCCTCGCCGCCGGGAACGGGGTTCGTGGCCTCCCACGGATCCAGCCAGTCGCGGTTGCGGTGGCGCACGAGGTCCCACTCCCGGCGGTCGGCCCGGCCGAGCGGGCGCAGCCGGAGGTCACCCCAGGAGACGGTGACGGGCCACCGGAACTGTCCGGCCACGGCTGGGGTGTCCTCTCAGCCCACGGGCAGGGACCGGACGTAGTCCTTGAGCCAGTCGCACAGCTCGGGGCCGAGGTCCTCGCGCTCCGAGGCCAGGATGATGTTGGCCTTGAGGTAGCTCAGCTTGTCGCCCGTGTCGTAGCGCCGACCCTTGAAGACCACCCCGTACACCCCGCCGCCCTCACCGTCGCGGGTCGCGAGGGTCTGCAGCGCGTCGGTGAGCTGGATCTCGTTGCCGCGGCCCGGGGCGGTGTTCTCGAGCACCTCGAAGACGTCCGGGTGCAGGACGTAACGGCCGATGATGGCCAGGTTGGACGGGGCGTCCTCCGGGGCCGGCTTCTCCACCAGGCCGTTGATCCGCACGTAGTCCGCCCCGTCCACGACGGTGACGTCGGCGCAGCCGTAGGCGCTGATCTGGTCCTCGGGGACCTCCATGAGGGCCACGACGGAGCCGCCGGTGCGCTGCTGCACGGCGATCATCTCGGTGAGCAGGTCGTCGCGGGCGTCGATGAGGTCGTCGCCCAGCAGGACGGCGAAGGGCTCCTCGCCCACGTGGATCTTGGCGCGCAGCACCGCGTGCCCCAGGCCCTTGGGGTCGGCCTGGCGCAGGTAGTGGATCTCGCCGAGCTCGGAGGCGTGCTCGACCTCCTTGAGCAGCTCCGTCTTGCCGGACTCCTCCAGCTGGTGCTCCAGGGCCGGGACGCGGTCGAAGTGGTCCTCCAGGGCCCGCTTGGAGCGGCCGGTGATCATCAGCACGTCGTGCAGGCCGGCGTCGACGGCTTCCTGGACGACGTACTGGATGGCCGGGCGGTCCACGACCGGCAGCATCTCCTTGGGCATCGCCTTGGTCGCGGGCAGGAAGCGCGTGCCCAGTCCGGCGGCGGGAATGACGGCCTTCCGGACCGTCCGGCAGTTGTTGTTTCCACTCATGGGCACAGGCTAGCGGATTGTCGGCGGCGTCCGGTTGAACCGCGCGGGGGCCGGGGCTAGCCTCGCAGCACCGGTGCCCGCCGCACGGCGGCGGCCGGCCGGCGGCGCGGTGCCCCGGCCGGCAGCGAGCCGGCCCCGCCCCCGGGGACCCCGTGCGGTCCTCGACGACGACCCAGGATCGAGCGCCACGATGACGGACCCGAGCGACCCCGCGGAGCTGAAGGACCGGTTGCGCCGGGAGCGGCGGGCCGCGCGCGCCCGGCGCTCCCGGGCGGCCCGCGAGCACGCCGAGGTGGGCTTCGACCGCCACGTCGCGGAGCTGCTGGCCGGGCGCGGGCACCTGGACCTCGCCGCGTACCTGCCGATGCCCACGGAACCGCCGCTGGAGCGCGCCCTCGCCACCGCCCACCGGCGCGGCCACCGGGTGTGGGTGCCGGTGTGCGAGCCCGGCCGCCGGCTCTCGTGGGCGCGCTGGACCCCGGACACCCCGGTGCGGGAGGGCGGCCTCGCGGCGCTGCGCGAGCCCGTGGGCGCCCGCCACGGCATCGAGGTCATGCGCTCCGTGGGGGTGCTGCTCGTGCCCGCGCTCGCCGTCGCGCACGACGGCGCCCGCCTCGGCTTCGGCGGCGGCTACTACGACCGCTTCCTCGCGCGGCTGTCCCGCACGGCCCACCCCGAGCTGCTGAGCGCGGTGTGCGTGTTCGCCGACGAGGTGCTGCCCGCGGGCGCCGTGCCGGTCGACGAGCTGGACGCGCCCGTGACCCTGGCCCTCACCGAGGAGGGGACGGAGCCGCTGGGCGCCGGGACGCCGCCGCGCACGCGGTAGAATCAGCACTCGACCCCTTCGAGTGCCAGCCGGCGCACCCGACGACCGTTCCCAGGAGGACCCATGCCCGTCTACGCCTACGGCTGCAAGGACTGCGGCCACGCCTTCGACATCCGCCAGTCGTTCAGCGAGGACGCCCTCACCGTCTGCCCCGAGTGCGGCGGCGACCTGCGCAAGAAGTTCAACACCGTGGGCGTGGTGTTCAAGGGCTCCGGCTTCTACCGGACCGACTCCCGCGCCGGGGCCTCCTCCGCCGACACCGCGTCCCCCGCGCCCGCCTCCTCGGGCTCCTCCCCCAGCTCCGGCCCCGCCCCCGCGGCCGCCTCCGCCGGGTCCTCCGCGGGGGCCGGGACGGGCGGCTCCGCGGCCTGAGCCGGTGCCGGGGCCCGCACCGGTCCCGGCGTCCGGGCTCCACCCGCCTCCCGGGGAGCGGTGAGCGCCCGGACCGTCCCCAGCCGGGACCGGTCCGCGCCGGGCCCTGGCGCCTACCGTCGGCGCATGAGCCGACGTCCGCGCCCCGCCCGGCGCCGCTATCCCCTGGCCCTGCACCTGCGCTCCGCCCTGTCGCGGCGCCGCCGCCTGGCCGTGGCCGGGCTGCTCGGGCTCGCATTGGCGCTCGTGGTGGTCTCCCCGGCCCCGCCGAGGGCCCGCACCGTGCCCGTGGTCACGGCCGCCGGGGCGCTCGCGGCGGGCACAGTGGTGTCGGCCGAGCAGCTGGCGGTCGCGGCGTACCCGCACGGGCTGGTCCCGGAGGGAGCGCTGACCGACCCGGAGGAGCTCGTGGGGCGCACGCTGGCGGGCGGCGGCGGGCGCACCACGGTGGTCCTCGTCCCGGCGCCGCTCAGCCCCAGTGCGGAGGGCGCTGGGCCCTGAGCCACTCCTCCCGGGCGTGCTCACCGGCACGCTCGCGCGCCTCCTCGCCCGTCTCGGTCTCGGGCCCGGGCAGCCCGGGAAGGCGCGGCTCCGCCCCGGAGACCGTGCCCCCCGTGGCCCGGCGGGGGCCCCGCCGCGCGGCGGGCCGTCCGGCGGAGGTCCCGGTGCCGCGGCGCTCCCCGGGAAGGGGCTCGGGGCGGGGCCCGTGCTCAGCGGCCACGGGAGGCCCTCCCCTCGCCGGGCAGCCCGAGGTAGCGGCGGATCAGCTCGGCGACGGTGTCGGGGTCGGTGAAGACCTCGATGGTCCACAGGGTCAGGTAGTTCCACCCCGTGCGCTCGAGCTGCTGGGGCCGCAGCCGGGAGCGCTCGCGCACCGACAGGCCGGTGCCCGAGCCGTCGGACTGGACGGCCACCGGGATCCGCAGCGGGCGTCCCTCCTCGCGGTCCCGCCCGCCCAGCAGCGCCCCCGCGGACATCGACTCGGTGCTCGCCCAGGCGACCAGGTCGAGCACGCCCGCGTACTCGAGCAGCACCGACGCGCCGCGCGCGACGAGGCGGCGGGCGAGGTCGACCACGAGGGCGTCCTCGTGGGTGTCCCGGGCGCTGACCGCGTGCCCGGCGCACTCCCCCAGGTGCATGGCCAGCACGCGCACGAAGTCCCGCGCGCCGTGCTGGAGGCCCTTGCCCTCCACCTCGTCCGGGTGCAGGGACGTCACGATCCGGGTCGTGTGCCGGGCGCGGGTCATGCCGAGCACGAAGTGCTGGCGCCCGTGCTTCTCGGACAGCGCGCCGAGGTAGGGCACGGTGCGGCCGTTGGCGGTCTTGCCGAAGCCGAGGGCGAAGACGACGGTGTCCCGCACGATCCCCGCCGCCCGGTGCAGGTCGACCACCCGGAAGGACTCCGGTCCGGGGGCGAAGAAGGCCGCGGTCGCGGGCTCCTGCCGCATCCGCTGCCGCACGGCCTCCGCGATCCGGGCCGCGTGCACCGCGCTGGCGGTGACCACGGCGAGGGACCGCTTCGGGTGCCGGGCGGCGTGGTCGAACACGAGCTCCACCACCCGGCGCACCTCGGCGGCGGGTGCCTGGATCCCCTCGATCCCGGCCGTCAACGCACCGATCCCGTCCGGGACGTACTCCACCTCGAGCACGGGGGTCGTCCCGGTCACGGAGTCCCCGTGCGGCAGCCGGGTGAGCCGGCCCCCGTAGAACTGCTCGTTGAGGTAGCCGAAGACCTGCTCGTCCATCGAGCGGTACATCGTCCGCAGGCTGCGCCCGGGCACGACGCGGGAGAGGGCGTCGAAGGCGCTGTCCACCTCGACCACCGGCTGCGCGCCGGCCGAGGTCGCGGCCATGGGCGCCACGGTGAACGGCTGCGGGCGGCCCAGGTGGGGGTCGCCGAACGCGATCACCTGGTCGCACCGGGTCAGCGCGGGCAGCACGGCCGCGAGCGGGGAGCTCTCGGCGTCGAGCACCACCACGGCGTCGAAGACGTGGTCCTCGGGCAGCGCCGCGGAGAGCACCAGCGGGCTGGCCGTCCACACCGGCACGAGGGAGCGGACGAGGTGCCCGGCGGCGGCGCCGACCTCCTCGAGGGGGGCCTCCCCCGCCCGCAGCATCGTGCGCAGCGCGACCGCCGCGCGCGGGGAGCGGCGGACGGAGCGCTGCCAGCGCTCCGCCAGCTCCCACAGCAGCCGCCCCGCCCCGGACGCGACGTGGGCGGCGTCGGCGCGGCGGAACGTGGACTCGATCCGGCGCAGCGCGGGGCCGTCGGCCACGGCCGGGAAGTCGTCGCCGGTGGCCATGGCCTCGAGCGTGGACTGCCACCAGGCGAGGTCGAACTCCGCCGGCACCTGCTCGCGCGGCACCGTGCGCCGGACCAGGTCGTCCACGAGCTCGCCCATCCCGCGCCCGCGCAGCTCGTCCAGCAGGAGGGTGCGCTCCGGCAGGGTCGCGAGGTTGGTCTCGTCGTTGATGAGCCGGTCCAGGACGTCCCGCAGGCGCGCCACGGGCAGCTCGAGCAGGCCCACGCCCGTCGGCGAGCCATCGAGCGCGATGGCCAGGCCCTCGAGGTCCTCGACGAAGCGGGCGTGCACCGCCGCGACCTCGTCGACCCGGTCGGAGACCGCCGGGTGCTGCCGCGTGCTCGCCCACTCCTGCCAGCGCTCCCGCTCCGACTGCACCCGCAGCAGCGCGCTGTGCAGGTCGGAGAGGTGGACCCCGTGCCGGATGTACTCCTTGGCGGCCTTGCGCAGCCGCGAGCGCTGCAGCCCCGTCATGTCGATGCCGTGCTCGCGGCGCCAGGCCGCGCCCGCGGTCGCGGCGACCAGGTCGGTCACCGGCCGGTCGTAGATGTCCGGGGTGAAGCGGGTGAGGGAGTCCTGGACCTCCTGGAGCAGGCGCAGCTGCCGGCCCCACTCGGGCACGGTGGCACCGGAGCGCAGCCCGCTGGTCGCCAGGACGTGGCGCATGCCGGTCTCGAGGGTGGTGAGCTCGAGGAGCAGGGACTGGGCGAGCCGGTGGGCCTGGCCGGCCTCGTCGTCGTTGACCAGGCGGGCCCCGCTCCACGGGCCCGCGAGCGTGCCCGCGTCGAAGGCCCCGAGCTCGGCGGCGCGCTCCAGCCGGGCGACGATCCCGGCCCGGTCGTGCACGCCGTCGAGCACGGAGCGCGGGAAGCGCACGGGCGTGGCGGGGGCGGGGCGTCGGGCGGTGAGCTCGGCCAGGGCCTGCACGGCCTGGTAGGGGGAGGCTGACCACCGGGGCCGGACGGTGTGCAGCGAGCGGACGTGCGCGGCGAGCCGGTCCCGGCAGCTGCGCAGCGTCGCGTGCAGCTCCTCGAGCTCGGGGCGCTCCGCGCGCTCGTTGCGGGAGACGGCGCGGATGAGCTGCTGGGCGACGTCGGCGTCGGAGAGCTGGGAGGACAGCGGCAGCACGGCGGTGCCGAGGCCGAGCCCGTCCATCCGGCGGCGGAACGCGGCCAGCGTGGTGCGCCGCTCGCCCAGGACCAGCACGGTCCGGCCGCGGGCCACGAGGGTCCCGACCGTGTTGACCGCGGTGTCGATCTGCCCGGTGCCGGGTGCGGCGGTCACCACGAACGAGTGCCCCTGCGCGGCGAGGTCCAGCACCTCCTGCTGCGGGCCGTCGGCGTCGACGAGCAGCAGCTCCTCCGCGGGGTCGCGCTCGTCGAGCGGGGGCGCGGTGGCGGTGATCTCCTCGACCTGCGGGACCCGTCCCACGGCGGAGTCCTTGAGCCGGGCGAGGTCCCGGACCACGGCCGTGCGCGCGTCGACCGACAGGTCGGCCGGGCGGTCGTGGAGGTCGGCGAACGTGGACACGAGCAGCTTGTGCTCGACGTGCATCCCGGGCACCGCCCCGGCCACGGTGCGCAGCGTCTCCAGGGCGGGGGCGGGGTCGAGGCGGCGGGTCCCGTAGGCGAGGCGGGCGAGCTCCCCGGAGGCCAGGTCCACGCCGTGGTCCGCGGCCAGCCGCCGCACCATGGCGGGGTTGAGCCGGGCGGGGCCGACGAGCTGGAGCTCGAAGTCGTCGAGGTCGGCGCGCGGCTTGAGGGTGATGGGCGCCAGCAGCACGGGCGCGATCCAGCGCCGCTGCCCCGAGCCCGTCGGGTCGGAGCCCCGGGGCCGGGCCAGCCAGGACGCCGTGCCGGCGGCGAGGTAGGCGGCGTCGAGGCCGTGGTTGACCGACAGCTCGTGGATCTTGGTGCGCAGCGAGCGGGCGGCCCGGGCGGCGACCCCGTAGGCCTGCGGGTCGTGGACGATCGTGGACAGGCGGGTGGGCCGGCCCATCAGCAGCTGGGCCTGGCCCGAGGAGTTCGCCTCGGTGAGGTCGATGCTGACGTTGTCGACCTGGTTGAAGTCCAGCAGCGTGTCCGGCCCGGTGTAGGCGTCCATCTGGCGGGTCCAGGGCTGCAGCGAGACCCGGTGGGTCCGCTCCGGGTGGGTGTCCGACTCCCGGGGGGTGCGGTCGGATCCGATCGACATGGTTCTCCTCCTGCGCCCGGCCCAGCGGCCGGGGCCGGTCATGCATCGGTCGAGCGGCCCTGCGCGGACCGCTCGACCTCAGCTGGTGGTTCCTCGCCCGTGCGGGGCAGGCGCGGGGCCTACTCCCACTCGATGGTGCCCGGGGGCTTGGACGTGACGTCCAGGACCACCCGGTTGACCTCTTCGACCTCGTTGGTGATGCGGTTGGAGATGCGGGCCAGCAGGTCGTACGGCAGGCGGGACCAGTCGGCGGTCATCGCGTCCTCGCTCGAGACGGGGCGCAGCACGATCGGGTGGCCGTAGGTGCGGCCGTCGCCCTGCACGCCCACCGAGCGGACGTCGGCGAGCAGCACGACCGGCATCTGCCACACCTCGTCGTCGAGCCCGGCGCGGGTGAGTTCCTCCCGGGCGATCGCGTCGGCGCGGCGGAGGATGGCGAGGTTGTGCTCGGTGACCTCCCCGATGATGCGGATGCCCAGCCCGGGGCCGGGGAACGGCTGGCGGCCGACGATCTCGTGCGGCAGCCCGAGCTCCCGGCCCACGGCCCGCACCTCGTCCTTGAACAGGGTGCGCAGCGGCTCCACGAGCTCGAACTGCAGGTCCTCGGGCAGGCCGCCGACGTTGTGGTGGCTCTTGATGTTGGCGGCGCCCTCCCCGCCCCCGGACTCGACGACGTCCGGGTAGAGGGTGCCCTGCACGAGGAAGCGCACGGGCTCGCCCTCCCGGGCGGCGGCCTTCGCGACCTCCTCGGCGGCGGCCTCGAAGGAGCGGATGAACTCCCGGCCGATGATCTTGCGCTTCTGCTCGGGGTCGGTGACGCCGGCGAGCGCGGTGAGGAAGCGCTCCTTCTCCTCGGCCACGTAGAGGTTCACGCCGGTCGCGGCCACGAAGTCCTTCTCGACCTGCTCCGCCTCGCCCTCGCGCAGCAGCCCGTGGTCCACGAACACGCAGGTGAGCTGGTCGCCCACGGCGCGCTGGACGAGGGCGGCGGCCACGGCGGAGTCCACGCCCCCGGAGAGCCCGCAGATCACGGAGGCCGAGCCGACCTGCTCGCGGATCCGCTGGACGTGCTCCTCGATGATGTTGCCGGTCGACCACGTGGGCTCGACGCGGGCGCCGTCGAAGAGGAAGTGCTCCAGGACCTTCTGCCCGTGCACGGAGTGCTTGACCTCGGGGTGCCACTGCACCCCGTAGAGCCGGCGGTCCTCGTCGGCGAACGCCGCGACCGGGGTGGTCTCGGTGGAGGCGAGGACCTCGAAGCCCGCGGGCGCCTCGACCACGGAGTCGCCGTGGCTCATCCACACGGTCTGGGAGGCGGGCGAGCCCTCGAGGATCGAGGCGGCCTCGGAGGCGCCGACCGTGGTCGCGGTCGTGGCGCCGTACTCGCGGGCGCCCGTGTGCGCCACGGTCCCGCCGAGCGCCTGGGCCATGGCCTGGAATCCGTAGCAGATGCCGAAGACGGGCACGCCCGCTTCGAAGAGGGCGGGGTCCTGCCGGGGGGCGTCCTCGGCGTAGACCGACGCGGGCCCGCCGGAGAGGATGATCGCGGCGGGGTTCTTCGCGAGGATCTGCTCGGTGGACCAGGTGTGCGGGACGATCTCGGAGTAGACGCTGGCCTCGCGGACCCGGCGGGCGATCAGCTGCGCGTACTGCGCGCCGTAGTCGACCACCAGGACCGGGCGTTGCTCCAGCTCGGTACGGGTCTCAGGTGTTTCGGTCACGCCCTCCAGTCTAGGCCAGGGGCGGGACGGGCTCAGTACCGCTTGGCGGCCCGGGGGTTCACCCGCAGCTCCGCGGCGGTGGAGGCGTGGATCTTGCGCTCCACGACGAAGGACAGGAACGGCACCACGCCGCCGAGGGCCATGACGACCAGCTGGGGGAAGGGCCAGCGCATGAGCGTCCAGATCCGGAAGCAGGAGACGAGGTAGACCACGTAGAACCAGCCGTGGACGATGAGGATCCAGGTGGAGATGTTCACCCCGCCCGCGAGGTTCTCCAGCTCCAGGTTCTGCCAGCCCAGGGGCACGGTCCGGCCCGTGAGCTGGTCCGTGCCGCCGGCGACGAGGTCGTGGCCGAAGCCGTAGCGGGTGATCATCTCCGCGACGAGCAGCAGCAGGAACGTCCCGGAGATCCAGGCGCAGACCATGTAGAACTTCAGGGCGCCGCGGATCTGCGCCTCGGTGCCGCCGAAGCGGCGGCGCGGCTGGAGGGCGGCGGCGCGGCCGGGCACGCGGCCGGGGGCCGCGGCGCGCTCCGGCGCGGCGTCCTCGGGGAGGGAGACCCGCACCCCGTCGGTGCGCTCCTTCGGGGCGGGCGAGGGGCTCGGGTGCGTGGGGTCAGTCATGGTGGGCTCCGGTCCTGTCCTGGGTCCTGTCCTGGGTGGCGCCGCGGGGCTGGTCGTCGAACCAGTAGTGCTCCCCCGCCTCGGGGTCGTAGTAGTAGTAGCGCCCGCTGGCGTCGTCGTAGAAGTAGTCGCCGTCGAAGTAGAAGTACTCGCCGGGGTCCTGGCCGCGCAGGTGCTCGTCGCGCACGAACCGCCACCAGATGTAGAGGGCGAACCCGGCGAAGACGACCCACTCGACGGCGTAGAAGAGGTTGAGCAGGTCGACGGACTCGTCCGTGGGCTGCTGGTCGATCTCGAGCCGCGACAGCTCCGGGCTCAGCAGCTCGGGCTGCGCGGCGAGGGCGCCGCCGTCGTCGAGCTGGAAGGCCCCGGCGGCGGGGTTCTCCGCGAACGCGGTCACGAACCCGGGGTAGACGGGGACGTCCCACAGGTTCGTCAGCTGCGCCGGGGAGACCGACCCCACCTGCCCGCGGGGCAGCCCGGGCGCGGGCAGCGGTCCCTCGGGGGGCAGGTAGCGGCCGACGACGTCGACGGCGCCCACCGGCTCGTCCGGCACCGCGGCGGGGTCGGCGGTCCAGCCGCGCGCCACGGCCACCGTGAGGTCGCCGCCGGCGGCCGGCCACTGCCCGGCCGTGCCGGGCAGGGTCAGCGCGGAGACGACCCACCAGCCCTCGGCGCCGTCCTGCAGCCGCCCGGGCACCAGGACCGTGGAGCCGTCCCGGTACGCACCGGTCGCGGTGACGAGCTGGTCGGCCTGCGCGGCGCTCACGGCGGCGCCCGCCCCGGCCGCCTCGGCGAGCGGGCGGGCGACGTCCTTGGCGGGGTCGGCCACCGTGCGGGACTCCTCGCCGGAGCGCAGCTGCCACTGGCTCAGCAGCACGAACGCCACGGCCGCCCCCAGGCACAGCACCAGGACGAGGAGCGAGCGGGGGCGCAGGGCGGTCTTGAGCACCCGTCAAGGCTAGTGCGCCTTCCTGGGCGTTCGCCAATCCCGGGCCGCGCCGGGGCGCGCCGGCGCGGCGCGGCCCGCGGCCCGGGCCGGCTCAGCCGCGGATGACGACCTCGGCGCGCTGGAACTCCTTGAGCTCCAGGTAGCCGGTGGTGGCCATGGAGCGGCGCAGGGCGCCCACGAGGTTGGACGTCCCGTCCACGTGCCGGGAGGGACCGTGGAGGACCTCCTGCAGGGGGCCCACGGTGCCCACGCGGGTGCGCAGCCCGCGCGGGAGGTCCCCGTGGTGGGCCTCGGCGCCCCAGTGCCAGCCCTGGCCGGGGGACTCCTCGGCCCGGGCGAGGGCGGTGCCGAGCATCACGGCGTCGGCGCCCATGGCGAGGGCCTTGACGATGTCCCCGGACACCCCGACCCCGCCGTCGGCGATGACGTGCACGTAGCGCCCGCCCGACTCGTCGAGGTAGTCGCGGCGGGCGGCCGCGACGTCGGAGATCGCGCTCGCCATCGCGGCGTGGATGCCCAGGGTCGTCTGCGTGCGCAGGGACGCGCCGCCGCCGAAGCCCACGAGCACGCCGGCCGCGCCGGTGCGCATGAGGTGCAGCGCGGGCGTGTACCCGGCGGCGCCGCCCACGATGACGGGCACGTCGAGGTCGTAGATGAACTTCTTGAGGTCCAGCGGCTCCTGGGTGCGGGAGACGTGCTCGGCGGAGACCGTGGTCCCGCGGATCACGAACACGTCCACACCGGCGTCCAGGACGGCCCGGTAGTGCTCGGCCGTGCGCTGCGGGGTCAGGGACCCGGCCACGATCACGCCCGCGTCCCGGATCTGCGCGAGCCGGGCGGTGATCAGCTCCGGGCGCACGGGCGCCTCGTAGAGCTCCTGCATCCGGCGGGTCGTGGCGGGGGCGTCGTCGACCGACAGGCCGGCGATCTCGTCGAGCACCGGCTGCGGGTCCTCGTAGCGGGTCCACAGCCCCTCGAGGTCGAGCACGCCCAGTCCCCCGGCCCGGCCCAGGGCGATCGCCGTCGCGGGGGACGTGACCGAGTCCATGGGGGCGCCCAGGAACGGGATGGAGAACCGGAAGGCGTCGATCTGCCAGTCGGTGGAGACGTCCTGGGGGTCGCGGGTGCGGCGCGAGGGGACGAGGGCGATCTCGTCGAGGGAGTAGGTGCGGCGGGCGCGCTTCGACCGGCCGATCTCGATGTCGTAGCTCATGGGGTCCTTTCCGAACGGGTGCCGCGGGCCCGCGGCACCGTGCTCAGCGCTTGTAGTTGGGCGCCTCGACGGTCATCGTGATGTCGTGCGCGTGGGACTCCTTGAGCCCGGCCGAGGTGATCCGCACGAACCGGCCCTTGGTCTTGAGCTCGGCGATGTCGTGCGCGCCGACGTAGAACATGGTCTGGCGCAGGCCGCCGTCGAGCTGGTGGACCATGGCCGAGAGCGGGCCGCGGTAGGGGACCTGGCCCTCGATGCCCTCGGGGATGAGCTTCTCGTCGCTGGCGACGTCGGCCTGGAAGTAGCGGTCCTTGGAGTAGGACGTGTTCTTCCCGCGGGACTGCATGGCCCCCAGGGAGCCCATGCCGCGGTAGGTCTTGAACTGCTTGCCGTTGACGAACACGAGCTCCCCCGGGGACTCGTCGCAGCCGGCCAGCAGGGAGCCGAGCATCACGGAGTCCGCGCCGGCCACGAGGGCCTTGCCGATCTCCCCGGAGTGCTGCAGGCCGCCGTCGGCGATGATGGGCACGCCGGCGGGGATCGCGGCCTTCGCCGCCTCGTTGACCGCGGTGATCTGGGGCACGCCCACGCCGGCGATGATGCGGGTGGTGCAGATGGAGCCCGGGCCCACGCCCACCTTCACGGCGTCCGCGCCGGCGTCGACGATCGCCTGCGCGCCCGCGCGGGTGGCCGCCTGGCCGCCGACGACGTCGACGTGGGAGGCCGCCGGCTCGGCCTTGAGGCGCGCGATCATCTCCAGCACGCCCTGGGAGTGCCCGTTGGCGGTGTCGATGAACAGGGCGTCCACGCCCGCCTCCACCAGCGTCATGGCGCGCTCGAAGCCGTCGCCGAAGAAGCCGACCGCCGCGCCGACGCGCAGCCGGCCCTCGTCGTCCTTGGTGGCCCGCGGGTACTGCTCGGCCTTCGTGAAGTCCTTGATGGTGATCAGCCCGGTGAGCCGGCCGTCGTCGTCGACGAGCGGGAGCTTCTCGATCTTGTTGGAGGCCAGCAGCCGGTGGGCGTCCTCCTTGGCCATCCCGACCTTGCCGGTGATCAGGGGCATCGGCGTCATGATCTCGTGCACCCGGCAGCGCGGGAAGTCGCTCTCGGGCAGGTAGCGGGTGTCGCGGTTGGTGATGATGCCCAGCAGCTTCTGGTCGGCGTCGACCACCGGCAGGCCGGAGACCTTGAAGTAGCCGCACAGCCGGTCCAGCTCCTCGAGCGTGGCGTCCGGGGAGATGGTCACGGGGTCGGTGATCATCCCGGACTCGCTGCGCTTGACACGGTCGACGTGCGCGGCCTGGTCCTGGATGGACAGGTTGCGGTGGATCACGCCGAGCCCGCCCTGGCGGGCCATGGCGATGGCCATCGGGGACTCGGTGACGGTGTCCATGGCGGCGGACAGCAGCGGCGCCTCGAGGCTGATGCGGCGGGAGAGCCGGGTGCGCGTCGACGCCTCGGACGGGATGACGTCGGTGTTGCCCGGCAGCAGCAGCACGTCGTCGTAGGTCAGGCCGGTGAACCCGAACGGGTCCTCGGACAGGGCGGTGGGGACGGCGGGATCCGACACGGTGGGGCCTTTCAGCAGGTGGGGAGTCCCGACCATTCTACGGGCCCGTCCGCGTCGCGGGACCCGGCGGGCGCCCGGCTGTGGGAGGTCTCACGGCAGGGCCGACACCTCGGTGCCGTCGGTGGCCAGGGCCTCTCGGACGCGCTGCGTGAACATCGGGGCCAGCGACCTCACGTACTCGACGGTGAGGTGGTTGGTGTCCCAGTAGGTGTAGACGTTGCCGATCACGGGCGTGCACCTGCCCTCCGGGCAGATCAGGTCGCCCATGTCGACCATGGAGACCCCCGGCAGCTCGTCGGCCACGCGCCGCAGCGGGCTCTCCGGCCCCAGAACGACGTGGCCGGGCGCGCAGGAGGGGTCGTCCTCACCCTTCTCCACCGCGCAGAAGGCCGGGGGGAAGTCGAATCGAGCGTTGTCCCGCACGGCGATGACCTGGCTGCCGCGCTCGGCCAGGGCCCGGATCCGCGCCTCCGTCCCGGGCGTGAGCATCTCCTCGTTCTGCTCGGTGCTGCGGGTGCCCTGGACCAGGACCAGTTCCGGGTCCACGGCCTCCACGGCCGCCTCGGCGCCCTCCAGCCAGCGGGCGCACGCCTCGTGATCGGCGACCTGCTCCTCGGCGGTGGCGTAGAGGCAGGCGCCGCGGATGTAGGTCACGACCCGCCAGTTCTGCTCCTGGGCCAGCTGCTCGATGGCCGGCATCCACATGTGCACGTGGCTGTTGCCGATCACCATCAGAGTCGCCGCCGGGGCGGCGTTGGGCACGGTGTCGAAGCACCACTCCTGGTGGGCCTCGGACAGGCCCAGCTCCACCGGGCACGTCTCCCCCAGGCCGGGCTTCTGGTAGAAGTCGCCGGTCACCACCGGGACGTTCACGGCGTCGGGGTCGCCCTGGTACTGGAAGCCGGGCACCAGGGCGGCGGCCCCGGGATTGTTGCGGTCGGCGGCCGCGACGATCTGCGCCGCCCGCCGCGCCTCGGCCTGCTGGACGGCCACGACCGGC
>NZ_JAMBOG010000026.1 GCF_023715525.1 Kocuria rosea | reverse complement strand
CCGGGGTGCGGAACGGGCGCCGCCCGCGGCGACCGTGGTCGACGCGGGCGGCGGTCCGGATCAGCGGAAGGTGTAGTACCCGTCGAGCGCCATGGCGTTGACGGAGTGGATCTGGGTGCCCTGCGAGGGGTTGAGGGCGGAGATCATCTTGCCGCCGCCGAGGTAGATCCCGACGTGGGCGCCGCCGTTCTGCGAGACGAGGTCGCCCGGCTGCGGGGTGGCGGTGGGGGTGCCGGCCGCGAACTGCGCCCAGGTGGTGCGGGGCAGGTTGATGCCCTGCTGCGCGTAGACCCACTTGGTGAAGCCGGAGCAGTCCCAGGCGCCGAAGGCGGTGCCGCCGTAGACGTAGCCCGAGCCGATGCCCTTCATCGCGGTGCCGACGAGGCCGCTCGCGGAGGACAGCGACTGGGTGGAGACCGACTGCGTGGACAGGCTCGAGGTGGAGGCGCTCTGCTGCGCGGCCGGGGCCTGGGGGGTGGAGGCCGGCGCAGCGGGGGCCGGCGCCGCGACGGGGGCCGGCGCCGCGACGGGGGCCGGCGCCGCGACGGGGGCCGGCGCCGCGACGGGGGCCGGCGCCGCGACGGGGGCCTGGTAGGAGTAGGAGGTGTAGCTCGCCAGCGAGGCGGCGGGGGCCGAGTACACGGCGCCGGAGGCCGCGGGGACCTCCGCGTAGGCCTGGGCGGGGGCCACGGAGCCGAGGATCGCGGCGCCGGCGGCGGCGGCGATGGTGGTGTTGCGCACGGCGTGGGACTGCACCTGGGCGCGGTGGCGGGCAGAGTTCTGCTTAAAGAAAGCCATGAGTGTGTGTTCCTCCCTTTGCCTACGAGGTGAGCTGTCGGATTCGGGTGGGAGACACCCGGCCGCAGAGCGCACGCGCTCCGGCGACTTAACCCCTAGGCCCCAGTTCGTGGGACCGAATGTGGTTCCCCCGCTTCTGCCAAGCAATTTCTGTGTTCGGACCCCGGGCACCGGCAGAATTCGGCGATGTGCCACGAGGGCGCCGATCCGACCAGTGATCAGCACGCGTTGAACAGTACATGACCGATTACGGATGTGTCACGTTTTGATCACGGCCGATAACAGCGTTGTATCGCCATGCGACCGAATAGGCCCCTTCTGTGTCGGGGACGCCTATGGATGCGATCCCGTAGGGAACGGTGCAGTGGGGGTCGCGGACCGCGGTTTCCCGCGCTGATCAGCGGTTTCGGCGACAGCTCGGCGTGCCGGCGGGGGTCGGGGCGGAAGCGGGCTGTGAACGTCCACACATGCGCGGACAGGCCCCGCCGGGACCGGCGGGGCCCCCGGACGGATGCTCCCTCCGGAGCGTGGGGCCGCAGGAGGCGGGGCGGGGCCTCAGGAGGTGAGGACGCGGATGGCCGCGCCGGTGCGGAGGTCGAGCTCGGCGGAGCGCCCGGTGGCGGGGATCTCCACGAGCACGCGCTGCCCGTCGGTCCGGGCCCGGACCTCGGCCCCCGTGAGGATGCCCACGTCGCTGAGCAGGCGCAGCAGGGCGGTGTCCGCCTGCACGAACTCGGGCAGCAGGGCGATCGTGTGCACCGCCTCGGGCGCGCTGCGGGCGGCCTCGAGCAGCGTCCGGTGCGGCCCGGGGACCGGCTGCTCGTCGACCCCGAGAGCGCCCAGGCCCGGGATCGGGGTGCCGTACGGGGAGTACCGCGGGCTGTGGAGCAGGTCGACGAGCCGGCGCTCCACCTGTTCGCTCATGACGTGCTCCCACCGGCAGGCCTCGTCGTGGACCTGCGCGAGGTCGAGGCCGATGACGTCCGCGAGCAGCCGCTCCGCGAGGCGGTGCTTGCGCATCACCTGCACGGCCCGCACGCGCCCGGCCTCGGTGAGCACCAGGGACCGGTCCGGCCCCACCGTGAGCAGCCCGTCGCGCTCCATCCGGGACACCGTCTGGGAGACCGTGGGCCCCGAATGGCCGAGGCGCTCGACGATGCGGGCGCGCATCGGGGTGATCCCCTCCTCCTCCAGTTCGAGAACGGTCCGCAGGTACATCTCGGTGGTGTCGATCAGGTCGCTCATGCGTCGGTCACCCTTCGTCCGGCCGTCCCACCCCGGGGATCCTGCCCGGGACGGTCTTACCGCACGAGCTTAGTGCGCCAGCCGCCCTGCGGCCGGGGCGACGGGCGCACGGCGGGCCACGAGCGTCCGTGGGGCACAATGGGGGCCGTGGCACCGCAGGCGCGCACGCCGTCCACCGGCTGCTGACCGCCGCCCCGCCGCCCGTCCCGACCGCACGTCCTTCCGAGGGAGCGCCCGTTGCCCGCACACGTCACCATTCCCCCGCACCTGCTGCCCGCCGACGGCCGGTTCGGGGCGGGCCCCTCGAAGGTCCGCCCCGCCCAGGTCGAGGCCGTCTCCCGGGCCGGGGCGACCCTGCTGGGCACCTCCCACCGGCAGGCACCGATCAAGGAGCTCGTGGGCTCGGTGCGGGAGGCACTGGCGCAGTTCCTGCGCCTGCCCGCCGGCTACGAGGTGCTCCTGGGCCTGGGCGGGGCGACCGCGTTCTGGGACGCGGCGGCCTTCGGGCTCGTCGAGCGCAAGGCCCAGCACCTGACGTTCGGGGAGTTCGGGGCGAAGTTCGCCCAGGTCACCGACCGCGCCCCGTTCCTGGCCGCCTCCTCCGTCGTCGACGCCGCCCCGGGCACCCGCCCCGCCCCGCGGCCCGAGGAGGGCGTGGACGTCTACGCCTGGCCGCAGAACGAGACCTCCACCGGGGTCGCCGCCCCGGTGGCCCGGCCCGCCGGGATCGCCGAGGACGCCCTGGTGGTCGTGGACGCGACCTCCGCCGCCGGGGGCATGGCCGCGGACCTGGCGGCCACGGACGTCTACTACTTCTCCCCGCAGAAGAACTTCGGCTCCGACGGCGGGCTGTGGCTGGGCGCCTTCTCCCCGGCGGCCATCGAGCGGATCGAGCGCGTCGGGGCCTCCGACCGGTGGATCCCGGACTTCCTGAAGCTCACCGCCGCGGTGGAGAACTCCCGGAAGAACCAGACCTACAACACCCCGGCCCTGGCCACCCTGGTCATGCTCGACGAGCAGCTGAGCTGGCTCAACGACCGCGGCGGGATGGACTGGGCGGCCGCCCGCACCAAGGCCTCCTCCGACCTGGTCTACGCCTGGGCGCAGGCCTCCGCCTTCGCGTCCCCGTTCGTGGTCCGCCCCCAGGACCGCTCCACGGTCATCACCACCGTCGACTTCGACGCCACCGTGGACGCCGCGGCCGTGGCCGCCGTCCTGCGCGCGAACGGGATCGTCGACGTGGAGCCCTACCGCAAGCTCGGGCGCAACCAGCTGCGGATCGCCACGTTCGTCTCAATCGACCCCGACGACGTCGCCCGGCTGCTGGCCTGCATCGACCACGTCGTCGCCCACCTGGGCACGGACGGCCGCACCGGGCGCTGAGCGGCCGGTGCGGCCCTCGGCGGCGACCGCTACGCGCCCGGTCCGGCGCCCTGCCGGACCGGGCGTGCCGCGCGCACCCGCAGCCAGAAGACGAGGCCCACGGCGGCCCCGGCGACGCCTGCGGCCACGGCCACCCCCATCCCCCACCGGGCCCCCAGGGCGTCGGTGATCCAGCCGACCACGGGCGCCCCGACCGGGGTGCCGCCCATGAAGATGGCCATGTAGAGGCTCATCACGCGCCCGCGCATCACGGGGGACGTCGTCGTCTGCACGTACGCGTTCGCGGTGGTCATGATGGTCAGGGAGGACAGCCCGCACGGGACCAGCCACAGCGCGAACAGCGGCAGGCTGGGGGCCGTGGCCGCGCCCAGGCACGCGAGGCCGAAGACGGCGCTGCCCCCGTAGACGTAGCGCAGCCGGGCGCGGCGGCGCCGGGCCGAGAGCAGGGCGCCCGCCACGGTGCCGACCGCGAGGACCGAGTTGAGCACGCCGAAGACCTCCGACCCCTGGCCGAAGACCGGCCCCGCCATGGCCGCGAGGAACACGGCGAAGTTCAGCCCGAACGTGCCGATGAGGAAGATCGTGACCATCACCGCGAGGATGTCGGGGCGGTGCACCACGTAGGCGATGCCCTCGCGGATCTGCCCGCGCCCGCGCCCGCTGCGGGGCAGCCGGCGCAGCTCGCCCGGGCGGATGGCGAGGATCGCCGCGATCATCGCCCCGAAGGTCAGCGTGTTCAGCAGGAACACCCATCCGGACCCGACGGACGCCACCAGCAGCCCGGCCACCGCGGGACCGATCATCCGCGCGGCGTTGAACGACGTCGAGTTCAGGGCCACGGCGTTGGAGAGGTAGACGTCGTCGACCATCTCGGAGACGAACGTCTGGCGCACGGGGGCGTCCAGCGTGCTCACCACGCCGAGGCTCAGGGCCAGGGCGTAGACCAGCCACAGCGTCGCCGCGCCGGAGAGCACGAGGACCCCCAGCGCCGCGGCGAGCACCGCCATGCCCGCCTGCGTCCACAGCAGCAGTCGGCGCCGGTCGAGCCGGTCGGCGAGCACGCCCGCGTACGGAGCCAGGAAGAGCTGGGGCAGGAACTGCAGGGCTGTCACCACGCCCATGGCCGTGGCGTCGTGGTCCGTGAGCTCGTCGAACACCAGCCAGGACTGCGCCGTGCGCTGCATCCACGTCCCGATGTTGGACACAAGCGCGCCCAGGAACCACACCCGGTAGTTCCTGAACCGGAAGGAGCGGAACATCCCGCCCGCAGGCTCGGGGGCGTCGTCCGTCCCGGCAGCCGTCGGCGGGGCGGTCAGGACGGATCGCCGCCCTGCGGCCGTCCCGTGTCCTGCCCGGCCCCCTCGGCGCCCGGGTGCTCCGCCACCGGGTCGCCGGCCGCGGCCTCCGCCTCGGCGTCGTCCTGCTCCGCGAGCTCCCGCTCCGCGGCCTCCTCCAGCTCGGCGGCGTCCTCCAGGGCCTTCTCCTCGGGGCTCACGCGCTCGGCCCACGGCACCCACTCCGGCGCCAGCAGGGCGTCGTCGCCCGGGAGCAGGCCCACCTCGCACACCGTCACCGTCCTGCTGCGCGGGGCGCGGGCCAGGCTCGCGAACCAGTTCCAGCCGCGGTAGCCCGGCAGGGCGCACTCGAACAGGTGGGTGACCAGACGGTCCTCCTCGATCCGCACGTGGTGGCCCTCGCCGATGTGTCCGGGCTCGGCGATCTCCTCGACGGCCGTGCGGGCGGCCGCGACGGAGTCCACGAGCAGCGGGTCCGGCTTGGGGGCGCGCCGGCGCCGGGCCGGGCGCGCCGGCGGCTGCGCGGCGCTCGCGGGCTCGGCGTCCCCGGCGGGGGCGTCCGTGGCGATCTCCTGGGTCACTGCTGGTCTCCTCGACGGTGGTGGGCGGAGTGGGCGGTCGGACGGAGGGCTCAGACGTCCAGGTTGTCGGCGACGGTGCGCAGGATCGCGGCGATCTTCTTCCCGTGCGCCGAGTCCGGGTAGCGGCCCCGGTGCAGGCCGTTGGACATGCCGTCCAGCAGCTTGATGAGGTCCTCGGTGATCACGGCCATCTCCTCCGCGGGCTTGCGGACGTTCCGGGCCACCGACGGGGCCTTCTCCAGCACGCGGGCGGACAGCGCCTGGGCGCCGCGCCGGCCCTCGGCCACGCCGAACTCCATCCGCGTGCCCGGCTTCACCGTGGTGACGCCGGAGGGCAGCGCCGAGGAGGGCAGGAAGACCTCCTGGCCGTCGTCGGTCGCCACGAACCCGAAGCCCTTCTTGGAATCGAACCACTTGACCTTGCCGGTGGGCACGCTGTCTCCCTCGTTGTCGCGTTCGTGGAACGGGCGGCCGGCGGTCCGTGCCGCCGAGCCACCCGATGGAACCTCTCATTCTAGCCCGGATCCCGGCCCCGGGGCCGCGCGCGGCCGTCCGGGGCCGTCCGCGGCGGCCCCGGGCGGCCGCCCCGCTCGGTATCCTGGAACCATGCCTGCTCCCGACGACCGCTCCGCCGCGCCCCGGCACCGTCCCGCCGCCCGCTCGGGGATCGACGCCCTCAGCGCCGCCGCGCTCGTGCTCGGGCTGGTCTGCGCCGCGTGCCTCACGCTGCTGCTCGTGCTCAAGTGGGCCGGCGCGGACCCGTGGGACGGGCTCACCGCCATCCCGTGGTTCGCGTTCCCGGTTGCCTTCCTCCTGCTCTGCGCGTCCCTGGTGCGCTCGGTGCTGCGCCGGCGCCGGGCCTGAGCCGTGCTCCCGGACGGCCTGCTCCGGGATCTCGTGTCCCGCTCCCCCGCCGAGCTCGGTGAACTGCTCGCCGCACGGCCGGAGCTGGTGCGCCCCGGCACGGCCTCCTTCGCCGAGCTCGCCGAGGCGCTGCTGGCCCGCGCCGGTCAGCGCCGGGCCCTCGACGAGCTGACCCGGCCCGAGCTGGACGCCGTCGAGCGGGCCGTGGTGCTCGGGATGCCGGCCGACCCCGCCGCGCAGCTGCTGGCCGGGACGCCGTGGCGGCGGCTCCACCGGCTGGGCCTCGTCCACCGCGACGGGCAGGCCCTGCGGCTCGTGCCGGGGGTGGCCGACGGCCTCGGCCGCTACCCCGCCGGGCTCGGCCGCCCGCGCTCCGTGCTGGAGCCCCTGGCGGAGCGGCTGCGGGGGCGGCTCCCGCAGCCCGCGGGCGCCGCGGCCCCGGCCGAGGCGCTCCTCGGCGACCCGGACGCCACCGCGTGGCCGGCCGGGGCGCGGGAGGTGCTCGAGCGGTTCCGGGGCCGGCCCGTGGGCGCGCTGCCCGACGCGCTGCGCCGCCCCGATCCCGCCGTCGACGCCGCCGCGCGGCCCGTCGACTGGCTGCTCGCCCGCGGGGTGCTGCTGCCCGTGGACTCCCGCCACGTCGAGCTGCCCCGGGAGGTCGGCCTCGCCCTGCACGGGGGCGACCCGTGGGCCCGACAGCCCGAGGAGCCCCCGGGCCCGCCGGGACGGCGCGTGCCCGACCGGCTGCGGGACAACGCCGCGGCCGCGGCCGTCGAACAGCTGCTGCGCCTGCTCGCCGTGCTGCGCGCCGAGCTGGCCGCCCGCCCCCTGACGACCCTGCGCGCCGGCGGGGTCGGGGTGCGCGAGCTGCGGCGCCTGCGCGCGGCCCTGGATGTCGAGCCCGCCGAGCTCGCCCGGCTGCTCGGCACGGCCGAGCTGGCCGGCCTGGTGCGTCTGGACCCCGACACGTCGGCGTGGCGCCCCGCTCCCGCGCCGTTCGAGGACGCCGACCGCTCCCGCCAGTGGCTGCACGTCGTGCGCTGCTGGCTGGCCTCCGACGTCGTCCCCTCCGCGGTGGGCCGGCCCCTGGCCGACGGCTCGGTCGTCGGGGTGCTGACCCGCGGGACCCGCGTCCCCGAGGCCGTGCCCGTGCGCCGGGCTGTGCTGGAGGCGCACGCCGGTCTCGCCGAGCGCGCCCCCGGCGCCCACGGCGCCGAGGACGTCCTCGCGCTCGCCCGGCGGCGGCGCCCGCGACTGGCCCGGTCCCTGGACCGCTGGGGACCGGGGATGCTCACGGAGGCGGCCGAGCTCGGGCTCGTGGGCGCCGACGCCCTCACGGCCCCGGGCCGGGCCGTGGCCCGGGGCCGCGTCGGGGACGCCGCGGACGCCGTGGCGCACTGGCTGCCCGCGCCGGGGCGGACCGTGCTGCTGCAGAGCGACCTCACCGCGACCGCCCCCGGCCACCTCGCCCCCGACGTGGCCCGGGCCCTCGGGCAGCTGGCCGAGGCGGAGGGCCACGGCCCGGCGGCGCGGCACCGGTTCACGGAGCAGTCCCTGCACCGGGCCCTCGACGCCGGCTGGAGCGCCGCGACGATCCTCGGCTGGCTCGAGGAGCACGGCACCGGCCCCGTCCCGCAGGCGCTGGCCTACCTCGTCGAGGAGACCGGCCGCGGCCACGGCCGGCTGCGCATCACCCGGGCGGACTGGGTGGTCACCGGCGAGGAGGACCTGCTCGAGGCGTTCGCCCGCGCCCCGCGCCTGGCCGGGCGCCCGGTGCGCCGACCGGCACCGGGCGTGCTCGTGGTGGCCGGCGGGGAGGAGCCGACCGGGCGCCGCCGGTCGGTCCCCGGCCGCGACGGCGTCCTCGGGGAGCTCGTGGCGGCCGCGCGGGCCACGGGCACCGAGCCGGCGCTCGACGTCGCGCCGCCGGGCCCGGAGCCGGTGACCGGCGGCGCCGACCCGGCCGCGCTGCTCGAGGTGCTCGAGGTGCCCGCCGCCGGCCGCCCCGGTCCTTCCCCCGAGGAGGTCCGGGACCTGCTCGCCCGCCTCGTCGGCGACGACGCCGCGGACGGCACGGCGGCCCCCGCCCCGGACGACCGCGGGGCCCCCGCCGCCCGGACCACCACCGACCGCGAAGGAGCCGGCGCATGAGCGCAGGACCGCTGATCGTGCAGAGCGACCGCACCGTCCTGCTCGAGCTCGACCACGAGCAGGCCGACGACGCCCGCCGGGAGCTCGCGGCGTTCGCCGAGCTCGAGCGCGCGCCCGAGCACGTGCACACCTACCGCATCACCCCGCTCGGGCTGTGGAACGCCCGGGCCGCCGGGCTCGACGCCGAGAAGGTGCTGGACGTGCTGCTGACGCACTCCCGGTTCCCCGTCCCCCACGCCCTGCTCGTGGACATCGACGAGACGATGTCCCGCTACGGCCGGCTCGTGCTGGAGAAGGACCCGGTGCACGGGCTCGTGCTGCGGAGCCGGGACGCGCCCGTGCTGGAGGAGATCGCCCGGCACCGGAGGATCGCGCCGCTGCTCGGCGCCCGGATCGACGGGGCCACCACGGTGGTGCACGCCAGCGCCCGCGGCGAGCTCAAGCAGCTGCTGCTGTCCGTGGGGTGGCCGGCCGAGGACCGGGCCGGCTACGTGGACGGCACCCCGCACCCGATCGCCCTCACGGCGGCGGATCCGGCCACCGGCGAGGCGTGGGCGCTGCGCCCGTACCAGCGACACGCGGTGGAGAACTTCTGGGCGGGCGGCAGCGGCGTCGTCGTGCTGCCCTGCGGGGCGGGCAAGACGCTGGTGGGCGCGGGGGTGATGGCCGCGAGCTCCACGACGACCCTCGTGCTCGTCACGAGCACGGTCTCCGCCCGGCAGTGGAAGGCCGAGCTGCTGCGGCGGACCACCCTCACGGCCGACGAGATCGGCGAGTACTCGGGGGCGGTCAAGCAGATCCGCCCGGTGACGATCGCGACGTACCAGGTGCTGACCGCCCGCCGGGGCGGGCTGCACCCCCACCTCGAGCTGCTCGACGGCCACGACTGGGGGTTGATCGTCTACGACGAGGTGCACCTGCTGCCCGCCCCCGTCTTCCGGATGACCGCCGAGCTCCAGGCCCGCCGCCGGCTCGGCCTGACGGCCACGCTGGTGCGCGAGGACGACCGGGAGGGCGAGGTGTTCTCCCTCATCGGCCCGAAGCGCTACGACGCCCCGTGGCGGGAGATCGAGGCGCAGGGCCACATCGCCCCCGCCGACTGCGTCGAGGTGCGGGTCGAGCTGCCGACGGCCGACCGGATGGCCTACGCCTCCGCGGAGGACGCGGACCGGCACCGCCTGGCCGCGTCCTCCGCGCACAAGCTCGCCGTCGTGGAGCGGCTCGTGGCCCGCCACCGGGACGAGCCGGTGCTCGTCATCGGGCAGTTCCTGGACCAGCTCGACGAGCTGGGCGAGCTGCTCGGCGCCCCGGTGCTGAAGGGCACCACCGGCACGGCCCGGCGGGAGAAGCTGTTCGCGGCGTTCCGCGCCGGGCAGCTGCCGGTGCTGGTGGTCTCCAAGGTCGCCAACTTCTCGATCGACCTGCCGGAGGCCTCCGTCGCGGTCCAGGTCTCCGGGGCCTTCGGCTCCCGGCAGGAGGAGGCCCAGCGCCTCGGGCGCCTGCTGCGGCCCAAGCGCGACGGGCGGCCCGCGACGTTCTACACCGTGGTCGCGCGGGACACCGTGGACGCCGCCTACGCCGCCCGGCGCCGCCGGTTCCTCGCGGAGCAGGGCTACGCCTACCGGATCGTCGACGCCGCCGACGTCTGAGACCGGGAAGCTCACGGCCGGTGCCCGCAGCACGTTCAGGGGGTTTTCAGCCTGCTCGGAGAAACTGGAGGGGTGAAGAACGACAACCCCGAAGCGAAACTGCTCGTCGTCGACGACGAGCCGAACATCCTGGAGCTGCTGGCCACGTCGTTGCGCTTCGCCGGCTTCGAGGTGGTCACCGCCGCCAACGGCCGTGAGGCCCTCGCCAAGGCGGACTCCGAGGACCCGGACCTCGCGGTGCTCGACGTCATGCTCCCCGACATGGACGGCTTCACCGTGACCCGCAAGCTGCGCGCGTCCGGGCGGCACTTCCCGATCCTCTTCCTCACCGCGAAGGACGACACCGAGGACAAGGTGACCGGACTGACCGTGGGCGGCGACGACTACG
Source organism: Kocuria rosea (assembly GCF_023715525.1). Taxonomy (GTDB): domain Bacteria; phylum Actinomycetota; class Actinomycetes; order Actinomycetales; family Micrococcaceae; genus Kocuria; species Kocuria rosea_A. The sequence goes on along the minus strand of NZ_JAMBOG010000026.1, from coordinate 27,325 downwards.
TCACGAAGCCGTTCAGCCTCGACGAGGTCGTGGCGCGCATCCGCGCCGTCCTGCGCCGCACCCAGCCGGCCGAGGAGGACGACTCGCGACTGCGCGTGGACGACCTGGTCCTGGACGACGACGCGCACGAGGTCTTCCGCGGCGACCGGGAGATCGACCTGTCCCCCACCGAGTTCAAGCTCCTGCGCTACCTCATGCTCAACCCGAACCGGGTGCTGTCCAAGGCGCAGATCCTCGACCACGTGTGGGAGTACGACTTCAACGGCGACGCCTCGATCGTGGAGTCCTACATCTCCTACCTGCGCCGCAAGATCGACAACGACCCGGAGCTGCCCCCGCTGATCCACACGAAGCGGGGCGTGGGATACCTGCTGCGGTCCGCGCACAAGCACCACTGATCCGGCCCCGGGATGCAGGCCCTGTCCTCCCGGTGGCGCTCCGCGTCGCTGCGCTCGCAGCTGATGGTCCTCACGGGCCTGCTGCTGGCGCTGTCCATCCTGGTCACGAGCTTCGTGGCGATCTCCGTGCTGCGCAACTCCCTGGTGAAGAGCATCGACGCGGACCTGAAGGGCTCGGTCAACGCGGTCTCCTCCGTGCTGCTCACCGCGCTGGACGGCGAGGCCGCCGACCAGGTCCCGCACGCCGGATACCTGCTCGACGCCGAGGGCCGGCTGCTGGCCGCGGCCGAGCACACGCCGGACGGCACGGGCGGGCTGCGCCCCGACCTCACCGGCCTCGACCTCGAGTACGTGCAGGAGCACCCCCTCGAGGCGATGACGGTGGGCTCCGTGGGCGCCCCCGACCGCACGTGGCGGGTCGTCGTGGCCAAGCCCCGGGAGCTGGACCTCGTGATCGCGGTCGCCGAGCCGCTGGGCACCACGAACACCCTGATCAGCGTGGTCACCCTGCTCACCCTGAGCTTCGGCGCCGCGACGCTCTTCGCCGCCCTGGCCGTGGGCTGGGTCCTGGTGACCCGCGCGTTCGCTCCCCTGCACCAGGTGGAGCAGACCGCCGCACGGATCGCCGAGGGCGACCTCTCCCAGCGCATGGAGGGCTACAACCCGCAGACGGAGATCGGCCAGCTCTCGGCGTCGCTCAACGCGATGCTCGGCCACATCGAGGACGCCTTCGACGCCCGCACCCGCTCGGAGGGCAAGCTGCGCCGCTTCGTGGCCGACGCCTCCCACGAGCTGCGCACCCCGCTCGTGACCATCCGCGGCTACTCCGAGCTCTACCGCCACGGCGCGCTGCAGGACCGCGAGTCCGTGGCCAACGCCATGGCCCGCATCGAGTCCGAGGCCAAGCGGATGACCCAGCTCGTGGAGGACCTGCTGATGCTCGCCCGGATCGACGAGCGGCGTCCCACGGAGACCGTCGACGTGGACCTGCTCCATCTGGCCTACGACGCCTCCGGCGACGCCCGCGCCTCCGCCCCGGACCGGCCGGTCGAGGTGGTGGGGCTGCACGGGGCCGCCCCGACCTCCGCGTGGGTGCACGGGGACGAGTCCCGGCTGCGCCAGGTCGTGGCGAACCTCGTGGCCAACGCCCTGCGCTACACCCCCGAGGGCAGTCCCCTCGAGCTCGCCGTGGGCGTCGAGCCCTCGGTGGACCAGACGTTCAACGCGGTGCTGCAGGTCCGCGACCACGGGCCCGGCATCCACGGGGAGGACGCGGAGCGGGTCTTCGAGCGGTTCTACCGCGCCGACTCCTCCCGCACGCGCGGGACCGGGGGCACCGGCCTGGGCCTGTCCATCGTCGCGGCCATCGTCCAGCAGCACGACGGCACGGTGCGCCTCACCGAGACCGAGGGCGGCGGGGCGACCATGACGGTGCGGATCCCCGGGATCGTGCGCGCCGACGACGCCCCGGAGATCTGAGCCGGCCGCAGGGACCCGGGGGCCTCATACCTCCCAGGTGCCCTGGTGGAAGCGCAGCTGCCAGGGGCCGAGCTCCGTGCGGGAGTCCTCCCGGACCCACAGCGAGCTGCGCAGGCTGGTGCGCTCGCCCGTGGTGAGCCGGTAGACCAGGTGCACCGCCGCGGGGCCCAGCGCCGTGCAGGACAGCACCTGGACGTCCACGGGCCCCAGGGAGGGCTCCCGCGGCAGCCGCTCGAGGACGTCGGCGCGCGAGCACCACGCCCCGGCGGCCCCGACCTCGGCGAAGCCCTCGTGGAGCAGCTGGGCCAGCCGGCCGGGATCGGCGCGCACGTCCTCGCGCAGCAGGTCGCGCTCGAGGGCCTCGACGGCCTGCTCGGCGGTGGTGCCGCGGGCCAGCTCGTCCTCGTGGGCGGCCAGCGCCGCCAGCAGGTCGGGATCGTGGCGGTCCTCGAACGTCTCACGCTCGCGGTCCCCGGCCGGGGCGCGGCGGGACGGGGCGGGCGCGGCGGCGCCGTCGCCGAAACCGGGGCCCTCCGGCGCGGGCCGGCCGGCCTGGAAGGCGGTGGCGACCGCCCGGGCGCGCTGGTCGGCGGCCTCGTTGAGCTCGTGGCCGGCGTGGCCCTTGACCCACTCGAAGTGCACGTCCCGGCCCCGGAGGGCGGCGTCGAGGGCCTTCATGAGCTCGACGTTGAGGACGGGCTTGCCGTCCTTCTTCGTCCAGTTCTTCTTCTTCCAGCCGGGCATCCACTTGGTGATCGAGTTGATCACGTACTGGCTGTCGCACAGCACCCGCAGGGGCTCGTCGGCGCGGTGCGCCGTGGACTCGAGCAGGTCGAGGACGGCCTTGAGCTCGCCCATGTTGTTGGTGCCGTGCGGCCAGCCGCCGGCCCGCCAGGTGTTCTCGTCGATGTACCAGGCCCAGCCCGCGGGGCCGGGGTTGCCCAGGGCGGAGCCGTCGGCGGCAGCAGTGATGGTCATGGGCCCCATCTTTCCACGGGCCGCGGGCGCGCCGGGACGCGCTCCGGGGCTCAGTCCGCGCCCTCCTGCTCGAGCTGCTCCTGCCGGACGTCGAGGACACCGGCCACCGCGGACAGCTGCGCGGCCGCGATCCGCAGGTCCGTCTTGCCCTCGAGGCGCAGCAGCAGCTCGACCTCGGGCGCCGCCTCGTCCCCGGTGCGCCGGCTGGAGACCACGGACGCCGTGAGGTGCAGCTCGTCGGCCACGTGCAGCACCTCGCGCAGCACCCCGTGCCCGTCCTCGTAGCGCAGCCGCAGGCCCATGGGGGTCACGAGGCTGGGCAGCCGGCGGGAGATGGGGGCCAGGACCAGGGCGGTGACGAAGTGCAGGACCGTGCCGGCCACCCCCAGCGCCAGCAGCCCGGCACCGCAGGCCATGCCGATGGCCGCGGAGAGCCAGATGCTGGCGGCCGTGGTCAGCCCGTGGACGACGTCGCGGTTCATGAAGATCACGCCCGCGCCCAGGAACCCGATGCCCGTGATGATCTGCGCCGCCACGCGCGAGGGGTCGGGCCCGGCGTCGATCCCGGGCAGCGGCTCGAAGCCGTAGGCGGAGACGAGGGTGAAGATCGCGGCGCCGGTGCCGACGAGCGCGTGCGTGCGCAGCCCGGCGCTCTTGCGCCGCAGCCGTCGCTCCAGGCCCACGAGCGCGGTGAGCGCGAACGCGGCCAGCGTCAGGCCCAGCTGAGTGGGCAGCGTGTCCCAGTCGAGGACCTCCATGACGCCTCCTCCGGCAGCGGTGCTCCGATTGAACACCATGGCCGCCCCGCGGGGAACGGCCGCGCGCCGGGCGCGCCGGCGGAGCCCCCGGAACGACGACGGGCCGGGCACCCCGCGAGGGGTGCCCGGCCCGTGCCGGTGCGTCGGCGGACGCTCGACGGGTCAGCCGTCGATCACATCATGCCGCCCATGCCGCCCATGCCGTCGTCGGCACCGGCGCCGGCGCCCGCGGGCTCCGGCTTGTCGGCCACGACGGCCTCGGTGGTGAGGAACAGCCCGGCGATGGACGCCGCGTTCTGCAGCGCGGAACGGGTGACCTTGACCGGGTCGTTGATGCCCGCGGCCATCAGGTCCTCGTACTCGCCGGTGGCGGCGTTGAGGCCGTGGCCCAGCGGCAGGCCGCGGACCTTGTCCACGACGACGCCGGCCTCGAGGCCGGAGTTGGTGGCGATCTGCTTGAGCGGGGCGTCGATGGCGACCTTGACGATGTTCGCGCCGGTGGCCTCGTCGCCGGTGAGCTCGAGCTTCTCGAACGCCTTCTGGCCGGCCTGGATCAGGGCCACGCCGCCGCCGGCGACGATGCCCTCCTCCACGGCGGCCTTCGCGTTGCGCACGGCGTCCTCGATGCGGTGCTTGCGCTCCTTGAGCTCGACCTCGGTCGCGGCACCGGCCTTGAGGACGGCCACGCCGCCGGCCAGCTTGGCGAGGCGCTCCTGGAGCTTCTCGCGGTCGTAGTCCGAGTCCGAGTTGTTGATCTCGGCGCGGATCTGGGCCACGCGGCCCTCGATCTCCTCGGGGGTGCCGGCGCCGTCGACGATGGTGGTCTCGTCCTTGGTCACGACGACCTTGCGGGCCTGGCCGAGCAGGTCGACGGTGGCGGTCTCCAGGGAGAGCCCGACCTCCTCGGTGATGACCTGGCCGCCGGTGAGGATCGCGATGTCCGCCAGCTGGGCCTTGCGGCGGTCGCCGAAGCCGGGGGCCTTGACGGCCACGGACTTGATGGAGCCGCGCATCTTGTTGAGCACCAGCAGGGCCAGGGCCTCGCCCTCGACGTCCTCGGCGATGATCAGCAGCGGCTTGCCGGCCTGCATGACCTTCTCGAGCACGGGGACCAGGTCCTTGACCGCGGAGATCTTGGAGTTGACCACGAGGATGTAGGGGTCCTCGAGGACGGCCTCCTGGCGGTCGGCGTCGGTGACGAAGTAGCCGGAGAGGTAGCCCTTGTCGAAGCGCATGCCCTCGGTCAGCTCGAGGTCCAGCCCGAAGGTGTTGGACTCCTCGACCGTGATCACGCCCTCCTTGCCGACCTTCTCCATCGCCTGGGCGATGAGGCGGCCGATCTCGGGGTCGCCCGCGGAGATGGACGCGGTGGCGGCGATCTGCTCCTCGGTCTCGACCTCCTTGGCGGAGGCCAGCAGCTCCTCGGTGACCGCGGCGACGGCCTTCTCGATGCCGCGCTTGAGGCTCAGCGGGTCGGCGCCGGCGGCCACGTTGCGCAGGCCCTCCTTGACGAGCGCCTGGGCGAGGACGGTCGCGGTGGTGGTGCCGTCACCGGCGATGTCGTCGGTCTTCTTGGCGACCTCCTTCACCAGCTCGGCGCCGATCTTCTCGTAGGGCTCCTCGAGCTCGATCTCCTTGGCGATGGACACGCCGTCGTTGGTGATCGTGGGGGCGCCCCAGGCCTTCTCGAGGACCACGTTGCGCCCGCGCGGGCCGAGGGTGACCTTGACGGCGTCGGCCAGGGTGTTCAGACCCCGCTCGAGACCGCGGCGTGCCTCTTCGTCGAAAGCAATCATCTTTGCCATGTGACTTCGTCCCTCCTGGACGGTAGACAAACGGTCGACCTCCACGGTGCCCGCGACGGACGGCGCGCACGACGGCGGTCTCTTCCCGACGCCGCGCGGCACCTCACCGTGGTGGTTGAGGTTCCACTCCTGTGCCGGTGGCTGCGCGGACGGCCCGGGGACCGGTTCCTTAGCAGTCCACACGACTGAGTGCTAATCGCAATCTTGGCACTCGTCCCGGGAGAGTGCAAACCTTTGCGCGGATCCCGTGCCGGTCCCTGCCGAGGGCGGGCGACGGCGCCCGGCGGGCGGGCCTCAGCCCTGCCACTCCTCCCGGAGGATCCCGTAGAAGAGCCGGTCGTAGTACTGCCCGCCCACCTTGCGGGCCTGGCGGAAGCGGGCCTCCTGGGTGAAGCCGAGCTTCTCGGCGACCCGGCACATGCCCTCGTTGCCGCTCCACGTCTCGAGGTCGAGGCGGTGGGAGTCGGAGGAGGCGAAGAGGTAGCCGATCCACAGCCGCAGGGCCTCGGTGCCGTAGCCGCCGCGCCAGTGGTCCGGGGAGTAGACGGTGATCCCCAGGGAGCGCAGCGGCAGCAGGTGGGTGCCGGTCCCGGGGTCCTCGGTCGGCTTCTCGGTCCAGTACCAGGAGACCTGCCCGATGAACCGGTCGTCGCGCGCGTCGGCGATGACCATGGTCTCCCGGGGGCTCGGCCAGTCCCCGGCCTCGACGTGCCCGCGCAGGGTGGACAGCCAGCGCTGGGCGCCCTCGGCGGTGAAGTTGGGGTAGAACGGCCCGTCGGTGTGCTGCCACGCGTGCTCGCCGCCGTCCTCGGGGGGCATGATCCAGGCCTCGTACGCGACGAGGTCCTCCTGCGTCCAGTCCCGGATGCGTACTTTCTCGCCGTCGATCTGCACGGTGGGTCCTCTCGTGGGGCGGATGGGTCTCGGGGAGGCACGGTGGGGCGGAGCCCGTCAGGTCCCGGTGGCCGGGGGCGCCTGGCGGGGGGACGCCGGGGAGGACGGGGCGGGGTCGGCACCGCCGGGGGCGGAGACGTACGCGAAGGCGCCGGCGCCGAGGGTCAGGGCCCCGGCCACGACGATCGCGGCGAGCTCGCGGGCGCCCACCCGGGAGGCGGGGCGCTCGCCCCGGTGGGCGCCCTGGCGGGGACCGGCCTCGGGGACGTCGTCGAACTCGTCGCGGGGGAACTCCCCGGGCACGACGGGGTGCGCGCCGGTCACGTCAGGTCCCCCCGCTGGCGGCGCAGCCGGTCCACGAGCATCGGGTCGTGCTCGAGGGCGGCGCGGGTGTCGATCAGGACGTTGAGCCGCTGGTAGTAGCGGGTGGGCGACAGGCCCAGCCGGCGCCGGATCTCCATCTCCTTGGCCCCCTGGTACTTCCACTGCATGTTCTCGATCGCCAGGATCCGCCGGTCGGTCTCGTCCAGCCCCCCGGCGGGCGGTTCCTCCCCGGGCACGTCCTGGCCGGGCACGTCCTGGCCGGGCACGTCCTGGCCGGGCACGGCCTCTTCGGGCACGTCCTGGCCGGTCACCGCGGCTCGGCCCCGGGGCGCACGGACAGGGTGGTCAGCTGGGCGTCCTCGCCCGCGTCGACGACGGCGCGCACCGCCGCCGCCACGGACTCCGGGCGGATGTAGCGCTCGGGCACGTACTCGTTGCCCAGGGCGGCCTGGATGTCCCGCTGCATCGCGGTGTCCACGGGGCCGGGGTGCACCGAGCTCACGGACACCCCGTCGGCCTCGACCTCCTGGCGCAGCGAGTCGGCGAGCGCCCGCAGGGCGAACTTGGAGGCGGCGTAGACCGCGTCCCCGGCGCGGGCGGTGAAGCCCGAGCCCGAGTTGATGAACACGACCGTGCCCCGGGCGGCGCGCAGGGCCGGCAGCAGCAGCCGGGTGAGCTCCGCGGGGGCCACGACGTTGAGCTCGAGCTGGGCCCGCCACTCGTCGACGGAGGCGCCCTCCACGGTCGTGCGCCCGGCGACCGCCGCGGAGTGCACGAGCACGTCGACCCGGTCGAGGTCCGCCACCACGCCCGGCAGGGAGGCGAAGTCGGTCAGGTCCGCGGCGCGGGCCGTGACGTGCGGCAGGGCGGCGAGCCCGGCGAGCCGGGCGGCGTCGCGGCCCAGGGCGAGGACGTCGTGGTCGCGGGCGAGGTCGGCCACGCAGGCGCGGCCGATGCCGCCGGTGGCCCCGGTGACGACGGCGACGGGGCGGTCTTCGGTGCGGGGAGCGCTCATGCGCCCACTCTAACCAGTCCCCGCGGACCCGCCGCGAGGCGGCGGAGCCGCCGACGTGGGGGTCCGCGGGGCTCCTGGAGTGCACGGGCCTCGCGGCCGCCCGCCGGAGGGGACGGCCGCGCAGTCCCGCCCGTGGCCCGTGGGCCCCTCCTGCCGCCGGGCCCGCTCCCCCGGCCCCGCGCCGCCCGCCCCGTGCCGTGCCCGCGCCCCGATCGCGCCGCCGTGACGCCCCCGCGCGGCGGCAGGGCGCTCTAGAGTGGAGCAGACCGACCGGGCCCCGGCCCCGACCGCGCCCACCGACCCCGAGGAGCACCCGTGAGCGAGCCGCAGCCGCTGGAGAAGATCATGGCCGAGGACTGGGCCGAGGCCCTGGCGCCGGTGGAGCCCCGGATCCGGCAGATGGGCCAGTTCCTGCGGGAGGAGCACGCCGACGGGCACCGCACCTTCCCCGAGGGGAAGGCCGTGTTCCGGGCCTTCGAGGAGCCCCTCGAGCAGGTCAAGGTGCTGGTTGTCGGGCAGGACCCCTACCCCACCCCGGGCCACGCCATGGGCCTGGCCTTCTCCGTGCAGCCCCACGTGCGCCCCGTGCCCCGGTCCCTGCAGAACATCTACAAGGAGCTGCACGACGACCTCGGCATCGACCCGCCCGAGCACGGGGACCTTTCCGCGTGGTCGCGCCAGGGCGTCATGCTGCTCAACCGGGCCCTCACCGTCCGGGAGGGCGCCCCGGCCTCCCACCGCGGCAAGGGCTGGGAGGCCGTCACGGAGCGCGCCATCCAGGTCCTCGCCGCCCGGCAGCGCCCGCTCGTGGCGATCCTGTGGGGCAACGACGCCCGCAGCACCGCCAAGTGGCTGGAGGGCCACCCCACGGTCGAGTCCGCGCACCCCTCGCCCCTGTCCGCCTCCCGCGGCTTCTTCGGCTCCCGGCCCTTCTCCCGCACCGACGAGCTGCTCCAGCAGCAGGGCGCCGAGCCCGTCGACTGGCGGCTCTGAGCCGCCGGCCCGGCTCGGCTAGGGTGGATCGCATGACGACGACGCCCGGAGCCGGTCCCGCGAAGCCCCGCAAGCCGCAGCTGAACCTGACGGTGCGCGGGCGCGAGCAGCTGTCCCCGTCGATGGTCCGGGTCGTCCTGGGCGTCGACGAGCCGGAGCGCTTCCAGGACATCGCCCCGCCGGAGAAGTACGTCAAGCTCGTCTTCCTCGACCCCGCCCTCGACCACGGCCCGGACCCGGACTACTGGGCGCTCAAGGAGACCCTGCCGCCCGAGCACCAGCCGGTGACCCGCCACCTGACGATCCGGCGGTGGATCCCCGAGCGCGCCGAGCTGTGGATGGACTTCGTCCTGCACGGCGACACCGGCTTCGCGGGGCCCTGGGCCGCCCGCGCCGAGCCCGGGGACCGGATCATCGCCCTGGGTCCGGGCGGCAGGTGGGTCCCCGACCCGGACGCCGCCTGGACCCTGGTCGCCGCCGACGACGCCGCGGTTCCCGCTGCGCTCGCGGTGCTCGAGGCGCTCCCGGCGTCCGCGCGCGGCGAGGCGGTCCTGGAGGTGGCCTCCCCGCAGGACGTCCTGGCCGTGACGACGCCCGCCGGGGTGGCGGTGCGGTGGGTGTTCCGGGACCGGGGCGAGACCCTGGCGGAGGCGGTGCACGACGCCGCGTGGCCCGCCGCCCCCACCGGCGTGCAGGTCTTCGCCCACGGGGAGCGGGAGGCCATGAAGTCGCTGCGCGACGAGCTGCTCGGTCACCGGGGCCTGGACCGCGGCCAGGTCTCGCTGTCGGGCTACTGGGCGCGGGGCCGCACCGAGGACGTGTTCCAGGCGGAGAAGAAGCTGCCCGTCGGCCAGATCATCTGACCGGCCCCCCGCTGGGGTCCGGCGGCCTCAGCGGCGGCGGTTGCGCCGGGAGCTGGTTCCGTTGAGGTGGCCCACGAAGGGGCGCATGAGGTACTTGCCGAGCACCACGCCCGAGGCCAGCGCCACGATCGAGGCCATGGCGTTGACGAGGCCGATGAAGCCCTCGCCCATGGTCTCCGTCTCGACCGTGACGGCGTACATGCCCCGGTAGATCGACAGGCCCGGCAGCAGGAAGGTCATGGCGGGGATGGCGAGCACGAGCTGCGGGATGCGGTGGCGGGCGGCGAGCACGGTGGCCACGCACCCGCTGACGACGGCCCCCAGGCCGGTGTCGAGCCGGGGCCCCAGCCCGGCGGCCGCCCCCGCGTGGTAGACGAGCATCCCGCACAGCGCCGCGGCCGCCGTGGCGGGCAGGTGCTGCGGTTTAGTCTGCATCGTGACGGCCAGCAGCGCCGTGCCCAGGAGCATGAACACGGTGTTGACCACCGGGTCCGGCGTGTCGAAGACGCTCTGCGAGACGTCCACGCGGGGCATCCCCAGATAGCCCGCCACGGAGACGCCGCCCGCGATCCCGGCGATGATCCCCAGGAACGCCATGGCGGTGGACAGCAGCCGTCCGGCCGCGGTGACGGGGAAGCCGTTGATCGCGTCCTGCATGGTGGAGACCATGCGGGTGGTGGGCAGGAGCATGATGATCCCGCCCGCGATGACCCGGGGCGGGGAGAGCTCCAGCCCGGACCAGGACAGCAGCAGCGCCACCGAGGTGAGGATGCCGGCGTTGGCGGCCAGCGCGAAGAACTCGGGGATCCGCCACGCGCCGAGGCGGGAGGAGACGACCTGCACGAGGATCGAGGAGAACCCCGCCACGAGCGCCCCCGTGGGACCGCCGCCCATGCCGGCGGTGAGGGCCATGGCCGCGAGGACCGTGGCGGTCCAGACCATCCACTTGGCGTACGGCTTGGGCTTGGCGTTGATCTCCTCGAGGCGCCGCTCCGCCTCGGCGCGGGGCATCTCGCCACCGGTGATCTCGGCGACCAGCTGATGGGTCTCGCCGAGGCCGGCGTAGTTGTCGGTCCAGGACCGGACGACCCGCATGACGGTGTGGCTGGAGGTGTCGGGGTCGTTGAAGACGTCCTCGCGGGTGCGCGTTCCTCCGCCGTCGGGGCCCCGGTCGGCGCCGTCGGCGATGTAGTTGATGGTCACCGCCTGGTTGGTGATGTCCACCTCGATGTTCTCCACGCCGTAGGTGGTGCACACGGCGAGGATCGCGTTCTCGACGTCGAGGGCGTCCGCGCCGTAGTGGAACATCGTCTCGGCGAGGCGCAGCGCGAAGTTGAGGGTCCGCCGCGCCTCCCGGCTCGTGGCCTCCCCGTAGCGGCGCAGGTTCGCGAAGGGCGAGGCGCTGAGCCGTTCGACGGCGCGCATGGGCGCGGTCGGGGCGCTGTCACCGCGCATGATGGAGCGCAGCCGGGCGCGCCCGGGCCGGGCGGCCTCGGCGCGGGTGGAGGGGTAGGCGCCCCGCTGCATCCGGTCGGAGCTCTTGCCGGGCCGCGGGGCCGGGCCGATCGTCGTCGTCTCGGGGCGGGAGACGGGCCCCGCGTCGGTGCGCCGCCGCCGCCGGGCGGGGGCGGGCGCGGGCGCGGTCTGCGCGGCGGAGACGACCTCCTGGCGCGCCTGCGGGTCCTCCGCCCCGCGGTACTCGCGGATGAGGCGCGTGCTGAGCACGGGCAGCGGCTGGGGGGCGGTGGGCACCACGTCGAGCGTGGTCGTCTCCGCGCGGCGGCGCGCCTGCAGGGCCTGCGTCTCGGTCGGGCGCACCGGGGGCGTGCCCGCGCCGGGGAGGGAGGCCGGGCGGGCCGCGCCGGTGAGGGTCGAGGTCCCGCCGGGGCCGAAGGGCTCGGCCACGGCGGGGTCGGTCTCCTCCCCGGCGTCGGACGAGGGATAGGCGGCGAACGGGCGCAGGGGGGTGCGCTGGTCGGTCACCAAGCGGCGTTCCTCCTTCCTCGGCTCGATGCTCCTCCGGGGGTCCTCGGTGCGGGTCGTCACGGGCGCGGTCGCCGGCCGGGCCCCGCGGGACGGCGGGGCCCCGGCGGGCGGGCCGGCCGGGGGGATCAGTAGAAGGGCTGACCCGTGCGGCGGACCCACAGCTGGCGCTGGACCTTCTCCGCGACGTTGGTCCACACCGCGTACCGGGCGGGGCTGAGGACCTGGTCGTGGACGCCCACGAAGTCCACCACGGACTTGGTGAAGCTGGTCTTGAACAGGCCCAGCCCGTAGTAGGAGTGCTCCTTGTTCTTGAGCTGGTCGCTGGGCGGGGTGCCGCAGAAGTCGTACTCCGCGATCCCGTGCTCGCGCATGAGGTCGGTGATCGCGGTCCACTGGACGAGGTGGGAGTCGCCGTACTGGCGGCGCCGGGGCTTGGAGCCCCCGTCCTTGTACGTGCCCTTCCGGCCGTAGGCGATCACGTAGGCGCCCACCGAGGGCTCGCCGTCCTCGTAGGTGAAGTACAGCCGGCCCTGGCCGGCGCGCTCGAAGGTCGTCCAGAACTTCGCGTAGTACTCGTAGGAGCGCAGGTTCACGTTGGCCTCGCCCTGGCCCACGGTGTCCATGAGGGCGTACATCCGCCGCATGTTCTCCTCGGTGAGCTCGACGCGCTCGACCCGGCAGCCCTCGCGCAGGGCCCGCCGGACCGCGTTGCGCCCGCGGGAGTGCAGGGACTTCAGGACGGCCTCCTCGTCCTGGTCGGTCGCGAGGACCGCGGTGGAGTCGTTGGGCTGGATGTTGAAGGACTTCTTCAGCCCCGCCCGGGCGAGCACGCCGCGGGCGTAGTCGGAGTCCAGGACGTCCGGCTCGATCTTGACCGCGAAGACGTTCAGCCGCTGCTCCGCCACGAGGCGGGCGGTGGCCGCGGCGACGCCCGGGATGTCGTCGACGGACGCGACGTCCGGGCCCTTGATCATGTACCAGAGCTTGCCGAGGCCCGGCACGGACTTCTCCAGGACGAGGTTGTAGCCGGCCCGCGTGCCGTCCACGGGCTCGTGCACGAGGTGCAGGGGACGCCAGCCGTGGTCCGCCTTGACCTCCGCGAAGGACGCGGACTGCAGCAGGTTGCCGCCGTTGGGGTTCGCGGTGACGTGGCTGTCCCAGTCGGCGATCTCCTGGGGGGTGGCGAAGCGTGCGGTGAACTCGCGCAAGGCTCTCTCAATCGTCGGGGTCGGGGTGCGGTGCCGGAGGGGCCTGCCGGTGGGGGCCGGCCCCGGACAGTCTAACCGCGCGCACCTGAACGCGGCCTGACCTCGCACGACGGCGCCCGCCCACCGGAGGGTGGGCGGGCGCCGTCGGCGGCCGGGCGATGCCTACTCGGCGTCGTGGTCCGTCTCGAGGATGCGCACGAGCGCGTCGAGGGCCTCGTCGGCGCCCTCGCCGTCGGCCCGGAGGACGACCTTGTCCCCCTGGGCGGCACCCAGGGACATCAGCGAGAGCACGCTCGAGGCGTCCATCGCCTCGTCCTCGGGCTCGCCCTCGGCGGCGATCGTGATCTCGAGGTCGTACTCGCCGGCGGCCTCGGCGAAGATCGCGGCCGGACGGGCGTGCAGTCCGACGCTGGACGCGATGGTGGCGGTGCGTTCTGCCATGGTGGGTTCTCCTTCGTTCGGTGGGAGCGGGTGGTCAGGGGTGGCCCCGGTGCGCGGGAGCGCGCCGGGAGCCGGTCACAGGCCCAGTTCGGCGAGCACGGGCAGCTGGGCCCGCACCGCCGCGGCGGCGTCCTCCGCACTGGACTGGTCGACCGCGAGCTGCGCGAGCTCGCGGGCCGTGGTGAGGTCGACGGTGCGCAGGACCGCCGCGACCGCGGCCAGGGCCCGCGGGCTCATGGACAGCGTGTGCACGCCGAGGCCCACGAGCACCACGGCGAGCGCGGGATCGGCCGCGGCCTCCCCGCACACGCCCACGTTGCGGCGCCCGCCGCCGGCGGCCTCCGCGCGCAGGGCGCCCTCCACGGTGAGCCCGACCATGCGCAGCACGGCCGGCTGCCACGGGCTGTTGAGCTCGGCCAGCGAGCCCAGCATCCGGTCGGCGGCCATCGTGTACTGCGTCAGGTCGTTGGTGCCCAGGGAGACGAACTCGACGTGGCGCAGGATCTGGTCCGCGGTCACGGCCGCGGACGGCGTCTCCACCATGACCCCGGGCACCCGCAGACCGGCGGCGGCGACCATCGCGGCGAAGTCCCGCGCCTCGCCGGCCGCGGAGATCATCGGCGCCATGACCCACACGTGCGCGCCCGTGAGCTCACGGGCCCGGGCGATCGCCTCGAGCTGGCGGGCGAGCACGCCCGGCACGGAGCGGTCGGTGCGGTAGCCGCGCACGCCCAGCGCGGGGTTGGGCTCGTCGGTGTCGGTGAGGAAGGGCAGCGGCTTGTCGGCGCCCGCGTCCAGCGTGCGGACCACGACCTTCTTGCCGGCGAACGCCTCGAAGATGGCGGCGTACTGCTCCACCTGCTCCTCGACGGTCGGCTCCTGGTCGCGGCCCAGGAAGCAGAACTCGGTGCGCAGCAGCCCCACGCCCTGGGCCCCGGCCGCGGCCGCGGTGCGGGCGTCGTCGGGGGTGCCGACGTTCGCGTAGAGCGGGACCTCCGTCCCGTCCGCCAGCACGCCGTGGCCGTCGAAGGCGCTGCGCGCCTCGGCGCTGCGCAGCCACGCCTCCACGAGGGCCTGCTCCGTCAGCCCGGGCTCCGTGCGGACCTCGCCGCTGGCGCCGTCCACGAAGATCCTGGTGCCGTCCGAGATCGCCTCCACGCCCCGGGCGGCCACGATCGCGGGCAGCCCGAGGTTGCGCGCGAGGATGGCCGTGTGGGACTGCGGCCCGCCGCCGGAGGTCACCAGCGCCAGGACCTTCTCCGGGTCCAGCGTCGCGGTGTCCGCCGGCGCCAGGTCCTCGGCGGTCAGCACGAACGGGGTGTCCCGCTGCGGGATCCCCGGCATGGGCAGGCCCTGCAGCCGGGCCACCAGGCGGGCGCGCACGTCCTCGATGTCCGCCGCGCGCTCGGCCATGTACCCGCCGAGGGCCCGCATCTGGTCCGCGTAGGCGCTCGCCGCCTCCCACAGGGCCCGCTCGGGGGCGAGCCCCCGGCCGGTGATGAGCTTCGACGCGTTCTTCAGCAGCGCCTTGTCCCCCGCCATCAGGGCGGTGGACTTGAGCACGTCCGCCGCGTCCTTCTCGGTGGCGGCCTCCGCGCGGGCCTTGAGCTCGGCCTTGACCTCCGCCGCGGCCTGCTGGAGCCGCGCCACGGCGGCCTCGGGCTCCTCGTCCCGCAGGGCGAGGCCCGGGGCGGGCTCGCCGACCGGGGCCGGCATGCTCACGAGCTCGCCGATCACGCGGCCCGCGCACACCCCCACGCCTGTCAGTGTCTGCATGTCTACCTCTTCCTCGTGGGAGCCGTGGTCGATCAGGACTCCGGACGTGTCCGGTGCCGGCCGCTCAGGCGGTCGCCGGGACGGTCGCCGCGTCGTCGCGCGCAGACGCGGCATCGGCGACCTTACCGTGCGCCCCGCCCACGTGCTTGAGCCCGACGACCACTGCTGCTGTGACCACCGTACCGACCAGCACCGAAAGCAGGAACATCAGGGGATTGCCGATGACGGGCAGGATCCACACGCCGCCGTGCGGGGCCGCCGAGGTGACCCCCGTGGCCATGCTGATCGCGCCGGTCAGGGCGCCGCCGACCATGGAGGCGGGCAGCACGCGCAGCGGGTCGGCCGCGGCGAACGGGATGGCGCCCTCGGAGATGAAGGACGCGCCCAGCAGCCAGGCCGCCTTGCCGTTCTCGCGCTCGGCGATGGTGAAGTAGCGCCGGGCGATGGTCGAGGCCAGCGCCATGCCCAGCGGGGGCACCATGCCGGCGGCGATGACGGCGGCCATGATCTCCTGCGGGGCGGTGTTGACGGCGGTCGCGGCGCCCAGGCCGGCCGCGGCGAAGGTGTAGGCGACCTTGTTGATCGGGCCGCCGAGGTCGGCGCCCATCATGAGGCCCAGGATGGCGCCGAGCGCGAGGGCGCTGGCACCGGTCATGCCGTTGAGCCCCGCGGTCAGCCAGGCCATGAACGTGGCGATCGGCCCGCCGAGCACCAGCAGCAGCAGGCCGCAGGAGAAGATCGTGGCCAGCAGGGGGATGATGACCACGGGCATCAGGGAGCCCAGCCAGCGCGGCAGGCGCGGCTGCGCCAGCCAGTAGGCGGCGAGACCGGCCAGCAGACCGCCCACGATGCCGCCGAGGAAGCCGGCGCCCATGAAGTTGGCGACCAGGCCCGCGGCGAAGCCGGGGGCGATGCCCGGACGGTCGGCCAGCCCGTAGGCGATGTAGCCGGCCAGTGCGGGCACAAGCAGGCTCATGGCCAGGTTGCCCATCTTGAACAGCACGGCCCCGATGTACTGGGCGGCCGAGTAGTCCCCGAGGTTCCACAGGGTGGCGGTGCCGAGCACGTCGTCGGCGATGTTGGCGATGTCCGCGCCGGCGACCATGAAGCCGAAGGCCATGAGCAGACCGCCCGCGGCCACGAACGGGATCATGTAGCTCACGCCGGTCATCACGGCCTTGCGGATGCGCGTGCCCCAGCCCTCGCTGCCGCCCGAGGTGGCGGACTGGTCCGCGTCGCCGCCGCCGCCCTGCACGCGCGGGGCGTTCGGGTTCTGGGCGTTGGCCAGCGCCTCCTCGATCATGACCTTGGGCTCGTCGATGCCGCGCTTGACCGGGGAGGCCACGAACGGCTTGCCGGCGAACCGGGCCCGCTCGCGCACGTCCACGTCGGTCGCGAAGATCACCGCGTCCGCCGCCGCGATGACGGAGGGGTCCAGCTTGCTGAAGCCGGAGGAGCCCTGGGTCTCGACCTGGAGCTCGACGCCCATCTCCTCGGCGGCGTAGGTCAGCCCGTCCGCGGCCATGTAGGTGTGGGCGATGCCGGTGGGGCAGGCGGTGACGGCCACGAGCTTGCGGCCCGCGTGCGGCGCGGTGCTCTCCACCCCGGTCGGGGCGGCGACCGCCGCGGCCGGGACCGCGGCGGCACCGGCCGCGGCGGCGGGCACCGCGGCCGCGGTGGTGGAGCCGGCGGCGTGGGCGCCGCCCTCGGCCGGGGCGGCACCCTCCGCGGGGCCGAGCCCGAGCGCGCCGTCGACGACGCGGACGACCTCCTGCTCGGACTGCGCGGCCCGCAGCGCGGCCACGAAGTCCTTCTTCATGAGGGACCGGGCCAGCTTGGACAGCAGCTTCAGGTGCGTCTGGTCGGCGCCCTCGGGGGCGGCGATGAAGAAGACGAGGTCGGCGGGACCGTCCTTGGCGCCGAAGTCGACCTTGGGCGCCAGGCGGGCCATGGCCAGCGTCGGGGCGGTGACCTCGGTGGAGCGGCAGTGCGGGATGGCGATCCCGCCCGGGATGCCCGTGGCGGTCTTGTTCTCCCGGGCGATCGCGTCGGCCAGCAGCCCGTCCAGCTGTCCGACGCGCCCGGCGCGCTGGACCATGGCGGCGAGCTGGCCGATGACGGTTTCCTTGTCGTCCCCCAGGTCCCGGTCGAGCGAGACCAGGTCGGGGGTGATGAGCTCGGACACGTTGTCCTCCTTGCGTGCGGGCCGGGCGGCCCGGGTGGTTCGGGGTGTGGTGGCGGTGCGGTGGCGCGTGCGGGTCGTGCGGGTCAGCCGGAGACGGCGTGCGGGAACAGCTCGCGCACGGTGACCGCCTCCGGGGCGGTCTCGGCCAGGGCGGGGACGCGGGTCCCCGGCAGCGCGGCGGCCGCGGAGCCGGAGGCGACGGCCTGGCGCAGGCACTCGTGCGGGGCGTCCCCGCGCTCGTGGGCCAGCAGGTAGCCCGCGAGCGAGCTGTCCCCGGCGCCCACGGTGGAGCGCACGGCCACGGGGGCGTGCACGGCGTGCCAGGAGCCCCCCGGGACGGTCAGGACCGCCCCGCCGGCGCCGAGCGTGGTGAGCACGGCGCCGAGCCCCCGCGCCACGAGGGCCGCGGCCGTCGTGGCGGCGAGGTCGGGGTCCGCCTCGAGCCGCTCCCCGTTGCCGGTGCCCACGAGCTCGGCGAGCTCCTCGCCGTTGGGCTTGATGAGGTCGGGCAGCGCGTCGTCGTCGGAGGTGGCCCCGGACAGGGCGGGCCCGGAGGTGTCCACGGCGAAGCGGGGCGCCCGGGCGCCCAGCGCCGCGCGGACCCGGCGCACGATCCGGGCGTAGACGTCAGCGTCCGCGCCGGGCGGCAGGGACCCGGCGAGGACCACCCAGGAGGCGTCCCGTCCCCGGGTCGTCAGCAGCTCCACGACGGCCTCGAGCTGCTCCGGGCGCAGCGGGGTCCCCGGGGCGTTGAGCTTCGTGGTGGTGCCGTCGGGCTCGGTGATGGTGATGTTGGAGCGGATCGGCGCGCCGGCGGGCACGGCCTCGTACGGGACGTCCGCCGCGGCCAGCTCCGCCAGCAGCGGGTCACCGGCGTCGCCGGGCAGCAGCGCGAGGGTGGCGGTGCCGCTGGCGCGCAGGGCGCGGGAGATGTTGACGCCCTTGCCCCCGGCGTCCTGGCGGGCGCCGGAGGCGCGCTGGACGGCGCCGCGGCGCAACGGGGCGGGCAGCTCGACGGTGCGGTCGAGGGACGGGTTGAGGGTGAGGGTGAGGATCACGCGACGATCACCTCGACGTCCGCCTTCTCGAGCGCCGTGGCCAGCGCGCGCCCGGGGGCGCGGTCGGTGATGAGGGTGTCGATGTCCGCGAGGGACGCGAAGCGCATGAGGGTCTCCTGATCGTGCTTGGCGGAGTCGCACAGGACGACGACGCGCCGGGAGGTCTGGACGATGGCGGTCTTGACGACCGCCTCGATGGGGTCCGGGGTGCTCAGCCCGAACTCGGCGTGGATCCCGTTGCACCCGACGAACGCGAGGTCGGGGCGCAGCCGGCCGTAGTGCTCCGCGGCCCGGCCGCCGGCGGCGGCCCAGGTCAGCTTGCGCACCCGACCCCCGACGAGCTCGAGGCCGATGCCGGAGGCGTCCGCGAGCTTCGCGGCGATGTGCAGGGCGTGGGTGATGATGAGCTGCTCCTGCCCGTCCGGCAGCGTGGAGTCGGTCTTGACGATGAGGTCGGCCAGCGCCTCGACGGTGCTGCCGGCGTCCAGCACCACCGCGCCCGCGCCGCTGGTGCGCAGCAGCTCGAACGCGGCCTCGGCGATGCGCCGCTTCTCCGGGGTGTTGAGGTGCTGGCGCGAGTGGATCGCCTTCTCGTCGGAGGTCGACTGGTCCACGGACACGGCGCCGCCGTGCACGCGCCGCAGCCGGCCTGCCGCCTCGAGGGCTGCCAGGTCGCGCCTCACGGTCTCCATGGTCACGTCGAAGCGCCGGGCCAGCTCGGCCCCGTTGACCCGGCGGGTCGTGGACACGAGCGTGGCGATCTCGGCCTGGCGTTCCTCGGCGAACATGGACTGCACCTCCCGGGCAGGGGGCCGACGATCGGCCCTGCGTTCCTATGAGTTTATGTGAGTTCGTGTGGTTTTGCTAGGGGCTGAGGTGATCCACTTCACGCGGCGTCGCAAAGCGCTCCGGCTGGCCCGCGCGGGTCCCGGCGCCGGGGGCGGCAGGTGCCCGGGCGCGGGCGTAGCCTGGGTCACGGCCCCAGCGGCCCTTCCCGTCCCGCGAGCAGGAGCGCCACGGCCATGCTTGTCCGTCTCGTCCGGCACTACACCGGCCGCTACCGGCCGTGGGTCCTCGCCGTCGTCGTCCTGCAGCTGACCGCCACGGTCGCCGCGCTGCTGCTGCCCAGCCTCAACGCCCGGATCATCGACGAGGGCGTCACCCGCGGGGACACCGCTCTGGTGCTGCGCACCGGCCAGGTGATGCTGGTCGTCGCGCTCGTCCAGGTGGCCGCCGCGGTCGCCGCGGTGTACTGCGGCGCCCGCGCGGCCATGGGCACGGGCCGCGACCTCCGCCGGGCGGTCTACCGGCGCGTGAGCTCGTTCGGCTCCCGCGAGGTCCAGCGCTTCGGCGCCCCGTCCCTGATCACGCGCGGGACCAACGACGTCCAGCAGATCCAGATGCTCGTGCTGATGACCCTGAACTTCATGGTCGCGGCCCCGATCATGAGCGTCGGCGGGATCGTCATGGCGCTGCGCGAGGACGCGGGCCTGTCCTGGCTCGTGTGGGTGGCCGTGCCCGTGCTCGCGGTGGCCGTGGGCGTGCTGGCCACCCGGCTGATGCCCCTGTTCCGGCGGATGCAGGAGCGGATCGACCGGATCAACGCGGTGCTGCGCGAGCAGATCGCCGGCGTGCGCGTCGTGCGCGCCTTCGTCCGGGAGGAGCACGAGTCCCGGCGCTTCGCCGCGGCCAACCGGGAGCTCACCGACGTCTCCGTGCGCATCGGGGCCCTGTTCGTGCTGATGTTCCCCGTGATCACCATGGTCCTGCACGTGGCCACGGCCGCGGTGCTGTGGTTCGGCGGCCTGCGCGTGGACGTGGGGCAGCTCCAGGTGGGCTACCTCACCGCGTTCCTGCAGTACCTCCTGCAGATCCTCATGGCCGTGCTGATGGGCACCTTCATGGTCATGATGGTCCCGCGCGCCCTGGTCTGCGCCGAGCGGATCGGGGAGGTGCTCGGCACGGAGCCCTCCGTGCGCGAGCCCGCGGAACCGGCCGAGCCGGCGTCCGCGGCCGGCGTCGTCGAGCTGCGGGACGTCGCCTTCTCCTACCCGGGGGCCGAGGCGCCCGTGCTCGAGGGCATCGGCCTGCGGGCCGGACCGGGGCGCACCACCGCCGTCGTCGGCTCCACGGGCTCCGGCAAGTCCACCCTGCTGCACCTGCTGCCCCGGCTGATGGACCCCACGGGCGGGACCGTGCTGCTCGACGGCGTGCCCCTCCCCCGGCTCTCCCACGCGCAGATCGCCGCCCGCGTGGCCCTGGTCCCGCAGCGGGCCTACCTGTTCTCCGGCACCGTCTCCTCGAACCTGCGGCTGGGCCGGCCCGGGGCCACGGACGAGGAGCTGTGGGCGGCGCTGCGCACGGCCCAGGCGGAGGACTTCGTGCGCCGGATGCCCGGGGGCCTCGACGCCCCGATCGCCCAGGGCGGCACGAACGTCTCCGGCGGGCAGCGGCAGCGGCTGTCCATCGCCCGCGCGCTGGTGGCCCGTCCGCGCGTGTACCTCTTCGACGACGCGTTCTCCGCCCTGGACGTCGGCACCGACGCCCGGCTGCGTGCAGCCCTCGGGCCCGTCACCCGCGACGCCACGGTGATCGTGGTGGCCCAGCGCGTGTCCACCGTCCGCGACGCCGACCAGATCCTCGTCCTCGACGGCGGGCGGATCACGGCCCGCGGCACCCACGAGCAGCTGCTGGGCTGCTCGGAGACCTACCGGGGAATCGTCGCCTCCCAGATCAGCGCCGAGGAGGTCGCCTGATGGCGGAGCCGGAGGCCCCTGCCCGCCGGGCGAGGCAGTTCTGGCCCTCGGCGGGCCGGCTGCTCGGCCTGCTGCGCCCGCAGTGGCCGGGGCTGGTCGTCGTCGCCGCGTTCGGGGCGGTGTCCGTGGTGCTCAACGTGTGGGCCCCGCTCGTGCTGGGCCGGGCCATGGACGTGGTCTTCGCCGGGGTCGTGGGCCGGGCCCTGCCCGCGGGCGCGTCCCGGGAGGAGGCCGCGCAGGACCTGAGGGCGCGCGGCGAGGACGGCCTCGCGGACATGGTGGCGGCGATGGACGTCGTCCCCGGCGCCGGCGTCGACCTCCCGGCGCTCGGGCGGCTGATCCTCCTGGTGCTGGCCATGTACCTCGTGGCCTCCGTGCTCATGTGGGCCCAGGGCCTGCTGCTCAACCGGCTGGTCATGCGGGTGGTCCACGACCTGCGCAACGCGGTGGAGGAGAAGCTCCACCGGTTGCCGCTGGGCTGGTTCGACGCCCGCCAGCGCGGCGACGTGCTCTCCCGGGTGACCAACGACGTCGACAACGTGCAGACCGCCCTCCAGCAGTCCTTCACCCAGCTGGTCCAGTCGCTGCTCACGGTCGTCGGCATCGTGGTGATGATGTTCGTGGTGTCCTGGCAGCTGGCCCTCGTGGCCCTGCTCGCCCTGCCCTTCTCCGCCGTGGCGGCCGGGGTCATCGGGGTGCGCGCCCAGCGGCTGTTCACGGAGCAGTGGCGGGCCACCGGCGCGCTCAACGGGCACGTCGAGGAGTCCTTCTCCGGCCACGAGCTGATCACGGTCTTCGGCCGGGAGCAGGAGATGGTGGAGCGCTTCGACGAGCGCAACGAGCAGCTGTACCGGGCGTCCTTCGGGGCGCAGTTCGTGTCCGGGACGATCATGCCCGTCATGCAGTTCGTCTCCTACCTCTCCTACGTGGGCATCGCGGTGCTGGGCGGGCTGCGCGTGGCCTCCGGGCAGCTGAGCCTCGGGGGCGCCACCGCGTTCATCCAGTACTCGCGCGAGTTCACGCAGCCGCTGTCCCAGATGGCGGGCATGGCTAACGCCCTGCAGTCCGGGGTGGCCTCCGCCGAGCGGGCCTTCGAGCTGCTCGACGCGGACGAGCAGCGCCCCGACGCGGCCCGCGCCCGCCTGCCGGAGCGGCCCCGGGGGCACGTGCGCTTCGAGCGCGTGTCCTTCTCCTACGACCCGGCCGTGCCGCTGATCCGGGACCTCTCCTTCGAGGCGCGGCCGGGGCAGACGGTCGCGATCGTGGGACCCACCGGCGCGGGCAAGACCACTCTCGTCAACCTCGTGCTGCGCTTCTACGAGCTGGGCGGCGGGCGGATCCTGCTGGACGGCGTGGACGTCACGGACCTGTCCCGCGCCGAGCTGAGGTCCACGGTAGGGATGGTGCTGCAGGACGCGTGGCTGTTCGGTGGCAGCATCCGGGAGAACATCCGCTACGGCCGCCTCGACGCCACGGACGAGCAGGTGCTGGCCGCAGCCCGGGCCACGTACGTGGACCGCTTCGTCCGTGCGCTGCCCGAGGGCTACGACACGGTGATCGACGAGGAGGGCGCCGGCGTGTCGGCGGGCGAGAAGCAGCTGATCACCATCGCGCGCGCGTTCCTGGCCGACCCGTCCCTGCTGATCCTCGACGAGGCCACGTCCTCCGTGGACACGCGCACCAAGCTGCTCGTGCAGCACGCGATGGCGGCGCTGCGCACCGACCGGACCTCCTTCGTCATCGCCCACCGGCTCTCCACGGTCCGGGACGCCGATATCATCCTGGTGATGGAGGAGGGCCGGATCGTCGAGCACGGCACCCACGAGAAGCTGCTGGCCGTCCGCGGGGCCTACCACCGGCTGCACACCAGCCAGTTCCACGCCCCGGCCTCCGCCGACGACGACGCCCCGCCCCCCGACCTCCAGGAGATCCCCGCCCATGACACCCCGTGAGCTCTACGGCCGGCTCGCCCTCGCGGAGGCGGTGACCTGGACGCTGCTGATCCTGGGCATGGTCCTGAAGTACACCGGGGTCTCCGAGGCCTTCGTCCCCGTCTTCGGCACGGTCCACGGCGTCGTTTTCCTCAGTTACTGCGTGGTGACGTGCTTCGTGTGGGTGAACCAGCGGTGGTCCCCCGGCTTCGGGGTGCTGGGGCTGCTCAGCTCGGTCGTGCCCTGGGCCACGGTCCCGTTCGAGCGGCGGGCCGTGCGCACGGGCCGGCTGGCCGGCGGGTGGCGGCTCTCCCCCGGTGGGGAGCGGCCGGCCACCGCGCTGGAGCGACTCCAGGCGTGGGCCCTGCGCAGCCCCCTGCTCGCGGTGCTCACGGGCGCCGCCGTCGTCGCGGTGCTGACCTCGGTGCTGCTGTACCTGGGCCCGCCCGTCCCCCGCGGCTGAGCACGGGCCCGGCCGCGTCGGTTCCGGGCCGTGGATGCCCCGGTATAGCGTGGGCACCGGACGGCCCCGCCGACCGTCGGCGAGGCCGCGAGGAGGAACCCGTGACCAATTTCGCCAACGTCGAGCGCCGCCACCTCGCCGCGCTCCTGCGCCGGCTCGGCCCCGACGCACCCACCCTGTGCGAGGGCTGGACCACCCGCGACCTCGCCGTGCACCTCGTGCTGCGCGACGGCCGCCCCGACGTGCTGGCCGGCAGGGCCCTGCCGCAGCTGCCCGTGCTGGGCGAGCGCGCCCGGCGCTCCGAGGAGGCCGTCGCCGGGCTGCCGTGGGAGCAGCTCGTGCACAAGGTCGAGCGCCCGCCGCTGTACTCCCCGGCGCGGCTGGGCCCGGTGGACAAGCGGCTGAACACCGTCGAGCTCTACGTCCACCACGAGGACGTGCGCCGCGCCCAGCCCGAGTGGCACGACCGGCCCCTGCTGCACGACGAGGAGAAGGACCTCTGGCGGTCCCTGAACCTGCTCGCCAAGGTGATGCTGAACGACCAGCAGGACGCCGTGGTGCTCATCGCCCCGTCCTTCGGTGCGGTGCGCGGCGGGCGCGGGAAGACCGGCCGGGTCCGCGTGCTGCGCGGGACCCCGAGCGAGCTGCTGCTGTGGGCCTTCGGGCGCCGCGCGCAGGCGAAGGTCGAGGAGACCGTCGAGTAGGTCCGCGCACCCGGGAACGGACGCACGAGGGGGACCGCGCGCGGCGCGGTCCCCCTCGTGCGTCCGGGCCCTCAGCGGAACAGGTCCGCACGCACCCCCATGATGATCCGGTCGCCCGGCTTCGCCGTGCGCATGTACCGGGCGACCTCGTGCTCGTGCAGCGCGATGCACCCGGCCGTGGGCTTCTTGTTCGCGTGCAGGAAGATGGCGAACCCGTTGCCCTGGACGATGGGCGAGTCCGGCGGGCGGTTGTAGTTGATCACCACGCCCAGCCGGTAGTCGCCGGACTGCGCGAAGTACCACATGTTCTCGTCCGGCCAGGTGTAGCCCGTGGACTCGAAGTACTTGTTGTAGAGCGTGCCCAGGCGCCCGCCCCAGCGGGAGTTGGGGTTGAGCTGGCGGTAGGGCAGGGCCGTGCCGGGGTTGTAGACCCCGAACGATTCCGTGACGGAGTAGGAGCCCTGCGGCGAGTAGAGGTACTGGGTGTGGCCGGAGGGCACGCCCGGCTTCTTGAACCCGCTCGCGCCGACGTTGGCGGAGGTCCGCCAGTCCTCGACGTAGCTGCCCCCGATGCGCACGCAGTTGATGAACGTGGCCGCCGACCGGCCGTAGCCCTCGGCGACGGCCAGGGACACCCGGGCCGCGTTGCGGGTGGGCTGCACGGAGCGGCCGTTGTTGAGGTTCTGGCACTCACCGCGGAACATGTACGTCCGGGTGCCCGACGACGCGTTCCACGTGATGATGCCGTTGCGGAACTTCTGGTACGCGGCGGCGCTGCCCTGGGGCACGTAGTCGCCGGTCGGATAGCCGAGGGATCCGCGCTCCCGGCCCAGCTGGTCCCACTTCTGCCCGACGGCGCTCTTGGGGCGCACGATCCGCGCCCCGGTGGCGGAGCTCCAGTAGATGGTGCGGCCGTTGGAGAAGGACTGCCGGCACCCGCCGCCGGCCATCTCGCAGATCCGGTCGCCGGTCGGATAGCCGAGGGCCCCGCGCTCGGAGCCCAGGCGGGCCCACTTCCGGGCGATGTCCCCGTTCACGTGCACGATCCGCGCCCCGGTGGCGGAGCTCCAGTAGATGGTGCGGCCGTTGGAGAAGGACTGCCGGCACCCGCCGCCGGCCATCTCGCAGATCCGGTCGCCGGTCGGATAGCCGAGGGCCCCGCGCTCGGAGCCCAGGCGGGCCCACTTCCGGGCGATGTCCCCGTTCACGTGCACGATCCGCGCCCCGGTGGCGGAGCTCCAGTAGATGGTGCGGCCGTTGGAGAAGGACTGCCGGCACCCGCCGCCGGCCATCCCGCAGGCCTCGTCCGCGACGGGCCAGCCGAGGGTGGCGAGCGTGCCCGTGGCGGCCCACTTCTGCCCGATGGCCCCTCGCAGGTGAACGTAGTGGGCCCCGTGGGCCTGCGACCACAGCACGACGCCGTTCGCGCGCGGCCACTCCCAGCCGCCGTTCCAGGCGCGCATGGGGAACGTGGGCGCGCCGGTCCGGGCGGCCTCGCGCAGGGCCGCCGCCTCGAGGGCCTGGCGCACCGCGGACGGGACGCCCGCGTTCTCGTCCACGTCCTCGGCGGCCGCGGCGGACTGGTCGTCCCGGGCCGTGGGCCGGGACGACGGCTCCGCGGTCGGGGCGGTGGTGGACCTGCCGGTGGACTCGGGGGCCGGGCCGCCGGGCGCGGTGCCGCCGGCGTCCGCCGCCGGCCGGGTCAGGGTGAGCACGGCGCGGGCGTCGGTGCCCGCGGGGTCCACGACGGCGTAGCTCACCTCGACGGAGGACGGGGCCTCGCCCGGGTCGGCGCCGGCCGGGTCGAGGGCGAGGACCGGGTGGGCGGGAACGTCCCAGCCCTCCGGCAGCGCGGCCGGGTCCGTGCCGGGCCCGACCACGCGCAGGGACCCGAGGCCGGTGGCGAGCTCGCCGCCGAGCTGCTCCCCGGCCGCGGCCGGGTCCACGAGCAGCAGCCGCACCGCGGCCGGGTCGGCGAGCCCGTCGTTGGCCAGGACGTCGACGGCCCGGACGCCGTCGGCGGGCGTCAGCGCCAGCTCGTCGTCCTCCGGCGCGAGCGGCGCGGTGGTCTCCGCGGCCGCCTCGGCGGTCGCCTCGGTCGCCGTCCCGGTCGTCGCCTCGGTCGGAGCAGGAGCGGTCGTCGTCGCGCCGGCGGACGGGGAGGCCTCGCCGGGGCTCGCGGACGCCCCCGGCGCACCGGCGAGGGCGACGACGAGGCAGGCCGCGAGCGCCGTGGGGATGCGCAGTGCTGAGATCTTCATGGCAGGTCCCTTGCTGGGGGGTCAGTCGGTGAACTCGACGTAGTGGTGGGGGGTGGTGTTGTCGAAGACGCGCACGGCCAGCTCGGCGTCGTGCGCGGCGGTGAAGGCGACCTCGAGGGAGGCGGACTCCCCGGGGGCGAGGGTCGGGAAGGTCTCCATCCGCACGCCCAGGGACTCGTCGAAGGCCGGGACGGCGGGCTCCCCGGCGGCCACCGCCACGGGGAAGGACCAGGGCACGGCGTCGACGGGGGCGGAGCCGGTGTTGGTGAGGGTGAGGGTGAAGACCTGGACGGGGGTGCCGGGGGCCGCGCGCACCGCGCGCTCCCCCGTGGTGGCGGGCCGCGGCCCCTCGACGACGGCCTCGAGGTTCTCGTCGAGGGGCTGGGGCGTGCCGAACCGCGCGCCGGCGTCCCGGGTGGCGGTCTCGTCGTAGGGGGCCACGTCGTTGCCGGACGGGGCGGCGCTCGCCTCCGCCGTGACCGCGGAGGAGGCGGGGGCGGACTCCGGGGAGGGCTCCGCGGTCGCCGACGCCTCGGCGGAGGGAGCCGACGCGGCGGAGGCGTCCGGCGACGTGGGGGCCGTCCCCCCGGCGCACCCGGTGAGGGCGAGTGCGAGCAGGGCGGCGACGGCGGGGCCGCGGCACCGGCCGAACGATGCGGGCAGGGGAACTGTCATCAGGGCTCCTCGTCACGGTCCCGGGGCGGACCACGGCGGACGGGACACCCGGGGGGTGGCGCCCGTCCTTGCGGCACACGCTACACGTTGTCTTTGCTTTAGCGATCACGATGACCGCGTGTGGCGCGCGCCACGGCGCAGCCCGCGGCCGGGCCGGGTGGAGAGGTCCTCGCCACCGCCCCGGTCAGACCGGGCAGGGGCGGGCGCCCAGGGCCTGGCGCAGCGCGTCGGCCGACGTGGCGCTGCTGTTGATGCGCCAGTCGGTCTCCTTGTTGTAGTGGAACCACACCAGCCCGGTCACCCCGGGCTCACGGGCCAGGTAGTACACCAGGTGGGCGTTCCACTGCGCCTTGGACCCGCCGGCCTCAGCACTG
>NZ_JAMBOG010000025.1 GCF_023715525.1 Kocuria rosea | reverse complement strand
CATGGGGCACAGCGTCGCGGCGGCACCCCCCTGGGTGCCGCCGCTGAGGGGCGGGGCGCGGGAACTTCCGCGCTCAGTCCGAGGTCGGGGGCTGGTAGGCGCCCGCGGCCGGGTCCTGGTCGTCGCCCGTGACCTCGTGGGCGGGCTCCCCGGCGTCGCTCACGCCGGGGATGCGCTGGCCGGCGTTGGTCAGGCCGCTGGGCTCCGGGGCGGTCTCGAGATCCCGCGCGGGGGTGTCGGGCACGCCGACGTCGTCGGCCAGGTGGGGGTCGTCGGGGATCCGGTCGCCGGAGGCGGGTGTCGTGTTCATGGGTCCAGACAACCAGCGCTCCGAGGTGGTGACAAGGCCTTCGATATCGCGGACAGCGAATGACAGGGTGCTGACAGTCCGGGGGCGGCGTGCCATAGTGGGGGGCGGACGGCTCGCTGTCGCGAGCAACTCACAGGTGTCGATCGAGGCCTGCCGGACGCCGGCGGGCCGGAAGAAGGAGACGAACCCATGGCCGCCCAGAACCCGCGCTCTGCCCCCTACACCGTGCCCGGCCTCTCCACCGAGGACGGCCACGAGGTCGCGCAGACCCTCCAGCAGCGCCTGCACGCCCTCAACGACCTGCAGCTGACCCTCAAGCACGCCCACTGGAACGTGGTGGGCCCCAACTTCATCTCCGTCCACGAGATGCTGGACCCGCAGATCGAGCTCGTCCGCGGCTTCGTCGACGAGCTCGCCGAGCGCATGGCGACCATGGGCGTGGGCCCCAGCGGCCTGCCCGGGGACCTCGTGCAGGCCCGCACCTGGGACGACTACTCCGTCAACCGGGCCACCGGCGTGGAGCACTTCGCCGCCCTGGACGTCGTGTACAACGGCGTGATCGAGGACCACCGCGGGGCCATCGAGAAGGTCGGCGAGCTCGACCCGATCACCGAGGACATCCTCATCGGCCAGGTCAAGGAGCTCGAGCTGTTCCAGTGGTTCATGCGCGCCCACCTCGAGAACAGCGGCGGCGTCCTCCAGCACGGCGGGGAGAGCACCGAGCGGGGCGCCGCGGAGTCCGCGGCCCAGTAGTGCACCGCCCCCGACCGTGAGCGCCACCGCCCGCCCCGGCCCCGCCGACCGACCCGGTCCGCGGGGCCGCGGCGCGTTCACGGCCATGACCTTCAACGTCCGTCGCCCGCTGCCCCGGTACCGCCGGGGCGCCCCCGACGCCTGGTTCACCCGCCTGCCCGCCGTCCAGGCGGTGCTCCGCGCGCACCGTCCCGGTCTCGCCGCCCTGCAGGAGGTCGTCCCCGAGCAGCTGCACCCGCTGCGGGAGGCCTTCGGCCCGGGCCACGCGTTGCTGGGCCGCGGCCGCGACGCGGCCCAGCGGGGCGAGCGGTGCCTGCTGGCCGTGGACACCGGCCGCTTCGAGATCCTCGACTGGCACCAGCAGTGGCTCTCGCCCACCCCCGACGTGCCCGGCTCCAAGTGGCCCGGCCAGCCGTGTCCCCGCACCGCCGTCAGGGCGGACCTCCTGGACCGGCGGACCCGGGTGCGGTGGCGGGTCCTGGCGACCCACCTGGACCCCTGGTCGGAGCGCTCGCGGCTGCGGGCGCTGGCCGCCCTCCAGCCGGCCCAGCTCGGGTGGGACGGGCCGCTGCTGCTGCTGGGGGACATGAACGCCCCCGCCGGCCGCTCCCGCACCTGGGACGCGGCGCTGGCCGGGGGCCTGCGCGACGTCCTGCCCGCGGACGCCCCCGGGACCTTCCACCGCTACCGCGAGCCGGGGCCCCGCACCCCGCGCCTGGACTGGATCCTGCACCGGGGCCCGGTGCAGGTGCTCGGCGCCCGCGTGGTGGCCGAGCGTCCCCGCGGCACCTGGGCCTCCGACCACTTCCCCGTCGTGGCCGAGCTCGAGGCCGGGCCGGAGGCCGAGCCCGGCAGCCCGGCCTGGTAGCGGTCCCGGTCGTCCGGGCGCAGCCCCGGGCTCCGCGTGCCATCCGCCGCCTCCCGGTGATAGGAAGGAGCCGTTCGGCCCGGACCCGGCGCGGCGCTGCCCGGCGGGCGGCGTGGCCGACCGGGCCCAGCGAGAAGAGCGAAGCAGGGTTCCCGCCGGCCCGCCGAGAACCCGCCCAGGACGAGCCGACGCCGCAGCCGTGGCCCAGGAGGTACCCGTTGACCTACACCGTGATCGCCCGCACCGCCGACTCCCGGCTGCTGGGAGCCGCCACGGCGAGCTACTCCCTGGCGGTGGGCAACGCCGTGCCGGCGCTCGTGCCCACCGCCGGGGTCGTGGCCTCGCAGGCGTGGACGAACCGGCGGCTGCGCTACGAGATGCTCCGCTCCCTGCACCACGGGCGCACCGCCGAGGAGGCCGTGCGGGCGCTGCCCGCCGTGGACCCGGACCTGCCCATGCGGCAGGTCGCGGCCCTGCCCGTGCACGGCCCCGGGGCGCAGTACACCGGTGACCGGTGCGAGTCCTGGGCCGGCGGGGCGGTGGGCCAGGACTTCGTGGTCGTCGGCAACCTCCTGGCCGGGCCCGAGGTGATCGACGACATGCGCGACGCCGCCGAACAGGGCCTGGCCGTTCCCGGGCTGACCAGCCTGGAGATGGCCGACGTGCTGATCCAGGTCCTGCAGGCCGGCCTCGACGCGGGCGGGGACCGGCGCGGCCAGCAGAGCGCCGCCGTCCTCGTGGCCGACACCCTCGCGGGCTTCCAGTACCCCGTGCTGCTCGACGTCGACCTGCGCGCCGACAACTCGCCCACGCCCCTGGACGACGTGCAGCGGATGCTCGAGCTCAAGGCCCGCGCCCACCCGGCGCCCGCGGAGGTCATCCCCAGCGACTACGTCCCGCCCCGCCCGGAGGACCGCGAGGCCTGGACCACCGTCCTCTCCTGATCCCCGCGGGTGCCGTGGCCTACCCTCGTCCCATGACCTCGCGCCCGCCCCGTTCCCGCCGCGCCCTCGTGGCGGTCCCGCTGCTCGGCGTGCTCCCCGTGCTCGGCGGCTGCGGCACGGCCGGGCCCGCCCCGGGTGGCGGGAGCACGGCGCCGCCGTCAGCTGCGAGCGCTCCGGCGGGTCCGGACGAGGTGGAGGTCGTGGTCACCGGGGACGTCCTGCTGCACCCGGGCCTGTGGGCGCAGGCCGAGGCCGACGGCGCCGGGCGCCTGGACTTCGGCCCCCTCGTGGCCGGACTGCGCCCGTTCACGCAGGACGCCGACCTCGCGATCTGCGACATGGAGACGCCGCTGGCCGGGCCCGGCGGCCCGTTCACCGGCTACCCCGCGTTCAGCGTGCCGCCGCAGATCGTGCCCGCGCTCGCGGGGATCGGCTACGACGCCTGCACGACCGCCACGAACCACTCCCTCGACGCCGGCGCCGCGGGGCTGGAGCGCACCCTGGAGACCCTCGACGACGGCGGGATCGCGCACACCGGCTCCTACCGCACGGCCGCCGACGCCGCCCGCCCCCTGGTCCTCGACGCGAACGGGGTGGGGGTCGGGGTGGTCACCGGCACGTACGGGCTCAACGGCAACGTCCCGGACGCCGCCTGGCGGGTGGACCTGCTGGACGTGCCGGCGATGGTGCGCCGGGCGCGCGCGGCCCGGGAACAGGGGGCGGAGATCGTGCTGGCCGCGGTGCACGCTGGGGACGAGTACGCCTCCGTGCCCAGCGCCCGGCAGCTCGAGGTCGGCCACGCGCTGGCCGACAGCGGGCAGTTCGACCTCGTCTACGGCCACCACACGCACTCGGTGCTGCCGATCGAGAAGCACGGGGACACCTGGATCGTGCACGGCCTGGGCAACAGCCTCTCCGAGCACGCCACCCGGGTGCCGGTCAACAACGAGGGCCTGACCGTCAGCGCCACCTTCACCCGCGAGGGCGGCCGCTGGACGGCGGAGGCCCCCGTGTGGATCCCGCACGTCCTCACCGTCGACCCGGTCCGGTGGTGCGCCCTGCCCGCGGACGCCGGATGCCGGTCGCCGGAGGAGGACGCGGCGTCCCTGGCCCGCACGGCGGCGACCGTCGACGCGATGGGGGCCGCCGCCGCCGGGGCCCGTCCGTGGCGGCCCCTCCCGGCGGGCCCGTCCGGGGGCTAGGTGTCCTGACTCGCAGCGTTGGTGATGCGCTGGATCGGGTACAGGCCGCCGATGCCGGTGTGGGGTCTGTCCAGGTTGTAGTACTTCAGCCATTGCGGCAAGGCCCGGGAGCGTTCGTCGTTGCTGGTGTAGGGGCGGGCGTAGGCCCATTCGGTAGTCAAGGTGCGGTTGAGGCGTTCGGCCTTGCCGTTGGTCCACGGGCAGTGCGGTTTGATGAACTTTTGTCGCGCGCCCAAGGCCGCCACCGCGGTGCGGAATGCCGTGGACTTGCGGTAACCGAACGCGTTGTCGGTGAGCACCCGCTCGATTCTGGGAATGCCGTGGTCGGCGAAGTAAGCCGCGGCCCGGGTGAGGAATCCCGCGCAGGTCGCGCCCTTCTCGTCGGCATGGATCTCGGCGTAGGCCAGGCGGGAGTGGTCGTCGATGGCGGTGTGCACGAAGTCGTAGCCGAGCCTGTCGTGGCTGGTGCGGTGCAGGGGGCGGCTCTGGGCCGGATCGGATCGCCAGCCACCGCCGTCGGGGATCCGGCCGAGCTTCTTCACATCCAGATGCACCAATGACCCCGGGTGAGGGTGCTCATAACGCCGGGACGTGGCCCGGCTGGTGCGGATCACCGTGCCGGTGAGCGGATCCACCGCCGACAGCGGCGCGGTGGCGTAGCGGGCCAGGACCCGGCCCACCGTGGCCGCCGGCACCCCGGTGGCCCGGGCGATGACCAGCGGGCCACGGTGGGTGAGGAAGCGGGTGATGCGGATCCTCGTCTCGACACACGGGTGGGTGCGGTGTGGGCACGTGCGCGGGCGGGAGGACCGGTCGAGCAGCCCGGCCGGGCCCTCCTGCTGCCATCGGCGCCACCACCGCCAGGCCGTGGTGGCCGAGATCCCCATCTCGGCGGCTACGTGCGCCACCGGGCGCCCGGTCGTGATGCGATCGATCAGGATGCGCCGTCCCGCCGGGGTGAGTCGGGCGTTAGCGTGGGACATGGGAGACCTCCGTGGTCGGGCCGGAATCTAGACAACTCCACACTCGACCCGGAGGTCTCTCCTGTCATCAACAACCTGGTGGGTCAGTACAGCTAGGCCTCAGCCGAGGGCGACCAGGGCCTGCACGGGGGCGTGGTCGCTGGGCCAGCGCCCGTCGAAGCACGCCGGGTTGATCCCGGCCCGGAGCACCCGGACCCCCGGGCCGGCCAGCACCCAGTCGATGCGCCTCCCGTCCAGGACGGGGGGCGCATAGTCCGGGAACGTGCCCCACGGCGGGGTGAGCCGGCGCTCGGTCGTCTCCCAGGTGTCCGCCAGGACCCCGGAGCCCACGAGCGTCGCGTAGGCCCCGGAGCCCCCGGCGTCGGCGTTGAAGTCCCCCGTGACCACGGTGGGGGTGCGCGGGCGGAAGCTGCGCACCAGCTCGACGACGGCGGTGGCGCTGCGGTCCCGGGCGAGCTGGGAGTCGTGGTCGAAGTGGGTGTTGACGAGCACCAGCTCGGCCCCGGCGGAGCGGTCGCGGAACCGGCCCCACGTGACGATCCGGGGCACGTCGTTGCCCCACGTGACCGAGCCGATGAGCTCGGGGGTGCCGGAGAGCCAGAACTGGTTCCACTCCAGCAGCTCCAGGCGCCGGGCGTCGTAGACGATCGGGGAGTGCTCGCCCGTGCTGCCGCCGGTGCGGCCGTAGCCCACCATGGCGTACCCGGCCGGCAGCGCCCGCAGCAGGACCGGCAGCTGGTGGTGCAGGGCCTCCTGGACGCCGAGCAGGGTGGGCTGCTCGAGACGCAGCAGCCGGCCCAGGAGGGGCGCGCGGGCCGGCCAGTGGTCGGGGTGCCCGGGCCCGGCGGTGCCGTGGTCGAAGCGGATGTTGTAGCTCATCACGTGCAGGGCCGCACCGGCCGCGGGCCCGATGAGGGGCGTCGTGGGCTCAGGCATCCGCGTCCTCCAGGGGGAAGACGCGCAGCTGGCCGGCGGCGAGCTCGTGGACCTCGCCGTTGACCCACACCCGCAGGGGCCGGGCGGGGCCGGGACCGAGGTACAGGCGCAGCGCGGCCGGGGTGAGCTCGATCTGGACGGGCTGGTCCCGGTAGTGGATCGAGAAGGTCACCTCGGGCACCTCCGGGGGGATGGCCGGGTGGAACCAGAGCATGTCCTCGCGGATTTCCAGGCCCGTGTAGCAGCGGGTCAGGATGTCCACGGACCCGGCCATCGCCGCGAGGTGGATCCCCTCGCGGGTGGTGTCCCCCTGGGCGTCGACGAGGTCGCTGCTGAGGGCGCGGGTGAGGAACGACCAGGAGCCGCGGCGGTCGAGGCGGGCCTCGACCCAGGAGTGCACCACGTTCGACAGCGTGGAGCCGTGGGCCGACCGGGTGCGGTAGAAGGCCACGGTGCTGCGCACGGCGTCGTCGGGGAACACGTAGCCCAGCTGCCCGAGCAGCTCGCGCAGCTCCCCGTCGGAGAACAGGTACAGGAGCATCAGGACGTCGGCCTGCTTGGAGAGCCGGTAGTCGTTGGTGGAGTGCCCCTCGGCGTTGAGGATCAGGTCCAGCCGGCCGATGTTGCCGTACCGGGCGCGGTAGTCCTCCCAGGAGAACTCCGGAAGCTGGTCGTAGCCCTCGAACTGTGCGATGACGCCGTCGGCGAGGAAGGGCACGCGCAGCCGGGTGCGGATCCGCTTCCAGGCCAGCAGCTCGTCCTCGCGCAGGTCCAGGCGCTGCCAGAGGGGCCCGCCGTAGTCCTTCCCGAGGCGGTCGACCGTCTCCAGGGCGCGGGTGAGCAGCCACGCGGTCATGATGTTGGTGTAGGCGTTGTTGCGCAGCCCGCTGCCGGGCGCGCCGGGGTAGCCGTCGTGGAACTCGTCCGGGCCCATGACCCCGACGATGTCGTAGCGGTCGTCCTCGGGGTCGTGGACGGCGAGGTCGGCGAAGAAGCGGGCGATCTCCACCATGAGCTCCGCCCCCTGCTCCACGAGGAAGCGGGTGTCCTCCGTGGCCTGGTAGTACTGCCACACGGCGTGCGCGACCGCCAGGCCCACGTGGTGCTGCAGCCGGGAGTTGTCCGGCATCCACCGCCCCGTGCGGGGATTGAACAGGACCGAGGGCGTCTCCTCGCGGCCGTCGCTGCCGCTCTGCCACGGGAACATGGCACCCGGCCGGCCCACTGCCCGCGCGGCGGCCCGGGCCTGCCCGAGGCGCCGGTACCGGTAGGCGAGCAGGGACCGCGTCCACTCCGGCCGGCGCAGGGTGAGCATGGGGTAGACGAACATCTCGTCCCAGAAGATGTGCCCGCGGTAGCCCTCGCCGTGCAGTCCCCGGGCGGGCACGCCCGCGTCCAGGTCCGGTCCCGCGGCGGCCACCGACTGCAGGACGTGGAAGGTGTTGAGGTTCACGGCGAGGCCCTCGGGTCCCCCCGTGCTCGTCGCGACGGTGAACGCGGCCCACAGCGCCTGCCACGCCGCCACGTGCTCGGCGAGCAGCTCCTCGAAGGTCCCGGCGCGGGCGAGGACGCCGGCCGCGGCGAGCCCGGGGGTGGAGATCGCCCGGTCCCGGGAGGTGGCGAGGGCGACAACCTTCTCTACCCGCACGGGCGCGCCCGCCTCCATGCTGATGCGCAGCTCGTGGCCGGTCACGCCGGGGGCCGGCACGACCGGGGTCATCGTGCCGGACCGGTGGGTGAGGTCGTCGTCCAGCACCCGGGTGCGCATCGCCACCGCGACGTGGACCTGCGACTGGCTCGTGACGGTGTCCACCAGCACCGTCCCGGGGCCGAGCTCCTCCACGGTGGGGGCGCCCAGGTGCCGGTCGGCGAGCGCCGCGTACTCCCGGACGTTGCGGTTGGCGACGTCCGTGTCGACCAGGCTGCGGACGGTGAGCGTCCCGGACCAGTCCTCGGCCACGAAGACCGTCTCCTGGCCCGCCAGGTGGCGCTGCTCCTGCGAGACGAACCGGCGGGTGCTCACCCGGGTGGTGCGCCCGGTGTCGTCCCGGAAGCGGAAGGTGCGGGTCAGCACGCCGGTGCGCACGTCGAGGTCCTGGCGGTAGTCCAGGGTGTTCTCGCGGGTGGGCCGGAACCAGTAGCCGTCGCCCACGCGGTACTGCAGCAGCGTCCAGTTCGGGGCGTTGACCATGTGCTCGTCCTCGACGGTGAACCCGTCGACGTCGGTGCGCAGCCGGTTGTAGACCCCCGCCAGGTAGGTCCCGGGGTAGTGCGTCTGATCGGCCCGGGACTCGCACGCCGCGCCCCGGGTCGCCATGTACCCGTTGCCGAGGGTGCACAGGGACTCGCGCAGGCCCTCGTGCCGCGGCTCGAACGACGTGTGCACGAGGTTCCACGGGCTGTCCCCGCCCGACCCGCCGGCCCACGCCGCGGTGCCGGAGACGGAGGCGAGGGGCAGGTCGAGGGCCGTGAGGTCGTCGACGACGAAGTGGGCGCCCGCGGCGAGCAGCGGCCCGCGGCGGTCGGCGTCGCCGAGACCGACGACCAGCCCGAAGCCGTCGTCCACCGCGGTGCGCACCAGGCGGTGGCTGTCGCTCACGACCACGGCGTGCTCGGGCTCCACGTCCAGCTCCCGGGCCGCGAGCACCAGGGACGCCGAGGGTGGGTGCCGGTGGGGGCGGCCGGTGGAGGCCTCGTCCGGCCCGTCCTCGGGCGGGTCGGCGGCGACGACGACGTCGGCGACGAACTCGGCGGGCAGGTCCGTGCGCGAGGTGACGACGGCCGTGAGGATGCCGTCGGCGCGCAGCCGCTCGAAGAGGGCCGTGACGTCGGCGCGGGGGCGGCGCCGGCCGTCCGCGTCCGCAAGGAGGGAGTGCTTGTCCTCGACCGTGGGATCGAGCGCCAGGACGACCGCCCCGTAGGTGCTCTCCCCGTGGGCCACCGGCTGCTCCAGGACGCCGCTCATGCGCTCATTGTGCCACCAGCCCCCGCCGGCAGGCCGACGGGGGGCTGGTGGCGACGGGCGCGCCGGTCAGTTGATGGTGCTGAGCCGGATCGTCTCGGGCAGCTCCAGGATCTCCCGGATGACCTCCTGGATGATGTCCGGGCTGCCGCTGTTGGCGGCGTCGGTGACGAGGTAGCCGGTGTCCCCACGGGTGGACAGCTGTTGGCGGTCGATGTTGATGCCGTGGTCGCCGAGGACGCTGTTGACGGTGGCGAGCACGCCGGGCACGTTGCGGTGCAGGTGCAGCAGGCGGGTGCCGTTGACGGCGCTGTCGAGCTGGACCTGCGGCATGTTCACCGACAGGGTCGTGGAGCCGGAGGACACGAAGGAGGCGAGCTTGCCGGCCACGAACCGGCCGATGTCCACCTGGGCCTCCTCGGTGGAGCCGCCGATGTGCGGGGTGAGGATGACGTTGGGCAGCCCCTGCAGCACCGAGCTGAACGGGTCCCCGGTGGACTTCGGCTCGTTGGGGAACACGTCCACGGACGCCCCCGCGATGTGCCCGCTGACGAGGGCGTCGCGCAGGGCGTTGTAGTCCACGACCATGCCGCGGCACAGGTTGAGGAACAGGGACCGGGGGCGCATCCGCTCGAACTGCTCCCGGCCGAACATGTTGTCGTTGCCGGTGCGGCCGTCCACGTGCAGGGAGACGGTCTCGACCTTCTCCAGCAGCTCGTCGAGGGTCTCGCAGCGCTGGGCGTTGCCGAGCGGCAGGCGGTCCACGATGTCGTAGTAGTAGACGCGCATGCCCAGCGTCTCGGCGAGCACCGACAGCTGCGAGCCGATGTTGCCGTAGCCCACGATGCCGAGGGTGCGGCCGCGGACCTCGTGGGCGCCCTTGGCGGACTTGTCCCACACGCCCTCGTGCATGGCCTTGTTCTTGTCCGTCAGGTGCCGGGCCATGGAGATGATCTCGGCGACCGCGAGCTCGACCACGCTGCGGGTGTTGGAGTAGGGGGCGTTGAAGCACGTGACGGCGTGCTCGGTGGCGGCCGCCAGGTCGATCTGGTTCGTGCCGATGCAGAAGGCGCCCACGGACAGCAGGTTCGGGTGGGCCTCGAAGACCTCACGCGTCACCTGCGTCTTGGACCGGATGCCCAGCAGTTCGACCCCGTCGAGGGCCTCGACGAGCTCCCCGGTGTCCAGGGCCCCCTTGCGCGTCTCGACCTCGATCCCCTTCTCGGTCAGGATGCGTTCGGCCTCGGGATGGATGTTCTCCAGCAGCAGTGCTTTCACAGTCCCCCAGTCTATGGCTCCGACGCGCCGGACGACGAAGCCGCCCGCCGCTTCCCTGCCCGGGCGGGTCACCTCACGACGTGCCGTGGCGGCGGGAGCGCTCACGCCCCGGCGGGGTGCCGCCGGACAGGACTTCCGGGACGTGCCCCCGGGAGCGTGACGCGCATGTGCGTCTGTGACCAGCATCACGAGCACCCCCGCTCCGGCGCCGGGCCCGCACCGGCGGGCCCCGCGCCGCAGCCCCGTTCCTCCCCCCGAAGGACCAGTCCGTGACCCCTCAGCACCTCGCACCCGCTCCGTCCCGCTCCTCACGCCTGCTTGCGGCGGAAGCGGCGCTCGCCGTCGCCCTTCCCCTCGGCGCCGCGGCTCCCGCCGCCGACGCCAACTTCCCCTCCGCCGAGGGAAGGACCAGCATCTCCAGCATCCTCACCTACGACGACGTGGTGCAGGAGCTGCAGCAGCTCGAACGGACCGGCCGCTACGGCGTGGACGCCTTCACCCTGGCCGAGGCCGGCATGACGGTGAGCACGTCCGAGCAGGGCCGTGACCTGTGGGTCGCGACGGTCGGCAGCGGCGAGGAGCACGTGTGGCTCCAGGGCCGGATCCACGGCAACGAGCCCTACGGCACCGACGCGCTGCTGGCCCTGCTCAGGGACCTGGGTACCAACGGGTCCCCCGAGTACGAGCTGCTGCGCGAGAAGTTCACCTTCCACGTCATCCCGATGTACAACCCGGACGGCGCCGAGGCGAACATCCGTCACACCGTGCTGTGGGACCAGGTGGCGGATGCCCCGCAGGACGGGACGCCGCAGCGCGTCGACCTCAACCGTGACTGGACGCCCACCGGCTTCGCAGCCGACGAGTCGCTGGCCTTCTACGAGTACTGGACGACGGTGGACCCGGCCTGGGGCATCGACATCCACCACCAGGGCCTGAAGCAGCAGGCGGGCACGGGCGACGACGTCACCCTGTCCCTCGGCATCTCGCTCGCCCCCGGGGGACCCACGCTGCCGGGGATCCGGGGCGGCGCCTACGATGTGCTCACCCGGCAGATGCACGTGCACGTGTACGACGAGCTCGCGAAGTACGGATCCATCACCATGGACCGGTACCAGGTGGGCGGCAGCTACGAGATCGACATCAAGGGCGGCGTGGTCTCGGCCATGATGACGGGCCTGGACCACGGCGGGATGAACCCCGAGGGCCACTCGAACCCCGTGGTCTTCTTCGAGACCTCCGGCAACACCTCGGACGGCAGCCTGGGCCAGAGGGCCCGCGGCAAGAGCATCCGGCAGAACGTGCTGGCCGTGAAGGAGCTGCTGCTCGGCGTGGCCACCGGTGAGGTCCAGGAGGAGGACCCGGAGCGCTGGGAGGAGATCCCGCACCAGCCGGTCACCGGCTACAGCACGGACTACGCCGGCACGATCCCGGTGGGCTGAGCCCCGCGCGGCGCCGGCGGCGTCCACGGTGGCCGGTTCCATGGCTCCCGCTGCGCTGGGCCGCTCCGTCCGCCGGTCCTCGGATTCAGGACGGGAGCTGCCGGCGCCGGGGGAGCGGGATCCGGTCGAGGTCCTGGGCCGCCACGACGGTGGCCCCGCCGGCGCGGGCCCGGGCCTGCCCGGCGAGCGGGGCGACGTCGGCGTAGCGCGACGAGAAGTGGGTGAGGACCAGCGTGCCGACGCCCCCGGCGGCCAGCGCGCCGGCCTGCCCGGCGGTGAGATGGCGGTACTGCGCCGCGAGCCCGGCCTCGTCGTCGGCGAAGGTGCACTCGGCCACCAGCAGGTCGGCGCCCTCGGCCAGCTCCTCGGCGCCCGGGCACGGCGCCGTGTCCATGACGAAGGCGAAGCGCCGGCCGCGCCGCGGCACGCTCACGTCCGCCAGGCGCACCCCGCGCAGGCTTCCCTCGCGCTGCAGGCGGCCGACGTCCGGGCCCGCGATCCCGGCCGCCGCGAGCTTCTCCGGCAGCAGCGTGCGGCCGTCGGGCTCGACGAGACGGTAGCCGTAGGTCTCGACGCGGTGGTGCAGGGCCCGGACCTCCAGGCCCGGTGCGACCGGCCCGGGACCGGCGTGCGGGTGCAGCCGCAGGTCCAGGCCCGGGGTGGCCACGGACACCAGCGCCCGGACCACGTCCTCGCCGGAGGCGGGGTAGTGCAGGTGCACGGGGTGGGCCACGCCGTCCAGGACCATGCGCGAGAGCACGCCGGGCAGTCCGAAGCAGTGGTCGCCGTGGACGTGGGTGAGGCAGATGCGCGTGATCCGCCCGGCCGGGACGCCCGCGTGGATCATCTGCCGCTGCGTGCCCTCGCCGGGGTCGAAGAGCAGGCCCTCGCCGTCCCAGCGCAGCAGGTATCCGTTGTGGTTGCGGGTCCGGGTCGGGACCTGGGAGGCGGTGCCGAGGACGACGAGCTCACGCATGGCACCGAGTGTGTCACCCGGGCCCGGCCCGCGGCGATCGAGCCGGGAGCTCCGCCGCCCCCGGGAAACCCGTCAGCAACCTTGCTGTCGGGTCGGCCACTGCCTACGGTGGAGGAAGACCTCCTCCCCGGGCCGCCCCTGGGGCGCCCCCGGGGGAGGGCTGACCGCCACGGACAGGAGCGCAGACCATGAAGCAGGCCATGAAGCAGACCATGCAGCTGAGGCCCATCTCGGAGCAGGTCGTCGTCGTGCTGGGCGCCTCCAGCGGCATCGGGCGGGAGAGCACGCTGCGGCTGGCCGGGCGGGGCGCGAAGCTGGTCGTCGCCGCCCGCAGCGAGCCGGCGCTGCAGTCACTGGTGGCCGAGATCACCGCCCTCGGGGCAGAGGGCGCCTACGTCGTGTGCGACGTCGTCGACCACGCGCAGGTCGAGGCGGTGGCCGAGACCGCCGTGCGCACGTTCGGGCGCATCGACACCTGGGTCAACGTCGCAGCCGTGCTCGTCCACGCGTCCTTCGAGGAGACCCTGCCCGAGGAGTTCCGGCGGCTGATGGAGATCAACTACCTCGGCCAGGTCCACGGGGCGCTCGCCGCCCTGCCGCGCCTGCGCGAGGCCGGGGGCGGGGCGCTGATCGCCGTCTCCTCCGTGGAGAGCATGGTCTCCCTGCCCCGGCACAGCGCCTACAGCGCCTCCAAGCACGCGGTGGAGGGCGTCATCGACGGGTTGCGGCGGGACCTCCTGGCCGACGGGGTCCCGATCTCGGTCACCAGCATCAAGCCGGGCACCATCAACACGCCGTTCTTCACCAACGCGGCCCACACGATGGACGTCGAGCCCACCGGGGCCCCGCCGATCTACCAGCCGGCCGTGGTGGCCGACTGCGTCCTCCACGCCGCCGAGCACCCGGTGCGCGACCTCTACGCTGGCGGGGCCGCCCGGCTGATGACGGCCGGCCAGATGCTGGCCCCCCGGCTGATGGACGCCCTCCTGGCCCGGATCGTCCCCCTGGAGCGCAGCACCGAGCCGGCGCCGGGCGGGGCGCCGGGAACCCTGTACTCCCCCCGGGAGCAGGAGGACCGCGCCGAGGGGGACTTCGGCTCCCGCGCCCGGCGGTTCAGCGCCTACACGTGGGTGCAGACCCATCCGCGGGTCAAGCCCCTGCTGGCCGGGGGCGCGCTGGCCGCCGTGGCGGCCGCGCTCGGGCGCCGGGACGGCAGCTGACGACCTGCAGACCCGCCGGGCGACGGGGCCCGGCGGCTCCGCAGGTCCATGGACGCGGCGACGAGGCGCGGAGGGGACCTAGTGGCGCAGCGTGCGTCCCGGGTTCTCCCCGTAGGCCTGACGGTGGCGGCGGGCGAAGTCGCCGGGGTGGGCGAACCCCCAGCGCGCGGCGATCTCGGCCACGGTGTGTCCCTCGGCGGGATCCCCGTGCACCAGGTCCTCGTGCGCGGCTGCCAGTCGCAGCCCACGCAGGTGCGCGGCCGGGGTCGTGCCGGCGTGGGAGCGGAACGCCCGGGTGAGCTCGAGGGTGCTCAGGCCCACGTGGCGGGCGATGTCCTCGACCGTGATCGGCAGCGACACGGCGGCGTCCACGAACTCCACGGCGCGCCGGTAGGCGGCCTGGCGGGCGGCCGTCGAGGCCCGCCGCGCCTGCACGTCGCCGCAGAGGGCGAAGGTCTCCAGGGTGGCCACCGAGATCTGGCGCAGCAGATCGGCCCGCAGCAGCGGCACGTCGGCGACGGCGGGATCGGCCAGGGCCTGCTGGACGAAGTCGTAGGTGGTCCGCCAGTACTTCTCCCGCGCCGGGGAGACCGGGCGGGGGTGCTCGAAGGCGACCTCGAGCCGCTCGTCACCGAAGACGGTCCGGGCGGTGTCCTGCAGCGCGGGGCGGCTGAGATTGACCGAGTCCACGGCGAGCCGGTCCACCGCACCGAAGTAGTCCTGGGCGGGCTGGACCATGAACAGGCTCAGGCCGCTGCCCTTCCGGCCCGCGATCTCCCAGTCGAGCGACCCGCTGCGGGGAAGGACGACCGAGAAATTCTCCTCCAGCACCATGTGCCCGGCGATGCTCCCGCGGAAGGTCAGCCGGCCCAGGGTGAGCTCGGAGTCCCCGTGCACCTCCTGGCGGTAGAGGAACGAGGACGGGTCGTCGATCGTCCCCATGCGCGCCCGGGAGTAGACCTGCCGCAGGGCCTCGTTGGCGGCCTCGGGGT
The DNA here is from genome assembly GCF_023715525.1 of Kocuria rosea. GTDB lineage: Bacteria > Actinomycetota > Actinomycetes > Actinomycetales > Micrococcaceae > Kocuria > Kocuria rosea_A. Next base: position 28,065 of record NZ_JAMBOG010000025.1, on the reverse strand, counting down.
CGGTGGTCGACACGTGCAGGTGGAGCCGGGTCGAGGGCACTGGCACTCCCTGGGATCTTTGGAGGTCGGGGCGGGGCCGGCGCATCGGGTCAGCCGCGCAGGGTGGTGGTGGGGGCCTGCCCGTAGCGCTGCCGGTAGGCCGCGGCGAACCGTCCCTGGTGGGTGAAGCCCCACCGGGCGGCGATGGCCGCCACCGTCACCCCCGTGGTGGGGTCGGCGGCGACCAGGTCCCGGTGGGCGGACTCCAGGCGCGCCGTGCGCAGATGGGCCATCGGGGTGGTGCCCAGTTCGCGGCGGAAGGCCGCCTGCAGGCCGCGCGGACTCATCCTCGCGGCCTCGGCGATCTCGGCCACCCCGATGGGCTCGCTCAGGTGGGCGTCGATGAACGACACGGCCCGCCGGATCGCGGTCGGGGCGGGGCCGCGGCCCTCGACGGCCGGCGGCTGGGTCAGGAACGTGCTGGGGAAGGTGTGCAGCAGCGCGGTGGTCAGGGAGTGGACCATCTCGGCCCGGAGCAGCGGGCTGCTCATCACCTGCTCGTTGGGCAGCAGATTGCGGTGCAGGTGGGCCACTGCCCCCAGCCAGTACCGGGCCATGGGCGCGGACACCGGGCGGGTGCCGGTGAACTGCAGGCGGAACGAGTCGGCCCCCAGCAGTCCCCGGGCATGGTCCTCGACCGCCGCGGCGTCCAGGGAGACGGTGAGCAGGTCCAAGTCCTCCCCGCGGCTGGTGTGCGCGTGCTGGGGGAACAGGAACGGGCCCCGGTGCGGGAAGCGGTCCCGGCCGCCGGTGGCGTTGAGCACGCCCTCGAGCACCTGCCCGACCCGCACCACCCCGGCGTCCTCCCACGACCCGACGACCGAGGAGCCGCCCAGGCGCAGTCGTCCGTACGTCACCGGTCCCGTGCCGGCCCAGGACAGGGCCAGGTAGAACGCCCCGTCCGCGTCCGCGGGCACTGCCCGCAGCGCGAGGGTCTTCTCCAGCACGGCGAGGCCCTCGGTCGAGTCGCGGGTGGTGAACACGGACCGCCGGACCTGATCCCCCATATTGAGCAGGGTACGGCCCCGCCGTGGCCCCGTCGATACCGTCCCCGGCGCGACCGGCCCCGCGCCGGGGTCGGCCCTGCGGATCAGCCCGTGCGCGCCCACGGTGCGGCCCACGACCTGGAGGAGCTCGGAGTGCGCCGCGGCCCAGGGGCAGGCGTGGGTGTTGACCGCGGCCCGGCCAGTCGTTAAATGCGAAGGCCGGCCGTCCGGATCTCTCCGGACGGCCGGCCTTCGACGACACCTCGTGGGTTGCGTGGAACCCCGTGGTGCGCGAGGGGGGAGTTGAACCCCCACGCCCTTTCGGGCACACGGACCTGAACCGTGCGCGTCTGCCTATTCCGCCACTCGCGCTCATCGACTCCCAGCAGTGACCCGCTGTGAGCAACGACGACTATCCTACCCGGAGTTCTCCCCGTTGGCCAATCGCCGCCGGCACCGACCATCAGTAAGCTTGCCGCATCCCCGGCCCGGGGATGCGGCGTCGAGCAGGGGAGCGGACATGGAACCCGACCAGCAGGATCTCGAGGACAAGCGCCGGGAGCTCGGTGAGACCGAGGACCCGGTGGAGGACGAGCTCGCCGAGGCGTTCCACAGCACCGTCACCGAGGGGGCGGAACGTCTCAGCCGGACGTGGCGGGCCCTGGTGATCACGGGCTTGTTCGGCGGCGTCGACGTGGGTCTGGGGATCATGGCCATGCTCGCGGTCAAGGAGGCCACGGGATCCCCCCTGCTGGCCGGGGCGGCCTTCGGGATCGGGCTGTTCGCCCTGCGCCTGGCACACTCGGAGCTGTTCACCGAGGACTTCCTCGTGCCCATCCAGGCGGTCGTCGCCCGGCACGGCACCTGGCTGCAGCTCCTGCGGCTGTGGGCGGTCACCCTCGTGACCAACCTCGTGGGCGGGTGGCTGTTCACCTGGCTGATCGCCCTGGCGTTCCCGGACCTCGCGGCCACCCTGCTGGAGACGGCCCATGGCTACCTCGAGGGCGGGCTGACCCTCGAGACCGCCGCCCTGGCGGTGCTGGCGGGCAGCACCATCACCCTGACCACCCGGATGGCCCAGGGCACCCAGAACGACGTGGTGACCGGGTTCATCGCCGTGATGAGCGGCTTCCTGGTGGTGGGCACCGGGATGCTGCACGGCGCGCTCAACTCCATCGTCCTCTTCGCGGCCATGCACACGGGCGCGCCGATCTCCTACGGGGAGTGGGCCCTCTGGGCGCTGTGGGTCATCCCGCTGAACATGGTCGGCGGGCTCGTGGTCATCACCCTGCCCCGCCTGCTCCGCACGCTCGAGCTGGTTCAGGAGGAGCGCGCCGAGCAGGACCGCAAGCGCGCCGAGCAGGGCCGGCCGATCTGAGGTCTCAGGTGACCGTCAGCCCCGTCGACAGCGTGAACGCGGTCCACAGCCCGCACAGGACGAAGAGGGTGACGGGCGCGAGCAGCGCGAGCTCCATGGCCGACCCGGCGTTGCCCAGCACCGGCACCGCCAGGAACGACCGGTTCCTGTAGAGCGCCCGGGGCAGGGGCAGCGGCATCCGCAGGGGGTAGAACAGGTGGATGCCGCGCGTCGTCAGCAGATCCCCGACCAGGTGGGCCACCACGCCGGTGCCCACCGCCAGCGGGAACCACCACTCGTGCGCCGGCGGGTACACGCCCACGGCGACGCCCAGCCCGATGCCCACCGCCCAGTTGAGCTTCGCGACCCGGTCCGGCACGAACGCGAGCACCTTCACGGCGAAGGCGATGAGCAGCACGGACATGATCGCCGCGAGCGGCCACACCTCCCCGAAGCCCTGGACCGGCACCCCGGCCCTCTGTGCGAGCGCCGCGAGGCCGGTGAAGGCGGCCACGCCGAGCAGGGAGTGGGTGCCGCGCCGGTGACCGCCGGAGATCCGGCAGACCAGCCGGGCCAGGCCCGTGGACAGCGGCGGCAGGGACCGGGCCACGGTCCCGCCCGGGTGGTCGAGGTCGGGCAGCAGCGCCGCGCCGGCGGTCACGAGCGCACCGGTGAGGACCCCGGCGTCGCCGACGTCGACGAGCCCCCACCCGATCGGCAGCACCACGTCCTGCAGGTGCAACTGGTAGTCGGCCGTCAGCGCCACCCACGCGGCCGCCCCGCAGGCCGCGTGGCTCGGTCCCATCATGGAAGTGATGTCCTCCTCGGATCTCCGGATGCGGTGGGGTCCGGGCGGTCCTCACCAGCGGAAACACTAGGGGGCGGCCGGGACGGCACCAAAACGGGGGATCGGCGCGCCGTAGGCTGGGCACCACGCATCTTCCCGAGGAAGGACGCCGCCGTGCTCCGCTACTCCCGCTCCGGCTCCGGGGCCCCGACGCTCCTGCTGATCCCCGGCCTGCTGTGCACCCAGCGGCTGTGGGACCGGGCGCGCCCGCTGCTCGAGCGTTTCCACGACGTCATCACCGTGGACCTGCCGGGCGTGGCCGGTGGCGACCTGCCGGACGGGGCCGTCGGCCTGACGGACTACGCCGACCTCGTCTGCGAGGTGCTCGACGCGGAGGGCGTCGAGCGGTGCGCGTGGGTGGGGCACTCCCTGGGCGGCTACGTGCTGGCCGCCGCCCTCGAGGAGCACGCCGGGCGGATCAGCCACGCCGTGCTCGCCTACAGCACCCCGGCGGCCGACGACGACAAGGCCCGGGCCGGCCGCGAGAAGGGCATCGCCATGGTCGGGCAGGACGGCGTGGCCGAGTACGCCCGCCGGCAGATGCCGAAGACGTTCCGCGGGGACGCCCGGGCGCAGGACGTCGGGGCGGCGCTCCGGCAGGCCGGCGACTGGCCGGCCGCCGCCGTGGTCCGCACGCTCGCGGCCATGCGGGACCGCCCCGACCGCACCCGGCTGCTCCTGGAGCACACCGAGCTGCCGGTGCTGCTCGTCCAGGGGGACGACGACCCCGCCGTCGACGCCCTCGACCCGCAGGAGCGGCACGTCACCCGGATCGTCACCGACACCGCCCACATGGGGGTGCTCACCGACCCGCACACCTTCGCCGGGATCGTCCACGGCTGGATCGCCGACGAGATCGAGCGCGACGCCCGGGACTGAGCGCCGTCGTCCCGCCCGGCGCCGCCCGGGGTGGGGTCAGGGCGCGGGGACCCGCCGCCAGCCCGCGGAGTCCACCTCGACGACGACGGGGGCCCTCCCGCCCACGCCCCGATCCCGCAGCGCCGCCGCGACGTCCTCGGCGGGGGCGGCCACCACGAACGTCTCGCCGCGGAACAGGTCGGCCGTGTCCTCGACGAGCCGGACCACCTCCCGCGCCCCGCGGGCCGTGAGACGCTCCGCCACGGGCAGCCGGGCGAGCCACGCGGGGGAGGGGGCGGCGTCGTTGAGCAGGACGGCCGTAGCCGGGCACTGGAGATCGCTCACCGCCCCAGTCTTCCCCCGGCGGGCCGCCGGGGGAAGACTGGGAGTATGACCGACCCCGTGGACCCGCTCACCGCCGCAGCCGCCCGGGCGCGCCTGGCGGCCGACGCCCACCGCGGCGTGGAGACCGAGACGTGGATCACCGAGCTCGCGCAGACGCCGCGGGCCCATCGCCCTGGCTCGCCCCGGCCCTCCGCCGCGGACGTCCTCTCCGGGCGCGACGACGCGCACGCGACCTCCACCGAGAGCGACCGGCGTGCCGTCGACTGGGTTCGGGACCTCGCCGACCGCGGCGGCTGAGGCCGGCCGGTGCTCAGTCCAGGGACTTGGGCTCCCCGGGCAGCTGCTGGTCGCAGCCGGGCGTGAGCCAGGCCTTCACGAACCCGCCGGGCTGGTAGAGGAACTGGTGCAGGACGCCGAGGGGCCCGAGCGGGTAGTCGAAGGAGAGCACGTCCAGGCGCCCGGGATAGCAGCGCTCCAGGAGCAGGCGAGCCCGGGGCACGTGCTGGCGGAACGTCAGCGCGCTGACGTGGTCCCACCCGCGCGCCGCGGCGAGCTCCCGCAGCTCGAGGGCCTCGCCCTGGGTCGTGGACGGGTCCGGCGGGAAGCAGATCACCTCGTAGCCGCGGTCCTCGGCGCAGAACCGCTTCTGCTCCATGAAGCGCCGGTGCTCCGGGGGCCGTACCGAGCGGGGATCGGGCGTGGCCACCACCAGGACCGGCGCCGTCCCCGCCTCCATGAGCCGGAACGCCTCCGCCATGCGGATCGGGTCGTGGGGACCCAGCACCACCAGGGCGTCCGACGGCACGGGAGGGTCCACCCGGGGGTGCTGGAGCACGGCCCAGCACGCCAGCAGCCACACGAGGGCGGCGCCGAGGACGACCGCGGCGACGCGGCGGGCCCGGCGGGCGGTGCGGTGCCGTGGCCGGTGGGTCGTGGCAGTGCTCATGGTGGTCCTTCCGTGGCCGGCCCGGGCGGGCGGCGGCTGCCCCGATCCTCGCACCGCCCGCCCGGTGCGGTCACTTCGTGACGGCGCGCCGACTAGGCTGAGGGGCGGCCGGGGCACCGGGACGCCGGGACAGCACGGGACGCGCAGGAGGGAATCGCATGACGACGACGGGCACCGAGCAGGGCGTGCTGTGCCGGATCCCGATGCGCTGGGGCGACATGGACCCGTACGGTCACGTCAACAACGTCGAGGTCGTCCGGCTCCTGGAGGAGGCCCGGATCGCCGCGCTCGGCGTCCCCGTGGGCACTGGTGACCAGGTGGAGCCCCCGCTCATCCCGTTCTTCTCGGAGCTGCCGGAGGGCACCCAGGCGCTGATCAGCGAGCACCGGATCAAGTACCTGCGGGCCCTCGAGTACCGCAACGCGCCGGTCGAGGTCCGGGTGTGGGTGGTCTCGGCCCGCGGCGGGGCCCTCGTGCTGGGCTTCGAGATCATCGACGTCGTCACGCGCCGCACCTGCGTGCGCGCCGAGACGCAGCTCGCGTTCTTCGTCCCCGCCACCGGCACGGTCCTGCGGATCACGCCCGGGCAGCAGGAGATCCTGGCGCCCTACGCCGGAGCGCCCGTCTTCCGCTGACCCCGCCGGCTCGATCCGCCGGACGTTGCGCCGCCCCTCCCGACCCGGTCCTGTGCGATGCGCCGAGTCCCCGAGGCACTGGCATTTCCCCATGATCGTTCGTGGGGGAATGCGAGCACCTCGGGGACTCGGCGACCGGGATGGGAACTCGGCGACCGGGGGGCGGGACCGGCTCAGGACTGCGACCGCGGGCGCTGCGCGGCCTGCGAGCGCCGGTACTGCGCGGCCAGGCGGACCGGGGCGTTGGGCGCCCCGTAGCCGGCGTAGCCGCCCCGGCGCTCGACCACCTCGAAGAACACCGTGCCGAGGGTGCCCGTGTAGAAGTGCAGGAACTCGCCGTCGGCGTCCCGGTCGTAGAGCAGGTTCAGCTCCTGCAGGGACGCCAGGAACGCGTCGTCCAGGTCGAAGCGGGCGTCGAGGTCCTCGTAGTAGTTCTGCGGCACCGGCAGGAACTCGAGCCCCCGGCGGCGGGCCCGCCGGGCCACCGCGAAGACGTCCGTGCAGGCCACGGCCACGTGCTCCGGATAGGCAGCGCCCACGAAGGAGCCCTGCTCCGCGGCGGCCGGGGCGACGTTGAGCGGCATCCGCACGGCGCCGCTGGCCGAGCGCATCACCTGGCTGCGCACCAGCCCCGACGGGCCGGGGACGTCCTGGGCGGGCTGCGCCTCCAGGGCGAGCACCGAGGTGTAGAACAGCACGGCCTCGTCGTAGTGCTGCCACGGCTGGGCCATGTTGATGTGGTCCACCCCGGTGACGACGCCCCCGGCGTCGGGCTCCTCGTCCGCGCCGAACTCGCCCAGCCACGCCGGGACGCCGCTGCCCCCGCCCGCGCAGAAGAAGACCTCCGTGCCGTCCGGGGCGAAGACCCCCCGCAGCACCTGCTCGTCGGCGCGCTGGGAGCGCGGCACGGGCAGGGCCTTCAGGCGCGTGGCCCGCTCGAGGGCGGCGTCCGGGTCCGCGACGTCGAAGCCGAGCGCCGCGATCCCGGTGGGCGACCCCTCGGGCACGGCGTCGTTGACGACGATCCGCACCGGGCCCTGGACCCACAGCTGCACGTTCTCCTTGGACTGGTGGTGCCCGCCCAGGGCGAAGCCCAGCTGGTGCAGCAGGCGGGTGGTCTCCCCGAGGCGGCCCGTGCGGATCTCCACGAAGTCGTAGCCGCTGGGCTCCTCGACCGCGGGCAGCGCCTGGAGGGCGAGGGGGTCCCGGACGGGTTCCCCCTCGAGGGCGCGCCGCGTCTGGTCCTCGAGCCAGCGCAGCGAGCGCAGCCCGTCCACGGCGGTGCGGTTGACGTCCGCCTGGCGGAAGGCGTCGTTGAAGATCTCCAGGGACACGGGCCCGTCGTAGCCGGCGCGCACGAGGTGGGTCATGAAGCCGACCATGTCGAAGTCGCCCTCGCCCGGGAACACGCGGTGGTGGCGGGACCACGACAGCACGTCCATGCTCAGCAGCGGCGCGTCGGCGAGCTGGACGAAGAAGATCTTCTCCGCCGCGATGCCCTCGATCGGCGCGGGGTCCCAGCCGCGGGAGAGGATGTGGAAGCTGTCCAGGCAGGTGCCCACGCTGGGGTGGTCGGCGAGGTCCACGATCCGCTGGGCGTGCTCGAAGTCGTTGACGAACCTCCCCCACGCGAGCGCCTCGTAGGCGAGCCGCACGTCGTAGCGGGCTGCGAGCTCCCCGAGCTCGCGCAGCTGGGACGCCATGAGCGCGTCGTCGTCGAACTCGGCGGTGGCCACGTTGGAGCACACGAGCATCGTGTCCGTGCCCAGCCGGTTCATCAGCCGGAACTTGGCCTCGGCGCGCCGCAGGTTCGCGGCGAACTGCTCGGGACCCACGGCGTCGGCGTCGCGGAACGGCTGGTAGAGGTCCAGGGTCAGGCCCAGCCGCTCCGCCAGGGAGCGGATCTGCTCGGGCGAGGAGGGGGAGACGACGAGGTCCTGCTCGAAGACCTCGATCCCGTCGAAGCCGGCCGCCGCGGCGGCGTGCATCTTCTCCTCGAGGGTGCCCGAGAGGCAGACGGTCGCGATCGAGGTGCGCATCAGCGGACGGCTCCCGCCGGCGTCGCAGCCTCGGCCTGCGCCTCGCCCCGGACGACGGGCGCGGGCAGCTCGCCGGCCTCGGTGCGGGAGGTGTGCAGGGCGTCGATCTGCTCCAGGGTCTTGTCCCTGGTCTCCTTGGCCGTCAGGGCGGCGACCACAGCGATCAGGCAGGCGCCGGTGACGAAGCCCGCGACGCCCAGCCAGTTGTCCCCCTCGGCTCCGGCGAGGGAGCTGGCCAGCACGGGGGCGAAGCCGCCGGAGACCGCGAAGCCGATCTGGCTGCCCAGGGCCAGGCCGGTCACGCGCACCCGGGTGGGGAACATCTCGGCGTAGAAGGAGGGCCAGATGCCGTTGGCCATCGAGTAGAAGAACCCGGACATGACGGCCCCGAGGAGGAAGATCAACGTCCAGTTCCCGGCGTGGACGGCGGCCAGGTAGGGGTACATCATGGCTGCCGCGCCGGCCGCCCCGGTGAGGAACACCGGCTTGCGCCCGACCCGGTCGGCGACCACGGCCGCCGCGGGGATCGCGAGCAGGGCCACGGCGTTGGCGATGACGGAGACCCAGAGCATGCTCGAGCGCTCCAGGCCCACCACGGAGGTGGCGAAGGACAGCGACCACACCAGGAACACCACGTTGACGGTGTTGATCATCGCCGCGCACGCGATCCGGGCCACGGCGCTCTTGTGGTACTTGAACATCAGCGACAGCGGGGTGGCCGGCTTCTCGCTGGGCAGCTCAGCCCTGGTCAGCTCGAAGGCGGGCGGCTCCTCCAGGTGGCGGCGGATCAGGTAGGCCACGACCACCACGACGGCCGAGAGCCAGAACGGGACCCGCCAGCCCCAGCTGAACAGCTGCTCCTCGGTGAGGACCAGGGTGAAGGGGATGAACACGGCCGTGGCCAGCAGGGTGCCGAACTGGGTGCCCTGCAGGGTCCAGCTCGTGATGAAGGCCCGGCGGCGCTCCGGGGCGTGCTCGAGGGAGACGGAGATCGCGCTGGCCTGCTCCCCGGAGGCCGACAGCCCTTGGATGATTCGACAGGTCACGAGCAGGGCCGGGGCCAGCAGCCCGGCCTGGTCGTAGGTGGGCAGGCAGCCGACGGCGAAGGTGCCGGCTCCCATCAGGAACAGGGTGAGCATGAGCACGAACTTCCGCCCCAGCCGGTCTCCCAGCGGGCCCATGACCAGGGCCCCCAGGGGCCGGACGACGTAGGCCACCCACACCGTGCCCATGGACAGCAGGATCGCCACTGCCGGGGAGGTCTCGGCGGGGAAGAACAGGTGGTTGAGCACCAGCGCGGCGGCGGTGCCGTAGACGGCGAAGTCGTAGTACTCCAGGGCCGAGCCGATCCAGCTGGCCAGGGCCGCCCTCCTCGGCGTCTTGACGCGGGCGGCCGGGGCCGCACCGGTCGTCGCGGCTGCGCTCATGAGGTGTCCTTCTCTCGGTCCACAACATGCGGGAGCCCGCGGGCATCGGTTTCCACATTGTGGCAACAGTTTTTGTTATGTGATCATGGTCTCTGTGGTGCACCACACATGTCAACTGCGCCGCGAACCGTGGGCCGCCCCGTGAACGCGCGGTGCGACGTCCCGGCGGTCCGGCGGGGAAGGCTTCCGGGCTCTCCGGTCAGCCGGTCGGCGGCACGTGTCCGCTGCTCGGTGCGCCGGGGCGGGGCGGCCTCGCCGAGCGGCGCGGGAACGAGCGCCACGGCAGGGGCGGGCGAGGGCGCCGGCGCGCGGGGGCGCCCGCGCCGCCGGGCCGGTGCGGACCCATGAAGCTTGCGGGCACGAGCGCGCCGCGCCCGGAGGGGGCGGGAGCTCCCGGGCGCGGTCGGGCGGACGGTCCCGGTCAGGGCATGGGTTCGCCGCGGGCCGCGGTGAGCAGGGCGTACCACTCCTCGTGGCCCAGCCGGGCGGAGAGGGCCTCGGCCTGGGCGCACCCGGCGATCCGCTCGGGCTCCGTCGTCCCGACGACCGGGCGGATCCCGCCCGGGTGCCTCATCAGCCACGCGAGGACCACGGCCTCCCCGGAGACCCCGTGCGCGCGGGCGATCCCGTGGACGGTCTGCGCGGTGGCGGCGGCGTGCCGGTCCTCGGGCGGGATCGGGGCGCCGGTGTACAGGCCCCGGGCCAGGGCGCCCCACGCCTGCACCTCCACGCCGTTGGCCGCGCAGTACTCCAGGGTCCCCTCCGAGAAGGGCTGGGTGGCGGCCTCCGTCTGGTTGGCGAGGATCTGGTGCTCCACGAAGCCCCGGTGCCGGAGGCTGAGCTCCAGCTGCAGGGCCGTGACGGGCGTGGCCAACAGCTGCTGGTAGTGGGACACCTGGCGCACGGACATGTTGGACAGACCCACCGAGTGGATCAGCCCCTCCTTGCGCAGCTCGTCCAGCGCGGCCGCGACCTCGCGCGGGTCGGCCAGGGGGTCCGGGCGGTGGAGCATCAGCCGCTCCACGGAGTCGAGCCCGAGCCGCTGCAGCGAGCCCTCGAGGCTGCGGCGGATGGTGTCCCGGTCCAGCCGGTAGTGCGCGGGGGCGCCCGGGGCGGTGGTGTTGCCCGGCAGGCGCACCCCGCACTTCGTCTGGACGGTGATCCCGCGGCCCAGCTCCGGATCCTCCGCGAGGAGCTGCCCGAAGACCTCCTCCGACTTGCCGTGGGCGTAGATGTCCGCGTGGTCGAACTCCGTGATGCCGGCCGCTCTCGCCGCGCGCACCGCCGCCCGGGCCCGGTCCACCGTCGCGGCGTCCAGCGGGCCGTCGTCCCACGACCCGCCGAGCGTCATGCAGCCGTAGATCAGTCGGGAGCTCAAGGGCGCTCCTCGCCCTCCGGCACCCCGGCGTCCCGCGTGGGGTCCTCCTGCTCCCGGCGCTGCTGCTCGGCGGCCCAGCGCAGGCGGGCGGCGGCCGTGTAGGCCGAGCCGGACTCCTTCATCCGGCCGGCCCGCTCGTACAGGCGCCCGAGGGCGGTGAAGCATTCGGCCTGGTCGCCGGCCGTGCCCTCGGTCTCCTGGTAGAAGTCCAGCGCCCGGTTGTAGGCGGCCAGCGCCTGGGAGGAGCGGTCGCCGAGCTCGTAGACCCGGGCGAGGTTGACGTGGCACTGCGCCTGGTCCTGCGGCTCGTGCGGGGTGTCGAGGTACTGGCCGAGCGCGTCGAGCAGGTGTCCCTCGGCGTCGCGCGGGCGGTCCAGTTCCAGCAGCAGGCTCCCCAGGATCAGGTGCGTGCGGGCCTTGTGCCGTCCGCTGCCGGAGATCCTCCCGAAGAGCCCGAGGGCGTTCTCGTAGGCGGTCACCGCGCGGCCGGGCCGGTTCATCCCCAGGTAGAGGTGACCCAGGTTGTAGTGGCACGCGGCCTGTTCCTGCAGGGCGTCGCCCTCCTCCTCGAACAGGACGATGGCCTGCTGGTAGGCGGTCTCGGCCTCGTCGAGCCGTCCGCGGTCCTCGGCGTCGAGGGCCCGGGTGAAGAACCCGTGCCCGTCCTGGGAATGGCTCATGCGGATTCCTTTCTGTGCCGGGTCCTCCACCGGGGCGGACGGTGGGGCTACGCCGGGTGCGAGTCCCGGGGGCGGGGGGCGCGGCGGCCGAGGGCGAACCACAGGGCCGCGCCGGCCACGGGGAACGCGAGGATCACGAGCAGCCAGAGCAGGCGCAGGACCTGGTCCTGGCCGGGCGTGCGCAGCAGCGAGACGGTCGCGGACGCCATCAGCGCGACCACGACCGCGCCGGCTGCTGTCACCGCGTTCTCCCCCGCCTGGGGAACCAGCGGGTTCGTCCCGGCGGCCGCGAGGACGGTCCACGTGCTCATGCATCGATACTGGCACCGCGGGGGCGACCGGACAAGGGCGGACCCGCCGGGGGGCGCGCACGGCCGTCCCCCGGAGAGGGGCTGGCCGGGGGCGATCACCCTGCTGATAATGTAGTGACCACCAGCGTCGACCCGAGGAGTGCCAACGATGTCCACCTCCGACGAGCGCACGTTCGCCCCGGATTCCCCCGCGGGGCGTCCGGGCCGGTCCGCTCAGGACGACTCCGGCGTGGAGCTCCACCCGCCCAGCTCCTCCACCGAGCTCTGGGACCACAACGCCTACGGTCGCGAGAACGGCGACATCGGCGGCTCTGCGACCACCGGCGCCACCGACACCCGCGACCCGCGCGGTGGCGCTCCCGCCTACAACATCGACGCCGGGGACGACGACGCCGACCGCCACGGCGACGACGCCGGCCGCAACGCCGGCCCCGGCGTGCGCGCCACCGGCGAGTCGCTCACGGGCGCCGACGCCACGGCCGGCGACCGCCACGAGAGCGTCGGCGAGGAGCGGGGCCGGCACGCGGCCGACGGGCCCGCCGCGGCGACCACGACCGGCACCGGGGAGCGGGCCGTCGAGCAGGAGCCGGTCACCGGCCGGCACTCGGCCGACGGACCGGTCGGCGAGCCGTCCGCCCCGGGCGGGGCGGACGCCGGAGCCGGCCTCGCACGCGATGACGGGGGCGCCTCCGTGGTGCGCCACGAGGAGCGGCTGCGCGTGGGCACCGAGCAGGTGGAGTCCGGGCGGGTCCGGCTGCGCAAGTACGTGGTCGAGGAGCCGGCCCGCGCCGAGCAGACCCTCGTGTCCGAGGACGTCGAGGAGGTCCGCACCCCCATCACCGACGAGGAGCGCCAGGCCTTCCTCGACGGGCAGGAACTGCCCCTCGGCGAGGACGAGGTCATCCTCTACCGGGACGTGCCCGTGGTGCAGACCGTCCGCGTGCCCTACGAGCGCGTCCGCCTCGTCGTGCGCCGCACCGAGCGCACGGAGGTCGTCGAGGACACCGTGCGTCAGGAGCGCGTCGACGTCGAGGAGGTCTGAGCCTCTCCTCCCGCTCTCCGGACCCCTGCCGGCCCCGTGCCGGCGGGGGTCCGTGCCGTCGCGGCCCGGACGGCGCGGATCTCAGAAGCGGCCCAGCTCCTCCCGCAGCGCCGAGCCGAGGTCCGGGTGGCGGAAGCGGTAGCCGCGGTCGATGGCCCGGTCCGCCGAGACCTTCTGGTCCGCCAGGGCCATGAGCTGCGCGCCCTCGGACCCGAGCACGAGCTTCGGGCCGAACCCCGGGGTCGGCAGCAGGGCGGGCCGGCCCAGGACCTTGCCGAGGGTCCGGGCGTAGTCCCCGCCCGTCACGGGCATGGGGGCCACGGCGTTGACCGGCCCGTGCAGGGCGGGGGAGAGGACGGCGTGGGCGAACAGCCCCACGACGTCGTCCAGGGAGATCCAGCTCAGCCACTGCGTCCCGGAGCCCAGCCGGCCGCCCAGCCCCGCGAGGAACAGGGGCAGCTGGGCCTTCAGCGCGCCGCCGGCGGGGGTCTGGACGATCCCGGTGCGCACGGCCACCACCCGGGTGCCCGACGCCTGCGCCTCCTGCGCGGCCTCCTCCCAGGCCACGCAGACCCGGGCGAGGAAGTCGTCCCCCGGGGAGGACTTCTCCGTGACGGTCTCCCCGTGGGTGTCGGCACCGTAGTAGCCGATCGCGGAGGCGCTGACCAGAGCGGCCGGGGCGTCCTCGCCCAGTTCGGCGATCGCGCGCACGAGCAGGCGGGTGCCGCGCACCCGCGAGTCGTGGATCTCCTCCTTGGCGCGGTCGGTGAGCCGCCCGCCGATGCTGCGCCCCGCCAGGTTGACGACGACGTCGACGCCCCGCAGCGCCGCCGCGTCCAGCTCCCCGGTCCGGGGGTCCCACGAGATCTCCCCCGGTGTGCGGGCTGGGCGGCGCACGAGGCGCAGTACGGTGTGCCCGCCGGTGCTCAGCAGCGCGGCGAGCTGGCTGCCGATCGTGCCGGAGGCCCCCGTCACCGCCACGGTCAGCGGGCGGGAGGAGTAGCGCGCGTGGAACTCCAGGTCCGTGAGCAGGCGGCGGGAGCGGGCCTCGAACTGCCGGGCCAGGGTGGAGGCCATGAACCGGTCCCCGAACTGCCGGCGGCCGGGCAGGGCCGCGTACTGGACCGTGTCGGTGACGACGGTCCCGCCGTTCCCGTCGTCGTCGAACCGGTGCCGGTGCTCCCACGAGGCGAGGGGCCCCCTGACCATGCGGTCGCGGAACTCCCGGTCCGGCACGTAGCCGTGGTGCTCCGCGGTCCAGGGCACCGAGGCGAGCCCGTACGAGCCGGGCACCGCGATCCGCAGCCGCGAGCGCGTGCCGTCCCGCAGCGGGGGCGAGGACTCCTCCACCACGGAGCCCGCCCACGCGGGGGTGAGCCGCGTGAGGGCGCCGGGCCGGGCGTGCCACCCGAAGACGTCCTCGACCGGGTGGGGCACACGGGTGGTGTTCGTGAAGGTGGTCATGGCAGTCACTCAACTCCCATTGCCCCGCTTCGTCCAGGACCCCGGCCCCGGGCCGCGCCGTGTCCCCCCCCGGGCCCCTCCCGGGCGCCGCCGGACGGCCGGCCGGCCGCGGGTGGTTCCCCTGGGTGGTCCCGGTCACTAGGGTGGAGTGCACGTTCAAGCGAAGGAGGTTGCTGTGACCACTGCCGACAACGAGGATGCGCCGAGTCTCGACGACGTGATCGTGCCCGAGGAGGACGCCCTGCCCCAGCCCATCGCCAAGGGGCACGCGGGCATGCCCGACCACCTCGACGACGACGCCCTGGCCGCCGCCACCGAGCAGGAGCGCGTGGCCGCCGGACTGGCCGACTACGCCCCCAGCCAGGTGCCCCCGGCCACCGATCCGCTGCCCGAGGGCTCCTCCGAGGCCGCCGACCGCGCGCAGCGCGGGCTGCTCGAGGACGCCTCCGACACCGACTGACCCGCCCCCGCCCGCCGCGGGAGCTCCCGGGCGGGACCACTGCAGGAACCGAACCGGACGAGGAGGACCACGATGGCCGAGAGAGGCAACACCAAGCACGGGTCGGAGCTCGACGACCAGATGAAGCACGAGGTCGAGGACGCGCTCCAGGCCCGGCAGCCCAACCACGTCGAGGAGCACCGGCAGAGCGAGCCGTGGGTCGACGACACCGACAGCCCCGAGGTCCGCTCCGCCGTCGAGGAGCGCGAGCGCGCGCCCCGTCCCGACGACGCCGACGAGGGCGGCCAGTAGGCCGCTGCGCAGGAACGGGGCCCCGGTCCTCCGAGCAGGAGGACCGGGGCCCCGTTTGCCCTCCGGGCGGGTCTCGCCCACAGTGGAGCACGTGACGACCTCCGGACGCATCGTGCTCATCCGCCACGGCCAGACCGACTGGAACCTCGCCGAACGGCTCCAGGGAGCCACGGACGTGCCCCTCAACGAGACCGGCCGGGAGCAGGCCCGCGCCGCCGGCCGGCACCTGCGCGCCGAGGCCCTCATCTGGGACGTCCTGGTGTCCTCGCCCCTGGGGCGGGCGGTGGAGACCGCGCGGATCATCGGCGAGGCCGTGGGTCTGGAGCTCACCGCGACCTACCCCGAGCTGATCGAGCGCAGCTTCGGCCCGCACGAGGGGAGGAGCTTCGCGGGGCTGCCCGTCGACGAGCGGGACCGGATCCTGTCCGCGGGCGAGCCCGCCGACGCGGTGGCCCGGCGCGGGCGCGAGGCCCTGCGCCGGATCCGGGACGAGCACCCCGGGCGCAACGTCCTGGTCGTGGCGCACGGCTCGCTCATCCGGCTCACGGTCTCCGAGCTCGACGGGGAGGCCCACCCGCGGGTGGGCAACTGCGAGGTCGTCCCCGTCCGCCTCGAGACCCTGGACGCGGTCGACGTGGACGCCACGGAGTCCACCGCCCCCTGACAGCCACGCGCTGGTTCAATAAGCTGAAGCGACCAGGGACGGCCCCACGAGGGACCGTCCACCCTCTGAGGCGGCGACGACGGCGCACAGAACGCGTCGGTGCGCCGCCTCCGGTGACGAAGGCGTGATGCGGCTGTGGCCCCTGACCTGTACGCGATTCCCGAGGAGGACCGCACCGCGGCCCTGCCGGTGCTCGAGAAGACCCCGCAGTGGGGCGGGGAGCGGTCGTGGATCAACGAGTACTACCGCCACGTGCCCCGGGAGGACCTGCTCCGGCGCACCGAGGAGCAGCTGCGCGAGCGCGCCGAGCACCACCGGGAGGTGGGCCGGGTGCGGGCGCCCGGCGGGATCGCCGTGGGCGTGCGCCAGGAGGGCTCCGCCTCCGTGGTGTTCGTGGTCACGGAGGACGTCCCCTACCTGGTGAGCACCGTGACCGCGGAGATCGCCGCGAAGTGGGGAGGCGCCCGGCTCGTCATCCACCCCGTGCTGGTGGCCGGGCGCGGCCGGGAGGACCACGAGCTGCGCGACCTGCAGCCGGTGCCCGACCTGTCGGCGAGCTCCAGCGGTGACACCACCGCCCTGCCCAGCCTCGCCGGGCTGCGCGCGGAGGCCGGCACGACGCGCACCGTGGAGTCGTGGATCTCCGTGGAGCTGCTGCAGCCGCTCTCCGACGAACGGGCCCGGCAGCTCGTGGACCGGCTCAACGACCTGCTGGAGGACGTCCACCGGATCAGCCGGGACCAGCCGAAGCTGCGGCACCGGGTGAAGCTGCTGGCCCTCGACCTCGAGGAGCTGGAGGACCTGGAGCTGCCGGAGGGCGGCCACCCGCCCCTGGTGCGGCCCTCCCAGGAGTTCCTGAACTGGCTGCTGCAGGGCAACTTCATCCTCATGGGCTTCAAGGAGTACGACCTCGAGGAGTCCGGGGAGGGCCTGTCCCTGGTCAGCGTCCCCGGCACCGGCCTCGGGCTGCTCCAGGAGCGCGACGACCGCCCGCACCGCCAGGTCCTCACCGGCCTGGGCCGTGAGCACGCCCGCGAGGCCGGGACCCTGTTCGTCACCAAGGCCAACCGCCGGTCCTCGATCCACCGCCGCGAGTACCTCGACTACATCGGCGTCGCGAAGTACGACCAGAGCGGGCGGATCGTGGGCGAGTACCTGGTCCTCGGCCTGTTCACCCGCCGCGCCTACAACACCCCGGTCCGCGAGACGCCGCTGCTCAAGGAGAAGATGACGCAGGTCGCCGCCCGGTTCGGCTTCCTCGAGGACTCCCACTCCGCCCGCGACCTCATGGGCAACATCGAGGACTACCCGCGCGACGAGCTGTTCCACATGACCGCCGACGAGCTCTACCACATCATGCGCGGGGTCATGGGCCTGGACGAGCGCCGCCAGACCCGGCTGTTCCTGCGCCAGGACCACTTCGGGCGGTTCATGTCCGCCGTCGTCTTCCTGCCCCGCGACCGGTACAACACCTCGGTGCGCGGGCGGATCGAGGCGGAGCTGCGCAAGACGTTCGACGCCGAGGCCATCGACTTCGACGCCCGGCTCACGTCCTCGACCCTCGCCCGCCTGTTCTTCCGCATCCGCCTGCCCTACACCGGGGAGGTCCGCACCTTCGACCACGACGCCCTCGAGGCCCGGCTGCGGGCCGCCGTGCGGTCCTGGCCGGAGGCGCTGGTCCGCGCGATCCACCGCTCCTTCCCCGAGGAGCTCGCCCGCACCCACGCCGAGAACTGGGCGGAGGCGTTCCCCGACGCCTACCGGGCGGACTACGAGATCGAGGAGGCGGTCCAGGACCTGCAGCGCTGCGAGCTGCTGTGGGGCCGGGACCCGGACATGCCCGCGGAGGTGCGCGTCGTCGCGGGGCCCGAGGGCGTGCGGCTGAACATCTACCTCACCCGGTCCCTGTCCCTCACGGAGCTGCTGCCGCTGCTGCAGAACCTGGGGCTGACGGTGCTGGACCAGAAGCCGTACGCGGTGCAGCCGGCCGACGGGCGGAAGTTCCAGCTCTACGACTTCGGCGTGCGGCTGCCCGAGGGCGTCGACGCGATCGGCCCCCAGGACGCCCGGACCGAGGACCTCATCGAGAACGCCCTGTGCGCGGCGCTGTCCCACCGCTCCGAGTCCGACGGGCTCGACCGGCTCGTCCTCGCCGAGCGGATGACGTGGCGGACCGTGGCCGTGCTGCGCTCCTACGTCCGCTACCTGCTCCAGCTGGGCCACCCGAACTCGTTCGACTACATCGCCGACACCCTCCTGGCGTTCCCCGCCGTGACCCGCGCCCTGACCGGGTTCTTCGACACCAGCTTCAACCCCGCCCACGACGACGCGGTGCGGGAGGGCCTCCGGGACGCCGCCCACGACCGGCTGACGCGGGCGCTCGACGCCGTCCCCACCCTGGACGCCGACAAGCTGCTGCGCGCCCTGGTCGAGGTGATGGTCGCGACGCTGCGCACGAACGTGTACCAGGAGCGCCCCACCATGGCGTTCAAGCTCAGCCCGCGGCGGATCAGCAGCGCCCCGCTGCCGCACCCCCTGTACGAGATCTGGGTGTGGTCCCCGCGGGTCGAGGGCACGCACCTGCGGTTCGGGCCCGTGGCCCGCGGCGGGCTGCGCTGGTCGGACCGCCGCGAGGACTTCCGCACCGAGGTCCTGGGCCTCGTCAAGGCGCAGATGGTCAAGAACGCGGTGATCGTCCCCAACGGCGCGAAGGGCGGGTTCTACCCGAAGCACCTGCCGGACCCGGCCGTGGACCGCGACGCGTGGATGACCGAGGGCCGGGAGGCCTACAAGCTGTTCATCGCCTCCCTGCTGGACATCACCGACAACCTGGTCCGCGACGAGGCCGGCCACGACGTCGTCGTGCACCCCGAGCGGGTGGTGCGCCGCGACGGCCAGGACTCCTACCTCGTGGTGGCCGCCGACAAGGGCACGGCGTCCTTCTCGGACACCGCCAACGCGATCTCCGCCGAGTACGGGTTCTGGCTCGGGGACGCCTTCGCCTCCGGCGGGTCCGTCGGCTACGACCACAAGGCCATGGGCATCACCGCCCGGGGCGCGTGGGAGTCCGTCAAGCGCCACTTCTTCGAGCTCGGCACGGACACCCAGGCCGAGGACTTCACCGTGGTCGGGGTGGGCGACATGTCCGGCGACGTGTTCGGCAACGGCATGCTGCTGTCCGAGCACATCCGGCTGATCGCGGCGTTCGACCACCGGGACATCTTCCTGGACCCGGACCCCGACCCGGCGGTCTCCTACGCCGAGCGGGAGCGGCTGTTCAACCTGCCCCGCTCCTCCTGGAAGGACTACGACCCGGAAAAGATCTCGGAGGGCGGCGGCGTCCACCCCCGCACCGCGAAGTCCGTGCCGATCTCCCCGCAGGTCCGGGAGGCCCTGGGCCTGCCCGACGGCGTGGCGGAGCTGACCCCGATCGAGCTGATGCAGGCGGTGCTCAGGGCCCCCGCCGACCTGCTCTACAACGGCGGCATCGGCACCTACGTGAAGTCCGCGCAGGAGTCGAACACCGACGTGGGGGACAAGGCCAACGACGCCATCCGCGTCGACGGCGGCGACCTGCGCGTGAAGGTCGTCGGCGAGGGCGGGAACCTCGGCTGCACCCAGCACGGCCGCGTCGAGGCGGCCCTCAACGGGGTGCTGCTCAACACGGACGCGATCGACAACTCCGGCGGCGTGGAGTCCTCCGACCGCGAGGTCAACATCAAGATCCTCGTGGACCGCATGGTCGTGGCCGGGGAGCTGTCCCGGGAGGAGCGCGCCGGGTTCATCGAGGCCATGACCGACGAGGTGGCCGGTCTCGTGCTCGAGACGAACGTCGCCCAGAACGTGCTGCTCTCCGCCGAGCGCGGGCGCACGGCGCACTACAACGAGTCCTACGTCCGGTTCGTGCACTGGCTCGAGGAGAACGCGGAGCTGGACCGGCGGATCGAGGCGCTGCCCACGGACGAGCAGCTGCGGGACCGGGTGGCCGAGCGCGGGACGGGCCTCACGTCCCCGGAGCTGTCGGTGCTCGCGGCCTACGCGAAGATCCAGCTCTCGCAGGCGCTCATCGACTCCGACCTCGCCGCCGACCCGTGGTTCGGGCAGGTGCTCCAGGAGTACTTCCCGGAGCAGATCACCGAGCGGTTCGGGCCCCTGCTGGACACCCACCCCCTGCGGGCCGAGATCATCTGCACCGTCGTGGCCAACCAGGTGATCAACTACGGCGGCGTCCCGTTCGTCCAGCGGGTCATCGAGGAGACGGGGGCCGGGCCCGCGGAGATCGCCCGGGCCTTCGTCGCCGCGGTGCAGATCTACGACCTCGAGGACTACGTCCACCGCCACCGCGAGCTCCCCGCGGGGGTGCCCACGGAGCTGTGGACCCGGATGTTCCTCGACATGCGCCGGGTCCTGGACCGGGTGGTGCGGTGGCTGATCAACCGCGGGGAGACCCAGCGGCCCATCGAGGAGATCGTGGAGCGCTTCAAGCCCACCGTGGACGTCCGCTACATCGAGGAGCGGCTGCTCGGGATGGACTCCCGCCACCGCGTCGACACCCTCGCGGAGACGGCCGAGCGCCAGGGCGTGCCCACGGACCTGGCCCGCGTGTGGTCGCAGCTGCTCGACGCCTTCGCCCTGCTCGACGTCGCCCGCCTCGCCCACGCCTCCGGGACCGGGCTCGGCGAGGACGGCAACATCGACGAGGAGCAGATCAAGACCATCGCGAAGGTCTACTTCCAGCTCTACGACCGCTACCGCATCGAGAGCCTGCTCAACCGGATCACGCAGCTCCCGCAGGAGACCCACTGGCAGGTCCTGGCCCGCATGGCGATGCGCGAGGACGTCTACGCCACCCTCGTGGCGCTCGCCGACCAGGCCCTCGCGTCCCCGGGCGGGACGGCCGAGGACAAGGTCGACGCCTGGGAGGCGGCGAACGAGGCGCGGCTGCGCCGGCTGCGGGACGTGCTTGCGGAGATCGAGGCCGCGTCCACCGGCGAGCCCGCCGCCGAGCTCGCGTCCCTGTCCGTGGCGCTGCGCACCATGCGCAGCGCGCTCGCGGAGTAGGGCGCCGGCCGTGCAGGGCACCGCGGCGGTGGTCGGCTCCGGCCCCAACGGGCTGGGCGCCGCCGTGGTGCTGGCGCGCGCGGGCCTGGACGTCACGGTGCACGAGGCGGCGGCCACGGCCGGGGGCGCGGCGCGCTCCGCGGCCGTGCTGGGCCCGGGCACGGTGACGGACCTCGGCTCGGCCGTCCACCCGTTCGGGGCCGCCAGCCCCCTGTTCACGACCCTGGGCCTGCACCGGCACGGGCTCGAGTGGCTGCACCCGCCGATCGCGGCGGCGCACCCCCTCGACGACGGGCCGCCCGGGCTGCTGCACCGCTCCCTCGAGCGCACCGCGGAGGGCCTCGGCCGGGACGGCGCGGCGTGGACCGCGCTGCACCGCGGCGTGGTGGACCGGTGGGAGGACACCGTGGAGGCGGTGCTGGGCCCGCTCGTGCGCGCGCCCGCGCACCCGCTGGCCCTGGCGTCCTTCGGGCTGCGCGCGCCGTGGCCGGCCGCGGCCACGGCGCGGGCGCTGTTCCGCACGGAGCAGGCCCGCGGGCTCTTCGCGGGCTCGGCGGTGCACGCCGTGCTGCCCGCGCGCCACGTGCTGACCTCCGCCTTCGGGACCCTGTTCGGCGCCGCGGCCCACGCCACGGGCTGGCCGGTGGCCCGCGGCGGGTCGCAGGCGATCGTCGACGCCCTCGTGGCCGACCTCGAGGAGCACGGCGGGCGGGTCCTGCTCGGGTCCCCGGTGACGGACCTCGCGCAGGTGCGCCCGGCCGACGTCGTCCTCCTGGACCTCACGCCCCGCCAGGTGCTGCGGCTCGGGGGCCTGGAGCTGCCGCCCCGGTACCGGCGGGCGCTGGCGCGCTGGCGCTACGGGACCGCCTCCTACAAGGTGGACCTCCTGCTGGACGGGCCCGTGCCGTGGCGCGACGCCCGGATCGCTCGGGCGGGGACGGTGCACGTGGGCGGGACGCTCGCCGAGATCGACGCCGCGGAGACCGAGGCGCGGGCCGGCCGCCTCCCGGAGCGCCCGTTCGTGCTCGTCGCGCAGCAGGGGGCCGCCGACCGCTCGCGGGCCCCGGAGGGTCAGGAGGTGCTGTGGGCCTACGCCCACGTGCCCCACGGGTGCGACGACCCGGCGGCGGGGGAGCGGGTGCTCGACCAGCTCGAGCGCTTCGCCCCGGGCGTGCGCGACCGGATCGTGGCGCGGGTGGACACCCCGCCGGGCCGGCTCGAGGCCTGGAACGCGAACCTCGTGGGCGGGGACATCGGCGGCGGGGCCCTGGACGGGCTGCAGCAGGTGTTCCGCCCGGCCGTGCAGCCGGACCCCTACGCCACCGGGGCGCCGGGGGTGTACCTGTGCTCGTCCTCGACGCCCCCGGGGGGCGGGGTGCACGGCATGGCGGGCTGCCACGCGGCGCGCAGCGCCCTGCGGGACCTGGCCCGGCGGCGGCGGAGCCCCGGCGCCGGCTGACCCTCAGCCCGCGCCCTGGCCAGCGGGCGTCGTGGCGTACGTGGTGGCGGCCAGCTCCCGGATCTGCGCCACGTAGAGGCGGGTCTCGGCGATCGGAGGGATGCCGCCGTGCCGCAGCACCACGGTGGGCCCGGCGTTGTAGGCGGCGAGCACGAGGTCGATCTCCTCGCGGGGGGAGGCGGGATCCAGGGAGGCCACCATCCGCCGCAGGTCCTTGAGGTACAGCCCCTGGGCGCGGATGGCGTCGTGCGGGTCGAAGGGGTCGCCGCGGCCGTACTCCCGCCACGTGTCCGGCATGAACTGCGCGAGCCCCTGCGCCCCGGCCGGACTGACGGCCCGCGGGTTCCACCGGCTCTCGACGTCGAGCTGGGCCGCCACGACCGCGGGCGGCAGGCCGCACAGCTCCGCGGCCGCCAGGACGTCGTCGGCCCACGGCTCGGGCACGGGCGCGGTCCAGGGCGTCCCCTCCCCGCCGGAGGGACTCCCGCAGCACCGGGGCGCGTTCGAGAGCACCAGCCCGACCGTGCCCACGAGCAGCAGCACGACGGACGCCAGGAGCAGCCACGAGGGGCCCGTGGCGGGGCGCTCCTCGGCCTCCGGGCACGCCGGGGGGACATGGATGGTGGCCATCCCGCCCAGGCTAGGGACGACAGGGGCTGCCGGTCTGCCGTCTCTTGGGGGGACAGACGCGCCGTGCCCGGAGGACGGGCACGGCGCGCCGGGCGGTCGTGGCGGCCGTCAGGCGGGCGAGGACCTCCCCGCGCGCAGCCCCGGCCCCGCGTCAGGTGCCTCGCCGGGATCCACCGCGGCGGGGGTCGTCACGAGCGCGAAGTCCTCGCCCTCGTGCCGCTCCACGGCCGCCTCCACCGAGTCCTCCAGCAGCGAGGCGGCGAGCTCACCGCGCAGGACCAGCGGGTCGGCCGCGAGGTCCTTGTACAGCGCCACGCACAGCACGAGCATGACCACGACGAACGGCAGGGCCGAGACGATGGTGATGTTCTTCAGGCCCGTCAGGGCCTCGGCGCCGTCCTCCCCGCCGGCCAGCAGCATCGCGGCGGCCACGCCGCCCGTGAGCACTCCCCAGAACACGACGGACTTCTTGGAGGGCTCCTCGGCGCCGTTCTCGGAGAGGCTGCCCATCACGATCGAGGCCGAGTCGGCGCCGGTGACGAAGAAGATGGCCACGAGCACGATCGCGAGCACGACCAGCGCGCCGCCGACCAGGGCCGGCACCGGAAGGGCGCCGAGGAGCCCGAACAGGGCCAGGTCGAAGTCGAGGTCCGGGGCGCCGTCGACCATGCGCGTCAGCATCCCGGCCTCGTCCCCGGCTGCCTCGGCGCGCTCCTGCAGACCGATCGCGCCGCCGCCGAAGACGGAGAACCAGATCAGCGAGACGACCGAGGGGACCAGCAGGACCCCGCCCACGAACTCGCGGATGGTCCGGCCGCGGGAGATGCGGGCGATGAACAGGCCGACGAACGGCGTCCAGGAGATCCACCAGGCCCAGTAGAAGACGGTCCACGAGGACATCCACGCGGCGACCGACTCGTCACCGGAGGCCGCGGTGCGGGAGGCCATGACGGGCAGCTCGCCCACGAAGTTGCCGACCGCGGAGGGGATGACGTCGAGGATGAACAGGGTGGGGCCGCCGACGAACACGACGACGGCGAGGACCACGGCCAGGACCATGTTGATGTTGGACAGCGCCTGGATGCCGCGCTCGATCCCCGAGATCGCCGAGGCCACAAAGCAGGCGGTCAGGACGGCGATGACGAGCACGAGCGTCCAGCGGCCGGCGGTCCCCACCAGGCCGGTGGACTCGAGGCCGCCGCCGATCTGCAGCGCCCCCAGGCCCAGGGACGCCGCCGAGCCGAACAGGGTGGCCAGGATCGCGAGCACGTTGATGACCTTGCCCCCGATCCCGTTGACCACGCGCGGGCCGAACAGCGAGGTGAACATGGAGGAGAACAGCTGGCTGCGGCCCAGCCGGTACGTCCCGTAGGCCATGGCCAGGCCCACGAGCGCGTACATCGCCCACGGGTACAGGGTCCAGTGAAACAGGGTGGTGCCCATGGCCGTCTGCATGGCCTCGGGTGTCCGGCCCTCGACCGTGCCCGGCGGCGGGGACATGTAGAAGAACAGGGGCTCGCCCACCCCGTAGAACATCAGGCCGATGCCCATGCCGGTCGCGAACATCATGGCGACCCAGGAGGTGGTGCGGAACTGAGGGCGTTCGCCGTCGCGGCCCAGGGGGATGCGGCCGAACCGGCTCAGGGCGATCCAGATGATGTAGACGGTGAAGACGGTGGCGGCGACCACGAACAGCCAGCCGGTGCTGGTCATCACCCACTCGAGGGCGCCCGCGGCCACGGCGCCCAGGGAGGAGGGGCTCGCGAAGCCCCAGGCCACGAAGGCCAGGGCGATCAGCCCGCTCGCGGCGAACACGGTCTTGTCAAGGCCCTGCGGCCGTCGGAGGCGCTGCCGGATGCGCTGGGCGCGCATCGAGGCGAGGAGCCGTTGTTTCGTGTCGGTGGATCTGGTCATAAAGGGAGACCTCGTCAGGGTGCATGGGTGGGGGATCAACTGGTGGGAGTCTGCAACGGTGCGATGTGGTTCGGGGGCACGCTCGTGCGCCGGGGATCCGGGCAAAAGCCCGGCTACTCTACCAGGGCCCGTCCGTCCGGGCCGGTGCCCCTACGATGAGGACGTGACTGAGGAGATCCTCGCGACCGTCGTCGCCGCCGTCCTGCTCGCCGTCGGGTGCTTCGGCGTGATCGTGCCGGTGCTGCCCGGGTCGGTCCTCGTGATCGTGGGCCTGCTCGTCTGGGCGTTCACCGTCCGGGCGGTCGAGGGCTGGGTGGTGCTCGGCCTCGGCTCCGCCCTGGCCCTCGCCGGCATGGCCGCGAGCGCGGTGCTCACGGGCACCCGGCTCAAGCGGCGGCAGATCCCCAACAGGTCCCTGGTCCTCGCCGCGGCCGGCGCCGTGGTGGGGCTGTTCGTGATCCCCGTGGTGGGCGTCTTCGTGGGCTTCTTCGTGGGGCTGCTGCTGAGCGAGACCGCGCGCCAGCGGGACCTGCGCAGCGCGTTCGACTCCAGCTGGGCGGCGCTCAGAGCCGCGGGCCTGGGGATCGTGGTGGAGTTCGCGTGCGCCCTGGCCGCCTCCACCGTCTTCGTCGTGGGCGCCCTCGTCCTGTTCAGCACGGCCTGAACGGGCGGCCCGGGCAGCGGCCCCGGCGTCCGGCGGGGCCTGCCCCGCCCGGCGCCGCCCGGCCGCCGCCCGCTGCGCCCGAGGGGCCCGGACGCACCGCGTCCGGGCCCCTCGGCGCCGCGGGTGGTTGGTGCGGCTCAGCGCCAGGGCAGCGGGACCACCTCGACGTCCTGGCCCGCCGCCGCGCCGCCGGGCGGGACCACGAGGATCACGTCGGCGTGCGCCAGGCCGCGGAGCATGTTCGAGCCCACCCGGTCCCGCGGGGAGACCGTGCCGTCGTGCAGGTAGCCGGGCACCAGGGCGGTGACCTTCTGCCCGGGGAGGTCCTCGGCAGCGGGGACGGTGTGCGTGGGCGGCACCGGGTTGCCGTGCAGCCGGGCGAGCAGCGGCTCGGCGACCGTGAACGTGCTGACCATCGCGGCCAGCGGATTGCCGGGCAGCCCGACGACGAACGGCCCGTCCTCCGGCAGCCGCGCCAGGAACGTGGGATGGCCGGGGCGCTGGGCGAGCCCGTCCAGCAGGAACACGGCGCCGAGCTCCACGAGGGCGGCCCGGACGTGGTCGGCGTGCGAGTGCCCGGTGCCGCCGGTGGTGATCACGACCTCGCAGCGGGCGTCGAGCACCGATCCCATGCCCGAGGGGGCCTCGGTGAGGGCCGCGAGCATGGCCTTGGCCGTGTCCTCGACGCGGCGGACCTGGTCCACGGACCCGCCGAGCATCTCCACGAACGTGGGCAGCTGGGGGCCGAACGCGTCACGGACCTGGCCGGGCTCGGGGATCCCGTCCTCGACGACCTCGCTGCCGGTGAGCAGCAGGGTCACGCGGGGCCGGCGGCGGACCGGGAGCATGTCGTGGCCGCAGACCGCCGCGAAGGCGATGTGCGCGGGGTTGAGCACGGCCGGGGCGTGCAGGATGACGTCCCCGGCGGCGACCTCCTCGCCGGTGCGCCGGATGTTCTGGCCGTACGGGATGTCCTCGGCCGAGGGGGCGTGGGCGGCGATGGTGAGCACGGTCCCCTCCGCGGACAGGTCCGCGTACTCGTCCCGCAGCACCGCCCGGGCGCCCGCGGGCACCAGCCCTCCGGTGACGATGCGGGTGGCCTGCCCCGGCTCCAGGTTGAGCACCGGCCGGTAGAGCTCCTTGGGCGGGATGGTCAGCATCTTGCGGGGGTCGGTCTCCACGGGCTGGGGGAACACCACGGTCCACGGCTGGGGCCCGGCCACGGCGTAGCCGTCCATGGCGGAGGAGGCGTAGTGCGGCACCGGGATCGGCGAGGTAACGTCCTCGGCCAGGACCTCGCCCAGGGCCTCCCGCAGCGGCAGCCAGTGGCTGGGCAGCGGTTCCGCGGCGTCGTAGGCGAACTGCCGCGCCCGGTGCCACTCGGCGTCGTGCAGGGCCTCGACCGGCTCGGGCTCGGGGGCGGGGGTGTCGCGGTCGTCCACCACGACGGGCAGCGCGTGGGTGTACGGGCTGTTGGAGTCGGGGGGCGGGGGCAGTCCGGGCATCAGTTCTCCTCGGTGTCGTGGCGCTCGGTGGTGGCGCGGTCCGTGGGCACGAGTCCGGCCACGGTGCGCAGGGCTCGGCGCAGGGCGCCCTGCTGGTCCTCGCCGGCGGCGACGGCGCGGCCGACGTGGAAACCCATGAGGTAGGCGGTGGGCGGGACGGCCGGGCGCACGGTGCGGTGCGCGACCCTCCCCGTGAGGCCCAGCATCTGGTCCATCGGGAACTCGGCGTCCGGGACGTCCAGGGCCGCGCGCACTGCCGCAATCCACTGCTCCAGGGTCTCGTTCTCGGCCGGGCTCAGGTCCTTGGGCATGCCGTGCTCCTCCCGGGCGGTCGGGACCGCCCGTTCGTGGTCAGGTCAGGTGGTGCCTCCGCACATCGTCCCACGTGTCGACGTCCGCGGTGGCGTCCCCCGGCACGGTGACGTCGACCAGGGGCAGGTCGCCGACCACGGAGAACACCGACCGGCCGGTCAGGTCCCGGCCCGCGCAGGCGCCCCGCAGCACCTCGCTGCGGTAGAGTGCGGCCAAGGGCTGGCGGCGCCCGTCGGGGGAGACGGCGAGGAACCCCGCCGCCCCCGGCTGCGCCCGCGCGGCCTCGCGCAGGCGGGCGACGGCGGCCTGCACCCCGGGCATGTCGCACGCCAGCGTCATCGTCCAGGCCGCCGCCGGGAGCGCCTCGAGGGCGCGCAGGCCCGCGGCGATGCCGGCGGCGGGACCCGCGAACGGCGGGTCCTCCCGGGTGCGCAGCACCCCTTCCGGGAGCACGAACTCCGGGGGGCCCACGACCACGACGCCCGCCGC
Source organism: Kocuria rosea (assembly GCF_023715525.1). Taxonomy (GTDB): domain Bacteria; phylum Actinomycetota; class Actinomycetes; order Actinomycetales; family Micrococcaceae; genus Kocuria; species Kocuria rosea_A. The sequence continues at coordinate 262 of NZ_JAMBOG010000025.1, read as the reverse complement.
CTCCCGGACCGCCTCCACGGTGAGCTCCACGAGGGTCCGGCCCTCGTGCCGCAGCGCGGCCTTGGGGTGTCCGCCGAGCCGGGCGGAGCGCCCGCCCGCGAGGATCACGGCGTGGAAGCTCGGCGTGCTCACGGGCTCAGCCGCCGGAGAAGGGGGGCAGGACGTCGAGGGTCGCGGCGGCCGGGACGCGGGTGTCCGGGTCGGGGCAGGCCACCCCGTCGAGCAGGAAGCTGGAGCGGGCCAGGACCTGCCCCAGCGGCGG
>NZ_JAMBOG010000024.1 GCF_023715525.1 Kocuria rosea | reverse complement strand
GGACATCGAGGGCCTCCTCGTCGGATGCGGAACCTAGACACTTCCACTCCAACGCAGGAGGCCCTCCTCATGCATCAACCAGCGCAGATAAGTCGCCGCACCTCAACCAACCACCCTGGGCAGTACACCTAGGTGTATTTCCCAGGGAGGTTGTGAACGCGGGCTGCGGGGACGAGGCCTCCGATGCCGGTGTGGGGTCGGTGGTGATTGTAGTGATGCACCCAGTCCGGGTAGGCGGCCGCCCGGGCCTGTTCTGAACTGTAGGGCCGGGCATAGGCCCACTCGGCGGCCAGGGTGCGGTTGAACCGCTCGACCTTGCCGTTGGTCTGGGGCCGATAGGGGCGGGTGCGTTTGTGCGCCACCGCTGGCCCCAGCGCGTTCCGGAAGTCGTGAGAGCGGTAGCAGGCACCGTTGTCAGTGAGCACCCTCGCCACGGTGATCCCGTGACCGGCGAAGAACGCGCTGGCGCGGGTCCAGAAGCCCGCGGCGGTCTCCTTGCGCTCATCGGCGAGGATTTCCGAGTACGCCAGCCGCGAGTGGTCATCCACGGCGTGGTGCAAGAACGCATACCCCAGCCCGGTGCGCGGATTGTTCTTCCGCCCCGCCTCCCGGCCCAGCACCCGGTGCCCGCCACCGTTGGGGATCCGCCCGAGTTTCTTCACATCCACGTGCACCAGGTCCCCGGGCTTCTCGTGCTCGTAGCGCACCACCGCCGGCCGGCGCACCGGCAGGCCGGTGACCTGGTCCAGGTGAGCCAACAGCGGCGCCCGGTGGCGGGCCAGCACCTGCCCGACCGTGGAGTGGGCCAGGCCCAGGTGGTAACCGATCCGGTGCGGGCCCCACCGGCGGGTGACCCGCAGGGCCAGGATCCGCCGCTCGACCCGACGGGGTGTCTGCCGGGGGCTGGTGTGCGGGCGGGAGGAGCGGTCGGTCATGGGTTCCCCGGCCCGGTAGCGGGCGGCCCATTTGGCGGCGGTGGCCGGGGCGCACTGGAAGCGTTCAGCGGCCCGGCGCACCGTCCATCCGTCCTCGACGATCGTACGGGCCAGCCGCAGCCGGCCGGTGGGGGTCAACGGGGCATTAGGGTGAGTCACGAGGACCTCCGGTGGGTCGAGGAAGGTGTGGTAACCCCTTCGATACCGGAGGTCCTCGCCTCATGTGCTCACGCCACGCTGATCACAACCTCCCTGGGAACTACACCTAGGCCCTCAGCTGGCCGGGGCGTCCCCGGTGACCCAGGCGGTGACCAGGCGGGTGAGCTGCGGGTCCACCGGCAGCGGCTGCGCGTCGAGCCGGCGCACCGGCACGGCCAGGCGCACGCTGGAGACGAGCCACACGGCGTCCGCCGTCATGAGGTCCGCGGGGTACAGCGGCCCGTAGCCGAGCTCCCAGCCGTCCCGGCGGGCGGCCGCGAAGATCTTGGCCTGGGTGGTCCCGGGGAGGATCCCGTGCGAGGGCTCGGGCGTCACGAGCGTGCGCGCGCCCTCGCGCACGCGGGCGCAGATCACCGAGGACGTCGCCCCCTCCAGCACCCGCCGGTCCTCCGCGGTGAAGACCGCCTCGTCCGCCCCGAGCGAGCGGGCGTGGCGCAGGGCGGCCATGTTGACGGCGTAGGAGAGGGTCTTGGCGCCGGGCAGCAGCCACGGGTACCCGGCGTCCTGGGCGGGGTCGTGCCCACGCGGCAGCAGGACCGCGTCGACGCCCTCGCGGCGCTGACGGAACGTGGACTCCGGCACGGGGGTCACCGCGATCCACGACCAGGGGCCGTCCTCGGGGGTGCCGCGGCTGACCACGATCTTCACGCTGTGCTCCGCGCCGAGACCGCCCTCCCCGCCGGGGGCGGCGTGGGCGAGGGCCAGCCCGGCCGCCGCCCGGTACACCGCCGCGTCCGGCACCGGCAGCTGCGCCAGCCGGGCGGAGGCGGTCAGGCGCTGGTAGTGGGCCTCGAACTTCTGCACCCGACCGTCGACGGCGCGCATGGTCTCGAACACCCCGTCCCCGCGGGTGAGGCCCTGGTCGTCGATCCGCACGAGCGGGACGGCCGGGTCGACCAGGGCCCCCTCGGGGCGGGCGGCGTCGAGGACGACGACGGTGCTGGTCACGGGCTCTCCTGTCGGTGCGTCCGGTCGTTCAGCTCACGGGGCCCGGGTGCAGGATGTCGACCCGGTCCCACACGGGGTCCTCCGCGAGGTAGGCCTCCTCCTGGGCCGCCCACCGGTCCCAGTGCTTGGCGTAGTAGTGGCCGTCCCGGCTCAGGGCCCGGTCGTAGCGCAGGGCCGTGGGCAGCTCCACCCACACCGAGACGTCCAGCAGCTCGCGGGCCGCGGCGCTGCAGGCGCCCACGCCCTCGAGCACCACGACCTCGGCCACGCGGGTCAGCCGCGGGGTGCCGGGGGTGCCGGTCATCCAGTCCCAGGCCGTCCACTCGGCGTCGCGGCCCTCCCGCAGCGGGGCCAGGACGGTCTCGACGTAGGCGCGGGTCCCGGCCTCGAGCCCGTCCCAGCCGGGGTAGAGGTCCTCCAGGTGGAAGACGGTGACGTCCCGGACGGGCCGCAGCACCGTGCACAGCTGCTCGGCGAGGGTGGTCTTGCCGGCGCCCGAGCGGCCGTCGAGGCCGACGAGATAGGGGCGGCGGCTCGGGCTGGGGAGCAGGCGGGCCAGGTCGATGCCTGCGGCGTTGGACGCGGCGAGCGCCGGGTCCAGCTGGAGGTCGACGTCGATCACCTGCGGTCGCGTCCCCGGGGGCGGGCGGCGACCGCGCGCGGACGTCGGGGGCCGTCCACGCGCACGGGTGCGATCGGATACATAGCGGGCATTGTAAGCCGGGCCGCGCGCCGTCGGGAAGAGCGGGGGCCGTCGACGGGGACGGACCCCTGAATTGAGCGGACCCGACTCAACTTAGGTTGACAATCGGCGCTCATGTGACAGACTTGAGCCAGGAAAACTCAAGCAGTGAGACCTCCGGGTCCCGGGCCCCCGGCCCGCCCGGTACAGCTCGACACGAAGGAGAACACCCGCATGTCCCGTGCAGTAGGAATCGACCTCGGCACCACCAACTCCTGCGTGGCGGTGCTCGAGGGCGGCGAGCCCACCGTCATCGCCAACGCGGAGGGCAACCGCACCACCCCCTCGGTCGTCGCCTTCTCCAAGGACGGCGAGACCCTCGTCGGCGACATCGCCAAACGCCAGGCCGTGACCAACGTGGAGCGCACCATCGCCTCCGTCAAGCGCCACATGGGCACCGACTGGACCAAGGAGATCGACGGCAAGCGGTACACCCCGCAGGAGATCTCCGCACGCATCCTCATGAAGCTCAAGACCGACGCCGAGTCCTACCTCGGCGACAAGGTCACCGACGCCGTGATCACCGTCCCGGCGTACTTCAACGACGCCGAGCGCCAGGCCACCAAGGAGGCCGGCGAGGTCGCGGGCCTGAACGTCCTGCGCATCGTCAACGAGCCCACCGCCGCGGCGCTCGCCTACGGCCTGGAGAAGGGCAAGGAGGACGAGCTCATCCTCGTCTTCGACCTCGGCGGCGGCACCTTCGACGTCTCCCTGCTGGAGGTCGGCAAGGACGAGGACCAGTTCTCGACCATCCAGGTCCGCGCCACCGCCGGTGACAACCGCCTGGGCGGCGACGACTGGGACCAGCGCATCGTCGACTGGCTGCTGTCGCAGGTGCGGTCCAAGACCGGGGCGGACCTGTCCAAGGACAAGATCGCCCTCCAGCGCCTCAAGGAGACCGCCGAGCAGGCCAAGAAGGAGCTGTCCTCCGCGACCAGCACCAACATCTCCCTGCAGTACCTCTCCGTGACCCCCGAGGGCCCGGTGCACCTGGACGAGCGCCTCACCCGCGCCAAGTTCGAGGAGCTCACCCGTGACCTCCTGGAGCGCACCGAGAAGCCGTTCAAGGACGTCATCGCCGAGGCCGGGATCTCCGTGGCGGACATCGACCACGTGGTCCTCGTCGGCGGCTCGACCCGCATGCCCGCCGTCGCCGAGACCGTGCAGCGTCTCGCCGGCAAGGAGCCCAACAAGGGCGTGAACCCGGACGAGGTCGTCGCCGTCGGCGCCGCCATCCAGGCCGGCGTGCTCAAGGGCGACCGCAAGGACGTGCTGCTGATCGACGTGACCCCGCTGTCGCTGGGCATCGAGACCAAGGGCGGCGTGATGACCAAGCTCATCGAGCGCAACACGGCCATCCCGACCAAGCGCTCCGAGACCTTCACCACCGCCGAGGACAACCAGCCGTCCGTGTCCATCCAGGTCTTCCAGGGCGAGCGCCAGTTCACCCGGGACAACAAGAACCTGGGCACGTTCGAGCTGACCGGCATCGCCCCGGCCCCGCGCGGCATGCCGCAGATCGAGGTCACCTTCGACATCGACGCCAACGGCATCGTGCACGTGTCCGCCAAGGACAAGGGCACCGGCAAGGAGCAGTCGATGACCATCACCGGCGGCTCGTCGCTGTCGAAGGAGGACATCGAGCGCATGGTCAAGGACGCCGAGGCCAACGCCGAGGCCGACCGGGTGCGCCGCGAGGCCGCCGACCTGCGCAACAACGCGGAGCAGCAGGCCTACTCCATCGAGAAGCTGCTGAAGGACAACGACGAGAAGCTGCCCGAGGACGTCAAGTCCGAGGTGCGCGGCGACGTCGACGCCCTGAAGAAGGCGCTCGAGGGCGAGGACGACGACGCCGTGAAGTCGGCCTACGAGAAGCTGCAGCAGTCCCAGACCAAGCTCGGCGAGGCGCTCTACGCGCAGCCCTCCGCCGACGGCGCGGAGGGTGCCCCCGGTGCGGGTGCCACGGGCGCGGCCGGCGACGAGGACATCGTCGACGCCGAGGTCGTCGACGACGAGAACGAGAAGAAGTGAGCATGGCCGACCCCACACCCGATCCCGACCAGAACCCGGCGCCCGGCGCCGCGGACGAGGCCGCGCAGGACTCCGGCGCCGACCGGGCCCCCCGGGGCGAGGCCGGCCCGGAGGGGCTGACCGTCGACGACATCCTGGACACCCCCCAGTCCTCCGACGCCGAGTCGGCCGACCGGACGGGGTCCGCGGAGGCCGCGGGCGCGCCGGCGGCGGACGCCCTCGCCGCGGAGCGCCTGGAGGAGCTGCGCCGGCTGCAGGCCGAGTTCGTGAACTTCAAGCACCGCACGGCGCGCGAGAAGGAGCAGCTGCGCACGTTCGTCACGGGCGACCTGCTGCAGGCGCTGCTGCCGGTGTTCGACGACATCGACGCGGCCCGCCAGGCCGGTGACCTCTCGGAGGGCCCGTTCGCGTCCATCGCGAACAAGCTCGAGGAGATCCTGGTCCGCCAGGGCCTGTCCCGCATCGGGGCCGTCGGGGAGAAGTTCGACCCGACCGTCCACGAGGCCGTCCTGCAGCAGCCCACCAGCCAGGTCGAGCCCGACCAGGTCTCCATGGTGCTGCGCTCCGGCTTCAAGATCGGCGAGCGCATCGTGCGGCCAGCCCAGGTCGCCGTCGCGGTCGCCGAGTGAGGCCGGGCACGGCCTGATCCGGGCGACGGGAGGGGAGGTCCGGCAGCGGGCCTCCCCTCGCCGTCCCGGCACCCACCCCAGGACTCCCGTCCGGGCTCTGTCCACAGGGCCCCCGACCGGCCCACCAGAAAGGAGGCGTCATGGCCAGCCAGGACTGGATCGACAAGGACTTCTACAGCATTCTCGGCGTCTCCAAGGACGCGTCCGACGCCGACATCAAGAAGGCGTACCGCAAGCTCGCCCGCCAGTACCACCCGGACCAGAACCAGGGCGACGCGGAGGCCGAGAAGAGGTTCAAGGACATCACGGAGGCGAACTCCGTGCTCTCCGACCCCGAGGAGCGCAAGCAGTACGACGCGATCCGCGCCATGGGCTCCGGCGCCCGCTTCACCGCGGGCGGCCCCGGTGGCGGCGGCGGGTCCGCGAACTTCGAGGACCTCTTCGGCGACCTCTTCAGCGGCGGCGGCGGACGCCGCCGCACCACCTACAGCACCCCCGGCGGCGGCTTCGGGGGCGGCGGCGGCTTCGAGGACCTGTTCACGCAGTTCGGGGGCGCCGGCGGTTACGGCGCCCCGGGCGGCTACCAGGCCCCGCCGGCCCGCGGCGAGGACATCCGCACGGAGACCACCATCCCGTTCCGCTCCGCGGTCCAGGGCACCACGGTCAAGCTGCGCCGCGGCAACGGCCAGGAGACCACGGTGCGCGTGCCGCGCGGCGTGCGCGACGGGCAGAAGCTCAAGCTCGCCGGCAAGGGCCACTCCGGCCCCGGCGGGCCCGGTGACCTCTACGTCACGGTGCACGTGAGCCCCCACCCGGTCTTCACGCGCGTGGAGGGCGCGGACGACGTCGAGCTCACCGTGCCGATCACGTTCCCGGAGGCCGCCCTGGGCGCGACCATCGAGGTGCCCACGCTGGACGGCGCGGCCGTGAAGCTCAAGGTGCCCGCGGGCACGTCGTCGGGCCGGCGCTTCCGCGTGAAGGGCCGCGGCTTCGCCACCGCCAAGGGCACGGGCAACATGATCGTCACCGTCGAGGTGCACGTGCCGGCCGAGCTAGACGAGCCGGCCCGCGCCGCCGTCCGGGCGTTCGCCGAGGCGACCGCGGGCGAGGACCCGCGGGTGGAGCTGGCGCGGAAGGCCAGGGTCTGAGATGGCCCTCGACGCCGACCAGCCGCTGTTCGTGATCTCCGTGGCCGCGGAGATCGCCGAGATGCACCCGCAGACCCTGCGCCAGTACGACCGGCTCGGCCTCGTCAAGCCGTCCCGGGCGCCGGGGAGGGCCCGCCGCTACTCGCAGCGGGACATCGAGAAGCTGCAGCAGATCCAGGTGCTCTCCCAGCAGGGCGTGTCCCTCGAGGGCATCCGGCGGATCCTGCAGCTCGAGAACCAGGTCGCGGCGCTGCAGGCGAGGGTCGCGGAGCTGAGCCAGGAGCTGGAGGAGTCCCGCGAGCGGGCCGAGGAGTCCTCCCGGATCTTCGCCGCCGGCGTCGGGGGGGACATCGTGCGGATGGCCCGCGGCTCGCGCCCGCGCGCCCGCAAGGTCTCCCAGGCCGTCGTGCTCTACCGGCCCCCGCTGCCGGAGCGCCGGCAGGAGCGCTGAGAGGACCGGGCCTGGCGGCCCGGGCTGGGAGGCACGCCGCGCAGACCCCCGCGCCGGGCCTCCGCGCGGGGAGCAGCTGGGGGGACGGCGGCGAAGCCGTCCCCCTCCGGTGCCGCGGCGCTCACGGCAGGCGGCGGTAGGTGAGGTCCCGCGGGATCCGGCCGGCCTCCTGCGCCTTGCGCTCGAAGCTGGTCAGGACCCGGCCCTCCCAGCGCGGGGCCCAGCCCACGTCGGGGTGCTCGTCGTCGGCGAGCGGCCCCGGGTGGAGGTTCTCGAAGCGGGGGGAGGCGTCGAGGACCTCCCGCATCACCACGGCGTACTCCTGCCAGTCGGTGGCCAGCCGCCACAGCCCGCCCGGGCGCAGCACGCGGGCGGCGAGCTCCGCGAACGCGGGCGAGACGAGCCGGCGCTTGTGGTGGCGCGTCTTGTGCCAGGGGTCCGGGAAGAACACCCACAGCTCCTCCACCGAGGCCGGCCCGAGCAGGTGCTCCAGGACCTCCGGGGCGTTGGCCTGCACCACCCGGACGTTGTCCACGCCGGCCTGCCCGGCCTTGAGCAGCAGGTCCGCGATGCCGGGCTTGTACACCTCGACGGCCAGGAAGTCGCGCTCGGGGTGCGCGGCGGCGGCGGCCACGATCGCCTCGCCCAGCCCGGAGCCGACCTCCACCACCAGGGGTGCCTCGCGACCGAAGGCCGCCGCGGCGTCGAAGTCGTGGTCCGGGTGCACCGACGTGTCCGTGCGCACCCGCGGCACGTCCAGCACACGGGTGGGGGCCCAGTCGTCCCAGGCCTTCTGCCGGCGGGCGGTGAGGCGGTCGCCGCGGCGGACGAAGGAGTACGGCTGGCGGTGGAACGCCTCGGGGACGGCACCCGGGACGGGCGCCTGCGCGGGTTCCTGCGCAGGCTCGTCGGCGGGTTCTTCGGCGGGGGAGGGGATCTGCTCGGTCATCGCCCTACATCCTAGGGCCCCGGGCGCCGGAGGCGGCCCCGGGCACGGGCGGCTCCGCCCAACGCCGGCGCGGGGCCTCCCAGGTCGCGAACCGGGCGAGGATGCCGTCGGCGTCCTCGGCGACCACCGCGGCGTCCCGGTACTGCGGGCGCACCAGCCCCGCGGCGGCCATGGAGCCCACCGCCTCCAGCAGCGGCGTCCAGTACCCCGAGACGTTGAGGAAGCCGACCGGCTTGGCGTGCACGCCGACCTGGAGCCAGGTCCACGCCTCGAAGATCTCCTCGAGGGTGCCCAGCCCGCCGGGCAGCGCGACGAACCCGTCGGCGAGCGCGGCCATCTCCGCCTTGCGCTCGTGCATCGTCCGCACGACCCGCAGCTCGGTCAGGCCCGTGTGGGCGGTCTCGTCGTCGACCAGGGACTGCGGCATCACCCCGATCACCTCCCCGCCCGCGGCGAGCGCGGCGTCGGCGACGACGCCCATCAGGCCCACGTGGCCGCCGCCGTAGACGACGCCCACGCCCCGGCGGGCGAGGGTGGTGGCGAAGGCCCGGGCGGCCTCGGTGAACGCGGGGTCGGAGCCGAAGGAGGCCCCGGTGTACACGGCGAGTCTCATGGGGCCATTGTCCCGGGTCCGGCCGTAACAGCCGGGAAACGGCGCGGGACCAGAATGTGGGGGTTCCGGCCGGCCGGTGTCCGGCGCACGGCCCAACGTGTGATTCAATGCCTGCGGCTGAGACGGATATCACAGCCGTTCCGTTCCCGCTTCCCCGATCCACCCGACACCCACGGGAGACCACATGCTCGAGACCATTGAGACCGCCCTCGGCACGCTGGGCGGCATCATCTGGGGGCCCTACGTCCTCATCCCCCTGCTGCTGCTCACCGGCGTCTACCTGACGGTGCGCCTCGGCGGCGTCCAGTTCCGCAAGCTGGGCTCCGCCCTGCGCCTGGCCCTGTTCGACCGCAAGGACGAGGGCGCCGAGGAGGGCGACGTCTCCCAGTTCCAGGCCCTCACCACCGCGCTCGCGGCGACCGTGGGCACCGGCAACATCGTGGGCGTGGCCACCGCGATCTCCATCGGCGGACCCGGCGCCCTGTTCTGGATGTGGGTCACCGGCCTGTTCGGCATGGCCTCGAAGTACTCGGAGGCGTTCCTGGCCGTGCGCTTCCGCACCAAGGACGCCAAGGGCGAGATCTCGGGCGGCCCGCAGTACTACCTCGAGCGCGGCATCCGCAACGGCTTCGGGAAGTTCCTGGCGCTGTTCTTCGCGATCGCGGCGGCCCTGGCCGCCTTCGGGATCGGCAACATGACCCAGGGCAACTCCATCGCCACGAACCTGGAGAGCTCCTTCAGCGTCCCCACCTGGCTCACCGGCGTCGTGCTCACGGTCCTGACCCTGGTGGTCCTCGTGGGCGGGATCAAGTCCATCGGCAAGGTCACCGCCGGCTTCGTGCCGGTCATGATCCTGTTCTACGTCCTGGGGGCGCTCTACATCCTCATCGTCAACGTGACGGAGATCCCCGCCGCGCTGGTCCTCGTCTTCACGGACGCGTTCACCGGCACCGCCGCGACGGGCGGGTTCATCGGCTCCACCCTGGCCCTGGCCGTGCGCTACGGCGTGGCCCGCGGCATCTTCTCCAACGAGTCCGGCATGGGCTCCGCGGCCATCGCCGCCGCCGCCGCGCAGACCACCCACCCGGTCCGCCAGGGCCTGGTCTCCATGACCCAGACCTTCATCGACACCATCATCGTGGTCTCCTGCACCGGCCTGGTCATCGTCACCACCGGCGTGTGGGAGCAGGGCGGGGAGTTCGCCGCGACCATGACCGGTGACGCGTTCACGCACGGCCTGCCCGGCCAGTGGGGGCACGTCGTCGTCACCGTCGGCCTCGTGATGTTCGCCTACTCCACGATCCTCGGCTGGGCCTACTACGGCGAGCGGTGCATGGAGCGGCTCTTCGGCCGTGCCGCGGTGATGCCCTACCGCGTGGTGTTCTCCCTGGTCGTCTACGTGGGCTGCACCGTCCCGCTGGCGGTCGTGTGGAACTTCGCCGACGTCATGAACGGCCTGATGGCGATCCCCAACCTCATCGGCCTGCTCATCCTCTCGGGCCTCGTCGCCCGCGAGACCAAGCACTATCTGAGCAACGACCCGAAGCTGCGCGCCGACCGCCGGCAGGTCGACGCCTTCATGGAGGGCCACCCCGGGGCGATCGACTCCTACGAGCGCACCGGCGTCTGAGCCCGGGCGCGGCGGCGCCGACCGCCGCACCGCCGGGCGCCCGAGGGCCCGGCCTCCTGACGGGGGCCGGGCCCTCCGTCTAGCCTGGGGGCATGAACCCACTCCCCGAGCCCCGCCCCTTCTCCTGCGCGGACGCGACCGGCGCCGTCCACGACCAGGGCGCCCACGTCGTCGAATGGATCCCCACGGGCCACGCCCCGGTGCTGTGGCTGTCCCCGAGCACGGCCCTCGAGCGGGGCCGGCCCATCCGCGGCGGCGTCCCCGTCTGCTTCCCGTGGTTCGCCGACGGGCCCTCGGGCGGGACGGAGCCCAAGCACGGCTTCACCCGGACGCTGCCCTGGCACGTCCTGACGCGGGAGTCCTCCGACCACGAGGCCGTGGTCGTCTACGGGTTCTCCGACGCGGACGTCACGGACCCGGCGCACCGGGAGCTGTTCCCGCACCGCTTCGAGGCCGAGTACGTCGTGCGCTTCGGGCCCGAGCTCGTGCTCGAGCTGAGCGTCACCAACACCGACGACCACGCGTTCGACTTCGAGGAGGCGCTCCACACCTACTTCGTGGTGGGCGACATCCGGCACGTGCGGATCCAGGGGCTGGACGGGGCGACCTACCGGGACAAGGTCACGGGCGAGGACGGGTGCGTGCAGGAGGGGGAGGTGACGTTCGAGGGCGAAACCGACCGGGTCTACGACTCGGCCGGGGAGGTCGCCGTCGTCGACGAGCAGCTCGGCCGCGTCCTGCGGATCCGCAGGACCGGCTCCGCGAACGCCGTGGTGTGGAACCCGTGGGCGGAGAAGGCCGCCGGGCAGCCCGACGTGGGCGACGGCTGGACCGACTTCGTGTGCGTGGAGGGCGCCAACGCCCTGGCCAACGCCGTGCACCTGGAACCGGGCCGGACCCACACCATGGGCTACCGGGTGTCGGTCGAGGCCACGGCCGGGGACGTGGGCGCGTCGCCGGCCTGACGCGGACGGTGCGACCCGGACGGTGCGACCCGGACGGTCGGAACGGCGGGCGGGTCCGGGGCCGTCCTCCCGCCGCCTCCGGCGTCCCGGGCCACGGCCCGCGGCGCGGAAGAACGGGTGCCGCCCGTCCCGCAGGACGAGCGGCACCCGTGGCGGCGCGGGGCGAGGACCCTACTTGGAGACCACCAGGGCCGCGGCGATCGCGGCGAGGAAGACGTCCTTGGACAGGCCCACGCCGGCCTCGCTCGGGCGGACGCCGTCCTCCTGCGTCATGTCCGGGTTGCTGAAGTACAGCGACAGCAGCCCGGCGGAGAACGCGCCGAGCGCCAGGCCGGCCAGGCGCTTGCTGACGAAGGGGGTCAGCAGGGCGGCGCCGATGCCGATCTCGGAGTACGCCACGAACTTGCCGAAGGTGTCCGCGTCCCACTCCTTGAACTGCGGCACGCCGGTCGCGGCGAACTGCTTGAGCCCCTCGGCGGCCTCGGTGGGAAGGTCCTTCTTGCCGTAGCCGGACTGGAGCAGGTAGGCGCCGGAGACGCCGCGCAGGATCGCGTTGGAGAGGCTCATGGTCGGGTCCTTTCAGGAGGGGGCGGGCTCGTGGAGACGTCAACGACACTATCAGGGGCGTTGTTCCCCGGGCCGGGAGAAACCCGGCCCGGCGGGTCCGGGCGGGGCCCGAATGGGGTCGCCACCGTGCTCTCGCCCACACTTCCGCAGCGGTTACCGGCCGGTGCTGTAGGGTGGGCGGTATTGCACATGGCACTGTTGCCCCGACGACGGGGGAACAGGCAGGCGTCGAGCACCCCGTTCTTCTTCGCGCGGCACCGTTCCAGACGGTTTCTGCCCGCTCCTAGGGGCTCCAGGAGTCATTCGGCGCAACCCGGCGCGCTACCCCCTTGCCGGGACATCCGATCGAAAGACGTATCCCAGTTTTGGCTACTTTCACCGACCTTGGCGTGCCCAAGGCCCTTTCCGCCGTCCTCGCCCAGCAGGGCATCGAGTCGGCGTTCCCGATCCAGGAGAAGACCCTCCCCGACTCCCTCGCCGGGCGCGACGTGCTCGGCCGCGGCAGGACCGGCTCCGGCAAGACCGTGGCGTTCGCGCTGCCGCTGGTGTCCCGGCTCGCCGGGCTCACCGGCAACGGCGCCCGCGCCGCCCGCCGCCCGAACCGGCCCACCGGCCTGGTCCTGGCCCCCACCCGCGAGCTCGCCACCCAGATCGACCGGACGATCGCCCCGCTGGCCGAGGCCGCCGGGCTGACCACCACCGTGATCTTCGGCGGCGTCTCGCAGAAGAACCAGGAGAAGGCGCTCGCCAAGGGCGCCGACATCGTCATCGCGTGCCCCGGCCGCCTCGAGGACCTGCTCAAGCAGAACGTCCTCACCCTGGACGACGTCCGGGTGACGGTCATCGACGAGGCCGACCACATGGCCGACATGGGCTTCCTGCCCGTGGTGACCCGCATCCTCAAGCGCACCCCGCAGGGTGGGCAGCGGCTGCTGTTCTCGGCGACGCTCGACGGCGGCGTGGACAAGCTCGTGAAGCAGTTCCTGTCCAACCCGGTCAAGCACTCGGTGGACGCCCCGCAGGCCGCCGTGTCCACCATGGAGCACCACGTGCTCGTCGTGGACGCGGACGAGAAGCAGGAGCTCGTCGAGGCCCTCGCCTCCGGCACGGGCCGCCGCGTGATGTTCACGCGCACCAAGCACCGCGCCAAGAAGATGGCCCGCCGGCTCACGCAGCTGGGCATCCCCGCCGTGGACCTGCACGGCAACCTGTCGCAGAACGCCCGGGACCGCAACCTCGCCCAGTTCTCCGCCGGTGAGGTGCGCGTGCTCGTGGCCACGGACGTCGCCGCCCGCGGCGTGCACGTGGACGAGGTCGAGCTGGTCGTGCACATCGACCCGCCCACCGAGCACAAGTCCTACCTGCACCGCTCGGGGCGCACCGCCCGCGCCGGCGCCTCCGGCTCCGTCGTCACGGTGGCTACCAAGGAGGAGCGCCGCGAGGTCACGCAGCTCATGAAGGCCGCCGGCGTCACGGCGGACTTCGACGCCGTGACCCTCGGCTCGCAGGTCGTCGCCGACCTGATCGGCGAGCGCGCCGAGAAGGTCGACTACGTGCCCCAGCCCGTCCAGGTCCAGGGCGGCGCCCGCTCCGGCGGCGCCCGCACCGGCCAGGGACGCGCCCGCTCGGGCGGCGGCCGCGGCCGCGGCGGCCAGACCCGTGCCGACCAGCCGCGCAGCGCCTCCCGCGATCAGCGCTCCGAGGGCGGCAACCGCGGCGGCTCCCGCCCCGGCACCGGCTCGGCCTCCCGCTCGGCGGCGCCGGCGCGCTCCTCCGCGCCGTCCCGCTCCTCGGCCTCGTCGCGCTCCGCAGCACCGGCGTACTCCACCGAGTCCATGCCGGACCGCGCCACCCAGGCCGCGGCGGCGCGCCGCCGCAGCCGCAGCCCGCGCCGCGCCTCGGCCCCCCAGGGCGCCGCGACGCGCTGAGCCCGCTCCGTCCGCGAGGGCGCACCACCCGCCGACCGGCACCACGCCGGAGCGGGAGGTGCGCCCGCGCGGCCGTCCGGGACACCGGGGACGCCCTCGACGCGGCGGTCGGGTCCTCGCGACGGCCGCGGGCCCGGTGACGGGCTCCGTCAGGCGGAGGGGTCGAGGGAGCGCAGGAACGCCAGCGTGACCTCGGTGTGGGACCGGACGGGCACGAGCCCCGGCGCGGGGTCCACCGTGAGCTCGCCCGGCACCACGACCACCGGCATCCCGGCGGCCGCGGCGCTGGCCGCGCCGGTCTGCGAGTCCTCGACCGCCACGCACCGGGCCGGGTCGACGCCGAGCCGCCGGGCGGCGAGCAGGTAGGGCTCCGGGTGCGGCTTCGCGTGCTCGACGTCCTCCTGGGAGACGACCACGCCCAGCACGCCCGGCGCCCCGGAGGCCGTGCCCTCCGCGACCACGGTGAGGGCGTTGGTGACGACCGCGCCCGGGATCCCGGCCTCCGCCAGCTCGGCCAGCAGCTCGCGCATCCCGGGCAGGAACGGCACCTCGCCCGTGAGCGCGGCCGCCACCTCCCGCCCCAGCTCGGCGGTGATGCCCTCGACCGTGCCGGCCGCGCCGCGCCGGACCATCAGCTCCGCGGACGTGGGGACGGTCTTGCCCAGGGTCGCGAGGTCGTCCTCCGTGCTCCACCCCACGCCGTAGCGGGCGGCGACCGCGCGCTTGGCCACCGCCCACTGCGGCTCGGAGTCCACGAGGGTGCCGTCGTGGTCGAAGAGCACGGCGGCGGGGAATCCGGGGGAGCTCACGGGCGGGCCTCCTGGGCGGGGTGGAAGGGCGACGACGGGGCCTGCGGGTCCAGGGACCGCAGCAGCTCCAGGGTGAGCTCCCGGTGGGAGGACAGGTGCAGCACGCCGGCGCCGGGCTCGACGGGCTGCTCGCCGGGGACCACGACCGTGGGGATGCCCGCCGCGACGCCCGCGGCCGCCCCCGCGGGGGAGTCCTCGACCACGACGCACCGGGCGGGATCCACCCCGAGCCGCCGCGCGGCGGTCAGGTAGGCGTCCGGATCGGGCTTGAGCCGCACGCCCTGCGCGTACTCGTCGGTGCCGATCAGGACCCGGAACAGGCCTGCCGGGGCCATGGACGCGGTGTGCCGGGCCATCGCGGAGGTCGCGTTGGTGACGATGGCCGCCGGGATCCCCGCGGCCGCCAGGTCCTGCAGCAGGGCCTCCACGCCCTCGATGAAGGACAGCTCCGCGCCCTCCAGGACCCGGATGCTGTGCTCGAAGACCGCCTGGAACAGGGCGCGGTCGTCGAGCGGCACCCCGATCCGCTGCATCCGGGAAATCGTCTCGGCGACCGGCCGGCCCAGGGTCGCGTCGGTGTCCTGGGGGGTCCAGACCAGGCCGTGCTCGGCGGCGAGGTTCTGCTTGGCGCGGTCCCACAGGGGCTCGGTGTCGACGAGGGTGCCGTCGTGGTCGAAGAGGACGGCGTGCGGGAAGGCGGGGGACGACATGTGCTCCAGCCTAGCGGGGCGTCCTCCCGGGCCCCCGGCCCGCGCCCGGCAGGCCCGGGCCGGGCGCGCGGGGCCGGACGTAGACTGGCGCGCGTGCACGCACCCCTCGACCCCGTCCCGCGCCGCTCCTCGGGCGTGCAGCGGGCCGTCCCCGTCCTCGCGCTGCCGGCGGCGCTCGTGCTCGGCGTCTGGGTCGCCGCCGGTCGCGGGCTGGCCGGTGCGGCCGGGGACCTCGTGCTCCTCTACGCCGCGCTGCTCGCGGCCCCGCTGACCGTCCTGCTCGCGGCCGCGGCCGTGGTCCTGCGCGGGGACGCCCGGGCGCACGCGCCGGCCGCCGCGTCCCTGCGCTCGACGCTCACGACGCTCACGGCGTGGGGGGTCGTCCTCGCGTTCGGGGCGGTGCTGCCCGACCGGGTCGGCGGCACCGGCGCCTCCCTCCTCACCCGGGTCACCGGCCCCGGGCTGCTGGGGCTGTCCGCCGGGTTCGCCAACACCCTCGGCATCCTCTCGTTCGTGGCGGCGAGCGCCGCCCTGGTCCTCGCGGCGGCCGACCGGCGCCGGACCCGGCGCATCCAGCGCGGGGAACCGCTCACCGAGGACGAGATCCTGGACCGGCAGGGGTGGTGAGCGGCCCGGCCCGCCTCGCCGGGCCGGGCGCGGGGCTGGTCCGCCTCGACGGCCGGCAGTCCTTGCTCCTCAGCGCCGCCCTCATGGCGTTCACCTCGCTCATGGCCGCGGTGGCCGGGAGGCGCCGCCCGTCCCGGCTCCTGCCTCTCGGCACCCGGCGGACGTCCCGGTAGATTGGCCGCATGAGCGCCGAGCGACCCGAGATCCCCGACACCTCGCCCGTTCCGACCGAGACCAAGGACTGGACCGTGGTCCTCACCGAGGGGTGCGCCGACTGCGGCTTCGACCCGGGGTTCGACGTCACGACCACGGGAGAGCGCGTGCGCGCCACGACCGAGCGGTGGGCCGCGGTCCTCGACCGGCTCGGCATGACGGACCGTCCCCGGCCGGGCACGTGGTCCCCGCTCGAGTACGCGTGCCACGTCCGCGACCTCTGCCGCGTGTTCCGGGAGCGGCTGCGGCTCATGCTCACCGAGGAGGACCCCGTCTTCCCCGCCTGGGACCAGGACGCCGACGCGGTCGCGGACCGATACAACCTGCAGGACCCCTACGAGGTCTCCGGGCAGCTGGCCCAGGAGCTGCGCGCCACGGCGGACGCCTTCGACGCCGTCGGCGACGAGCAGTGGTCCCGGCCCGGCCGCCGCGGCGACGGCAAGGACTTCACCGTGGCGAGCTTCGCCGCCTACTTCCTGCACGACGTCGAGCACCACCTGCGCTTCGACGTCCGCGGCTGAGCCGGCGGGGAGGTCCCGGCGCACCCCGGCGGGCGGTCAGCCCAGGTGCACGGTCCCGTCGTCGTCGACGCGCCACCCCGGGTTGTGCGCGATCTCCCACACGACCCCGTTGGGATCCGCGACGTGGGCGTGGAAGACGCCACCGAAGGCCCCGGGCCGCGGGGACGTGAGCACGGTCCCGCCCGCGGCCGCCATCGCCTCGACCACGGCGCGCACCTCGTCGGGTCCGCCCACGTTGTGCGCGAGCGTCACCCCGGACGCACCGGCCGGCACGCCGGCGGGACGACCGAGGTCCGCGGCGAACTTCGCGGCGTCGAACAGGGCGAGCACCTGGCCGGGCGCCACCTGGAAGAACAGGATCTCCCCGGGGACGTCGAGCAGGGGCGCCCAGCCCAGTCCGCGCCCGTAGAAGTCCCGGGCGGCGTCGAGGTCCGGGGTGGCGAGGGTGACGAAGTGGACGCGGGGATCCATGGCGGGCTCCTGGGGTCTCGCATCGGGCCGGGACGAGGGCGCGGGGCGCCTGACGGCCCAGCGTAGGGCGCGGCCGCCCCTCGGCGGCAGGGGCGGCGCCGCCCCGCCGCCCGCGGGCGGTCGGGCACGCTCGGCGGAGCGCTCGCCCCGGGCTCAGCGGCCGCCGGTGTGGAGCGTCCCGGACAGGCGTGCCCGCATCCGGCGGCTGGGCTGGTTCAGGCCCACGATGCGCACGTCCTTGCCGTAGCGGGCGTACTTGTCGGTGACCGAGTCCAGGGCGGCGACGGTGGAGGCGTCCCACAGGTGGGAGCCGGTGAGGTCGATGAGGACCTGCTGCGGGTCGTTGGCGTAGTCGAACATCGTGTAGAGGTCGTTGGAGGAGGCGAAGAACAGCTCCCCGTGGACGGTGTAGACGGCGGTGTCCTTCCCGTCGCGCTGCTCGACGGTCCGGTCCACCGAGACCAGGTGGGCGACCCGGCGGGCGAAGGCGACCATCGCCACGAGCACCCCGACCACCACGCCCAGGGCGAGGTTGTGGGTCCACACCGTCACGGCGACGGTGGAGGCCATCACCAGGGTCTCCGCCACGGGCATCCGGGCGAGGGTGGAGGGGCGGATGGAGTGCCAGTCGAAGGTGGCCCAGGAGACGAAGACCATGACCGCCACCAGCGCGGCCATGGGGATGGCGGCGACGACCTCGCCCAGGGCGACGACGAGGATGAGCAGGAAGATCCCGGCCAGGAACGTGGAGATCCGGGTGCGGGCTCCGGAGGCGCGCACGTTGATCATGGTCTGGCCGATCATCGCGCACCCGCCCATGCCCCCGGAGAACCCGGTGACGACGTTGGCCACGCCCTGGGCCCAGGACTCGCGGGTCTTGTCCGAGCCGGTGTCGGTGACGTCGTCGACGAGCTTGGCGGTCATCAGCGACTCCAGCAGCCCCACCAGCGCCATGGTCAGGGCGTAGGGGGCGATGATCCGCAGCGTCTCCAGGGTGAAGGGCACGTCGGGCAGGACCAGGGAGGGCAGGGAGTCCGGCAGTTCGCCCTTGTCCCCGACGGTGGGCACCTCCAGGCCCAGGGGCACCACGATGGCGGTGATCACCACGATGGCCACCAGCGGTGCCGGCACCACGGTGGTGAGCTTCGGGAAGACGAACACGATGAGCAGCCCCAGGGCCGTCAGGGGGTACACCGCCCAGGGCACCCCGATCAGCTCGGGCACCTGGGAGGTGAAGATCAGGATGGCCAGGGCGTTGACGAAGCCGACCATCACCGACCGGGGCACGAAGCGCATCAACCTCGCAGCGCCGATCAGGGCGAGGACGACCTGGAGGACCCCGGCGAGGATGACGGCGGCGATGAAGTGGTCCAGCCCGTGGGAGGCCACCAGCGGGGCGATCACCAGGGCCACCGCCCCGGTGGCCGCGGAGATCATCGCCGGGCGCCCGCCCAGGACGGCGGTGGTCACCGCCATGGTGAAGGACGCGAACAGCCCCAGCCGGGGGTCGACCCCGGCGATGACCGAGAACGCGATCGCCTCCGGGATCAGGGCCAGGGCCACCACCAGCCCGGCCAGGACCTCGGTCTTCAACCACCGGGGATTCCTCAGCGTGGCCCGCACCGACTGCCGCTGCTCCGGCGAGGGGGCGTGGGGGCCGCCCACCGGGCGGTTCGCTGCGACAGCGGACATGCAGGAGCTCCTGGGGACGAGGGGAGGGCGGGGCGGGCCGCGGGCCCATCGAACCCTAGCCTCAGGTGAGCATCGACGACAACGACGACAAGGGCGAGGAGGACGCAACCGGACCGGCGCCGGAGCGGCGCCGGGGGAAGGTGCCGGGTCTGCCCGGCGTCGCCGACGGGCGCGGACGGGCGGAGCGCGCGGCCCATGGCCTACCCTCGGAAGCAGGGCCTGCGCGGCCCCGACCGGTCCGCGCGGCACGGCG
Source organism: Kocuria rosea (assembly GCF_023715525.1). GTDB lineage: Bacteria > Actinomycetota > Actinomycetes > Actinomycetales > Micrococcaceae > Kocuria > Kocuria rosea_A. The sequence continues at coordinate 25,597 of NZ_JAMBOG010000024.1, read as the reverse complement.
GGAGGAACGGGGCGGACCCATGGAGCACCAGGACACGGCCGAGCCGGTGGAGTCGCCGTACTACCACCGCCGGCTCACGCTGCCGAACGTCGTCTCGGTGGTGCGCTTCTGCCTCATCGTCCCGGCCGTGTTCGCCGTCCTGGACATCCAGGACGAGCCCGTCCGTGCCCTGGTGCTGGTCGCCTCCTTCTCCCTGACCGACTGGGTCGACGGCGTCCTGGCCCGGGCCCTGAACCAGCGCAGCCGGGTCGGGGAGATCATGGATCCCATCGCCGACCGCCTGGGGACCGTGGCGATCGCGGTCGCCGCGAGCGTCGTGGGGCTCTTCCCCTGGTGGGTGCTCGTCGTCGTCGTCGCCGTGGACGTCGTGGTGGGCATCGCCGCGTGGCGGTACAGCTCGTTCGGCGCGCTGCGCGTGACGAAGGCCGGCAAGGTCAAGACCGCGGCGCTGATGGTCGGGTCCGTGCTCATCCTCGCGGGCCCCGCGTTCTCCAGCGCCACGGTGGTCGACGTCGGCCGGGTCCTGGTCCAGGTCGCCGCCGTGCTGCACGTGGTGGCCGGCGTGCAGTACTTCCGCCAGGTCACCGGCCGGCAGGCCCCGCCCGGATAGCACCGTCGCGGCGCACCGGCGCACCGAAACGGCACCGCCCGCGCCGGAACGCGGGCGGCGCCGTCCTGGCGGCGCGGGACGAGCAGGGCCGTCCCCCGGGGACCGCAGGCGCCGGGGCGGGGCCTGCTCAGGGCGCGGGGGGCACCGCCCGTGCCCGTCGGGCCCGCAGCTTCTCGGTCAGGGACAGCCGCACGGTGGGCCACTCGCGGTCGATGACGGAGAAGACGACGACGTCGCGCACGGTCCCGTCACGCCACAGGTCGTGGTTGCGCAGCACCCCGTCCTGCTTGGCACCCAGGGCGGCGATGGCGCGGCGGGAGCGCTGGTTGTGCCAGTGCGTGCGGAACTCCACGGCGATGCAGCCCAGGGTCTCGAAGGCGTGGGCCAGCTGCAGCAGCTTGGCCTCGGTGTTGACCCCCGTGCCCTGGGCGGACGGGGCGATCCAGGTGGAGCCGATCTCCAGGCGCCGGTGGTCGGGACGGATGTTGAGGAACGTCGTCATGCCGACGGCCCGGCCGTCACTGGTGCGGCGGATCGTCCAGGGCACCACCTGGCCTGCGGCGTGCCGGTCCAGCCGGTGCTCGATCTCGGCGACCATCCCCCCGGGGGAGGGCAGGCGGGTGTACCAGAGCTCGTGCAGGTCCTCCTCCGCGACCGCCTGGGCCAGTTCCCCGGCGTGCTCGGGCGCCAGCGGTTCGAGCGTGGTGAGGGCACCGGTGAGCGTGGGGATCGCGAGGAAGTCCATGCCGCCAGGCTAGCGAAGGCCCTCCGGCCGGGGCCCCGTGCCCGGGAGTGCACGGGGCCGCTTTTCCCGCTGCGGCGGGCTGCGGGTAGGTTCGTGGGGGCGGGACCGGTGCGAGTTCCCGCCGGACCTGGTGACGCGCACGGTGGAGGGCAGCGGATGAGGCGGCGTGCCCCTGTGCGACTGCTCCGAGCGCTGCTCGTGACGGCCACCGTGACCTCCCTGGCCGTCGCGGGTCACCTGCTCGGCGGCGGCACCCTCCCGCCCCCGCTCCTCCTGCTCGGTGTGGCGTCGTGCGTGCTGGGCCCGGTGGCCTGGCTGGCCGGGCACCGGCTGACGCCGGCCCGGATGCTGGCGACCGTGGGCATCGCCCAGCTGGGCCTGCACGAGGCGTTCACCGTGCTCTCCGCCCCCACGGCCTGCTCCGCCGGCGGGCACAGCCACCCGGTGGATCCCGCCGCCCCGTCGTGCCTGCCGGGGCTGGCCCCCGGAGCCGGGGGCCACGAGCTGACGGGGCCGGGGCTGGCCATGCTCGGCGGGCACGTCCTGGCGGCCGCGGTCACCGCGGTGCTGCTGTCCCGGGCCGAGGCCGGCCTGTGGTGGGCCCTGGAGTGGCTGCGGCCCCTGCTCGCCCCGTCCCGCCCGCCCCGGCTGCCGCTCGGGACCCCGAGGCCCTGCCCGCCCCCGCCGGAGCCTCCCGCACCGGTGTGGCGGGGCCTGTCCCCGGAGCGCGGGCGCGGACCGCCCGTCCCGGCGGGCCCGTGGGAGACCGGGCGGGCGTGAGCCCGCCGGCTCCGCGACGGGCGCCCCTGCTGCCCCCTGAACTTCCTACGCGCCCCGGGATCCCCGGGGCGGAGCTGAAAGGCACTCCCATGACGAACACCACCACCGCGCGCCTGGTCAAGGGCGCCGGCGCCCTCTCGGTCGCGGCCGGGCTGACGGCCCTCGGGCTGTCCCCGGCCGCCGCCCACGTGACGGCCACCTCGACCACCACGGCGGCCGGGGGCTACACGCAGGTCACCTTCTCGGTGCCCAACGAGTCCGACACGGCCTCCACGAACAAGCTCGAGCTGGAGCTGCCCGCCGGCACGCCCTTCGCCTCCGTGCGCGTGAGGCCCGTCGAGGGCTGGACCGCCGAGCTCGCCGAGGAGGAGCTGGCGAGCCCCGCCACCGTCGGGGAGGGCGCCATCACGGAGGCGGTCTCCACGATCACCTGGACCGCGGACGAGGAGCACACGATCGGCCCGGGCGAGTTCCAGACCTTCACCATCTCGGTGGGCCCGCTGCCGGCCGAGGGGACCGAGATCCTCCTGCCGGTGACCCAGAGCTACACCGACGGACGGACCGTGGCCTGGGAGGAGCCCGCCGTCGAGGGCCAGGAGGAGCCGCAGCACCCGGCCCCCTCGCTGACCACCACCGCCGCCGAGGAGACGGGCCACGACCACGGCACCACGCCGGCGGCCGGCGCGCAGGAGACCGTCTCGCAGGAGGCGTCCACCGGCACCGCGCTGGGCCGGGCGGCGCTGGTCGCCGGCCTGCTCGGCCTGGCCGCGGGCGGGGTCAGGGCAGCACGAGGGTCCCGCGCACCGCGTGCGCGGGACCCTCGGCGGACCGGGGCGCCAGGCGCCCGAGCGCGGTGCGCACCGGGCGGATCCCGGCCAGGCCCGGGAACGCGGCGGCGCCGCTGTCGATCGCGGCCACGCGGGCGCGGCACGCCGGGTCGGCGAGCAGGAGGCCCGCACCGGCCCGGGCCGGTGCGGGCCCGGCGTAGCGGGTGCCCGGCCAGGACCACCGCGCGGTCGCGACCCGGGCGATCCGGCGTGCGCCCGCGCGGGCGGCCAGGCGGGTCGCGGCCTCCTCGGTGTAGAACGCCAGGTGCCGCTCCTTGAGGGCGGCCACGGCACCGGTCAGCTCGCCCAGCGCCGGCTCGGCCGAGCCCAGCCGGCGGTAGTGCAGGGCCAGGACGGCGGTGTCCAGCCAGCTGGTGACCATGTGCGCGCCGGTGACGTCCGCGCCCAGGAGGTTGGTGCCGACCGCGTCCACGGTGGGCCGCAGCCGCTCGTCCCACGCGCGCAGCAGCCCTCCGGGAACCGTGTCCGCCGGTTCCTGCGGGGCGGGGCCGTGGGCGGCCAGGACCGCGCGCAGGGTCTCGGCCAGCCAGTACTGCTCGTAGGACCACGTGGTGAGGAAGGCGGTCACCCGCGACTCGGCATGGGTGGGGGTGAGCAGGACGTCCCGCAGACGCCCCAGCAGGCCGCGTTCGGCGCACCACAGGTGCGCCAACGTCGCGAGCGTCGCGGGGGCGGGCGTGGGCACGGCCTGCGGGTCGAGGTGCGACGGGCGCAGGACGTGCGGGGCGCGCATGTAGGCGCGCACGTCGAAGCCGCTGCCGGCGCTCATGCCGGCACGCCCCGGGCGTCCATGGCGTCGGCGACGACGGTGAGTCCCTCCATCCCCGGCAGTTTCGCGATCTGCCGGTCGATGGCCTCGATCTCCTTGCGCCCCTCCGGGCCGGAGAACAGGTGGGCCATCACGTGGGTGACCTCGTCCTCGTCCGAGACCCCGGACCCGACGGGCTGCCACGCCGTGCGCAGCGCGAGACGGGCCAGCTTCTGCGCCTTGGGGCTCTCCTCCAGCCGGGCGCGGGCCTGCGTGGTGTAGAAGGCGATGTGCTTGGTCTCCTGGGCAGCGATGCGCCGCAGCAGGGGGGCCAGCACGGGGTGGTCCTCGAGGGCGGCCAGCCGCTTGTACCCGGCGTGGGCCGACCGTTCGTTCACCGCGCCCCAGAGCATGTGGACCGCGACGAAGTCCTTGCCGACGAGGTTCGAGAGCACGGACTGCTTGACCGGGCTGATCCGGTCGCGCCAGCCGAGCTTGACCCGCCTGGCCTTGACCTCGTCGAAGGCGACGGTGACGCCGTGCAGCGCCAGGACGTGGGCCAGCGCCTCCCCGTGCCAGAACTCCTCGTGGTTCCACATGGTCATGAAGGTGCTGACCTCGGGGTCCCGTCGGGAGGGGCTGACGAGCATGTCCCGCAGATAGCACACGGTGTGGAACTCGATGTCGCACATGTAGCGCAGCGTGCGCAGGGTGTCCGGGGGCAGCGGATCGTCGCGGAACGCCTCCAGCCCCAGGTCCTCCCAGTTCATGCTCACGGACTCGCGGGCGTATCTGTCGATGTCGAAAGCCATGGTGTCTTTCTCCCTGCTCCGGGTGCGTGCCTGCCGTGTCACCAGGAGTTCGGAGCCGGCGGGGTGCCGGACGGGTCGAGGCACCACGAGTTCTCCCCGCCGCCGTGCCGGGCCGCCCCCCCCGGTGCGGCCCCGGGGACGGGCCGTGATGGCAGGAGCCGCCGCGGACGTCGTCCGCGGCGGCTCCTGCCATCCGGTCCCGGCTCACCGCGCCCTGGACGCCGCGGCCTCCGGCTCGGGCGGCAGCGGCAGCGCCGCGACGTCCAGGTCCGGGTTGGAGTCCTGGGTCTCGACCAGGTCGTGCGCCTCCTGCTCGGTGGCCACGCTGGGCAGCGACCCGGGCAGGGGCCGGTTGGCGGACTCGTGCATGAACCAGATCGCGATCGCTCCGGCCACCGACGTGAACATCAGGTAGAACGCCGGCATGAGCTCGTTGCCGGTGAGCTGGATGAGGCTTTCGATGATCAGCGGGGCGGTGCCCCCGAAGATCGCGACGGCGAAGTTGTAGGCGATGCCCATGCCGCCGTAGCGGCTGGCCGTGGGGAACAGCGCCGGCAGGGCGGAGGCCAGGTTCGCGACGTAGAAGGTCACCGGCAGGGCGATCAGCGCCAGGCCGGCCAGGGTGGTCCACACCTCGCCCACTCCGATGAGCAGGAAGGCCGGCAGGGAGAGCACGATGGTGCACCCGGCTCCGAGCCACAGCACCGGGCGGCGCCCGATCCGGTCCGACAGGCGGCCGGCGAGCGGGATGCACAGGGACATGCCCACCAGCACGGGGATCGTCAGCAGCGTCCCGTGCACCGGGTCGTAGCCCATGGCGTCGGTGAGGTAGGTCGGCATGTAGGAGGTGAGGGCGTAGCCGACGGTGTTGGCCGCGGCCACCAGCACGACCGCCAGCGTGATCTGCCGCCAGTAGGTGCGCACCAGCGAGACGGTGCCGTGGGCGACGCCGTCCGCGTCCTGGCCGTTCGACGACTCCTGGGCGTCCAGGGTGGCCTGGAAGGCGGGGGACTCCTCGATCTTCAGCCGGAAGTAGACGGCGATCAGGCCCAGCGGACCCGCGGCCAGGAAGGGGATCCGCCAGCCCCACTCGAGCATGGCCTGGTCGGTGAGGCTCAGCTGCAGGACGGAGACCACGGCGGCGCCGGCGGCGAAGCCCAGGTAGCTGCCGAGGTCGAGGATGCTGGCGAGGAAGCCGCGCCGCTTGTCGGGGGCGTACTCGCTGACGAACGTGGTGGCGCCGGCGTACTCACCGCCGGTGGAGAAGCCCTGCAGCAGCTTGAGCACCAGCAACAGGACCGGGGCGAGGAACCCGAGGGTGGCGTAGCCGGGCAGGGCGCCGATCAGGAACGTGGACGCGGCCATCAGGATCAGCGTGGTCGCCAGCACCTTCTGCCGGCCCAGCCGGTCGCCCAGGCGTCCGAAGAACACCCCGCCCAGCGGGCGGGCGATGAACGTGGCGGCGAAGACGCCCAGCGAGAAGAGGACCTGCACGGAGCTCTCGGCGTCCGAGAGGAACACCTGTCCCATGGTGACGGCGAGGTAGCCGTACACGCCGATGTCGTACCACTCCATGGCGTTGCCCACCACCGTTCCCGCGACCGCCCGGCGCAGCATCCGCTCGTCGACGACGTTCACGTCGCTCACGCGCAAGCGGCGCGATCTCGGGCGGGTCCGGGCCGCGGGAGCGCTGGTTCGGGGGTGCGGCTGGTGGGGCGGCTGGGAGGTCTGTGTCGGCATGGAGCTGTCTTCCGTCGGGGGCACGGGCACGGTCGGCGGCGCGGAGCCGCACGGACCAGCCGTCCACCCTAGCGGAGTGCGCAGTCCCCTGATGGTTCCCGGCGCCGGTCCCGGGGGCCCACCGGCGCGGGGCACCCGGCCGGCGCCGGGCGGCGTGCGCTCAGGCGCCGTGCTGGAGGACCGGGGCGTGGACGTCGTAGAGGCTCAGGCGCCACCCGCCGCGGTGGTGGTCGAGCCGGGCCGACTTGGTCCCGTCCTCGTCGGTCCAGCGCAGCGCGCCCTCGGCGACCGACAGCGCGTAGCCGCTCTGGCCGGCGACCCACGCGGCCTCCGCGCCGGCGCGGTCACGGCTGGTCGACCACCACCAGCGGCTGATCGCGAGGCCGAGGGCGGCGACGTAGCCGGTGAGGGCGACGAGGAACCCGGTCATGGGGGGAAGGGAGGGGACGACCGTGAGCACGCACGCGCACAGCGTGGCGGTCACGGCGACCGTCATGGGGTGGTTCCACCACCGCGGGGCGGGGGTCCAGGGGGTGTCGGCCACGTCGTCGAAGACCCGCACGGGGACGGGAGCGGTGCGGGTGCGGTCGTGGTCGTCGAGGGACTGCTGCGAGCTCATGAGGATGCTCCTGACGCGCGGAAGTAGGGGAGGGAGGCAGGCGGAGGCGGCTGTCGACGGGCCTGGCCCGGCGCCCGGATCCGCACGGGGCGCCGGTGCGGCATGCCGGGTCCCGGGCAGTGCCTGACTGCCGCGCGGGTCCGGCGTCGCTCGCGCCTTCCTCTCCATTTTCCGGCGGACGGGGCCGTACTCCCCAGTCAAGGCACTATCTGATTGGTCACACCGCGCGGCCGGCGAGCGGAGGACCAGGTCAGGCCCAGGTTCCGGCACCGACGGTGAGGGATGCCACGCCGCCCCGCCCGACGACGGGATCCCCGTGCCCGCGTCCTGGGCACGGGGACCCCGGCGGCGGCCGTCACCCGCCGATGTACTCGCCGGTGATGCTGTCGACGGTGCCGAGCTCGATGCCCTCGCACTGGGAGATCCCGGCCGGGGTCGTGGGGTCGTAGTTGAGGCAGAAGGCGTCGTAGTAGGGCATCCCGTTCTGCCAGGCCGCGTAGGCCTCCTCGTAGGTGAAGTTCTGATCCGGCATCGCACCGGGCATGTCGACCTCGGCGGACGGGTCGGGGGCACCGGCCGAGCCCGGGACCTGGCCCGCGTCGCCGGGGGCGTCGGTGGCGGCGGTGGCCTCCTCCTCGGGGGCGCCGGTCGCGGTCGTCGCCTCGTCGCCGGGGGTGCCGGTGGCGGCGGTGGCCTCGTCACCGGGCGTCTCGGCGGCGGTGGTGGCCGCACCGGCCCGCGAGGCGGTCGCGGAGGCCGCCGGGGGCGTCGTCGGGCTCTGTCCCTCGGCCTGGGGGGAGCCGGAACAGCCGGCCAGCGCGAGGCCGGACGCCAGGGCCAGGGCGGTGAAGACGATCTGCTTGCTCATGGGGGTGCCTCTTCGCGTGGTGCTGTCGGGGAGTTCCAGCGTAGGTCTCCGCCGTGCGGAAACGGGGAACCGGCGCGGGTGCGTCCCGGCCGGACCGCTGCTGTCCCCCCGCCGCTCACCTGGCGGAGCGGATCGGGATCGGCGCGCAGGCCGTCAGGGGCTCAGCGAGGTGAGCACGCCGGTGACGGCCAGCACCAGCACCAGCAGGGCGCCCTCTCCCTGGATCGTCGACTGCAGGTCGGCCAGGACCCGGGAGTCGGGCCGGGTGAGGACGCGGGGGAGGTGGACGAAGCGGTTCCAGGCCGCGACGGCGACCACGCCCAGGACGACGGCGATCTTGAGCAGCAGGATCCGGCCGTACCCGGTGGACACCAGGGCCCCGGGACCGCCCAGGATGCGCCAGCCCAGGAGCAGACCGGTGGCGGCCAGGGCCAGCACCACCCACCCCGCGACGGCGGAGAAGCGGGACAGCGTCAGGGTGGCCTGGCGGGGGGAGGTGTCGGAGGTGCGCCCCAGGACGGTGACCAGCCCGAGGATCCCCCCGACCCACACGAGCCCGGCGGCGACGTGCACGGCATCGGCGGGCACGACGAGCCATGCCGGCTCGGCGCTGCGGGTGTGGCCGATGACCACCAGGGAGGCGCCGGCCAGCCCGGCTCCGCCCAGGGCCGCTCCCCGGGCCAGGCGCCCGCCGCCGCGGCCGGCGGCCCGGGGCGCGGCCAGCGCCGCGGTGAGGACTCCGGCCGTGGTGAGCACGGCGGCCAGGGCGGAGCCGGAGCCGGCGGCGGCACGCCACAGGGCGCCATCCGTGAGGGACACCGGGGCCGCCCCGGCCTGCCACAGCACCGAGGCCAGGACCGAGACGACGGTCCCGGCCACCGCGAGCGCCGCGCCGAGGTGCATCAGCCGGTGCAGCCGGCGGCGGGCACGCAACGCCGTGCCGGGCCGGGGCGCGAACAGCAGGAGGTCGAAGACGACGAGGCCGGAGGTGGCGAGCACCCCGGCGTACGTCAGCGTCTGGGCCGCGTAGTGGGCGGTCGCCGCCGACGGGGCGTGCTGCTGGACCTCGACGGTGGTGGCGGTGGGCTCGCCCACCGAGAACGTGAAGGAGCCCGAGACGGGGTGGCCGTCGGCGGAGGTGACCTGCCAGAGGACGGTGTGCGTCCCGTCCCCGAGGGCGGTCGACGGCGTGAGCCCCACGGTGCTGTCCAGGGCCCGGGCGGTGAGCGGGATCCGGTCCCCGGAGGGGGCGAGCAGCCGGACGGCCTCCGGCGTGGCCCCGACGGGTTCGTTGAAGGACAGGGTGATCGTGGTGGGAGTGCTCTGCAGGACCTGCCCGTCGGCCGGGTCCGTGCCGACCAGTTCCGTGTGCGCCGTGGCCGCCGGTGCGCCCAGGACCGTCAGCAGCGCCGCGAGCGCGGCCACGAGGACGACGCGCAGGCCTCCACGCCGTCGGCGGGCCGGCGCCGGCGGCCTTCCTGCCGGTCCTGTGCCGGGTCCCGTGGAGTCCATGCTCCGAACCCTAGTCGGCCATGGGCCGGGCGGATCAGCGGGCGCAGCAGGAGCAGCCGGAGCCGCACCCGTCGGCGCAGCCCTCGTCCCCGTCGAGGAGCACGGGCAGGGGGGTGCAGCAGGCGTCCCCGCGCCAGGCCTCCAGGCCCTCCTTGAGCGCGACGGCGGCGATGACCAGGGCGGCGATCGGGTCGGCCCAGGACCAGCCCAGGGTGCTGTTGAGCAGCAGCCCCACCAGCAGCACGGCGGAGAGGTAGCTGCACAGCAGGGTCTGCCTGGAGTCGGCCACCGCCGAGGCCGAGCCCAGCTCCCGGCCGGTGCGGCGCTCGAACCAGGACAGGAGGGGCATGATTACCAGGCTCACCGCCGCCAGGGTGATCCCCACCGGGGAGTGCTCGGGCTCGGCCGCCCCGGCCAGGGTGCGCACCGCGTCGACGGTGACGAAGGCGGCCAGGCCGACGAAGGAGAAGGCGATGACCCGCATGGCCGCCCTCTCCCGGCGGTGCGGGTCGGGGGCGGCGAACTGCCAGGCCACCGCCGCCGCGGAGAGGACCTCCACGATCGAGTCCAGCCCGAAGCCGATCAGCGCCGAGGAGGAGGCGATGGTGCCGGCGGTGAGGGCGATGACCGCCTCGAGCACGTTGTAGGCGATCGTGGCGGCCACGATCCGGCGCACCCTCCGGTGCAGGAGCGCCCGGCGGGCCGCGCTGAGGGGCGGGGGCCCGATCGACACGGAGGTCATGAGCAGGTGCATCCTTCCGGGGTGCAGCAGTCCGGGTCCACGGCGACCACCAGCTCCAGCAGGCTCTCCAGGACGTCCCCGAGGCGGGGGTCGGCGAGCCGGTACCAGGTGCTGCGCCCCTCCGGGGTGGCCGCGACCAGTCCGCACCCGCGCAGGCAGGCCAGCTGGTTGGACATCACCTGCTTGGACACCCCCAGGGCCCGGGCCAGCTCCGAGGGCCGGGCCGGGGCGTCCCGCAGGGCCAGCAGGACCCGGGCCCGCGTCCCGTCGGAGAGGGCCTGGCCCAGCCGGGACAGCGCCGTGGTGTGCGTGCGGGTGACCGCGGTCATGCTCGAACGGTACACCGTTCCCTGTACTCCGGGCACGAGCCCGGCCGGGGAGCGAGGGCTGCCCCGTGAACGGCGGGCGTCGGGGCACGGTCCGGGAAATAATCTCTGGTCGCCCAAGGTTGAGTGAGATAGACTCAGGTTAGCTGAACTGCTGGAGCGCACTCGGTGTGGAGCAGCGGCCGGGTCAGTTCGCACCAGCTCGTCCACCGACAAGGAGCCCTCGTGGAGACCAAGTTCACCACCAAGTCGCAGGAGGCCCTCTCCGCAGCCTCGACCAACGCCTCGACCGCGGGCAACCCGCAGATCGAGCCCGCCCACGTCCTCAAGGCCCTGCTGGACCAGCGCGAGGGCGTGGCCGTCGCCGTCCTGAAGGCCGCCGGCGCCGACGTCGACGCCGTCTCGGCCCAGGCCAGCGCGGCCATCAAGTCCCTGCCGTCCGCGTCCGGGTCCTCCACCGCCCAGGCCCAGTTCAACCGCGGCGCCCTCCAGGTCATCCAGGCCGCGGAGCAGTTCGCCAAGTCCCTCGGCGACGAGTACATCTCCACCGAGCACCTCCTGTACGGCCTCGCCCAGCAGGAGGGGAGGGCCGGCGAGATCCTCCGCGGCGCGGGCGCCGGCCCCGACCAGCTCAGGACCACCATCCCTTCCGTGAGAGGAGACCGCCGGGTGACCAGTCCCGACCCCGAAGGCACGTTCCAGGCGCTCGAGAAGTTCGGCACCGACCTCACCGCCATGGCCCGCGAGGGCAAGCTCGACCCCGTGATCGGGCGCGACTCGGAGATCCGCCGCGTGGTGCAGGTGCTGTCCCGCCGCACCAAGAACAACCCCGTGCTGATCGGTGAGCCCGGTGTCGGCAAGACCGCCGTCGTCGAGGGCCTCGCCCAGCGCATGGTCGCCGGGGATGTCCCCGAGTCGTTGCGCGGCAAGACGCTGATCTCCCTGGACCTGGGGTCCATGGTGGCCGGCGCCAAGTACCGCGGCGAGTTCGAGGAGCGGCTCAAGGCCGTGCTCGAGGAGATCAAGCAGTCCGAGGGCCGGATCGTCACCTTCATCGACGAGATCCACACCGTCGTCGGCGCCGGCGCCGCCGAGGGCTCGATGGACGCCGGGAACATGCTCAAGCCCATGCTGGCCCGCGGCGAGCTGCGCCTGATCGGCGCGACCACCCTGGACGAGTACCGGGAGAACATCGAGAAGGACGCCGCGCTGGAGCGCCGCTTCCAGCAGGTCTACGTCGGCGAGCCCTCCGTGGAGGACACCGTCGCGATCCTGCGCGGGCTCAAGGAGCGCTACGAGGCCCACCACAAGGTCCAGATCGCGGACTCCGCCCTGGTGGCGGCCGCCACCCTGTCCAACCGGTACATCCCCGGCCGCCAGCTGCCGGACAAGGCCATCGACCTCGTCGACGAGGCCGCGTCCCGGCTGCGGATGGAGATCGACTCCGCCCCGGAGGAGATCGACCGGCTGCGCCGCGCCGTGGACCGCCTGACCATGGAGGAGCTCGCCCTGGAGCGCGAGACCGACCCCGCCTCGGTCGAGCGCCTGGGGGCGCTGCGGCAGGAGCTGGCCGACAGGAAGGCCGAGCTCGACGCCCTCAACGCCCGCTGGGAGGCGGAGAAGGCCGGGCTGAACCGGGTCGGCGACCTCAAGGAGCGCATCGACAACCTGCGCTCGCAGGCGGAGATGGCCCAGCGCCAGGGCGACCTCGCGGAGGCCTCGCGGCTGCTCTACGGCGAGATCCCGGCCCTGCAGAAGGAGCTCGACGCCGCCCAGGAGCAGGAGGACTCCACGGTCCCGCACGACACCATGGTCTCCGAGGAGGTCACGGCCGACGACGTCGCCGAGGTGATCTCCGCCTGGACCGGCATCCCCGCCGGGCGGATGCTCCAGGGCGAGACCGAGAAGCTGCTGCACATGGAGGAGGTGCTCGGGAAGCGGCTCATCGGCCAGCACCGGGCCGTGCAGGCCGTCGCGGACGCCGTGCGCCGGTCGCGGGCGGGCATCTCGGACCCGAACCGGCCGATCGGCTCGTTCCTGTTCCTGGGCCCCACGGGCGTGGGCAAGACCGAGCTGGCGAAGTCGCTCGCGGAGTTCCAGTTCGACGACGAGCGCGCCCTGGTCCGCATCGACATGTCGGAGTACGGCGAGAAACACACGGTCTCCCGCCTCGTCGGCGCGCCTCCCGGGTACGTCGGCTACGAGGAGGGCGGCCAGCTCACGGAGGCCGTGCGGCGCCGGCCGTACTCGGTGGTCCTGCTCGACGAGATCGAGAAGGCCCACCCGGACGTCTTCGACATCCTCCTGCAGGTGCTCGACGACGGGCGGCTCACCGACGGCCAGGGCCGCACCGTGGACTTCCGCAACGTGATCCTGATCCTCACCTCCAACCTGGGCAGCCAGTTCCTCGTGGACCAGACCATCGACCAGGAGGCGAAGAAGCAGGCGGTGATGAACGTGGTCAACGCCTCGTTCAAGCCCGAGTTCCTCAACCGCCTCGACGACGTCATCCTGTTCGACCCGCTGTCCACGGCGGACCTGGCCAAGATCGTCGACATCCAGGTGGCCCAGCTGGCCGAGCGCCTGGGCCAGCGCCGGCTGACCCTGGAGGTCACCCCGGCGGCGACCGAGTGGCTGGGCCTCACCGGCTACGACCCCGCCTACGGCGCCCGGCCGCTGCGCCGGCTGGTGCAGCGCGAGATCGGCGACAAGCTCGCCCGGGCGATCCTCTCCGGGGCGGTCCTGGACGGCGACACGGTCCGGGTGGACGTCGACGCCGACGTCGTGGCGGACGGGCTCACCGTCTCCGCCGTCCGCGAGGAGGCGCACGCCGCGCGCTGACGCGGCCCCCGCCCGCCGGCGTCCTCCCCGGCGTCCCGCCGCGGCTCGGTCGCCTGTTCGCGCGCGTGGCCCGGGGCGGAGCCCGGGTGCTGCCCGTGACGTTGCCGACAGAGCGCCGTGCCGGAGCCCGGGCGGGCGCACCGGGCGGGCAAACCATGTACCCTGGACCCACGAACCATTCATAAGACATTTCCGGGGCCGTACTCTGTGCCTGTGTACCGCCACCCGGACCAAGAGACAGAGGGGGTCACGCCATGGGGCGCGGCCGTCAAAAGGCGAAGGCGACACGGCAGGCGCGGGAGATGAAGTACTTCAGCCCGCAGACCGATCTGACCGCTCTGCAGCGCGAGCTGCGCGGCAGCGAGCAGTCCTCCCCCGTGGAGGAGCCGGTCCAGGACCGCATCGACGAGGACGAGGACGACTACTCCGTCTACGTCGACAAGTACGCCGACGACTACGACGAGGACTACCGCCGGTAACCACCCGGGAGATCCGCTCGTCTCAACTGCATCAGCGCAACAGAGGTGCCCGTCACGGACGGGCACCTCCTTTGCGTTCCTGCGCGCCCCGCCCGGACCGGGGCGGCGCCGAGGGGCGGCGCCGAGGGGCGCGGGGGAGCCCGCAGCCGCTCGGCCCCGCCCCTCGACGGCCGCCCGGGGCAGGCTCAGCCCGCGTAGGCGTTGACGAGGCGCACCGCGCCGCCGTCGACGCCCTTGGCGCCCTGCACCCAGTCGGGACCGCTGTGGTCGGCCTCCGGGTCGATCGCGCCGACGGTGCCCATGATCCACGCCCCCAGCCCGCGGGCACCGAGGTGGGCCACCGCGTCGTCGGCCACGGCCGGGTCGACGACGGCGACCATGCCCACCCCGAGATTCAGGGTGCGCTCCAGGTCGGGCAGGGGCACGTTGCCCAGCTGGCCGATGAGCTGGAAGATCGCGGGCAGCTCCCACGTGGAGCGGTCCACGGTCGCCTCGAGGCCGGCGGGCAGCACGCGCGCCAGGTTCGCGGCGAGGCCGCCGCCGGTGACGTGGCTGAAGCCGCGCACGCCGTGGCCGGTCGCCCGGTCGGGCCCGTTGACGGGGAAGGCCGCGGCGAGGTCGAGGACGTCGGCGGCGTAGACGCGGGTGGGCTCGAGCAGCTCCTCGCCCAGGGTGCGCCCGAGCTCGGTGACCTGCCGGTCCAGCGACCAGCCGGCGACGTTGACGACCTTGCGCACCAGGGAGTACCCGTTGGAGTGCAGCCCGGAGGAGGCCATGCCGATGACGACGTCGCCCGCCCGCACCCGGTCCGGGCCCAGCAGCTCGTCGGCCTCGACCACGCCGGTGGCCGCGCCCGCGACGTCGTACTCGTCCGGGCGCAGCAGCCCCGGGTGCTCCGCGGTCTCCCCGCCCACGAGGGCGGTGCCCGCCTGCCGGCAGGCCCCGGCGATGCCGCGCACGATGTCCGCGATCCGCTCGGGCACCACGCGGCCCGTGGCGATGTAGTCGGTCATGAACAGCGGCTTGGCGCCGACCACCACGATGTCGTCCACGACCATGCCCACGAGGTCGTAGCCGATGGTGTCGTGGACGTCGAGGGTCTGGGCGATCGCGACCTTCGTGCCCACGCCGTCGGTGGAGGTGGCGAGGTAGGGCCTGCGGTAGGCGAGCAGCTCGGAGACGTCGAAGAGCCCGGCGAAGCCGCCCACGCCCCCGATCACGTTCGCGGTGTGGGTGGCCTTGACCGCGCTCTTCATGAGCTCGACGGCGCGGTCGCCCGCCTCGACGTCCACGCCGGCGCTGGCGTAGGTGACGGTGCGGTTGTCGGGGGCGGGCTGCTGGGCCATGTCAGGCGTCCTTCGGGGTCTCGTTCTGGGGGGCGGGCTCTGCGGTGGGCACGGGGGCGGCGCCGGACCGGGCGGGCACCCGGTCCTCGGGCAGCAGCACGTCCTCGAGGTCGGAGTCGGGCCCCGGGTCGCAGCCCACGGAGCTGTCCTGGATGCCGCTGTCCTCGTCGGAGATGCAGGCGCTGCCGGCGGCGCGGACCCGCCCGTCCGTGGCGGAGGGGTGGGTCTCGATGGACACCGCCGAGGCGTGCTCGGGGCGCCGGGGAACGGCCGGTGCGGCCTGGTCCCGCTGCGCCGAGGAGCCGGCGGGGCGGCGGGACTCGAACACGTTCTTGCCGAGCTTGTCCGCGTCCGGCAGGCGCGTGGGATAGGTGCCGGAGAAGCACGCCGTGCACAGCTCGGCGCGCTCCTGCCGGGTGGCGTCGATCATGCCGTCCTCGGAGATGTAGCCCAGGGAGTCCGCGCCCAGCGAGGCCCGGATCTCCTCGACGCCCAGCCCGTTGGCGATCAGCTCGGCCCGGGAGGCGAAGTCGATGCCGTAGAAGCAGGGCCACTTGATGGGCGGGGAGGAGATGCGCACGTGGATCTCCGCGGCCCCGGCCTCCCGGAGCATCCGGATCAGGGCGCGCTGGGTGTTGCCGCGCACGATCGAGTCGTCGATGACCACCAGGCGCTTGCCCGCCACCACGGACTTCAGCGGGTTGAGCTTGAGCCGGATGCCGAGCTGGCGGATGGTGTCCGAGGGCTGGATGAAGGTCCGGCCCACGTAGGCGTTCTTGACGAGGCCGTTGCCGAACGGGATGCCCGACTCCTCCGCGTAGCCGATGGCCGCGGGCGTCCCGGACTCGGGGGTGGGCATCACGAGGTCGGCGTCGACCGTGTGCTCGCGGGCGAGCCGGCGGCCCATCTCCACGCGCGACTCGTAGACGGAGCGGCCGTTGATCGTGGTGTCCGGGCGGGCCAGGTAGACGTACTCGAACACGCAGGCCGCCCGGCGGGTCTCGGCGAAGCGCTGCGTGCGCAGGCCGTGCTCGTCGATGGCGATGAACTCGCCGGGCTCGATCTCCCGGACCAGGGACGCGCCGACGATGTCCAGCGCGGCGGTCTCGGAGGCGACCACCCAGCCGCGGTCGAGCCGGCCGAGGACCAGCGGGCGGATGCCCTGCGGGTCCCGGGCGGCGTAGAGCGTGTGCTCGTCCATGAACGCCAGGCAGAAGGAGCCCACCAGCTGCGGCAGCAGGTGCATGGCCGCCTCCTCGAGGGAGCCGTGCGGGTGCTCGGCGAGCAGCGCCGTGACCAGGGCCGTGTCCGTGGTGTTGCCCTGCGCCATCTCGCCGCTGGAGGGGAAGCCGGACTTGTCAATGAGCTGGTCGTAGAGCTGCGCGGAGTTGGTGAGGTTGCCGTTGTGCGCGAGCGCCACGGTCCCGTGGGGGGTGGCGCCCAGGGTCGGCTGGGCGTTGGCCCAGTGGGACCCTCCCGTGGTGGAGTACCGGCAGTGGCCCACGGCCAGGTGCCCGGTGAGGGTGTTGAGGGTGGTCTCGTCGAAGACCTGCGAGACGAGGCCCATGTCCTTGTAGACGGCGATGCGCTCGCCGTCGCTCGCGGCGATGCCGGCGGACTCCTGGCCGCGGTGCTGCAGGGCGTAGAGGCCGTAGTAGGCCAGCTTCGCGACGTCCTCGCCGGGGGCCCAGACGCCGAAGACGCCGCACGCGTCCTGGGGGCCCTTCTCGCCGGGGAGGAGGTCGTGGCTGAGTTGTCCATCAGGGCGAATCACGTAGATCGGCCTTCTCTCATGCTTCTGGGCCGTCAGGGGCGTCGGCGTCCCCGTCCACGACCTCGGTGGTGACGGCCCGCGCGCGGGCCACGGAGATCCGGTCCAGCACCAGGGCCGCCGCCGCGCCGGCGGCGAGGCCCAGGATGGCGAAGACCGAGACCATGAACATGACCACGGCCCCCGGGGTGAACTGGGCGCTGCCCGCCCCGAGCAACCCCACGAGCAGGCCGAGGACGACGCCGAGGACGCCCCCGAGCACCACGAACGCCCAGATGTTGGGGGCGCGGCGCAGCATCATCGGCTGGGTGCCCGACGCTGCGAGCGGCACGGCCGCCCGCCCCCGGCGGCGCCGCCGCAAGGACCTCCCCGAGGGCAGGCGCGAGGAAGGGGTCGAGGGTGCGGAGCTCATGCCCTCCAGGTTACCGGCAGAACAGGGGGAGGACCTCCGCGAGGTCGGTCCGTGTGCCCGAGGCCACAACAGATCCCGCCGTGACGGCCTCCGCCCAGGCCACCGAGCCCGTGACGAGGCCCAGCCAGGTGCGGGCGTCGGTCTCGACGACGTTGGGCGGGGTGCCGCGGGTGTGCCGCGGCCCGGTCACGCACTGGGTCACGCCGAAGGGCGGGACGCGCACCTCCACGCTGTTGCCGGGCACGCGCTCGGCGAGCTCCTCGAGGGCGTAGCGCACGGCGGTGGCCACCGTCCGGCGCGGCGCCCCGTCGGGGTCCGCCCGCCAGGCGCTCAGGGCCAGGGTGCCGTCCGCGGGGTCGATCCGGCGGCGGGCCACGGCCTACTCCTGCCCGAGCGCCCGGACCAGCTCCGGGCCGAGCAGCTCCACGAGCGGGTCCGCCAGGCGGATCCGGCCCACGGGGCGGCCCGCGCCGGTGATCGGGCGCACGACCTGCCCGATGACGGCGGCGGCGGCCGGGGCGGGCACGGCCCCGGCGTGGGCGAGCAGGCTCAGCCCGACGAGCGCGTTGGCGCGGGAGCCGCCGTCGAGCACCTTGAGGGCCACCGACCAGCCGTCGCGGGTGCCGAGCGCGAGCACGCCCTCGGCGCCGAGCTTCGCCACGACGTCGAGCTCCTCCATGACCACGGTGTTGTACTTCCCGCGCCCGTGCACGTACTCGGGGTAGTCGAGCATGCACTGGGCCACGGTGGCGGCGCGGGCGTCCGCCGCCAGGTTGCCGGCCGCGCGCCCCAGGGTCGAGTAGGCGCGGGCGAGGCCGGTGAGGGAGATCGCCGCCAGGGGCGCCCCGCAGCCGTCCACGCCCACGTGGGCGACGGGCTCCCCGGCGAACTCCGCGACCGTCTCCAGGACCGTGCGCTGCAGGGGGTGCCCCGGGTCGAGGTAATCCTCGGTCGGCCAGTCGTTCTCCGTGCAGGCCCAGAGGAAGGCCGCGTGCTTGCCGGAACAGTTCATGCAGATCCGGGCCCGCCCGTGCCCGGTGCGCACCAGCTCGGCGCGCACGTCCTCGTCCTCGGGCCAGTCCGGCGGGCACTGCAGGGCGTCCTCGTCCACCCCGGCGGCGTCGAGGATGGAGCGGACGGCCTCGAGCTGCTCGAAGGAGCCGATGTGGGACGCGGAGGCGATGGCCACCTGCGCCCCGCGCAGGGGCACGCCGGCCTTCATGGCGGCGATCGTCTGGAACGGCTTGAGCGTCGAGCGGGGGAAGATCGGCGCGCAGACGTCCCCCAGTTCCACAGCCACCGCCCCGTCGGGGGCGAGGACGACGGCGGATCCGCGGTGGCGGGACTCGACGAAGCCGCTGCGCTCGATCACGGCGAGGTCCACGGCGCGCTCCGAGGTGAAGGTCTGCATCGCCCCAGTATGTCAGCCCCGATGTCACCCCCGCCGGGGCCGCCCCGGGGAGGGCTCAGCCGCCGGTGCCCCCGGTGGCCCCACCCTCGGCGCCCTCGCCGCCGGCGGCTCCGCCGGCGCCGCCGCCCTCGCCGCCGGCCCCGCCCTCGGGCACGGTGCCGTCGGCGCCGGTGTCGCTGGTCTCGTCGCCGGTGCCGGCGCCCATCGTGGCCTCGGGCGCGCCCGTGCCGGCCGTGGCGCCGGTGTTCGCCGTGGTCGCGGCGGAGGTCCCGGCGGGAGTCTCCGGCGTCTGCTCCGTCTCGGTGTTGTCGCAGCTGGCCAGGAGGAGGCCGGCGACCGCGGCGGCCGAGGCCGCCAGCATGCGTGTGCTCGTGTCCATGCGGCCATGGTAGGCCGGTGTGACGGGCCTCACGGGGGTGCCGGCGCGGATTTCCGGGTCCCGGGCCACCCCCTGGGGGAGATCAGGGTGCTTAGCTATCCTGGAGGTTTGGGCCCGGGCGCGGCGACGATGTGTCAACGCCCCCTGCCGAGAACTAGCCTGGGAGCGTGAAGGTTTTGGTACTGGGCCCCGGCGGCCGCGAACACGCAATCATCCGTGCCCTGCTGGCCGATCCGGAGGTCGAGCAGGTGCACTGCGCCCCGGGCAACGCCGGGATCGCGCAGATCGTCCCGGTGCACGCCGTGGACGCGAACGACCCGGCGGCGGCCACCGGGCTGGCGCGCGAGCTGGGGGCCGACCTCGTCGTCGTCGGCCCGGAGGCCCCGCTCGTCGCGGGCGTGGCCGACGCCCTGCGGGAGGCCGGCTTCCCGGTCTTCGGACCGTCGCGGGCCGCGGCCCGGCTCGAGGGCTCCAAAGCGTTCGCCAAGGAGGTCATGGCGGCGGCCGGCGTGCCCACCGCGATGGCGCGCGTGGCCACGACCGAGGCCGAGGCCGCCGACGCCCTCGACGGGTTCGGCGCCCCCTACGTCGTGAAGGACGACGGGCTCGCCGCGGGCAAGGGCGTGGTCGTCACCGCCGACCGCGCCGAGGCCCTCGCCCACGCCGCCGCCTGCTTCGCCGCGGGCGGGTCCGTGGTGATCGAGGAGTACCTCGACGGTCCCGAGGTGTCCCTGTTCGTGCTCACGGACGGCACCCGGGTGATCCCGCTGAGCCCCGCCCAGGACTTCAAGCGCATCTTCGACGGCGACGAGGGCCCCAACACCGGCGGCATGGGCGCCTACACGCCGCTGCCGTGGCTGCCGGACGGTTTCGTGGACGAGGTCGTGGAGCGGGTGGCCCGGCCCACCGTGGACGAGATGCGCCGCCGCGGGACCCCGTTCGTGGGCGTGCTCTACTGCGGGCTCGCCGTCACGCGCCGGGGCCTGCGGGTGATCGAGTTCAACGCCCGGTTCGGGGACCCCGAGACGCAGGCCGTGCTGGCCCGCCTCGCCACCCCGCTGGGCCGGCTGCTGCTCGACGCCGCGACCGGCCGGCTCGACGAGGCCGAGCGGCTGCGCTGGCGCCCCGAGTCCGCCGTGGCCGTCGTCGTCGCGGCGCAGGACTACCCGGGCACCCCCCGCACCGGCGACCCGATCGGCGGGCTCGAGGCGGCGGAGGCGCTCGAGGACGTCCACGTCGTCCACGCCGGCACCGCCGTGGCCCCCGACGGCGAGCACGCCGGTCGCGTCGTCTCGGCCGGCGGCCGCGTGCTCGCCGTCGTCGCCCTCGGGGCCGGCCTCGACCAGGCGCGCGAGCGCGCGTACCGCGGGGTGGAGCTCGTGGCCCTCGAGGGCTCCCAGCACCGCACCGACATCGCCCTGAAGGCGTCCCGCGGTCAGGTCGACCTCCCCACCGTTTCCAATTCCGCCCCCCGGCAGGAGCAGGCATGAGCGAGCACAGCACCGTCACCGTCCCGCCGCAGATCCCCGGGTGGACCCACGTCTACTCCGGCAAGGTCCGCGAGCTCTACGTCCCCGACGAGTCGCGGCTGCGCGCCACGGGCGTGGCGATCTACGACGACGCCGAGTACCGCGCGGGCTCCGTGCTCGTGGTGGCCACGGACCGGATCAGCGCGTTCGACGAGATCCTCCCCACGGAGATCCCCGACAAGGGCAAGATCCTCACGCAGCTGTCCCTGTGGTGGTTCGAGCAGCTCGCCGAGATCCCCAACCACGTCCTGTCCACGGACGTCCACGAGTCCGTGCGGGGCCGGGCCGTGATCTGCAAGAACCTGTCCATGTTCCCGGTGGAGTGCATCGCCCGGGGCTACCTCACCGGCTCCGGGCTCAAGGACTACCGCGCCACGGGTCAGGTCTGCGGGATCGAGCTGCCCCCGGGGCTCGTCGACGGCTCCCGGCTCGCCCCGCCGATCTTCACCCCCACCGGCAAGGCCGCCGTGGGGGAGCACGACATGCCCGTCACCTTCGACGAGATGGCCGACGCCGTGGGCCGCGCCGTCGCGGAACGGCTGCGCGAGCTGACGCTGAAGATCTACACCGCCGCGGAGGAGATCGCCCGCGAGCGCGGGATCGTCGTGGCCGACACCAAGGTGGAGTTCGGGCTGGACTCCTACCGCGGGGCGATCACCCTCGGGGACGAGGTGCTGACCCCGGACTCCTCCCGGTTCTGGGACGCCGAGACCTACGACCCCGGCCGGGCCCAGCCCTCCTTCGACAAGCAGTACGTGCGGGACTGGCTGCGCTCCGAGGCCTCCGGGTGGAGCGGGTCGGGGCCCGTGCCCCCGCTGCCGGAGGACGTGGTCCAGAGGACGCGCGCCCGCTACGTCGAGGCCTTCGAGCGGCTCACGGGCAAGAGCTTCGACCCGGAGGGGAACTTCTTCGAGGTGGCCGGCCCCGCCGACTACTGAGCCCTCCCGGGATCAATCCCGGCGCCGGGGTCCGGGCTCCAGCGGGCGCGGTCCATGTCGACGCGGACCAGGTGCCGGTCGTCCTCGAGCAGGGGGGTGCCCTCGTCGCGGTAGCGCCGGCGGGCCTCGGCCTGCAGGTGGTCGGCCAGGACGCCGTCCCGGTCCACCACGCGCCACCAGGGCAGGGCCGCGCCGGTGGGGTTGCGCGCCATGACCGTGCCCACGGCGCGGGCGGAACGGCACTCGGCCAGCTCGGCCACGTCCCCGTAGCTCAGCACCCGCCCCGCCGGGATCGCCGCGACGACCGCCGCGACGCGCTCGACCAGTGAGCTCACAGGGCCTCGCTGCCGTTCACCGGCAGGCACACCGACAGCACCCAGTGCCCGTCCCGGGGCCCGCTCTCGGCCTGCCCGCCCAGCAGGGACACGCGCTCCGTGATCCCGCGCAGGCCCAGCCCGGAGGACAGCTCGGAGGAGCGGCTGCCGGTGCCGGACCGGGGCAGGGGGTTGCGCACGACCAGGCTCAGCTCCTGCGCGTCGGCCGTCACCTCGATGCCGACCACCGCGCCGCGGGGGGCGTACTTGATGATGTTGGTGACCGCCTCCTGCAGGATGCGGGCGGCCGTGCCCCGCACCGTGGTGGGCGCGGACTCGATGTCGCCGGTGATCACCACCTGCGGGTCGAAGCGCAGGTCCTTGAGGCTGCCCGCCAGGGACGTCACCACGTGCTCGAGGCTGCCGATCGACAGGCCCGCCCCCGTGACGTCGCGCGGGTGGTCGCCGTCGTTCTCGTTGCGCAGCAGCCGCAGCAGGACCCGCAGCTCGTGCAGCGCCGAGCGGGCGGCCCCCTCCACGGTCTCGAGGACCTGGTGCAGCTCCGAGACGTCCCCGGAGCGCCGGCGGCTCATCGTCTGCATCGTGATGAGGGTCAGCTCGTGGGCGACGACGTCGTGCAGGTCGCGGGCCAGTGCCTGGCGCTCGTCCTCCCGCAGGCGCTCGTTGAGGACCTCGAGGTCCCGGACCCGCTCCTCGCTGCGCCGCCGCTGGGTCCGGAAGTACCGCACGGCCGCGCCGATGAGCGCGCCGGCCATCGTGACTGCGATCAGGCTCCAGAAGATGATCGAGTCGTCGGGGTGCTTGAGCGACGACAGCACGATCCATACGCCATAGACGGTCAGGTGGACGGCGATGAAGCGGCGCGTGGCCGTGGCCACGACGGCGACGGTGACCATGCAGGTGCTGAGCGCAGCCATGGGGTATTCATCGATGTGCCACGAGAACGCGAGGCAGCCGATGGAGACGAGGGAGGCCCAGGGCGCGCGCGTGGCGAGCATGCCGATCGCGGCGAAGGCGAGGATGCTGTCGAGCGCCTCCTCCTTGTCGGCCGTGTGGATGGAGCCGTTCAACCACCCCTGGAACAGGTTCCGCAGGTCGTCGATGGCGCCGAAGACCGCGAACAGCAGGAGCACCGTGCTCAGCCACCGGGCCAGGGGCTCGGCGTAGAAGAACGAACTTTTCTCGGCTGTGCGCGGTGCTCGCTGCGGGGTTTCAGTTATGGCGCTCACCCAAAGAGGTGTAGCACAGGGCCCGGGGGACTAGCACCAGAAGGGCACGTAGTAGCAGATCGTGGCGCGGGGACCCATGTTGACGTTGATCATCGGGCCGGCGGTCGCGGGGGCGACGGGGGCGATGATGAAGGAAGCGGCGAGGGTGACGGACGCGATGGCGGTGGTCAGCTTCTTCTTGCTCACGGGGGGCTCCTATGAAGGTCGCGGACGGCACCGGATCGGGGGGATGGCGGGGACCGTGGGGGAGAGGTGTCCCTGCCGAGGGGGGTGTGCTGTCCTGCTGTCCTTTACTTTGCCAAAGTGAACCAAAGGGGTCCATTCACCTTTGTCCAGTCCTTTTGTGACTTAAGTCGAAGATGACGCACTGCAGATATGGGGACGTCGTGTTGCGCATGTAGGCGCATCGAAAAATAGACTGCAGAAGTGACAGATTGCAGAGTGCTCGTCGTGGACGACCAGCCGCTGATGCTGGAGGCCCTGAAGTCCTTCTTCTCCGCCGAGCCGGGGTTCGAGGTGATCGGGACGGCGGCGAACGGCCGTGAGGCCGTGGACCGGTGCCGCGCCTCGGATCCGGACGTGGTGCTGATGGACATGAAGATGCCCGTGATGGACGGGATCGAGGCGACCCGGGAGATCACCCGGAGCAGTCCCCGGTCCAAGGTCCTGGCGCTCACCACGTTCTCGACCCTGGAGTTCGTCGTGCCCGCCCTGCGTGCGGGGGCCGCCGGCTACCTCGTCAAGGACGCCCGGCCCGACGAGATCATCACGGCGGTGCACCAGGTGCTCGACAACGAGATCGCGCTGTCCCCGGCCATCGCCCGGGCGCTCGCCGACAACGTCATCTCGGTCCCCGACCAGCAGCAGCGGCCGGCGGACGACGGCCTGCGGTCCCTGCTCACCGAGCGGGAGATGGAGACCGTCTCCCTCCTCGCGCAGGGGCTCAGCAACCGGGAGATCGCCGAGCAGATGCATGTCTCCGAGGGCAGCGTGAAGGCCTACCTCGGCCGGGTGTGCGAGAAGTTCGGCGTGCGGGACCGCGTGCAGGCGCTGATCAAGGCGTACCAGAGCGGGCTCGTGGACCCCCAGCTGCGGGATCTCTAAGGCCTTCCGCCCAGTTGCGGAGGACCTGCCGCAGGCCGGGACGAACGGCCACCAGGGAGTGGACAAAAGTGCATTCAATTGCATTGTGGTGTCCGGCAGAATCAGTGGTGCGAGCAGAGAAGAACGTCGGTGGACGGGATGAGAGACATCCGTCCGGCGCGGCGCGGCCCGAGTCCCCCCTCAGGGCTCCGCGCAGGACCGGATGGTCCACCGACCTGCTCACGGTAGGGGGCCGCCCCGGGACCGTCCCCCCTGTACCGGGAAGCGGCCGCGCAAGGCTTGGATCACCTTGCAACCCCTCGGCCCTGGGCCCCCTACCGTGCACCACGTGAGCAACGACGGCGGCCCCACCAGATCCCGGTGGGGCCGCCGTCGTGCTGGGGCAGGGGTCCGGTGAGGTCGCTCAGCCGTTGCCGCTCAGGCCGAAGAACCACGTGATGTGCTCCCGCAGCGCCGTCGCGGCGTCCTCGCTCCGCCGCTCCCGGAACGCCCGGAGGATCTCGTGGTGCTGCTGCTGGAGGGTGCGGCGCACCCGGGGCCAGTCCTCGAGGCGCGCGACGGTCTCCTGCACGTAGCCGATCGTGGCCTGGCGCAGCGAGGACATGATCGTCCCGACCACCAGGTTGCCGGCCAGCGAGGACAGCAGCACGTGGAACTCGGCGTCGTGGGCGTGGAAGCGCTCGTCCGGCAGGCCGGGGTCGTCCATGGCCGCGACCAGGGCGGCGGCGTGCTCAAGGGTGGCCGTGCGCTCCGGGGTGTCGGGGGCGGCGGCCGCCTCCCGTGCCGACTGCGTCTCGAGCAGCAGGCGGGTCTGGACGAGGTCCCGCACGGGCAGGGACCGGGTGGCCACGTGCATCCGCAGGGCCCAGGCGAGCGCCGCGGAGGGCTCGGAGATGACGATGGCCCCGGCGCTGGGCCCCGAGCCGGTCGAGGACCGGACCAGGCCCATGGCGTCGAGGATGCGGATCGCCTCCCGGACCGAGGCGCGGGAGATGGCGAACTCCTCGGCGAGCTGGCGCTCCCCCGGCAGCTTGTCGCCCACCGAGATCTCCCCGGAGCGCAGCCGCTCCTCGAGCCAGTCGAGGACGACGGTGTACGTGCGTGAGGCCGCGGGCACGGGCAGCTCCTGAGGGGACGGACGGGTGCGGTTCATTCTAGGGACACCACCGGCGGCCCTGCCGTGCCCGCCGGGCCCATCCCCGGTGCAACGCCGGCGCCTCGAGGCCGGGAGCGGGGCAGGGGCCCCTGTCGGCGAGCCCGATTGTGTGACGGGACTCACCACCCTACTATGGTCAGACCACAGGTGGTGTGTTCGGTGTCGCCCGGGCTCCCCGCTCGTCCCTTCCCCGGAGGCCGCATGAGAATCGCACTGTTCGCCACGTGCATCGTGGACGCGATGTACCCGAGGGTCGCGCTGGCCACCGTGCGCGTGCTGGAGCGGCTGGGCCACGAGGTCGTGTTCCCGCCCGGCCA
>NZ_JAMBOG010000023.1 GCF_023715525.1 Kocuria rosea | reverse complement strand
CTCGGCGACGGGCTCGGCCGCCGCTCTCACCCGGTGCGGCGTCCTGGTGTCACTACCTCCCGGATCCGCCGACGCAAGCCGGCCCCCGCCGCGATCAGGCCCACGGTGTTGCGGATCCGGGTATCGGCGATCTCCTCCTCGCTCAACCCGGCCTGCCGCAGCCAGGTGGAGACGAAGGCCTCGGCGTGGGCGCCGAGGGTGTTCATCGCCACGGAACGGCCGATCCGGTCCCGGGGGTCGCGGATGCCACTGACCTTGACCACGTAGAGGCCGTGGAAGGTCTGGGTGTCGGGACCGTAGTAGTTCGACACCGCGGTAACCGCAGCACCGGCTTCGACGAGCTTGATGACCGCTCCGGTGAAGGCGTAGCCGATGTCGGCGGCGCCGGTGGCCACCGATTGGATGTCCTGCGGGCCGCTGCTGGTGCTGCCCACCCACTGCAGGTCCACCCCGTCGAGGTAGCCCAGGTTCTC
This sequence comes from Kocuria rosea, assembly GCF_023715525.1. Lineage (GTDB taxonomy): Bacteria > Actinomycetota > Actinomycetes > Actinomycetales > Micrococcaceae > Kocuria > Kocuria rosea_A. The sequence goes on along the minus strand of NZ_JAMBOG010000023.1, from coordinate 49,801 downwards.
GGCCAGTTCCACGTTGAGCACCGTGTTGGGCCAGCCCTGGTAGCGCACCACCGTCGCCCCGCCGGCGGTCGTGGGGATCCGGGCGGCGGTGGCTCCACCGCAGCCGGAGAGCATCCCCGCCGCTCCCACCGCCAAGCTCGAGCGCAGGAAGGCGTGGCGGGAGGCCGGGGTCAGCAGCAACGGAGCCGACGATGCGGGGCGGAACAAAGCCATGGTGATCCTCAAAGTTTTGGGTACGCCAAATCGCCCCCTCACAGGACGGGGGTGGGGCGAGACCAGGAGAAAAGGGGAGGAAAGCTGCGGTGACGATGCCCTGCGACGGGGCCGTCAGGACATTCGCGACGAGCTACAACAACGCATCGAGTCGACGAACATGCCTTGACCGTAGGGGCCCGCAAACAGCATCCCCAAGGGCTTCGTAACAATTTGACAAATGCACATCCGAGCGCATGGCGTGTGTCCTCGGATGTCGTGGGCCTTCAGCGACCTCGCTGAGGACCCTAGCGTGAGCAGTGTTCCGCTCCACCCGAGAACTCCCCGCCGGCGCTGCCGACAGGTGCCCTGCGGGCCGCGATGGTCCTAGGTCCGGCCGGTCGCGCAGGGCGCGGACGGCCGTCCACATCCCCGGCAGCAGGCCGGGCAGGGTTCATCTCGGGCGGCTCGTCAGCTCCTCCCTACCGGAAAGGCCTTGTCACGATGACTCTCCACCCCGCCGCAGGCCCCACCTCCCCGCTGTCGGTGGTCGCCGTAGTGGGCAGCACCCACCGGCCCGCCAAGACCGCGGTGCTCGCCGAGGCGATCCTCGAGGAGCTCGCCGGGGTCCTGCCGATCGAGCCCCACGCCGTCCGGCTGGAGGAGGTCGGTCCCCTGCTGGGCGGCGCCCTCTACCGGTCCCAGGTGCCCGAGCCGGTCGAGGAGCACCTGCAGCGCATCGAGGCCGCGGACCTGCTCGTGGTCGCCACCCCCGTCTACCGGGCCTCCTTCACGGGCCTGTTCAAGCACCTGTTCGACCTCGTCGACCAGTACGCCCTGGTGGACACCCCCGTGCTGCTGGCGGCCACCGGCGGCTCCGAACGGCACGGCCTGGTCATCGAGCACCAGCTGCGCCCGCTGTTCGCCTTCTTCCAGGCCCTCACCCTGCCGGTGGGCGTCTACGCCCACGACCACGACTTCACCGACTACCGCATCTCCTCCCCGCTGCTGGCCCAACGGATCGCCACTGCTGTCCGGCGCGGACTGCCGTTCATCGACGGCACCAGCCGCCACGAACCGGCCCTCGACCGGGAGCTCTGCGCGGCCGCCACCGCCGTGGCGGCGGGGCGGTGAGGGCACGAATGCCCTGGCCGGCTCCCACCGGCCCCGCCTGCCCGCTGAGCGGTCCGCGCGCCCGCGGGCGAGGCCGCCCTGCACCCTCCTTCTTCCCGTCCAACCTGGCCGTAGCTGCCGGGGGCGGGACCCGCCAGCTGCTGAAAGGACATGCCGTGAGCCCCCGACTGTCCGTGCTCGGCCAGATGGACTTCGCCGGGCGCGTCGTGATCCTGCCCGACAGCGCCTGAGCGCGCCCCTTCCGCCACGCCTCCTCCCTCGCCCCTTCCCACGTAAAGGACATGCATGATGACCGAGCTGACGTTCCACTGGTTCCTACCCACCGCCGGGGACTCCCGCAACATCGTCTCCGGCGGCCACGGTGCGGCCGTCCGCAGCACCGGATCCCTGCGCGAGCCCTCCCTGGACTACCTGACCCAGGTGGCCCGGGCGGCCGAGCACAACGGCTTCGACGCCGTGCTGACCCCCACCGGCACCTGGTGCCGCGACGCCTGGCTGACCACCGCGGCCCTGATCCCGGCCACCGAGCGGCTGCGGTTCCTGGTGGCCTTCCGCCCGGGGCTGATCTCCCCGACCCTGTCGGCCCAGATGGCCGCGACCTTCCAGAAGCACTCCGCCGGGCGGCTGCTGCTCAACGTCGTCGTCGGCGGTGAGTCCCCCGAGCAACGGGCCTACGGGGACTTCCACGACAAGGACGCCCGCTACGGCCGCGCCGACGAGTTCCTTGACATCGTGGCCCGGCTGTGGGCCGGGGAGCGGGTGAACCTGGACGGGCAGCACTTGCGGGTCGAGAACGCCCAGCTGCAGCAGCTGCCCGATCCGCTCCCGGGCATCTACTTTGGCGGCTCCTCCCCGGCGGCCGCCACGGTGGCGGCCCGACACGCGGACGTGTACCTCACCTGGGGGGAGCCCCCGGCCCAGGCGGCGGAGAAGATCGAGACGATCCGGCACCTCGCCGCCGCCCAGGGACGCACGGTGCGCTTCGGGATCCGCTTGCACACCATCACCCGGGACACCTCCGAGGCCGCCTGGACCGAGGCGGCGCGGCTGCTGGAGGCCATCCCCGAGGAGCTAGTCGCCCAGCAGCAGGCCAAGCTGCGCGAGTCGGAGTCGGAGGGCCAGCGCCGGATGCTGGAGCTCAACGCCGGGGACCGCACCGGCCTGGAAATCCACCCCAACCTGTGGGCCGGGGTCGGACTGGTCCGCGGCGGGGCCGGCACCGCCATGGTGGGCTCGCACCAGGAGGTCGCCGAGCTCATCAAGCAGTACGCCGCCGTCGGCTTCGAGGAGTTCGTGCTCTCCGGCTATCCGTGCCTGGAGGAGGCCTACTGGTTCGGCGAGGGCGTCCTGCCGCTGCTCGAGGCCGAGGGGCTCTGGACCCGGCCCGGCACGGCCGCCCGCCACCTGGTCTGAGTGAGACCGCCCGTGCAGGCCTGTCCGCAGCGGGGTGCCTTCGGAGCATCGGGAACAATCCGGCAACGCCGGGCAACGAGAACGGGTGAACGCCGCCGCTGGCACCGCCGTCCACCCGTTCTCCTGTCGCTGCGCGCAGGACGACGTCTTCGCCACCCCGACCACCGAGACCATCCGCTGCCCCGTTCCCGCGCTGTTGCCCACACCCGGGACCCGTGGAGGCAGCGCGAGCGCGCCCTCTCCCCCGAGTGCCCCACCTGCTGGCTCGAGTTCGTCACAGCGAGCGCCACAGACGCTGCGTTTCGCTGGTTCCCGCTTACTGCGGACCAACCGGATTGGAGGCATGTGTGGTCACCGGCATCACCGGGGCGGAGAACCGGCGTCAACGACCGTTCGACGCTCCCCGTGTGCGCTCTTTCGGTGTGCTGTGGTGTCGGCTGGTGATGCGCGGCGGGCAGACGCAGGAGGCTGTCCGCTTCGCTGCATGGTTCGGCGGGGCGGGTCACGAGGACGACGACGCGGTCGGACAGGGCGGCCCGCAGGTCCGCCCTGAGCGAGTCGGCGGCGGGGGCGTCGAGGTGGGCGTCGGTTCGCCGAGGAGCATGACGTCGGCGCGGGTGAGCAGCGCCAGCCCACGCGGGCGGGAACCTCGTGCTCTTCTCCTCGGTGGACGGGTCGTCCTGTCTTCAGGCGAGCAGACGGTTGCCGCGGATGGTGGAGTCGAACAGGTGCGCCTCCTGGGGCACCAGGCGATGCGCCGCCGCAGCTGCCCGGCGTTGAAGGCGGTGCTCCCGGAGCCGTTGGCCTGCCACGAGCCCTCCATGGCGAGCAGGTGGCCGAGGAGGGCGGCCCGCAGGGTGGATCTGCCAGCCCCGGAGCGGCCTTCGATGATGAGCCACTGACCGCGGCGCACGGTGGCGCTGAGGTGGCGGGATACCGGGGCCGCGGCCCGGGTCAGGTGACGGCCAGGTCGGTCGGTGCCAGCTCCCGGATCCGGGTCGGTGCCGGCCCAGTGGCGAGCCGTGGCGCCTCGCCGAGGGGTAGTGGGGGTGACGGCATGGAGATTGCGCAGCGATGCGGCCGAGCAGGGGGGCCGGTCAGACCCAGGGGCGGCAGCGCGAGCGCGGCGGCGACCGGCGGGGAGATCGTACCGCCGACCCCGGGGTCTGCGGTGGCTGCCGGCAGGAGCACGGAGGACAGCGAGCAGGCCAGCACGACGACGGCCTCGCCCAGGTGCTGCCCGTGGGGCGGGCGGTTCGTGGTCGTTGGCTCTAGCCAACGGGGGCAGGTCGTGCCGCCTGCCCTGCTGTGGTGGCACCGCGGGCTCGTGGTCGTCAGCGCAGGGTGCGGCGGACGGCGGTGCTGATCATGTCGACGAGGGCGCAGAGTGCGATGAGGGCCAGGACGGTGCCGGCCATGGCGTCGAGGTCGAAGGCGACGCGTTGGTCCTCGAGCAACCGTCCGAGTCCTCCGGCTCCGACGATCCCGACGACGACGGTCTCACGTATGGCGACCTCCCAGCGGTACAGGCCGTAGGCGAGGAAGCGTCCACCGGCCTGGGGGACGATGGCGTAGCCGAACGCGCTCACCGCTGGCGCCCCGGTGGCCACGAGATGGTCGTGGGGCCGGCGGTCGATGTTCTCCACGACCTCGGCGCAGAGCCGGCCCAGGATGCCGAAGTTGTACACGCCCAGCGCCAGTGCTCCCGGCAGGGGGCCGGGCAGGAGTAGGAACAGGAACAGCAGCGCCCAGACCGGCGGTGGCAGTGACCGGGTGAGCAGCAGCAGCCAGCGCGCCAGCATCCCGGCGGATCGGTGCGCCGGGGTGGTCCCGCCGCGAGCGGCCACGAAGGCCACGGCCACCGCGGCCACCGCGGCGATCGTGCCGGCCACCAGGGACATCTGCAGCGTGACCAGCGCTTCCTCCAGCAGTCGGACCCATCCGCCCTCGGGCAGGCCCGGGGGGACCATCTCCGCCATGAGGCCAACGAGCAGCTCAGCGGTCCGCGAGGAGACCACCCGGGACAGGTCCGGGCCCAGGTGCACCAGGGCGGCGAGCAGCAGCCCGAGGGCCGCCACCGCGGAGATTCCGGAGCGCCGGACCCCGTCGGCGCGTCGAAGTCCGGCGCCCCACCGCTCGACCACAGCCCCGATCACGACGATCGTGTAGATCAACGTCCACACCTCGGCGTGCCGGGATCCGGAGAAACTGAGGACCAGCTCGAAGCCCAGGCCCCCGGCGCCGACCATGCCGAGGACGACCGCGGACCGCACCGCGCACTCGAACCTGTAGAAGGCGTAGGACACCAGCTCCGGCCACGCGATCGGCAGCACCGCATACAACAGCGCCACTGCGCGCCCAGCCCCGGCCGCGCGCAACGCCTCGTAAGGTCCACGGGCTGACTCGTCGATGATCTCCGCGTAGACCTTGGCCGTGATGGCCCCGAACGGGATCGCGATCGCCAGCACCCCCACCAGCGGGTCCCGTCCCAGCACACTGAGCAGCAGCAGCGCCCAGACGGCCTCGTGGACGCCCCGCGGCAGCGCCAGTCCGAGCCGGGTGAGCAGCCATCCGGCCCGGCGCGCCCTCCGACGGGTCCGGGCCCCCGTTCCGGTGGCCCACCAGGTCTCCGAGACCAGCACCCCCACGACGAGGCCCACGACGACCGCCAGGAGGGTGCCCAGCACCGCGTACGACAGTGTGCTCAGGGCCGCGGCACCGGTCCTCGCCAGGAACTCCCCCGACAGCTGGGGAGTCAGCGCGGCTCGGAAGAACTCGGCGAACCGTGACCAGCCCGAGGCATTGATGACCAAGCCTTCCGCGATCAGCCAGCCGCCCACCGACCACGCCACCGCGAGCGCCCACACCGTGGCCCACGCCCGTCCGCCATCGGGCGGCCGCCACATGCCGGCCCGGCCCCCGGGGCCAGCGGCCACCTCCCACCGGGTGGAGGCGCCTACGCCGCTGGGTCTCACGTGTCGGGGGCCAGGTCGTAGATCCGCGCACGGGTGCCCTCGTCCACCTCCTCGACAGGGACGTCGAGGACCACCCGGCCCTGGCGCAGGGCCACCACCCGATCGCAGTGGCGCACGGCCAGATCGAAGTCGTGCAGGCTCACCACCAGGGTGCGCCGGTGGCCGGCGGGCTGCTCGAGCAACCCGCAGAGCAGGCTCATCACTTCCTCGGCCCGGGCCGGGTCCAGGCTGGCGACCGGTTCATCGGCCAGCACCAGCTCGGGGTCCTGCACCAGCAGGCGGGCCAGGGCGACTCGCTGCTGCTCACCTCCAGAGAGCCGATCGGTGCGCACGTGCAGGTACGGGCCGATGCCCACCCGATCCAGCGCCATTCGCGCCTCGTCCACCTGGAGCGGACGGACCAGAGAACGCAGGGCCCGCAGCCGGCCCCATGTCCCCAGCCGCCCGGCGTTGACGTTGTGCACCACCGGCAACGGCCCGACCAGATGCAACTGCTGATGCACCGAGCCGATCCTGGCCCGCAGCCTCCGCAGAGCGCCCGGTGAGACCGCCCACGGATCGACGCCGAGAACCTCCAGACGTCCCTGTGTGGGGACCACGGTGCCGCTGCCCAGCCCGAGCAGCGTGGACTTGCCCGCCCCGCTGGGTCCCACCAGGGCCACTCGCTCACCCTGGCGCACGGACAGGTCCACACCGTCCAGGGCCAAGCGGTTCCCGTAGGCCACGCTCACACCCTGCACGCGCAGCGCGATCCCCGCATCATCCTGGCCGACCTTCCCGGAACGGGGCACCACCGGTTCACAGCTCATCGGATCAGGTCAAGGGTGCGGGCGATCTCCTCGATCCGCTCGTAGTCCCCCGGCTCGGCAGGGACGATCGCCTCCGCCCCGTACTGCTCCAGCAGCGCCGTCTCCTCGGCATCCGATCCGTCCACATCCAGCAACGCCTGCCGCAGATCATCGGTGAACCCGCCTCCGAAGCGCTCGTCCAGCCCAGGGGCACCGACCCAGTGGTAGTCGGCGTAGGCGGGAGTCCTCATGATTTCCCGCACCGTGTCGGTGTCCACCGTTCCGGCCTCGGTACGGGCCTGCCAGACCTGCAGGTTCAGCGCCCCGGCCTCATAACTGCCGGCCTCCACCAGGTCGATCGTCAGATCGTGCGAGCCCGAGAAGCCCGGGGCCCCGGCGAAGTCGGCCTCCGGGTCGATCCCGGCCTGCTCGAGGAAGTACGCCGGCATCAGCCGGCCCGAGGTGGAGGACTCGCTGCCGAAGGTGAACCGGGAGCCGGCCAGCTCCGACAAACCGGCAACGTCGTCGACCGGCTCCAGCCCGGCATCACGATGGGCGATGAAGACGCTGCGGAAGCGTTCGTCGATGTCTCGCTGCGCCAGCACCCTCGCCCCCTCGGTGCGCAACCGGGCCTGCACCCCGGTCAAGCCCCCGTAGAACACCAGGTCCAGATCACCGGTGCCCAACAGACTCACCGACGCCGCATAGTCGCTGACCGGGACGTACTCCACCGCGACATCGAGCTCCTCAGCCAGATACGCCGCCATCGCCTCCTCCCGCTCAGCCAGATCGGAAGGATCCACATCCGGGATCGCGCTGATCCGCAACGGGCCGTCTTCCTCTTCCACACCGACGGAAGAGATGCAACCGGCCGCGGATAGGACAACGACCACACCAAGTACCCCAGCCGCCAAGGTACGACAACGACTCACCATCGACATGACCGCATCCTAACGGCCCTCGCCCGCGCCTCCCGGCGGGCGCAACGGACCGGCGGGCGCAACGGACCGTCCGGCACCACACGCATCACGAACTCCGCCAGGGCCGCCGACCTCAAATGGTCGTCGCTGACGGCCGTTCCCGGATGCGCCGGTAGAGCGTCGCCCTCGACATGGCGAGGTTACGTGCCACCTGGGTGGCCGGCTCTCCGGCGTCGATCAGCCGCAGCGCGTTGCGGATCGAGGACTCGGTGAAGACGGATCCGCCGTGCCTGCGCCCGGGCGACCGTCCCGTCATCCATCCGCCCCTGCTCGCCCGATGATGGCCTCGGTGCAGCCGCAGCCACCCACCAGGCACTGCGGAGCGCCCGTGTCACCGGCATGGCGGGCCCGCCGCCGCATGGTGGAAGACGTCCTCCACCGCCCCGCTTGCTGGGCGACGCGCGGTCCCGGCCGCCGGTCCATCCAGCCGGTGCGTGGGTGGCGACCGGGCCGCGGCGGGACCAGCCGGCCTCGGCCCGCACCTGGGTCGGGGTCCGGGATGGTGGAGCTGTCCGGTGCCGCCGGCCCGGTGTTCCACACCGTGGGGGTGGAGGAGCGCACCAGGATCGTAGGTGTTCTCGATCAGGGCGGACCGGTCCATGCCGCACCAGGGGCCGTGGTCGGTGACCAGCTCGGCCCAGGGCTCCTCGGCGGTCCACGATCCCTGCGGCGCCTGATGGGCGTCCCCGAAGGCCTGGGCGTGGTGAGGAACTGGGGCGTCGTCCCCGCGCAGTCGGGCGGAGGCGGCCGTCCAGGCGTGACGATCTCCCGGGCACCGCAGGGGTCCCGGTCCACCGGCTGTGACGGGGGCGGGTCTTCCACGGCGGTGTCCCTCTCCCCACGACGGCGTCGGCGGAGGCGCCCGTGGTGGGTGGGGCTCAGGTCGGGTGGCAGCGGCGGACGGCCACGACGGTGACGTCGTCGGGGTGGCCGGTGGCCCGGGCGAAGGCGGTGGCCCGTTCGACCAGCTCCGCGACCGGCAACCGGTGCAGCCGGGCTTGCCGGGCCCGTTCCAGGGTCTCCTCCAGGGTGGGGAAGAAGTCCAGGAACCCGTCGGAGACCACCACCAGGGTCTCGCCGGGGGCCAGGGTGGTGCGGTGGGTCTGCCAGGTGGTGTCGGAGAAGATGCCCAGGGGCGGGCCGGAGTGCTCGAGCCCGCGGTAGCCGTCCTCGCCCAGCACGAACGCCAGCCCGTGCCCGGCATCGACGTACTCCAGGACCCCGGTGGCCGGGTCCAGGCGGGCGGAGAAGGCGGTGACGAACGCCCCGGTGTCCTCCAGCAGCTGCTGGGTCGCGGCCGCGGTGCGCTGGATCGTCTGCTGCTGGTCGTTGAACTGGGCCGCCCCCACCAGCGTCGCCCGCATCGAGGCGGCGATCAACGCCGCCGGGATGCCCTTGCCCATCACGTCGGCCACGTGCACCTGCAACTTTCCGTCCGGGAGGCCGTGCCAGGTGTAGAAGTCCCCACCGATGGCCTGGGTGGGCACGCACCGCCCGGCGGCCTCCCACCCGGGCAGATCCGGGGTGGTGGTCGGCATGAGCACCTGCTGGACCTGCGCGGCCCGGTCCAGCTCGGCGGCCCGGACCAGTTCGGCCTCCGCCCACCCGGCCATCTGCGCCAGGATCCGCTCCTGCCCGGCATCCCAGGCCCGGGGAGCGGGATCGATCAGGCACAGCGTGCCCACCCTGTGCCCGCCCGCGGCGTGCAGGGGGTACCCGGCGTAGAAGCGGATGTGTGGGTCACCGGTGACGAACGGGTTGTCCCAGAAGCGCTCATCACGCAGGGCGTCCTCCACCACCAGGGCCTGGGGTTGCCGGATCGTGTGGGTGCAGAACGAGTCCTCACGGGCGCAGTTGCCCGCCCCGTCCAGGCCCACCTCGGCCTTGGTGAACTGCCGGTCGGCGGCGATGAGGTTCACCGCGGCGGCGTCCACCCCGAAGACCTCTTGAGCCAGGCGCACGATCCGGTCGAAGCGCTCCTCCCGCGGGGTGTCCAGCACGTCCAGAGCGTGCAGGGCCTGCAGGCGGGCCGTCTCAGCCGCATCCACTACATCGAAAAGCATGTTTCCTATAGTAATCGTCCCGCCCTTGATTGTCCGGACCGGGCCGATCCGCCGACGCGCCGCAACAAGTTGCGGATCTGGGCGTCGGTGAGGGTTCGGCGCAGCCCGCCGAGGTCCTTGCCGGTGGCCCCGCGCTCGGCCACCGAGTCAGTGACCCGTCCGCGTGCAATCTCCAGCTCCAGCTGTACGGCGGCCTGTTCCTGTGAGGTGGTGCGGCGGTGGAAGGGGGACGTCAGTGATGATCACCCCGCCGATGACCACGGCGCCGCCGATCAGTCGCGACAGGGTGCAGGCGTGGCCGGTGAGGATCGTCGGTGTGGTGGTGAAGACGGTGATGAGGTTGAGGAGGACCCCGGCGCCGCCGGCCGGCAGGACGGTCAGGAACCTGTTCTAGAGCAGGTAGGACAGCGCCGACGGGAACACCACGATGACCAGCACGGCGCCTACTGTGGGGTCCACACCATGACGCCGTCGCTTTCGCGCCCGGGGACGTCCAGGAAACCCTCGGCCAGGTAGAGCCGCTTGGCGTCGTTGCCGGCCTCCACCGAGAGGCTGATCCGCGGCACCCGCCGTGCTTCCGCCTCGTCCTGCATCCGGCGCAGCAGCGCTGTTCCCCGGCCACGGCCACGCCAGTCGCCTCGCACCCAGAGGCTCGCTTCCGGGGCGTCCTCGGCGAGGAATCCGTACCCGGGGTCGTCCGGGGGCAGGTACTGGGCCCGGACGACACCCACGGCCTCCGTCCCGGTCTGCGCCATCCATCCGAAGTCCCCGCGGTGGGAGGTCCAGGTGCGTGTAGTGGGAGAGCTCCGCCCGTGTGTGCACGTCGATCACCGAGAACCGCTCCCGGCGCCAGGTGAGGTTCCCGAGCGTGGCCCTTGTCAGCAAGGCCCTGAGCGACCGGAAGGAGGCGCCATGGAGCATGGGGGTCATCGTAGCCAGCCGTGCCCGGATACCGAGGACAGGGAGCACTGAACGGATCGACCGGAGGTGCCTGCACCCGGAAGCCGACCGGCCTTCCTGGCGCCACGTCGAGGCGGGAGCACAGCACGGAGGCCCCGGGTGCGGTGCAGCCGGCGCGGGCGATCCTCAAGACATCCGGCGGCACCGGCAGAGTCCGCAGAACGGATGCAGACCGACGGTCTGCCCCGCCGGCTCCTACTGCCCCCAGACCCCGAGCTCATTGCCGCTGGGGTCAGCGAAGTGCAGCCTCCGGCCCCCCGGAAACCCATACGGTGCCTGCACGATGCGACCCCCCGCCCGCACGATGGCCCACTCCGTCTCCTCGAGGTCCTCCGAGTAGAGCAGCACGAACGGACCGCCCTGGGGGCGTGGCTGAGCAGCGACCAGCAGCCCTCCCACGTCCTCCCCGTCACCCTCCGGGGAGGCGATGCCGGCGTAGTCGGGACCGTAGTCGACGAAGCGCCAGCCGAAGGCCTGCGCGTAGAAGGCCTTCGCCGCGGCGAGGTCGGTGACGGTCAGCTCAACGTAGTTCAGCGAGTGGTGCCGGGGCGGTGGCGTCATGGCCAGATGGTAGCCCCAGCCCGGCAGCACCCGACAGCCGCACCCCCACCGCAGCACAGTCCGCCGCTCACCCGCTCCGTGCAGGTCTGCTGGTTGCGCTGACCGTGTGTGCCGGCGACCAAAACAGGACGTCCCCGGCGCCTACGCGCAGAGCCGGGCCGTGCTTGTGCGCGGATCACGGGCGCGTCAGAGTCCTCCGCTGATCCGCAAGGTCGTTCCGGTGGCGTACGAGGCATCGTCGGAGAGCAACCAGGCCACCGCCCCGGCGATCTCCTCGGGCCGCCCGGCCCGGCCCATCGGGATCGTCGCGGCGATCTTGGCCGGCCGCTCCGGATCCCGGTGAAAATCCGTCCACACCGTGCCCGGGGCCACCGCGTTGACCCGGATGTTCTCGACGGCCAGCTCCTTGGCCAGGCCCACGGTGAAGGCCTCCACTCCGGCCTTGGCCGCCGCGTAGTGCACGTACATGCCAGGCCCACCCAACGACGCGGCAACGGAGGAGATGTTGACGACCGCGCCACCGCCGGCGCGCCGGAGCGCACCGATCGCCTGCTGCGTGCAGGCGATGACCCCGAAGAGGTTCACCTCCAGGTCCCGGCGGATCGTCTCGAGGTCGTTGGTCTCCAACGGGCCCACCGCCGCGGCGGCCCCGGCGTTGTTCACCAATCCCGTCAGGGGTCCGAACGCCTGGACCCGGTCGAAGAGCTCGGCGACCGAGCCCGGATTGGTCATCTCCACCGGTGCGGTCAGGGCGCGGCGGCCGCTGCGGCGCACGTCCTCGGCGACAGCCTCGGCGGCGTCCCGGTCCCGCCGGTAGGCGATGACCACGTCGTGGCCCTGCGCGGCCAGACGACGGCTGATCGCCGCCCCGATCCCGCGGCCGCCACCGGTGACGACGGTCAGCTTGGTCGACATCGCGATCCTCCTCGCCCCGGTGATGGCCGTGACCGCCCACGCTAGTCGAGGCCCACGCCACAATGCCCCCGCGTCGAGAAGTAAGACACCCTGGACAGGAGCCACCACGGCGCGGACCTCACGGACCCGGCTGGCGCACCAAGAGGAACCCATACTGCAGCACGGGACACGTGCCTCGGCGCAGCCGCGGTGACTGCCGCTGCGGCTGCGCCGAGGCACCCACAGTGCAGACCGGGGGAAGTCTCCCGTTCAGGTGAGAGCCATCTCCACGGCCGCTTCCACGTGGAGGCGCGTGGTGGGAAACACCGGTACCGAGCTGTCCTCCGCGCTCACCAGCAACTCGATCTCCGTGCACCCCAGCACGATGCCCTCCGCCCCGCCGGCCACCAGGCGATCGATGATCGCCCGGTATCGCGCCCGCGATGCCTCCGTCACCACACCGCGGACGAGCTCCTCGTAGATGATCCGGTGCACGGTCGCCCGGTCCTGCGGTTCCGGCACGATGGCCTGGATCCCGCCGGCGGCGAGGCGGTCACGGTAGAAGTCCTGCTCCATGGTGAACGCGGTGCCCAGCACTCCGACGCGACTGAGGCCTTCCTGCCGGACTCTCGCCGACGTGGCATCGAGGATATGGAGCACTGGAATCGTCACGGCCTGCTCGATCGCATCGACGACGACGTGCATGGTGTTCGTGCACAGGACGAGCATCTGCGCACCCGCTGATTCCAGCGCGGAGGCCTTGGCGGCGAGCAGCTCGCCGGCTTCCTGCCACCGCCCCGCCGACTGCAGCTGCTCCATGTCGGCGAAGTCCATGGAATCGAGCAGGATACGGGCCGAGTGCACCCCGCCAAGCTGATCACGTACCAGCTCGTTCGTCAGCCGGTAGTACTCGGCCGTCGACTCCCAGCTCATACCGCCGAGCATTCCGATGATGCGCATCTATTCCCCTCCCGGCCGACCGACCCTCAGCTGGACCAGCGCCTGCGGCACGCCGTGCAACCAGCAGGCCCAGGTGTGGGTGGCTTTGCTGCCACGCGCCATCCACCCTGGGTGCACACTAGCTTCCAGGCCGCGCCGTCGCGCCCGCAAGTCAGACCGCAGCCGGGCGCTGAAATGCTCACCGGTGGCGCAGGCCCCCGGAAAGCTCTGGCATGCACGTCAGACCCGCCCCGTGAAAATGCCCGCCCAGGAACCCCGACCGCAGCGCCGAGGGATAGGCGGGCACCACTTGGTTCCACGCTCCTGGCGATGCCGCAGGAGCTTGAGGGACCAGGGCGGGTGCTGCTGGTGGAGGGGGGGGTGGGTCCATCTGGGCGGTCATGGCGTCAGGCCGGCCTTTCGCAGCCGGTGTCCGACGAGAAATGAGAGGGCGACCGCGACCACGGCCATGGTGGTCAGCATGGCCCAGGCCAGGCTCGAGCTGCCCAGGGCGAGGACCACGCCGGTGAGCACGGGGCCGACGGCGCTGCCGATGTAGGAGCCGGTCTGGACGAGACCCGTGGCCGGCGCTGCGGCATCCGGCGCCAGGTGGGAGACGAAGAAGTGCACCAGCCCGGGCCACCCCCACCCGAGGCCTGCAGCGAGCAGAAAACCCACCACGTAGCTCCAGGTCGACGGGATCGCCATGAGGGACAGGCCAACGGCGCACGCCGCGACGGCGAGACGGATCAGCGGCAGAGCCGAGACGACGCCCCGATCGACGACCCGTCCCACCATGATGCGGGTCATCGCGCCGGCGGCGCTGCCGACGGCCAGCAGCACCCCTGCCGCACCGGCGTCGATCCCGCGCTCCACCGCGCCGGTCACGCAGAACGCGACGGCGGAGTTGGCCGAGCCGGCGGCGAACATCGTCATCATGGCCATCAGCAGCAACGCGGGACGCAGGCGCGGATCCAGCTGTCCCGCCGGACGGGTCCCGCCCTCGGCGGAGGGTGCGGCACGGATCAGAGCCGTCGCGACCAGCACCAGCACCCCCAGGACGGCCATCAGCAGGAACGCGACCGACCACCCGAGAGTGAGGGCGACCAGCGGGATGGATACGCCGGCGATGAGGCCTGCCAGGGGCACGGCGGCTTGTTTCACCCCGAACGCCAGACCACGCGACGACGATCGGATGTGCGTGACCAGCAGGTGGTTGGAGGACGGGTGCCCCAGGCCGTTGCCGGCGCCGCCCAGGGCCGCCCACACGATCAGCCACGGCCACGCGGGGATCCAGAACGCGCTGCCGGACAGGCTCAGCACCGCCAGCAGCACGGCGGTGATCCCCATGCGCTTCTCGCTGAGCCCCCGCCCGATCGCACCGGTACCGGCCGAGGTCAGGGCAGCGGCCACCCAGTAGATTCCCACCGCCACGCCGATCCCGGAGGCGGGGACGTGGACGGTGGCGGTGATCTCGGTGGCCAGTGCTCCCAGGAGGAACACCGGCATGCTGGTCAGGACGGTCACCAGCACGGCCGCGACCACTGCGGCTGCCTCCAGCCCCGGACGCCTCACGAGTCCCGCCAGGCCAGGGAGGCTGTCGAGGTGATGCCCGGCACCGGTACCGAAAGGCAGAGGGCACCACTGAGTGATGGTGAAGGTGTCATGACCGGTCCTCCTGCATTGTCCAGGCCTTTCCTCTCGGGGGCGCCCGCGCCGTTGGACGGCGTCGCGTTCTGTGCCGGCGCCTCCGGGACCACTGCGACAGCACGCAGGCCGAGAAAGGGACCGAGCGGGGTCCACGGTACTGAGGGCCGGATTGAGGGTAACCCTCTCGCGAGGGTCCCCACGCGGAATGGGTGGAGGGCTGCCTCGGGAACGCCCCTGGGGCCCCACCGTGGTGGTGGGGCCCCAAGGGTTCGTGGTCCTCGACCCGTCCGATGGTTACCGGGTCCGGGCGTGGGGGTTGGGTGGGAAGGGTTATCCGCCGATGCCGACGAGGGCGATCATCACCGGGACGATGGAGACGATGAGGATCGCGCCGAGGATGTCGAAGACGATGCCGGTGCGGATCATGCGGGTGATGGGCACGGCCCCGGTGCCGTAGACGATGGCGTTCTGCGGGGTGGAGACCGGGAGCATGAACCCGAAGGACGCCGCGAACGTGGCCGCGAGGGCCGGGACGAAGGGGTCCACCCCGATGGCCTGGCACAGCGGGATGACGATGGGCACGATCACCGCCGCCGAGGCGGTGTTGGAGGTGGTCTCCGAGATGAGGATGGCCAGCACCGCGGAGAACACGGTGATCGCCACGACGTTGGTGATGGCCAGGTTCTCCGCCGCGCCGGTGCCGATGGTCTCGGCCAGGCCGGTGGCGGCCAGCAGGGAGCCGAAGATGATGCCGGTGCCGAAGAGGATGATGGTGCCCCAGTCGATCTTCGCCGCGTCCGACCAGGTGAGGGTGGCCTCGCGCTTGGCCCAGTTGGTGGGCAGGACGAACAGCAGGGAGGCGCCGAGCACGGCGACGATGCCCTCGTCGAGGCGGTCGTCGAGGAAGATGTAGGCGGCCGAGTCGGTGCCGCCGATCAGGCTGGCCACGGCCGGCAGCAGCCACAGGGTCACGGTGATCCCGAAGGCGGTCAGGGTGTTCTTCCGGGGCGAGCACCTGGGCGGCGCTGATGGCTCCGAGAGCATCGACGTAGCAGGTCGACTGCAGGTAGTCGATGTCGCTGCTCAGCACGTTGTCGCTGGCAATGACCGCGGCGTTGTAGACCGCGAACGCTCGGGGGCGAGGAACCCGGCCAGTCCCTCGAGGGCTGTCCGGAACCCGTGCGGGTCGGCGGCGTGGGCCGCGACGGCGTCGACGCTGATGCCCGTGCCGCGCAGCCCGTCGGCGAGGTCGGCGAGGTGCTCCTCGCTGCGGGCGACGAGCGTGACCGAGAAGCCCTCACGGCCGAAGCGCCGGGCGACAGAGGTACCGAGGCCGGGTCCGGCGCCCAGGACGAGCACGCGCTGCCGGTCGATGGGGGTGGAGGTGGGCATGGTGGTTCTCCTTGCGACGGGCACGCGCCGTGGGCGGTTCGTGCCGCGTTCAACGGAAGGGATGGACGGGGCGCCGGGTGTCAGCGGCTCCTGGAACAGTGGAGTGGCAGCGGGGCACCCGGCGCCCGGGTCAGGGCGCGCGCAGGGGGCCGCGGCGGCCCGTGGCCCACACGATGAGCCCGGTCACGCTGAGCACGATGCCCCCGGTGGTGACCGCCGCCCACCCGCCCAGCGACCACAGCAGGGTAGTCAGGGTCGAGCCCATGGCGCCACCGATGACGTTGCCGACCACGCAGGCGGTGTTGAGCCGGCTGCGGGCGGCGGCGTCGAGGAAGAGCACCATCGCCTGCGCGAGCACCTGCACGAACGGGATGCCGATCGAACTGCTGATCTGTCCTGTCGCCGGTCCGGACGGCTGTGACGCACGCCATCAGCGTCTGCACTGCCCCGGGTGCCCGGTGGTGCTCTACGCTGGTGCCCTGGTCAAGTAGCGGCCCTTGTTCCCTCCTGTCCGCGGAGTCAAGAAAGTCGCTGCTGTGCCCCCGAAACTTTCCGTGCTCGTCCAGGTCGACCTCGACACCCCACGAGTGATCATCAAGGTCACCGGCGCGCTCACCGCCGTCTCCCAGCAAGGCTTGTACCCGCTGATCCGGCGGGCGCGCACTCTCATCCCGGGCATCCGTGTCACCGTGGACCTCACCGGAGCCCTCCGGGTCGAGGCCGCCGGTGCCCGACTGCTCCAGGAAGCACTCCACCACGCAGAGCTCACCGGCCGGGGCGCCCCGGTGCAGGTGTTGTGGCCTGCGTCCTCGCCGGCGCCGGTGCTGGTCTGCGCCGGGACGGTGGCGGCATGAACCGGCCCACCCCGGTGAGCCCCGCTGACACCGGCATGCAGGAGCATCAGCACGTGCCCGGTGCAACGGAGGGGGCCAGCACGCACCTGGACCCGGCCCAGGACTTCCCCACCGAGCTCGCCGAGCCGACCCTGGAACAGCTGCAGGTGCTCCACTCCCGGGCCTGTCTCCAGCTCGAGCGCGAATACCTGGACTCCCCCGAGGGGGCGCATCCGGTGACCCTGGACCGCCACCAGGACCTGGTGGCCGAACTCCACACCCGCCACAGCGACCTCCTCGCCCCCGCGCACCCGTGACGCCCTGCCCAGAGCCGCGCTGGGGTCGGCCCCGGATCCGCTCCCGGGTCGCTTCCTCGAGGGACAGGAGCACGCAGAGGTCTGTCACCAGCGCCGTGCTCGGCGCAGACCCACCGGCGAGGGACCGGGTGGCCACCATGGTTCCGTGGCGGGAGCAGGTGGCCACCGGTGCGCTGGACCGTATCACAGGCCGCCCCGACACCGTCTGCCACGCCCTGTTCCGGGACCGCTCCCGGGCTCGGGGACCGGCGCCGCTGCTCCCCGGTGCACCCCGTGCGCCCGCGACAGCCGCCACCGCCAGCTCCGCCGATTCCCGGACCGGTGGAGCCGGCCCGGCATCGACCACGAATCCGGTGCGGGGAGCATCGTCACCGGAGGACAGCACGGTGAAAACGGCAGGCGAGGAGCCTTGCGGCACCCGTCAGGCAGAGCGGCCCGGCGATGACGGCACCACCGACCAGGACGCCGGCAAAGAACTGCCGGTGGAGTTCCCCGCAGGCGCCCGTCGAGGATCGCGCCGCTGTGGTCCGGGTGCGGTGTCCACCGAACAGCCGTGAGACACTAAGTGAGCTTGCTGTCATCCGGTCAAGTAGCCGGCCGGATGGAGGTGAGCCGGCCCCCGCCTCGTTGGTCATCCCATCGGCCGGGGGCCGCCCCTGCCCGAGGCAACGCACCAAGGCACGGTGAGGTAGCGTTGCCGGGCTCCGCACCAGGAGCAGCTGGGGAGCATCGGCCCCTGTGACGCTCCCGGTCCGGCGGCCCTCTGCCAGGCCCACCCCTGGTGACCGAGTCGCCTCCTCGGCGGCCCGGTGACACCGCCCCATCCCCACCACGACCAGTGAGGTCCACCATGAAGAAGCTCCTTCTCACCCTCGCCCCCATGATCATCGGGCGCGTCCTGCGGCATCAGCGGCAGAAGCAGGCCCGCGGCACGGTTCAGCGCCCCACCCGGCGCCGCTGAAACGAAACCCCACGCCATCGGACGGACCGCGCCGGTCCGGAGCGGGACTGATCACGGTGGCGCGGGCACGCATCGTCGGGCCTTGATGCCCGCCCACGACGAAGGGGTGGAGCCGCCATGACGGCTCCACCCCTTCGGCGTCACGAGGAGATGGGCAGGCGATGATCAGTTGATCGTCAGGACATCCGCTGTGTGCTTGTCCCCTGCCGAGTCGGTGGCGAGCAGTCCCGAGGCCCTCGAGGGCGTACCGTATATCGGCGGCGGAGCGACCCCGGCCGTCCGCTGTCACGGCAGCGCACCGGTTCGGACACCGGCAAGGAACTCCCAGAAGAAACATCGCTGCGCGGTGGGCCCACCCCGCACTGCGTCCTCCGAAACGGGCATTGCGCGCCCACCGGACCAGAAGTCCCATGCCCGCTCAGATGATCGGCACGGGCGCCCACCGATGCAGCAAGAAGAACTGACCTCGACATCCCTCGGTCACGGGCGGCGGTCGAGGCCCACCCCGGCTCTGGGTCGTAATGGTCATCGACGTCAGCAGTCCAGGCCAGCACCTGCTGGGTGAGCTCAGGAGGAAGGGGGAACTCCGCTTGGCTCATCACGCTGTCCGGGCCGAAGAAGGGCCACGGGCAGCCGTGCTCGTTGAACATCCGGACCACGACAGGAGCCGGCATCAGCGGGGTCCTTCGAAGATCGTCTCCGGCATGGGACACCTGTCCCCCCACTCGCAGACAACGCCTGGCTCCATGACACCGAGCCCACCGATCGGCCAAGCACTGAGGCCGGTTTTTCGTGAGGAGCGGTATCCGCGCCCGTCAATGACGGCGCCCCCGGAGTGCGGACACCGGCACGACCCCACACAGGTTTCGCTATCGCACATACTGGGGGTGAGGGGCAGGAACCTCGATCTCCGGAAGGACGCGGACCGGGCAAGCTGACAGCGGCCGTGTCCCTGGCTTTCGATGCCCCGCCACAGCGACCCGCCACGGCAAAGGAGACACCGCCATGACCACCTCCTCGACCCCCAACCCCGGGGACACCCCGCACGCCCACCCGGTGAGCCCGGCCCCGGCGGGCCCGCCCCGCTACACCCCGGCCTACGGGCAGGGCGACCAGTACGGGACCGGACTCTACGGGCAGCACCGCGGGCCCGTCCCGGCCCCGCCGCAGCACCGGCGGCTGCTGACCCTGACCCTGGTCTCCGCCGCGTTGTACGTGCTCAACGGCATCGTCTCGATGATCGCCACGGCCACCACCGACCTCACCGGCGCCTACGAACGCCTCGGGGTGCCGGCCGACCAGGCCCAGGCCATGGCCGACCAGTCCGGTGGCTCCACGGTGTTCAGCCTCATCATCCTGATGATCGCCCTCGGCGCGTACGGGCTGGTCTACACCGGCCTGAAGAAGGGCAAGAACTGGGCGAGGGTCCTCGGCATCGTCCTGGCCATCCTGAGCATCATCGGCACCGTGTTCGGGTTCGTGGGTTCGCTGATCTTCGGCGGCTGGGCCATCGCGCTGATCGCCATCGGCGTGGCCGTGCTCATCGTCGACATCCTCTGGCTGATCACCGCCTTCGCCAAGCCCGTGGCCGCCTGGTTCGCCCAGCAGCACTAGGATCAGCACAGATCGCGGCGTGCTGAGCTCCGTCGCGCTGTGCGGGCCTCGTCTCCGGGCCAGGTGCCCGGAGACGAGGCCCGCCGCACCGACCGGGACCCGCCCCATGATGGGCGGTGACCTGTCGCTGACCGGACCCCCTATCGAAACGTGAGGCCGGTCAACCGTAGTGGGGTCCCATCAGCACATGAGGCGCTTTCTTGGCACGGCCAGGACAGGGCAGAGACCGCTCGAGCTCGTGTCGATCATCCCCAGCACCGACCGCACGCAGGAATGCCGATGCCACCCGATGACTCCACTGCCGCCACGGGGTGGTTCCACGCCTATCGCCAAGCCAGTACGGAGCTGGCTGCGCTCATCGACGGAAACATGTGACCTCGGTGTTCTTGTCACCGGCTGGGAACCTGGTGGTGTCCTTTTGTCGTCGGCCATTGGCCTTGTGTCCATGGTGGTTTCTTGGAGGCGCCTACCGGCGCCAAGGAAGGCGCCTGCCTCTTCCCAACCCCGGACAGGAACTCATACTGGCCGTGGTTGCACGGATCTCCGCCGACTCCCACTCTTCCATGCCTGGGCCGGCGCCAACTGCGGCCACCTCAAGCCCGACACGGCGAGGCCCGCAGGCAGAGCTAACCCATCTGCGTCGCCCGCGTTACTGACCGCAGGACGGGCGGGGTCCGCCGATCGGGGTGGGAGCCTCCCACCCAGAACAGGGCACGGGCCCGGCTCACCGGCTCCGGCTCCCGCCGGGAACCACTGTTGCACCGCATGACCCGTGCGTCCGCGACGACCCGCCCACCCCTGGGGTGTCATGCCTGGTCGTTGAGGAAGGGCGCGGAGTCGTAGTAGGTGCGGAAGGCTGCGATTGACTCCTGTCCCACCAGCACGCTCACGCCCGCGTAGGAGATGGGCCCGCCATCACGCAGTGTGCCCGTGGAGGTCCACTCCAGGGCCGCGCTGTCCTGGTTGCGGACGGTGTGGACGAAGGTGGCCTGGATCTCGTCGAAGACGTCCCGATAGGTCCGCCAGAACCTTCGCGCTCCCTCCGGGCCACGCTGGTGATGCTGCTGGCCCAGTTTGGACAGCTGCGCGTCCTCGGCATACAGCGCCACCATGGGCTCGACGTCGTCGTCGGTGTGCAACCTGTGCAGCGCGTCGATGAACCGCTCGGTCAACTCCTGCATGGTGCGTTCCCCTTCCGCGGGAGCGGCCCTGCGCGGGTCGATCCGTCAGTGTGCTGGCGTCTCATTATCGACGGCGGAAGCCCGCTGGTCCATGGGAACGGGTACCGACGGGGCGCCCGCCCGACCGTTGTTTCTCCGGTGCGCTGCGGGGATCCGGCACGGCACGCCCTGCGGTACCGCGGGCATCCATCAACCGCCGCCGTGCCGGCACCTCGGCGCCCACCCTCTCCCCGGGCGCCCGGGACATCGCCACCACATGTCGTTGCCGTCCACCCGAGGGAGTCCTTGCTGTCGTACCCGCCGCGCCGAGGAGATTTTGGTCTTCCTTCCTGCTCAAGACCCGCTCGGGGCTCAGCCGGCAACCCTGGTTGCCGGCCTTGCACCCCGCTCCCCGAAAATGGGGCGGCGGGCAGGTAGCCGATGATGGTGGCCATCTGTGGATGCTCCACCTCGGTGTTGTCCGGGCGTCAGAGGGCAGAGCCGGCTGGGGTGGATGCCACCCGCACGGGCGCGCCGGTGGCCAGGGACTGCTGGGCGGCGTCCGCCACGCGGGCGGCCGCCACGGCGTCCTCGGGGGTGCAGGGATTGGGGCGAAGCCCCAGGATCAGCTCGACGAAGGCCACCATCTCGTCCCGGTAGGCCTGGGCGAAGCGTTCGGCGAAGGTCCGGTGCGGGGTCCCGGAGGGGAAGTCCACCCCGGGCTCGGCCGAGCGCACGGCGGCCCGCTCGTCCAGCCCGACGGTCAAAGACGCGGCCGAGCCCTGCAGCTCCAGGCGCACGTCGTGGCCGGCGCCGTTGTAGCGGCTCGCCGAGACGGTGCCCACGGTGCCGTCGTCGAAGGTGACCACGGCCAGGGCCGTGTCGACGTCGCCGACCGCCCCGATGGCGGGGTCGCCGTTGTTGGAGCCCTTGGCGTAGACCTCCACGATCTCGCGCCCGGTGAGCCAGCGCAGGATGTCGAAGTCGTGGACGGAGCAGTCGCGGAACAGCCCGCCGGAGGAGGCCAGGAACTCCACCGGCGGCGGGGTCATGTCGCAGGTGACCGCCCGCAGGGAGTGGATCCAGCCGAGCTCCCGGGCCTCGAAGGCTTCCTTGGCCCGCAGGTAGCCCGCGTCGAAACGGCGCTGGTGCCCGATCTGCACGACCCCGCCCTGCTCCCGGACATGCTCCAGCACCGGCAGCGAGTCGGCCACGTCCAGGGCCACGGGCTTCTCGCAGAACACGGGGATCCCGGCGTCCACCCCGGCCCGGATCAGGGCGGGATGGGTTGCGGTGCCGGTGGCGACCACGAGCCCGTCGATCCCCGAGGCGAGCAGCTCCTCCACCGAGGGCAGGTACTCGGCCTCCAGCTGCTGCGCCACCCGCTGCGCGTGCTCGGTCGCCACGTCCGTGAGTCTCAGGCGCACGTCGATCCCCCGGGGATGCAGGACCTCGCCGAGCCCGACCAGGTTGGCCGCGTGCATGACGCCGATGCGCCCCACCCCGACCAGTCCCACAGTGATGTCCTTCATGATTGCTCCTTCGCAGCACCAGAGCCGGGGCGCCCCGGAAATTGAGATATTGGAACGTTCCTACATCGCCGGTAGGCTACGCATGTGGTCTCCGCCACGTCAACCGCCCGCATCTGCCCGGAAGGATCCCGTGACTGCTCCTCGGCGCCGCCGCGGCGTGACCATCGTCGATGTCGCCACCCGTGCCGGGGTGTCAAAGTCGGTGGTGTCCCTGGTGCTGCGCAACACCGGCTACGTCAGCGCCGAGAAGCGTGCTGCCGTCGAATGGGCCGCCCAGGAGCTGGGCTACCGGCCCAATGCGGCAGCCCGGGCCCTGGTCGAATCGCGCAGCCGCACCGTGGGTGTGATCCTGCACGACATGCGAAATCCGTGGTTCGTCCCGGCCGTTGAAGGGCTCAACGCCGGACTGATCGCGGGAGGCATGCAGATGCTGATGGGGGACTTCCGCCTGGACGGGCGCAGCGGCGGGTCCTTGCTGTCCAAGCTGCTGGAGATGAACGTCGAAGGACTCGTCCTCGTGGGCACCATGCCGGACAGCCCGGTCCTCGTCGCAGCGCTCGAGCAGGTGCCCACCGTCGTGCTGGGCGCCCCTGCTGGGCCCGGTCCTTCCGCCACCGTGGTGACCAACGACGACGTCGCCGGCGCCGTCTCCGTCGTGGACCACCTGGTGGGCCTCGGCCACCGTGCGATCACCCACGTGAGCGCGGCGTCGACGGCGGTCGGGGCGGCTCGCCGCCGAGGCTACGAACAGGCCATGCGCGCCGCCGGCCTGGCGGACCGGATGCGCTGGATCGATGGGGATCTGACGGAGGAAGCCGGCTACCAGGCCGGAATGGAGCTGCTGGCCGGCACGGATCGGCCCACGGCTGTTTTCGCCGTCAACGACATGGCCGCCCTGGGGGTCATGTCCGCCGCCGAGGAGCAGGGGCTGTCCGTGCCCGGAGACCTCTCGGTGGCAGGCTACGACAACACTCCCCTGGCCCGGATGCGCCGAATCAGTCTGACCTCGGTGGACAACGCCAGCCACGCCGCAGGACGCAGGGCCGCCGAAGTGCTGCTGGCTCAGCTAACTCCCGGCGCCCCCCGCCCCGCGGACGAACTGCTGCCTCCTACGCTGGCCATCGGATGCAGCACGGCGCCTCCTGGAAGGCAGACCCGCCCCGACTGCACACCTTGACGAACCGCCACCATGATTCACGGCGCGGGTCACACCGTGCGCAATGCTCGGCAGGGTCTCGGGAATGGTTTCAGCCGCACCGGTGCGGGACCGTGATCCTGCTCTCGATGCCCGCAATGGAGCGCTGAGCGCGCAACGGGTATCCGCTGCCACGATTCCCCGCCGTGGCGGCCGTTCGTGGAGCAACCGTTCGGCGATCGCCCCGCACACCGCTGGTGCCGGGCAGGACCCGATCCTGCCCGGCCGCGAGGTCACACGGCGGTGTAGCCGCCCTCGACGAGGGAGTAGCCGCCGGTCATGAACGAGGCCCTGACGAGAGGAGGAAGCTCACGAGGTGGGCGACCTCCTCGGCAGCGCCGAGGCGACCGAGGGGGCGCCTGCCGGCGGGGGCTTCTCTCACGCCGCCGGCCTACCACACCGGTGACACCGCCGGGCTGTGCCAGATGCACGGGGCCGCCTCCTCCCCGCCGGCCGGCCCGCAACGCTGCGTCCGGCACGCCCGGCCCGTCCTCGGTTCCACCGCCGGCCACTGCGCCACATGAGCGCAGCCCCCCCGCGGTGGTGATGGTGGAGGACTGGGAGGAACTCGAGGCCGTGGAGATCACCGCGATCCAGGCACCACCCCCTTCGCCACTACGCCTACGCGATGACCTCCCCACCCCAGGGGTGGGGCCGTGCAGTGCGGCAACGAGCTCGACCCGGATCGGGTGGGCACCCCCGAGTCCTTCTGCGTGACCCTGGCACCGCATCGTTCCCTGTGCCGATGAACCCGGCCGGCCATGCCGAGCAGCGCGCCTTCGAGGCGTTCCGGCCCTCGAGCCAGGGCCACCCACCTCGCTCCTGAGCCCGGGGGTGGGACGGGAATCCGTGGAGCCAACGGCGCCCACAGCCGGCAGCGCACCACCCGTGCCTGCTCCCTCCTCAGGATGACGTCCCCGTCGACGATGACGCAGGGAGCAGGCAGCAACCGACAGGGTGATGAGACCAGGCCTGGACGCACCCGTGGGGGCCGGCGCGACAGCAGCGCGCCATACCCAGCATGCCCGGGGTGCTGTCACAGGGCCGGCTACGGCACGGGGCCCGTGTAGTACCACGTCGTCCCGCGCACCGGTGGAACCACCTTGGTTAGGATGGCCTAAGTTGGCAGTGACGAGGGGGAGCACACCGCTTTGCGGGGCGCGGGGCGGGCTCCTCGTCACCCCTCGGCCAGCACCGGACACCTCGTGTCCGGCACGTCCTGTTCTGCACACCTGCCTGCGAGGGAGACGATGACCATGTCCCAGTACCGCCCCGTGGCCGCCGCAGCGGCCCTCACCACCCTGCTGCTGACCGGCTGCGGCGCCGACACCGGCGCCAGCACCGAGACCACCGACGCCGAGAGCCCCGGCGCGGAGACCCTTGGCACCACCCCGGACACCGGCGCGGCCACCACGGCCGAGGCGGCCGGTGCGGTGCCTGAGGGGGTGGCCGCCCAGTACGCGGTGCTCAACGAGGAGGTGGAGGCCGAAGGCGGGCGCACCACCTCCGGGGACTGGGAGGTGGCCTACATCGTGGAGCCCGCCGAGCCGTGGTTCGAGACCACCGGCGGGGAGCCCACCCGGCGGGAACCGGCCGCCGGCGAGACCCACCACCTGGAGATCATCCCGATCGAGGCCGCCACCGGTCGCATCGTGCCCGAGGTGCCGATCCGGCTCGAGGTCCTCGACGAGGACGGCACCGTGGTGGACGAGAAGGAGCTGATGTTCTTCCACGCGGAGTTCTTCCACTACGCCCACAACTTCAGCGTGCCCGAGGCCGGCGACTACACCCTGCGCGCGAGCCTGCAGGCCCCGCAGTTCCCCCACCACGGGGAGCACGCCCACGAGCTGACCCTGCTGGAACCCGCAACCGTCACCTTCGACAACGTCCGCCTGGAGCCGGTGGCCTGAAGACTGCGTCGAGCCCGGACCCGTGGGGTGCCGGCGGGGTCAGACGGCCCCGCCGGCGGCCTCCGGGGCCCCCGAGCCGTGACCGCCGTCGCCCACCTGCTCCCGGGCCACGAAGTTCTCCAGATCGAAGAGGTTCTCCGCCCGGCGTGCGATGTTCACCAGGGTGGTCATCGAGGCGATCTCCTCGACCTGCTCCTTGAGGAACCAGAGCATGAACTGCTCCCCCAGCGCGTCGTTCTCGGCCCGCGCGGCGGCGAACAGGGCCTTGATCTGATCGGTGACCTCCTGCTCCTGGGCCAGTGCCAGGGCCAGGGGCTGGTGGACGTCGGCAAAGTCGTTGCGCACCGGACCGACCCCCGGAATGGTCAGGGGCAGGTTCCGGTCCAGGGCGTACCGGACGATCATCATGGCGTGGTTGCGCTCCTCCAGCGACTGCCGGTAAAAGTGCCTGGCCAGCTGGGGCAGGTCCTGGCCGTCGAACCACACCGCTACGGCCACGTACTGGTGGGAGGCCGCGAACTCATGGCCCACCTGTTGGACGAGCAACTGGTTGAAGGTCTGGCGGGCCATCGGGATCTCCTCACATCAGGGGTTTCCAGGATCCGGGACATGCCGCCCGCACCAACTGTGCTTGTCCGGTGCGGGACGGACACGAGCTCTCGCTCCCGGGTGAGAACCGAGCCTAACGGGGTCATCTCCCCCGGTGAAGGCCCAGCCCCGGCGGCCCCGCCCACGGCAAGAATGCTCCTCGACCCTCTTCCCCGTGGGGTGCCCACCGGTCCCGGGGGCGTGCGGCACGGCCTGGGCAGGCGGTCCTACTGCGCAAGCGGTGACCGGCCGATGCCCGTGAGCGTCCATCAGTGTTCGACCGCGCCCATCTCCTGGCCCCTGCTTCCCACCCACCCGCAGGACAGGAGCTCATCCCAGTTGCCTGCGATGAATCCGCCTCGTCCAGCGCCCGTCACAATCATTGCTGTCCACTGCATTCCGTTGCAGTCCTGCCCCACCCCGGAGCGGACCAGCCCGCAGCGGCTCGACAACCCCTCGATGAGCAGTTCGAGCGTTTTGATCCTCGGGCCGAGCAACCCGGGAACCCCTGCGCCCACCACCCCGGTGCCGCCTCTGCTCTCCCTGGGCGAGCAAGTCCTGCCGGACTACCGCCTCACCGGCCAACAGCTGCCCGAGGTGGACGTCACCGCGATGGAGCGCCCCGCGGCCGTCCCGGCGAGCGCGTCGGCCACCGGCTTCACCGCCGGAGTCACCAGCGACCGGAGGTCAGCGCTCCACCCCGGTGCTGGAGTCGGGCCACCTCCAGGGCGACGACGGCGGGATGCTGTTGGTCACCGCCGCTCTGCTGGCCAGTGCCGATGACCCCGTGGACCCGCACCCCAAGCGCCGGCGTCCGGGCAGCGAGCGCCAGTCCTCCTTCCACCACCGCCAGCGGTTCCGCGGCTGCGAGAGCCACTGCATGTGAGGCCGGCCCGCGCGTCCGCCGCCGTTGCCGGGCTTTGTTCAGGCCGGGGTCACCATGCAGATACCGCCGGCCACCTGTGTGCGTCGCTCCCTGTCCAGCCCACGGATCGGATGAACGGCTTGCCGCCCTCACCGGTCCTGGTGCAACACCGACAGCGATTCCAGAACAGGGCGTTCTACGGCGTTCCCCACAGCAACAGTCACGGGTTCACCCGAGGACCGTCGCTGTTGGGGAGAACACGCTCACCGGGTTGCCCGCACACCACGGTGCACGAGGCAGCCGTTCGACCGGGCCTTCTCCAGCGTCAGGATGCGGAGGCCGGGGCGCCGAACCACCGGGGCACCTGGTCGAGCAGACCGGCCTGGTCCGCACCGACCCACACCACGTGGCCGTCCGGTCGCAGCAGCACCGCGGGGGCGTCCATCTGCTCCAGTTCCGCGCCGGTGTCGATGACGTGGTCGATCCGGTCCGCCCAGCCCGCCACGGACAGCGACCCGGTCGCATCGAGCAGCACTCCACGGCCCTGGCGCATCAGCTCGTAGAGACGACCCCGCCCCAGACGGATGTCGCGTAGCCGTTTGCCGAGCAGGTCGTGGCCCTCACCGACGTCGTAACGGATGCCGATGGCGGTGACCTTCTCGATCAGCGCCCGGTTCACGTCCTGGAAGTCCATCAGCTCGCTCAGCAGCCGGCGGACCGCCTGCGGCCCGGGGGCCGGGGAGATCAGCTCGGACTGGGCGCGGGTGGTGGTCAGCACCTCGGCGGCCACCGGGTGGCGCTCGGTGTGGTAGCTGTCCAGCAGCACTGCCGGGGCCCAGCCGTTGACTTGGGCGGCGAGTTTCCAGCCGAGGTTGAACGCGTCCTGGATCCCGAGGTTGAGTCCCTGCCCGCCCAAGGGCGGGTGGACGTGGGCGGCGTCGCCGGCCAACAGCACCCGCCCGGTGCGGTAGCGCTCGGCCAGCCGGGTGGCGTCGGTGAAACGCGACAACCAGGCCGGGGAGTGCGCGCCGAAGTCGGTGCCCGCACAGGCGCGCAGCTGGTCCCGGAACTCCTCCAGGGCCGGGGCGACCGTGCGGTCCTCGGCCACGGTCGCGGCCGGCACCACCGCACGATAGGTCCCGTTGCCGGCCGGGCCGATCCCGAACCCCTGGTGCGTCTTGCGGACCTCGGCCGCCACCGCCGCCAGCTCATCCGGTGGGGTGCTCACCCGCACCTCCCCCAGCAGCCACTCGGCCGTGGCCGGCTCCCCGGGAAACCCGACCCCGGCCACCCGGCGCACCCGGCTGCGCCCGCCGTCGCAACCGACCAGCCAGCGGCAGCGCCACCGGATGCCCCCTCCCAGCTCCACGCTCACCCCCTCCTCGTCCTGGTCCAGCCCCACCAGCTCGACCCCCCGCCGGATGCGCGCCCCGAGCTCGGCGGCGTGTTCGGCCAGCAGCCGGTCGGTGACCGGTTGGGCGATGCCCAGCACGTACCCGTGGGCGGTGTCCAGGCCCGCCGGCCAGGCCTTGTCGATCCCGGCGAAGCGGGCGCCACCGGGATACTGCTGCCCGTGAGCGAGGAACCGGTCCAGCAGCCCGCGCTGGTCCATGATCTCGATGCTGCGCGGATGCAGGCCCAGCGAGCGCACCTGCGGGCTCGGCTGCGGGTCTTTCTCCAGCACGAGCACCTCCACCCCGTGCAGCCGCAGCTCACCGGCCAGCATCATCCCGGTCGGTCCGCCCCCGGCAATGATCACGTCGACCATGGAACCCTCCACTCCAGGAACGTACGCGCCGGCCCGTGACCCTGCGACGCAGTATCCCGCTGCGCCGCCCTACGTCCCGCAAAATCTGGTTGCGGCCGCTCATTCTTCTCCTCGCCGGGGGCCTTGCGGCAAGCCCCCCGGCGAGCCATAGTCTGAAGATGGACGGGGAGGTCGATGGCCGCACCACTCACCAGGTGCCTGGAAGCGTCCCCCAAAGTCGAAGCCGCCCTGCACCGGGGGCGTCCCGGCGACGGCACGGCCGCGGCAGGACCACCGGGCGGCTGCGCGGCACGACACCGCATCCCTCCGAGGCACCGCCGCACCAGCGGTTCTCCTGCGGCAAGGCCGGTCGGCGCACTTCCACCAGATGGGCTGAGCCGTTCGCCGCCTCCCACGCCACGAGCCACCGCACCATTCACCGCAACACCCTGCCAGCCCACCGGTCAACGCCTCGATCGGCTGGGGACCATATCCGTTCCGATGTCGTGTCGTAGCAGCCCGACAGGCCTCTGAGAGGGAGCGGGCCAGGAGTCGGCGCCAGGGGTCGACGGGCCGAGTCATTCTTACGTGGTCCTCGATCTGGCGGGTCGTGCCCCATGGCAGGCGCCAGGTTCTACCGCGATCGACGCGGTAGTGGGAACGTCATGGTTTCGCCCGGTCCTGTGTCGGGCGGACATCTGCGGCCGGGCCCTGCCGGTTCCTGTCACGAGGCCGGGCTCGTGCTTGGAGCGGGAGGTGGGCCCACCACGTCGTAGGTCGCGCAGATGAATGCTCGGTTGCGTGCCACGTCCTTCAGGTGCAGATCGAACCGGCGGGGGAACAGGGGGCGGCCTGCCCCGAGGGTGACTGGCGCGATGGAGACCATCAGCTCATCCAGCAGTCCGGCGTCCGCGAACTGGGCGGCCAGATCCCCGCCGCCCACGACCCAGATGTCCTTCCCGCCGGCGGCGTCGGTGAGCCCGGCGTGGATCGGGGCCACCTCTCCTTGGGCGAAGCGGATGTCCGCCCCGGTGATCGCCGGCAGCTGCGCGTGGGAGACCACCCAGGCGGGCATCTCATAGGGCCAGCCCTCACCGGTGGCGTGCAGGTGCTCGAGCACCCACTCGTAGGTGGTTCGCCCCATCACGACCGCCCCGACACGAGCGAGGAACTTCTCGTAGCTGTGCGGGCCGGTGCTGTCGATGTCCTGGGCGAACAGCCAGTCCAGGCGGTCCTGCTCGTCGGCGAGGTAGCCGTCCAGGGTGGTGGCGGTGTAGAAGACGGTGCGGGTCACCGGAGGCCTCCTGTACGTTGTTGCCACCACTCGATCGGGTCCCCGGGATCGGGGGTGACTCCGGCCTGGCGCAGCATCAGCCGGGCCAGCTGGCGCCGGTGGACGGAGAACGTGAGCACATGGGCGATGACGCTGCCGATCACGAAGCTTTCCGGCGGCTCGCACAATGCGTCGATGATCCGGTCGCTCCAGGCGACTCTGCGGTCGATGTCCCGGACCATGGTCAGCCAACGGGGTGCGATCTGCCCGTGCCGGTCCGCCAGCGCCGCAAGGTCGTCACTGCCGGTGTCCGGGGTGTCGTGTCCTTCGATGGCCGCCAGCCAGATCTCCTTGGTGGTCACCAGGTGGGCCAGCACTTGCGCGAGCGTCTCATCAGGCCCGTCCCAGCCCAACGGTGCGCTGCCCGGCACCTGCACCCTGCGGTAGTCCGGTGCGGACACCCCTTGGGCCAGCTGCAGCAGCTTCCCCACGTCCTCGACGTCGTGGTGCAGCATCAGCTCCGTCACACCCGCCGCCGGTCGGGCCGTGGCGGCCTCCTGGGCGTCGACCCACAGGGAGGTCGGGGGGTGGAAGTGGATGCCGTTGGGAGCCGGTAACCAGTGGCCCGTGGTCCGGTCAGCGGTGGCGCTGGGCGAATGACCGAACGCACGGGTGAACGCGCGGGTGAAGCCGTCGACGGACTCGTAACCGGCCGACCATGCCGCCTCGGTCACCGATCGACCGGTGCCCAGTTCCCACGCGGCCCGCTCGAGCAAGACCCGGCGCCGCATCGTCACCGGCGGTTCTCCAGCCCCACGGCTGAGCTGGCGGCTGAAGTGGTACGGCGAGGAACAGGCGTCACCGGCCATGTCCTCCAGAGTGCGGTTGTTCTCATCAAGCACCGCGTCGAGCAGCTCACGCAGTCGATCCCGTTCCTGATCCGTCATGACCCTAGTCTGACCGCAGCCCACCCCGACGCACCCGACCGTCCTTGCTCACCACACCGGTGTGCTGCCGTGCTGGTCCACGATCCCGCGCGCGGTACGGGCGCGCTGACGACCTCCGCCGCACAGGAGACGACGGCATGGCTCCAGGGCATGGTCGTTCCGGAACAGCATGGGATGGGCGGGCCGGCCCTCCAGCGCCCGGGTACCGCCTCGAGGTCGTTGCAGGTCTGCGGCAAGGGCCGCACCTGGCGCACTGTCACGGCCCCGCCCTGGCTCGAGCAGCTGATCACCGCCTACCGGGCACGGCTGGGCACCGGAGCCCCGGCCCCGCTGCTGCTCTCCCCACCGGGCGCGCGCCTGGCGGTGCGCGACCTCGAACGTCTCCTGGGGCGGGCGGTTATGCGCGTCCGGGCTGCGGACCCTGCCCGTGCGAGGGCGGTGGTCCCGCACGGGCTGCGCCACACCGCCGCGACTCTGATGCTGGCCGAGGGGTGGGACGTGAAGGTCGTCGCCCGGCTGCTGGTCCGCGCCACGCTGACCACCACCTCGAAGTACCTCGACGAGCTGCCCGGGAAGTTGTCTGTGGCCATCAATGCCCACCCCTTCACTCCGGTCCAGACCTGACGTCGTGGAGCTGCGGCTGGACCGGGGACCACCACAGCGCCATCTGGCCACAGTTCTCCAGCAGTGCCCACCCCGGGTGCTCGAACCCTGGGACCCGTTGCGACGGTCGGATTCAGCGAGGTGTCGCAGATGGCTGCCGCCACAGTGCCTGCGGCCCGCCATTTGACCCCTGAGTCGGTGATCCGCTCCCATTTGATCTCCAGCTCCGCCTAGGCCAGTGCAGCCATCACCGTGAAGTCCATGTGGGCGGACGGGCGGCCCGGTGCGGCTCAGGCGGGGAGGGTGGTGGTGGGACGATTCACCTCGATGGTGCCGCCCGGTGACGTCGTTCCCAGGCTGATCAGGCGGCCCTCCAGGGTGAGCCGTTGGGTGGGGCTGCCGGGGGTGAGGTTGGCCGCGATGTTGCCGCGGGTCAGGTAGGTGCCCCGGGCGGTGGTGCTGATCCCGAGGGTGATGTTCCCGGTGGCGGTCCAGTAGACGTGGGCTGCTCTCGCCTGGTTGCTCAGCAGTACACGACTGCTGTCCGTGGCGGTGATGGTGGCGGCTCGGAAGATGAACTGTGCTGCCGGGTTGCCTTGGGCGTCCAGGGTGAGGTCGCCGGTGACGGTGAAGGTTCCGGTGGCGCTGGTGTGGATTCCCGGTGTGATCCGGCCGGTCAGTACCGTGGGCCGGCTGGCGGTGGCTGGCCGGGCGAGCAGTGCGCTCTCCAGCGCACGGGCGTCTGTCATGGCGTTGGCCGCCGTGGCGGTGCCGGGCTCGACCGTCCCGGAGACGTTGCGGCGCGCCCCGCTGGACTGCAGGCCCTCGATAGCCAGGCCGGGGTGGGAGCCCACGCTGCCGCCCACCGATGAGGGGTGCCCCAAGGGGGTGTGGTCGGTGAGTCGGGTGGAAGCCAGGAGCGCGAACGGTCCGGCCCTTCCCAGGGTGATCGGAGGCATCCCCACGTACCGCCACGAGGCTGCGGTGCCTGTGCGGGCGGTGAAGGCGGCTGTGCTCGGTGGCGCAGGCAGGCCGGTCAGCCCGCCCAGGACCGCGACGCCGGCCACGGTCATGGCGCCGCGGCGGGCGAGCGCCGGGAGCTCCTGGGTATCAGAGACTCCATCGTCCTCGTCGTCGTGACCGCGCGGAACGAATCCGGTCAGGGTGAGCAGCAGCGCTGCTACGGTGGCCGCGGCCCACAGTCCTAGGGGCAGATGTTGTCCGGCGCCCAGCCACAGGGCGGGCAGTCCGATGAACGGCACCAGCAGACGGGCCTGGCCGGTGATCTGGTCTCGGACCAGAAGGGTGGAGTCCACGTCGGCGTTGGCGTCTCCGGCGGTGGCGTAGGTGCCGTCCTCGTGGTCGATCACGATCCGGTGCAGCATCGAGCGTTCCACCCCGCTGGGCTGGGCTCCGGCGGGGCTGGTGAACTGCACGACTCCCCCGACCGGCACCGCCCGGTCAGCGGGAAGGTCGGAGAGCACGACGACATCGCCGGGGGCGATGTGCGGTTCCATGGACCCGGTCTCGATGACGGTGGCGTGCCAGCCGAACAGGGCCGGAATCACGGCGATCGACGCCAGGGCGGCGATCATCACGAGGTAGATCTGGGCGGCGGTGCCGATAAACAGCTGCACCCAGCCCCACAGCACGGCCGTCACGTTCTCAGGAGCTGGCTCGGCGGTGGAGCTGGGTGCGGGGTCGGACTGGTTCCACACGGAGGAGCGGGTCAGGCGGCGTCGTTGCTCTGCAGCTCCCAGACCAGGTCCACGCTCACGCGAGAACCCTGGAGCGCGTCGATCTGGGCTTGAGACATGTTCGCGGTGTCGAAGGTCCAGATGCCGCGGTAGGTCGTGGACTCCCCCGAGGTGCCTTCGGTCTCCCAGGCGGCGCCGCCGGTGGCGTAGTCGCGGTTGGCCTGAGCCAGAGTGGTCAGCGACTGGGCCGGAAGCGCCCCGGGGACGGGGGTGAAGCCGTCGCAGGAGTCGAAGGAGCCGCCCGTGCCGCGCTCGACCCGTAGGTCGATGTGGTCCTCCAGTCCGGCGGCGGAGCCGGAGAGGTTCTGCGTGTAGGCGCGCACCTCGCCGGCGACGGTCGAGTTGGAGGTCACCACGATGCAGCGCTCACCGGTCGCACCCGGGACGAGGTTCTCCACGGTGAAGCCGGCGCGGCCGGCGTCGTCGTCAGTGAGGGCGACCTGACCGGTGGCCCAGGAGTTGCCGGAGTTGCGGGTGGTGGCGGTGAAGGCGGCGGTGGAGCCCTGCCAGACCATCAGGCCGGCCACGAGCACGGCGACGGGGGCGGCGGAGAGCCCGGCGATCTTGCGGGTCCGGGGAGAGGGGGTGCGCATGAGGGGTCCTTTTCTGCGACGGGGCCCAGTGCAGGTGCGTGGTCCTGCGCCGTCGCTGATGGAGGGAAATGGGCGCGCGGTTGAACCGTGATGGGGGTCATCGGACAACCGGGGTCACCCTACGGATTAGCCGTGTCGATTTCCAGGACTTTCGTCCAGCTGTGGCGCCGCTGGGCATCACCGCAGGTGCGGCAGGAGATGGCAGACAGGGCGGGTCAGCACACTGTCATCACGTGTCGCGTCGCCCGGAGCCAGAGGGTCACGCTCGAGGGGGACGGCGGAGTCAGGAGCCGACTTCCAGCAGCCGGACGCGCGTCTAAGTGATGTTTCTGTCCTCGGGCGCGGTACAGCTGGTGTCGGGGCCGTAGTGCAACCAGCCCGGCAGGCCGGCGGTGAAGGCCGCCCGGAGGGCGGGGTCGTCGGGGATTTTTGCTCGTCCTCACGATCGTGCTGGGCTGCGGGCACTTTCTCGGTAGCGAAGACATCACCGAAGTGCCCACCGCGCTTCGGCTGCTGGCCCCGACCCACACCGATCAGCCGTCTGCCACGAACCGCATGACCGGGTGCACCTAGCCGGTGCCGCTGATGAGGGACCCGCCGATCACCCGCCAGTCGATGAGCCCCCGGGACTTGTTGACGGCGTCGAATCCCAGTTCGCGAAGGAGGTTCGCTGCTCCCGAGGACAGGAGCCCACCCGTGCAGAAGGTGATGAGCAGCTGGTCTTCCGGCAGTTCGACAGCGCGCTGTTCGAGTTGGTCCAGCGGAATGTGCCACGCCCCCGGGATGTGGTTCCGACGCCGGTCCTGCTCGCGGCGGACGTCGATGATGAGCGCACCTGCGTCGATGAGGCTCAGGGCCTCCTGCGCGGTGACTGCCGGTGGCCGACGCACGAAGTGTCGAAGACTCAACGACGAGGCCCCTTCCGGGTATTCACCCAGGTGCAGAAACCACCGTAAACCGGCACGGGAGCGAGCAAGGAAAGACCCGACACGAGGCGGCGGCCCGGTAGAGCGGTGACGGCCGGGGGTCGGATCAACAGGATGCCCGCGAGCACGTGCACGACGTGCCTGGAAAACCAGGACCGGGCGAACGGCCAGAGCCGAAAGGGTGCTCAGGCGGAGCAGTGCTCAGGCGGCGTGGTGCTCGCGGCTGCCGGACTTGGCCAGTCCGCGGGCCCCCAGGTACCCGATGGTCAGGTAGGTGATGTACTCCACCGCCTGACGGGCATCGAAGAGGTCCACCCGGTTCTCGGCCCCGTTGTCCCCGACCAGGCTGGCGGTCACGACGATGGCCACCAGCACGCCCAGGTAGGCAAGGAGCTCGGTGGTCCTCGTCGCGGCCTTGGTCTCGGCGGTGCGGCGCACCGGGCGGTCAGCAGCAGTCGTGGCGGTGGCGGCGTGGGAGGCAGTGGTCGTCAAGGAGATCTCCTGAAAAGTGTGGGTTGCCGGATCGGCACGGCGCTCAACCGGAAGGGGTGCCGGTCAGCGCTGGGAAGTAGAGCCGCGGTGGGATTACCCCACCCCGGCTCTACGGTGTAGACATTAGCTGTAGACTAGGGGAAAGCAAAGCTGGCTTACCGAAGGACCTGAACGTCATGCCTCCCCCCTCTCCCCCGTCTTCCCCCGAAGACCCCGCCCCCGGCGCTCTCGAGCCCGGCCCTCACGAGGACTCCGCACCGGCGCCGACGCCGCAGCCCCGGGCGCGCCGGCCGCGGCTGAGCCGGGAGGTCGTGCTCACCGCAGCCCTGCGCCTGGTGGACAGCGAGGGCCTGGAGGCGTTGACCATGCGCAGGCTGGGCAACGAGCTGGGCCGGGACCCCATGGGCCTGTACCGCTACGCCCGAAACCGGGGGGATCTGCTCGACGGGATCACCGAACTGGTGCTGGACCAACTGGTCATCCCCACCGACGGGAGCCACTGGCAGGCCCAGCTGCGTTCCACTGCCCACGACTTCCGCGCCCTGGCGCTGGCCCACCCCCACGTGGTGCCGCTGCTGGTGACCCGGCCACTGTCCACGCCCCTGGGGCTGCGCCCGCTGGGCACTCTGCGGCCCCTGGAGAACATCCTTGCCCTGCTCACCGGGGCCGGCTTCGCCCCGGCGTCCGCCCTGCACGTCTACCGGGCCTACTACGGGTTCCTCTACGGGCACGTCCTCAACGAGCTCCAGGAGATCGTCGTGGACCCGGAGGAGAACGAGGACCTCCTGCGCCTGGGCCTGCACCGGCTGCCCGCCCGCAAGTTCCCTCAGCTGCGCGCCCTGGCCCCGGTGCTGGCCGACTACGACGGGGCGGCCGAACTCGAGGCGGGCATCACCATCCTCCTGGACGGGCTCGCCGCCCAGCTCCGCCCCACCGCTCCCGGCGGACCCGAAAGTCACCCGGGGCGACCCGACCAGCCCGATGCCTGAGCCCATTCCCCAGGAGCCGTCATGACCACCACCGACCCCACCACCACCGGCTCCACCGAGCCCAGCGCAGGCCGCAGGTTCGATGCCGTCTTCGTGATCTACAACCCGAACAGCACCGGCGACGCCCCCGAGCTGGCCGCGAAACTGCGCGATGAGCTCACCACGGGCCTGCCCTACACCCCGCACATCCGGCTGCTGCCCACCGAGTACGCCGGGCACGCCGTGGACCTGGCCCGTGAGGCGGCTACGACACCGAACGCCTTGGTGGTCTCGGTCAGCGGCGACGGGGGCTACAACGAGGTCGTCAACGGCGTCATGGCTGCGCCCACCACCGACACCGTGTGCGCGGTGGTGGGCGCCGGCAACGCCAACGACCACCAGCGCACCACCGCTCGCCAGCCCCTGCCCGAGGCCATCGCTGAGGGAAAGGTGCGTCAGATGGACCTGCTGCACCTGAGCACCGGGGCCGGGCCAGGGGCGGAGGCCGTCTACGCCCACTCCTACATCGGTTTCGGGCTGACCCCGGTGGTGGCCATCGACATGGAGAAGGGCAACAAAGGGGCCTGGAAGGAGATGGTGTCGGTGGTGCGGACCTTTGCGAAGTTCCGCCCCTTCCGCATCGCCCACCCCGACGGCACCCGGCAGAGGATTGACAGCCTGGTCTTCGCCAACATCCCGCAGATGGCCAAGTACGCCACCTTGAGCGAGGCCGAGGACCGCCCCGCCGACGGGCGCTTCGAGGTGATCCTCTTCCCGCACACCGCCAAGTGGCGCATCCTGCTCAAAGCGGCGCGCGCCACCACGACCGGGCTGGGGGACCAGCCCAGTGTGGCCCGCTACGAGTTCACCACCCTCAAACCGATGCCCTATCAGCTCGACGGGGAGGTCCGCTCCGTTGCGGCGAACACCCGGGTGCGGGTCGAATCCGCCCCCTCGGCCCTGACCGTCATCGGCTGACCGGGCCGGCAACTGCCTCGCCCCGGTGATCGGAGGACTCGGCCGGCGAAATCAGCTCCGGTAGCCGGACCTGTGGGACGGGATGGCCGCTCCATTGCCCGGTCTTCGGCACCCGGGCGGGCTGAGCACCATGGTCCCGAACAGCACGGGTCCTCCCCCGACCGTGGGAACCCCGCGGCCCCACAGTGACACACCGGCGCGACGGCACCAGTTGCGGGGATGGAGGGGCCGGCTTTCCGCATGGGATGCTGACCGCGCATGGCCCCCGCCACCTGGTCTGCGCATAGGGGTGCGGTCGCTGACGGTGGGGGCCCTGCCACTGAGCCGCAGTCGTGACCACACCGGGGCGCCGGGACGGCACCTCGGGCCCCCTCGGTGTCCGGATCCTGGGGGGCGGTGTGCCGGATCGACGGTGGAACCATAGACAGGTTTCACCGCAGGCCACAGCCGACTGGCGCCGAAACCGGCAGTACCAGCCCACTGTGCGCTCACGCCTCTTTCTGCCGTTGCGCTCAGCCGACCGTCCAGGTGTTCCACCGGCTCAGTTCCCGGTGCCCAGCATGGGCCCGAGCAGGGCAGGGGAGCAGGAGCCAGCGGACGGGGTCGCCAGCCGTGGCCATTTGCCGGTGGCGGTCAGCGTTGCCCGTCGGCGGCGGGATCGAGAGACTGTGGCCTGAGCACGAACAAAGGGGGGTGCACGGTGGTGGAAGTGGATCGGGATCTGCCGTGGACGGCGTTGCCGCTGTCTCTCACGCCGCTGTTCCGAGCCCATGCGCCGGTCATCGCAGAAGAGCTGCTGGCCGGGGTGCGCCAGGACGTCCCGGTCTATGCCGGGCCCTTGGACGGTCCTCTGCAAGAGGAAATCCGGCAGGGGGTGGAAGCGGCCCTGACCCGGGTCCTGGACTTGGCCGAGACCGAGCAACCGGCCCTGCGCGAGGAGGACCGGGCCGTCTATGAGGGCCTGGGCCGGGCCGAGGTGCACCAGGGCCGGCCCATGGACGCCCTGTTCGCGGCCTACCGCTCGGGCGCCCGCACCACCCT
Organism: Kocuria rosea; assembly: GCF_023715525.1. GTDB lineage: Bacteria > Actinomycetota > Actinomycetes > Actinomycetales > Micrococcaceae > Kocuria > Kocuria rosea_A. Next base: position 11,560 of record NZ_JAMBOG010000023.1, on the reverse strand, counting down.
GCGCTCGCTGTCCCGCGTGGCCATGGAGGCCGGCTTCGAGGCCTCCGTGCTGATCGGCCTGGCAGAGTCGGTGTTCGCCTACATCGAGGAGCTCTCCGCCGCCAGCGCCGAGGGCTACGCCGCCGAGCAGTCCGAGCGGGCGGGCGAGCGGGACCGGCTGCTGGACACGGTGGCGGAGATGCTGATCCGCGGCAACGCCGACGAGGAGTCCGTGCGCGCGGCCGTGCACGCGGCCGGCTGGACCCTGCCCGAGCGCGTGGTGGTGGTCACCCTGCCCGCCGACCGGCGCACCGGGCTGCGCTCCCGCCTGGGCCGGCGGGCGCTGCTCACCTCCCGCCCCGGCGACGTCGTGGCGGTCGTGCCCGAGCCCGCCTCCCCGACGGCGCGCCAGGAGCTGGGGCGCGTGCTGGCCGGGCGGGCCGCGGTGGTCGGCCCGGGACGGCCCTGGCAGGCGGCCCCCGACTCCCTGCGGCTCGCCGTCATGGCCCGGGAGCTGCTGGCCCACGACCCCGGCGGGACCGGCGGGGAGGGGCCGCTGTGGGTCTCGGAGCGCCTGGCGGAGCTCGTCCTGCTGGGGGAGCGCACCGTGGTGGAGGATTTGGGCGCCCAGCGGCTGGCGCCGCTGGAGCGGCTGCGGCCCGCGCAGCAGGAGCGGCTGGTGGCGACCCTGCTGTCCTGGCTCAAGCACCACGGCCAGCGCGCGGCGATGGCCGCGGAGCTGGAGATCCACGAGCAGACGGTCGGCTACCGGGTCAACCAGCTGCGCGAGATCTTCGGTGAGGCGCTCAACGACCCGCAGGCGAGGTTCGAGCTCGAGCTGGTGCTGCGCGCCCGCGCCGGCCAGCACCCCTCCTGAGCAGCGACCATCATGGTGCACAGTCCCCCCGGTCATGGGGTGTGGCTAATGACGGCACCCGCCGGTCTCGCTCGGGGCTGCAGATCACGGTGAGCGAGCAGGTCGGTGCGCTGCCGCGGGGATGGCGCACCGCCACGATCGAGACCCGTAGAGGGTGCGAGATTGCTGAGTGCCCAGCGGCGTGGCCGGTCCTGAACGTGGATAGTGCACTGGACGGGGGCGAAGCCCTCGCCGACCTGGGCGAAATTAGGGACTCGGCCGTGAATCAGGTGGACGTTGGCGGATGGCCACCTGTGGTGCCCTGGGTGGTCAAGGGCAGCGGTGGACCGGTCGTGGGGGAGGACAGCGGAGGGCGACGCAAGAACCTCACCAGCTTCAGTGGCCAGTACAGGCAGCGGAGGATGATGGTCGCTGTCAGGGGGATGGGGCTGGTGACCTGATGGGCGCTGTAGGTGCGGCGGTAGCGGCCCACGTAGTAGCGAAAGCGCGCGGGAGAGTCGTCCATGCGCCGGGCTGAGACCCCGGTGATCATGGTCGGCCGGTAGGCGACCTTCAGCCCGTGCTCGGCCAGGTGCAGGGACAGGTCGACGTCCTCGTGCATCCGGTCGTGCTCGTCCCGGCAGGTGGTGGAGCGGATCCTCTCCCACGCGGTGCGGCGGATGGCCATGTTGGAGCCGTAGAGGAACGGGTGCCGGTCGGCGACCAGTTTCATCACCAGGTGACGCCCGGCGGCATCGATGGCCAGTCCCAGCCGGGGCATCGGGAGGTCGTAGTAGAGCACCGGGCCGGTGACGGCGGCCAGCTCTGGGTCCTGGAACGCCTGCTGCACCTGCTCGACCCAGTCCGGGGCCAGCACGGAGTCCGCATCGATCCGGCCCAGCACCTCGGCGTCGGCGGCATCGAGACCAGCATTGCGGGTAGGAACCAGGCCTTGTTCTGCACACTGTCGGATCAGGGTGATCGGGGCCTTCGGGTGCTGGGCTTGCACCCGGGTCACCACGGCGCGGGTGCCGTCCGTGGAGCCGTTGTCCACCACGATGATCTGCTCGGCGGCCACCGTCTGATCCAGCACGGCCAGTAGACATCTGCGCAGGACGGCCTCTTCGTTGAAGGCCGGGATCACCACACCGACACCGGGGCTGCCGCCGCGCTGACGTGAGGACATGCCCCCAATGGTAGGGACCACCTTGGGCCGATCCCCAGTTCCGGCGACCTCTTCAGGGCATATTTTGGTCGGCGCGGCGAGGACAAAGGGCACCGGAGGGGGGCGGGTATCACCGCACCGGGTGGCCGGAGGCGACAGTCCCCTGCCTGGGCGCAGCCAATGGCCATGACGTCGCGTTGGGTGATGCCATGGCCAGGCGTCTTTCAGGCCCAGGGACGGGCGCTATCTCATCACCCCGCTCTCTCGTAGTGGCGTGCCTGGCCGGCAGTTCGGTGGTGAGATGGGTTTGCCCATTGCCTCGAACGCCACGGAGTTGTTGGCCACCGATGTGCTGCCCCGGGTGGAGGGAGCATCCCTCCCGGACCTGCGGGTCGTCGCCGGGCACCTCAGCCCCAGGCCCTTGGCCATCCCCCGCCTCTGACACCCAGGCCAGAACACGCCCCAGGAAAAACGCCCTCGGCCTTCTTGTCGGGACGCCTGGGTCTGCTCCCGGTGCGGCGCCGGCCGGCGTCCCCCAGGCAGGCTGGGCTGTGGCTCCGCGGTCGGCGCGCCCCGGAAGCGAGGTTGCCTCAGCCGGTGCCCTCCTCGCCGTCATTGCCGCCCAGGTCGCCGTCACCCACCCCACCGGTCTCGCTGTCGGGACCATCAGCCTCATCGCCCTCCCCCACGCCACCGGTCTCGTTCAGGGGAGCACTTGTGTCGGCGGGGGCTTGCGGGGCTTCTTCGGTTTCCGTGTTGTCGCACCCGGCCAGGAAGAGCCCGGCGATCGCGGCGGCGGTGGCGGCGATGACGCGCTGGTTCGTGTTCATGACCCACGGTAGGCACAGGCCCGACGTGCCACAAGAGCGCGGACCGCTTCCTTCTCGCCTCGACACCGACCGGGGGGCGGAAACCGACAGGGGCTCCTCCCCCACCGGACACCAGGCTCTGACGGGTTACTGGACCGGCCGGCCGGTGCTCGAGCAACTGGCTGTTAGAGGGCCGGTCCGTCCTGGGCCCGGCACATCCACCGAGGCCCCCATCACTTCTGAATCCACCCTGCTCTGGGCAGACACCCCGCAGAACACTCCCGTGACCGGTGGCCGTTCCACCACACTCCTGGATCGTGGACACGGCCTGCCTCCTGATGCACCGCCCCAGTAGGGGAACGAGATGGCCAACGCTGCTGGTCAGCGGGCACCCACCCACTTAGCCTGGAAGTAGGGTCCAGCAGCCGGCCATGATCCTCTCTCGGCCCAGGAGCCTTCCCGTGGAACTTCAGCTGTCCGTGATTGTCGAGGTCGCCCCGGATGAGAAACTAGTCCGTCTGATGACCACCAGGCACCTGACCGCGACGAACCAGCAGGTGCTGTCCTCGATGATCCACCGCGCCCGGGCCCTCACCTCATCGACCGAGGTCATCGTCGACCTCAGCGCGGTCGAGCACCTCGAGGCGGGCTCGCTGGACCTGTTGTATGGGCAGATCGACCACGACGAACCCCACCGTCCTGCTCAGCCGGTGTGCTTCATCCTCCCCGAGCCGTCACCGGCCGGTGGCCCGCCCTCCGCTGCCGGGGACCCCTGACGGGCCCGGCCCGCAGGCCCCTGGACCAGTCCCTCCCCCACGGGTGAGCCTCTCGGGCCCCCGTCTCACGGGACCCGACGGACCGATGCCTCGCGCCCTGGCGCCCTCCGGCCCCCGGTCGTGGCCCGCGTGCGGCGGAACTGCTCGCACAGGCGCAACTCGTCCCGACCGCATGCCTGCCTGCCTGTCTGCCACCACGGTCCTTTCCCTTGGCCCGGCACTGGGTCGCCGTGTCCGTGCTGACCCCCGCATGCCCCCAGCTCCGTCAGTCCGGGTCGGGGCGACCATGGCGGTGAGGACCGCAAAGCCCATCGGGTGTGGAACTGGGTGTCGGTGATGGGGGCCACAGCGCTTTCCGGTGGTGGCGTGTACAGTCAAGACCAGTTGTTGAAGTTTCGTTTTTGCATTTGGAGCAGTTCGCCCTTATCTGGGGTGCGGCAGTTTTTCTGAGAAGACGTTTTGGCAGGCATCGCAACGCCCGAGCACCCCGATCGTCGGGGACGCTCCGTTTTCTGAGAAAGCAGGTCCACCATGACTACTGGCACCGTGAAGTGGTTCAACGCCGACAAGGGCTTCGGCTTCATCACCCCCGAGGACGGCTCCAAGGACGTGTTCGCGCACTTCTCCGCCATCAACTCCAGCGGGTTCCGCTCCCTGGAGGAGAACGCGACCGTTCAGTTCGAGACCCAGGACGGGCCCAAGGGCCCTCAGGCCGCGAACATCACCGTTCTTGCCTGAGAACCCACTGATCTCCTTCTGAGATCACCAGTGACGGGTTGAACCGCCTGACGTCACCGAAAGGATTCGCCGCCCGCTCACCCCGGGTGGCGATTCCTTTTTGCCCCGGCACCGGCCACCACCCCCACCGTGCCTCCGCGCCATGCCGCCCACCAGGGCCGGCACCGACGACCAGGGCGGAATCCCGTGCACTGTGGCGGCGGCAGGGCCACCCCCGTCCCGGGGTGGCGGGGTGAGGGATGAACTCGTCCCGGGAAGAGCTCGCCGTGCGGGCGGTGCTGCCCGCACATACGCCCTTCCCCGGGCTTTTTCTGTCCTCTTCTATGATTTTTACCTGCGATGCGGGTTGATCCCGAATTCACCGGGTGCACCTTTCCCTCCACGGTGGCACCCTGTTCGTGAGCATGGTTGGGGCCCGCCCATATGGGGCCGGTCCGTTATTGTCCGACCCTGAAAGTGAGACCTTTTGCCCACTACTGCACGCAAGCTCTCTTCTCCCCCGTCCCTGCCGCGGGGCGGGTTGCGCATCACCGCCCTGGGGGGGCTGGGCGAGATCGGGCGGAACATGACCGTCTTCGAGTACGCCGGCAAGCTGCTGATCGTCGACTGCGGGGTCCTGTTCCCCGAGGAGCACCAGCCGGGGATCGATGTGATCCTGCCCGACTTCACCTCCATCCGCCATCGGTTGGGCGACATCGTCGGGATCGTGCTCACCCACGGGCACGAAGACCACATTGGCGGGGTCCCGTATCTGCTCAAGGAACGCCCGGACATCCCGGTGATCGGCTCCCAGCTGACCCTGGCGTTCATCACCGCCAAACTCGCCGAGCACCGCATCACCCCCTCCACGGTCCACGTCGAGGCCGGGGACCGCCACCATACCGGACCGTTCGAGTGCGAGTTCGTGGCGGTCAACCACTCGATCCCCGACGGGCTGGCCGTGGCCATCCGCACCGACGCCGGACTGGTGCTGCACACCGGGGACTTCAAGATGGACCAGTTCCCGCTGGATGAGCGGATCACCGACCTGCGCCACTTCGCCCGCCTGGGCGAGGAGGGGGTGGACGTGTTCCTCACCGACTCCACCAACGCCGAGGTCCCCGGGTTCACCACCTCCGAACGCGAGCTGACCCCGGCCATCGACCAGGTCTTCGCCACCGCCCCGCGCCGGATCATCGTCTCCAGCTTCGCCAGCCACGTCCACCGCATCCAACAGGTCCTCGACGCCGCCCACGCCCACGGGCGCAAGGTCGCCTTCGTGGGCCGGTCCATGGTCAAGAACATGGGCATCGCCGCCGAGCTGGGCTACCTGAAGATCCCCCGCGGGCTGGTGGTGGACTTCAAGAAGCTCCAGTCCATGCCCGATGCCAAGGTCGCCCTGATCTGTACCGGCTCCCAGGGCGAGCCGTTGGCCGCGCTCTCGCGCATGGCCGCCCAGACCCACCAGATCCGGCTCACCGAGGGCGACACCGTGCTGCTGGCCAGCTCCCTGATCCCGGGCAACGAGAACGCCATCTACGGGATCATCAACAAGCTCACCGACCTCGGGGTGAAGGTCGTGCACAAGGGCAACGCCAAGGTCCACGTCTCCGGCCACGCCTCCGCCGGGGAGCTGGTCTACTGCTACAACATCGTGAAGCCCACCCACGTGATGCCCGTGCACGGGGAGTCCAAGCACCTGCACGCCAACGCCGAACTGGCGATCCGCACCGGGGTGGACCCCGAACGGGTGCTCATCGCCCGCGACGGCACCACCATCGACCTCGTGGACGGCAAGGCGCGGATCTCCGGGCAGGTCGAGGCCGGGCTGGTCTACGTCGACGGCCACACCGTGGGCAAGGTCACCGAGGAGACCCTGGTGGAACGACGGCTGCTCCAAGAAGGCGGGGTGGTCACCGTCGTGGCGATCGTCGACGCCGACACCAACGCGCTGGCCGAACCGCTGGAGTTCATCGCGAAGGGCTTCGTCCACGAAAAGCACATCTTCGACGGCGCGGCCGCGAAGGTGAAGCACGCCCTGGCGAAACCGGCCACCGCCAAGATCGATGACCTCGACAAACTCGAGTCGATCATTGCCGACACCGTGACCCGTCACCTCGACCGCGCCTACCGCCGGGCCCCCTTGGTCACCGTCGTCGTCATCGACGCCTGACCCCTGTACCGGCACCCCTGGGTGCGCCAATGCTCCAGCGTCTTGGTCACCACCTGGAGATCGGCCGGATCGGCCGGCCGCGGGTGATGATTGAGGTGGTGGGTGAGGTGGGCCATGGCCTGACTGCTCGACGGATCCACGGCAAATCTCCGACATCACCAAACAGCAGTAGACTGGTCTTTGAGGGGGAGTCGGTGAGACTGAGGCGCTTTCTTCGCTGACGGGTCCGGCAGCGGCCATCGTGTCAGCCCGACCACCTCTGCCGAACGGTTGAACCCATGTCCCCTGAATCCTTTCCCGGGGAGCTGACCACCGTCTTCGCCCGCTTGCACGGGATGCTGTTGAGCCAGCACGAGGCCACCACCGCGGTGGGCAGCCTGGCGCGCACCGCCCACCGGCTGATCCCCACCGCGACCGGAGCCGGGGTCTCGTTGCTGGACGCGGAGGGCACCCGGGTCACCACCGCGGCCACCGACCCGGCCGTGGAGGCCGCCGACGCGCTGCAGTACGGACTCGGGGTGGGTCCGTGCCTGAGCGCCTGGGCCACCGGGGAGCCCCAGCGCATCACCGACACCACCACCGAGACCCGCTGGAGGGACTGGTCGGCTGCAGCCGCCGGGACCGGGATCCGCTCGGTGTACAGCACCCCTTTGGTCCACCAGGGCCGGGCGCTGGGGGCGCTGAAGGTCTACGCCACCACCCCCTCTGCCTTCGGGGAGGCCGAGGAGGAGTTGCTGGGGCAGCTGGCCGCCGCGGCGGCCACCCTGCTCGGGGCCGCCCAACCCACCGAGGCCCCGACCCGCCTGAGCGCGGCACTCAAGCACGCGCTGGCCACCCGGGAGGCCATCGGAGTGGCCTCCGGGGTGCTGATGGCCCGGGACCACCTCAGCGCCGAGGGCGCCCGGACCGTACTGCTCGAGCAGGCCCGCACCCAGGGGCGGCGGGTGGCCGAGGTCGCCGCCGCAGTGCTGGAGACGGCCTAGGACCACCCCCAGAACCGCCCGAGGACCACAGGAGGATCGCTGATGGGAACGCCGTGGGGTGCCGACGACGAGGCGACCGTCCACGAGCAGGCGCGGTGCCTGCGGGTCACCATGGTCGCCGCCGGCATCGACCGGGCCCAGCTGTGGTTGTACTACTTCGGCATCGGCGGGGACGTGTCCGAGCTGGAGCTGGACGCCTATCTGCACCACGCCCTGACCCTGCCGCGGTTGCAGCGGGATTTGCTGGCCCAGGCCGCCAACGAGATCCTCGCCGACCTCGCCCCGCCCAAAGCCCCTTACGCCGCGGACCTGCTCCAGGGCCACCCCGACCCGGTCCACGACGGTGCTGCCGACGATCGGGCCCCGGCCCAGGACGGCGAGGGGCGCAACGACACCGATCCCGGAACACCCGGGAAATAAGGGCCCCACCCCACCCACCCCGGGGCGGGTGCCTCGCGCCAGAGCACCGGGGTGCTCCCCGAACCGAGCAAAGGACCGATCATGTCAGATCACCCACCGGGCGGGGGTTCCGTGGCGGAGCTACACGAGCTGCTGCTCGCCAGCGAGGACATCACCGGCTTCCTCGACGCCTTCACCGCTTCCATCGCCGAGGCGCTGGCCGGGGACGGGGAGCAGGTGTGGTGCGCGGTGACCCTGCTGCGCCCCAAGCGCTCCGCCACCGTGGCCGCCTCCAGCGACCGGGCCGAGGCGCTGGACGAGATCCAGTACCACTACGGCGACGGGCCCTGCCTCACCGCCGCCCGCGAGCACCGGGTGGTGTACGTGGCCGATACCCGCACCGATCCCCGGTGGCCGGCCTACGGCAAGGCCGCCGCCGAAGCGGGGATCCTCTCGGCCCTGGGGGTGCCCTTCGACCTGGGCGGGGAGGCCGAGGCCGGGCTGGACGTCTACGCCGACACCGCCGACACCTACGACGCGGCGACCATCAAGGTGGTCCAGGCCCAGGTGGCTTCCGCCTCCACGGTGCTGCGCCTGGCGGTGCGCCTGGCCCGCCACCGCGACACCGCAGCCGACCTCAAAGCCGCCATGGAATCGCGCACGACCATTGACCTGGCGGTGGGCATCGTCATGGGCCAGAACCGCTGCACCCAGGAGAGGGCCTTCGAGATCCTGCGGGCGGCCTCCAGCCACCGCAACATCAAGCTGCGGGATCTGGCCGCCGACCTCGTCGCCCAGGTGGGCAAGGGCCCGACCAGCACCCACTTCAAGGCCTGACCAGGACCCCGCAGCACCCGGGGGCCGGGTGTTCCCGGTGCTCCCGGCGGCAAGAATCAAGACCGCGTGACAGCGCCCTGCCCCGACTCCCTCACGGGAACCTCTGAGGCGGACGCGCCCGTAGCACCGGTCGTGAGCGGCGACAGCGACGCGTCGGAGGATCCGGCCCTGCGGGGCCAGGACGAGGCCGGCCCGGAGACCGAGGACGCCTGAGGCGAGCCCACCGGAGGAGGCGAGACCAGTGTCGCCCCGCCGAGGCGCTCAGCGCCGGACACAGCCCTGCGATGCACAGGACCGCGGCTACGGCATCGGCCCGGTGGAGCAGCGGGGACCTGCGCACACGGAAGGATCGAGGGGCTCAGGGAAAGCCCGTACGGGTCTGGGAGTCCCTCCTCGCCCCGGTCGCCATCGGTGCGGCGCAAGACCCACCTTGACGTCAGCCGTTGCGTGCACTCTACTTCTGGCAGACCTATTGTCAGGACAATGTTGTCGCCCGGAGGAGTCGCACCATGACCAAGCTCTCGATGAACGTCACCACGACCTTCTACGGCAACGTCGTCAACGACATCGCCGTGGCGAAGGCGGCAGGGTACGGCGGGATCGAGCTGCAGAGCCCGAAGCTCTACCGCTACCTCGACGCAGGCTACTCCGCCGAGTCGCTGCTGCCGCTGCTGGAGGATCTCGAGGTCACCGGTATCGGCGCGGTGCTGGACCTCGAACGCCAGGGCGCGGCGCGGGACGGCTTCCTCGCCGAGGTCACGCGTATGTGCGACATCGCCGTGGTGGTCGGGGCACCGATCGTGCAGCTGTGCACGGGTCCGGTCGACTGGAACGTCGTCAAGGACTTCAAGGCCGGGAGGCTCACCGCCGAGGACTCCCGCTACCGCGGGACGCTCGGATCGACCGAGGACGAGGCCCTGGCGGCGGCCGCGTCCAACGTGCGCGAGGCCGCCGACATCGCGGCCGGCCACGGCCTGGACCTCTACCTCGAGCCGCTGGCCTGGTCGAACCTCAACCGGCACCGCCATGCGCTGGAGATCATCGAACGCGCCGGTCGTGACAACGTCGGCATCGCCCTGGACACCTGGCACTACTGGACCACCGGGGACACCCTCGAGGAGGTCGCCGCGACCCCGAAGGAGCTCATCAAGGCCGCGCACATCTCCGACGGGCTCGACCTCGACCGGCAGAACGACGTGCCGGACCAGAGCGTGCACCGCAACGTGGTCATCGGTGGTGGGGCGATCCCGCTGCAGCAGTGGATCGAGGCGATCCAGTCCACCGGCTACGACGGCTGGTGGGTGTCGGAGATGTTCAGCGACAAGGCCAACGAGCACGACTTCCTCAAGGTCGCCACCACCATGCGCAACCTGCTCGACATCATGGTCTCCTGAGGGTGAGCATGCAGCGCTTCGCCCTGATCGGCGCCGGATTCATCGGCTCCGTCCACGCCCACAGTCTCGCGGCCCACCCGGGAGTGGAGTTCCGCTACGTCTACGACCTCGACCCCGCCCGCGCAGCGCACGTCGCCGCAGCCCACGGCGCCCGCCCCGCCCGCTGCCTCGAGGAGGCCTTCGATCCCGCCGAGGTGGATGCCGTCTTCATCGCCTCCTCGACCGACACGCATGCTGCGCATCTGCGTCGCGCCGCCGATGCTGGGATCGCCGCCCTCGTCGAGAAACCGATCGACCTCGACCTCGCCCACGCCAAAGAGGTCGTCGCCTACGTCGAGGCCGCCGGGATTCCTGCGATGGTCGACTTCAACCGGCGCTTCGACCGCGACCACGCCGCCCTCAAACGCGTGGTCGACTCCGGTGAGCTCGGCGAGATCGCCCTGGTGCAACTCACCTCCCGCGGCCCGTCGCTGCCGCCGATCGACTACCTCAAGGTCTCGGGCGGACAGCTGCGCGATCAGACCGTGCACTTCTTCGATCTCGCGCGCTGGATCACCGGCTGCGACCCGGTCGAGGTGCACGTGATGGGCTCGGCACTGTCCGATCCGCGGGTCGGACAGATCGGCGACGTCGACACCTCGATCGCGACCCTGCGTCTGCCCTCCGGTGCACTCGTGCAGATCGACAGCGTGCGTCACACCGGCTACGGCTACGACGAACGCATCGAAGTCCTCGGATCGGCCGGCATGGCCGAATCGGGTCGCATGCGCGCCGGCAATCTCACACGTTTCCTCGGCTCCACCGCCACGACCGACGGCCTGCACCCCGGATGGTTCGAACGCGTCCAGCCCACGTACGCGGCGGCGCTGGCGGCGTTCGTGTCAGCCCTCGACGAGCACACGACCCCACCGGCCACCTTGGGCGATGGACTGCGCGCGCAGGCCATCGCCGAGGCCGCCACGCTCTCCCTGCACACCGGACTGCCACAGACGATCCTCTATTGAGCGCCACCGACGACACACCAGCACACTCCACAGCCACTGGGATGAACGGGTCAAGGCCCGAGCAGTGTTGGTGGAGGACATCTTCCCGTACGGACCGGAGAGACCACACCCAACGGGTGGGCGGCGGCCCCCAAGTCACTGATGACACCCTCCCCCAACAGTCGCCCCGACCGACAGGCCCCGCCCGGGGCGTCCCCCGCCTCGTGGACGGTCACCTCCAGCCCCGCCCGAGCCAGCATCACAGCAGCCGTCAGGCCATTCGGACCCGCCCCCACTACCGCCGCCGTATTCGTCCTAGTGGCGCGTGTGGTTAGTTGCTTGACGCTTCAGTGGGGATGACCATGGAGTATGGCGAATCATCCGGCGCCGGCGTTGCTGTTGCGCCACGGAGATCGGGCGGAGCTGACTCGGCTGGTGCGGTCCTCCTCGGTGCGAGCCGGGCTGGTGCAGCGGGCGCGCATTGTGCTG
>NZ_JAMBOG010000022.1 GCF_023715525.1 Kocuria rosea | reverse complement strand
ACCGCGTTGATCTTCACCGGGACCAGCCCGGCCGCGGCCGCGGCCTCCGCCCCCGCCAGGACCTCGGCGAGCCGGTCCCGGCGGGCCAGGGCGGCGAAGGTGTCCGCGTCCAGGCTGTCGAGGGAGACGTTGATCCGGCCCAGCCCCGCCGCCGCCAGGCCCGCGGCCCGGGTGGTGAGCCCGATCCCGTTGGTGGTCAGCGAGATCGGCAGTCCCGGGTGGGCCGCGGCCACCGCCGCGACGATCTCCTCCAGGTCCGGGCGCACCAGCGGCTCGCCGCCGGTCAGGCGCAGCTCGGTGACCCCCAGCAGGTCCACGGCGATGCCCACGATCCGGGTGATCTCCGCCGGGGACATCAGCTGGGCCGCCGGCAGCCAGGGCAGCCCGGCGGCGGGCATGCAGTAGGTGCAGCGCAGATTGCACTTGTCGATCACCGACAGCCGCAGATCCGTGGCCCGGCGCCCATGCCGGTCCACCAGCCCCGCCGCGCGCCCAGCACCACTGGGCACCAGCTCGGCACCACGGACCTGCGGAATGCCCAGGGAAACGCTCATCTCACCACATCCTTCCTGCAGCAGTGCACGGTCATACCAGAACCCGGCCTCGCTCCGGCCCGCACATCGCGATCCGTCACTCAGTCGCTCCCGGGCCCGGTGCAGTACGAACACGTACTTCCTGTCACGGCGGAAATGGCACACTCCTCGTCGTCGAACCATGTCACGGGGGACGGAGCGGGAGAGCTTCCGTCCGCAGAACTTTCCCGGGACGCCCGAGCCGCCGAGAACAAGCCGGTGGTCACCGAGGGTCCTCCTTCTGCAGAAGGGCGGGTTCACGGGTGCTCATGGCCGACCGATCGGCTGCTGTTGTACGCTGCGGGAGGCCTCCGCGAATCCGGGGCGCTCAGCGTTCGAGCTCGCCGCGGATGAAGGCCTCGAGGTTCGCCCGGGCGAGGTCGTCGGGCTGCTGGATGTGCGGGGACTTCATGAAGTACGCCGAGGCCGACGTCAGGGGGCCGCCGATGCCGCGGTCCAGGCCGATCTTCGCCGCCCGGATCGCGTCGATGATCACCCCGGCGGAGTTCGGGGAGTCCCAGACCTCCAGCTTGTACTCCAGGGAGATCGGGGCGTTGCCGAAGCCGTGGCCCTCCAGGCGCACGTAGGCGAACTTGCGGTCCTCCAGCCACGGCACGTGGTCCGAGGGGCCGATGTGCACGTCCTTGGTCCCGAGCTCCTTGACCACGTTGGAGGTCACCGCCTGGGTCTTGGAGATCTTCTTGGACTCCAACCGGGTGCGTTCGAGCATGTTCATGAAGTCCATGTTCCCGCCCACGTTGAGCTGGTAGGTGCGGTCCAGGACGTAGCCGCGGTCCTCGAAGAGCTTCGCCAGCACCCGGTGGGTGATGGTGGCCCCGATCTGGGACTTGATGTCGTCGCCCACGATCGGCACCCCGGCCTCGGCGAACTTGCCCGCCCACTCCTGGGTGGAGGCGATGAACACCGGCAGGGCGTTGACGAAGGCCACCCCGGCGTCGATCGCGGCCTGGGCGTAGAAGCGGTCGGCCTCCTCCGAGCCCACCGGCAGGTAGGACACCAGCACGTCCACCTGCGCCGCCCGCAGCGCGGCGGCCACGTCCACCGGTTCCTGCTCCGACTCCTGGATCGCCTCGCGGTAGTAGGCACCGAGCCCGTCGAGGGTGGGCCCGCGCTGCACGGTCACCCCGGTGTGCGGAACGGGTGCGAAGAGCAGGGTGTTGTTCTGGCCGGCGGTGATCGCCTCGCACAGATCGGCCCCGACCTTCGCGGCGTCGACGTCGAAGGCGGCCACGACCTGCACGTCGGAGACGTGGTAGTCGCCGAACACCACGTGCATCAGCCCGGGCACGGTGGTGGTGGGGTCGGCGTCGGCGTAGAAGTGCACGCCCTGGATCAGGGACGACGCACAGTTGCCCACGCCGGCAATGGCCACGCGGATGGGGTTCTCGGTCACGGTTTTCCTTCGTCGTACGGTCGGCGGCATCTACCATGCGCCTGCGGGGGCAGCCTCAAAGGGTGAGGGGCGTCTGAGAGCTTGATGGTCCCTGCAGGGCCTTCGACCGAGGTCGAAGGCCCTGCAGGGAAGCGGTCCGTCAGTGGCCGCGGTGGATCCATTCCTCCAGGTGGGGCGCCTCGGCGCCGATGGTGGTGGGCTCCCCGTGGCCGGTGAGCACCTCCGTTGTCCCGGGCAGGGTCAGCAGCCGGTCGCGGATGGAGGCGATGATCGTGTCGAAGTCGGAGTAGGACCGCCCCGTCGCCCCGGGCCCGCCGGCGAAGAGGGTGTCCCCGGAGAACACCACCCCGTGGGCTCCCAGGCCCGGGGCGGTGAAGCACACCGAGCCCGGGGAGTGCCCCGGGGTGTGCACCGCGGTCAGGGTCAGCCCGCCGAGCTCGAACGTGTCCCCGTCGGCGATCTCGGCGTCGACGGCGGTGGCCGGGTAGACCTGCTCCCACAGCATCGTGTCGGCCGGATGCAGATGGATCGGCGCGCCCACCTGGCCGGCGACCTCCTTGACGGCGCGGATGTGGTCGTCGTGGCCGTGGGTGAGCAGGATCGCGGCCACCGCCCGCCCGCCGACGGCCTCCACCACCTTGGCCGGGTCGTGGGCGGGGTCGATGACCAGGCACGCCTGGTCGTCGCCGACGATCCACACGTTGTTCTCCACCTCCCAGGTCCCCCCGTCCAGGGAGAACGTCCCGGAGGTCACCAGGTGCTCCAGGCGCACCCGCCCGGCCGCGTCCGTGCGCAGGGCCGCAGCAGCACCGTGGTCCGCCCGGTGCTCACGCTGCCCGTCCGGGGCGGGGTCGTGGGCGGGGACCGGGTCCACCCCGGTGACGTCGCCGCCGCTCATCGGGTCGCCTCCACCGGCTCGGTCCGCCCCGACACGGCCGTGGCCGTGGAACCGGGGGCGGGAGTGAGCTCCACGACGGAGCGCAGCACCTTCCCGGCCTTCATCTTCTCGAACGCCGCCTCGACCCCGTCGAGGGTGATCCGCTCCGACACGAAGCCGTCCAGATCCAGCCGGCCCAGCCGGTACTGGTCCACCAGCATCGGGAAGTCCCGCGACGGGAGGGTGTCGCCGTACCAGGCGGACTTGATCGCCCCGCCCCTCCCGAAGACCTCGTCCAGCGGGATCTCCCAGCTGGTGCCCGGGGCCGGGACCCCCACCAGCACCAACCGCCCGGCCAGGTCCCGGGCCTCGAAGCCCTGCCGGAAGGTCGCGGCGATCCCGACGGCGTCGATCACCACATCGGCGCCGAACCCGCCCGTGAGCTCCCGGATCGCGGCCACCGGGTCGGTGGTGCGGGAGTTCACCGTGTGGGTGGCCCCGAACGCCCGCGCGGTGGCCAGCTTCTCCTCGTCGAGGTCCACCGCGATGATCGTCGTCGCCCCGGCCAGCACCGCCCCGGCCACCGCGGCCGTACCGACCCCGCCGCAGCCGATCACCGCCACCGACTCCCCGCGGACCACGGCCGCGGTGTTGAGCACCGCCCCGATCCCGGCCATCACCCCGCACCCCAGCAGCCCCACGGCCGCGTACTGCTCCGGGGCCAGCTCACCGTCGATCTTGGTGCACTGCCCGGCGTGCACCAGGGTCTTCTCGGCGAAGGCACCGATGCCCAGCGCCGGGGTCAGCTCCGTGCCGTCCTCCAAGGTCATCTTGGTGGTGGCGTTGTGGGTGTTGAAGCAGTACCACGGGGTGCCCTTCTTGCACGCCCGGCACGCCCCGCACACCGCCCGCCAGTTGAGGATCACCGCATCCCCCACGGCGAGGTCGCTCACGCCCTCGCCCACGGCCGCGACGATCCCGGAGGCCTCGTGACCGAGCAGGAACGGGAAGTCGTCCCCCACCCCGCCCTCCACGTAGTGGTGATCGGTCTGGCACACCCCACAGGTGAGCACCTCCACCAACGCCTCCCCCGGCCCCGGATCAGGCACCAGAATCGTCTCCACGCTCACCGGCTGGTTCTTGCCCCTGGACACCACACCCTGAACCTTGTGCATCACATCTTCCTTTCTTGACCGGGCACTGACTGCTCACGCTTGTCGTGGCCCGAGGTGATCATCTGGAGTTGTCGATACGCCGCAGAGATCTGCGCGTCACTGCGTCGGTCGTACGGTCATTTCTGCCCCGAGACACACGACCCCACGTTGCGCACTGCGCGGCGCCCTGCTCGAGGCAGGCGCTGCGCTGTTGCGCTCCATGGCCACGGCCACGAGTGACGACGTGGACCGCTCGGTCCTGCGCCGCCGTCGGAGGGTCTCGGCGGAACCGAAGTGAGGTGCCGTGCCGAGCAGATCCGTCCTCTCCCCTGGCACACTATCGGCCAGGATCAAGACTTCTCCACCGGGAGGACAGCCTGGCCTGCGCCGCGACATCCACCATTCACTCTCGGGCCTCTTCTCTCGACATGCTCTCGGTCTGGTCGCGGGACGTGCATCCCCTCGGACGGGGATGCACGGGCAGGCACAACGGTCCGCACTGGGGGTGCAACATGGCGCGTATTGCGCAACGCATCGTTGGGGAAGAGTCTCCGGCGGAGATCCACCCGCTGTCAAGGGATTCCCGAAAGCATCCCCGGGAGCCCGGACGGGTCCTGCCCGCGGGAATCGGCCACCGGCGGGACCGGACGTGCATCATCAGTAGGATGACGAACATGATCGCCCCCGGAGACTCCTCGTCGCGGCCACCGTCCGTTCCTGAGGACCTGGCAGTCAAGGACGGGGTGACGCCCGGCGGCGTCCAGTCCGTCGATCGGGCCATCACCGCCCTGGAGTTCCTGGGCCACCTGGGCAGCGCCAGCGTCGTCCAGGTGGCCCAGGAGCTCGGAGTCCACAAGTCCACTGCCTCGCGCCTGCTCAGCGCCCTGGAGGCGCGCGACCTGGTGACCCAGAACGAGGATCGAGGAAAGTACAGTCTCGGCTTCGGCATCCTGCGCCTGGCCCACGCCATCCCAGCCCGGCTGAGCCTGGTGACCGAGGCGCACGACGAGATGCGCCGGCTCGCCGAGGAGCATCGCGAGACGGTCAACCTGGCCGTGCTGCGGGAGGGGGTCGCGGTGAATGTGGCCCAGGAGATCGGCCCGACCTCTCTGGGCACTCACAACTGGATCGGCAGCCTCACTCCCGTGCACGCGACCTCCACCGGCAAGGTCCTGCTCGCCGCCCTGCCCTCAGCAGAGCGCGCCACCCTGCTGTCGACGCTGGGGCTCAAGGCCTTCACCGGGCGTACGGTCACCTCCCGGCGACGGCTGGAGCGGCAGCTGCTCGATGTCGCCGCCCAGGGCCATGCCACCGCCCTGGAGGAACTGGAGATCGGCCTCAATGCCATCGCCGCCCCGGTGCGCGACCACCTGGGCACCGTCGTCGCTGCGGTCACCGTCTCCGGCCCGGCGTTCCGCTTCACCGAGGAAGCCATGCACGCCATGTGCGAGGACCTCAAAGCTGCCTGTTCCACCATCAGCAGGCGCCTGGGCTTCGACATCCGTGACCGAGCGCCCACGACACACGCTTCTTGAACTCAAGGTCGGCGGCCGCTTCTTTCCTGGACCGCCTCGTCGATCTGCGTCTTCTGGAGGATCGTGGCTGAGATCTCCTCCACGGACATGAAGGCGGAGTTGAGGTACGGGATGCCGTTGAGGGCGTACAGCTCCTCGGCGTTGCGCAGTTCGTAGGAGCACTGGGCGAGGGAGGAGTAGACCGTTCCGGGTCGTCGTTCCTGGCGGACCTGGCTGAGCCGGAGGGGTTGTGAGGTGAGGCCGAAGCACTTGCCCCTGAGACGTGCGAGGGGCTGCGGCAGGGACCGGCGATCGAAGTCCTCGTCCACCAGGGGGAAGTTGGCGGCACGGATGCCGTGCTGCAGGGCCAGGTACATGGTGGTCGGGGTCTTGCCGCAGCGCGACGGGGCGATGAGGATGAGGTCCGCTCGCTCCAGCGCCCGGACGGACTGGCCGTCGTCGTGCTCCATGGCGTACTCGACCGCCGTCATCCGGGACTGGTAGCGCAGGGTGTCCCCCAGCCCGTGGGCTCTGCCCGGCCGCAGGCTCGCGGTGGTGTGCAGCGCGGCCTCGAGCTGGGGGATGTGGGCTCCGAACAGGTCCACGAAGAACCCCCGGCTGCCGGCGAGGATGCCGCGGATGTCCGGGTCGACGACGGTGGAGAACACCACCGGCACCCGCCCGGTGACCGCCACGGCCTCGATGCGGGCCGCGACCTGGCGCGCGTGGTCCACGGTGGTGATGAAGGGCACGGTGTGGCGTTCGAAGCGCTGGTCCGGGAACTGCGTGATCAAGGTGTTGCCCAGGGTCTCAGCGGTGATGCCCGTGCTGTCCGACAGGAAGAACGCCACGGGGCAGGTTTCGGTCACGTCCTTGCTCGCCTCTCTCGTGCCGTGTCTGCAGATCGGTGTTCCCGTCCTGGCGCGCATGGCGCCAGGACGGGGCCGATCACACGCCGGGGTGGGGCGTGGTGCGGGCCAGGGACAGCCAGGTGTCGACGACGGCGTCGGGGTTCAGCGACACCGAGTCGATGCCCTGCTCCAGCAGCCACTGAGCCAGGTCGGGGTGGTCGCTGGGGCCCTGGCCGCAGATGCCCACGTACTTGCCCCGAGCCCGGCAGGCGGCGATGGCCATTCCCAGCAGCCTCTTCACCGCCGGGTCGCGCTCGTCGAAGGAGCCGGCCACCAGCGCCGAGTCCCGGTCCAGGCCCAGGGTGAGCTGGGTGAGGTCGTTGGAACCGATGGAGAACCCGTCGAAGTGGTCCAGGAACTCATCGGCCAGCAGCGCATTGGCCGGCAGCTCGCACATCATGACGATCTCCAGCCCGTCCACCCCCCGTTTCAGGCCGTTGGCGGCCAGCAGCGCGATCACCCCTTCGGCCTCCGCGACGGTGCGCACGAACGGGACCATGAGCTTGATGTTGCTCAGCCCCATCACGGTGCGCGCGTGGGTGACCGCCGCGCACTCCAGCTCGAAGGCCTCCCGGAACGCCGGGGACAGGTAGCGGGAGGCCCCGCGGAACCCGAGCATGGGGTTCTCCTCGGCGGGTTCGAACTGCGGGCCGCCCAGCAGGTTGGCGTACTCGTTGGACTTGAAGTCCGACAGCCGGATGATCACCGGGGCAGGGGCGAAGGCCGCGGCGATCGTGGCGATGCCCTCGGCCAGGCGCTGGATGTAGTACTCGCGAGGGCCCGGGTAGGCGCCGATCCGCTCCCGGATCTGCTCGGCCACCGCTTCCGGCAGCGCCGGGTCGCCGCGCTGGAGCGCCAGCAGCGCCAGGGGGTGGATGCCGATCTGACGGTTGATGATGAACTCCAGCCGCGCCAGGCCCACGCCGTGGTGGGGCAGGGCGGCGAAGCTGAACGCCTGCTCCGGGGTGCCCACGTTCATCATCACCTTCAGCGGCGCCTCGGGCATGGAGCCCAGGGTGGTCTCCTCCACGGTGTAGTCCAGCAGGCCGGCGTAGACCCGCCCTGCCTCTCCCTCGGCGCACGAGACCGTCACCGGGTTCCCGTCGGCCAGTACCGTGGTGGCGTCCCCGGCCCCGACCACCGCGGGGATGCCCAGCTCGCGGGCGATGATGGCCGCGTGGCAGGTGCGCCCCCCGCGGTCGGTGACGATCGCGGCGGCCTTCTTCATGATCGGCTCCCAGTCGGGGTCGGTCATGGACGCCACCAGGACGTCGCCGTCCTGGAAGCAGGCCATCTGGTCGATCGAGGACAGGATCCGGACCTGTCCGGCGCCGATGCGCTGGCCGATCGCCCGGCCCTCGGCCAGCACTTCCCCCGTCTCGTGGAGCCGGTAGCGGGAGACGGTCCCGGTCGCCCGGCGGGAGACGACCGTCTCCGGGCGGGCCTGCAGGATGTAGAGGCCCCCGTCGAGACCGTCCTTGCCCCACTCGATGTCCATCGGACGGCCGTAGTGGGCCTCGATCGCCACCGCGTACCGGGCCAGCTGCTCCACCTCGGCGTCGGTGAGACTGAACCGCCGGGCCAGCTGCTCGGGCACGGGCACGAAGCCCACCGTCGCCCCGAGCTCCCGGGACTCCGTGTAGGTCATCTGCAGGGCCTTCTCCCCCAGTCCGCGCTTGAGCACCGCCGGCCGGCCGGCCGCCAGGGCGGGCTTGTGCACGTAGAACTCGTCCGGGTTCACCGCCCCCTGCACCACCGCCTCGCCGAGCCCGTAGGAGGAGGTGATGAACACCGCCTGCGTGAACCCGGACTCGGTGTCCATGGTGAACATCACCCCCGAGGCGCCGATGTCCGAGCGCACCATCCGCTGGATCCCCGCCGACAGGGCGACCTCGGCGTGGGCGAACCCGTGGTGGACCCGGTAGGCGATGGCCCGGTCGTTGTACAGCGACGCGAAGACGTCCTTGACGGCGGCCAGGACGTTCTCCACGCCACGGACGTTGAGGAACGTCTCCTGCTGCCCGGCGAAGGAGGCGTCGGGCAGGTCCTCGGCGGTGGCGCTGGAGCGCACCGCCCAGGACGCCTCCGCACCACCCTCGGAGGCGACCAGCTGCGCATAGGCATCCCGGATCTCGCCCTCCAGCCCTACCGGCAGCGGGGCGGCCCGGACCAGCGACCGGATCCGCGCCCCCGCGGCCGCCAGAGCACCCACATCACCGGTGTCGAGGCCCTCGAGGGTCTCGGCGATCCGCCCGTCCAGTCCGTCCGCGGCCAGGAACTCCCGGAACGCCTCCGCCGTCGTGGCGAACCCCCCCGGCACCCGCACCCCGGCGCCACTGAGGTTGCGGATCAGCTCCCCCAGGGACGCGTTCTTGCCCCCCACCCGGTCCAGGTCGGACAGATCGATCTCGGTGAACGGAAGAACATACGTCATGCAGAACCACTCCTTTGAGGTCCGCCCATGCGGTGTCGGTTGAGATGGGGATCCGGTCGCCCTCGTGGAGAACGGCCCGGAAGGTGGTCAGTGGCCGCGGTGGATCCATTCCTCCAGGTGGGGCGCCTCGGCGCCGATGGTGGTGGGCTCCCCGTGGCCGGTGAGCACCTCCGTTGTCCCGGGCAGGGTCAGCAGCCGGTCGCGGATGGAGGCGATGATCGTGTCGAAGTCGGAGTAGGACCGCCCCGTCGCCCCGGGCCCGCCGGCGAAGAGGGTGTCCCCGGAGAACACCACCCCGTGGGCTCCCAGGCCCGGGGCGGTGAAGCACACCGAGCCCGGGGAGTGCCCCGGGGTGTGCACCGCGGTCAGGGTCAGCCCGCCGAGCTCGAACGTGTCCCCGTCGGCGATCTCGGCGTCGACGGCGGTGGCCGGGTAGACCTGCTCCCACAGCATCGTGTCGGCCGGATGCAGATGGATCGGCGCGCCCACCTGGCCGGCGACCTCCTTGACGGCGCGGATGTGGTCGTCGTGGCCGTGGGTGAGCAGGATCGCGGCCACCGCCCGCCCGCCGACGGCCTCCACCACCTTGGCCGGGTCGTGGGCGGGGTCGATGACCAGGCACGCCTGGTCGTCGCCGACGATCCACACGTTGTTCTCCACCTCCCAGGTCCCCCCGTCCAGGGAGAACGTCCCGGAGGTCACCAGGTGCTCCAGGCGCACCCGCCCGGCCGCGTCCGTGCGCAGGGCCGCAGCAGCACCGTGGTCCGCCCGGTGCTCACGCTGCCCGTCCGGGGCGGGGTCGTGGGCGGGGACCGGGTCCACCCCGGTGACGTCGCCGCCGCTCATCGGGTCGCCTCCACCGGCTCGGTCCGCCCCGACACGGCCGTGGCCGTGGAACCGGGGGCGGGAGTGAGCTCCACGACGGAGCGCAGCACCTTCCCGGCCTTCATCTTCTCGAACGCCGCCTCGACCCCGTCGATGGTGATCCGCTCCGACACGAAGCCGTCCAGATCCAGCCGGCCCAGCCGGTACTGGTCCACCAGCATCGGGAAGTCCCGCGACGGGAGGGTGTCGCCGTACCAGGCGGACTTGATCGCCCCGCCCCTCCCGAAGACCTCGTCCAGCGGGATCTCCCAGCTGGTGCCCGGGGCCGGGACCCCCACCAGCACCAACCGCCCGGCCAGGTCCCGGGCCTCGAAGCCCTGCCGGAAGGTCGCGGCGATCCCGACGGCGTCGATCACCACATCGGCGCCGAACCCGCCCGTGAGCTCCCGGATCGCGGCCACCGGGTCGGTGGTGCGGGAGTTCACCGTGTGGGTGGCCCCGAACGCCCGCGCGGTGGCCAGCTTCTCCTCGTCGAGGTCCACCGCGATGATCGTCGTCGCCCCGGCCAGCACCGCCCCGGCCACCGCGGCCGTACCGACCCCGCCGCAGCCGATCACCGCCACCGACTCCCCGCGGACCACGGCCGCGGTGTTGAGCACCGCCCCGATCCCGGCCATCACCCCGCACCCCAGCAGCCCCACGGCCGCGTACTGCTCCGGGGCCAGCTCACCGTCGATCTTGGTGCACTGCCCGGCGTGCACCAGGGTCTTCTCGGCGAAGGCACCGATGCCCAGCGCCGGGGTCAGCTCCGTGCCGTCCTCCAAGGTCATCTTGGTGGTGGCGTTGTGGGTGTTGAAGCAGTACCACGGGGTGCCCTTCTTGCACGCCCGGCACGCCCCGCACACCGCCCGCCAGTTGAGGATCACCGCATCCCCCACGGCGAGGTCGCTCACGCCCTCGCCCACGGCCGCGACGATCCCGGAGGCCTCGTGACCGAGCAGGAACGGGAAGTCGTCCCCCACCCCGCCCTCCACGTAGTGGTGATCGGTCTGGCACACCCCACAGGTGAGCACCTCCACCAACGCCTCCCCCGGCCCCGGATCAGGCACCAGAATCGTCTCCACGCTCACCGGCTGGTTCTTGCCCCTGGACACCACACCCTGAACCTTGTGCATCACAGGCTCCTCCCGGTCGACTCGGATCTCATGCTGTCGCCAACAGATATATCACTTATATTCTTGCGGGGCCAGAGGTCGGGACCGTTCGCGCACCCTCGAGGCGCGATGTGACCGTCGATGGCCTGCCAGCCGTGCCCCCACCGACCGTCCTGCGCTGTCGGCGCAGTTCCCCGGGCAAGCTCCACGGCTCCCGAGCGGGCCTCCGCCCGCTCCGGACCCGTTGCGGCATCGAGCCGGGCGCCCACGGCTTTCGGCAGGGGCGCGGCCTTGACCGAGGTCTCCTCCGAGGCCCTGCCGCACCCGGGAGCCTGGGAGCTCGAAGGTGCGGATCGCGGCATCGGGCGCCGTCCCGGCCACCGGGCTGATGCAGCCCGTGGCCCGGGTGCACACGTCTCGTGCTGGTGGTTGGAGGCAATGGATGATCTCCGTCGCGCGGATCCCGGGCGCTGCGGTGCAGGCGCCCGGTGGGAAGGTCGCCCGCATCGGACCGCCGTCGTCCAGGCCGCGTCGCAAGGGGCCGTGGACGTCGGCCACCCGGTCCCGGACTCCAGTGCGGGGCTCCGCCCGTGGGACGGGTGGGCGACCACGGATTGCGGCACGCCGGCGCAGGGAGGTGGTTCCGCAGGAGATCCACGATCATGTGGTCCACGGCCCTGGTCTCGGCCGGCGAGTACAGGGCGGCGGGACCGGAACCCTTCGGTGCGGTGCCCTGTGCGGGAGAGGTGAGCACCTCGTCGCCCACGCGGCGCAGGAACGGCTCCGGGGAGAACTGCCTGCCGCCCTTCCCGGGCGCGTCGGCGGAGGAGGGCGCGCACCGACGAGGTCGAGCGGCCGGGACCCTCCGCAGCGCACCGGCCTCGGTGTTTGCAGCCTCACGGAGCCGGATCGGGTCGGCCCGGGGCAGAGCGGTCGTCGCAGATCACCGGTCCTGACCCCTGGGAACTGGAGCGGCCGGTCGGGAGGTGGCGTGGAAGCGGATGCCCCGGAAGGGGCACGCGGTGGAGGACCATGACGGGGCGGGCGCCCCGAGGAGCTCGGGGAGTCCTCGGGGCGCCCGGAACGGGATGAGGTGGGACCGCGCTCTCAGCGCAGGACGACGGTCTTGTTCCCGTGGAGGACGACCCGTCCCTCGCAGTGCCACTTCACGGCGTTGGACAGCGCCTTGCACTCGGTGTCCCGGCCGGCGGCGACGAGCTCCTCCGGTCCGTAGGTGTGGTCGACCTGCACCACCTGCTGAGCGATGATGGGCCCTTCGTCGAGTTCGGCGTTGACGTAGTGGGCGGTGGCGCCCACGGTCTTCACACCGCGGTCGTAGGCCTGGTGGTAGGGCTTGGCGCCCTTGAAGCTGGGCAGGAACGAGTGGTGGATGTTGATCACCCGCCCCTCCATGCGGGTCGCCAGGGAGTCACTGAGCACCTGCATGTACCGGGCCAGGACCACGAGGTCCACCTCCAGGCGATCCACCAGCTCCAGCAGCCGGGCTTCCGCCTCCGGCTTGGTCTCCGGGGTGACGGGCAGGTGGTAGAACGGGATGCCGTGCCACTCCACCAGTCGCTGGTGGTCGCGGTGGTTGGAGACCACCGCCACGATCTCCACGGGCAGCTCGCCCGTCCGGGCGCGGAAGAGCAGGTCGTTGAGGCAGTGGCCGAACTTGGACACCATCACCAGCACACGCCGCTTGGCTCCGTGCTCGTTGAGCTCCCACCGCATCCCGAACCGTTCCGCCACCGGAGCCAGGTCCGCCAGCAGAGCCTCCCGGTCCAGCGCCTCCCCCGTGGCCGAGGCCACGTGGACGCGCATGAAGAAGTGGCCGAGCCGGCGGTCGTCGAACTGGGTGAGCTCGACGATGTTGCACCCGTGGTCGACGAGCACTCCGCTCACCGCGTGGACGATGCCCAGGGTCTCGGGGCAGTCCAGGGTCAGCACGAGTTCGTTCGCCGCCCCGGGGGCGGTCTTCTGATCGACCTGCGGACGCTGCTGTTCAGCACTCAATGACGTTGACGGCCAAGCCACCACGGGAGGTCTCCTTGTATTTGATCTTCATGTCGTTGCCGGTCTCGCGCATGGTCTTGATGACCTGGTCCAGCGAGACCTTGTGCTCGCCGTCCCCGTGCATGGCCAGGCGGGCGGCGTTGACCGCCTTGGTGGCCCCGATGGCGTTGCGCTCGATGCAGGGGATCTGCACCAGCCCGCCCACGGGGTCGCAGGTCAGGCCGAGGTTGTGCTCCATGCCGACCTCCGCGGCGTTCTCCACCTGCTCCGGGGTCCCGCCGAGCACCGCGCACAGGCCGGCGGCGGCCATGGAGCAGGCCGAGCCGACCTCGCCCTGGCACCCCATCTCCGCCCCGGAGATGGAGGCGTTCTCCTTGATGAGGATGCCGATGGCGGCCGCCGTCAGCAGGAAGGTCACCACCCCGTCCTCACCGGCGCCGGGGACGAAGCGGGCGTAGTAGTGCAGCACGGCCGGGATGATGCCGGCGGCCCCGTTGGTCGGAGCGGTGACGATCCGGCCGCCGGAGGCGTTCTCCTCGTTGACGGCCAGGGCGTAGAGGTTGATCCACTCCATGGCCTGCAGCGGGTCCGCGACCGGGCTCCCCGTGGCGGCCGCGACCTCCTCGCTCGCCCGCAGCCGCGCCCGCAGGGCCGGGGCCCGGCGTCTGACCTTCAGGCCCCCGGGCAGCGTGGCCTCGGTGCGGGTGCACCCGTTCTCCACGCACTGCTGCATCACCGCCCAGATGCCCAGCAGCGCCGCCCGGGTGTCCGCATCGGAGCGCCAGGAGCGTTCGTTGGCGGCCATCACCTCGGCAATGCTCATCCCTTCGCGGCGGCAGATCTCCAGCAGCTGACCGCCGGTGGTGAAGGAGTGCGCCACCTCGGTGGTGTCGGCCACGACCCGGTCCGCACCGCTTGCGTCCCCGTCGACGACGAAGCCGCCGCCCACGGAGTAGTACGTGCGTTCGCGCACCAGGCCGCCGTCGGCCGCGTAGGCGAAGAAGGTCATGCCGTTGGGATGGGCGGGCAGGGACTTGCGCCGGTGCAGCACCACGTCCCCGGAGCGGTCGAAGGCGATCGGGTGGGTCCCGGCCAGGCACAGCTGCCCGCGGTCCGTGCTCGCCTGCACCTGGTCGTCGGCGGTGTCGGTGTCCACGGTCTCCGGGTCCTGGCCCTGCAGGCCCAGGATGACCGCCTTGTCGGAGCCGTGGCCCCACCCGGTCGCCCCGAGTGAGCCGTAGAGCTCGGAACGGACCCTGACCACGCAGTCCAGCAGTGCGTCCGCGCGCAGCCCCTCGGCGAACAGACGGGCTGCGCGCATCGGTCCCACGGTGTGGGAGGAGGAGGGCCCGATCCCCACGGAGAACAGGTCCAGGGCGGACAGGGCCATCAGGGCACCTCGGGGGACGCGAACTCGGTCATGGCGTCCAGCAGCCACCGGGCGACGTACTCGGCGAAGGAGGGCCGCGGCATGATGCGCCAGGTCTGCTCCGCGGTGCGCCACAGCACCACCTGGACCGGGCCGAGGGTGGTGGCCACGGCGGTGCCCACGGCGAAGACCCGGGGGTGCAGGTCCATCGGGCAGCCCTTCTCCAGCACGGCTCGGGCGGAGGGCCCGGACAGCTCCAGCGTGGTGCGGTTCGCGGAGAGGTCGACGACCTGGCCGGGCTCCTGGCCCAGGGCGCGGACCAGCTCCTGGGCACGCGGATCGCCCGGGAGACCGGAGTGCCCGGCCGCCGCACCCGCCGGCTCCTCGGGGCCCACGAGCAGGAACTCGTCGGGTCCTTGCCAGAGGACGGCGGTGCCGCCCGGGGTGCCGGTGACGGCCCCGTGGCCTGCGGGCAGGGGAACCCCGGCCTTGGCGGCCAGCGCGCCGGCGGCGGCCGTGGCGGGGTCGACGCGGATCCCGACCATGGTCAGGAAGGGGATCTCGCGCAGGGACACGCCCCGCTCCCCCGCGACGGCCGCGTCCGCCAGCTGCTGGTGGAGGTGGCTCAGGGGGCTGCGGCGCAGGGTGGTGATGTCGGTGAGGAGCTGCTCAGCCATCTCGGCGGTTCCCTTCGGGGTCGTAGAGCACGGGTTCGGCGATGACGACGTCGACCAGGGTCCCGTCGAGGGGCGCCTGGAGGGTCTCGCCGATGCGAGCACGCCCGCCCTTGACCAGGGCCAGGGCGAAGGTGCGGCCCAGGGCCGCGCTGCGGTAGCTGGAGGTCACGTATCCCTCCATGGGCACCGGGGCGGCCTGCGGGGTGATGGGCGTGCCGGCCTTGACCAGTTGCGCGCCCTCGGGCAGGCGGAAGGCGGGGTCGGTGGGCAGCACGGCCACCAGCTGCTTGCGGTCGTCGCTGGTGGCGGAGGGACGGGCGTAGGAGCGGTTGCCGATGAAGTCCTTGGTCTTGGACACCACCCAGTCCATGCCCAGGTCCTGCGGGGTGACGGTGCCGTCGGTGTCCTGGCCCACGATGGGGAAGGCCTTCTCGGCACGGAGCACGTGCATGGTCTCGGTCCCGTACGGGGTGATCCCGAACTTCGCGCCCGCCGCCGCCACGTCCTCCCACACCGTGAGCCCGTACCAGGAGGCCACGTTGATCTCGAAGGCCAGCTCCCCGGAGAAGGAGATCCGGGCGATCCGGGCAGGGATCCCGGAGGCCAGGGTCGTCTCGCGGAAGGCCATGAAGGGGAAGGCCTCGTTGGACACGTCCAGCTCCGGGGCCAGCTCGGCGATCACGGCGCGGGACTTCGGTCCGACCACCGCGACGGTGGACCACTGCTCGGTGACCGAGGTGCAGACCACGTCGAGCTCCGGCCACTCGGTCTGGGACCACTCCTCCAGCCACTCCAGCACCTTCGCGGCGCCGCCGGTGGTGGTGGTCATGAGGTAGCGGTCCTCGTCCAGGCGCAGGGTCACGCCGTCGTCGAAGACCATCCCGTCGGGGGTGCACATCACCCCGTAGCGGCCCATGCCCGGCTTGAGCTTCTTGAAGGCGTTGGTGTAGATCCTGTTGAGGAACTCCCCGGCGTCCTTCCCCCGGATCTCGATCTTGCCCAGGGTGGTGGCGTCCATGAACCCCACGCCCGTGCGCACGGCGGCGCACTCGCGCAGCACGGCGGCGTCCATGTCCTCGCCCTCCTGCGGGTAGTACCAGGGGCGCTTCCACTGCCCCACGTCCTCGAACAGCGCCCCGTGGCTCAGGTGCCAGGGGTGGATGGACGTCAGGCGCGCGGGGTCGAACAGGTCCCCGCGCCGGCGTCCGGCCAGGGCGGCGAAGGCCACCGGGGTGTACGGGGCCCGGTAGGTGGTGGTGCCGATCCCGCCCACGTCGGGGTCCTTCAGCGCGGCGGCGATGACACCGATGGCGTTGACCCCGGAGGTCTTGCCCTGGTCGTTGGCCGTGGAGATCGAGGTGTAGCGCTTCACGTGCTCGACGCTGCGCATCCCGGCCCCGGTCGAGCGCAGCACGTCGGCCACGGTCTGGTCCCGCTGGAGGTCCACGAAGTGACGGGTCCAGTCGGAGGACCCACCGTCGGGACCGGGCACCAGCCACAGCGGCCGGGGCGCGGCGAACGTCTGCGGGGCGGCGCTCGGCTCCTGGGCCGAGGTGTCGAAGCCGGCACGGCAGGAGGCCTCGGCACCGGCCCGCGCCCCCTCGCCGAGGCAGCCCGCCAGGTCCAGGGTGCCGTTGAGCGCCCCGGCCGTCTGCTGGTCGCGCACCGGCAGGGCGGGCACGAACGCGGCGAGGGTCTCGTCCCAGCGCAGCCGGCCCTGCCGCTGGCTGTGCAGGTGGACCACGGGGGTCCACCCGCCGGAGACGGCGAGCAGGTCGGCGTCCACGGTCGTGGTGGGACCGGTCAGCTCCCCGGACTCGTCGAGGGCGCTGACGGTCACGGCGCTGAGCCGCCCGCCCTCCCCGTCCCCGGCGGTGTCGACCACGGCGCAGCCAGCGAGCACCCGCACCCCGGTGGTGCTGGCGGCGCGGGCGGCGCGGGCGCTCTGCTCGGGACGGGAGTCGACCACGGCGGCCACCTCCACGCCGGCGGCGGCCAGGTCCTCCACCAGGGCGTAGGCGGAGTCGTTCGTGGTGGCCACCACCACCCGGCTGCCGGCGGCGACGGCGTAGCGGTTGAGGTAGGTGCGCACCGCGGAGGCGAGCATGATCCCGGGCCGGTCGTTGTTGGCGAACACGACGGGGCGCTCGTGGGCGCCGGTGGCGAGCACGACCTGACCCGCGCGCACGTGCCAGATCCGCTCCCGGGAGACCCCGGCTCCGACGGCCGCCCGCTGGTCGGGGCTCAGGTGGTCGGTGCGCCGCTGGACGGCGACGACGTAGTTGCTGTCGTAGCTGCCGAACGCCGTGGTGCGGTTCAGCACCGTCACCTCGGGCTCGGCGTCGAGGGCCGCGAGGGTCTCGCCCACCCACGCGAGGGCGGGCTGCCCGTCGATCTCCTCGGCGCGCCCGGACAGCAGCGACCCGCCGGCCTGGGGCTGCTCGTCCATGAGCAGGACCCGCGCGCCGGTCCGGGCCGCTTCGCGGGCGGCGGTCAGCCCCGCCGGGCCGGCCCCGACGACGAGGACGTCGGTGTGGACGTGCTTGTGGTCGTAGTAGGCCTCGTCCTTCCGGGGATCGAGCTGCCCCAGCCCGCGCAGGTACGTGGCGGACAGGCCGTCGGTGAGCTCCACCGTGGTGGCCGGCAGCATGGACTCGTCCACGTCCGCCGCAGAGCGGGCGGTGACCTTCACCAGCGCGTTGGGCTCCTCCACCCCGGCGGCCAGGATCCCGCGGGGGCGGTCGAGGTACATCGAGTTCCCGCAGCTGACGACCCCGTGGGCCAGCAGCGCCGAGGCCACGGTGTCCCCGGCGAATCCGGTGAGCTCCCTCCCGTCCAGGGTGAAGCGGACGAGGGCGTCGCGGTCGATGCTGTTGCCGTCGACGCGACCCGGGGAGAGGCGGTTGGGCTGGGCGGTCATCGGGCACCTCCGATCTGGGGCTGGGACTGGGGCTGACCGGTCTGCACGGCAGGCCGGGGCTCGCCGATGCGGTAGACGGCCTTGATCTCGTACGTGACGGTGTCGCGCACCACGTTGAACCAGCGCCGGCACCCGACGGAGTGCGCCCAGCGCTCCGCGAGCAGGCCCTTGGGGTTGTTGCGGTAGAAGAGGTACTCGGCCCACTCCTTGTCGGAGAGCTGGGACGGGTCCTCGGGGTAGGGCACGTGGGCCTCTCCGCCGTACTGGAACTCGGTCTCGTCGCGCGGCCCGCAGTTGGGGCACTCGATCAGCAGCATCGTGGGTCTCTCTCCTAGTGGGCCACGGCGGCGGCGCCGTGCTCGTCGATCAGGATCCCGGTCTCGAACCGCTCCAGGGAGAACGGCTCGTTGAGCGGGTGCGGCTCGTCGGTGGCGATGGTGTGGGCGAAGGTGTACCCGGCCCCCGGGGTGCCCTTGAAGCCGCCGGTGCCCCAGCCGCAGTTGACGTACATCTGGTCCACCGGGGTCTTGGACACGATGGGCGAGGCGTCCAGGGTGACGTCGACGATCCCGCCCCAGGTGCGCAGCACGTGGGCGCGGGCGAAGATCGGGAACAGCTCCACGGCCGCGGCCATCTGCTCCTCGATCACGTGGAAGGCCCCGCGCTGGCCGTAGCCGTTGTAGGCGTCCACCCCCGCCCCCATGACCAGCTCGCCCTTGTGGGCCTGGGAGACGTAGACGTGGACGTGGTTGGACATCACCACGGTGGGGTGCACCGGTTCGTGCAGCTCCGAGACCAGCGCCTGCAGGGGGTGCGACTGGATCGGCAGCCGGAACCCGGCCAGCTCCGCCAGCACCGAGGAGTGCCCGGCCCCGCACAGGCCCACCTTGCCGGCGTGGATGATCCCGCGGGACGTCTCCACACCCACCACCCGGTCGCCGTCCTTGAGGAACCCGGTGACCTCGCAGTTCTGGATGATGTCCACGCCCAGCTCGTCGCACTTGCGCGCGAACGCCCACGCCACGTGGTCGTGCTTGGCGATCCCGGCCCGCGGCTGGTAGGTGGCGCCCATGACCGGGTAGCGCAGCCCGTCGTCGAGGTTGATGATCGGGCACAGCTCCTTGACCTGCTCCGGGGTGATCCACTCCGCGTCGATCCCGTTGAGCTTGTTCGCGTTGACCCGGCGCACCGACTCGCGCACGTCGCCCAGGGTGTGCGCGAGGTTCATCACCCCGCGCTGGGAGAAGAGGAAGTCGTAGTCGAGCTCCTCGGGCAGGACCTCCCACTGCTTGAGGGAGTGCTCGTAGATCGCGGCCGACTCGTCCCAGAGGTAGTTGGAGCGGATGATCGTGGTGTTGCGCGCCATGTTCCCGCCCGCCAGCCAGCCGCGCTCCAGCACCGCGATGTTCGTCATGCCGTGGCGGGAGGCCAGGTAGTAGGCGGTGGCCAGGCCGTGGCCCCCGCCGCCGACGATCACCGCGTCGTAGGAGGGCTTGGGGTCCGGGTTGTGCCAGAGGAAGTCGGGGTGCTCGGGGAGCAGATCAGCCATCAGGAGACTCCGTTCAGGACCGGGGCGGACAGGGTCGGGTAGAGCGGGAAGGCGCCGGCCAGGGCGGCGACCCGGTCCCGCAGGTCGCTCAGGTCCGCCCCGGGGGCGGCGATGAGGGCCTCGGCGATGATGTCGGCGACCTCGGTGAACTGCTCCGCCCCGAAGCCGCGGGTGGCCAGGGCCGGGGTCCCGATCCGCAGCCCGGAGGAGACCATGGGCGGACGGGGGTCGAAGGGGACCGCGTTGCGGTTGACCGTGATCCCGATGCTGTGCAGCCGGTCCTCGCCCTGCTGGCCGTCGAGCTCGCAGTGGCGCAGGTCCACCAGCACCAGGTGCACGTCCGTGCCCCCGCTGACGAGGCTGATCCCGGTGGCCATCACGTCCGGGGAGAGCAGCCGGGTGGCCAGGATCTTCGCGCCCTCCAGGGTCCGGGCCTGGCGGTCGGCGAACTCCTCGCCGGCCGCGTACTTGAAGGCCACCGCCTTCGCCGCGATCACGTGCTCCAGCGGGCCGCCCTGCTGGCCGGGGAACACCGCGGAGTTGATCTTCTTGGCGTACTCGGCCTTGCTGAGGATCACCCCGCCGCGCGGACCGCCCAGGGTCTTGTGGGTGGTGGAGGTGACCACGTCGGCGTAGGGCACCGGGTTGGGGTGCAGGCCCGCGGCGACCAGCCCGGCGAAGTGGGCCATGTCGACCATCAGGTAGGCCCCGACCTCGTCGGCGATGCGGCGGAACGCCGCGAAGTCCAGCTGCCTCGTGTAGGCCGACCAGCCGGCCACGATCAGCTTCGGGCGGTGCTCACGGGCCAGGCGCTCCACCTCGGCCATGTCGATCCGGTGGTCCTCCGCCGAGACACCGTAGGCGGCCACCCGGTAGAGCTTGCCCGAGAAGTTCAGCTTCATCCCGTGGGTCAGGTGCCCGCCGTGGGCCAGGTCCAGGCCCAGGATCGTGTCCCCGGGGTTCAGCAGCGCGGCCATGGCCGCGGCGTTGGCCTGGGCCCCGGAGTGCGGCTGGACGTTGGCGTGCTCGGCGCCGAACAGGGCCTTGAGCCGGTCGATCGCCAGCTGCTCCACCACGTCGACGTGCTCGCAGCCGCCGTAGTAGCGCCGGCCCGGGTAGCCCTCGGCGTACTTGTTGGTCAGCACCGAGCCCTGGGCCTCCATCACGGCGAGGGGGGCGAAGTTCTCCGAGGCGATCATCTCCAGCGTGGACTGCTGACGGTGCAGCTCGGCGTCGATGGCCGCCGCGATCTCGGCGTCGGCCGCGGCAAGGTGGGTGGTCAGGTCCGGCATCCCAGCGCTCCTAGGAGTAGTGGTGGATTTCTCATACGTAGTTGATATATCAGATGTGGTTCTACGGTATGCTAAGCCGGAAAGTGGTGTCAATGGGTCCCCGGAAGGCCCCAGGAACGAGGTGTGACGTCATGAGTGCGATCGCCGTCAGCGGCTATACCGGCACCGCTCCCGCCTCGCTGGCCGACCAGGCCTACAGCGAGCTGCGCGATCGCCTGACCATGCTCGAGATCCACCCCGGCGCCCCGCTCAACGACGTCCAGCTGGCCGCCGAGCTCGGGGTCGGCCGCACGCCCGTCCGGGAGGCGCTCAAGCGGCTGGAGACCGACCATCTCGTGGTGTCGTACCCTCGCCGCGGCACGTTCGCGACCAAGGTCGACATCACCGAGCTGTCCGACGTGTCCGAACTGCGGCGCCACCTCGAGCCGCTGGCGGCGCACAAGGCCGCGCTGGCAGCCCCTGTGGACGTCCGGCAACAACTGCGAGCGCTGGTCGACACCCTCGAGGGCCTGACGGAGGAGGCCCCGACGAAACAGGCCTTCCTGCGCACGGACCTCGCCGTCCACCGCCTGATCTACAAGGCCGCAGGCAATGCCCACCTGGAGGAGACGCTGGTGCGGCTGGACAATCTCGCCACCCGCATCTGGTGCCTGGTGCTGGACCGGGTGCCCCTGGCGCCCGGCCATGCGCACGAGCACGTGGAGCTGCTGGAGGCGATCATCGCCGGCCGGGGCGACCTGGCCGCCGAGCTGGCCCTCGAGCACGTCACCAGTTTCGAGCACACCATGCGCACCGCCCTGTGATCACCGGCGGGGCCCGGACGGGGGTCTCCTCCGGGCTCCTCCCGGGAGGCCTCTCCCCTTCCAGCAGCGCGGCCCTTCCGATCCGCCCCGCAGCGGGTCCGCCATGCCTGCTCCGACGTGTTGGCCGGACTGCCCGAGGAACCCGGGGGATGCCCGCCGGGTGACGGCCGACCGGACTTCGGGGTGCCCGGCGCCCCGCTGTTAGGGAGTGCGGGGAGGTCGTCCTCCGAGGTCCCCGGGGGATCGGGACGACGCCCCACCGATCCGCACGGAGCACTGACCTCCCGCGGTTTTATATACTGTGCCCGTATTAGTCCCCGAACTTTGGTATGGAGGAGGGCGGCACACGCGGAGCCTGCGTCCCGGGCCGTCCCGCCACTGCGCTTCCTCCGACGCGACCGGAAGGCGCGCAGTCCCGTCATGTCCCTCACGCCCACCGAAACCCCCGACCACCCTCTCTCCCTGGCCGAGCAGGCGTTCCTCCGGCTGCAGGACCGGCTGATCTTCCTCGACATCCCTCCGGGAGCGCCGCTCAACGAGGGGCGCCTCTCCCAGGAGCTCAACGTGGGACGGACGCCGCTGAGGGAGGCCATCAAGCGCCTGGAGTCCGAACACCTCGTGGTGACCTATCCGCGCCGCGGCACGTTCGCGACGACCGTGGACATCACGGCCCTGTCGGAGATCTCCCAGGTGCGCGAGGTCCTCGAACCCCTGGCGGCCCGCCTGGCGGCGGAACGCCGGGGCGGGGCGGCCCGGCCCCAGTTGGAGGAGCTCCGCGACGAGGTGCTGGCCCAGGGAACCGCGCAGCTGGGCGGGGATGAAGCCCTGCGCTGGGACATCGGCATCCACCGGGCCGTCTACGTGGGAGCCGGCAACTCCCACCTACGAGCCACCCTGGAGCGCTACAGCAACCTGGCCACACGCATCTGGTGCGTGGTCGCCGACCGGCTGCCCGCGCTCCAGGAGCACATCAGCGTCCACCACGCCCTGCTCACGGCCGTCCTGGAGGGCGACCCCGAGGAGGCCGGCACCATCATGTTCAACCATGTCCGGGACTTCGAGACCCACATCCGCCAGGTGCTGTGACTCAGCCTCCGCAGCGGGCGGCCGCGGCGGCCGGGGCCTCGCTCAGCTGCAGCGCTGCCTGCGTGGTGTGCAGCACGAGCAGGGCCGTGGTCACCGTGCCGACGCCGCCGGGAACCGGCGTGAGGGCGGAGGCGACGGCGGCCGTCGAGGTGGGCTCCACGTCCCCGACGAGCCGCCCGTCCTCGAGGACGTTGGTGCCGACGTCGACGACCACGGCTTCCGCACGCACCTGGTCGCCGGTGAGCAGATCGGGGCGGCCGACTGCGGCCACCACGACATCCGCCTCACGCGTGTACCGGTCCAGGGGCCGGGACCGGGAGTGGCAGACGGTGACCGTGGCGTCGCGCTGCAGCAGCAGCTGCAGGAGGGGCTTGCCGACGACCGCAGAGCGGCCCACCACGGTGACGTGCCGGCCCGCGACGGGCACGTCGTAGTGCTCCAGGATCTCCACGACCGCGCGGGCCGTGGCGGGGGCGAAGGCGTCCTGGCCCACGGTCAGACGCCCCAGGCTCAGAGGATTGGCGCCGTCGATGTCCTTGCCCGCGTCGATGGCGCCGATCAGTTCGTCGGCGTCCACGCCCGGCGGCAGCGGGGTCTGCAGGATGATCCCGTGGGTGGCGTCGTCGGCGCTCAGGCGCGTGAGCTCGGAGGCGATCCGTTCTGCGCGCGCGTCGGCGCCGAGGTCGACGACCGCGCACTCCACGCCGGCCTTCTCTGCCGCCCGGGCGATGGACCGGACGTACCAGAGCGTGGCCTCGTTGTCCGTGGCCACCACGACGGCCAGCCGGGGCACCACACCGCTCCCGCGGAGCCTGCTGACGTTCTCGGCGGTCTCGGCCCGCAGCTTCTGCGCGACCGGAGCCCCGGCCAGGGGCAGCGCGCTCATGCGGCCACCTTCTCCCGCACGCGGTCGGACACTGCCTGCGCCAGGACGATGGCGTTGTCGGCCCGGCGGACCTCCTTCTTGAACTCGGCCTGCGTCCGCTCGTCCTTGATGGCGCCGATGTTCATGTCCAGGGTGATGAGGGCGGTGGCGATCGCGGCCCGGGCCGCTTCACAGGCAGCGGCGACGTCGCTGATCACCTGGGGGTTGCTGATCTCCGCCAGCTCCTGCCCCAGCTCGACGACCTCCTCCGCCAGCTCGATCAGCCGGCGGGGCGGAGCAGCGGCCATGACGGTGGCCTCCTGGATCGCCGCGGACCTCGCGGTGCGGTCGCCCGGGGAGACCCGGGGAAGGCCGTAGGCGGCGATCACCGCCGCGAAGGCCTTCTCGTCCTCGTCGGCCACCTGCATCGTGGCCGGGATGATCTCGTCGGCCCGGGCGGCGATCCTGCGGGACCGGTCCTCGTGCTCGGCGTACTTGGCGCCCGTGGTGTAGCGCGCGACCATGGCGATCAGGGCGGCGCCCTGGGCCGCGTGCAGCGCCCCCGCGGCCCCGCCTCCCGGCGTGGGCGCGCGGGACGCCAGGCGTGACAGATAGTCGTTGATGGTTTCCGAGCCGATCATGGTCTGATCCCTTCGTTGGACGGTGGTGGGCGGCGGCAGCCGTCGTGGACGGTCTCCGCGGCGGAGGTGGTCTGCGGCCCTGACCCCGGTGGCGAGGCAGGGCCAGGGCCGCAGGTCTGGGGAGATCGGCGTGGCGGCTCGGGTCAGCCGCGCAGGCGCTTCATCTCCGGGTCGTAGAGCGGGTCGGCGGTCACCGTGGCAGGGATGCGGGTGCCGAAGTACTCGATCTCCACCGTGTCGCCGATCCGGACCGAGGACGGCAGGTAGGTGTAGGCGATCGGCTTGCCCACCGTGTAGCCGTAGGCGGCGCTGGTGACGTAGCCGACGGGCTCGCCCTGGTGGAAGACGGGCTCCTTGCCCAGCACGACGGACTGGGTCCGGTCGATCGTCAGGCAGCGCAGCCGCCGGTCCACGGTGTCCTCGCTGAGGCCCTCCAGGGCGTCCTTGCCGACGAAGGACTCCTTGGCGGCGCTCACGGCGAAGGACAGCCCGGCCTCGTACGGGTTGTGCTCGGTGGTCATGTCCGCGCCCCAGGACCGGTAGCCCTTCTCCAGGCGCAGCGCGGAGAAGGCGGCCCGGCCCGCGGCGATGATCCCGTGGCGCTGTCCTGCCTCCCACAGCACGTCCCACAGACGCTGGCCGTTGTCGGCGCTGGTGTAGATCTCCCAGCCCAGCTCCCCCACGTAGGACAGGCGCATGGCGGTCACGGGCACCCCGCCGATGCGGGCCTTCTTGGCGCGGAAGTAGCGCAGGCCGTCATTGGAGAAGTCGTCGTCGCTGACGGCCGAGACCACCTCACGGGCCAGCGGACCCCACAGCCCGATGCAGCAGGTCCCACCGGTCGTGTCGCGCACCTGGACCCACCCCCCGGGCACCGTGCCCTCGGTCTGCGCGCGCGCTTCGCGGGTGAGGTAGGCCAGGTCGATGTTGCCGTTGGCCCCGACCTGGAACGTCCGGTCGTCCAGGCGGGCGACGGTGACGTCGCTGCGGATCCCGCCGGCCTCGTCCAGCAGCAGGGTGTAGGTCACCGCGCCGGGCTTCTTGTCCATGTTCCCGGTGCTGAGCCGCTGCAGCAGGGCCAGGGCACCGGGGCCGGAGACCTCCAGGCGCTTGAGCGGCGTCATGTCGTACATGGCCACGGCCGTGCGCGTCTTCCACGCCTCGACAGCGGCGATGGGCGAGCTGAACATCTGCGACCAGGCGTCCCGGGCCGGCGGGCGCCACTCCGTCGGCAGCTCCTTCAGCAGCCGGGCGTTGGACTCGAACCAGTACGGCCGCTCCCAGCCGCCCGACTCCAGGAAGTAGCCCCCCAGCGCCTTATGCCGTGCGTGGAAGGGGCTGACCCGCAGGTCACGCGGGGACAGGCGCGGCTGCAGCGGGTGGAGGACGTCGTAGATCTCCACGAAGTTCTGCTGGGAGGTCTCGCTGACGTAGGAGGGGCTGAGCTGCACCTCCTCGAAACGGTTCACGTCGCACTCCCCCAGATCGGTCTCCGAGCGCCCCGTGGTGATCAGCTCGGCCATCGCCCGGGCCACGCCCGAGGAGTGGGTCACCCACACCGCCTCGGCGACGTAGAAGCCCTCGACCTGGGAGGACTCGCCCATGAGCGGACCGCCGTCGGGGGTGAAGGAGAAGATGCCGTTGAACCCGTCCTCGATCTCGCTGGTGCGCAGGCCGGGCAGCAGCTGCTTGGAGGCCTCCCAGGCGGGCAGGAAGTCCTCGGTGGTGAACTCCAGCCGGGAGGGCATGTGGTGCTCGTCGATCTCCGTGGGGGCGAAGGCCCCCAGGTCGTCCAGGTCCACCGGCATCGGCCGGTGGGCGTAGGAGCCGATGCCGTAGCGCTCACCGTGCTCGCGGTAGTAGAGGTCCTGGTCCTGGAAGCGCAGGATCGGCAGGCCGGCACCGTTGGGCAGTTCGTTGCGGCCCTTGAGGTCCTCCACCGGGGTGGTCTTGACGTACTGGTGGGCCAGGGGCAGCAGCGGCACGTCCATCCCGACCATCTGCCCGATCCTGGGACCCCAGAAACCGGCACAGGAGACCACGATGTCGGCCGGGATGACCTCGTCGGCGGTGCGGACACCCGTGACGCGTCCGTTGGACTGCTCCACGTCCACGACCTCCGTGGAGCCGCAGTAGGTGACCCCGGCCTCGGTGGTCCGCTGGATCAGCAGCTGCACGGCGCGAGCCGCCAGGGCCAGGCCGTCGCTGGGCACGTGCAGGCCGCCGAGCAGCAGCTCCTCGTCGAGCAGCGGGTAGAGCGCCTTGCACTCCGCCGGGCTCAGCAGCCGCCCCTCCATCCCCCACGAGGCGACGTACCCGTGCTTGCGGTGCAGGTCGGCCCATCGCGTCTCGGTGGTCGCCACCTCCAGACCGCCGACCTGGTTGAAGCAGCTCGTGCCGTCCAGCTGGAGGGACTTCAGCTTCTCGACGGTGTAGTTGGCGAACTTGGTCATGGTCCTGGACGGGTTCGTCTGGAAGACCAGCCCCGGTGCGTGGGACGTGGAACCACCGGGCATGTTCAGCGGGCCCTGGTCGAGCACGGTGATGTTGTTCCAGCCGCGGGCGACGAGCTCATCGGCCAGGTTGGTGCCGACGATCCCGGCGCCGATGATGACGATGCGCGGTGAACTGGACATGTGTTTCTCCTGAGATGGGTGCGATGAGGAAACTGTTGGTGTTCAGCGGAAGACGACGGTGCTGGCACCGTCCAGGACCACGCGGTGCTCGCAGTGCCAGCGAACCGCACGGGAGAGAGCCAGGGCCTCGGCGTCCTGGCCGACCGTGGCCAGCGCGCGGGGATCGTGGGTGTGGTCCACGCGGATGACCTCCTGCTCGATGATGGGGCCCTCGTCGAGGTCGGCCGTGACGTAGTGAGCGGTGGCACCGACGAGCTTCACGCCCCGGGCGTAGGCCTGGTGGTAGGGCCGGGCCCCCTTGAAGCCGGGCAGGAACGAGTGGTGGATGTTGATGGCCCGGCCCGCCAGCGCCCGGCAGAGGTCGTCGGACAGGATCTGCATGTAGCGGGCCAGCACGACGAGGTCGATCCGGTGCTCCTCCACGAGGGCCAGGAGCTGCCGCTCCGCGCCGTCCTTGGTCTCGGCAGTGACCGGGATGTGGAGGTAGGGCAGTCCTGCGGCCTCCGCCATGGGGCGCAGGTCGTCGTGGTTGGAGACGACCAGGGCGATCTCACCGCCGAGACCACCGGCGCGCCAGCGGAAGATCAGGTCGTTGAGGCAGTGCCCGCTCTTGGACACCATGACCATCAGCCGCGGCGGAGTCGGGTCGTGGAAGCTGTAGCTCATGCCGAACTGCTCCGCGATGGAGGAGAAGTCCTGCTCCAGTCCTCGACGGGTCAGCCGGGGCGATCCGGTGAAGGCGGTCCGCAGATGCACGACGCCGCGCACCGGATCGTCGAACTGCTGGTGCTCCTTGATGTTGCAGCCCTGGTCGAGCAGGAACTTCGTGACGGCGTGGACCACTCCCGGCCGGTCGGGGCACCTGGCGGCGAACACGAACTGGCAGCGGGTCTCCCCGGTGGCCGCGTCCGCAGGAGCCGCCTGGTGGCCGACCGGTGCCTCAACCTTCTCCACGAGAGTCATGGAAGCCTCCTCAACACATGTACACCTGAAGTGTGCGACTTATATATTAGACTTTCCTGTAGCGTAGGTAACACCGGCCGACCGGTCAAGGGTCGGCCGGAAATGAAGCTGGGAGGACCCGTGACCGTGGGCAGCATCGGGGCAGAGCGGACATCACCGCAGCGGGCGTCGTTGGCCGGGACCGCATATGCGGCCATCCGCGACCAGTTGCTGACCCTGCAGATCCGCCCCGGCGAGCCCATCAACGACGAGGTCCTGGCCAGGAGCCTGGGCATGGGGCGCACACCGGTGCGGGAGGCCCTGAAGCGCCTCGAGGTCGACCGCCTGGTGGTGAGCTACCCCAAGCGGGGGACCTTCGCCACGCGTGTGGAGATCACCGATCTGGCGTATGTCTCCGAGATCAGGCTGCAGCTGGAGCCGCTGGCCGCCGCTCGTGCCGCCCGGGTGGCCACCCCCTCCATGCGCTCGGAGCTGGCCGGGATCCGGGAGCAGGTCGGCGCCTTCGACATCGACCGCGCCAGCGTCACGGAGATCCTGGCCTGCGATGCCATGGTCCACCGGGCCGTCTACCAGGCCGCGGGCAATCCGCACCTGGAGGACACTCTCATCCGCTACAACAACCTCGCCACCCGGATCTGGTGCCTGGTCATCGACCAGCTGCCCCGCCTGACCGAGCACGTCCACGAGCACTTCGAGCTGCTGCAGGCAGTCATCGACGGCAACGAGGACAGGGCCTCCGGGCTCGCTCGCCACCACATCGAAGGCTTCGAAGTGGCGGTGCGCTCGGCCTTGTTCGCGGCATGACGGGTCGTCGTGCGCCCGGGCGTGCCGCCCGCTCCGGCCTCGCGCGGGCCGGAGCGGACGAGCAAGGGGGCGGACCGGCTCCGCCCGGGCGCAGCCAACGGGCCCGGCCCCTCCCCCAGGAGGTGCCGGGCCCGTTCGCTGTGCCGGAGGCGTGGGCGGCGCGCTCTCAGACCTCGGTCGCCACGAGTTCCTCCGCCTGGTCCACGGCGCGGTCGGCCACGATGAGCTCCGCCGCCCGCTCCCCGATCATGTAGACGGTGATGTTCGGGTTGACGGTGACCAGCTCCGGCATCACCGAGGCGTCGGCCACCCGCAGGCCCTCGACGCCCTTGACCCGCAGCTGCGGGTCCAGCGGCGACATCGCGTCGTCGGCCGGGCCCATCCGGCAGGAGCCGGCCGGGTGGTAGACGGTGTTGTGGGTGCGGCGGACGTAGTCGGCCAGCTCCTCGTCCGTCTGCACGTCCTGGCCCGGGAACAGCTCCCGCCCGGCCCACTCGGCCAGCGCCGGCTGCGCCACGATCTCGCGGGCCTTGCGGATCCCGGCGATCATGATCCGCATGTCGTAGCCCTCGGGGTCCGTGAAGTACCGCGGGTCCACCCGGGGCTTGTCGCGGAAGTCCCGCGAGCGCAGCCGCACCGTGCCCCGGGAGCGGGCGTGGGTGACGTTCGGGGTGAGGCAGAAGGCGTTGTCGGCCGTCGGGTAGCCCTGCCGGTAGGTGTGCATGTCGAAGTTGACCGAGCCGTAGTGCATCATCAGGTCCGGCCGGTCGGTGTCGGGGTCCACCTGGGTGAAGATCCCAGCCTCCCACCACTGGGTGGACTCGGTGACCATGGGCTTCTTCGCCTCCCACTGGATCACGCCCTCGGGGTGGTCCTGCAGGTTCGAGCCCACGCCGGGGGCGTCCACGAGCACGTCCACGCCGACCTCGCGCAGGTGCTCGGCCGGGCCGATCCCGGAGAGCATCAGCAGCTTCGGGGTGTCGATGGCCCCGGCGGAGACGACCACCTCGCGGCGGGCGCGCACGGTGCGGCCGGTGCCGAAGGCGTTGTCCACGACCTCGACGCCGACGGCCCGGCCGCCCTCGATCACCACGCGCTTGGCCTGCGTGGAGTGCAGGATGGTGAGGTTGCCCCGGTCCGCGACCGGGTGCAGGTAGGACACCGAGGCCGAGGC
Source organism: Kocuria rosea (assembly GCF_023715525.1). Taxonomy (GTDB): domain Bacteria; phylum Actinomycetota; class Actinomycetes; order Actinomycetales; family Micrococcaceae; genus Kocuria; species Kocuria rosea_A. The sequence goes on along the minus strand of NZ_JAMBOG010000022.1, from coordinate 25,326 downwards.
GCGGGTGCCGTCGGGCCTGCGGTTGATCTGGAAGAAGTTCGCGCCGTTGACCACGGTCTTGCCGGTGTTGAACGGGGTGCGCGGGATCCCGGCCTCCTCGCAGGCCTCCAGGACCGCGACGCCGCAGGGGTCGCCGTCCGGGACCTGCATGAGGTGCACGGGCCCGTCGTGGCCGTGGTGGGCACCGGGGTCGTCGTTGGTCTCGAGCTTCTGGTACAGCCGGAAGGCGGTGCCGGCGTTCCAGCCCTCGGCGCCGAACTTCTCCTCCCACTCGTCCATGTCCTCGGAGGGCGCCCAGAAGGCGATGCAGGAGTTGTGCGACGAGCACCCGCCCAGCACCTTCGCGCGGGCCATGCGCATGAAGGAGTTGCCGTTCTCCTGCTCCTCGAGCGGGTAGTCCCAGTCGTAGCCGGACTCCAGCAGCTCCATCCAGCGGCTGAGGGTCAGCACCTCGTCGATGTTCTTGTCGTGGGGCCCGGCCTCGATCAGCCCGACGGTCACGTCCGGGTCCTCGGACAGCCGGGCGGCGACGACGGCTCCGGCGGAGCCCCCGCCGACCACCAGGTAGTCGAACTCCTGGGGGGCGTCCTGGGGCGCGGGGGTGGAGCTGGGAACGGTCATGTCGTGTCTCCTTCGGAGGATCGGGTGCGGCTTCAGTGCTGGGAGAACCAGCCGGTGACGGCGGGTGCGGTGTTCTGGTAGACGTGCTTGAGCTCCTGGTACTCGCCCAGTCCGGTGGGGCCGAGCTCGCGGCCGATGCCGGACTGCTTCATCCCGCCCCACTCGGCCTGGGGCAGGTAGGGGTGGTAGTCGTTGATCCACACCGTCCCGGCCCGGAGCCGGGACGCCACGCGGTGGGCCTTGCCGGCGTCGGCCGTCCACACGGCCCCGGCCAGGCCGTAGTAGGTGTCGTTGCCGATCTCGACGGCCTCGTCCTCCGTGGTGAAGGTCTCGACGGTCACGGTCGGGCCGAAGGCCTCGTCGTGGACGCAGTCCATCTCGCGGGTGCAGCGGTCGATGACGGTGGGCGGGTAGAAGAAGCCCTGCGCCAGGTCCAGCGACCCGTCGGCGGAGGCCCCGGTGGCGTAGGCGCCGCCGGTGCGGATGCGGGCGCCCTGCTCCCGGGCGCACTCGACGTAGGCGTGGACCTTCTCGCGCTGAGCGGCGGAGATCAGCGCCCCGGTCTCGGCCTGCTCGTCGAAGGGCCCGCCGAGGCGGATGCCCTCGGCCCGCCGGACCAGCTCGTCGACGAAGCGCTCGGCGACGGACTCCTCGACCACCAGCCGGGCCCCGGCCGAGCAGACCTGGCCGGAGTGCACGAACGCGGCGTTGAGGGCGTTGTCCACCGCGGCGTCGAAGTCCGCGTCGGCGAAGACGATGTTGGGGTTCTTCCCGCCGAGCTCCAGGGCGATCTTCTTGACGGTCGGCGCGGCCGCGGCGGCGATCGCCCTTCCCGTGAGCACGCCGCCGGTGAAGGAGACGAGGTCCACGTCCGGGGAGGAGGACAGCGGGGCACCGGCCTGCGCACCGGCGCCGAGCACGAGGTTGGCCACGCCGTCCGGCAGGCCGACCTCCTGGAGCACCTCCATCATGAGGATCGCGGTGTGCGGGGTGAGCTCGGCGGGCTTGAGCACGAACGTGTTGCCCGCGGCCAGGGCCGGGGCGATCTTCCACACGGCCTGCAGCAGGGGGTAGTTCCACGGCGTGATCAGGCCGCACACGCCCACCGGCTCGGTGACGACCTTCGAGACGACGTCCGGGTTCCCGGCGTCCACGATGCGCCCGGTCTGCTCGGCGGCGATCTTGCCGAAGTAGGCGAAGCAGGCGGTGATGTCGTCCATGTCGATCTCGGACTCGACCAGGCGCTTGCCGGTGTCGAGGGACTCGGCGCGGGCGAACTCGTCCTTGCGCTCGCGCAGGCGCTCGGCGACCCTCAGGAGCAGGTCGCCGCGCTGGGCGGCCGGCACCGAGGACCAGCGGCCGTCGTCGAAGGCGCGGCGGGCCGCGGCGATCGCGCGCTCGGTGTCCTCCGCGGTGGCCTCGGCGACGACGCCGACCTCGGTGCCGTCGGCGGGACAGACGATGGTGCGGGTGCCGCCCTGGGCGGCTGCCTGCCACTGACCGTCGATGAACAAAGTGGTGCTCACGGTTTAACCTCCTTGACCGCGGGGATCTGCCCCGTCGGCACGTCGTGGATGTCGGTGGACCAGTCGGGGTGGCCCTGTGCGCCGTCCTGGATCTTGGACGGGCCGGCGTGGATGCTCAGGAAGGCCAGGTGCGCCTCCCAGCTGTCGAGGACGTCGTTGATGACCTGCTCGTGGCTCCAGTCCATGACGTCGGTGCCCTGGGAGCCGGTCTCGTTGAAGACCTCGAGGCGGTAGTAGAGGTCCGAGTCGGGGTTGGTCCGGTGCCCGCCGAATGCGGGCACCGGGGTGGCCACCGGATAGACCTGGTAGCAGAAGTCCCGGTCCTCGCCCATGCGCACGCTGAGCGTGTGCTCGGAGAGCCCCTGGTAGCCGACCACCGAGCTGGTGAGCTCGGCGTCGCGGCCCTGGGCCTTGAACTCCTCGACGACCTCCGTCAGGGCGGGGAGCAGCACCTGGTCCTCGTAGCGGCGCACCGCCCTCGGGCCGGGGAACGAGCCGATCCGGGAGAGCCTGCGGCGCCAGTGGCTGTCCGGACCGGGGATGCGCGAGGCCGCCGCGGAGCGGCGCGTGGAGCTGAGCCCCTCGCGCTGGGAGCGCTCGGCGCGCAGCGCCTTCCAGAACCCGATCATCACGAGGTACATCACGACCGAGAAGGGCAGGCCGATGATCAGCGTGGCGGCCTGCAGGGTGGCCACCCCGCCGACCAGCAGCATGGCCAGGGTCAGCAGCCCCGTGGCGGCGGCCCAGAACACCCGCAGCCACTTGGGCCCGTCCTGGGTGGGGTCCTGGATGGTCGAGGTGAAGGTGGACATCACCAGCGCTCCCGAGTCGGCGCTGGTGACGTAGAACAGCAGCCCGGCCAGTGACGCGAGCGCGATGAGCAGCGGGGCACCCGGGTACTGGTCGAGCAGGGAGTAGAAGGCCCGCTCGGGGGTGTTCATGGCGACCTGGCCGAAGGCGTCGTCGCCGCCCGTGACGATCGCCAGGGCGCTGTTGCCGAAGACCGAGACCAGGATGAGGATGAACACGAACGGCACGGTCAGGGTGGCGACCACGAACTCGCGCAGGGTGCGGCCGCGGGAGATGCGCGCCAGGAACAGTCCGACGAACGGCGCCCACGCGACCCACCAGGCCCAGAAGAACAGCGTCCATCCCGCCATCCACTCCGCGGCGCCCGTGTAGGCGAAGGTGTCCAGGGTGATCCCGGGCAGCGCGGCCACGTAGTCGCCGAGGTTCTGCACCATGGCGTCGAGCAGGAACGAGGTCCGGCCGGCCACGAGCAGCCAGACGACGAGCGCCACGGCCATCAGGACGTTGAGCTCCGAGAGCCGGCGGATGCCCTTGTCCACGCCCGAGACGCACGAGGCGGTGGCCATCACCACGGCCACGACGATCAGCCCGATCTGGGCGGCGACGCCCTCCTCGATCCCGAACAGCAGGAAGAGGCCGTAGTTGAGCTGCACCACGCCGATGCCCAGGGAGGTGGCCACGCCGAAGATCGTGCCCAGCAGCGCGGCGATGTCCACCGCGTCCCCGGCCCGCCCGTGCACCCGCCGCCCGATCAGCGGGTAGAGGGCCGAGCGGATGCTCAGCGGCATGTTCCAGCGGTAGGCGAAGTAGCCGAAGGCCATGCCCATCATGGCGTACATCGCCCACCCGCTCACGCCGTAGTGGAACAGGGTCCACACCACCGCCATCCGGGTGGCCTCGGCCGTCTCGCCGTCCCCGGTGGGCGGGCCGTAGTACTGGGTGACCGGCTCCGCCACGGAGAAGAACAGCAGGTCGATGCCGATGCCGGCCGCGAAGAGCATCGCGGTCCAGGTGAACAGGTTGTACTGCGGCTTGGAGTGGTCGGGGCCCATCTTGATCCTGCCCTCGCGGGAGAACGCCACGACGAGCACGAAGACCGTCACCACGGTGGCGGTCAGGACGTAGAACCAGCCCATGTTGGTGGCGATCCAGCCGACCACGGCGCTGATCACGGTCGAGGCCTGCTCCGGGGAGAAGATCGCCCACAGCGAGAACAGGACGATGGTCGCGCCCGAACCAGCGAACACCGTGCGGTTCACGGTGGGCCGGGACCGCGCGCCGGGCGGATCCTCGCTGCCGGGCGGCTCCTCGCCGCCCGAGGTGCGTTGCTGCAGGACGGAAGTCATGGGACGAGTCCTCCTGGGAGTGGTGGTCCGGGTTGGAGTCCGACCGTTCCGCGGCCCTGCGCGGAACGGTCGGGGCGGGCACGTCGTCGTGCCCGCGAGACGGTGCGACGGCCGAGGCCGCCGCACCGGTGTTGGGTAACATGGTGACACCACCCTTCCGGTTGGTAAAGTCATTTTTCATGAGCACTTCCTCCCGAGACCGGGTCCTGGGCGGCGCCCTCGAGCTGCTCCGAAGCGGTGGCACCATCTCCCTCGAGTCGGCCGCACGGCACGTGGGCCTGAGCAAGCCCGGGGTGATGTACCACTTCCGCACGAAGGAGGCGCTGATGCTCGCGCTGGTCGACCGGGTGATGGACGGCTGGGAGGAGCAGATGGCCCGCCGCCTGCCCGCCCCGGCGGAGCAGGTGCCCGCCCGCGAGCGCCTGCGCGCCTACCTCGACTGGTGCCTGTCCGGGGAGTTCGACGAGACGGATCTGGTGATGCTCACCGACCCGCGGCTGCGCGGAACGCTCAAGGAGCGCTGGGCCGCGCGGGTGGCACCGTGGGTCGCGCTGCCCGGGGACCTGCCGGCCGAGGACCGGGACCGGCTGCTGACCGTGCGGCTGATCGCCGACGGCGCGTGGTTCGCCGACGCCTCGGGCATCCTCCCTCTCGACCCGGACGAGCGGGTGCGCGTCCGGGCCGTGGCCGACGCCCTGCTGGCGGCCTGAGCCGTGGCGCGGTGGCTGCTGCTGATCGCCGCAGTGCTCAGCGAGGTGGCGGCCACGCTGTCGCTGAAGGCGGCGCTGGACGAGCCCGCCTGGTACGCGCTCGTCGTCACCGGCTACGGTGCCGCGTTCACCTTCCTGGCCGCCGTGCTGCGCCGCGGCACGCCCGTGGGGGTCGCCTACGGCGTGTGGGCCGCCCTGGGGGTGATGCTCACCGCCCTGGGGGCGGCCGTGGTCTTCGGCGAGCGGCTGAGCCCGGCCGTGCTGGCCGGGATCGCGCTCGTCGTGGCCGGTGTGCTCTGCGTGGAGATCGGTTCCCACCGTCCCGCCCCGCGGCAGGAGGAGGCACCATGATGGCCTGGCTCTTCCTCGCCGGCTCGATCCTCACCGAGGTCGCCGGGACCCTGTCCCTGCGGATGGCCGCCCGGGGCCGCCCCCGCTGGTACGCCGCCGTGCTCGCCGGCTACCTGGTGGCCTTCACCTGCCTGAGTCTCGCGCTGGCCGAGGGCATGTCGCTGGGGGTCGCCTACGGCATCTGGTCGGCCACCGGCGTGGCGCTGACCGCGCTCGCCGGCCGGCTGCTGTTCCGCGAGCCGTTCACCTGGGTGACGGCGGTCGGGGTGGCGCTCATCGTGGGCGGGGTCTTGCTGATCGAGCTGGGCGCCGGGCCGGCCTGAGCGCTTCCGTGCGCTCGGCCGGCAGAGCCTCCGTGCGCTCGGCCGCCGCCGGCGGGAACGGCCGCTCCACCCGCGGTGCGGAGGCGGGGATGCTGGAGGAAGGCGTCCTGCGTGAGGGACTGCCGGTGCCGGCGGCTTCTTGACTGCCTCCGGACCCGGCACCAGACTTTGAAGCGTGGTTGCACCGCTGGATCGCCAGCAGCTCCTCCTGGGTGCCGCCCCGCGGCTCACCCGGCCTCGGGCGGCGGCACCGGATGCCGTGCCCGCGCCGGCCGGGACGGATCGGATGCGCAGTGCCCGCCCATCGTGATCCCCCCGGCCCGTCACACCCCGCCGTGCCCGGCACCCCGCCGGCGCTGACCACTCCGGCCCCGGTGGGCCGGAGCCGGCCCACCGGCCTCCCGGCCCGTCGCAGGGCGCGAGCACGGGGTGACCACCACCGTCCCGCCCGCAGGCCGTGCCGGGCATGGTCGAGGCCGACCGCGCGACCGGTGTGGCTTCGCGCCCCGTGGCGCACGGCGAGCACGGCCGCTCCACGGACCGGTTCCCTGTCGGCGGGGCCGACCTCGTCCCCGGACAGCCATGCCCCGCATGCGGGACCGGCCACCGCCCCGGACAACCCTCCTGGAAGGAAATCCCATGTGCCCGACGCCCGAAGCTCCTGCCCACGGCAGCGAGAGCGAGAACCCGGCGATCGACTCCCCCACCCCCAAGACCGGTCGCCGGCCGAGGACGGTCCAGGACTGGTGGCCCGACCAGCTGGACCTGGGGGTCCTGAGGAAGCACTCGGCCACGACCGACCCGCTGGGCGCCGACTTCGACTACGCGAAGGAGTTCGGGACGCTCGACGTCGAGGAGCTCAAGCGCGACCTCGTCGAGCTGATGACCACGTCGCAGGACTGGTGGCCCGCCGACTTCGGGCACTACGGGGGGCTGTTCATCCGGATGAGCTGGCACTCGGCCGGCACCTACCGGATCGCCGACGGCCGTGGTGGCGCCGGGGAGGGCGCCCAGCGGTTCGCCCCGCTCAACAGCTGGCCGGACAACGCCAATCTCGACAAGGCCCGGCGCCTGCTGTGGCCGGTCAAGCAGAAGTACGGCCGGAAACTGTCCTGGGCCGACCTGCTGGTCCTCGCCGGGAACGTCGCGCTCGAGTCCATGGGCTTCAGGACGTTCGGGTTCGGCTTCGGACGCCAGGACGTCTGGGAGCCCGAGGAGATGTTCTGGGGCCCGGAGGACACCTGGCTCGGTGACGAGCGCTACGCCGGCGACCGGGAGCTGTCGGGCCCGCTGGCCGCGGTGCAGATGGGACTGATCTACGTCAACCCTGAGGGCCCCGGCGGCAACCCCGACCCGGTGGCCGCCGCCCGTGACATCCGCGAGACCTTCCGCCGGATGGCGATGAACGACGAGGAGACGGTCGCCCTGATCGCCGGAGGGCACACCTTCGGCAAGACCCACGGCGCGGGGCCCGCCGACCACGTGGGCCCCGAGCCCGAGGCCTGTCCGGTGGCGGCGCAGGGGCTCGGCTGGAGGAGCACCTACGGCACCGGCAAGGGCCCGGACACGATCACCAGCGGGCTGGAGGTCACCTGGACCAGCACCCCGACCCGGTGGGGCAACGGTTTCTTCGGGAACCTCTTCGGCCACGAGTGGGAGCTGACCGAGAGTCCCGCCGGGGCGCACCAGTGGGTCGCCAAGGACGCCGCTGAGACCGTTCCGGACGCCTACGACTCGGCGAAGAAGCACCGGCCGACAATGCTGACGACCGACCTCGCGCTGCGGGCCGACCCGGTGTACGAGAAGATCTCGCGGCGCTTCCACGAGAACCCCGACGAGTTCGCCGAGGCGTTCGCCAAGGCCTGGTACAAGCTGCTCCACCGCGACATGGGCCCCGTCTCCCGCTACCTGGGCCCGTGGGTCCCGGAGCCGCAGCTGTGGCAGGACCCCGTCCCGCCGGTGGACCACGAGCTGGTCGACGACGACGACGTGGTCGCGCTGAAGGCCGCTCTCCTCGGCTCGGGCCTGAGCGTGTCCCAGCTCGCCTCCACCGCCTGGGCCGCCGCGTCCAGCTTCCGGGGCACCGACAACCGGGGCGGGGCCAACGGCGCCCGGATCCGCCTCGAGCCGCAGCGCAGCTGGGAGGTCAACGAACCGGCCCGGCTGGCCGAGGTGCTGCCCGTCCTCGAGCAGGTCCAGCAGGACTTCAACGGCGCCCGGTCCGGCGGCAAGAAGGTCTCGCTGGCCGACCTCATCGTCCTCGGCGGCTGCGCCGCCGTCGAAGAGGCCGCGCGGAACGCCGGTCACCAGGTCGAGGTCCCGTTCCGGCCCGGGCGCACGGACGCCACGCAGGAGCAGACCGACACCGACTCCTTCGCCGTGCTCGAGCCCCAGGCCGACGGCTTCCGCAACTACCTGGGCTCCGGGGCGAAGCTCTCCCCCGAGATGCTCCTGCTCGACCGCGCCTACATGCTCAACCTCACCGCCCCGGAGATGACGGTCCTGGTCGGCGGCATGCGAGCCCTGGGCACGAACGTCGGGACGTCGCAGCACGGGGTCCTCACCGACCGCACCGGGACCCTGACCAACGACTTCTTCGTCAACCTCCTCGCGTCCGGCACGGAATGGAGGACCTCCGGGTCGTCGGAGGACGTCTTCGAGATCCGCGACCTCGCCACGGACGAACTGAGGTGGACGGCCACCGCGGCCGACCTGGTCTTCGGCTCGCACTCCCAGCTGCGGGCGATCTCCGAGGTCTACGCCGGCGACGACGCCCAGGAGAAGTTCGTGCGCGACTTCGTCGCCGCGTGGGTCAAGGTGATGGAGCTCGACCGGTTCGACCTCCGCTGACGACGCCACCGGCACGACCCGCTCGGACCACACGGGAGGGGAGGCCGGCGAGCACCTGCCCGGACCGGGGGAGCGAGGGAGCGAGGTGCCCGGTCCGGGCCGGGCACGGCGTCACCGGCACGCGCCGGGACGTGTGCGGCCGGAGGGTGGCCGCCGCAGGTGGCACGGGCCCGAGGCAGCCGGCGTGGCTGCTCGGCTCCCGGTCGTTCGTCCCCTCCGCGCGCCCCAGCAGTGCCGTGGCACGGTGCGGCGCGGTGACCCGGACGAGGAGGCGGGGAAGCGGCTCGACGTGAGCTCACAGCCCGTGGCCGGGCTCGGCGACGGTGGTGCGGGGGGCGGCGCCGAGGGGTTCGTCGCCGGCCAGCGCGGCGAAGATCCCCTCGGCCTCGGCGGCGGGCACCACCCGGTTGGGATCGTCGGGATCGGGTTCCCAGGGCATGAGGTCGATGCTGATGCTCTCCCGCGGGACCCGTGCGATGCCGGCGCCGAGCCGGGCCAGGGTGCGCACGTCGGCCAGGTCGGGGTCGGCCCGGACCGAGGAGGTCACCGCCTCCAGGAACGTGTAGGCACGCTTCGGACGGGTGGCCAGTCTCCGTTCCTTGATCCGGTCCACGACGGTGTACATCACCGTCTGCTGATTGCCCATGCGTCCGATGTCGCTGCCGTCGCCGATGCCGTACCGGGTCCGGGCCCAGGCCAGGGCCTGGGCCCCGTCGAGGACCTGCTCCCCGGCCGGCAGGTCGAGGTCGGCCTTGGGGTCGACCATCGCCTCGGGCAGGTCGACCGGCACCCCGTCCAGGGCGTCGACGATACGGGCGAACCCGGCGAAGCGCAGCTCGAGGAAGTGGTCGACCCTCGCCCCGCTCAGCGCCTCGACGGCCTTGACCAGACACCCCGCCCCGTCCCCCAGGGCTGCGTTGAGCATGCCGTGCTGCCCGGCGAAGACGTCGCTGAGGTCGTCCGTGCAGGCGGGGAGGTCCATCATGGTGTCCCGGGGGATCTGCACGGCGTCGATGCGGGACCGGTCCTCGCTCAGGTGGGCCAGCACCATGGAGTCGGCCCGGTCGCCCAGGGCCGGGTCCCCGTCGCGGGCGTCGGAGCCGACGAGCAGGAGATTGGTCCCGCCACCCCGCACGGCGCCGGCCGATGCCGTGCCGGCTCCGCGGTCCAGGTCCACCGTGTCGATGGTGTCGACCAGACGGGCGAACCGGCCCAGCATCGCCGGGACCGTCACCACCGTCAGCAGGACCAGGACCATGCCGAAGGTCACGGACAGCCGGACCCAGCGCGGCCACGCGGCACAGGAGGCCACGGCGTCGGCGCGCGTCACGGCCTGCGCCCCGGGCCGGGGTGCTCCACACCGGCGATTTCCTCGGGCACCCCCTGGCCGGTGCGCGCCCGGGTGCGGGCGTCGAGGCCCAGCACGGCCACGACGGCGCAGAACCCGGCAGCGCCCACCAGCGCTGGGACCAGCCAGTCCCCGTCGGGGGCCACCGGTGTGCGGTCGGCCAGCTGCCAAGGCCACAGGGACCTCATGGCCCCGAGCATCAGCCCGGTGACCACGACCATGGTGGTCCGGTGGTGGTGGGCCAGCACCCACTGCAGGACCTTCACGATCGCGGCGAGACCCAGCAGGCAGCCGGTGAGGAACAGGCCGAGGTAGGCGAGGTCCCGGTCGGCGACCGCCTGCAGGGTGGGCTGGTACAGCCCGATCGCCAGCAGCAGGAAGGAGCCCGAGAGCCCGGGCAGCAACAGTGCGCAGACGGCGGCCGTCGCCGCCGCCACGATGAGGACCGGGTGCGGGTCCACCACGACGGGCGGCAGGGACACGAGCGCGAACGCCGCGACGGCGGCGGCGGCCACGACGGCCCCGTCGCGCATGCGCACCGGCCCGCCCGCCAGACGCAGGGGCACGGCCAGGGAGGCCGCCACCATGCCGAAGAACGCCGCCCGCGTCGTGACGGGGTGGGCGTCCACCAGGACACTCACGGGCCCGGCCACGCCCAGCAGGGCCACCACCATGCCCACGGCGACCGGAACGATGATCCGCCACTGCACCGCCGCCAGGTAGTCCCCGGCCCCGGCGAGGCGGTGGGGACCCAGCACCAGCTGCTTGGCGGCGGAGACCAGGCGGCCGGCGGAGTTGATCAGCTCGTCGTAGATGCCCGTCACCAGCGCCATGGTGCCCCCGCTGACCCCGGGCACGGTCTCGACGACCCCGATCAGCGCTCCTCGGACCATGTTGGCCGGGATCGACGCACGGTCGGTCGGCGGGGACAGGGGCACACGAGAGGTCGAGCGGGACGGCGGCACGGGCGACTCCTGCATCGGGGGCGGCATGGGAAGGGGGGCGATGCGCGCACCGCCCCCCAGCGGCACCACCGTCGCAGACCCACCTTGATGCCAGGTGGGCGCCGGCTGACAGGTTCCGCCCACGGCCGGCGGTCGACGTGACCACCGACCCGGTTCTCCGGCGAGGGCATGGGGGTTCGCTCACGCGCCGGCCGAGGAGCGCCCGGGACAGGCCGAGGCCGCGGGTGATCCGGGGGACCGGTTCCCCCGCTTCGACGGGCCGTAGGGTGCCGCGACCGGCTCACCGCGGGCCGCGCCCGGCCCGGTACCCGGCCGTCCTCCCCTCCAGGCGCTCGCGGCGGGTGGGCTCACCCGGCGTGCTGGGTGAGACGGGAACGTCTCCGTGGTCCACGCTCCTCACGGTCTCGTGCGCCGTGTCGTCGCTGCGCCACGCGAACGGCCGGTGGCGGAAGCTGGTGAGGACGTGGCGGCCGTTGCCCTCGAAGGAGTCCTGCCGCCGCCCGCGGCCGCACGTCCCTGCCGTGCTTCTGCACCCAGGTCACCGGCCCGCCGGACCAGCGGGTAGCCGTCCGTCCCGGCCCGCAGGCCGGTCCTCTCGGCCATCCCCGCCGGGGGTGGCGATCATCGCCCGGTCATCCGGAACCGCCACGTGGTCGTCGTGCTGCTGCCGCGGCTCCGGGCCGCCGTTGAGCCGGGTGCGCTCCTCGGCCAGCTCGCCCACCACCGCGGGACCAGCCGGTCCGCGGTGCGCTCCTGGACCGCCCGCCAGCGGCTCGTCGCCCGCCTCGGGCCAGGGACGGTTGGGACCGCAGCGGGTCAGCACGTCGTCGGACGTCCCGCGCACCCGGCCCGAGGACGAGCCGGCCAACGGGGTCCTGCGATCGACCCGGGCCCGGACCGGCGCCGCCCGGACGCCGGCGCCCGACCTCGTCGGGGCGCCGGCGGAGGGCACCGTCCCCGACCTCGTCGTTCCGCATCGACCCGACATCGCCGACGGCGCGGTCGAGGCCCTCGTGGGCCCGGTCCTCCACCCAGGACATCGGCGCCGGTGGAACGCACCGGCGCCGCCGGAGGCCCGAACGCCGCCGTGCGGCCGGGCCGTTCATCGGCCTGTCGGGGTCACGGCCCTGCTCCAGCACCTCTCGCCGTCCGCCGCGGCCAGCCCGCGGCACCCCGGGAGACAGGTGGGACGGGGCTCCGCCCAGACGCATCAGGACGGCTGCCTGCGACAGCCACCCCAGTCCCCCGTGCGGTTCTGTGCACGCCGTGCGCCGGCCCGTGTCCGAGCAGCCCCCTGGAAGTTCCGAGCAGCCCCCTGGAAGTGGAGCGTGCTCGTTCGACCTCCCGCACGGGCCTGGTGTCGATCGGCCGGGCGAAGCGCCGGTCTTCGCCATTTGATTCTCCGTGCACGTCGACCGCCATCCAGTGAACGAAGTCCAGCGGACGCACGACAGGTGGTGTTGCCTGGGTCACCATGGACAGCAATCCCCGTTGCGGCCGGATCCCCGGCCTCCTTCGTCACACCTGGAGAGCGTCCATGAGCGAAACCACCCACCCCGTCCGCCCCTCCGCACTGGGGGTGGGCCATCCCCTGGACCTGCTGACTCCTGCGGAGATCTCGGCCGCCCGCCGCATCCTCGCCGACGCCGGACACGTGGGGCCGGCCACCCGGTTCCCGCGGGTCCTGCCCGTGGAGCCGCCGAAGTCCGTGGTCCTGTCCCACGCCGACGGCGCGGACGACTTCGACCGGTCCGTGGACGTCACCCTGCTGGACACCGACACGGGCGAGACGCGCCGGGCGGTCGTGTCGGTGACGGCCGGGCAGGTGCGCTCGATCGAGACCCTGGCCACCGGGGAGCACCCCTACGGCCAGGCCCAGTACCTGTTCGAGGAGTACGACCGGGCCGCGGCGATCGTCAAGGCGGACCCGCGCTGGCAGGCCGCCATGGCCCGCCGCGGGATCGAGGACACGACCCACACGTTCGTCTCCCCGCTGGCCCCGGGGTTCTTCCCCCGGGAGGACGAGACGGGCAGGCGCGTGATCCGCTCCCTGACCTTCCACCGCCGCTTCGAGGGCGACAACCCCTGGGGCCACCCGGTCGAGGGCCTGATCGCCCATGTCGACCTCACGGCCGGGGTGGTGATCCGCCTCGAGGACGAGGGCGAGGTGCCGGTCCCGATGGCCGACGCCAACTACACCCCCGAGCACGTCGGCCCCGCCCGCACCACGCTCAAGCCCCTGGACATCGTCCAGCCCGAGGGCCCGTCCTTCCAGGTCGAGGGCACGCACGTGAGCTGGGAGAACTGGAAGCTGCGCATCGGCTTCAACGCCCAGGAGGGCCTGGTCATCAACCAGGTCACCTTCCGCGACGACTCCGGGGAGGAGCCCGAGGACCGCTCCGTGCTCTACCGCGGCTCCGTGCCCGAGATGGTGGTGCCCTACGGGGACACCACGAGCACCCGGTTCTGGATCAGCTACTTCGACGCCGGGGAGTACCTGCTGGGCAAGAACGCCAACTCGCTGAAGCTGGGCTGCGACTGCCTGGGCGTGATCCAGTACTTCGACGCCTTCGTGGCCGACGACGAGGGCCACCCGATGGAGATCCCGCACGCGGTGTGCATGCACGAGGAGGACTACGGCATCCTCTGGAAGCACACCGAGCCCGGCGAGGCCCCCCAGGTGCGCCGCTCCCGGCGGCTGGTCATCTCCTACTTCGCCACGATCGGCAACTACGAGTACGGGTTCTTCTGGTACTTCTACCTCGACGGCTCCATCCAGGTGGAGGCCAAGGCCACCGGGATCGTCTTCGCCGGAGCGTGTGTGCCCGGGCAACCCGGCCGCCACGCCGCCGAGATCGCCCCGGGCATCCAGGCCCCCGTCCACCAGCACATCTTCTGCGCCCGCCTCGACGTCGCCGTCGACGGGATGGCCAACTCCGTGCAGGAGGAGAACCTGGTGGCCCTGCCCATGGGCGAGGACAACCCGTACGGCAACGCCTTCACCTGGTCGCGCACCGACCTCACCCGCGAGTCCGAGGGCGTGCGCGACGCGAACACCGAGACCGGGCGCAAGTGGTTCGTCACCAACCCCCACCGGCGCAACCACGTCGGGGAGCCCACCGCCTACCACCTGATCCCCATGCCGGGGCCGCGGCTGCTGGCCGCGGAGGGCTCCTCGGTGCGCAAGCGGGCCGAGTTCGCCACCCACCACCTGTGGGTCACCGCGTTCGATGCGGCCGAGCGCTTCCCGGCCGGGGACTTCCCCAACCAGCACGCCGGCGGCGGCATCGGCGAGTGGGTGAAGCAGGACCGCGAACTCGCCGGCACCGACGTGGTGCTGTGGCACACCTTCGGCCCCACCCACGTCCCGCGCACCGAGGACTGGCCGGTCATGCCCGTGGACTACTACGGGTTCTGGTTCAAGCCCTACGGCTTCCTCGACCGCAACCCCGCCCTGGACCTGCCCGACTGGTCCACCGCCGGCGGTCGGTGCTGCGGCACCGAGGTGGGCCGCGCCGACCCCGCCCCCGCCGTCGAGAGGGTGCACGCCATCACCGGCACCGGCGACCACCCCCACGGCCATGCCCCGAGCCCCTCGCCCCGCTCCGCAGCCCCCGCCTGCGACTGCAAGGACTGACCCATGAGCGCGAACGCCACCCCGTCCGACAACCCGCCCGCGCCCGGGAACTCCACGGCCTCCGGCCATCTCGCCCAGAGCGGGGGGCTGGACCGCCGGACGCTGACCGTGCCGTCCCTGGTCTTCCTCATCATCGCCGCCTCGGCTCCGCTGACCGTGCTGGCCGGCGGGGTGACCTCCACCTACGCCGTCACCGGCCTGCTGGGGGTGCCCCTGGCCTACGTCGGGCTCGGGCTGCTGCTGGGACTGTTCGCCGTGGGCTACGGGGCGATGTCCGCGCGGATCACCAACGCCGGGGCGTTCTACGCCTACATCGCCGACGGCCTGGGCCCCCGCCAGGGCATCGGCGCCTCGTGGCTGGCGCTGGTCAGCTACAACGCCATGCAGATCGGCCTCTACGGCATCTTCGGCTTCGCCCTGTCCTCCCTGCTGGAGGCCAGGCTGGGCCTGGCGGTGCCGTGGTGGGCCTCGGCCCTGGCCGGGCTCGTGGTCGTGGGCCTGCTCGGGATCAGCCGGGTGGACCTTTCCGCGAAGGTGATCGCCGTGCTCGTGGCCCTGGAGTTCCTCGTGGTGATCGTCGTCGACGTCGTCTCCCTGGCGGTGGCCCCGGAGGGCATCAGTGCCGCCCCGCTGATGCCGGGGGAGTTCTTCGCCCCCGGCATCGGGGCGGTGCTGGCCTTCGGCATCGCGGCGTTCATGGGCTTCGAGTCCGGGGCGATCTACAGCGAGGAGGTCAGGGACCCCGCTCGCTCCGTGCCGCGGGCCACCTTCACCGCCGTGGGCATCATCGCGGTGTTCTACGCCGGGTCGGCCTGGGCGCTGGCCGTGGGCATCGGTCCCTCCTCGATCGTGGCGGCCGCCCGGGAGAACGGGCCCGACCTGGTGTTCGTCTTCCTCACTACCCACGGCGGGGTGCTGCTCACCGACATCGCCCAGGTCCTGTTCGTCACCAGCCTGCTGGCCGCGCTCATCGCCTTCCACAACGCGGTGGCCCGGTACTTCTTCTCCCTGGGCCGCGAGGCCGTGCTGCCGCGGTGGCTGGGGGCGGTGGGGCGGGCCAACCACGCCCCGGTGGCCGGGTCCCTGACCCAGAGCGGCCTCGCCGTGGTGCTCGTGGTCGTCTTCGCGGTCACCGGAGAAGGCTCGGAACTGGGCCCGCTCTTCCCGGTGCTGACCCTGTTCACCTGGCTCACCAACGCGGGCGCCTTCGGGCTGGTCTTCCTGCTGGCCGTCACCTCGCTGGCCGTCATGGGCCACTTCCGCCGCGACCCCGGGGGTCACTCCGTCTGGGTGCGCTGGATCGCCCCTGGACTGTCTGCGGCGGGTCTGGGGGCCGTGTTCGTGCTGATCCTGGTGAACTTCGACGTCCTCATCGGCGCCGAGGGTCCCAGCCCGCTGGCGGTGGTCATGCCCGCGATCGTCCTGGCCACCGGGGCGGCCGGGGTGGTGTGGGGAGAGCACCTGCGGCGTCGTCGCCCCGACGTGTTCGCCCGGGTCGGCACCGGAGGCACCGCCGAGGTGGTTCCTGCAGCCGCCTCCTCCAGCGCAGGAACCGGCGATGTCCGCCGCTGAGGCCGTCCGGCCCGCCCCGGCCCCGCGCCTTCTCGTCGGCGCGTCCGACGCGCGCACCTCGACCCGGCCGGTGCACGTCCTCCTCGTCGCCTGTGTGGCCGCCTCCGTCGCAGCCCACGGATGGATGGCCGTCGGCGGCGGCCACGGTGCCGGCTGGTCGCTGGTCATGGCCGCCATGTCCCTGGCGTGCACCGTCTGCCTGGTGGATCTGGTGCGCCGGCGGGAGGCGCACGGGCCGGTGCGCATGGCCCTGGGCATGGCGGTGGCCATGGCCGTGGTCCATGTCCTGATGCTCCCGCTCATGGCAGGCGGGCAGGGAGGGACCCAGCATGCGCACCACGCAGAGGGCGGTACCGCACCGGGTGCCGTGGCCGCCTCCACCGGCGGGGCGGACCACGGCACCATGGTCCTGCCGATCGCCCTCGAGCTGGTGGCGGCGGGTCTCGCATCGGCTCGGCTGCGCCACCGGTCCGCGGGCTCCCGAGCGCGGATTCCCGGCTTCCTGCGCTAGGATGCGGTCTCGACTGTGACGGCGAACACGCCGGGCACGCCCACAGCGGAACGGGAAAGGCATCTCATGGGGTCGACATCGGGCGCTGGTGCCCACGCTTCCTCGGTCCCGACCCTGGTCGAGTCGATCCGGGACTGGACGAGGCTCTCCTGCCGCTCCTTCGTGCCGCTGACCTGCACGACGACGTCCCCCCGCACGTTCCGGGGCGCCATGGTGACCCGGCAGGCCGGGAAGGTGCACCTCACGCAGCTGCGCTTCGGTCCGCACGTCGTCGAGCGGGCTCCGGTGGCCCCCGGGGATCCCGGGGCGGGCCGGTTCAAGGTCGGGGTGCAGCTGGAGGGGCGCGGGATCGTCGAGCAGGCCGGCCGGTGCGCTGTGCTCCAGCCCGGGGACATGGCCCTCTACGACACCTCGGCGCCCTACCGGCTGGAGTTCCCCGAGGAGTCCCGCCTGCTGGTGCTGATGTTCGACCACGCCGTCCTGGACCTGCCGCCCAACGCGGTGGCCCAGCTGCGGGCTCGCCGGACCGGGCCGGAGGATCCCGTCCACCGGATGGTGGGCTCCTTCCTGGCCTCGATGGCCGAGCACCTGGGCGAACTCACGGGGATGACCGGCCAGCGGATGGGCAACTCCGCCCTGGATCTGCTCACCACGTCCTTCAACCACGCACTCGACGAGCAGGCGGCATCGTCGGCCGACGGGAAGGACCGGTTGCGCGCCAGCGTGCACGACTTCATCGAGGCCCACCTCGCGGACCCGGAGCTGGACCCGGCGATGATCGCCCGGGCCCACTACATCTCGGTGCGACGCCTGCACCAGGTCTTCCACGACGAGGGGACCACGGTCTCGACCTGGATCCGCACCCGCCGTCTGGAGCGGTGCCGCAGGGCGCTGGAGGACCCCGTGAGTGCCGGGGTGCCGGTCGCGCGGATAGCGGCCCGATGGGGCTTCACCGACGCAGCGCACTTCTCACGGGTGTTCAAGGCCGCCTACGGCACGACGCCCTCGCACCTGCGCGCGCGCTCCCTCGACCCAGGAGAAGCGCCTTGAGCACACAGTCCTGGAGCCGACGGCGTCAGCACAGACGACGAACGTGACGCCGGTGGCCCTCCCCGGACGCAGGCCACCGGCGCCACACGTGTCCGTGCGGGGCGCCGCGTCAGCCGTGGACGACCTGGGGGGATGCCGAGGTGCTTGCGGCCCTCCGGGCCGTAGCCGGAGCGCCTGGCCCCGCCGAAGGGGATGCGCGGGCCGGCGTTGCCGTGCTCGTCGATCCACAGGGTGCCGGCGTGGACGCGGGCGGCGACCTCGCGGGCCCTGGCGGGATCAGCCGTCCACACGGAGGCGCCCGGGCCCACCCCGGGACCGTTGGCCATGGAGATGGCCCCCTTCACGTCGGTGTACTTCACGATGGGCAGCGCCGGGCCCAAGTGCTCATGGGCCACCGGCGGGTGGGTGTCGTCCAGGTCGGCGACCAGGGCGGAGGGGCCGGGATCGGGCAGGTGCACCCGAGGAAGGACGCGGTGCGTCGCCCGATCCGGTCGGAGATCCCCGATACGGTCGACCCGTCGGTGGCCGATCTGCCCACGACGGCGCCTCCGGTCCGCCCGGCCTTCAGACCCTGCGGATCGACGTGAGCTCGTAGACCGTGGCCGAGCCCATCGCCGGCCCGCGGCAGGTCAGCCGAGCCGGCGGGGCGCGGTGGGCCTGCAGTTCGACGTCGACACGCGCCGGGTGAGGCGGCCTGCCGGTGATGCGGATCCGCCAGTGGTCGCCGTGCCGGAAGCTCTCGGCGACCGTGTAGTCGTTGCGGGCGGCCGGACCGAAGCGTCTGAGCGCGGCCGTGACAGCGGCCTGCTGCGGCGGGGAGAGATCCGTGTATCCGCGCAGGTGCTCGGCGTGGATGCGGCCCGCGAGGTGCTCCTCGATCGTGGCGACGGAGGACGTGGCATCGAGACCGCCGTAGTAGACGCCGTCGGGGGCGACGACGACGTTGGCGGCGAACCGGTCACCCCCGACGTGCGTGCATTCCCACACCAGGTCCGGCCAGCGCTCGCTCAGTGCCCGTCCCACAGGCCGTCCGCGCACGGAGCAGCAGGGGTCGTGCTGACCGTGGGTGCAGACTAGGAGGACGGGGGGACGGCCGAGCACGCCCGGAACACCGAGGGCTGTGGCGACCTGCGCCAGCTCCTCGTCGCGGTGCCACGTTCCCCAGTGCTGACGACAGGCACCGGAGTTGTCCCGGTGCAGCACGGCCCAGCGGCTGGGGCCCTCGCGACTGCGGCGGCCGTGCCGCCTGACCAGGAGCACGCGCGCCTGCGCTGCCTGCGCGGCGGAGAACACGCGGGCTTTGGTCTCCGGCTCGAGCTCGAGGCCGTCGAAACCGTTGATCGGCCACCGGCCTCGGTACTCGACGAGGACCCAGGCGACGCCGCGCGGCGCGGTTCCTGCCATCGGGTCGCCGCGCGTGCGGGCGCCGTCGGCGCAGAGGAAGCGGTCCGTGGCGGTCATCGCGGCGACGTCACTGTCCGGCGGGAACGAGGACCCCCGCCCGCAACAGTCTTCTCGTGAGGTCGACGCCAAGAGCGTCCGCGGTGTGGACCGCACCGTCGAGCAGACGCGCGACAGCGGGCAGATCGGCCTCCGGGAAGTCGAGCCAGCCCACGCGCGTGGTCAGGCGTGAGCCCTCCAGCCGTGCTTCCAGCGCGCCACGCAGCCGCACCGGGGACCCGGGGCCCAGGTTCTCGACGGCTTCGAGCTGGGCCAGCGGTCCCAGCGGCGCCGCACGTCCCTGTCCTCGCCGGGTGCGGTGGAACAGGGCGGTGGAATCGGCCTCGGCGACGGCGGCGGTGACGCGCTCGCGGATGGCGTCGATCTCCCCGCTCGGACCGTCGAGGCCCAGGGGCAAGGTTCTGCGCATCTCGGGATCCTCGCGCAGCGCGGCAAGGGCGGCCTGGACGAGCTGTTCGGCCAGGGCGTAGCGGGTCCAGTTGTGGACCCCGAGGGTGAGGTGGATGGAGACCTCGCCCTGCGCCTGGGCGGCATGCAGCCAGCCACGCGGCAGGTAGAGGACATCACCGGGTTCGAGCACGCTGTCGATGTAGGCCCCGCCTTTCGCGGCCTCGGCCACGGCGGAGCGGCGATCGGTCCAGGGGTGATCACGCAGCGGGTCCGGGTGGACGGGCTCGTGGATGATCCAGCGCTTGGTGCCTGCTATCTGCAGGACGAAGACGTCGTGGACGTCGTAGTGATCGCCGAATCCGCGGTTCTGGGGCGGGGTGATGTAGGCGTTGGCCTGCACCGGATGCCCGAGTTCGGTGCTCAGCCGGGTCGTGAAGGCCGAGACCGGTTCCCACGTGCGGTGCAGCGCCTGCAGGACGAGGGTGGCGCCGTCGGCGAAACTCCGCCACAGCGCGGTGTCGTCGAGCTGGTCGGCGATGGTGGCGCCGACGCCTGCGGAGGAGGTGAACGAGGAGTCGGGAAAGGTGGAGCCGTCCTTGGCGACGCGCAGGAAAGGTGTGCGCAGGCCACGGCACGAGAGCAGTTCGTCGACGGCCGCGGCGGAGAACAGGTCGGAGAAGTCGCCGGCACAGCGGGTGAGCAACGCGGTGCGCCCCCAGACGTTGCCGGCGAACTGCTCCCGCCCGATGTCGATCAGGCGGGTCTCCAGGACCCCGGCGCCTCCCGGGGCGCCGGGGTCCTGGGGATCAGTCCGAGTGGTGCTCAACCTCAGCTGCCTCGTGCTCCGGCTCCCCCGTCGGCTCCCCCGTCGGCACCGCCGTCGGCTCCCCCGTCGGCACCGCCGTCGTGGACGCCCGGAGTGCCGGACGCGCCGCCGTCCGCCGGACCTTCCGCGCCCCCGTCGGCACCGCCGTCGTGGACGCCCGGGGCGCCGGACGCGCCACCGTCGGCCGGGCCTTCCGGCTGGCTCGGATCCTGCTGTGAATCAGTCATGCTTGCCCCCAGAGTGAAGTGACTCGGGTCAGGCTCCGTCACCGGCACCTGATCACCAGACCGGGCGACCCGTCATCGACACCGCCCGCGCTCACCCTATCGGGACAGGTCAGGCGTAGGAACAGGCTGTGGTTTCTTACGGGTGGAATTCACGGCGCCGAGGCCACTCCCCACGGCTGCGATGAACCGGAGGGGGACGGGGTCGTCCGACCGCGCGGCCGAGCGGACCGCGCGGCAAGGGCTCCAGCACCGATCCACCGGCGAATCGCGTCGTCACCGACCTCGAGGTGCCGATTCGACACCTGCTCGCGACCCGCCCGGCTGCCGGGGTCCCCGCCGCAGGCCGGCAGCCCGCGCGGTGCTCGACATGCCCGAAGGGGTCAGTGTGCAAAGGACACCGAGCATGTCGGCGCGAGATGCGGAAGACTGGTAGCAGGGCGACCGAGCACGGCCGCTCCCCCACCGCGGGACCACGACACTGCAGGAGACCGATCGATGAGCATTTCCGGGCCTGTTGAGGCTGAGACGGTGGTGGTGGGCGCGTTCGTCACGGGTGAGCCGCTGGATCATGCCCGGGCGGTGGCGGCGGTGCAGGAGGCGCGCACCGGGGCGGTGGTCTCCTTCAGCGGGGTGATCCGCGACCACGACGGCGGGCGCGGTGTCACCAGCCTGGACTACACCTGCCATCCCAGCGCCGGGGAGGTGATCCAGGCGGTGGCCCAGGCGGTGGCCGAGCAGTTCCCCGGGGTGCGGATCTGGGCCGCCCACCGGGTGGGGCACCTGCAGATCGGGGACTCGGCCCTGGAGGCGGCCGTGGCCGCCGCCCACCGCCGGCTCGCCTTCGCCGCCTGCGCGGCGCTGGTGGACCGGATCAAGACCGAGGTCCCGATCTGGAAGGAGCAGCGCTTCACCGACGGCTCCACCGAGTGGGTCGGGCTGGACGCCTGAGCACCGTGGACCCGCACCCCCTCGCCCCGCACCCCCTCGCCCCGTCCTCGGGGGGGTTGCCTGCGCTGGTGGAGCCGGGCCCGGGACTCACCGACGCGGAGCTGCGCCGCTACGCCCGCCACCTGAGCGTGCCCGAGATCGGGGAGGTGGGCCAGCGCCGGCTGAAGAACGCCCGGGTGCTGTGCGTGGGCGCCGGCGGGCTGGGCTCCCCAGCACTGCTCTACCTGGCCGCCGCCGGGGTCGGGACCCTCGGGATCGTCGACGACGACGTGGTGGAGGTCTCCAACCTCCAGCGCCAGGTGGCGCACGGGCACACCACCGTGGGGGCGGCCAAGACGGCCTCGGCCGCGGAACGGATCGGGGACCTCAACCCGCTGGTGGGCGTGGTCGAGCACCCCCACCGGCTCACGGCCGCCACCGCTGCCGCGGTGCTGGCCGGTTACGACCTGGTCCTCGACGGCACCGACAACTTCGCCACCCGCTACCTGGTCTCGGATGCGTGCGCGCTGGCCGGGATCCCGCACGTGTGGGGCTCGATCCTGCGCTTCGACGGGCAGTACTCGGTGTTCTGGGCCGCGCACGGGCCCACCTACCGCGATCTCTACCCGGTGGCCCCGGCCCCGGGAGCGGTGCCCAGCTGCGCGGAGGCCGGGGTGCTGGGGGTGCTGCCCGGGATCGTGGGCACGGCCATGGCCGTGGAGGCGATCAAGCTGATCACCGGGATCGGCACCACCATGCTCGGGCGGGTCGCCACCTACGACGCCCTCTCGGCGCGGTGGTGGGAGATCCCGCTGGCCCCCACCCCCGGGCGCCCGACGGTCCCCGCCCACCCCGGCGCCCACGCCGGCGAGGACGGGCCCACCGGCGCGGTGCCGGGTGCGGCGGCGGGTGCGGCGGCGGGTGCTTCCGCCGGGGACGCGCCCACGGTCACGGCCCGGCAGCTGGCCGCGATGCTGGCCGCCCGGGGCCGGGGGGAGGCCGACTTCGAGCTGCTCGACGTGCGCGAGCCCTACGAGGCCCGGCTGGCGGCGATCCCCGGGGCGCGGCTGGTCCCGCTGGGCGAGCTGGAGTCCGGGGCGGGGCTGGCCGGGCTGGACCCGGCCCGGCCCACCGTGGTGCACTGCAAGGCCGGAACCCGCTCCGAGACCGCCCTGCGGCTGCTCACCGGCCACGGCCACCGCGACGTCACCCACCTGCAGGGCGGGATCCTCGCCTGGATCGACCAGATCGACCCCGACCAGCAACCCTACTGACCCGCCCCCGCCGAACCGACGCGGGACGTCGGTGCCTGCCGTGGAGGGCGGTGCTGCTCCTTCCCCATCGGAGGACTCGCGGGTTCCCGGCACGTTCGACGCTCCAGCGGCCACCGGACGCCCCACGCGGATGCCGCGGCCGCTCCCGCGACGAGGCGACAAAGAGGTCTTCGGCTCGATGTGGGAAGCAGAAGTTCCACACGTCGAGCCGAAGACCTCATGTCCGCTGAGGGCTGCTCCACCCTTCCTGGCCGCGGAAGGATCGTGCCCCGCGGCTACAAAGCCTCACTCCTAGGGAACCGGCTCTTTGTCGATTCCCGTTCCGAGACGCTCACGGTCCTTCTTCCGCCGGCGGCCGTTTCCGTTGCCGGGCGGGTAGATGGGTTGTCCGGCCGCGGTGGCGTCGATGGCCTGGAACATTCCGGTGAGCGGTTCGGCGCTCTCCCGGGTGACGAGGGTGAACTTCTGGTGCCCGTAGTCGTCCACGGCGGTGCGGATGGTGCGGCGCATCACCGAGTCGGACAGGCGCTGGCGCAGCCACATCGGATCCCGCCGCAGGTCCCGGGTGAGGGCGAAGCACAGCACGAACATCACCAGGATGAACGGCAGGGCGGCCACGATGGTCAGCCGCTGCAGCCCGCCGAGGGCCTCGGCGGGAGTGTCCCCGCCGGCCAGCAGCATCACGGCCGCGACTGCGCCCATGAGCACGCCCCAGAAGATCACCACGGGCTTGGACGGCTCCAGGGTGCCGCGGGAACTGAGCGAGCCCATGACGATGGAGGCCGAA
This sequence comes from Kocuria rosea, assembly GCF_023715525.1. Lineage (GTDB taxonomy): Bacteria > Actinomycetota > Actinomycetes > Actinomycetales > Micrococcaceae > Kocuria > Kocuria rosea_A. The sequence goes on along the minus strand of NZ_JAMBOG010000022.1, from coordinate 1,814 downwards.
TCGGCGCCGGTGACGAAGAAGATCGCGGTGAGCACCATGGCCAGCACCGCCAGCCCCACGGTCAGCGCCTGCGGGGCGCCCAGGCCGGTGAACATGTCGTAGATCGCCGCGTCGAAGGAGATGGTGGGCACCCCGTCCACCAGCGTGGCGATCCCGTCGCCGGTGTCAGGGGTGGCCTCGGCGGTGCGCTGGATGTGGATGGCGCTGCCGCCGAAGACGGCGAACCACAGCAGGGACACCAGCGAGGGCACCAGCAGCACCCCGGTGACGAACTGGCGGATGGTGCGGCCCCGGGAGATGCGGGCGATGAACATGCCCACGAACGGGGTCCAGGAGATCCACCAGGCCCAGTAGAAGATCGTCCACCCGGACAGCCACTCCCGCATGGACTCGTCCCCCACCGCCTCGGTGCGCGCGGCCATCTCGGGCAGCTGCTGGAAGTAGGAGCCGATCGCGTTGGGAATGAGGTTGAGGATGAACAGGGTCGGGCCCACCACGAAGATCACGACCGCCATGAGCACGGCCAGCACCATGTTGGTGTTGGCCAGGAACTGGATGCCGCGCTCGATCCCGGACACCGCCGAGGCCACGAAGCAGAAGGTGAGCACCGCGATGATCAGCACGAGCAGCGGGGTGGCGACCTGACCCACCACACCGTTGAACTGCAGCCCGCTGCCGATCTGCAGAGCCCCCAGGCCCAGGGAGGCCGCCGAGCCGAACAGCGTGGCGAAGATCGCCAGGATGTTGATGATCTTCCCCCCGATCCCGTCGACGGCCCGGCGGCCGAACAGGGAGACGAACGCCTCGGAGAGCAGGTTCTTGCGGCCCAGCCGGAACGTGCCGTAGGCGATGGCGATGCCCAGCACCGCGTACATCGCCCACGGGTGCAGGGTCCAGTGGAACAGCGAGGTGGCCATGGCCGTCTCGATCGCCTCGGCCGTGGACGCGTCCACCGTGGCCGGAGGCGGGGAGATGTAGTGGTAGAGCGGCTCGGCCACCCCGTAGAACATCAGGCCGATGCCCATCCCGCAGGCGAACATCATGGAGATCCACGACACCGTGCGGAATTCCGGGCGCTCTCCGTCCTTGCCCAGCGGGATGGTGCCGTAGCGTCCCAGGGCCAGCCACAGGACGTAGACCACGAACAGGGACGACAGCAGCACGAAGATCCACCCGGTGTTCTCCAGCACCCACCCCAGGGCCGCGGTCGAGACCGTGGACAGGTTGTCGGTGGCGATGAAGCCCCACGCCACGAAGGCCACCACCAGCACCCCGGTGACCCCCAGGATCACCTTGTCCAGACCCTCGAACCCCCCGCGCAGGGAACCTCGCCGCTCCTGCACACCCTCCTTGAGCGCACCGAGGATCTGGGCCTCCTCCGCCTCGGCGTGGTGCAGCTCCGTCAGATCATCCACCGGACAAGCCGGCGCTTGGGGATCCGACCCCGGACTTGCTTGAATGTTTTCATTGCTCATCATGATCCCTTCCCGGGAATATATGAGGTCGAAATACCATATTGTGAAATGAAACAGCACCGGGTCCGCACCCGGTGAGCGGAGGTCACCACGTGCCCCGCGCCTGCGAGAGAGCGGTCCTGTTCTTTCCGTCTACCACGGCCGCGCGTCCTGCCCGCGCTTCCCTGTACTGCGAACTGCACCAGTCGGCCTGCGAACCGATTGCGGCGCCGACAGCCGAGGTGTGCAGCTGTCAGCGCCGGCAACCGGCTCACCCCTCCTGGAAGTATCATCCTCCGCACGAAGTCTGACTACATCGGGGGTGGGTGGGGTGGGGTCAGGGGCGGGGGGTGGCGACGT
>NZ_JAMBOG010000021.1 GCF_023715525.1 Kocuria rosea | reverse complement strand
CCGACCGAGCAGGCCCGCCGGGCCGCACTGCCGGGATGGCTGCATCACTACAACCATCACCGGCCACACACCGCTATCGGCAACCACCCACCCGTCACCCGATTGACCAACCTCCCTGGGCAGTACAACTAGCAGCCGGGCGAGGGCGTCGCCCACCATTGAGACCGCGCATCCCTGGACCCTGCCCACTACGGGCGAGAACTCTCCAATCTCCCTCGACAGAGGCCCACAGACGTAGGACGCCGAGCGGGTTGGTCACCGTAGTGGAGTTCATGGAAATGCTGCCCCCGCCACCGATAGCCAGGTCGGTCTGCCCACATGGGCCCCGATGCGTGGCACTGATCCACCGCCTCTTAGGGAACGGAGCAGTAGGCACCCCCTGACCGGCCACGACAGGGCCCGGGTCGGAGAAATCCCGATGATGACGCACTCCACCACGCTGATGAGGACCACCGCCCCATCACCACCGTCCCGGACCGGTGTACGGCTACCCGAGGGTGGTCGACCACGCACAGCCCCCGGCCGGGCACCTCCGACAGGTGCAGACAGGTCGTGGAGAGGAGCCATCGAGACTTAACACGACCCCCGAGGAGGACCTCACGAGGCCTTCGTGCCTACCATGGGCCCAGGCAGCAGCCCCTGTTTCGGGGACAGGCCCATGCAAGGGAATCCAGGGGAACCGGGAGGGCGGATGAAGGTCACCGTGTTCGGGGCGACCAGCCCCATCGGCCAAGAACTGGTCGAGGACCTGGTTTTCCGTGGCTATGCGGTCACCACCTTCCTCACCGACCCCGCCCACGCCCCGGACACCTGGGGCCCCGAGGTGGAGGTCGTGGCCGGGCAGCTCAACGACCCGGCGGCCGTGGAGGAGGCCGTGAAAAACGCCCAAGCGGTGATCAACACCCTCGATCCCCGACACCAGCCCCGCTCCCGTCCCCTGCCCCTGGTGGAGGCCACCGCCCACATCGTGGCCGGCATGCACCGCCACGGGATCGACCGCTACATCGGCCACGGCACCCCCGTGGTGTCCCTGTGCCCCAACGAGAAACCCACCACCGCGCTGAAGGTCCGCCGTCTGCTGGCCCGCCACCTCGACGCGCACACCTACCAGCAGCTGACCGGGATGCTGGAGGTGGTTACCGGCTCCGGGCTGGACTGGACCATCGTGCGGTTCCTCCACGCCCGCCCAGGCCCCGGCCGCGGGCTGAAGTACGTCGGTCACTTCGGCCCCGACCCGGTGGGGTCCACCGCCACCGCCGCCGACATCGCCGGCTTCACCACCACCCAAATCCTGGAAACCACCTACATCCACGACGCCCCCGCCATCAGCAACTAACTCCCGCCCCGGTCCCCGGCACCCCCACCATCGGGGGGTCTGCCTTCCCACTGGTGGGCGCCGCTGGGCGACCGTCTGGGCCGCCTGGCCCGCCGAGCACGGTGAGGACGCCCACCGCGGAGAACACTCACTTAGATGACCACGCAACAATGCGTCGTGGGTTGGGGCCGCGCTGCCCCCTGGGCCATGCTGACCGTGAGGCGATACGGCCCCGCCAGGGGTCGTAGCACCTGTAGTGTCGCGATGACCGCCGAGACAACGAGGTCCCGCCGGTCATCGCACCACCAGAGCCCTCAGTGGGAGAAGGCCGGGGCACCGGCCCACCAAGCCGGCACCCTCGCGATCCCTGCCACACACCTGCAGCCCACGGGAGGGAGGTCAGCTGCGCGGAAGGCTCTCCCGCGATGTTCTCCACCTACCCGTGGGTGCCTACCACCCACGGCCGGAGGGCAGCGCGGGGCGCCGCAGAAGCTGGGTCCCGCTACGCCGGTGATTAGGTCTGGCCCACCCGCCGGCTCCCCACGCCACGGCAGGGAACAGTTGCTTCCCCGCGAGGGGGGGCGCAGGTCGTCGTGGCTGCAGGCTCAGTGGACGATGTAGGCGGGGAACCCGGCAGCGGAGGAGGGCCCGCCTGTTGAGGCGCCGACCCGGTACCGCACGGCGGTGAGGTGGGAGAACCTGCGGTTGGTCACGGAGGAGACGGCCGCGGCCAGGTCCACCACGTGTTGGTCGCCGCCGCCGAGGTAGATCCTCGGTTCCGCACCCCCGCCGGTGCGGTAGCCCTGGGTGGAGGCGAACTGCCAGTACCCGCTCCCCGGGAAGTCCCCGTGGAGGTAGTCCAGCGGCACCCAGAAGATGACCCCGTGGTCTTGTCCGGTGAGACGGTCCTCCACGGCGGGCAGCACCTGGTCCGGGCAGCCGGCGGCGGGCCACTGGTAACGAGAGGAGCTCACGGGCCCGATCCTCGCAGAACTGCGCGGACAACAACGGGTCAGCCGTCCGAGGGGTGGACGGCCTGGTCCCGGCCGGCGGCGATCTGAGCGGTCAGTTACTGGTGGAACGGGCACCGGCCACGCGATACAACGGCCCAGCGCAGAGAGGGAACATGCCTTGGCTCGCCCCTTGATGCTGTTGAGGGGGGCCGAAATAGCTCGAGCTGGAAAACGATGACGTTGGTCATGACATCGGCAGTAACGGCTGAGTACCGCGGCCTGCCCTGTACTGGGTAGACGCCCTCACGGAGCGCCGAACAGCATGAGGAGAATTCGATGAGTGTCTCTCGAGGCATGGGTGGCGGCGGCGCCATGTACGACCCGGTGATCTCCCCGTGGCCGGCAGGTACGCACTGGTCCGAGGCGATCTTCGTCGGGTGCGACATGAGTGGGCTGTATCGAAGCCTCGACGGCGGCAAGCACTGGACGATGCTTGATTACCGGGATGTTCAGTGCAGCGCCCCTGTCCTGGCCAGTACGGGCAGGACCACGGCGTTTTCGGTCGCGCTGGATCCGGCGACCCCAGGCCGGGTGGCGGCGTGGCATCCGCATCACGGCTTTCGCCTCTCAGTCGACGGTGGGATGAGCTGGCCAGTCCAGCTACCGCATCTCATCGGGCACAGCGCCGGGTCCGTGGGCCCGTTTCCGACCTGTGGCGCGTTCACGGGCGAGGGTCGTTTCCTGCTGATCGGCACCGGGCAGAACCTTCAGCGGATCGACACGTTGTCTCCTTCTTCAGGGTGGGTCACGGTCACGACAGTGCCGCAGAACGAGGTCGTGGCCCTGGCGTGCCCGTACCAGCAGCCCACCTGGTGTCTGGCTGCGACCCCCGCGGGCGTGTACTGGTCTGTCGACGGGGGCCAGACGTTCTCGCCGCTGGCGCCGCTGGTGGGGGTGGTCGACATCGCCTGCGCCTCATCCTCCCCAGGGGCCGCTGTGGTTTACGCCGTCGTCACCACCCCGGGGGGTAGTGGGGCACGGATGTGCGACTTGACTACGTCGACCATGCCGGGCAGTCCGCCGTCCTGGGCGGACATCAGCGTGCCACCGGCCACATCTGCCCCCAATATCACCAACCCTGCTCCCTTGCAGTACCGGTTCGTCTCCGTCGCCGAGAGCGCCCCGGAACAACCGTATGTCGCGGCGTTCAATCCCATCGACGTCACCACAGTCCCGTACTGGTCGGTGTTCAAGGGGACCCGTTCCGGTACCCAGGTGACCTGGATCGGGGTGTACGACGGGTTCCAGACCCATGCCAGCCGTAACGTCGAGCCCGGATGGGTGGAGCCGCGCCCGCCCGTCGGTCGGGATTGGGGTTTCGGTGGCGCGGCGAACGGCTTCGCGGTGGACCCGAGAAATTCCCAGCAGGCCGTCGTGACGAACATGGCTACCACTGCCCGCACCACGGACGGCGGCAAGCCCGCGAACAATGCCTCGTGGGGTCAGTGCTACACCCAAGCGATGACAGCCGCAGGCCGGCCCAGCTGGGACACCACTGGGTTGGACGTCACGACAGTATGGCACTACGACGAATTGCCCAGCGACCCGCAGAACGTGCACTTCATCGCGGCAACGGACGTGGGATTGCTCAGAAGCTCTGACGGCGGTGGATCCTTCGAGTTGGCCTGTTTCGCCGACCTCGTGACAGACCCGGTGACGGGCCAGGTGATAGGGGGCGCCCTCTGGGGGAACTGCTATGAGCTGGCCTTCAAGCCGAGCACTGATCCGGCGAAGGCCACAGTGTTCGCTGCCGTCTCGAACCGCCACGACTTGCCTTTTTATCGGGAGCTTCGCGTGCCCGTAGGCGCCAGTAGCAAGCGTCACGGGGCGGTCTTACGCAGCGACAACGGGGGCCAGAGCTGGAGAACCATCGCCGGGGCGACGAGTGCTGACTGGGGCAAAACGTTCACGAACGTCGGCGGAGCCCATCCACTTCCGGAGGGCCCCGTGGTCTCCGTGCTCCTGGACGGCGGGGTGCTCTACGCCGCGGTCTGGGAGAAGGGTGTCTACTGGAGCAGCGATGAGGGCACCGAGTGGTACCGCGTCGGGTCGTTTCCCTCGCAGCCCTCGCCGCACTGTCACCGCTTACAAGCCCACGCCGGCCATCTCTACTGCGTGACGGCCGCAGTGAATACCGGAACGGCCGGTGCTCCCGCCTACGTCAGTGGCGGGTTGTGGCAGATGCCAGCCGCACAGCTCGGGGCCGCTGGCACGGCAGACGTCACCGCGAACTGGGTGGACGTGACGGCAACCCTGCCCCTGGCTCCGGGGAAATACCGGTCGATGACCGACTTCGCCGTGGATCCGGCGGATTCACAGATCATTTTCGTGTGTTCGGAACCCAACGGCGCATCCGGGCAAGGGGGGTTGTTCTGGACCCGCGATGGTGGGGGGACATGGCAGACCACGGCCTCGGGGGGTCATGACTTCCTCCCCGGGCCCAACGAGGTCACACTGCACTACCCGTGGGTGGCCCCGTTCGCTCCCACCATCATTGGTGATCGTCTTTTCCTCACGACCACCACTACCGGAACTTTCAGTAGCCCCTATCCAACCACCCCGGCCGGCTGGGCGACCTGGCGACCCCGCTGGGCGGAGTACCAAGCCGCCCCGTTCCGCGCCTTCGTGCGCATCGAGGGAAGCATCGATGCCACGGCGCAGCGCTCTGATCTGTATCTGTGCACCTACGGTGGGAGCGTCTGGCCGGTGCACCGCCGGTGGTCCTGGGTGCTGGACCACGCCACCATCACCCGCCCCGAGGTCCAAACCGACCCCGTGGTGAGGGCCGTGGCCTACCTCGTGCTGGAGGGCTTCACCGGCCCCGAGATGGGCATCACCGGCCCCAGCACCCTACCGGCCGTGACATGCTCTGAGCCCGGGGTGACCGCGGCCCTGGCCGATCTGCAGCAGGAAACCCCGGATCTGGCCGTGCCACAACGGCTGACGATGCGCTGCGACCTGACGTTCGATCAGGCAGCCCTCGGATCCCTCTTCCCGGCCTCGGCCGCCGATCCGCCGCGTCCCTTGACGCTGACCTTCTCCTCCGGTCCGTTCACCTGCACGGCCCGGATCACACTCGTCTTCCCTGCCCGCCCGTTCATCCTCGACGGCCCGATCCCCTACCTCAGCCAGGGGCTACGAGCTTTCCGTGTCCGGGCGGGCACAGCTCCCTACGGCGGCGTCACGCTCCCGGTCAACGCCACCCCCGCGGACGCCCGTCAATACCTCGAGGACCTGCTCACCGCGCTGAACGGCCCCGGCGGCGAGGCGATCTTCGAGACGTCGATCCCCACGGGCTGGCCCGCCGGCAGCAGCTTGCAGATCGCCGAGACGGAGAACGGGGATCCGGTCTACAACTTCGCCGTAGCCCGGGTGAACTACACCGGCAGCACCGTCCTGCCAGACGTCCGGGTCTTCTTCCGGCTCTTCAGCTGGGGCGTGGCCGCGGTCGACTACGACCCCAACGGGGCCTACGCGTACGCGCCCCCCACCGCACCCGGCGCCCCGCCCGAGCCGCTGATACCTCTCATCGGCACCCGTACTGGAACGGTGGGAACCCGGGAGGTCGTGACGGTGCCGTGCTTCGCGACCCAGCGGGTCGACGTGCGGGCCACGGCCATGGCCGACCAGACCGACGCCACCAACGTCCATACCTTCGCGGCCGGCGAGCCGGTCCACTTCTTCGGTTGCCTGCTGGACATCAATCAACCCGGCTCCGCTGTGCTACCCACCGAGAAGATGTTGGGCACCGATCGGGACGGGCCCTGGCCGTTGGACCCCCACGCCCCGGACGTGTTGGTGCCGGTGCAGCGCTACGTCCTGGGTCGGCATCAGTGCCTCATCGCTGATCTGCATGCCTGGACCGGGGCCCCCGACCCACTGGCCCCGGGTGACGTCCCGGGCACCAGTAACTATCTCGCCCAGCGCAACCTGTTCATCATCGGCTCGGACAACCCCGGGAACCAGGCCTCCCACACCATCACCCATCCCTTCTCCATCCGCGCCCTGCGGACCTACGGGCAGGAGGAGGGCAGAAGGGATGCGGTCAACGACGAGGCACCGGTTCCCTCACCGGCCGCAGACGAGTTGTGGCTGTGGCTGACGGACCTACCCGAAGGCACTACCGCCACGCTCTTCTGCCCGGACCTCGATGCCGAGGAGATTGTGCGTCTGGCGGCCGAACGCACCGGACCGACCACCCTGTATCCCACCGGCCCGCACACTCTTACCGTCCCCGCCGGGACCCTGGTCACCGTTGCTCTGCCACCGTTGCAGGACGACGCGCCTGCGCTGCTCACCCTCGAGCTGCCCCCGGAGCGGGTCGGGCGCGGTGAGCGCTTCGATGTACAGGTCCAGCAACGAGGTGGCGCCGAGAACGCCATTCTCGGCGGGTTCACGATCACGATCCCGGTCCAGGACGCCGCAGAGCTACTGCCCGATGAAGCGACGTGGTTGGCCGTCCTCCGCCAACACCACGAAGCCATGGTTCCCGAGGACCGGCGCCACCCCGTGATCACCCGCTACCTGGACCACCAGGCCCGCAAGGTCGAGGCGCTCAGCCGGCAGCACCACGGCGATCCATCTACCCCGCCCGAGGCCTCCGAGACCGAAAGATGAGTCGAACGATGCAGCAAAAGATCGCCGTCCCCACCTACTTCCACCGCAACCCCACCGGAGACGAGGACTGGGCGACCGCCGCGGCCGCCCACCCCGATCTGGGTCTCACCGTACTCAACCCCAACAGCGGCCCCGGCTACACCCCCGCCTTCCGCCCCGACACCCCGAACAACGTGGAGTTCCACCTCTGTCAGCAGCGCATCGACCAGATGAAGGCCGCCGGGGCTCTCGTGCTCGGCTACGTCACCACGAACTACCGGGACACCAAAGGACTGGCCAAGGAGCACCGCTTCACCGTCGATCCAAACACAGGGCTGGTCACAACCCGTGACTCGGACGGGGAGGCAAGAGAGACCGGCTGGACCACCGGTTTCGGCCCCGTCCATCTCGGCTGTGTCGATCCGAACGTGGCTCTTCCCGAAGGCCTCCAGGAGAACACCAACTACCTCTGGGTCGTGGAGTCACCGACCACGGGGCGGTTCCGCAACGCCGACACCCAGGAACTGGTGACCCTCACCTCAGCGGGCAATCCCGGCCCGCAGAACAACCAGTACTTCATGGGGCTCTCCCGCAATCGGGCAAACATCGGCAACGTGTTCTTCGAGATCAACGAGTACTACCAGCGATGGCCCACCATCGATGGCATCTTCTTCGACGAGATGGACAACAGTGCAGCAGCCCATGAGTACTACACGCTGGTGTTCGAACACGTCAAAGCACAACGGGGCAGGGCTTTCGTGGTGCAAAACCCTGGCACGACCTTCCCCGAAACAATGTTCACGGCCGGCAATGTCGCGGACGTTTTCATGTCCTTCGAGGGCAGCCGTCGCACCTACCGGACTCACGACGCGGGATGGCAAAAGAACCCTGACCACTCAGAGGAAAACTTTTGGCATGCCGTCCACGCCTGCTCACCGGAAGACCTGACCGAGGTCATCGAGGAGAGCCGGGACAACAACACCGGACACATCTACATCACCGAGCGAGTCATGAGTGAGGCCAACGTGTGGGAACACATCGCTTGCTACTTCCCCGCAGAAGTCGCTGCAGTCCGTGCTGCCAACGCTTCCGGATAAATGAGTTACGTCCCAAATACATGTACTCCCGCCGCCAACAGTCAGCACCACATCACCCCGACCCTGATTGCCCGCCCCGAGACGACCGGCCCCGGTCTGGGCAGGATCGCTTTCCCAGAAGGTGGGGAACCCCTCCCACGGGCTCAGACATGGTGGCCGGGGCGAGCTTCTGCCGCGCCGGCAGCGATGTGCGCGGCCCAACGCTCTCGGAACGACCGCCCACCCACCCCGGCCCCCACCTCAGACCTAATGGCCACGACCGACCCCCCAGCCTCCGCGGCTGCCACCTGGCGGGCGGCGTGACGTTGCGCGGCTGCGATCGCTTCGGCCCGACGCTGTTCGGCCTCGGCCGCGGCACGCTGGTCGACCGAGCGCATGGGAGAGCCGTCCTGGTGCGTCCAGGTGCGCAGCCGGGCGGCGAACCAGGCCCCAGGGTGGGTGATGCCGTGCACGGCGTCGTGGGGGTAGCGGTGACCGTTAGGTGTCCAGTCCAGGGCGTGGAGGACATCGGCGATGCTCCACCCGGCCTCAAAGTAGGGCTTGGCCACGGAGGTGACGTAGGCGGTGGTGATCTGGCGCAGCACCAGGGCGTGGTGCTGGAGTTCGAGCCCCGCACAACGATAAGTGTGCTTCCAATCCCGGCGGGTCGCCCCCGCACTCGAAGGCCTCACCGTCGCATGAGCCGGCCACAGCGCAGCTGACCGCTGGGCCAGTGCGGCGACCACTTCCCGCCGCTGTGCGGCGGCCTTAGCAGTGGGTCGCGGCGTAGCCGCGTCCTTCTGGGAAAACTCTTCGCGCGCGTGCGGGGGAGGACATGCCCCCTTCGGGGGGACCGGGCCGACATTTATATCCACAGGCATTGACTCCTCTTCTGCCGTCTCCACAGGTTGCGGTGCGGGGGGTGCTTGGACGGTGAGGGCGTAGACGGGGGCCTCGCCCTGTTTCTTGCCGGTGGACCGGGGCGTGTAGGCGGCGGAGCGGCCGGTGGCGACCACGGCGAGCAGGCCCCAGGTTTTGAGCCGGCGGATCATCCGCCCTACGGAGTCCTCGTGGATCCCGAGGCGTTCGGCGACCCAGGCCCAGGTGGTGCGCCAGGTGCGCGAGGCCGGGTCCTGCTGCAGCGCGATGACCTCGATGAGGGCGGCCATGTTGGCCCGGCCGTCGGCGCGCATCAGCTCCAGGGCCGGGTGCTCCAGGGCGGCGCGCTTCCAGGCGACCACGTGGCGGGCCAGCCGGCACCCGGTGGGGATGGCACGCAGGACCACGGCTTTGGAGCGTTCGTACTGCACGCGCACCCGGCGGCGGCGCGACGGGAGGTCTGTGTCGGGCTCGGAGGCGGCCTCGGGGGAGGGCTGTGAGCGAAAATCGACACGACTGAGTAGCGAGGGGTCCCCTTGCGGGAACGCCTCGGGTACACTAGGAGACACAACAGTCCCCTGGTATTGGGTACATGAGCAGTTCCGATTCAGTTAGCTGTTGGAACGGCTGTCGCAGTTTGGCGACGGAGACAGCCGAATGACTTAGACGGCCCGCCCGGCAAGGCGGGCCGTCAGTCGTTTAAGACGCTTTGGAGATCGGCAGGCGCGGATCCTCCCTGTTGTCGAGTTTGTTAGGGAGTTCGGCATCGCGCTCAATGAGCGCACCGATGTACTCCGCCATCGACAACCCCGTGGTAGCGGCAGCTTCTGCTGCTAAGCGATGCTGCTCTGGAGTCAGGCGCGTGCTGAAGGGCACCTTGTTCCCCTGCATCTTCGGGGGCTTGTAGTCGATCATGGTGGCCAGTCTTACACACCGCATGCGCATGCGCCAGACAACATGCGCGTGTCTCCACGGATTCGTATTTTGATGCTTCATGTCCAGATTCCGCGAGGTAGAAGCTGATGCAGTTGCACGGCAATCAGCGCCGAATGTGCCCCGTAGTCGCCTCAGTAAGGATTGTGAGTGATTGCTGGGCTCTGAGCCGCTGGCGGTGGGGGAGCAGTCCCCACGCCGGGTGGTCGTCGGGAAGGTTCCGGGCCAGGACCCTGATCCGCCGCGGGTCGCCCTGGGTCCACGCCTGGTGATCTTCGACCAGTTCGTCTGCGTCGTCGATGGTGCCCAGCAGCACCACGGCGTCTTCCAGGTGGCGACCCGTGTCGCGGGAGTCCTCTTGGTAGGCGCCTCCCTTAAGGGTCAAGGCCCCCAGGACGTCGGGGACGCTGATGACGATGTCGGATCCGTTGGAGCGGGTGATGTGGCAGTTCACCGTCTTGCGCAACGCACTGGTGGCGCCGGGGATCCGCATGAGGTGCTTCCCCGGCGCGCGCATCTCCAGGGCCTTGGGGGCGACGTGGTCAGCGATCAGGACGTCGATGACGTCCCCGTCGCGCACGAACCGGTGGGAGGGGCCCTTGGGGTTGTTCGGGCGCTGCAGCCGGTAGCCGCACTGGTGCAGCGCCTGGGTGGTGCGGGCCCAGGACATGGTGGTCTCGATGTGGACGACGATGTCGACGTCAGTGGTTGAGCGCTGGGGGACCATGCCGGCGTGCATCGCGTGCAACTGGACCATCAGACCACCGACGAGCGTCCACGATCCCGGTGGCATGGCCTCTGCCAGTTCCAGCGCCAGCTGCCACGGCGGGGCGAAGCCTCCGGCCGGCTCCTCCAGTTGCCAGGTAGGACGCTCCGGTGAAGCGCCGGACTTGTCGGCGCTCACTGGTCCAGTGCCGCCTGCAGCAGCCCGTGGGCCGCGGCCCGTTCGCGGGTGGTGCCACGTTCCACGAGGTCCAGGGCGGTGGTGATGATCGAGTCCACCGGTACCTCCTCGCTGATGTGGAGGAAGACCTCTCCTTCGGCATCGGCGACCAGTCCGAACCGGGTGAGCACCTCCTCGAGCTCGTCTTGGTGCAGGTAGCCCTCGATGATCTGGGACTCGCCACCAGCCAGGCCAAACCGTGCTGCCACCTGAGGGTTGTCCAGGGCGGAGCGCCCGGAGAGCATCAGTGCGTCTTTCAAAGCCGCGGGTCGTCGCCGGGTCTGGGTCATCCGCTGGGTCTGGGCCCGCCCGGCCGCCAAGCGGACGAACTCCTCCACGCTCAGGCTGGCGAGGCGGCCCTTGAGGCGGAACAGCGTCCGGGCCGCCGCCCGGGTGGTCCACCCATGTTCGAGCAACTCAATCGCGGCCCAGGCGGTGTTGCTGTTCCATCGCCGTCCCGGGCCTCTGCCCGTCTGGTGCCGCTGGGTGATGGCGGTGTCCTCGACGAGAAGCGTCCGACCCACCCGCCGCACGATCTGCAGTTGCCCCTGTTGGGCCAGTCGTTGGGCCTGACGGGGCGAGACCCCCAGACGGGTGGCGGCTTCGGCGATGGTCACTTCCATGCCACATATAGTCGCATGAGCGAACATATGTGGCAACCAAGTCTAGGCTTCACAGGCTCCGCAGCCAGAGGCGGATCTCAAAGGCTGCGGCCTCCGTTGCGGCGAATGTTTTGCGCAGCCCGGCGGGTTGCTGCGGCGGTGTCCTCCTGCCGGCGGGATTTCTGCTCGACACGATTCGCGGCCTTGTAGCGCTTGATGACCTCGGCCTGGGAGCGTTCCAGGTCCGACTTGATGGGCTTCCTGGCGGCGTCGTTCTGGGCGTTCTCGGACACGGGGCTCTCCTTCTTCTGCTTCTGCGGCTCCGGTGCGGTGGGCGCCGGGTTTTGGGGGGCAGATGCCTCGGTGGTGGGGGCGGCCTGTTGGGTCTGGGCCCGGTGCTGGGCTACCGCGTGGGCGATCAGCTCCTCCGTGGTCAGCACCCGCCGGGGTTGTTCGGCTACCGAGGCCGTGGCGGCTTCGGTGACCGCGGCCTCCCGTGCTTGGAGGGCCGGCAGCGGATCGGCGGTCTGGGCGCGGGTGGCGCGCAGCGCCTCGACAACCTCCTGGGCCCGGGACGGGGTGGTGCGCACCCGCTCAGCCACGTGCGCCTCATCGACGCAGTCACGGATCTGCTCGGGCGTTTGCGGGGCCGCGGTCGTGAGCGCGGAGTGCTTGTGCAGTGCCGTGGCACGGGCAATGAGTGCGGCCGCCACCGGGTCCTGCTGGTGAGCCTTGGGGATCAGCGCCGTCACGTGGGCGGCGATGTTGTAGCGGTTGCGGTAAGCCTCGACCTCCGCCGCCACCTGGTGCCACTCGGCCGCCTTAGCGGGCTTGGCCGGCACCGGCCCCAGGACGGACGTCCACTCCGGGCGGGTCTCGGCCAGCTCGGCCCCGCGCACCATAATGCGGGCCTCCATCCGGATGCGCAGCCGCTGAAGCTGCTCCCGATACTGCACCGGCACCTGCCGGTCGGTGATCAGCGGCGTCGGGGCCAGGTCCTCGCTCACCCGGCGCCCGTCTGCCACGGGGGCCGGTGCCGGGGTCGTGGCGGCCACCGCGCGCACCTGCTGCTCGGCGGCAATCGCCGCACCGATCGACACTCCCGTGTCGGTGCTGGGGCGCTCTCCACGGGCGCTCTGCTCGACCGCTGATTGGGTGGGGGGCAGGCCCGCGCGGCGCTCCTGCTCGGCGCCTATCGTGCGCGTCATCCAGTCCAGTTTGGACGCGGTGGTGGAGGTCCACCGGTCCGGGGGCATGGCCTCCAGTTGGGCCAAACCGAGTCGGCGGGTCTCATCCAACTCGGTGGAGGGCATGAGCGCGAAGGGCCGCTCCATCCACTGCGGATCCTCGAGCACATGCTGTCCCTGGAGCACTCGGGTGCGTTCGGCCAGCTTCTCCAGGTGCTCATCGGTCACCGAGCCGAGGGGGCGGTGGTCGGTGGTGTCGAGGATGGCTTGCGCGGTTTTGATCTGGTGCTCCAGCCGCCAGGCCAGCACCGCGGCCGGGTCGTCAGCGTCGCCGAACCCACGTTGCTGAACTGCGCGGGTGAGCAGGGCGGCCGGGTCCAGGCCGGCTTCCTGGGCTTGATGCAGGTGGGTGGCCACCGCCCCCCAGGCCTCCGTTCCGGTGAACCGGGCGGCGGTGTCGGCACCCAGAGTCTCGATGGCCATCGCGCGGGCCTTGGCCGTCCAGGCGGCCTCATAGGTTTCGCGGTACACCTCGCCCAGGGCGGCGACATCCCCGGTCCGGGTGGCCTCAACCGCCACCGTCTCATGCGCCGAGAGGTTGCGGTCGTAGGCGCCGGCAATGGCCTCCAGCACCTCGTCCCGGGTCTCGCCGTCGGCCAGGGCCACGTAGAGCTGATTGGTGTCCTGGCCCCGGGTGGCGGCCACGTAGGCGGCGGCCCGATCGGTGGCCGCATCCAGGATGGCGTGGGTAGAGTCCTCGGTCGCGCCCTGGGCCCGGTGCACCGTGGCCGCATACCCCAGTTGGGCGTGTTGGGCGAGGTAGCCGGCGTCCAGGGTGATCAACCCGGCGTGGATCGTGTGGCGCAGCGTCACCCGCTCCCGGCTCTGAACCCCGGTGATGGTGTGGACGGTCCAGACATCGTTGTTCTTCACGAAGTCCTTGCCGCCGTTGAGCGCCAGGGTGCGGTCGTTGCGGCGGGTCACCACCACGTCCCCGGTGTGCGCCATCAGCCCGTCCCGCAGCACGACAGACGAACCGCTGGCGTCGAGTTGGCCGGTGGCGATGCGGGCGGCCTGGGCGCGGGCGTTGAGCTCGGTGACGGTCGTGTTGTCGGTGGCGATCAGCAGGGACCGTTTGCCCGCTTGGGTGTCGGTGAGCCAGGTCCGCAGCGCGGCGTCGACCATCGCCTCACGATCCCCAGCCACCACGCGACGATGTTCGGTGTACCAGGCGAAGGGTGTGTCGGCCCCGGTGGCCGGGGGCTCGCGCAACGCCAGCGAGGCCTCGGCTTCGCCGTGCGTGTGGAAGCGGTGGACGGTCTCCAGGCGGGTCGCCCCGACCTGGGTGTCGAGCAGGCGCAGGGCTCCGCCGGAGCCGATCGCCCCGAGCTGGCGGTCGTCGCCGATCGCGCGCACTACGGCCCCGTGCCGGGCTGCCACGGCCACGAGTTCGGCCAGTTTGCCGGTGGTGACCATGCCCACCTCATCGACGATCACCACATCCCCAGCCTGCAGGGGGGGCGTGGTCGTGCGCCCCGCTCGGTGGGCCAGGAGGAAGGCGTCAATGGTCGTGGCCTGCGCCCCAATGTCCTCAGACATGACCGCGGCCGCGGCCGCCGTGGGCGCCAAACCGACGACGCTGCCGCCTGAGGCGCGCACGGCCTGAGCGGCCAGCGAGAGGCTGGTGGTCTTGCCGGCCCCAGCCGGCCCGATCCCCAAGCTCAGGAGTTTCTCGTCGGTGGCGAAGGCGCGGGCCAGGGCCACCTGCCCGGCACTCAAGGGTCCGGTGTGGGCAGCCAGTACCTGCTCGAAGACCTCGGTGGAGACGGCGGGGATGACGGTGCGCTGAGCCGCTGCCAGCACCCGGTGCTCGGCGGCCAGCACCTCCCGGGAGGTGTAGACGTGGGCGTCGGCGCGCACGAACTGGCTGGTGCCATCGGCCCGGGTGAACTCCGCCAACCGGGGCACATCCGCGGCCGGGGTGACGGACAGGCTGTACGTGGTGGCGGCCTCACGCACCACAGCAGAGACCAACTCGTCGGGCACGGTGCGCCCGATCATGGCCTCTTTCAGGTGGCGGCGGGTCTGGGCGTGGACGTGGTTCACACTCCAGGTCGCCCGTTTTTGGGACAGCTCGTGCACCACCAGCCGGGCGTGCTCACTGACGTTGATCTGCGCCGCGTCTGGTCCGGTCGGAAGGCCGGTGGCCGCCGCCCGGACGTGGGCCAGCAGGTCGTCCCCGACCGGCATCTTCACCTGTTCGGCGTACTCGGCTGACCACTGCTCCACCAGTTCGGACAGGCGACGGGCCGACTTCTTGACGGGGCGCGACTCCAGCGTGGCTTGCTGGGCCAGGGCGATGCGCTGCTTCACTGAGGGGGCGTAGCCGTGTCGGTCGGTGAACTCCGCCTCCAACCGGGCACACGTGCCGGTGATGTCGGTGCGGCGGGAGGAGGCGTGGTGGATGGCGTCCAAATCCACCCCGGCGATCTCGAAGATCGGCTCATCCCCGCTGGCCTTTCTCGGGACGGCGGCCACGCCCAGGGACGCGCAGACCTTCTCCATGACCTTGGCGTTGTAGGTCTCCGAGGCCGCCACGCCCATGCGGTACAGAGTGCGCCCGTCCAGGGACGACCACTTCCCGTCCACCCCTTTGACCTTGTTGGCGATCACCACGTGGTCGTGCAGGTGCGGGTCCCCGGTGCGGGAGTCGTAGTGGCGGAACTGGGTGGCCACCAGCCCACCTTCGACGTCGATCTGGCGGACCCCGTTGCGCCCCCGCCGGGTGTAGGTCGCCTGCTGCTCGAGGAAGGTGAGGGTCTCGGCGATGGCCTCCGTGTGCGCCGCCTCCACCGCTGTGCGAGCCTGATCCCCGCCCAGGGCCCAGAGCAGGGACACCGACTTAGTGGGAGAAAAGACCAGGTCGTAGCCGGCCACGGTCTGCTGCCGCGGGGTCGTCTGGGCCGTGATGAACCGGCCCAGCTCACTGGTGTCCCTGGCGTCGCGGCCGTGCATCTGGCGGAAGAGTTGGCCGGCGACCCGGCCCCGGATCCTCCGCGCTTCCTCCTTGGTCGGGGTGGTGCCGGTAGTGCGCTCGTGCCGGGCGATTTCTTCCTTCAGGCGCCGGGTGAGCTCCGTGTCAGCGGTGGCATACCGGCGGTACTTCTGGCCCAACGCCACGTCTGAGCTGGTGCCGCCGGCGGCGAGGATGCGGTCGGCCTCGGGGTGAAGGCCCTCCCCGAACAGGGCCGCCATCTGCGCCTCCGCCACCTCCCCGGACACCCCCAGCAGGGCTTGCGAGTGGCCCACCCACTGGCCCGGGGGCATCCCGGCCACGGTGTAGTAGTCACCCAGTTCCCGGTCCCCGGCCCGCAGCTCATCAGCGGAGGCGACCTCGGAGGTGTAGTAGGCATACCCGTCCCCGGCGGACAGCTTGTGGACGGTCATCACGCACGCAATTTGAACATGTTCATCCTCATTGATCAATGATGCAAGAGGTGTGACAGTCCATGAGGCTCGTAAGGCACCGTCGACTGAGCGCCGGCGAAGGAGCGGGGTCCAGAGCCGGGCTGTCCGTCCCCGCAGGGGAGGCGGTGGTGCCCACGAGACCTGGGAAGTGGGGGCAGGTGATGCCGATGAGCAGTGCGAGGAACGAGCACGGAGAAGCGGGGCATCAGCTGTCCCCACGGCAGGTCGACTGGGTACCACCGCACCGGCTTGTCCACGCGCGCGGTGTCGGGTGGACAGCCGGGGACGAGGTAACGCGGGTGCGGTGTGGGGCCGGCGGAGGGACCGCAAGGCTTATCCCGGAGCCGGTCCACACCGCGCCCGCGTTGGCTCACGGCGCTGCCGCGCCGCCCCGCGGCGCGCCCGCATGCGCGGTCCGGTAGGGATGGAAAGGGGAGGGGTGATTGAATGGTGATGAACATGTTCAACGACGGGAGGGTGAAATGGCGCCACGCAGGAGTGCGACCAAGACCGAGGCGAGGGAGCGGGCCCGCCGAGCCGCTGCGGAATCCATGGCCCGGGAGCAGCGGCTGTTGGAACTGGGGGAGGAGTACTTCCTCGCCGCCGGGGAGGCCGAGCAGATCCGGGCGGCGGCCGAGCAGCGCATCAGGCAGATCCGCACCAAAGCAGAGCAGGACGCCGCCCAGGCGAGGGAAGCACAGGCGCGGGTGGCCGCGGCCATGCAGGGGGAACAGGTCGCGGTGTCCGAGATCGCCCAGCGGCTCGAGCTGTCTGCCGCCGAGGTGCGCACCCTGCTCAAGGAGCATCCTCCTCGTGCATCCGCCGATGCCGCAGACGAGTCCCTCGACGGCGACCCCGCCGCTCACGACGCCGTTGAGGCAGCTGCACTGGAGGCCGTGAGCGTGTAGCCCACCTGCGGTGCCGGTGACGTCCTAGAAGAGGGTCGGGTGCTGCGGGTCGATGCCGTGCACCAGCTCGCGGACCAGTTCCTCGTCCCACCCGTGCGCTTTGAGCGCATCGCGCAGCCGGCGGGAGCGGGCCGAGCGTTCCGCCCTCGACAGTCGCCGCCACTTCACCGCATTGGGGGAGGGCATCCGCTTCTTCAGCGCCCGATCGGCCATGTTCTCCGAGGCAGTGCCCAGCAGCAGGTGCGTGGACGGGCCCAGGGTGGCGCGCACGCACAGCGGCACGTCGCACCAGTGCATCGCGATCGACCCCTCAATGGCGCCCAGCCCGCCGTGGACGGTGGCCAGGGCGAAGCGGTGGGCGGCCACGGCCCGTTGACCACCGGCGGTGCCGATCCAGAAGCGGCCGTACCCGTCGTCGCTGATCGCCCCGAGCCACAACCAGCACGAATCCGGATCCGGGCCCTTCAGCACGTGGGAGTAGAAGCGCTCAACGTCGGATGCCTGCACGGGCCACCTCCACCCGGTGCACGGCCAGGAGCATCCCCGCACTGATCAGGACGGCGACCGCGTCGGGGCGCCAGGTGACGTCGAAGGCGAAGGTGAAGCCCCACACGAGCAGAAGGTACGGGATCAACGCCACGGTTCCGGCCAGGTGATGCCGCCACAGGGAGGCATCGGGACGAGGCGCAACAACCAGTAGGCGACACCGTGCCAGATGCGGCACCCGAGGCGAACTCAGAACACGGTGTATGGGATCAGGAGACGTAGCACAATTGGTTCTCCTCACCCGCTCGGGGCATCCATGCATGTCTGGCTATTTGCTGCGACTAGTTTCCTGGCCACCGGTGCGGAAGCACGGGGTGCTTCACCCATCCGGGTTTGATTCTGGCTACGTCGTACGGTTCGACAGCCAACCCGTCAGTATTGAGCACATACTCTCGTTCGTCGTTGCCGGAGGCCAGGAATCGCCAGGGAGCTGCCACCGTGGTCCAGACCACGGCGGTTTCATAGTGGCGGGTGAGGAAATGGCGGGCAACACCGGGATTAGTCGTCCAGGACATACCGAGGGCTTTATCCTCCGGTGCCCCGCGATAAAGCCGACGGGACAGCAACGGGCGTCGCGCAACACGCCCGTCATGTTGATAGCCCACGGCTTGGAACATCTCCCGCCAGACGTCGTAGGTCGGGTCGGTCGTGTGGTCGATCTGGTTCCGCCACGCCGACCAAATCACCTCGGCGAGCTCATCAGTGGCGATCTGTCCCGTCTGCCACAAATGGGCGAGGGCTTGCCCATGCTTACCGTGGGGAGCCTCCCATATCTGGTCTGCTCTTGAACTCATCTCTTGATTCTTCTTCCTGGTTGAAACCCCATAGACATGCTCAGCAGCTACGGCCCTGGACGCTTGGGGCGTGCTGTGGTGCACATCCTTAGGGCAACGGGCAGCCGTGCAAGCAACGGTGCCAAGATACTTGGCGAGTCCGACTGCGCCGCCAATCACTGCCATAGTTCGAGGCAGTCCCGTTCGCCGCCACGAGCACGAGCAGTCCGCGCAACGCTTGTTCTGCGACCTGGTCCGGGCGTGCGCTCACCGTCCCTGGTCGGCTGGGCCGCCACTCAGCCAAGCCAGCCAGGACTCAACGGATGAAACAACTCTCAGCGCCTCTACCAGGCCTCGGGGGCCCCTCGGGTCGCCGTGGGGCAGGGCCCGCAAGACCGCGCTGCGGGCCTGATCCCGCTCAGGCTCGGTGGGCACCAACCCCACCAGCGTCTCCACCAAGTCGGCGACGCTCCCCGGGCCGTCGGCAAGCAGGGCCTGCAGCACCACGGTGCGGGCCTGGGCCCGCTCGGCCTCGGTGGGCCCCAGCACCATCAGCGTCTTCACCAGGTATGAGACGTGCCACGGGCCGTCGGCAAGCAGGGCCTGCAGCACCACGGTGCGGGCCTGGGCCCGCTGGGCCTCGGTGGGCCCCAGTCCCACCAGCGCCTCCACCAGGTATGGGACGTTCTGTGGGTCGGGGGCAAGCAGGGCTTGCAGCACCGCGGTGCGGGCCTGGGTCCGCTCAGCCTCGGTGGGCACCAGCTCCACCAGCGTTACCACGAGCCTGCTGGAGCCCCCCGGGTCGGCGGTGGGCAGGGTCTGCAGCACCGCGGTGCGGGCCTGGGCCCGCTCGGCCTCGGTGGGCCCCAGCCTCACCAGCGCCTCCACCAGGTATAGGTCGTTCTGTGGGTCGGGGGCAAGCAGGGCTTGCAGCACCGCGGTACGGGCCCGGCCCCGCTCGGCCTCGGTGGGCCCCAGTCCCATCAGCGCCTCCACCAGGTCGGTGACGTCCCCCGAGTTAGTGTTAGGTAGGGCCTGCAGCACCACGGCGCGGGCCCGACCCCGTTCGTCCTCGGTGGCCCCCAGCTCCACCAGTGCCTCCACCAGGCCCCGGGGGTCCCGCAGAAGGGCGGTGGGTAGAGCCTGCAGCACCTCGGTGCGGGCCTGGGTCTGCTCCGCCTCGGTGGGCACCAACCCCACCAGTGCCTCCACCATGTCTTTGGCGCACCCCGGGTTGCCGGCAGACAGGGTCCCCAGCACCACGGTACGGGCTTGGGTGCGCTCGGCCGCGGTGAGACCCAACCCCACCAGCACCTCCACCAGGGGTCGGAGATCCCACGGGCTGGCGGTGGCCAGGGCTTCCAGCATCACGGTGCGGGCCTGGTCCCGCTCCGCCTCGGTGGACCCCAACCCAACCAGTACCTCCATCAGGCCCCGGGAGTTAATGGTGGTGGGCAGGGCTTCCAGCGCCGCGGTGCGGGCTTCGGCCCGCTCGGCCTCGGTGGGCACCAGCCTCATCAGCGCCCCCACCAGGTCCCTGGGGCCCTGCAGGCCGACGAAGCGCAGGACCTGCAGCACCTCAGTGCGGGCCTGGGCCCGCTCGGCCTTGGTCGGCCCAAGCGCCACCAGCGCCTCCACCAGGCCCCGGGGACGGGGGTGCATCAGGAGGCTGGCGAAGGACAGGTCCTGCAGCACCTCAGTGCGGGCTTGGGCCCGCTGGGCCTCGGTAGGCCCCAGCCTCATCAGCGCCGCCACCAGGAATTCGAAGTACATCCAACCGAATTTGGGAAAGTGGCCCCAATTGGCGGTGTGCAGGGCCTGCAGCACCACGGTGCGGGCGTCTGGGTTGGAGCGCGTCCAGTGCGCGGATCTTATGACGAGGTCAGGGTACTTGGCCGCGTTGCGTGTACGGCACTGGTGAAGCACGTCTTGGTGCTCCGGGCTCCATTCGCCGGGATCGGACTCCTGGGCGATGGTCAGAAGGAGCTGGTCGAGCTGGTCGCGCGCCCATTGTCTGGCCGGGTCCGGTGCGGGGTGGACAGCCCGATCCAGCAGGTGCTGGAGGAGGGTTCCTGGTTGCTGCTGGTTGTGGGCGATGATCGCCGAGGGGGCTGCGACCTTCCAGTCGGGATCGAACCACAGGTGCGGGAGCAGCAGGTCGGCTGCTTCTCCGGCGGGCAGGGTGGCGATGTGCTCGGCGACGAAGTGTTCCAGGAATGTCCGGTGCACGAAACGGCGGGTGTCGTTTTCTTCGTCGTCTACGGCTGTCTTCGGCGCGATATGGTCGATGGCACGGGCCTCTGCCTTGCGCACCCTGGTGGGCGGAGTGAAGCTGTCTTCCCACACGCCCAGGCCGACGGCATTGGTGCGATCGCGGACGGCCTGCCATGCCCAGTTCCTGAGGAGTTCTTCGCAGTAATCCCAGTCGGGGGCCGCGTCGGGTCCGGGGTGATCGGCGGTCCACTCAGCCCGGAGCAGCTGCCGTGCCAGACGGCGGTAGAGCTTTCGGCGCCGAGCCGGCAGCGGTTCGGCCCCGGATTCTGATTTCTCAGCCAACAGGCAGTAGAACGTCAGCATCAACGGCACGACCGCGACCCGGGCCAAGTCAGCACGGTCGCGGATCTCCCGGATCAGCGCCTCCCCGCGGGCGGGGTCTGCGGCGTGGGCGAACCAGTCGCGGATGAAGGCTTCCACGTCCTCCGGGTAGGTGAGGTCGCACAGCGTCACCACCCGCGGCGTGGGAAGTTGGCCTGAGCCCATGGAAGCTCGGCCTGAGCCGCCGCGGTAGGTGGCGTCCCAGGCAGCCGGGCGGCTGGTCACCACGATTCGCCAGCCTGTCAGCAGTCCCCGGAGCTCATTCAGCCGGGAAGCTTGGGCGGTTTGGTCGGCGGCTTCGTCCAAGGAGTCCACCACCAATAGCACCCTGGCCCGAGGTTGCAAAAACACGCGACGAAGTCGACCGACAATGTCGCCACCGCCGGGATCGCTGTGCCCTAGACCAGAAGCGAACGATGCCGCCACCAGTGACTCCCGCGGCGAGCCACTTGGCGCCTTGACCCACTGCGCCCAGGTGGTCAGCAGCGGCAGCTCCACCTCCTCCAGGCCGGCCCCGTTCTCCAGCTGAGACAGGGCTGTCTGCGCGGCCTGGCGGGCATAGCGGCGGGCCAGCCAGGTCTTGCCCGCACCGGGTCCGCCCAGCACCACTAACATCTGCTGGTGTGCCAGCGCCTCTTCAGCTGTCAGATAGTCTCCGCCTGTTGCTGGATTCGCCTGATTGCGCACCCTCAGCGGTCTCTCCAACGCTGCTGCCTGCCGGTCGTGGTACCAGACGGACACGTTCCAATCGGCGATCCTCGTTCGCAGGTAGGACGTCACCTCCGATACGGGGCTCACTGCTACTAGGGCCTCGAGTAGATCGCCGAGCTGACCGTGGGTGGTCTCGGCTAGGTTCTTGGCTGCCGCTGCGTGGGCATCGAAGCGATCGTGGAACGCCTGGGACACTGCAATCAACACGTCGTGGTCGGCCTGCAGCTGGTTGATCAACGCCTCGTAGGTCTCCTGAATGCTGCGGGCGGCGACCTCATAGTGGTTCTCCGTCCCCCAATGCCGGTCCTTTTCCCTCGCTGAGGCCACGACCTGGTTAGCCGCTCGTGCCGGGTCGAACCGCAGTTCGGCAAGAACTTTGTTGGAGAGCCCGAACCGTGCAACCGTCTCGGTCGCCAGCGTCAACCCGCGCTCGACCTCCTCATCGGTGAAGCCTTCGGTGCGCGCCCACCGCGTGATGGCTTCTGTAACCTTTTTGCGCACCTGCCGTGACTGGTCGCCCTCCTCGTACCGCGCTTGGGCGTACTTGACCACTTCCTCCAAAGCAGCGCCGCCCATGGCTAGCGGGCCACCCAGTGCCGCGATCGCCACCGTGGCCAAGGACCCCGCCAAAGCGCTCGATCTGGACATGGGCGACCTGCCTTCCCGCAGTGGCACTCACTGACATCATGCTCGCCGGGCATCAGGAATGTCTGATTTCCCAAAGGGTTGCTGAACGGCAGTAAAAATTTCGCCGCCTCGGCGCCCTCACCGGCCCACCGCTCCTCGAAGGGGCCCGTAGAGCCTGCGAATGCTTGCTGAGAAACCTTACCTACCGCACCATGTGCGAGGATCTCTCCCCAGCCTCACGCAAGGTCCTTACACAGAAAGGTCCTACCCAACCCATCGCGGGACATACAGCACCAAGATCCATGACACGGGCCCCTTCATGCGGCGGCGGTCAGGAGCTCCCGGAGTCGCCGGTACAGGGGCCCGCGACGTGCCGATATTGCGGGCAACATGAGGGCCAAATTCCCTGTCTCTATCAGCCGCAGGGCGTTGCGGATGTGAGAGTCGGCGAGAGGGCGGCCTCCGCCCAAGTCCTTGCCGGCCGCTCTGCGTTTGGCCACGAGTCGGTAATGTGTTCGCGTTTGATCTCCAGTTCTATCTGGGCCAGGGCGGCCATGACGGTGAAGAGCATCGAGCCCATCGAGTGTGGGTGTCCACGTCTTCCCAACCAGGTTCATCACCCGCAACCCGGCGCCCCTGCTCTGCAGCGCTTCGGCGAAGGCCAGCATGTTCTGCATCGAACGGACCATCCGGTGCAGGATAGCGATCACCTGAGTGTCGCCCGACTCAACGGTGATCAACTTTCAACAGCTTCCGTGAATTGGGGTTCTCTAACCGGTCATATGTAAAGTCCGTCTCTTACTGGCCCTATGCCCGCTTTCAGGTGGGACATTGGCCTACTGGCCGTCCTGCAGGCGGGCCTTCGCCAGCAGCATTCAACATCTCTGATAGATCCAGTGCGGTTCGGGTCAACGGGCCCTTCGATTGGCATGGTCGACCGTGCTTTACTGGAGTTGACGTCTTGGACTGATTGCTTCAGCAACCCCCGGTATTGAGAGGGGTGGCATGGCTGGATCTGGTGCCGTGTTCCTCAGTCACGCCTGGCTCGATCAAAGTTCCCAACGCATGGCGGAGAACCCGCGTCGTGGACTGGCGCCGATGTTGCGCGACAGCCTCCTAAAACTTGGTGTCAAGGTTTTCTTTGACGATGCCGACATTGAGGATTTCGACGCGATCGAAGATCGTGTCAGGGCGGGAATGGCTGAGTCGGCCTTGTTCTTGTGTTGGTACTCCGACGCCTACGCCAGCCGGAGAGCGTGCCACTGGGAGCTCACGGCTGCGATAGCCGTCGATCCCTCACGCGTCTTCGTTATCAATCCCGAGCCGGGCATCGAACATATCTTGCCCACGTCACTGCGCGCTAATCTGATCGCGGACGCGCCGCAGTCGGAGGACACCGAGGGTTGGGCTGCGCTGGCCCGTCGCATCGCTGATCGTGCTCACGCGACACATGGCACGTTTGCACAGATTGTCGATGCGGATGCGGTGCCTTGGTACGGTGACCCGCCGTCAAGGTTCCAGCGGTTCGTGGGCCGTGCGTCGGACCTGTGGAGACTGGACGAGCTACTACGGCCACCGCCTGCGGTGGCCGGTGGCGACCCCGTGCCTCCTGCTGTCGTCGTTCAGGGCATGGGTGGATTAGGCAAGACTGCACTGGTACGCGAATACGCCAGTCGCTTCGCCGCCGCTTACCCCGGCGGGATCTTCTGGCTGCGGCTCAGCGCCCCCGTCGAGGCTGGGCAGAGACCACAGCACGTCCAATCTGTCCTCGAGACCCAGCTCGGACTTATTGCGCGTCAGTTGCGCCCTCTCCAGATCCGTCCGGGTGACACCGACCTGACCGCCCCGTCTCCGAATCAAAACGATGTCATCACCGGTCATCTCGTCTCACTCGACCGGCCCTTCCTATGGGTGGTCGACGACCTCCCACCAGGGCTATCCGCCGCCGAGTTCGCTTCCGTGCTGCCCCCGGTCAAAGGTGGCCGCACTGTTGTAACAACCCAAGGAACCGCCTATCGGCACGTGCCCAATCTGCCGCTCAGGGTCATGAACGATGAAGAGGCTGTTGGGCTACTCCTGTCCCAGATGACTCATTCGGAAGAAGTGGACAAGAATGACGCTCTCGGATTGGTTGCCAAACTAGGTCACCTACCCCTGGCACTCGACGTCGTCGGCGCACTCGTTGCCATGCCCGGCTCTTCCGCAGGCTCTCTGCTGGCCGAACTCGATAAGCCGGGAGACGAATTGACCCTGGTTGAGGAGGCGGCAACCAATGCCTGGACTTCTGTCTCTCCGACTGGCCATGTGAGTAGCGCGGTGGCCACGTTTGGGCCGAGCATACATCGCCTTACGGAGGCAGCTTTCATCCTGCTCGCGATCGCAGCAACGGTTAATGTAGGACCGTTGCCCGTGCGAACTTTGATGCCGGTATTGCGGCACTTCACGAGCGGGGACCTAGCAACTTCCGGGGCTCGTCAAGCGCTGGGCGAGTTGCTCAATCTCTCCTTGGTCCGCACTTTGGATTCAGACACTATCGAGCTGCATGGTTTAGTCGGTTTCTCAGCACTACAGTACGTCCAGGATCCTGAGGACTTCCACGCCACTGTCGTTGAGGACGTGTCTGTCCAGATACTTGACGACATCGGGGACGTCGAAGACATCGCTACGCATCGCAATAATCGCCGACTTGCCGCTTTCGGCGCAGCCCTTGCGCTCCAGGCACCATCACCAGAGGATACCTTTAACATTAACGCATTGCGCGCTCTGGGTCGCTTCTTGCATGTCGAGCAACGTTACTCCGAAGCCGCGCAAATCCATGCCTTGGCGGTTGAAAAGGTCCGCTTGGTGAGCCTCGAGGAGCAAACGCGGGAATCGCTCACCGTGGCAGCAGATTTGGCGCTTGATCGCGGAAAAGTTAATCCCGGTTCCCAGATAAATGATCTTGAGGAAATATTCGATGCTATGACGTGTCTTTTGGGGCCGGATGATCGCGACACGCTGACCCTCGAACATAACTTAGCGAACGCCGTATTCGCCGTTGATCCGGAACGTTCACGACGACTTCATCTTGACGCTTATGAGCGTCGGCTTCGGGTGCTGGGTCCCGATCATCCGCACACCCTTTTCTCGTTACACAGCTTGCTCTCCCAGGGTGTTACTCCCAGCCCGTACCCAGACGCAATCGCGGCATACACTGACCTTATTGCCCGCCGCACCCGCGTGCTTGGGAAAAACCACACTACGACGCTAGCGAGCCTCGGCAATTTTATCGATCGACTAACTAGAACCGGAAACCCGGCAGAGGCACTACCGTTGGCACGTGAACTCGTGGAACGATACAACGCCCTGTACGGCACGGACCATGAGGTCACCTGGAAGGCTAGAATGCGCTTGCTAAACGTACTGGCAGGCTTGCCTGATTCACCAGACGACGAAATCGGCAGTCAACTAGTTGCTCTTGGCTCAATTCTGGACTCAGTAGACGCCCAGCCCATGGTCAACGCACTTGCGACAGCAGGAGAGATGCTGCGTCGCGCGGGGCGGCACGATCGCGCGCTCGACCTGCTTGAGTTGGCTTGCAAGACGGCCGCGGCTCGGCTGCCGGCAGATGACAGCGCGGCGCTTCTGGCCGAGCACAATCGCGCGGCGCTCATAGGGACAGCGGGAGCACCGGGGAAGGCCACAGCCCTCTTCGACGACCTGGTCCCGCGGATGAGCCATGCACTCGGCTCACAACACCGGTTGACGCTTCGGGCACGCCGTCAGCAACTCATTATGTTGGCCCGAAGTGGCGCCGCGCAGGAAGCTATTCCAGGCCAGCAAGACCTTGCTGCATATTGGCGCGATCATGCCGGCGAGCACAGCGCTTTCTACGCCGAAGCGCTAGGCGACCTCGCAGCATCCTTCGGCTTACTGGGCCGCGCGGACGAGCAACGCCACTATCAAGAGCTCCAGCAGCAGGCAGCTGCGGACGTTGGTCAGGATACTGGGTTGCTGTGAATGACTTAATACTCAATAACCCACAGGGGCCAGCTCATGAATCATTCCCCGGCCTGGCCGGGTGGGCACGGCGGATTGAAATTGATTGCGCCTAAGACGGGTCGGGCGTCGCACACGTCCGCAATCAGGCCGGCATAAGCCATGAGTGTGCTGCGGACATCAGCGAGTTCCTTACGCAGCACCTCGGCTTTGTCCCACTGCCGCTCCCAGTCAATGGAACTGACTTCCCAGGGTTTACGCTCCTCATAGTCACGCAGCACCGGGTGCCAGTATGCGAGCAGGGGCCTGATAGCACCATTCAGCATCGAAATCGAAAGCGCAGCGAAAGAAACCGTACCCTCCTGGACGAAGTTAGGGCGTGCCGTCGCCACCCCGTGCCGTCGAAGGAGGTCACGCGTCACGCCGAAAAGGGCGTAGTGCGATGACAGCGCTTCCCGGAGCAGCCCCTCTCCCGGTCGCAACTCTGCCAGGGCGACGCGGGTGGAGAGCTCGACCAGCATCTCCCAGGCAGCCGCACGCTCCGCGTCATCCGGACGCCACGTGCCACCCACCTTGCCCAGCCCCCACGGAAGGCCGATTTCGGCATTGACTTCTTCCAGCGGCATAAACACTCCAGCAGTAGATTTATCGCGCTTCGTGCATACACTATACGACGTTACGATGACGAGCGTAAGATGTTCCAGA
Source organism: Kocuria rosea (assembly GCF_023715525.1). GTDB lineage: Bacteria > Actinomycetota > Actinomycetes > Actinomycetales > Micrococcaceae > Kocuria > Kocuria rosea_A. The sequence goes on along the minus strand of NZ_JAMBOG010000021.1, from coordinate 41,227 downwards.
GCCAGCTTCATCTGGGAGAACGCACCGCCTCGCCACCCGTTTCGGTCTATATATAAATTCACCAACGGATCATGATCGGGCCTTTCCCAACGTATGATCGGTCAACGCACTGAAATTAGTAGCTTAAAAATGCTACGCGCGGATCAGGCGGAGCACGCGTGACACATTCACCGTCGATCGCCGCACACTTAGTGCTTCGTTCCTCAAAGGCGATATACAAAGCGGCGGCGCAGCCGGCGATGTGGTGGCTGGGGCCGTCCCCAGACCCACGGTTTCGCCCGGGCATTGAGCTGGGCGGTGGCCAGGGCGGTGGCGGCCTCGATCTCGGCCGGGTCGGCGAAGGACTGCCCCGCCAGGGCCGCCTTGCGGTAGATCCGCCACCAGCCCTCCTGCAGGTTGAGCCAGGCGGCCCCCACCGGGATGAAGACGTGGGTAATGCGCGGGTGGTCCTCCAGCCAGGTACGCGTGGCCGCGCTGTGGTGGGAGGAGAGGTTGTCGGTGACCACCACGATCTTCCCGCCCGGGTTCGCCTGCTCCACCGCGTGCAGGAACCGTTGGTAGTTGGCGCTGTTGCGGGAGGCTGCCGTCATGGTGAGCTCCTGGCCGTCGGCCGGTCGCAGCGCCCCGTAGACCCAGGTCTTCTCCGGGCCCCGGCCGTAGTCCACCTCGTTCTTGATCCGGTGCCCGCCCGGTGACCACCCCGGTGCCGGCGGAAACGTGCGCGGGATTACCGGCCCGAGCTCGTCGATGCACAGGACCGTCGCTCCCTCAGGTGGGTAGGTGTAGAGGGAAGACTCCGCGTCCTTTTCCCGCGACGTCCGGGTCCTTGCTGGTCGTCCAGGTGCGGGTACGGCGCCAGCGCACGCCCTCGGCCAGCAGGATCCGCCTCACCTGACTGCGATGCACCTGGATGCCTTCGGCCTGAGCGGCGGTAGTAAGAGCGTCCAGGGTCCACTCCGGTGGGCCGGTCTCCTCGGTAGCGGTCAGCTCCCCCGCCTCATCGCGCACCGGCCGACCCGGCGGGGGCTGGGCGACCAGAGCGATCAGGCGGGAGCGTTCCTCTTCCGTGAGCCGCCGCTTGCGGCCCTGCCCACCCCAGTCGGCCAGCCCGTCCACCCCGGCGGCGTTGGAGCGCTCCAGCCACCGGCGCACCGTCTGCTCGTGACAGCCCAGCTGCTCGGCGATCACCGGTACGCACAGCCCTTCCCAACTCAAGGACACGATCCTCGCCCGGAGGATCCAATCGGCTGGGGCGTGACGGGCCCCGGCCAGCTTCCGGATGGCCTTCTCCTCGGCCGCGTCCGCGGCCGGCCTCGCGCGCAAGATCTTCGGCATATGGATCGCCCCCAGGGAACCGGATCAGCTCCCACCAATCTACGCCCCCAAAGCGGAACGAAGCACTAAGACTGTTGGGCGAACCAGCGAGCCACCGGATTTTTGAACGCCGTGATCAGCCACAGGATGTTGACGACAAGGAGAGCGATACCGCAGGCGACACCGATGGCGATCACCACTTGGGCCCATACCTCGACAACTAGGGTTCCGTATTCTTTGAGATATAGGAACACCTCACTGAAGATAGCCAGTGAGGTTATTACCGTGACTATGGTGCCCACGATGGCCAGGATGATGCCGTTGATCCGAGCCTGTCTGTCTCCTTCCTTCAAACGAAGGTACGTGGCCCCGTATAGGAGCATGGCGAATGCCAGCAGAACGAGGTGGATGGTTGCTATAATGCGCACTTCGTTAGCTACGGCACGCTGGTGTTCCGGCGTGAACACCCCCTCTCCCGCTGCCTCCCACGCTTCCCAGCCGGCCGGGTAATGAGTGGCGTTACTGATTAGGAAGCCGATGTTGTAGAGCAGGAATAGCCCGGCCGAAATCAAAGTCAGCTTCAGCAGTCTGCGGTGCTCCGGCGGGGCGGAGACCGGACCGATACGCTGTTGTGGCACGTGATCCGGCGGATGTTCCTTCTCGGGATTACCAGAGCTACTTCCAACTTTGCTGTGGGGAATCGCGACAAAAGGCGTCTTCCGAGCTGGATGCTGATTTGCACGGAACCGGGCTTTTTTCCTGTCGGCTTCGGCCTGTTCGGCTTCCGCCCGTTGAACCTGTTGTCGTTCGACTTCGGCTCGTCGGGTTTGCTCGCGTTCGGCTTGCGCACGCTGGGCCTGCTCCCGTTCAGCCTGTCGGCGTTCCGCCTGTTCCCGTTCGGCTTCCGCCTGCTTGAACGCTGCCCGCTCGGCCTCTGCCCACCGGACAGCTTCCGCTCGTCGGGCCTGCTCGCGTTCGGCCTCCGCCCGTTGAGCCTGTTCCCGTTCGGCCTCGGCCCGTTCGGCCTCGGCCCGTTCGGCTTCGGCCCGTTCGGCTTCGGCTCGGCGGGCTTGCTCGCGTTCGGCCTCGGCTCGTTGGGCTTGCTCGCGTTCGGCCTCCGCCGAGGCCGTGTTGTCCGCTCGGTCCGTCTGCTCGTCAGCGCCGGTGGGTGGTTCATCCTGCTCTTTGAGGGGTGGGGAAGTGTGGTGGGCTGTTTCCTGGCCCGGGGCGGGTCCGCGGGTCTTCCGGATGGTGAACAGGCGGGTGTCCTGCCCTCTCACATAGAGCACGGGGGTGGCCCATTCCAAGGTGTGACCGTTGAGCCCCAGGATGGACACCCGCCCACTGCGCACCGCCTGGTCCACCGGACGACCCACGGCGATCGCGGAGTAGAACCCGCGGGCGAAGGCGGCCGCGGCCGGATCAGTGATCTCGAACTGCATGGCCACCACCGCGCTCACCCCACCACGCACCAAGGCCGAGGCGGTGCCGGAGAACAGATCCGTGGTACCGGCTTGCCCGGACTTGCAGGAGTTGAGCACCATCAACCGCGGCATGGGGCTGGCCTCGTGCAACAGGTCCGCGAACCGGCTCGCCTCCACATGATGAGCCCGCCCGGAGGCGTTCTCCAGCGCCAGGACCCCCTCATCACCCTCGGCGTCGAAGTCACCGTGACCGATGAAGTGCAGCACGTGCCACGGCTCGCTCAGCAACGTGTCGTGAATGCGGTCCCAGGTGGCGTTACGCACCCAGTGCACCTCCACCCGGCCCTGCCGCACCTGCTCCTCCAGCGCTTGGGTGAGGTGTTCCTCCTCGGCCTCCACATCCAGGGCGGGGAGCCCGCGGGGGGAGGCGGTGATGCCCAGGATCCGCACCGGGTACTGCACCCGCAACGGACGTAGCGCCGAGGCCACCGGGACATGACGCACCAAAGGCTCCACCCGGCAAATGTAGGTGCCGGCGTGAGGGTCGTACATCGCCTCCCACGGCAATCCGGCCAGCTCGGGGGCGGAGATCCGCAGGACCACCTGCAGCGACTCCCCGTGATCGGCGGCGTAGTCCACACTGGAGCGATAACGGGCGGCCATGGCCGGGTCCCCGAACACCGCCTCGAACAGCTCCTGGCCGACCTCCCGGACCACCGTCTCCAGCTGGGACACGATCCGCCGGGTGCCGATGGAGGACAACAGGACCGCCTGTTGCCAGCCCTCCCGCTCCTGGAGCAACCGATCGCTGTCGAGGCTCACGGTGGCCGCAGCCTCCCCCACCGGGGACTGCACGATCTCCACGTCGTACCGACCGGCGGCCCCGGCCCGGTCGATGGACACTTTCAACACGCTCATCGATTCCCCCGAACCTCGAGCCCGCCCTACACCACGTTCCCCGCGCCCGTCCCGGCCCTCAGTCCCGGTCGGGACCCTCCCAGGTGAGCTTGACGGTGAAGTTAGCGCTCGTGCCGGCCTGGGCGATGAACGCCCCGGCCTCGGCGTGGAGATTGATCCCGAACTCCACCGACACCTCCGACGGTCGATGGGGCAACGCCACCAGTTGCTCGATCAGCCCCTGGACCGCCGGCCGGATACGCCCGACTGCCTCCTCGAACGTGCGCTGGGCCTGTTGCACCAGCGCAGCAGATCCTGCCCCGCGGGTGACCGGCACACCCGGACCACTACTGACCTGCACCAGCACGCTGTCCCCGGTACCTGTGGAAAACTCGACGAGACTGTCCATGGCCGTTGTCCCCCTCGGGGCACTGCCGGGAAGTCACCAGTGCTCTCGTGCCGCTGGTCCTGTCGAGGGCCTGGCACTCCCGGCAGGCCCGGCGAAGCGACACCCTCATCGGTCACTGGGGGCGGCGCGGATCTCGATCACTGGCACCCAGTGAACCCGAGTGCATGGACCTGACGCCAGCATGTGCTGGTAGATGTCACGTTTCCCGAACATCACCGCATGCCAGAAGACACGCGGGCACCTGGGCACGGAACTTCGCGCGAGAGAATGGCCGTTGCCGCCTCATGCCCTGCTCATCCGGGATGACCAGGACAGCGCCACTCCCCCCGGAGGACGAACACATCCCGTGCCGCAGCGTGCTCAAATCGCCGGTTGCGGGAGTTCTCCGATGCGCCGGTAGCGGGCTACCTGGCACATCTCCCGGTCCCCGACAACTTGGGTGCTCCGGTCCCCGACCCCGATGAGGCGCAGGGGCCAGCGGGATCGCTCCAGCACGATTTGGGGTGTTGGTGGCGTGGCCCAGATCAGCAGCACGAGCAGGTGCCGGATCTCGGGCAGGCTCAGCGCGATGAGCTCGCTGCCACCTTCGGGGTGGCCCCCCTTTTTGCCGCCGCCCGGGCGCGGGTCGCGGTGAGGAAGGCGTGGGCGAGCATCGCCAAGGTGATGTGGCGGTACCACCCGGTGTACTGACGCACCTGGTACTGGTCCAGGCCGGTCTGACCCTTGGCGGTCTGGAACGTCTCCTCGATCGACCACCGGGTCCCGGCGATCCGGGCCAGTTCGGCCAGGCCCACCCGTGGGGGCGCGAAGCACAGGTAATAGGCGATCTCGGTCGGATCCGTCAGGGATCGGCGGGCCAGCAACCAGTACTCGCCCTCGGGCTCGAGCATTCCGGTGACCCGCACCCGGGCCCATCCGTAGCGGCGCTGCCCCTTGGCCTCGTCCCCGGCTGCGCGCACCCGCCAGGCCTGCCCCGGTAAGGACGCGATGAGCTGCTCGGCGCGCACCTGGTGGAAGGCCAGGGGCCCGGTCTTCGGCCACACGGCCTGGCTGGCCGGCACACCGACCACGTAGTGCAAACCCTGGTCTTCTACGGCCCGGCGGAAGGTCCAGGCCTGGCCGTAGACGGTATCGGCGGTCACCCATTTGGCCGGTACGTGGCCGGCAACGGCGCGGGCGATCATGGCCGCGGCCAGCTCCGGCTTCGTGGCGAAGCGACGGCCGGCCGGGATGCCGGCGGCTCGGCACCGGTGGGGGTCATCGGTCCAGGCCTTGGGCAGGTACAGCTCCCGGTCCAGGAAGGTGCGCCCGTGCCCGGTGGCGTAGGTGAGGAACACCGGTGACCTGGCAGTTCTCCGTCCGCCCCGCGGTGCCTTCAGTACTGCCGGGCGACTCCGGCCGAGCGGGTGCCCTTCTTGAGGAACCCGGTCTCGTCCACCACCAGCACCCCGCCCGGATCCCCGATCGTGCTCACCACGTAGGCCCGCAGGTCATCGCGCAGTGCGTCCGGGTCCCAGTCCGTGGTCGACAGCAGCCGCTGCATCGCATCGGGTGTGGCGTGGCCGGCCTGCTCGGAGAGGGTCCAGGAGTTCTTCCGCTCAGCCCCGGAGAGCAGCCCCTGCAGGTAGGCCATTGCGTTGGCCCCAGGTTCCGCCCTCGCGAACCGGCCCCCGATCAGCTCCGCGACCTCAGCCAGACCCTCAGCCCACTGCGCAACGTCCGCCACCGCCACATCGTTGCTCATCACACCAGGATCAGCCCGGAACGAGAGCTCCACAAGCGCGACTGTAGTACTAATGCTCCGTTCCCTAAAGGAGGTAGGTGAACTTCCGGCGGAGTCGGCGGTGTGGTGGCGTTGGTCGTCCCCAGACCCAGGGTTTCGCCCGGGCGTTGAGCTGGGCGGTGGCCAGAGCGGTGGCGGTCTCGATCTCCACCGGGCCGGCGAAGGACTGCCCGGCCAGGGCCGCTTTGCGGTAGATCCGCCACCAGCCCTCCTGCAGGTTCAACCACGCGGCCCCCACCGGGATGAAGACCTGGGTGATCCGAGGATGGCCCTCCAGCCAGGTGCGGGTGGCCACGCTGTGGTGGGAGGAGAGGTTGTCGGTGACCACCACGATCTCCCCGCCCGGGTTCGCGTCCTCCACCACCTGCAGGAACCGCTGATAGGCGGCACTATTGCGACTCGAGGCCGTCATCGTGAACTCGTGACCGTCCACCGGGCGCAGGGCCCCGTAGATCCAGGTCTTCTCCGGTCCGCGGCCGTAGTCCACTTCGTTCTTGATCCGGTGCCCACCCACCGACCACCCCGGCGCCGGCGGAAATGTCCTCGGGATCACCGGCCCGAGCTCGTCGATGCAGAGGACCGTCGCCCCGGCCGGTGGCTGGGTGTAGAGGGTGACGATCCTCGTCCTTTTCCCGCGAAGTCCGGGTCCTTGCTCCTGATCCAGGACCGCGTACGGCGCCACCGCACGCCTTCGGCCAGCAGGATCCGCCTCACCTGGCTGCGGTGCACCTCGATCCCCTCCGCCTGGGCGGCGGCCGCGAGGGCATCCAGGGTCCACTCGGGCGCGCCGGTCTCCTCCGCGGCGCTCAGCTCCCCAGCCTCATCACGGACCGGACGGCCCGGCGGGGGCTGGGCCACCAGGGCGACCAGGCGGGACCGGTCGGCCTCGCTGAGCCGGGGCGGGCGCCCGGGGATCGACTGATCCCCCAGCCCGTCGAGGCCCTCGGCGTTGAAGCGGTGCAGCCGCACCCGCACCGTCTTGGGATTGCACCCCAGTTCCTCGGCGATGGCGCTGACGGTCTTCCCGGCCCAGGAGGCGGTGATCATCCGGGCCCGCAGCACCCAGTCCGCCGGAGCATGACGGGCCCCGGCCAGCTTGCGGGTCTTGCGCTCCTCCTCCGCATCCCGCGGTGGACGGGCATACAACGGTGCGGCCATGGCAGAACCTCCACCACCATGATCCGCCCCGAACCAGCACGGGTCCACCATTCCTTTAGGGAACGGAGCACTAATGCTCCGTTCCTCTTTGGGGGCGTAAATTAGTAGGCCTCTGGTTGGGCGTCCTGAGGGGCGGTCCGTATGCCGAAGATCCTGCGCGCACGCCCGGCCGCGGATGCGGCCGAGGAGAAGAGCATCCGCAAGTTGGCCGGGGCCCGACACGCCCCGGCGAACTGGATCCTACGGGCGAGGATCGTATCGCTGAGCTGGGAGGGGCTGCGCGTACCGGTGATTGCCAGGCGGCTGGGGTGTCATGAGCAGACGGTGCGCCGCTGGTTGGTCCGGTTCAACACCGCCGGGGTGGACGGGCTGGCCGACCGGGGTGGGCAGGGCCGGAAACGGCGGCTCACGGAGGCCGAACGCTCCCGTTTGATCGGACTCGTGAAAAAGCCTCCGCCGGGTCGGCCGGTGCGCGATGAGGCGGGGGAGCTGACCGCTACCGAGGAGACCGGCCCACCGGAGTGGACCCTGGACGCTCTTACTACCGCCGCTCAGGCCGAAGGCATCCAGGTGCATCGCAGTCAGGTGAGGCGGATCCTGCTGGCCGAGGGCGTGCGCTGGCGCCGTACCCGCACCTGGACGACCAGCAAGGACCCGGACGTCGCGGGAAAAGGACGCGGAGTCTTCCCTCTACACCTACCCACCTGAGGGAGCGACGGTCCTGTGCATCGACGAGCTCGGGCCGGTAATCCCGCGCACGTTTCCGCCGGCACCGGGGTGGTCACCGGGCGGGCACCGGATCAAGAACGAGGTGGACTACGGCCGGGGCCCGGAGAAGACCTGGGTTTACGGGGCGCTGCGACCGGCCGACGGCCAGGAGCTCACCATGACGGCAGCCTCCCGCAACAGCGCCAACTACCAACGGTTCCTGCACGCGGTGGAGCAGGCGAACCCGGGCGGGAAGATCGTGGTGGTCACCGACAACCTCTCCTCCCACCACAGCGCGGCCACGCGTACCTGGCTGGAGGACCACCCGCGCATTACCCACGTCTTCATCCCGGTGGGGGCCGCCTGGCTCAACCTGCAGGAGGGCTGGTGGCGGATCTACCGCAAGGCGGCCCTGGCGGGGCAGTCCTTCGCCGACCCGGCCGAGATCGAGGCCGCCACCGCCCTGGCCACCGCACAGCTCAACACCAGGGCAAAACCCTGGGTCTGGGGCCGGCCTGCGCCACCACATCGCCGGCTGCGCCGCCGCTTTGAATATCGCCTTTGAGGAACGAAGCACTAAGGCTCGCTGGATATAGCGGGTGGCGACGGCGGAAGCACTGGCTGCATCAATACAGGAAGCGCTGAACCCACGAGACCTGTAATAAGCGCGGACACCGCCGCGACGGCCACGCCCGACGACCAGAGAGTAAGGCGGTTCACATGATAAAGCTCCGCCAACTGGTCCACGCCAGCACCAGCGTGTCGAAGAGAACCTAAGTCAGCCCCTACACCCAAGGCCACACACAAAACAGCGAACTGAAAACACAGCAAAAATACAGTTTGAGAAATGTCTTCGGGCAAACTTGGTTGACATACCAATGCCACAATATGGGATACGGCCAACACCACGAAAAAATGCGCAGCCTTTGCAATACCCATGCTTCCACGAATGATCGGCATAAAATAACCAAATGCAAATCCATAGAGAGGATAACCAAATCCCAACGCTATGTTTAATGCCCCCACCCAAGGGGAGGTACCCCTAATGTCCCCTAATATAGAAAAAATATCTGCGAGTTGGGGTATGAAAAAAATAAGGCCGACTGTAGAAGAAGTTGCCGCGCCCCGCAACCCACGCGCCCATGGATCACCAACGCCTCCCCATCCCAGCACTTCATGTCTATCCGAAGACGATATTTTTATAGGAGCGTGAAGCAGTTTCGCGATTTCTGAACGCGCCTCGGACTCCTTTTCAAGTGCGATATCCCCCGTCACCACCTTCTTCCTCAAGCCATAATTTGCTTCTCGTTGAAGTCGTGCCGACTTTAAGTGAGACAAAAAGTTACGGGCTTTTGCGGCGGACTTGCTCGACCCTTTGTCCGAACCGGAGAGATCCAATCCGCGCGACACCATATCTGGATGCAGTAAAGCCGCGCCTGCAGTCCGCGGAATAAGAATAACTGTAATTAATAAAAATCCCGCAATGAACGCAACAGGAATCCCCATCCAAGACGTATCAGAACTCACAGTAAAAAGGGCAACTACTGCGACACCTGCGCCGCGGATACACCTGTCCGGCAGATCAAAATGAGGCCAAGCGTAAAGTACAACAAAAACCAAAGCCGTGAGTCCAAATCTAATAAATGGCTCCAACCCATAAATCATTGCGATTACATCAGATGGTGAAATGGGAAAAAGTTGAAAATCATATATTTCTGCAGGAACGGAAAAAACAATAGAGAAGGTGACACTCAGAGCAATAACCCAATTTGGTATAACATCTTTATTAGGTCCTGGAATTTTACATATTAAGTAAACACCAAGAATAAGAGAAGTCATGAAACCGACCATTGTCAGCGCAGTCAGCACTCCATTTATAATCTCAGCATTTTGCGTGTGCCTTGTCCCCACTAGAGAGATGGTTATAACTAGAAAAGCTGCACATGAACCATTGAACATAGCCCGGGGGAAAGACATGCCCAACTGCTTGGCCAACCCAATCAAACCAAATAGTATAGCCAATAACAAGACGCCTAAAATTCTAAGCTGGGACCAGTATGGCCACAAATCGAGAACCAAGAAGACAACCAGCGGCAATCCTACCATTATAGAAATTAATTTGAATGGATTGAGGAACCGCTTTTGGATAGCACCCAAGCGAGGTCCCTCATTCCACGCCCATAGAGCCAATACGCCAATGATAACCGGTGTTACTCTCAACATCCCGGGGGGCACAAACCACGGCCGTTGTCCTAAATCATATAAATCATACTGGCGTTCACGCCACTCGAACACCGTCACTTCTAAAAGGCTAAACATTTGTCCAACGACAAGTACTGCGGATGCCGTCAGCAACATATTGACAGAGGGTCGGATTAAATCGTCAAAATTCGCGCTACCATCGTGCCTAGTCAGGGCTCCCCTCGACACGCTCCGGTGGAACACGTAGTACGCCACGAACCACGGACCCACAAGGAGTACCGTTCGCCAAATTTGTGGAAAATGAGAGACGATTGGTTTAGGAAATTCCCATCGTTCCGCACGGCCAGACGCGCGCTTATCCCCTACGACCAACGTAAAATCATCCGTAAGGTCACGCATAATTGTAGTCATCGGGGACTGACTCGTTATGGTATCTGAGGGCTCGGCCGAGGTGACGAGCTTATTGTTGGCGGTTGTTACAATTGCAGTAATCGTGCATTTTTCCGACGCACAATAAGGGTGGTGGCGATATTGTATAGTGAGTGGAAGATCCAGACTGGCTTCGCTTACTCCGCTGATGACTATAGTCGTGTCCCCATTGTCGCTTCGCAGCAAAGTCGGATTATTCCAAAAAATTTCAATATAATCTTCAGATGCAGACTCCACTTCAAGGTATCCGGAGAGCATGCTTAAAATAGACGACGGATGGTCATCAATTTTTCCTGCCGATAAATCACTGACTATTGGATGATTGGTTGTCACTGTGAATTCGTGTATTATTTCGATATGGTCCGTTACGGAGATTCGCAAGGTCCTTTTACCTTCAAGATTGGGTTGCGTTAACGAATCTATTATCCTCTCGTCCGATGTGTTGACATCATCCTCAGGCAATACGTACCCGGGCAGGTTGTCACCCGCATAACCGCTGAGAATCATCGAGCCCATAAGGGCTAAGAGCAGAAATATGGATGAACATAGCGCACTTTTTCGCATATTTGCTCACCGGTCTTTTATTATTTTGGGGCGGATTATTTGCTTTTAGCCTATGTTAATAGGAAATCGCCCATAGGAGTGCCCGGCGATGTGTCAATTGCTTACCGGAATGTTGGGTAAATGGTCCGCATCCCATGAGTCATGACCATGGGATACCATAAACGGTGGTGGAAACCTTGAGAATTCAAATTTAGTTACAAATTTGGTACCGTAAGATAAAGCGTGACACACGGTTTTCAAGAGCAGAGGGCCCGCGCGTGCTCGGTACTGACGTAGTTCTTTTCAATGTTTGGGGCTTCCCAATCCTAAGTCCCTGCACTGGCCTGGCTTAGGGAGGAGAATGCGGCCCTGATGATTTAGTTGTCATATCTGACGCTGCGTTAAGGGTTAATTTTCACGGCCACCGGGCGTCTGACGGGCATACCATGCGGCCACGGTTGTATTGCCGAGTCGTGATGGATTACCTTTTGATAATCACAGAGAATTTAATGGGCTGGAAAAGGCTGGGCCCCGACAGGGATCTGCTGCAGTAGTTGCAGGTGGCGCCAAAAAATCCATTTGTGATGACTCGCCTTACCAGACTTTCATCAATTTAGGGCGTATTTAATTCGTCTTAATCGTTAGTGGCACTGATATGTCTGACAGAGAGCCTGATGTTCAGCTCGGCGGCGTCCTCGACCAGCTCGGTGCGTAGGCGTAATCCCCGTACACCCTTTCCCATCGTCTACTTATGCTGCTCACAGGCACAAGGGATGCACGTTCGAGTGATTCTCGACGGGCGGACAAGTGCTCTGATGTGTGCCACGGAAAGGCACGTTTATAGAAGGGGAGCAATACCGGCACGATGACATGTCCGCTGCAGAGGTGGTTACTGCATCACCAGACTTTTCGGTTGTCGACGAATCAGGCAGTCACCATCGGAATCTCTCGGATGCGCCGGTACAGGGTGGCCCTCGACATCCTAAAATCACGTGCCACTTGGGTGGCCAGCTCCCAGCATTGATTAGCCTCAGGGCGTTGTGGATGTGGGAGTCGGTGAAGGTCTGCCGCCGCCCACCCAGGTCCTTGCCGGCCGCCCTCCGATGGCCCACCGAGTCGGGGATGCGCTTTTGGTTGGTCTCCAGCTCCATCTTGTGCAGGGCGACCATCACAGTAAATACCACCGAGCCCATCGACGTTGCTGAGTCCACGTCTTTCCCACCCAGGTACAGCGCCCGCAGACTCACTCCCTACTTCGTAGCTGCTCGGCGAAAGTGAGCATGTCTTGCGTCGACCGTCCCAGACGGCTCAGCGTAGTGATGACATGCGTGTCATGCTCCTCGACCGAGGCAATCACTTTGTCGAAGACTGACGGGAACCACGTCCACCAGATACTCCATGGTCGACGTACAGGCCATCGCGCTTCACGCCCGCCTTTGGCAAGTCATGCACTGGACCATCCGCGTCCTATTGTCACATCGATACACGCGCATACCCAATGAACTTGCCCACGTCAACCCCTATGTGTCTCGCAACTAACGTTGAGTATCCAGTTCGGGACCTATGGATAAAGCACATAGCTGCGAGACACACTCCGCCGCGGATTTCTGCGGGGGCAAAAAAGTTTGATGAGACGTCTCGCATCCCTTGCCTTCCGAGACGCCTCTCCTCCGCGGCTTCGCAAACACGTATGCGTCGCTTGCAATGAATACAATGCATACTGCGTAGAGAAATGATTAACCGTAGGAGGAAGCTTGCCTTTCGAGGTGTTCGACAAGAGGATGACCCCGCTGGCGAAGGCTCCCAGTGTGACTATCCAGAAACGGGGGGTGATCTCCCTGAACAAGGCCGCCCACGACCTCGTGGGCAATGCCGAGACGGTGGAGCTGCTCTTTGACCGCGATCGGCAGGTCATGGCCCTGCGCGCCGCCGATGACTCCTCCCCCCACGCCTATGCAGTCCGCAACGGCTCCAAACGCGGACCCGGGCAGGCCATTGTCTCGGCCACCGCGTTCACCCAGCACTACGGGATCGACACCACCGCCACCCGGCGATGGAAACCGTTCATCGAGGACGGCATGCTCTGCGTGGACCTCACCCAGGCCGGCACCGTCATCACCGGCAACCGCACCAAGCCCACGGCCCAGGACGCCGAAGCGGCGGAGGACCTCGACGCCGTCGCCGTGCAGGAGGACCCGGTTGGCGATGACACCACCGACGATTCCTGACCCCCCTTACGCCAGCACCGCCCTGTTCTACGACCCGCTTACTGATCAGGACCCCTGCCCCATGGCCCAGAAAGTCGAAGTTCATCTCGAGGACGACCTCGACGGCGGCCCCGCCGACACCACCCTCGCCTTTGCCCTGGACGGGCGTGACTACGAGATCGACCTTTCCGAGGCCAACGCCGAGAAGCTGCGCGAGGCGTTGCGCCCCTTCGTGGCCGCCGCCCGCAAGACCACCCGTAGCACCGGCACCCGCAGCACCCGCGCCTCGAGCAGCGACCCCGACACCACCAAGATCCGGGCTTGGGCGAAGGACAACGGCCACGCGGTCTCCGACCGCAGCCGCATCCACCAGTCCGTCAAGGACGCCTACTACACCGCCCAGAACTAACCACACGTGAGGGAGGACTGGTTGTTCGGTCCCCCCTTGAGGTGTTCGGCTTCCGCCGGGATGGGCTGGTCACAGCCGAGAAAGTGGGGAAGCGGATCAGGGCGCGGTAGTGGCGGAGGTGGCCTCCTCGGTGGTGTCCTGGGCGGCTTGGTCGAGCAGGTCGCACAGGTCGAAGACATACTCGGTGGAGTTCTCGGTGATCTGTACCGAGGTCACCGGCGGAAACTCTTCTCCGGGCTGCGGCGCGGAGGCGAAGGTCACCGTCTCGGTCAGGCGCCCGGACAGGTACACGAACGCCTCCGGCAAGCCCGCCTCGGCGAAGGCCGCGGCCTCGACCTCATCGAAGGGCGCCACCAGCCACGTGCCGGGCCAGTCGTAGGTCACGCTCTTCCCGTCGGCGGAGTAGGTCTCGAACCCTGACTCGGCCAGGGCCAGCTCCTCCAGCCTCGCCCCGTCGGAGGCCCGGGTGATGTCGACCGTGAACCCACCCCGGTACTCCACCACGGTGTCGCCCTCAGCGGTGACCAGCGCACGGTACTGGGTGGTGTCGACGTCCCCGATCGAGCGCGTCACCTCGGAGCCACACGCCGGGAGGGTCACCGGTTCCGACAACGCGGCCGGCAGAGCACGGAACTGCCCGTGGGTGCTGGGCGGGGGCCACTGCTCCTGCGGGTCGGCCTCGGCCGCAGCCCCGGAGGCTACCGGGGCGACCAGACCGAGGAGGAGGACAGCACCGGCGCCGGCCAGGCGATGAACAGTGAACATGATGGGGCCCTTCGTGCTGGACACCGAGGGAAGGCCAGCCAGGAGAACCTAGAACAGGGTCCGGCGACGGCCCCGCGGCGCGAAGTGAACTGCAGCTCATGGCCACGGAGCACCCGTCCACGAGGAACCCCGGGCGGTAGCGGCCCCCACGAACCCCCGGGGACTGCGATCGGTACTGCCCTTCCGGAACCGGAGCACTTGCTACGCGGCCCGTACCCCCAGTGTCCCCGCAGGAGCGACCAAAGCCCACGGAATCCCCGCCGGACAAGGCACGATCGTTATAGCTCACCCCACCTCAGGCGTCACAGTGCCACCACAGCCGTCCATCCACCCTTCAGTTCACGACACCACCCCGGGCCGCGAAGCCCACCGCGTGCCCGCACCACCGGCCGCTCCACCCAGACCCGACCCTGGCCGATGCCACGGTTGCCCTCTGGCCCCACCACGGGCCATGCACCAGAACCGATAGGCGAACGCGCAGGGGCAGCACCGCCCAGGAGGATCCGTCCCGCAGCACCCCGGAGGTCCATCCCCCGGCCAGCACACTGGGCCCCTGGACCTGCCACCATCTTGTGCCACCGGATGCCTTACAACCACGACGTCCCGTCGCCATCGGCGTCCACGATCCCCAGTCTTCTCACTGCTCCGCGTGCTTCCACGGTGATCGACCCAGCGCCTACTCTGGAGCATCGCCGTTGACCTTTTTGACGACCCGGCGGTGCGGTCTAGCCCCAGGCCGCCACGCTCCTTGAACCGTGAAGAGGAAGCGAGCATGACCCCCTCTGCCTTCGGGGCTCTGGCAGTCGAGCTGCACCCCCACTCCTCCACCCACTGGGCCGCTACCTTCTACCCCCTGGTGCTCACCCCGGCCGGCCGCTGGGCCGACGTGACCTGGGTGCTGCACCAGTGCCTGATACCGGCCACCGATGGTGTGCGCGAGCCGGCCCGGTGGCTGGACCTGCGCAGCCCCGACCCCGCCCACCCCGGCTACGCCGGCCACCGACCCTGGGCCACCCAGTTGGCCGCCGGCTACACCGCAGCCCTGGCCACCTACCACACCGAGGCCACCGAGGACTCCCTGTCATCCCAGCAGGCGCAGGAGCTTCGAGAAGCCACGGTCGTGGTTCCGGCCGGGCAGCTGGCGGAGTGGGTGCTCGCCGACCTCCAGGAGGAGGCCTCCGACCTCCACGGGTGATCCTGCGCCTCCACCGCGCCCAGAGCACCAGGATCTTCCACCCCTGCCCCGTGGCCTCGACACAGCCGCAGTGGGAGCCCACTACAGTGACGCCATGGAAGAGCCGCTGTACGAGGACATGAGCCCGGCCCAGGCTGCTGATGCCCTGGACGAGTTCCTCGACGAACGCTCCCCGGCCCTGGAGGGCCTGCGTTCGACCCTGGCCGGCCACGGCCTTCACCCGGACCGGTGGCTCGACGGCACGCCTGAGTCGGTGGCCCCGGCGTGGGAGTGGATCTCCACCCAGGCTCGGCAGCTCGGGGTGGACCCCAGGTTGCTCACCGCGGACCCAACCCGTCCCACCTGGCCCAGCTGGGCCCGCCACGGCATGCTGGTGGACCCCCACCCCCCGGCCCAGACCCTGGCGCTGGTCGACGGGTTCACCTCCTACCTCACCCGGATCATCACCACCGCGGTGCCCGAGGCGCAGTGGCTGGTCGGGGAGCACCGCATCGGCAACTACGCCATGCTCAACTACCCCGTGCTGGCTACTGACCACCACCAGGTCTTCCTGCCGGCCATGCCGCTCTACAGCGCCTACCAGTCCGCCCACGGCCGCGACCCGATGAGCGGCACCGAAATGCTGGCCCACACCCGGCGGACCATCACCGGACTGCACGGTCACGGTCCGGTGGCCGAGACGGTCGAGGAGCCGCTGGTGACGGTGGTCGCCGAGATCGACTGCTTCGACGTCGGACTGCGCCCCGACCTCGCCGCCCAGCACCCGGAGCTGGTGGAGCGGATGGTCAGCGAGCTCACCGACCGCGACGGGGTGGAGTCGGTCTACCGGTACGGGTCCGAAGCGTTGGTCGTCAACGCCCCGGACTGGGACGAGACCCGGCTGAAGCTGTGGTGCACCCTGTGGCTGCACCGCCACCTCCACACCGACGACTGAACACAACCTGACTCGACCGTTCGGAGGCTCTCACGACAACGTTCAGCTCGGAAGGCCTCGCAATCCTTGGCTTGCGAGTCACCGTCCAGCGCACTCGACTGTGTCGCAACCACGGCGCTCACCCAGCACTACGGGATCGACACCACGCTCACCCGGCGGTGGCGGCCCTTCGTGGAAGAGGCGATGCTGTGCATCGACCTCACCGAACCCGGCACCGTCATCGACGGCAACCGCACCAAGAACCGCACCCAGAGCACCCCTGAGATCGGGGCCGACCCCACGCCTTCGAGGCCACCCCCTCCCCCATCCAAGACGCCGACACGACCCCGGACGACGAGGACACAGCAGCCGCTGAAGAGGACTGACCTGCGTTGCTCCCCGGGCCCCCTGGCGCACATGGCAGCTGCTTCCAGAACGTCCCCGGCCATGCCGAGAATGAGCTACCCCCAGCCCCTCCTTCTGGGCAGCGCAGAGCTCCTCACCCCGGCCCGGAATGCGGTAGGACGCCCTCTCGGCATGACGAGTCGCCCCTTTTGGTCGGATGCCCCTGAAGGATTTCCCCTGATGAGAAGGATTTCGCTGCGCATTCCTGCAAACCCCAGCGGGAATTCATAGCTAACAAGTGACCACGTACTGCATCCACTGCCGCCTGCCTCTTCCTCCCTGTGAATTCTCCGCAATGGTGATGTTCGCCCCGATAATTTTCCCCTTCGACACCATGGGGGTAAGGTCGATATCAGTGCGCACACCATCGTGTGCGCATTTCCGGCGCGAAAACACTAGCAGTAGGGAAAGGCAGCAGAATGGCCCAGAGCGTGCAGATCATCCTGGAAGACGACCTCGACGGCGGAGCAGCCGATGAGACCGTCCACTTCTCCCTCGACGGCAAGGATTACGAGATCGACCTGTCCGACGCCAACGCCGAACAGCTGCGCGAAGCCCTGCGCCCCTACGCAGCCGCAGGCCGCAAAGCCGGCCGCACCCCGGCCCGCAGCACCGGGGCACGGGCCTCCAAGTCGGATCCGGACACCGCCAAGATCCGCGCCTGGGCCAAGGACAACGGCCACGAGGTCTCCAGCCGCGGCCGGATCCACCAGTCCGTCAAGGACGCCTACTACGCCGCCCACTGACCCCTCGACTCCCCTGGCGGCACGGGTTCACACCCGGCCACCAGGACAGCCCCAGCACCTCGTCGGCCCGCTACGTTTCCGCCCGCAGGGGAAACGGGGCCGACGGGGAAGGTGCACCGCAGCAGCAGAAGTGACGCCACCCCACATGCCCGAAAAATGCACTGGCATGAGAAGGCCTGGCAGGGACCCGTGACATGGTTCAGCGCCGAGAAGGGCTCCGGGTTTTTCGAGGAGTGATCATGCATGGGTGAGGGCCCCGGAGAACTGCCTCGGGGACCCTCACCCGATGATTAGTCCAGTAGCGCAAGTGCTTCGGTAATTCTGTCCCGCAACACCCGGGCCTGTTCCGGGGTCCACGCATCGTGGCCAATGTGCAGTATGGGCCCATCAGGATGAACATAGGTGCCCTCAGGTGTGGTGATCACTTCCCACACATCCAGAAGAACGACGGGGGCAACACCACCGATGGACCACGCAGGAAATTCCCGGACGTTGGCCACCGTCTCAGCATCGGTGATTTCCTGGTGCGTGGCCCAGACCGGGCGCGGGATGAGAGCTGTGTACTCGCTCATGGGGGGTGCCTTTCACAAAGGGGGGATTCCCATGATTACGCATACGAACGTTAGTGTGTACATATGACAGTGGTCAGCGCCCTGGGCATGGTGGGCCGGTAATACTCACCGCATAGCGGGCCACACGCACTGTGGGGCACCGAGAACGGGGCGCTGCGGATTGATGCCACCCTGTGAGCCGGCGCCGGACGCCTTCAGGAATATCCCGACCGCCCCTCCATCACCCGGCGGACCGACCTCACCATGCCCCCAGGTGCCGCCCCGGAAGCCGACGACGGGCAGGGACGCCGCAACACCGGTCACCTCGTGACCTTTCTCCGTCATGAAGCCCTCGGCGGGAACGGGCTCACTACGGTGGAAAGCACGGAGCCCGTGTCGCTGCATCCAACCGCCGTACTCGCCGCCGCACAACTCATCACCGCAAGCCAGTCGTGACGCCGGCTCAACGTCCATGCTCTGCACAACTGAGCTCGACCCTTCTCTAGGATCCGCCCATGCCGATGACCCACTACCGGCGCATGACCCGTGCCCAGGCCACCGCCGCCCTGGGCGAGTTCCTCACTGAACGCCCCGCCGCGCTGCAACGATTGCGCGCCGAGCTCACCGCCCACGGCATCGACCCGGAGACCATGCTCGATAACACCCCGGGATCCCTGACCCCGCTGTGGGGGTGGATCACCGAGAGGCGCGCGGAGTTGGCCGCCGACCCGGCCACCGACACCCCGGTGGAACCTCGCCAGTCCTGGCCTTCGTGGGCGCGGCACACCGTGACCGGGATGCGGGTGCCCTCGGCCACGATGTTCGCCCTGCTGGACGGGTTGGTCTCCTACCTCACCGAAATCATCACCACGCACGCCCCC
Source organism: Kocuria rosea (assembly GCF_023715525.1). Taxonomy (GTDB): domain Bacteria; phylum Actinomycetota; class Actinomycetes; order Actinomycetales; family Micrococcaceae; genus Kocuria; species Kocuria rosea_A. Next base: position 22,288 of record NZ_JAMBOG010000021.1, on the reverse strand, counting down.
CACGCTTCCTGGCGGCTGGGCTCCCCCGAGGACCCCCGGCATCATCTGCACCACTACCCGGTGCTCACCGGAGCCGGCCACCAGATCTTCATCCCCACCCTGCCCATGGTCGGGGTGGTACGGCTCAAACGCGGGGAGAAGTCCCTGCGCCCCACCGAGCTCACCGACTACGCCACCGCCGTGATCACCGCCCTGCGAGAAGTCCCGCACACGGCGGCGCCGACGGACCCGCCGGTGGTGGTCGTAGCCGAACCCACCTTCTTCGACGTGGGCTTGCGCGCCGACATCGCCACCACCCATTCGAAGCTGGTGGACCGGATGGTCACCGAACTCACTACCCAGGACGGTGTCACCGCCGTCCAGCGCGACGCCCACGACGCCCTGGTGGTCAACGCCCCCGACTGGGACGCCGATGACCTGCAGCGGTGGCTGCAAGCCTGGTTCGAGATCCAGGTGCCCCGCACTCGCCCCCAACGGTGACACCAGCGCCTGAGGCCTTCACCACACACAGCCCGGCCCCGACCGGACCCGCGCCCGGGGTGGCTGTCATAAGGCGCACCGGGCTCAGCTGCCGGTAGCAGCCCTCCGGTCGGGGTGGGTGAGGGCGTGACTGGCCTGGGCCACCGTGGTGATCTCCCCCAGCAGACCCAAGGACTCCACGGTGGCCTGGTGGGCCTGAGGCGTGGCGGCCGAGCAGGCGTCGTCCACCAGCACGACCCGGTACCCGGCGTCACTGGCGGCCCTAGCGGTGTTCTCCACCGAGAGGTTGGTCGCCACCCCGCAGAAGAGCACGGTGTCGATACCGCGTTCCTCCAGCACCGCGACCAACTCCCGGCTCCAGCCCCCCACCTGCTGGTTGGTGATCACCACATCGTCCTCCTGGGGTGCCAAGGGGCCGATGATCTCCGCCTGAGGGCTGCCCTCGGTGAGGCACCCGGCGTGGAGGACTGCTTGCAGCAGCGGGGAGTTGGCCTTCAGGTCGCTGTGGTCCGCAGCCCAGGCCACCCGGGTGTAGATCACCAGCGCCCCGGCGGACCGGGCGGCCTGATGGAGCGTTTGGATATTGCCGATGACATCACGGGCGAGGACCTGCTGGTGGAACATCGCAGCGAAAGCCCCGTCGGACCCGACAATGTCACCTTGGCAGTGGATAGTGATCACCGCGGTGGTGCGAGGATCCAGCTCCATGGGAAGTCCTTTCGTCCCGGCTCCTGAGCTGCTCAGGGCCTAAAAGGCGATGACCACGACGGTGAAACCGACTCCACCGTCACCCGTAGCCTTGAAAGCTTTGGTGCTCTGCGACGGCACGAAGACAGCACGCTCGAGCGCGGACAGCACCCCCGTCCCGGACATAGCCTGGTTCCCCCTGATAGTCAGACGGGGTCTGCCGTGGTCAGCTGTGGTGAGCCGATACTACTGAGCCGGGGGCACTTGAGGGGAAGGCCACCCGCGTAACGCTGGACCTTCACCCCGCCTTCCGAACCACGCCCCCTCCACCCCATACCTGGACGCCGAACACTGCTTAGCCGGGTCTCCCCACGGCCGGCGGCCGCAGCCCTTGCAACCACACCCGACTCCCGGCGGACACGGCAGAGTCAACCTGCGGGGCAACGAACTGTCCCGTGACCGAAGGACATCAACACAGGCAGATTGGTGCTCAGGAGGCGAAAAAGGGCGGTCGGGAGCACTCTCATGGATGTGGACCTGTCACGTTCTGTTACTTCTGGGTGGAGAACTGGACAAAGGTCTACCCTCCCCCCAGGAGGGTTACGAATGAGAATGCATGTGGGTGATGTGATGGCAGCCCTCGGGGTGATGGTCACGGCTCCGGCCGTGGCCGGGGTGTGGTACTGCACGACCATCGAAGGACATGCCCTGCGCGAGGTGCTGGTTGCCGTGGTGGCGATCGGGTTGATCCTTACCGTCATTGGGCTGGCGGCCCGCTTCGAGACTCAGCGGCGTTCCTGGGACGCGCAGACCGAGGCGGTGCTGCAGGCCCGCCGGCAGGCCCAGCGCCTCGTCCTCGCCACGGCCCCCTCTGAGGCGAGCAGCACCTCGACGAAGGCACCTGCCCGGCGCTGACTGCACGCTGAAGGCACACTCGGCATGACAGGTCGGCGGGCACCTTCGCGCCGCCGCCCGTAGTGACAACGGCGGTCCCCCGGGCGCCACCGCTTCGCCCCGGCGCTTCCACCTATGACGACCGCTGTAATGACCGGCTCCCACGGCCACTGTCCCACCACCACCCCGCCGCCGAATTCACCGCCGTTTAAGCCGCCGCGGGAAGGGGCAGCGCCCGAGACCACTGCCGCGGTGGAACCCTCAGCAGGAACCCTGCGGCGGGTCCGGGGGCGCTCACCGGGTGTCTGCGGGCGATGGTCATCAGGGCCGCAAACCAAAGCATGACCAAGGACGTGCGCGTCATCATGGGCAAGGGCCTGAGGTGGGGCCACGCACAATCAGGGAAGTCCTTAAGGACATCCCCGGCATTCTGACCCCTATTTTTTGCGGTCGCACATAGTTGTGTCCGGGTGTGAACGTCGGTGTTTGGGCGGCGTTGTGCGGGAGGGGGGCAACGGCCATCCTTAGGTCTTGGGGGGATTGGAGACTCTGCCGGATAATCCCCGGCTTCGGTTGCGTCGACCGACCGCACTCGGCCCCTGCGGGGATCCTGGGTGCTGGTCCAATGACCGGTCCGCGCCGAAGCACCACTGGGGGCGGGGTTGGCTGGGGGGCCGGCCCCGCCCCCAGTCATTGCTCGACCAGCACACCTGGACCCTCGAGTCCTTGCCACGGCGTCCTCAAGCCCCCACGGTGGGATCGAAGGCGCAAGGGCTGCTTTCATGTCCTCCCAGGCGCAGATGGACAGCACAGCACCGACCGGTAGTTCCCGCCCCACCGATGGGCAGCGTTCCTCGGACTGCCAGCTCGGCAGCCGCTCCGGCGTGGTTGCCCTGCCCCGGTGGACCGGGTACGTAGTGTCTGGCTCGTCGCCACCTCGATGTCACGCAGGACCCTGGCGACACGGAGGAGGAAGCCCCTGTGCTCACACACCAGCACGGGGGCTTCACCATGGGCGGGAAACTGCACCACGGGCTAATACATGGGCACGGGGCACCTACCACCTCGTGCACCGGATAGTAGGTCGAGGATTGCCGGCGCACGACGGCCTCATCGCTGCGCCCAACCCTCCAGCTGCTGGTGCGTCCCGCTGAGGGCCCTGATCTGAGGCGCTGGCCACGAAAACCCAAGTGATGCGGGGACGGGTGGCCCTGGATCGGTCATGATGGTGTCTCACCGGCATTGCCCGGGTGGGCATGAAAGGCCACACCACCATGACAAGCACCAACACCGGGGAGCCACCACCCCCGCACGCCACTCCAGTGGCGGAGCTGGTACCCGGGGACCGGGTGCGGGCCTGGGTCGGGGAAGTGTTGCACTATGCGGGCACCGTGGAGACGGTTGCGGTCGAGCTGGGCGTGATCTGGATCCGCGAAGACGGGATCGGGGCCCGCACGCTCCTCGACGTGGGTGAATACCGGATACACCGCACGGGTTCTTCAGCCTCCTCCGCTGCGCAGTGACACCAGATGAACCAGCCACCCGAACGGGGCCCGGTGAGCGCAGCAGTGCGACGACGCCTCGGCGCGGCGCACCCGCAGACATCAGGCCCCTTGGTGACGATAGGACCCTGAACAGTGCGGAACAGTCGGTGAACGTATCCGCCCGGGCCAGCGCACGGGTGTACATCGGCACGAGGGAGAAGGACCGGTTCATGGACGACCCCTGGGGTGAGGAACAGGCCCGGTTGCTGCACCTGGCCCTGACGCGGGCCGGCATCACCGTTGAGCAGCTGTGGGTGTTCTACCTCCACCTGGGCGGCACAGCTCACCGGGTGGAAATCGACGCCTACCTGCACCGCGCCGTGAAGCTACCACGGGCCCAACGAGATCTGCTCGCCCACGCCGCGAACACCCTGATCACCCGCCTGCCACCACCCCGAGCCCCGTACAGCAGCGAACTCGAGAACCGCTCCCAGCTCGACCTCCCGCATACCGCCGGCCGGGACCACCGCACGGCAGGCCACGAAGGAACCCGCTGCGGCCCAGGCGCTTCTTCCCCACCGCAGAAAACACCCCCCACAGACCCCAGCATCTAACCTCTACCCACGCCGTCACGATGACTCGCAACCACACTGCCTCATCACCCTTGGCTTGAGAGACGTCCGACGCTGTCGCCGAGACGTTGAGCTGGCCCGCGGCGGATCTCACCGTCCCTCCATACACAGGGCCGTGCCGGAGGTGGGTGTGCTGACACGGGCTCTGGTCTCCCCCCTCCCGTGCGAGTAGCTTCAAGGCTCTGACGCCGTATCCGTAATGAACGGGCCGTCCAGACCGAGGAGAGGAAGCTCGCATGACCAGTGACGGCAGGGACATCGAGGGACGAGTTGATACCGAACGCACCCGCCTCGTGGGCGTCCTTCAGGCACTGGATGAGGAGCAGTGGCGCACCCCGAGCCTGTGCGCCGGGTGGTCGGTGCGCGACCTCGTGGTGCACCTGCTGATGCCCTATGAGCTGTCCACGCCGCAGTTCCTGGGGCTGATGCTGCGGTCCCGGTTCAACTTCGACCGCGCCGCCGACCGCTGGGCCACCACCGACCGGCGCACACCCCCACAGGTGCTCACCGCCTTGGACAACACCGCGCACCGGAAGTTCAACGTCCCCGGCGCCCCGCCCGAGGCGCCCCTGAGCCATCTGGTCATCCACGCCCAAGACGTCTACCGGCCACTCGGGGTGCCCTCTCCCACGGACCCGCACAACGCTGCCATCGCCCTGGAGGAACTGACCGGCCCGCGCGGGCGTAAAGCCCTCACGCCCGGCCTGCTGGAGAATCTGGCCTTCGTCGCCACGGACACCGACTGGCGCCACGGGGCAGGACAGACTGTCACGGGGCCGGCTGTGGCTTTGTTGGCCACGATCGCCGGCCGCCAGCTGGCCCTGTCCGACCTCTCCGGGCCAGGAGTCCAGGAACTGTCGAGGAGGCTGGAGGCGGTCAACAGCAACGCACAATAGTGCGCGCCGGCATGATCACCCCCGATGAGACCCCAGCGCACCGCCACGGTCCTCCCCCACGCCCATCGCGACGGGGTTCCTGCCCCGACGAGCGACCTCCAGCCATGAGGCGTATCACAACCCTTGCTTTCGCAAGACGAGCGGTGGAATCCCCGACGCCTTCTACGTTCCAGGTTCCGCCAAACCGTGACCCTGCCTGTCTTGCGCGCAGGGTCTGGTCATCTAGCGGGGCGAGCGGTGGCCACCACCAGGGCGCCGTTCAGGGAGTGGTCTCTACCGGGCGGGTGGGGTCCTGGGAGTACTGGGACCAGCTGCCCACATAGAGCCTGCCCGAACCCAGCCCGAGATGTTCGGCCACCAGCAGGTTGTGGCAGGCGGTGATGCCCGACCCACAGTAGGAGACCATGGCCTTGGCATCCGCCACCCCTGCGGCGCGGAAGGCCTCGCGCAACCGGGCGGCGGGCAGCAGGGTTTTGTCCGCGCCCAGGTGCTGGCGGCAGGGCAGGCTGCGGGCTCCGGGGATGTGCCCGGCCCGCGGGTCCACCGGGTCCGGGTGGTGACCGTCGTAGCGTTCCCGGGGCCGGGCATCGACGGTGACGACCCCCGGGTCCAGGGCGTCCTCCACCGTGGCCAGCGACTGGGTCGGCCACGGGACAGGGCTGAACCGCGCCCGGTCCGGGATAGTCCGGGTGCGCTCCAGCGGCCCGCCCCAGGCGTCGAGGCCACCGTCGAGCAGGGCGGCCCGGTGACCGGTGGACCGGAGCATCCACACCAGGCGGGCGGCAATCACCCCGCCGGCGTCGTCGTAGGCCACCACGACGGTGTCGTCACCGATGCCGGCGGCCGCCATGCCCTCGGCGAAGACCTCCGGGGCTGGCAGCGGATGACGGCCGCCCTCAGCGCTGGGCGGCCCGGAGAGCCAGTGCTCCACATCGATGAACACCGCCCCCGGCAGGTGCCCCGCCCGGTACGCGGCGTAGGAGTCACGCCCATCCAGGTAGTAACGAGCATCAGCGAGCACTACCTCCGAACGGTGTTCCCCCAGCCACGTGGGACTGACAAACGGATCCAGGAAGTGCTGGAAATCGAGGTCTGACATGGCATCTCACATCTCAAGACGGGCATCTCTCAGAGTGGAACTTTAGACAGGGTCTATCTCCAGCGACGAGAACCGTTCAGGTGCTGAGACAGACGGCGCCAAAGTCCTTCGCTCGGCAGATTCGTGCTACGCCAACGTCTCATATCCTCGATGCCTCAAACCCTAGGGATGCGTGACAATAGGCCGCTATAGGCGCCTGAACGCCGACGCAATGGCAAGCATCCCGTTACCTTCTTCACTGCTTCCCTACCCTGCTGGACAAACGGGCCACCAAAATGGCAAGGAGGAAGGTCGCGCAATCAGCATCGGGAACTGGTACAGCAGGACAGATCCACGGTGGGCAGTAGTTGATCAACTATCAGACACCTACGACAGGTCCCCGGTGAGCACGAGGCTCGTCGGTCTTCTATAGGCTCTTGGGCTGTGGCATCCAAATTCTTTAAATTGGCCGATCGGCGATACTTCGTGCTAGCGCTTGAGTCCTCGTTGTCCCATGGCGGCTTGAGCTCGTACGAATCGCGCCTTGGTCTCGACACAGAGGACGGCGACACCAAGAAGGGTCGCGCCCTGCGCATCGTGCGTCACATTTTTGAGTCCATCGAGGAGAGCGATGCGGCGATACTCGACATGCTCGATCACCTCTACGTGGAGTCCACTTCGAGCATCCATTTGGATCGAGACGAGACGTACAAGCTGCTCCAGGCAGAGGTGCTGCGTCCTCGCGGAGTGGAGTTGACAGACGATGGCTTTGTCCTTGACGGAGCCCCAAAGTCCTTCATATCTGCCGTTCCCCCAGCGAATACCCAGTGGCCCAAACCCAGCAGTGGATCTAACAACTCAGGTATTGGGTTTACATTCCCCGGTGTCGGCGACTCAGGGACGCCCATCAATTCATCGGCTCCGCGGTCAGGCCTTAGCGGTTTTGGCGCGCCTTCCACTATGAGTGCTGCTTCGACACCAACCACTTTCACAACCCTAGGAAGGTCAGTCGCCATGACAGCTGAGAAAAAGAACAACCTTGTCTTCGTCGTTCATGGTCGCGACCGGCGACCTGTCGAAGCCGTTGAGCAGTTTCTCCAATTCTCGGGTCTCAAGATGTTGAGCTGGACGGAAGCGGTCAACCTCACGAGAGAATCTCAACCGCACACCTTCGACATCGTGAAGGCGGGCATGGATGCTGCCGCTGCAATCATTGTGATCTTTTCTCCTGACGATCAGGCGCGCCTCAACCCTGCCCTCACCAACGGAGTTGCGCAGGAAGAGCCCAAAGGGCAACCTAGGCAAAATGTTCTCCTGGAAGCCGGCATGGCCTTCGCCTACGCACGGAACCGGACTATTTTTATTCAGTCGGAACCCATTCGTCCGATCTCGGACATAGAGGGATTCAATTGGGTAAAATTAGATGGCAAATGGGACAGCCGCAAAGACCTTTTGAATCGTTTGAATCACGCGGGAGCGTTTATTCAACTGCACGACGAAAACCTCACCCACCGTCTCGCTGGTGACTTTAAAGTTTCTTGATAGATTTGGGGTACAAGATGTCCATCTGGATGTGCACGCCACACAGCATCACGATGTGCACTGCAACAATTGGAGAGGTGCGCATGCACCTACCAAATCCGATTATCAAAACTTATGGGTTTGAATTATGGTGACCCGCGATGAGGTCGCCGACCTCTTGCAGAACTCCCCCGCTGCTCCCGGTACCCCGTTCGGTGAACCCGGCGTCAGGTCACTTCCTCGCCAGACTCACGGACGGGTCATCGGCACGTTCACTCGTCTGAAGGCCGAACACAGCAGGTGAACTCATCTGAGCTAATTCAAATGTTCGCGAGGTTCAGGTTGTCATCGGCTGAAATAGGCGAACGGGGAGCCACTCGCCGCAACCGTAGACTGGCCTCACACCATCACTGGCCATCGTTGTGTCGCCCCCATCGGCAAAACTGGCCTGCTCGCAGGGGAGATCTTGTATGACCACCATGTCCGGGCTGGACTTCGTCGCTGTCGACTTCGAAACAGCCAACGGGAAACGAGAGTCAGCATGTGCGGTGGGCGTGGCAATCGTGCGCAATGGCGAGGTGGTCTCCTCGGACTCATGGCTCATCAAGCCTCCGGCCTCGGCCAGCTGGTTCAACAAGACCAACACGGCCATTCACGGCATCACCAAGGAAGACTGCATGGCCGAGGGCATCCCGTGGCCTGAGACTGCGCGGCGACTGGGCACGGTGTGCTCCGACCTTCCCGTTATCGCGCACAATGCCTCCTTCGACCGCTCCGTCTGGGAAGCCGCCAATCGGGCATCCGACGTCACTGCATCCCTGCCGACCTTCCACTGCACCCTCCAGCTCTCCCGCGGCCACTTGGACCTGGTGAACTACAAACTCCCCACCGTGGTCCGTGAGCTCGGCCTCGACGACTTTCCGCACCACCAGGCCGAGGCCGACGCCGTGGCGGCCGCGCAGGTCACGATCGAGCTGGCGCGCCGCACGGGCGCCTCTACCGTGGAGCAGCTCTGGGAGCGTGCTCCGCGCCGGTCGACGACCGGGTCCTCGGCAGCGCGGCCAGCGAGCACGCGGCGCGTTCCCGAATCGGTGTTCCGTACGCACATCGACCGGCCGACCGCCGGCCCGTCCCTGGCCGACCCGCTGATCCCCACACCGACGTCCCTGGAAGGGGAGGTCATCGTCATCACCGGGGAACTAACCTTCGGCGACCGCGAGACCGTCGAGGAACGGCTGCGCGAAGCGGGAGCAATCGTTGCGAAGAGCACGACCAAGAAGGTGACCTGCCTGGTCATCGCCGCAGGCGCCGACGTGCGGAACCCACCCCTTACCGGCGCCACCACCAAGGAAAAGAAGGCTGTCGAGCGCCTCCAGGAAGGACAACGCATCGCAGTGATCGGCGAGCCCGAGCTCCGGGAGCTGTTGGACCGCGCTGAGTCTGGAGTGTCCACCACGGGGGACATCGCCCCGTCGAGGGCGCTGGATGAGGTCATCCTCGCCGACGACGCAGCGACTGACCAGGCATCCGAGAAGGCGATCTCTGAGTCGATGACTGCTCCTGCGGAAAGTCGTCTGATCTCCTCCGAGACACCGGAGACGGCTGCTCCGCCGAAGGAGCCGGTCAAGGTGCCAGCATCCACCGACCAGGAGCGATCCCCCGCCCGATCCGCGATATCTCACCCCGTGAAGCCCATGCAGTACCAGGAGTCCACGTACACCGCAGGGCTTGCCCACTCCATGCACTCCCCGAAGTACCCCGTATCCTCCTCGGCAACCGTCCCGTCGCTTGCCGCGCAGCAGATGCCGTCACAGTCCGCAAGACCCGAAAGACGGTGGATGTTCCACGTAGTGATGTGGTCGACCATCCTTTTCCTGACCGTGGGCATGCTCATCGCTGGCATCCTTCTGAGCCTGGTGGGCGTCCCGGAGAGTACCTGGGCCGCTGTCGTCGGGATCTCCTGGCTTGTCGCTCCAGTGGTGTTTCTCGTCTGGCTGGTGATGACGATTGCCCGGGCCGTGCGCGTCCGCCGATAGCGCGTCGGCCCCCACGGGGTGCTGCCGGCCTCCTTCAACCTCAGCGGGCAGTCGTGCGAGCTCACGCTCAAGGCCACCGGGGTGACCGCCTGGACACCCCAGGCACTACGTGCCGGAGAGACCACCGTGCTGGAGATCCACGCCGAGGCCGCAGCCGCCGGCTGGCGCCTCACCGGGGCCGCTCAGGCCCCGTTCCTGCCCGGCATCCTGGTCGTCACCCTGGCCCGCACCGGGGACCGGACGGGGCACTGGGCCTGAACAGGCCTCGCCATTGCCTCTCCCCCGCATCGACCACGGCCCCGTCCATGCCCCGGGGTCGCTGCTGCTGCAGGTGACGGGCTGAGTACCCGATGGACCCCGGGGACACGAGAGACAGCAGGGGCACTACACAAAGTGGGCCGTTGCGGGGATTCCCGCGTTGACCAGACACACTAGCGGTAGGACAGCGCACCCCCCACTTCCCCGTCTCGCGCTGCCCCCCTCTTCCCTGGAGGAACCCCGTGCCCGCTTCCCCCTGCCCCCACCACCTCGCCACCCTGCCCGGCCCGCCGCTGCCCGGGAGCCGGCGATGATGTACCTTCCCGTGCTGATGGGCCTGGCCGGGACCATGGTCCTGGTGGCCGGCGTGCTGATCGTGGCCAGCCGCCGGCACCGCGCCGCGGTGGCCCTCGGGGTGGTGCTGGTGCTAGGCGGGGTGACGGTCGCAGCCCCCACCGTGGTCTCCCAGACCGCCCACCACGTGGTGGTGGCCACCACCACGGCCGTCTCCGGACTCACCGGCGGAGTTCCACCGGCCCAGGCCGAGCTCGTGGCCACCGACACCACCCCCTGACCCAGCCCTCCCCCACACCCCCATGAGCCGCGCTGCGGCCAGAGCGCCCCAGCTGGTCCGGTTCTGGGGCAAGAGCCAAGGCGTCCGCGGTCATGTGGTGACGCACAGGGCACCGGTGCGCGGCGGTCCTGTGCGAGCCGCACCCGTTCTGCCAGGGTGGGGCATGCACGGGAATGACGTGCACGAGCCCCCCGGCTCTCGGGGTGGCCCGGTGGTTCGCAACAGCAGAAGTAGGTACTTCAGTGATGACGACTGGTGTGGTCAAGTGGTTCAAAGCCGACAAGGGTTTCGGCTTCATCGCCCCCGAGGACGGCTCCGCGGACGTGTTCGCGCACTTCTCCGCGATCAACTCCGCAGGCTTCCGCTCCCTGGAGGAGAACCAGCGGGTGCAGTTCGACGTCGAACAGGGACCGAAGGGCCTGCAGGCGGCGAACATCACCGTCATCTCCTGACAAGACCTCATGGATTTCCCATTGGAATCCGCGGTGACCTGGTTCTGATACTGCGCCACCGTTGAAGGGAATCGCCACCCAGCCCGAAGGTTGGGTGGCGATGTCCTTGCCACGGTCGTCCGCCCGCCGCGATTCCCCCGCCTTCTACGCTCCCGGGGAAGCGTGCCGGCACCGGTCTCCCGATGCGGAACTTCCCCTGACAAGCAGCAATAAATTGAATAGACACACTACATTTACGTTACTTACGGGATGCACTGCAGGCGCTAATTACACCAATTCGACCGGTCAGCGGGTGGGTTTGTTGGGCAGCCGTTTCGGGGCGACCGGCAGGCTCCCGCCGTTACGCACCCTCGCCTCCTCGATGGCGATGCGCAGGGCCTCGGCAGCCAACTGGCTCACCGACTGCATCCGCCCGGCCCGCCGGTCGATGCCGGTGGTCTCCTCCATCCTCGCGATGGTGTCCACGGGCAGGATGAAGGCGCGGTTGACTCCGCGCTTGCCCTCCTCGGGATCTGGGTGAGCCTCGGCCAGCTTCGCCCGGTCGGCAGAGGTGCGGCCGGCGTGGGTGTCCAGGGCGGTGGCGATCCAGCGGGCGAAGCTGGTGGGCGGGCTGGTGAGGGTGTCCAGGTCGGCCACGTAGGCGGACTTCGCCCCTTCCAGGGTGGCCTGGCGCAGGTACAGGCCCAGGCGTGCGGTGCCGGCCGGCAGGGTCTGGGGCCGGCGAGCAGGCCCGTCCCGCTCGGTGATGGCCGGCTCCGCGGCTGCCTGGGGCACGGCGGGCTGCGCGGTGCCCTGCTCCCCCACCGCCGATGCGTCCCCTTCGGGTGTCGCGGTGGACTGCTGGCTCACCTCAGCGGTGGGCTTGGCGGCCGGTGCGATGACCGGCTCGACAGTGGGCGCCTCGACAGGGCGGGTGATGGCGGCCTTATTGCGGTCTTTGAGGGATCGGCGGGCGGGCATCAGATACGAGCTCCTGTGCTGGCGGCGATGATCGGGGACACGGCTTCCCTGTAGTCGGCGGCCACCTTGGAGGACGGGTCATAGACGGACACCGGCATACCGGCCGTGTAGGCATCGCGCACGGACACCGCCTCACGCACCGGAGTAGTGACCTTGCCCGGGTGCATCTGCTCAAGCATCTCCACCACCTCCTTGTCCAGGGTCCGGCGCCCGTCGTAGCGGGTGGGCACCACCCAGGAAACCGCCAGCCCGGGACGGGCCCGGCGAGCCAGCCGGGCCTCGATGACATCGGAGAGCCTCGTGAGCTGGTCCAAGGCCTCGACCTCACAGGCCACCGCCGCCACCACCACATCAGCTGCGGCCAACCCGGACAGGGTCAGCCCAGACAGTGCCGGCGGGGTGTCAATAACCACATCGTCGAAACGCTCCGCCACCGTGGGCAGGTGATCACGCAGTGCAGTCACCAGATCCGGGACCTGATGGGTGTCCATGTCGGCCAGGTCATGGGTGCCGGCCAGCACGTGCACACCGGGAACGGTCGGACTCGGCACTGCGGCCTCGGCAGCAGTGGCCTCCCCAGTGAGCACCTCAGCGGCCACCGCAGGGACCTCGCTGTCCTCGGTCAGCCCGAGTCGGGTGGTGAGGTTTCCCTGCTGATCAAGATCGATGGCCAACACTCGACGCCCAGCCGCGGCCAGGGCGGCTGCGATCTCAGCAGCCGTTGTGGTCTTGGTGGAGCCGCCCTTGGACAAGGCGACGGTGTAGACGGTCATACGTGGGTGCCCCTTTCGGTGGTACCGGCAGTCCGGAGGTGTCCAAACTGTTGCGTGTATTCAATCTATCGCAATTGACTACTTTGGTGCGTCACTGTCGACCCTTGCGTCTCGTGCTTATGGGGTGTGCATGCCACTTGGTCAATGCCATCCGTCCCGTCTTCTAGGGGTTGGCACGCCGACGCAGTGTGCGCGCACCGGCCACGCTAAGGCCCTCCACTGGCCCCGAAGGCACCCGACTGAGGTCGGCCGAACGCTTCTCCCCTCCGCCTTCCATCGCACTGGGAGGGGAGTGCCTGCGCCGGACAGTAGGGGACCCAGTCCAGAAGAATGGGATATGGCAGGCTATTGCGCTTATACAATTTAGTTTGTATATTCAATCTATTTAATCCATTGGATGGAGGCTAGTGCCGAGGGGGTGAAGTCCTTCAGCGGTTGTTGGGGTGGGACCATGAGTTATGGCGAATCATCCTGCGGCCCCGCTGCTGTTACGCCAGGACGATCGGGAGGAGCTCACCCGGCTGGCTCGATCGACTTCGGTAAGGGCCGGTCTGGCGCAGCGGGCTCGGATCGTGCTGCTGGCCGCCGAGGGCATCTCGAACACCGCGATTGCTGAGAAGGTGGGAACCACCCGGAACACGGTGATCGCGTGGCGGGCTCGCTACGAGCAGGCCGGGATCGAGGGGCTGGCCGATGCCGATCGGTCGGGCTGGCCGCGGCGGATCGACCACCGGGCGATCGTGGCCGCCACCCTGAGACCGCCGCCGAAAAAACTCGGGGTCACGCATTGGTCCTCGCGCCTGCTGGCGGGGCGGCTGGGGCTTGATCACACCACGGTGGCCAAGGCCTGGCGGGAGTACGGGGTGGCCCCGTGGCGGGAGGGAACGTTCCAGTTCTCCACCGACCCCGAGCTCGTGGCGAAGGTCGTCGACGTGGTCGGGCTCTACCTGGCTCCACCGGCCAACGCGGTTGTGCTGTGCGTGGATGAGAAGTCCCAGATCCAGGCCCTGGAGCGCACGGCACCTTCTCTGCCGATGCAGCCGGGGAAGCCGGCGGTACGCACCCACGACTATGTGCGGCACGGGACCTCGACGCTGTTCGCTGCACTGGAGATCGCCACCGGCCACGTCAGGCCCGCCTGCAAACCGAGACACCGGCGCCAGGAGTTTCTGGCGTTTCTCAAGCAGGTCGCCCGGGCCTACCCGGAGGTGGAGCTGCACCTGGTGATGGACAACTACGCCACCCACAAGACCCCTGAGGTGAAGGAGTGGCTGGCGGCCAATCCACGGTTCCAGGTGCACTTCACGCCGACGTCGGCATCCTGGCTGAACCTCGTGGAGGTGTGGTTCTCCATCATCGAACGCCAAGCCCTGCACCGTACCGACGTCGCCTCCGTCGCCGATCTCAATAAGAAGCTCCGCGCCTTCGTCACCGGCTGGAACGACCGCTGCCACCCGTTCGTGTGGACCAAGAGCAGCACCGAGATCCTCAAGAAAGCCAACCGCCAAATGACTTCAAAGACGGGCCACTAGAATCTTTGATTACCACCTTCCACCATGAAGCCGTCAGTGCGGAGAGGCCGCGAGGCCCTCTCCACCCCGCCACCCGAGTCCGCACCCACGCATCGCAAAAACCCCAGACCGCACTGCGGGTCCGAGGGGCTTTATGTAGTTGCGGGGACAGGACTTGAACTTGCGACCTCTGGTTTATGGACTCAGCGAGCTACCGAACTGCCCAACTGGCGGCGACCGCATGACCCTATGCCCCTTCAGGCAGGCGCAGTTCACGCTCGATTGTCCGGCGGAACGCGAAGGCGCGCAGCGACGATGTCTCCAGGTACGCCCTATCCGCAACCCCAGAAGCCGGCACACTTTCATCAGTACATCCAGTACATCTATTCAATACAACTGTCTTTTACTATGGATTGAATAGATGAGCTAAATACACCAAAGGTACGATCGGTGCGATGACCGTGGGAGACATGGAGACTAGTCCCGTCCTGCGAATCACTAAGCGCCCCTGATGGAGCGGCGGGTGGAACGGGCCCACGGAGCCTAAGATCCAGCCATGAGCACCCCTGCGCAGACCCACCGGGTGCCGGCTACCCCGGCTGCTTCCAGAACCGGCATGGAGCTCAACGATTGGGCCTTTGTCGCCTCGACCCTGGCAGCCGCCGCGTTGCTGCTGTGGCTTACCAATCAGGCCGTTCACGTGGCTCTCACCCACGGAGGCCCGCAGTACGTCTGCGCGACGCGGAAGATGCCGGACAGCGCGCGAGCCCTCGGGGCAAGCGACCTGGGGCCCATCGCGGGAGAGAGCACGTTCTTCCCGCCGACGTTCGTCTGCAGCTACCCCCACCAGAACGGAGTGCAGCCGTGGATCGTCGTCGACATGTACCCGGCGGGACCGTGGATCTTCTGGAGCGCCCTGGTCATGCTCGTCCTAACCACGGTCCTCGCCCTTGTTCTCCGCCGTCGGGCGCGGTCGTGAACATCCGCCCCGACACGAGCGGGAAGCCCCTTGCGCAACTGGAGCGGCCGTCACGGGCACCAGCGGTAGCCATAGGGAGGGCCGCTGATTCACAGGACAAACCCCAGGAACGCTCGAGCACAGGAACGCCGAGTCCCACCCTGACGGAATTCTCGGCCAGTGGAGGCCAGCGCGTCCCATCCAATGCTTATCGCAACTTAGTTGCTTATATTCAATGCATTCACTAAGGCACCTCTGATGTATCCAGCACGCTTCTCCCATGTGAAGGGTCTGGCCGGCCTAGCGCTGCGGATTCCATCTTCCATGTCGGCCCTACGATCACCGCGCTTGCACCATGCCCCTCTGCCGCGCCGGGGCGGAGGGAACAGCGTGGCCGTTTTTGCCCGCTGCACGTGATGGCGCGATTGAATAGACGATATATAGAAACAACCCGTGCTCTCATCTGGGCTCCAGGGATGGAATGAGGCGACAGTTAGAGTGCCCTACTTACGGTGTTGCCTGAGCTTACGTAGAGGTGGCTTCCGTTTCTCCTTGGCAAGCGTTTCGGAGGCCCCTCGGGGCCAAGGAAACGTGCGGCAGCCCCTCCTGTGTCGTGGGTCAGCTAACGGTGCGCAGCTCCGCCCAGTCGGTCGTGTACCGGGGCGACAGGTCAGCTTGCCGGTTTCGCCAGGGGGCGGGGGAGCGGGCGCCGAGCCAACCCAAGGCGAGGCTGCCGGTGCCGAAGCGGGCGTTCACCGCATCGATGAGCTCCCCGATCGGGGCCGGCTGCTCCAGCACTCCGGGCAACAGTGGTACGGCGCCGTCAGGGGCAAGATCCAGGCAGAGGATGCCGGCGCGCATGTAGGACATGCCGTGCAGCAGCTTGGGCACCAGGGCGGCGCGGGCCGCAGCCACCAGAGGCCCAGGCTCATGGGTGGGCACGGCCAGGCGTACGTGGGCGGAGACATTGTGGGTGGGTCCTGGCCGGTGGGGTGAGGTGGTGGCGAACACGGTGAAACGCCCGGCTACCTCTCCCTCGTTGCGCAGGCGGCGGGAGGCGGAGGGCCCCGGCACCGGCACCGATCATCAGGGATTACTGGACATCAGCGTCGGGGTGGGGGTGATCTTCGCCTCCAAGGTGTCTGTGAGCGTTGAGATCGGCCACGTTGGCACCGTGACCGCAACCGTCACGAACACTCTGCTGGTGAATATAGCTACCGCTGGGGCGGCACCTCGGGATCGGTCACCATGTGAGAACCACCGTGGACCAGAGGCCCGGGAGAGGTCCTGGCGATTACCGTGCACCGGGGTGGGGGGCGAAGGTCTGCCAGACCCACCGGGCGATCTTGGCGGTCTCGACACCCAGCTCCTCAGCGCCCATGGGTCCGAAGGTGGTGGCGGTGTCCGAGGCGGCCACCGCCGCGGCGGCGTCGGCATTGGCCTGGGCGTAGAAGATGTGTGCCGCCCCTAGGAACTGCTCCCAGTTCCCGCACCGGCCCACCAGGGGGTAGAGACCAGGCCACAGCCGGGAGGCCTGGAACGGCTCCCGGGGGATCGCGGTGAGCACCGCACGACGCGGATCATTCCCGGCCTCCACTGCCCAGGTGGCCTCCCGTGCCACCAGCCCGGCGACCGTTGCCGCGTAGCGGTTGCCTTCCGCGCCGACCATCCCGTGCCGGGACAGCACCGCCCGCACCTGCCAGTGCACCCAGGCCTGGGCAGCGCGGTGGCCGGTGACCTCCTCCCAGGTGTCCATGCCGGCATCGGTGCCCAGGCTGAAGGCCCGACGCAGTCGGGAAGAGACATGCGCCGGGACCAGTCCCGCCCCGTCCCTGACACAGGCCAGCACCGTAGGAGCAGGAGCGGTTGAGCTCATTATCAGTGTTCCGATCCTCGCAGCGACTGACACCCACCACCCGGCCCGGCCGGAGCCAACAACCACCAGAATCACGTCCGCAAAGCCCGCGGTGGTGGTGCCCAGTATCCCCACAGGGCCCTTCCCGGGGCCACCTATTACTCACCAGGGTTTCAAGCGTCCTTTCGGGGCACACCGGCGGGGGCAAAGGAGCCTGCTGCGGGGAGGCAGAACCGGGACGATGCGCCAGCGGTCCCGGCCACGCACCCCGGCACGGCCCACCTCGTGCAACATTGCCCACGGGTGTGTCCCCCGTTCCCGCTACGTCCATGCTGATGCGCAGAGAAGGCGGCGGGGCGGGAATGGAGCCGGCATCACCCCCGAGGGCCGTCGTTCGCCTCGGGCTGGTGGCACCGGGCGGACAACGGTGTTCCTCTGGTGCTCACGCCACCGGTCGCCCCAGGGATGAGGCGGGGGATGGAGCGTACTGAGGGGCGTTCCATCCCCGGTCTGGCCTCCTTTCCGGAGCCCCTCACCACCACCGGGCACACCAACCGCCCTCCAGCCGGCGGCCACGACTCCAGCCGGTACCGGGCCGTACCACCGCCGCCTACCGGAGGCCGATCGGGGCCTCGGCGAGCATCGACCCACCCCGGGCGAGACAGCACAGGGGCCGGGCGTAGCCCGGCCCTGGTGCGAGGGTGAGTGGTTCCCTCCCGCCCAGCGTCCCCCACGCAGGTGCCTCAAGCCAAGGGATGACCCACCATGACCGCCGGCCCACCCCGGCACGCGATGATGACCGGACAGCACCGGTGCGAGGATCCAAGTGGCAACCGCCCACCCCGGGCCGTGGCTCAGCCCGTTCAGCGGTTGCGCTACCGTTTCGGGAAGGGAGCGTCGTACAACGCCAGCCGCCAGCTGCCGTCGTAGTGGTCCAGGGCGGCGGCCTTCACCCCACCGGCATCGACCCAACCCACCCGGTCTCCCTCGACCTCCAGCCGGTAGCCGCACTGGGCGGCCACCCATCGGGCCTCCTCCAGGGCCTGGGTTCTGGAGGCCGGCCACCACCGCTCACGGCTGGCCGTCGCCGCCCCCGTCACTGCGGCCCCCACCACAACAGCCAGCAATCCCCACAGCGGGGACAGGTAGGCATTGCTGAACAAGGGGACAGCACAGACCATCGCCGCCGTCATGACCACCACCGGGTGGTTCCACCACCGCGGGGCAGGGCTCGCCGGGATGGGCGCCACCGCATCGAAGACCCGCACCGAAGCCGAAGGCATCCGGGTCCGGCTGCGGTCACCGAGGAACTGGCTCACCCGCACGGATTCTCCCTCCTGGAACACACCCACACCCCCGCAACGGCAACGCCCCCCACAGCCGCAGCGACCAGGTGCGCTGCGCGCTGGCCCACGGCGCCTGAAAAAGCCGTGGGGCCGCCGGGACACGTCCATCGGGGAATGCATCTAACAGTAGGCTTACCGTACTCGTGGGCGCTGCTTTTGCCTACCCCTGCCACGCCAAGGCCGGGACCGGGGTCGGCGCCACACCGGGGAGACCGGTCGCAGGCCGTGGCCGAAGGCATGAGGGTTGAGACGGTCAGCGATCGTGCGGCCGGGCCGGTGATCCCCGGATTCAGCCAGCGGCCAGGGCGGCCGGGTCCACCGGCCCCGCATCCGGCAGCACCCGCTGAAGTGCCGGGGTGCCGGCCTCGGCGGTGAACTCCTCGAAACCGGCCGGCACGGTGATCTGCACGGTGTGCAGCGGCTCCTGTGGGGCGACGAGGAAGGTGTGGGCTGACCCGACGGGGAGGAACACGACGTCCGGGGGCCCGGCATCGAAGACGGTGCCGTCGCAGGCGAAGCGCGCCCGCCCGGACACGATGTAGAAGACCTCGTCCTCTTCCAGGTGACGGTGCACCGGAGGGGCGAACCCGGGCGGGTTCACGAAGTCGAGGATGGTGAGCTTGGCCCGGGTGCGGGCCCCGTTGACCTTGACGGTCACCAGGCTGCCGAGGAACCAGAACGGGGTTCCCTCTCCGGCCGTGAGCACATACCCACCGGCGGTGGTCGACGAGCTCTCTGGTGATGGGGTGTCGGTTGGTGAGGAATCGGTCATGACGTTCCCGCTCTCTCGGGCACATCGGGGGATGCGGTTGCCCGAGTGGACGTGCCGGCACCACCATGACGGAAGGAGCCCGCAAGGCCCTGGCCGTCCGAACGCGCAGGCCGGCCACGGGAGACGAGGGCGTGAGCACACCAACCCCTGCCCCCAGGTCTTCAGCTGCCAGGACAGCCCGTGGACAGCGGGGATCATCTGGGGGCATCCAGGAGCCGTGCCGCCAAGAACATCACCGCAATCAGCACCCAAGGGGCACGTTTGCCCGTCCGGAGCTCCGTTTGATGGTGCAGGCACCGATAGGCCGGGAGGCTTCAGCGGCCACCGGGGCGTAGCGAGCGGTTCTCGGTGCCCTGGGGTGTGTTGGTGGATGCGGCGTGCAGGATCGTTAGTCTCGGCCTATGAACGCCACCGGTCCGGCCACACCGGCAACGGTTCCACCGCGCAGCACCCCACGGTGGGTGATGCTTGTGGCCGCCTTGGCGGTGGCCACGATCCTGGCCGGGGCGCTGACGGTAGTGTTCAATCCGCCCGAGGCCACGTTCGGTTGGTTCGCCTACGCCCCGCTCAACGGCGAGACGTTCTCGGGCATGATCATCTTGAACCGGACGGCCGCCGCGGGCTGGGCCGCGGTCGCCGCCGGGGCTGTCCTGTTGGCCTTTTGCGCCGGCTGGCTGTTGGGCCGGCGCCACTCCACCCGCCGGTAGCCACCCCCACGACCCACCGCGACTACCGTCCTGACCCGCCCAGGCCTGCGGGTGCGTCAGGACGGTGCCGTACCGGGGAACTGCGTCGCTGTCTGCTGAGGCCAGTTCTGCGACGTGGAGGACGAACGCGGTAGGGCCTGGTGATAACCGGCCCAAAGGAGCCGGTAACAGGCGATGTCGGGATGTGACGGTCTTACTGAACGGCGCCGCTCCAGCCCACCTCGGGGCATCGGACCGCCCATGGGGGTAAGGTCCTCCCATCCCGGGGTATCCCACGATCGCCCCAGGGGCACGAGGTCACCTAAAACCGACAGGCGCGCGAACTCCACACGCTCTTGCATGCTCGAGGCAGCACCAAGGATGTGTTCGGAACGGTACACCCCAGTAGCGGCAGGCACCGGGACGGTCGAGGAAGGCGACCAGATCCTCGACCAGCGACCGGAGCACTTCGGCAATAACCACCCTACGCTGAGGGCTGCCAGGTCCGTGGATGCCCGCCGACAAGCCTCGGTCCACGCAGCATCCACTCGGAAAGGACCGGCGTTGCCCGAGGACATCGAAGCGCCTCTGCGTGATGGTGACACCCGATCCACCTTGAACAGAGCAGAGACAGGGCAAGGGCCAGGCGCAGTCTGGCCCTTGCCCGAGGGTGGGTGTCGGCCACCGCGGTGACGCTCACCGAAGCAGCCCTGGGCGTGTACTGCCTCGGTGAAACATGGGGTGACCTGGGCCTCGGCACCCCCGGCAGGGACCACGGTGAACTTGAATGGCGATATGGAAGCTTCAGGAAACGGCACCGAGGATTTGCGGCAAGGGTGTGGCGACAACGTGTCTCGGCGCCGTCTGACGACGCGGTTTTCCCGGTGGCGCCAGGAGCACCCCACCAGCCTCTTCACCGCCTCGGCGCTGGCGATAGCAGTGCTCTCGGTGTTCGCCGTGGCCCTGTGGTTTGGGCTAGCGCGAGTGCTGGTCGACAAGCCTCCGTGGGAACTGGGCGACTCCGAGACGACCGAGTTCTCCGTCATGCGGATGGTGCTGTTCATCCTCGCCGGGGCGGTCGGTGTCATCGGCGTCGTTGTGGCCTACCGTCGCCAGCACAGCGCTGAACAAGGCCGGTTTCTGGAACGGTTGGCCGATGCCTCGCGGTTGCTCGGGGACCCGAACCCCACTGTCCAGGCTGCCGGAATTTATGCCTTGGCCGGGCTGGCGGACACCGAGGGGCGAGACCGGCGACAGCAGTGCGTTGACGTGCTCTGCGCCTACATCCGCTTGCCCTACGCCCCTGCTCCGACAGGTCACGAGCCAGAGGCGTTGGAGAGCATCAAACGCAAGCGGACCATGCAAATTGAAACCGGTGAGGTCGAGGAAGAGCGCACCCTCTTCCGTCCGCACGACCGGCACACCAGGGAAACCATCATCAGCGCCATCACCCAGCACCTGCGCAAGGACGCGAAGGTCAGCTGGTCCGACCTGAAGCTGGACTTCACCCATGCTGTCTTTGACTACGGCGACTTCAGCCAAGCTGTCTTTACCGGTCACGCCGGCTTTCTAGGCGCTCGGTTCGTCGGGGGCACCGTCGACTTCCGGGGCGCCACGTTCTCCGGCGGCACCCTCGACTTCCGGGGCGCCACGTTCTCCGGCGGCACCGTCGACTTCCAGGGCGCCACGTTCTCCGGCGGCACCGTCGATTTCACGTGTGCCCAGTTCTCCGGTGGCACCGTCGACTTCGGGAGTGCCGAGTTCTCCGGCGGCACCGTCCAATTCCAGGGCGCCACGTTCTCCGGCGGCGCCGTCTACTTCGTGTCCGCGACGTTCTCCGGTGGCACCGTTGAGTTCCGGGGTGGCACTATCTTCCCGGGCGCCACGTTCTCCAGCTCCGGCGGCACCATCCAATTCCCGGGCGCCACGTTCTCCGGCGGCATCGTCCACTTCGGGGGCGCCCGATTCTTCAGTGGCACCGTCAGCTTCGAAGGTGTCCTATTTGACGGCAGCACCGTCAGCTTCAAAGGTGCTCGATTCGACGGCAGCACCGTCGACTTCACGAGCGCCACCTTCTCTGGCGGCACCGTCGAATTTTTGGGTCCCGGGTTCTCCGGCGGCACCGTCGACTTCACGGCAGCCACATTCTCCGGCGGCACCGTCGACATCATGTGGGTCGGGTTCTACGGCGGCACCGTCGACTTCCAGTCTCCCAGGGACTGGAGTACTCCGCCCAAGGTGCCGTGGGGCGATGGGGACGAGCCGCCTACTGGTGTGATGCCCCGGATGTGGCCGCCGGAGCACTAGCTGTACTGCCCAGGGTGGTTGGTTGAGGTGCGGCGACTTATCTGCGCTGGTTGATGCATGAGGAGGGCCTCCTGCGTTGGAGTGGAAGTGTCTAGGTTCCGCATCCGACGAGGAGGCCCTCGATGTCC
>NZ_JAMBOG010000020.1 GCF_023715525.1 Kocuria rosea | reverse complement strand
GCCCGATGCCCGGGGCCATGGCGGGGAAGAACAGCGGCCCGAAGACCAGGGCGGCGGCGGTGGCGTAGACGGTGTATTCGTACCACTCGACGATGGCGCCGATGGTGCCCGAGTACAGGGTGCGGCGACGCACCTGCTCGGGGGTCATGGAGGCGGTGATGGCCATGGAAGGCTCCGTTCCGGAAGGACGGTGGTCGGAATGAGACGGTGGGAGGGGCGGTGGCGGCCGGCGGCTGGGGGCCGACGGAGTGGTCGGATCAGGGCGCAGCGGTTCCGAGAACGATGGCGGCGCGGGTGACTTCGCGCGCCATGGACTTCTCCAGGGCCGTTCCGAGGTCGTCGAGGCTGAACTCGGCGTCGACGAGGCGATCGAAGGCGTAGGTGTTGAGGTTGCGGGCCAGGAAGTCCAAAGCCTTGGCCAGGTAGCGGCCGTCATAGCGGTCCACGTGCTTGATGGTCAGAGCCTTGCGGGTGACGTAGCCGGGATCGAAGGGAACCGTGGACCCGGGGGAGAGGTTGCCCATCACCAGGTAGCGCCCACCGCGACGCAGCTGCTGGAGGCCTTCGCTGAAGGCGGCCGGGACCCCGGTGACCTCCACCGCCACATCAGGTCCACGGCCACCGGTGAGCTCCTTGATGTGGGCCACACGGTCCTCGAGGTCGGGGATCTCGGTGAGGTCCACGACGTCGTCGGCCCCGAAGCGCTGGGCCTGCTCCAGTCGGGAGGCGACTGCGTCGATGACGATGACATGGGCACCACGGGTCTTGGCCAGGGCCGCGGCGTTGAGCCCGAGGCCCCCGGCGCCTTGAATCAGCAGCGTCTCTCCGTACTGCAGGCCGATGGAGTCCAGTCCGAACATGACCTGGGACAGCGCGCAGTTGGCACTGGCGGCCACGGAGTCGGGGATCGTGTCCGGGACCTTGTAGACGTGCTGGCGGGGGTGGATGACGTAGTGGGTGGCGAAGGCGGCGTGGAAGTGAGGGTATTCCTCGGGCTGCCGGCCGAAGAACTGGTAGGCGTTGTCGCAGAGGTTGCGCTGTCCGTCGGCGCAGCGCTGGCACTGCTCACAGGTCTGGAAGTAGGTGCACACCACGCGGTCTCCGACGCTGAGCAGGTCGCCGCGGCTGTCGGTGGCCTTGCCGGGCCCGAGGGAGGAGACCTGCCCGACCATTTCGTGACCCAGTCCGCCGCGCTTTTTCACGGGGTGGCGGCCGTTCCAGATGTGCAGCTCGGACCCGCAGACGTTGGCGCGGGTGATCTCCATGACGAGTTCGCTGGGTGCAGGCTCCGGGACGGGGTACTCGGCGTACTCGAGCACGCGGGGTTCGGCCATGAAGGCCAGGCGGCCCATGAGCGGCGAGGTGGTCATGGTGTTCCTCCAAGATCGGTGGCGTGTCGGTGATTGCTGGGCCGGGGGTCCGGGTCGGCGGTAGGGCTGGTGTGGGTCCGTCGCCGGCGTCGCCCGCCCGTGCGGGCAGAGCCGGCAACAGGGTCAAGGGGTGCCCGTACCTGGTGCGGTGGGGCTCAGTCGACCAGTGTCGTCCTGCTGTCCGGGGCGTGAGTACGGGTGTGGTCGGTACGGTCGAGAATGGCGTACATCTTCGTGTGGTCCTCGGGCCCGAAGCCCTTCTCGACGGTCTGGCGCCACAGGTCGGCGCAGTGGTGGCTCAGTTCGGCCGCTACGCCCAGTTCCTCGGCCAGGGCCAGGGCGATGTTCACGTCCTTGGTCATCAGTCCGATGGGGAACCCGGAGGCGAAGGTGCCCGAGAGCATGAACTGGGCGACCTTGTTCTCGGAGGTGTTGCTGCGCCCGGACGAGGCATTGAGCACGTCGGTGAGGGTCTGCGGGTCGATCCCGAAGCGTTCCCCGATGTGCAGGGCTTCGACGGTCACGGCCACCGAGGCCGCCGAGACGAGGTTGTTCAGCGCCTTGGCTGCGTGCCCGGACCCGGGGGCGCCGACGTGGATGGTGGACCTGCCCATCACCTTGAAGAGCGGCATCGCCTCGTGCAGGTCCGGGACTGCCCCGCCGGCCATGATGGCCAGCTGGCCGTTGACCGCCCCGCGCACACCGCCGGAAACCGGGGCGTCGACGTAGCGCATGCCCTTCTCCTCCAGGACGGCGCCCAGCTGCTGGGAGCGGGTGGGCTCGGCCGAGGACATGTCGATGAACAGGGTGTTCAGCGAGGCCGCCGCCACGACCTGGTCCTGCAGCAGGGCCGCCTCGACGATCGCGGAGGTGGGCAGCATCGTGATGATCACATCGGCGTTCCGCCATCCCGCGGTGGCTGCGGCGGTGGGGTGGGTGGTGAGGAACTTCTCCACCGCCTCGGTGCTGGCATCGTGGACGATCAGCTCGTGGCCGGCTGCGGCCAGGCGCCCCGCCATGGGGAAGCCCATGTTGCCCAGGCCGATGAACCCGATGGTGCTCATGCCTGGGCCTCCGTGGCCGTCGCTGCTTCGGCGTCCATCTCGGTGAAAACCTCCCGGGCCAGCCGGAAGCTCTCCAGGGCGGCCGGGACCCCGCAGTAGACGGCGACCTGGAGGAAGACCTCCTGGATCTGCTCCTTGGTCACCCCGTTGCGGATCGCCCCGCGCACGTGGACCTTCAGCTCGTGCGGGCGGTTCAGGGCGGAGATCATGGCCAGGTTGATCAGGCTGCGCTGGGCGCGCTCCAGGCCCGGGCGGTTCCACACATCGCCCCAGCAGTACTGGGTGACCAGCTCCTGCATCGGCATCGAGAACGCATCGGCCCCATCGAGGCTGCGTTGGACGTAGGCGTCGCCGAGGACCTCCCGGCGGGTGGCCAGACCCTTCTCAAACAGTTCCTGGTTCAATCTGCCACTCCTTCGTCGGTGCCGCCGCGGTTCCAGACGGCTTGGATGTTGGTGAACTCGTGGACCCCGAAGTGGGACAGTTCCCGGCCATAGCCGCTGTTCTTCACCCCACCGATGGGAATCCGCGGATCGGAGACGGCGATGCCGTTGATGAACACCCCGCCCACCTGTAGGCGCCGGGCCACCGCCGAGGCCAGGTCGGCATCGGCGGTCCACAGGCTGGCGGAGAGCCCGAACTGGGAGTCGTTGGCCTTGACGATCGCGTCCTCCAGGTCCTCGGCGAGGACCAGGGAGGCGACCGGGCCGAAGATCTCCTCACGGAAGGATGTCATCGAGGCGGTGACCCCGGCCAGCACGGTGGGTGAGTAGAAGCTGCCCGGCCCCTCGATCAGCTCCCCGCCCACCAGTAACTCAGCGCCCTCGGCGAGGGTGCGCTGGACCTGGGCGTGAATCTTCTGGCGGATGTCCTCGCGGGCGATGGGCCCGATGTAGGTGCTCTCCTCCGTGGGATCGCCCACCGTCAGACTCTCAACCTTGGCCACGAAGCGGTCCGTGAACTCCTGGGCGATCTCCCGGTGGAGGATGATGCGCTTGGCCGCAATGCAGATCTGGCCGCTGTTCTGGAACCGGCCATGGACCGCCGCCTCCACGGCCTCCTCCACATCCGCATCCGCCAGGACGATGAAGGCGTCTGACCCACCCAGCTCCAGGACGCTGCGCTTGACGACCCGCCCCGCCTGGGAGGCGATGGCCGCCCCGGCCCCCACGCTGCCGGTGACGGTCACGGCTGCGATCCGCGGATCCGCAATCGTCGCCGACACTACGTCGTTGTCGGCGTTGAGGACGCTGAAGGCTCCCTCCGGCAGCCCGGCTTCCCGCCACAAGCCCTCGATCGCCACACCGCAGCCGACCACGTTGGGGGCGGGCTTGAGCACGTAGGCGTTACCGCCGAGCAGGATCGTGATGCCTCCGCGCATCACCTGCCACACGGGGAAGTTCCACGGCTCCACCGCCAGCACCGGCCCCAGGGGCAGGTAGGACACGTGGGCCTCGGGACCGATCCGGGTGGGGGTGTCGGCGAGGATGTCCGCCCCGTTCTCGGCGTACCAGGACATCACCCGGGCCGCCTTCTCCACCTCTGCCCTCGACTGGGTGACGGGCTTGCCCATCTCGGCGGTGATCATCGCGGCCAGCTGCTCGAGATCACGTCGCATCAGATCCGCCATCCGAGCCAGGACCTCACACCGCGTGGCAGGGCTGGTCCGGCTCCACTGCTCGAACCCAGCCTGCACCCGGTCCAGGACGCCGTTGAGGTCCTCGGCGCCGACGAAGGGGTAGGTGGCGATCACCTCGCCGGTGGCGGGGTTGCGCGACGTCGCCGTCGCAGATGCTTGGACAGTCACGATTACGGTCCTTTCCGGGGCCGGGTCAGGGAAAGTGCGCGAGGTGGTCCGCTGCCCTCACAGGCACGATGAGAGGCAACGTCCACACGGGGGTCAGCCGGTGGACGGGAGGGCTCCCGTCCGTCCGGCCGGCCCGAACCGGCGACGGCGGGGCCTCCACCACGTCGTGCCGCTGGTGTGGCCTAGAGGTGGATCCGACCCCCGGTCGCTGTGAGGAAGGTGGTTGCTGGGTGTGGTTGATCTCTTGCTCTCATCGGTTCACATCTGTCTCGTCCTGTGCCAGCGACCTCTTGATAAAAGGTTAGGGGGGTGTCATTCTGCTGCGAACAAGCAGTTTCGGAACCTAAACTTCTGGGAAAGAGAACGATGGAGTTCGTCCAACTGGAAATGTTCGTGGCCGTGGCTGAGCACGGCGGGATCACCGCCGCCGCCGAGAAGCTGCTGCGGGCTCCTTCGAATGTGTCCACCCGCATTCGGCTCCTGGAGAAGGAGCTGGGCATGGACCTGCTGCTGCGCGACAAGCGGCAGGTCACTCTCTCGGCCGACGGGGAGGCGTTCCTGGAATACGCCCGACGGCTGATCGACATCGCCGGGGAGGCCAAGTCCCTGGCCACCGGCGAACAGCCCCGCGGCCGGTTCCGCATCGGGGCCCTGGAGAGCACCTCGGCGGTGCGGATCCCGTCCCTGCTGGCCGAGTTTCACCTCAAGTACCCGGCGGTGGATCTCGAACTGGCAGCCGGGGCTTCCGGCATGCTCTTCGACCACTTGCTCAGTGGGCAGGTCAACGCCGTCTTCACCGACGGGGCGCCGGCCTCTCCGGTGCTCACGGGCCTGCGGGCCTTCACCGAGGACCTGGTCATCCTCACCCCCGAATCGGTGGAGATCATCGACGAGGGATTCCGGGCTTCCAACCCCACGGCCTTCGTCTTCGGCACCGTGTGCTCCTACCGGCAGCGGTTCGAGGAATGGATGGAGCAGAGCAGCATCACCCCGGGCCGGGTCGTGGAGATCTCCTCCTACTACAGCATGCTCGCGTGCGTGGCCGCCGGGGCCGGGATCTGCATGATGCCGCGCAGCCTCTACGAGACCCTGCCCGGCGGCAACCGCGTCACCTGCCACCCCATCGAAGGCGAGCTGGGGAACGTGGAAACCTGGCTCACCTGGCGCCGCGACGCCCGCTCCGCCAACCTCCGGGCCTTCGTGCGCCAGACCAAGGAGCACTTGGCGCACCTCGCCGACCAGCAACCGGCTGTCGCCGCATAGCATCACCGTCCTCGCCCAACCCCTGTCACGCACCGTAGGCGGGAGACTCACCCCGTTCGCAGCACCCGTGCGACACCCATCCGCTGGGCCTCGTACCGTTCCTCAAGCTCCCACCGGCGCTGCTGTTCGGCGCGCCGGCGGGCCATCACCTCGCCCCAACGCCCGGACACAACCAGTAGGGTCTGCAGGTCGCTGGTCAGCGGGTCGTTCGCGCCGTCGGGTTGAGTGCTCCGCGAGGTCGGGGAGCACCACCATGGCGCTCCTGGCGTGTCGTGTTAGTGGGCCACTACGACATCCCGGGTAAAGGTGGTGAGAAGGCCTCATGCAGGCAGTGCGTGGTGAGGTCGGCGGTGGTGCCGTAGTCGCAGTGATGGTTGTCAGCCACATGGATGGCCTTGAGAGCCAGGTGTGGTTGGCGCTGTCGCAGTGGTCGTCACCACGCTGGACGGGCTGAGAGGCTCGACGCAGAACCTGCTCACCCTCGTCGAGGAACTGCACAGCAGGGCGCGTGTCCGAGAGGTCTGAACCCCGAGGGGGTCCATGGTCTTCACCGTCATGGCGACCTCGACGCAGATGGAGCTGGAAATCGAGCGGGAGTGGACCACCGACCCGGTGGGCCGAACGGCGGATCGCCGGCCACCCAGGTCGTCCGCGACCTGGGAATGTCAAGAGGTCCCCTCTACCGGCGGATTCGGGACCTCACCATGCCGACAACCATTTGAGCGAACGGTTGTCGATGAATTGGGCGAGGCGTGGGTTCCTCCGTCCGGCGACCGCAGAGTGCTGGACGGGTGCGGCAGGCGATCCCCTCGCGTGCACGGTGTGGCTCGCAGGACTTCATGGGATCTTGAGGATTGCTCAACGGGAGCGCAAGGTGCGGCACGGACCCTGGGGACAGGACGGTCCCGGAGGTGCCGGGGCCGCAGATACGGCTCGTGGCCGGGATCCTGGGGGTGCCGGGGGAGCCTGGCGCACCGGGGGAGTCATGAGTTGGAGACCCAGAACGGAAGGATCCGACCTGGCGGGTGCTGCGGGTGGTGCCCGCAGGTCCTCCAGGCGGTCGGTGGGTGTTGACGCGGCCCGTGGGCTGGCGCTGATCGGGCTGATGGCCGTGCACGTCCTGCCCGGCCGCGGCGACGTGACCCAGGAGCCGACCGGATCGTCCCTGTTCTTGTCGGGGAACTCGGCGGCGCTGCTCACCTTGCTGGCCGGGGTGGGGCTGGCGCTGTCCTGCGGGGGGGCGGTTCCCGCACACCGGCAGGTGGCTGGCCGCCGACCGGGTGGGGGTGGCCGTGCGGGCGGTGCTCATCACCGTGGTGGGCCTGGGGATCGGTACGGTGATGCCCCAGGACGGCCCGGTGGACAGCCTCTTGTTCTCCTACGGGGTGTTGTTGCTGCTGGCGATCCCGTTCCTGCACCTGTCCGCGGCGGCGCTGTTGACCTGCGCGGCGGTCTTCTGGCTCGTGGGTCCGCTGCTGGTGCAGGCCCTGGCGGAGGTCCTCCCCGTCCACGTCTCCTCCCGGACGGTCGCCGATGTGGTGGGCGAGCCGGGTGGGACGATCTGCCAGCTGCTGCTGACCGGCGCCTACCCGGTCCTGCCGTACCTGGTCTATCTGCTGGTCGGACTGGGCGTGGGGCGGGTGCACCTGCGCGAGCAGGCGGTCCAGATCCGCCTGCTGGTGGTGGGCGCAGGACTGGTGGTCTTCGCCGGGGCCGCCCCCTCCGTCGTGGACTCCGCCTTCGGCGGGTACGGCCGTTTGCCCCAGACCGGGGGGATGAGCCAGGACGAGCTCGGGGAGGCGCTGGTGCGGGGGCCGGGTTCGTTGCCCACCGACACCTCGTTGGCGATCGCCGCCGGCCTGGGCGTGGGACTGCTGGTGCTGGGGGCCTGCCTGCTGATCGGCAGGAAGTCCGGGGCGTGGTTGTCGCCGCTGTCGGCGATGGGTGCGATGGCCCTGACCCTGTACACCGCCCACCTGGTGGCGGTGTCCCTCGGGGTCGGCCACGGCCTGCCCTACACCTGGGTCGTCCTCCATCTGGGGGCGGCGGCCTGGTGCGCCCTCGCCTGGCAACGAGCACTGGGCCAGGGACCGCTGGAACGGGTGGTCAGCACGAGTGTGGGCACCGCCCGCCGCACCGTGCTCCACCGCCCCCACCGCAACCACTGGCTCTACCAGCAGTGAGCACCGATCGAGGCGGACTCTCCCGGGCCGTGCCTGCCGCAGCGGGCGGACTCCCCGGTGGGGAGGCACTCGGCGCGGCAGATTCGCCAGATCATCATCGACACCGGCTGCCGGACCCTTCGGCAACCGGGCTTCCGACCGGTCCGTGGGGTTCTTCGGCCAGCGGGCCGGTCCTGGACCCAGGAGCCACCATGGTCGTGTCCCTGACCGGTCGGGCCCCGGTGGTTGACGAGGAGATCGATGTGGCGCGGTTGATCGAGGGTACCTGCGCAAGGCCGGTCTGGAGGTGGTCGTGCGGCACGAGGAGAGCGAGGCCGTGGCCGCGGACGACTACGTGACCACACCGTTCAGCCCGCGCGAGCTCGTGGCCCGGGTCCAGGCGATGCTGCGCCGCTCCCGCGGCCGCGCCCGTCCCGACGAGCCCGCGGCCGGGTCCGATCCGGCGGTCCGGGCCCGGGTGATCGGGGAGCTGGTGGTGGACGAGGCCGCCCGACAGGTCCGTGTGGGCGGGAAGGCGGTGGAGCTGACGCGGATCGAGTTCGACCTGCTGGCCGCCCTGGCCGCCCACCCGCAGCTGGTGCTCTCCCGCCGGCAACTGGTGGAGATGGTCTGGGACGCGCACTGGTCCGGGGACGCCCACCTGGTGGATGTGCACATCGGGCGGATCCGCAAGAAGCTCGGCGACGAGGCCGCCAGCCCGCGGTTCATCCACACCATCCGCGGCATCGGCTACCGGATGGGGACCGGGCGATGACCACCACGGGCCGCCTCGTGTCCGGGGGCCCGCTGACAGTGCGGCTGATGCTGGCGCAGATCTCGGTCCTGCTGGCCGGTCTGACGATCGTGCTGTGCACGTGAACGCATCACCGATTCGGTGGCTCAGCGCAGAGTCACCGGCAAGGGCTCCGGCGGGCGGCGTCCGACGTTCACGGACTGCCAGATGCGCTACGCGCTGCGGCTGACCGAGGCGGGAGAGCCGGTGACCCAGGTGGCCCGGGAGCTCGGCATGTCTCTGGCCTCCTCTGCCGGTGCCTCCAAGAGCTGCCCCCGGCGAAGGTATGAGCCCGAGTGCGCGGGTGCCTCGCACGGAGCGTGGCACTGGGACCACGGGCAAAGGGGTGGGGAAGATTTCCCCGGACCGTGGAGCAGGTGACTAAAACCTGTCACACTCATTCCACGTGTATCCCCATTCACGTGTGTGAGAAAAGCCGGACCCCATGGCCCGGCTTTTCTCACGCCCCCGGGAGGTCCTGTCGAGGGTGCCCGATAACTTCCAAGTCTCCAGCCCTTTTGTAAAAGTAAATAGTGTCAAATACATGGAGGGTTGTCCGCGTCCAGGAAACATACTCGGGATCACCTTCGTAAATTCGGTGCGGCCCTGATTTGCTCTTGTGACAATAAGGTCGTTTCGGCGACCGCGCCGCCGACCGCGCGCTGACTGGGGGAAGGAGCAGGGAAGGCTCCTGCGGGCCAGCGCTTGGAGAACAGGACCTCACTGTGTTCCCGACCGTAAAAACTGCTGGGTTAACACATGGGAAATTTGCTTGTGCGCGCGGTTTGCTATCGCCTACTCTGAGGCCACTGGCTTCGCTATCGGGAAGTCTCGTAATCTATTGAGGGGGAATACAGATGGACACGCTGCACAAGACACTGGCCGGGGCCGCTCTGGCCGGTCTGCTCGTGACGGGCGGGGCCTCCGCTCCGGCGTTCGCGGGGGACAACAAGGGCGACGACAACGGCGGCTACAGCCACGACAAGGACCACGGCAAGGACCGCGGCAAGGGCAAGGACCGTGACCGCGACGACGAGACCAAGAACGGCGAGGTCGACGTCAAGGTCAAGTACCGCCACCACGGCAAGTGGAAGGTCAAGGAGTACGAGGACGTCAGCCTGAAGAAGGCCGCCTCCATCGCCAAGGACAAGGCCGACGGCGGCAAGTGGGACAACTACTACCGCGACGCCAAGTACACCGACAAGACCGACAAGACCGTCAAGACGGTCGACAAGAAGTGGGTCAAGGTCTACTTCGAGCAGGACGAGGACAAGGACCACGGCCACGACAAGGACAAGGGCCACGGCAAGGGCAACGGCCACAAGCACTGAGTCCAGGCCCTGACCCGCTGAGGGTGCCCGTCCACCGGACGGGCACCCTCAGCCGTTCCCCGGGGTCAGCGCCGCGCCCTGACCGGGTTGACGGCATCCAGCGGCGCGAGACCGCGGCCAAGGCCCTGAGCGACGGGGCCCGGCGTGTGCTGGGATCTGGGAGCCACAGAGATCATGGACTTCTCGGGGCCGGGGGCGCTGATCGGGTCCCTGGAACTGGCCCGGCGGGCTGGCGGTGACCTGCGGATCGCCAACGAGAGCCCGGCGGTGCGGATGCTCCTGGAGCTGACCGGCATGGTCCGGGTGCTTACCCCCTAGCCCAGCGCTGAAGAAGCCTTGTCCGCCCCCTGAAGCCAGCGATCACCAAGCCTCACCCCGGTGGCCGCCATGCCCGGGTCTCGTCGTGGTCGTCGTGTCGAGTGGTTCGTTCCGGACCCCGTGCCTGACGAGCTGTGCCGGCAGAGAGGCGGAGACCACGGACGCCGACCAGCGGAGGGAGGAGCCGGCGGCACACGATGCCACGGCAGCTGCGCAACCATCAGGGGAGGGGCATTGTTGTCAGGGCGTCGTGTCGTGTCATGGCGCTGCCCAGACACCACATCAGTTGGTCGTGCAGGTCCGGAGGCGGATCCGTCGACGCGGAACATGCTGGCCTTCGCCCAGCAACTACGGAGCGGGGGGCGGGTGCTGAACCGGGTGGGGGAGACGTGGACACCGCCACCCCGGTGGTCTTCGAGGTCATGGCCGCCCTGGCCCAAATGAAGTCGAACAGCGGACGTGAACGCATCACCGACTCGGTCGCCGAACGGAGAGCTGCCGGCAAGGACCTCGGCGGACGGCGCTAGACCTTCATCGACTCCCAGATCCGCAGCGCCGTCCGGCCGATCGAGGGCGGGGGGGCCGACCACCCAGGTGGCACGGGACCCCGGGATGTCCAGGGCGACCCTCTGCCGACGGACCCGAGGACTGCCCGTGGCCAGTATTCGAGCGAGCATGTCCCCGCGAAGAGTGGGCGTGCCTGCACACTCAACGGATTCATCCTGCCCCGGCGCCGTCCCTGATTGTTCGTTCTCATCGTGGGTGGGTCAGACCCGAAGACCTCCCGTCGCCCCTGGTGCGTCATCCGTGACCCCGTCGTCCTGGACGTGGGCGGGCGGCGAGAAGTTCACCTGCGGGGAGCGCATGCCTTCAGATGGGTGAGTACGAAAGCGGCGCCGGCTCCCCCTTAGGGGTCGGCGCCGCTCGAGTGGGTGCTTGGGGCCCTCCACGCCGAACTCCGGGCCGTAGCCGGACTGCTCGGTCCCGCCGAAGGGGACGCGGGGGTCCACGGCTTCGTGCTTGTTGATCCACACCGTGCCGGCCCGGATGCGGGCGGCGACCTCGCGGGCCTTCTCCGGGTTGGCGGACCACGCCGAGGCACCCAGGCCGACCTCCAGGGCGTTGGCCATCGCGATCACCTCGTCGATGTCCGAGTACTTGATGAGGGGCAGGCGGGGCGGAACTGCTCCTCGGCCACCAGCGGGTTGTCATCGTCCGATTCGGCCACCAGGGTCGCCGGGAAGGAGTACCCCGGCTTCCCGGTCTCGGGGTTGCCGCCGAGCAGCACGCGTCCGCCACCGGCCCAGGCCTGCTCCACCAGGTCGGCCACGACGTCGTACTGGGCCTGGTTCTGCAGCGGGCCCATGACGTTGTTCTCGTCCCGCCCCACGCCCGCCCATCGGCACCTTCGCGGACACCTCGGTCAGCGCCTCGCACGCGGCGTCGTAGACGTCTTCGTGGACGTAGAGCCGCTCGAGTGCGGCACAGGTCTGGGCGGTGCTGGTGAACTCCCCCGGAACAGGTCTTCTGCCATGGCCGCCGGATCCACGGCAGGCGGATCCCGTCCACCTTCACGGCGGCGTGCAACGCGCGCACCTCGCCGTGATCTCCCCGGAGCCTGCAGCGACAACGCGCATCCCTGCTTCCGAAGCCATACGCATGCGCGCCCCTCAAAGGAATCCCGCAGGGGTGGCGCGAAGCACTTCGTATCAGATACGATCCTGCTCATGAGATCCGGGCCACACCGTTGGAGGTGTACGACCCGGGTCACCTCCGAAGACCACGAAGGCAGGACGGCATGGCAGAGACGACACCGGCCCCTCCCGGGGCCACCGGGGCCATTGACTTCACCGATCGGGCGAACCGCCCCGGAAAGGTCATCGCCCTGCACCTGAACTATCCCTCCCGCATCGCCCAGCGGGGCCGCTCTCCGAAGTTCCCCGGCTACTTCCTCAAGGCCGGAACCTCCATCGCCCGGACCGGGGACACGATCGAACGCCCGGCCGGCACCGAGCTGCTGGCCTACGAAGGGGAGATCGCCCTGGTCATCGGTCAGACGTGCCGCCGCGTGCGCCCGGAGGAGGGCTGGTCCAAGGTCTCGGGCATCACCGCCGCCAACGACTGGGGCCTGTACGACCTGCGCCACGCCGACAAGGGCTCCAACGTCAAGAACAAGTCCGGGGACGGCTACACCCCGCTGGGCCCGAACCTCATCCCGGCCGCCGGGATCGATCCGGCCGCGCTGCGCATCCGGACCTGGGTCAACGGGAACCTCGTCCAGGACGACACCACCGAGGCGCTGGTCTTCCCCTTCGGCCAGCTCGTGGCGGACCTGTCCCAGCTCATGACGCTGGAGGAGGGCGACGTCATCCTGACGGGCACCCCGGCCGGCTCCTCCGTGGCCCAGCCGGGCGACGTCGTCGAGGTCGAGGTGGACGCGCCCGAGGCGCCCGGCGCTCCCTCCAGCGGCCGGCTGGTCACCCGCGTGGTGGCCGGCGAGGAGCCGATGGCGCCCTACGGGCACGGCCCGCAGGTGGACGACACACAGCGGGAGGAGGCCTGGGGATCGCGCGAGGCCGCCGGACTGCCGCCGGCCGCAGCGGACACGGAGCCGTACCACTATGTGCCCGACTCCCCGGCCCCCGACCGCAGCCTGCTCACCGAGGAGCTCACCGCGAAGATCAACGAGACGGCCGTGGCCACCATCACCGCGCAGCTGCGCAAGCGGGGGATCGACAACGCCACGATCGACGGCGTGCGGCCCACCCATCCCGGCCGCCGCATCCTCGGCTACGCCAAGACACTGCGCTACGTGCCCAACCGGGAAGACCTGTTCAAGGCCTTCGGCGGCGGGTTCAACGCCCAGAAGCGCGCCATGGACACGGTGCAGCCGGACGACGTGGTGGTCATGGAGGCCCGCGGTGAGAAGGGAACCGGCACCCTCGGCGACGTCCTCGCCCTGCGCGCCAAGGTGCGAGGCGCCAACGCGGTGATCACCGACGGCGGCGTGCGGGACAGTGCCGCTGTCGCCGAGGTCGGCATCCAGGTCTACTCCAACGGCGTCCACCCGGCCGTGCTGGGCCGCCGCCACATCCCCTGGGAGGTCGGCGGCACGGTGGCCTGCGGCGGGACCACCGTCCAGCCGGGCGACATCGTCATCGGTGACGACGACGGCGTCGTGGTCGTCCCTCCCCAGATGTTGACCGAGGTGATCGCCGACGCCTGGGAGCAGGAACAGCAGGACGCCTGGGTGTATGACCAGGTGGCCGCAGGCCACCCGGTGGACGGACTGTTCCCGCCCAACGCCGAATGGAAGCGCAAGTACCAGGAGCACCAGCAGTCGCGCACCGGACAGGACACCCCATGAGCGCCGAGGTCATCCTGTCCAAGGCGGAAATGGCCTACCAGGCCATCCTCGAGGGGATCCAGCAGGGCCGTTTCGCGCCTGGCAGCCGCCTGGTGCTGGCCCAGCTGGCCGCCGAGCTGAAGATGTCCGTGGTGCCGGTGCGCGAGGCCGTGCGAATGCTCCAACAGGACGGCCTGGTGGCCTATGAGCGCAATGTCGGTGCCACCGTGGTGGGCATCGACCCCGTGGAGTACCGGAACACCATGGAGACCCTGGCCCTGGTCGAGGGATTCTCCACCGCCCAGTGCGCGCCGCTGGTCACCGAAGCCGACCTGCAGCGGGCCCGTGGGATCAACGATCAGATGCGCCGGGTGCTGGAGGAGTTCGACCCGGTGCAGTTCACCACGCTGAACAAGCAGTTCCACTCCACGCTCTACGAGCACCACCAGAACGCACACATCCTCGACCTGGTGCACCGCGGCTGGAACCGGCTGGCCGCCCTGCGCTCCTCCACCTTCGCCTACGTCCCCGGCCGGGCCCGTGCCTCCGTGGACGAGCACGAGCACCTGCTGGACCTCATCGCCCAGGGCGCCTCCTTCGAAGCCGTCGAGGCCGCCGCGCGGCAACACCGCCTCAACACGCTCGACGCCTATCTGGCATCACGGACCACACCTCACGACGCTGCACGCCGAAAGGACACACCATGAGCACCGAGACCACCCCCGACAACGCACAGCGCTGGGTCCCGGCCAACCTGCCGGGAAAGATTCAGCACTACATCAACGGTGAGCACGTCAACTCGATCGACGGTGACACCTTCGACGTGCTGGACCCGGTCACCAACCAGCCCTACCTCAAAGCCGCCTCCGGCAAGGTCGCCGACATCGGCGCCGCCGTCGCCGCTGCCAAGGACGCCTTCCAGAACGGCCCGTGGCCGGGCATGCTCCCGCGCGAACGCTCCCGGGTGCTGCACAAGGTCGCCGACATCGTGGAGTCCCGTGGCCAGGATCTGGCCGAGATGGAGTGCTTCGACACCGGCCTGCCGATCGCCCAGGCCCGCGGCCAGGCCCGGCGCGCCGCCGAGAACTTCCGGTTCTTCGCCGACCTGATCGTCGCCCAGGCCGACGACACCTACAAGGTGCCCGGACGCCAGGTGAACTACGTCAACCGCAAGCCGATCGGGGTGGCCGGGCTCATCACCCCGTGGAACACCCCCTTCATGCTGGAGTCCTGGAAGCTGGGCCCGGCGCTCGCCACCGGCAACACCGTGGTGCTCAAGCCGGCCGAGTTCACCCCGCTGTCCGCGTCCCTGTGGCCGAGCATCTTCGAAGAGGCCGGCCTGCCGAAGGGCGTGTTCAACGTCGTCCACGGCTACGGCGAGGAAGGCTTCGCCGGCGACTCCCTGGTCAGGCACCCGGACGTGCCGCTGATCTCCTTCACCGGCGAGTCCCGCACCGGCCAGATCATCTTCGGCAACGCCGCGCCGTACCTGAAGGGGCTGTCCATGGAACTGGGCGGGAAGTCCCCCGCCGTCGTCTTCGACGACGCCGACCTGGACGCCGCGATCGACGCGACGATCTTCGGCGTCTTCTCCCTCAACGGCGAACGCTGCACCGCCGGCTCGCGCATCCTGGTCCAGCGCGGCATCTACGACGAGTTCGTGGAGCGCTACTCCGCCCAGGCCGAGCGCGTGCGGGTCGGCCTGCCGCACGAGGAGAGCACCGAGGTCGGTGCCCTGGTGCACCCCGAGCACTTCGAGAAGGTCATGTCCTACGTGGAGATCGGCAAGGGCGAGGCCCGTCTGACCGCCGGCGGCGGCCGTCCCGAGGAGTTCCCGGAGGGCAACTTCATCCGGCCG
The DNA here is from genome assembly GCF_023715525.1 of Kocuria rosea. Taxonomy (GTDB): domain Bacteria; phylum Actinomycetota; class Actinomycetes; order Actinomycetales; family Micrococcaceae; genus Kocuria; species Kocuria rosea_A. The sequence goes on along the minus strand of NZ_JAMBOG010000020.1, from coordinate 52,910 downwards.
ACCGTCTTCGCCGACGTCGCCCCGGACGCCCGGATCTTCCAGGAGGAGATCTTCGGCCCGGTCGTGGCCATCACCCCGTTCGACACGGACGAGGAGGCGCTGGAGCTGGCCAACAACACCAGGTACGGCCTGGCCGCCTACATCTGGACGAACGACCTGAAGCGGTCCCACAACTTCGCCCAGAACGTCGAGGCCGGCATGGTGTGGCTGAACTCCAACAACGTCCGCGACCTGCGCACCCCCTTCGGCGGTGTGAAGGCCTCGGGCCTGGGCCACGAGGGCGGCTACCGCTCGATCGACTTCTACACCGACCAGCAGGCCGTGCACATCAACCTGGGCGAGGTCCACAACCCGGTCTTCGGCCGCCAGGAGCAGGCCGCCGAGGAGCTCCAGGCCTGACCCTGCGCGCCTGCCGACACCCACCCCTCATCACAAAGGACAGCACCATGACCCACCTCGACGACCGGACGATGACGTCCTCCGGCTTCTACGTCTCCCAGGAAGCCCCGATCCATTCCGACAACCCCGTCCCGACCCCGCAGGCCCCCGCGCCGGACATCCTGCGCTGCGCCTACATGGAGCTCGTGGTCACCGATCTGGAGCGTTCGCGGGAGTTCTACGTGGACGTGCTGGGGCTGACCGTGACCGAGGAGGACGAGAACGCCGTCTACCTGAGGTCCCTGGAGGAGTTCATCCACCACAACCTCGTGCTCCGGAAGGGCCCCGTGGCCGCCGTCGCCGCCTTCTCCTACCGCGTGCGCACACCCGAGGACCTGGACAAGGCCGTGGCCTTCTACGAGGAGCTCGGCTGCCGTGTGGAGCGCCGTCCGGAGGGCTTCACCAAGGGCATCGGCGACTCGGTGCGCGTCGAGGACCCGCTGGGCTTCCCCTACGAGTTCTTCCACGACGTCGAGCACGTCGAGCGACTGGCCTGGCGCTACGACCTGTACACCCCCGGTTCCCTGGTCCGCCTGGACCACTTCAACCAGGTCACCCCGGACGTGCCGCGCGCCACGAAGTTCATGCAGGACCTGGGCTTCCGCGTCACCGAGGACATCCAGGACGACGAGGGCACCGTCTACGCCGCCTGGATGCGCCGCAAGCCGACCGTGCACGACACCGCCATGACCGGCGGCGACGGCCCGCGCATGCACCACGTCGCCTTCGCCACCCACGAGAAGCACAACATCCTGGCGATCTGCGACAAGATGGGCGCCCTGCGCATCTCCGACCGCATCGAGCGCGGACCGGGCCGCCACGGGGTCTCCAACGCGTTCTACCTGTACATCCTCGACCCGGACGGCCACCGGATCGAGATCTACACCCAGGACTACTACACCGGTGACCCGGACAACCCGGTCGTCACCTGGGACGTGCACGACAACCAGCGCCGCGACTGGTGGGGCAACCCGGTCGTCCCGTCCTGGTACACCGAGGCCTCTCTGGTCCTGGACCTGGACGGCAACCCGCAGGAGGTCGTGGCCCGCACCCACGACTCCGAGATGGAGGTGACCATCGGCGCCGACGGGTTCTCCTACACCCGCGCCGGTGACGACTCGGGCAGCTACCAGGGCGAGGCCGCCAAGGGCTTCAAGCTCGGACACCAGCTCTGAGCGGGGACTGCGACGATGCTGGACCACGAGACCCATGTGAAGATCGCCGATGAGCTGCACCAGGCCGGACTGGACCGTACGCCGGTGCCGCGGCTGACCAAGCGGTACCCGCAGATGCAGATCGAGGACTCCTACGCGGTGCAGCGGATCTGGGCGCAGCGGCAGGAGGGGGCCGGCCGCACCAAAGCCGGGCACAAGATCGGGCTGACCTCCAAGGCCATGCAGGACGCCACCGGCATCGACGAGCCGGACTACGGGGTGATCTTCGACGACCAGGTGGTCGAGTCCGGCCACGTCTACGAGTGGGCGAGGTACACCCACCCGCGCATCGAGATGGAACTGGCCTTCGTCCTGAAGGAGGACCTCGCCGGCCCCGGCGTGACCCTCTTCGACGTGCTGCGCGCCACCGAGTACGTGGTGCCGGCCCTCGAGGTGCTGGACTCGCGCATCGAGATGGAGGGCCGCACCATCACCGACACCATCTCGGACAACGCCGCGCTCGGCTCCATGGTGATCGGCGGTCGCCCGGTCGCCCCGGACGCCGTCGACCTGCGCTGGGTCGCCGGGGCGCTGTGGCGCAACCAGGAGATCGTCGAGACCGGGGTGGCCTCCGGGGTGCTCAACCACCCCGCCAACGGGGTGCACTGGCTGGCCAACCGGATCGCCGGCCACGGGGACCGCCTGGAGGCCGGGGAGATCATCCTCGCCGGGTCCTTCACCCGGCCCATGTGGGTCCACGCCGGGGACACCGTCTACGCCGACTACGGGGAACTGGGGACCATCACATGCCGATTCGTCTAGAGGCCCAGCCGAGCCTCAAGGACCTGTTCACCGAGGCCGCCTGCGCGGAGCGCAGCGGGCGACCGGCGGCCGGCATGTTCGTCAGCTCGGGAGATCCCACCGTGACCGAGATCTGCGCCTCGGCCGGCCTGGACTACCTGCTGATCGACGCCGAGCACTCACCGCTGGGCCTGGAGACCATCCAGGCCCAGCTGCGAGCCATGGCCGGCTACGGCTCGATCCCGGTGGTCCGGCTCCCCGGACTGGACGAGGTGCTGGTCAAGCAGTACCTGGACCTCGGCGCGCAGTCCCTGGTGGTGCCCATGGTCAACAGCGCCGCCGACGCCGAGGCCGCCGTGCGCGCCGTGCACTACCCGCCGCGCGGGGTGCGCGGGGTGGGCTCGGCGCTCGCGCGGTCGGCCCGGTGGAACCGGGTCCCCGGGTACCTCACCCGCGCCGCCGATCTGGTCACCCTGGTGGTGCAGATCGAGAGCGCAGCCGCGGTCGAGGCGACCGCGCAGATCGCCGCGGTGGGCGGGGTGGACGGCGTCTTCGTCGGTCCCTCGGACCTCGCCGCCTCCATGGGCCTGATCGGCCAGCAGGGCCACCCCGACGTGGTGGCCGCCGTCAAGGACGTCATCGCCGCCGTGCGGCAGGCGGGGAAGTTCGTGGGAGTCAACGCATTCGCGCCGTCCCAGGCCCAGGACTATCTCGACGCCGGCGCCGACTTCGTCAACGTGGGCGCCGACGTCGCGCTGCTGGCCCGCGGGACCGAGGCACTGGCCGACGCATGGTGCGCTCCGGCAGGAGAGGAGCAGGGACCGGGCACGGGACCGCGCGGGTCCTACTGATCCGACGGGGCTGATCGCTGCCCGAGGCGGGCGGCGATCAGCCCCGCGCTGTGCGTCAGCCGCTGGCTCAGCGCCTCGACGTCGAGCTGGCGGGTGGCGTAGACGACGGCCAGCGCTGCCGGCAGGTGGCCGGGAACGCGGAGGGGAACGGCCACGGACGAGACCCCGTCCAGCACCTCGTTGCTGCTCACGGCGAATCCGCGTTGCCGGGTCTGCTCCACCTCCGCGCGGGGGCGGACGCCGCCCATCAGCTCGGTGAGCTCGTCCGGGTCCATGCCCGCCTGCACGGCGAGCCCGGGGGCGCCGCGGTCCAGCGGGTGGCGCGTGCCCGGACGCTGGGTGACGGCGTGGCCGCGAGAGGGCTCCACCGTCACCAGCGTGATGCACTCCTCCTGGCCCCAGACCGCGACGAAGGCGCTCATCTGCAGCTCGTTGGCCAGTGCGGTCAGTTCCGGCAGGGACGCCGACTGGAGGTCCTGCTGCACCCCCCGCGCGAGCACCGCCAGCCCGGGTGCGCCGATCAGCCGGCCGGTGGAGTCCCGGGTCAGCAGGCCGTGGCTCTCCAGGGTGCGCAGCATCCGGTAGGCGATCGACCGGTGCACGCCGAGCTGCGCGGCCACGTCGGCGATCGTGGGCGGCTCTTGCGCCGAGACCACCAGTTCGAGCATGCGCACCCCCCGGGAGAGGGTCTGGGAGAGCGGTACCGGCGCGGCGGCCCGGCCGTGCTCGCTCCCGGTCGACTGCGCGGCCGACGTCCTGCTCGCCGGCACCTGGGCGGGAGGATGTCCCTGAGCGTTCACCGTGGCCCCTTTCTGTGGGCGGTCGGAGGGGGTTCCCCGGGCCGGGCCGCGGAGCGGCACCGGAGGCCGGGCAGGTCGTGGCCCGGGGCGAGCAGGCTCTCCCCGGACCGTAGCGTGAGCGGCGTCGCGGGGCCTTGTGAGGGCGGTCACTCAACGTATATGATCGCCCCCAAGAGTTCGATAAAAGAACCGCGTGTTCCATTATAGAACAAACTAGCCGTTCCGTCCTTCCCCGCGCCAGGAGGCCCCATGCTGTTCCACCACCACGGCTACGTGTCCACGGACCCCCGGATCCAGCCCGCCGCCGGTGTGGGTGTTGACCGCTCCCCCGACCTGCCGGAGGTCATGGACGTGCTGGTGGTCGGCTCTGGTCCCGCCGGCATGACCGCCACCGCCCAGCTGGCCAGCTTCCCCGACGTCATGACCTGCCTCGTCGACCGCCGTCCGCACCGGCTGGAGATCGGCCAGGCCGACGGCATCCAGGCCCGCAGCGTCGAGACCTTCCAGGCGTTCGGCTTCGCCCAGGAGATCATCGCCGAGGCCTACGACCTCACCGAGATGATCTTCTGGAAGCCGGACCCGGCCCACCCGGACCGCATCATCCGCACGGCCCGCACAGTCGACGACCCCACGGGTGTCAGCGAGTTCCCGCACCTGATCGTGAACCAGGCGCGCGTGCTGGACTACTTCGCCCGCTTCGCGAAGAACGCCCCGTCCCGGACCGAGCCGTACTTCGGCTGGGAGTTCGTCAAGCTGGAGATCGGCGAGGGGGAGCACCCGATCGCCGTCACCCTGAAGCGCACCGGCGAGAGCGCCGAGGCCGGGGTGAACCCCGGCGAGGAGCGCGTCGTGCGCGCGAAGTACGTGCTGGGCGCCGACGGCGCCCGCTCCAAGGTCCGCCGGGACATCGGCGCCCAGCACGTCGGTGCCGTGTCCTACCACGCCTGGGGCGTCATGGACGTCCTGGTCGAGACCGATTTCCCGGACATCCGCACCAAGTGCGCCATCCAGTCCCAGCACGGGTCGATCCTGCTCATCCCGCGTGAGGGCGGCTTCCTGGTCCGCCTGTACGTGGACCTCGGCGAGGTGGACCACAACGACGCCGGCGCCGTGCGCAAGACCCCGCTGGAGGAGATCATCCGCCAGGCCAACACGATCGTCTCGCCCTACACCGTGGACGTGAAGAACGTGGCGTGGTGGAGCGTCTACGAGGTCGGCCACCGAGTGACGGACCGCTTCGACGACGTCCCCGCCGAGGAAGCGGGACAGCGCAACCCGCGGGTGTTCATCGCCGGCGACGCCTGCCACACCCACTCGGCCAAGGCGGGCCAGGGCATGAACGTCTCCATCCAGGATGCCTTCAACCTGGGCTGGAAGCTGGGTCACGTGCTGACCGGGCTGGCACCGGAGAAGCTGCTGGCCACCTACACCGCCGAGCGCCAGCAGATCGCCCAGGACCTCATCGACTTCGACCGCGAGTGGTCCTCCATGATGGCCGCCAAGCCGGAGGAGCTCGAGAGCGCGACCGCGCTGGAGGACTTCTACGTGAAGACCGCCGAGTTCCCGGCCGGCTTCATGACCGAATACCCGGTGAGCCTGCTCCGGGGCGAGGCCACGCACCAGGAGCTGGCCACGGGCTTCCCCCTGGGCAAGCGCTTCAAGGCCCACCCGGTCAAGCGCGTCTGCGACACCAACCCGAAGTTCCTGGGCCACCAGCACGTCGCCGACGGACGGTGGCGGATCTACGCCTTCGCCGACTCCGCAGTGTCCTCCGCGGAGAGCTCGACGCTGCGGGCCTGGGCCGAGTGGATGGACTCCGCGGAATCGCCGGTGCGCCGGTTCACCCCGGAGGACCGGGACCTCGACGCCCTGTTCGACCTCCACGTGGTCTACCAGCAACCGCACGAAGAGGTGGAACTGATGAAGGTCCCGTCCGTGTTCCGCCCGAAGGTCGGCAAGTTCCAGATCTCCAACCTGAACAAGGTGTGGGGTGTCGACCCGGCCGACGACATCTACGCGGCTCGCGGCCTGAGCCGCGACGGCGTGGTCGTGGTGGTCCGCCCGGACCAGTACGTCGCCCACGTGCTGCCCCTGACCGCAACCGCCGAACTGTCGGACTTCCTGACGCGGATCTACACCCCCTGACCGATCCCGTCAGCCCCCGAGCATGCTCCCCACCACCGACGCCGGCGAGCTGACCACTGCCGCATCCCGACGCCCCGATCCCATGCAGCTGCTGACCCCGGCCGTCTGTCTGTGCGCCCCATGAGCTGGCGGCCCCAGAGTTCGGGCTGTCGGCCCGCGGGTGTGACAGCCCGTGTTGTCGCTCCATCCCCTTCCTCCGCCGAGGTGCCGAGGCGCCCGGCATCATCCCGACCCCACTGGAGTTTCCCATGGCCCATTCTTCCTCCGCCCCGGCCCGGCGGCACGAGATGACCCGCGAGGAGCGCAAGGTCCTCGCGGGCACGCTCGTGGGCACCACCATCGAGTGGTACGACTTCTTCATCTACGCCCAGGCGGCAGCCTTCGTGCTGGCCCCATTGTTCTTCGCCCCGCTGGCGGAGGAGAACGCCGGCCTGGCCCAGGTGGTCGCCTGGGCCTCCCTGGGCATCAGCTTCCTCTTCCGCCCCCTCGGGGCGGTGGTGGCGGGACACCTGGGCGACAAGCACGGGCGCAAACTCGTGCTGGTTCTGACCCTGGTAGGCATGGGCGCGGCCACCATGCTGATCGGGCTGCTGCCCACCTACGCCTCCATCGGGGTGTGGGCCCCGATCCTGCTGGTAGTGCTGCGAATTCTGCAGGGCTTCTCCGCCGGCGGTGAGTGGGGCGGGGCGGCGCTGATGGCCGTGGAGCACGCCCCGGTCAACAAGCGCGGGCTCTTCGGCGCCTACCCCCAGATCGGCGTGCCCCTGGGCATGCTCCTGGCCACCGGGTTCATGTTCGCCCTGACCTCCGCGCTGAGCCCGGAGCAGTTCGAGGCCTGGGGCTGGCGCATCCCGTTCCTGTCCTCGGTGGTGCTCATCGTGGTCGGCTACCTCATCCGCAAGACCGTCGACGAGTCTCCGGTGTTCCAGCAGATGCAGCTGCGCAAGAAGGAGTCCTCCGCGCCGCTGGGCCAGCTGGTCCGGCACCACAAGAAGGAGGTCACCCTCGCGGCGCTGATCTTCGCCGCGAACAACGCCGCCGGCTACCTGGTCATCGCCTTCTTCGCCTCCTACGGCGCCAAGGCCCTGGGCATGGACCGCTCCGCGACCCTGATCGCCTCCCTCATCGGCGGGCTCGGGTGGCTGGTCTTCACGATGCTCGGCGGGGCGATGTCCGACACCGTCGGGCGGGTGCGCACCTTCCAGATCGGCTACGCGATCATCATCGTGTGGGCGATCCCGATGTGGTGGCTGCTCGACACCGCCTCCCTGCCGCTGTTCGCCGCCGCCATCGTGGTCCTCACCATCGGGCTGGGCCCGTCCTACGGCCCGCAGTCGGCGCTGTACGCGGAGATGTTCCCGGCCCGGGTGCGCTACTCCGGGGTCTCGATCGGCTACGCGTTCGGCTCCATCATCGGCGGGGCCTTCGCCCCGATGATCGCCCAGCTGCTGCTCAACGAGACCGGTGCCTCCTGGACCATCGGCGCCTACATCGCCGGCCTGGCGATCGTCTCCCTGATCGCGGTGTCCATGGTCCCCAAGCGGCTCCAGGGTACCGATCTGCACGTAGCCGACGGGCACCAGGACCACGCCGCCCACCCCGAAGCCACCGAGGCCGCCGGGACCGCCGGGGCCGCCGGGGCCGCCGGGGCCGCCGAGAAGCGCAACTGAGCGCCGACCCTGCCGGCGCAGCCGGCGGGCGCCCCCCCCGCCGGCCCCCCCGCCGCCCCCCCCCCCCCGCCGGGGGGCGGCCGACGGCTGCGCCGTGCCCATCCCCGGCCCGGAGGAACGGAAAGACCCCATGCGCGAGCACGACCACGACACCCCGATGGAGACCACCCGGACCACGCCCCTGAACCCGGCAGCCCCGCCCGAGAACACGGAAGAGTCGTGTGACCTGGCACGCCAGGTCTTCCGGCTTGTCGTCACCGCAGGAATTGGTCTGCCATGTGGACGGGGGCTCGGCGCTGCCGCTACACATATGGCGGAGTTGTCGGCCACTGGCCCACGAGAACGACGTTGCAGCAGGGGTTCCTCCACCGCTCGTCATGTCCAGCTTCCTGCCGGAGGGTCTCGTGCAGGATAGGTGCGGAGTACAGGGACTCTGTCTGGGCCAGGCGCAGGCGAGCACCACGTCGAGGCTAAGGACGGCTGTGGCTGTGGTCAGGCCCAGCACACCTGCGACGTCGGTGATGAGGGCCAGCGCCGTGCGTCCCCGGGCCAGGGGCAGAGGAGTCCGGTGGCGCAGACTGCGCTCGACCCTGACTCAGCACACGGCCCCACCCGCGCTGAGCAGCACGCCCAGCAGCAGCGGACCACGACCGACAGGGTGCGCAGCTGCTCGGAGAAGACCTCAGCGGAGAAGACCTCAGCGGTGAAGACCTCAGCGGTGAAGACCTCAGCGGTGAAGACCTCAGCGGTGAAGACCCTCACCGCGATGCCACCGTCCAGGGGTACTCCGTCGCCAACAGCATCCCCGCCACCGGCGCCACCTTCGACGAGCACCAGGTGGTGTACCGCCCGGTGGCCGACAGGCCCCGCCCAACTCCATCGTGGCCGTCACCCCGGCTGGGCAGAAGCTCTCCCGCCGCGTCACCGCCGCCATCGAGGTGCTCCAAGCCACGGAAACGAATCGACGAGAGGACCTGGCATGACCCGTCCCCGCCCCCAGCAATCACCCCACCTCCCTTCCGAGGGAGTGCAGCCACCCCCGTTGGCGTACGTCGCCACGATCGAGGTCGACGTGGACCCGCCCATCACCATCGGCACCACCGTGGACGGAGTCCGGCGCGTGGTCCCGATCCGCGGCGGCCGGGTCCACGGCCCGGACCTCGCCGGGCGGGTCCTCCACGCCGGAGCCGACTTCCAGCAGTACCCCGCTGAGGACCTCGCCTACCTGGTCGCCGACTACGTCCTGGAGCTCGAGGACGGCCACCACGTCCTGGTGCAGAACCGCGCCCTGCGCACCGGTGATCCCGAAGACCTGCGAAAGGTGATGGCCGGGGAGACGGTCGACCCGGCCCGGATCTACTTCCGCTGCGTGCCGCGCCTGACTGCCGACGAGGCCGGGCCCTACGGGTGGATGAACCGCACCCTGTTCATCGGCACCGGGCAGCGACGACCGGACGGCGTGCGGATCGACGTCTTCCGCGTCCACTAGACGGTTCGCGATGATCCTTTGTGGACACTCCCACAGCCATCAGCGGAGCAACCTGCAGCACGCAGTGCAGTAGGGGTTCCCGGGCGGGCGTCACGGTCGTCGAAGAGCATGCTGACCGTCGCCGAGGCACCGCAGAGCAGGGGCGCGGGGTTGCGGGTGCTCCACCTCGGTGGGGGAGACGTGGACACCGCCACCCCGGTGGGGTCCATGGTCTGCACCGCCATGGCCGCCCGGGCCCAGAGGGAGCTGGACGTCGACCGTGAACGGATCACCGCCTCCGTGGCCACGCACCGGGCCGCCGGCAAGGACCTCGGCGGTCGGCGGCAGACCTCCACCGACTCCCCGATCTGCAACGCCCTTCGACTCATCGAGGGCGGGGAGCCGGCCACCCAGGTCGCCCGCGACCTCGGGATGTCCCGAGCCATCCTCTATCGGCGGACCAGGGAACTGCCTGTGGCCATGGGTCGAGTGCGCCGGAGTGAAGACGTTCTCGGCGGACGGCGAGTGGGGTGGGAGAAAGATCAAGACGCCCGGCCGGTGGCTCGAACCGGGCGCCGACCCGAGAATACTCCTTCGAGGCGCCGATGGTCGTCGCCGAGGTCCCGGTCGCTGCAGTCGCCGACACGCGGGCTCGGGGCCAGGTGCATGATTGCGGTCGGGTGTCGGTCACAGGGTGCGGATCGGGTTGCTGTCGAGGAAGGCCTGGATGTTCTCCACCGCTTGGGTGAAGTAGGTCCGGTAGTTGCGCGCGGTGACGTAGCCCAGGTGCGGGGTGGCCAGCACGTTGGGCAGGTCCCGGAACGGGTCGTTGGCCGGGAGGGGTTCGGTGTCGAAGACGTCCAGGCCGGCCCCGGCGATCCGGTTGCTTACCAGGGCGTCCAGGAGGGCGTCCTGGTCGACGAGGCCGGCCCGGGAGGTGTTGATGAGGTAGGCGGTGGGCTTCATCAGAGCCAGGTCCTGCGCCCCGAGCAGCCCGCGGGTGCGGTCGCTGAGCACCAGGTGGAGGGAGACGATGTCGGCGGCGGCCAGCAGCGCCTCCTTGGAGCCGGCCAGCCGTGCCCCGGCGGCCTCAGTTCGCTCCTGGGTCAAGTGCTGGCTCCAGGCGAGCACGTCCATGCCGAAGGCCGCCCCGATGCGGGCGACCTGGGTGCCGATCCTGCCCAGCCCGAGCACCCCCAGGGTGGCCCCGTGCAGGTCGGTCCCCACGGTGTGCTGCCACGGTCCGCGGTCCCGGACGGCGGTGGTCTCGGGGAGCAGGTGTCGGCTCAGGCCCAGGATCAGCGCCCAGGTCAGCTCGGAGGGGGGTTCGGAGTTGCTGGTGGTGCCGCACACGATGACGCCCTGGTGCCGGGCGGCGGCGAGGTCGATGGCGGCGTTGCGCATCCCGGAGGTGATCAGCAGCCGCAGCCGGGGCAGCCGGGCCAGCAAGGAGGCGGGGAAGGGGGTGCGTTCGCGCATGACGACCACGATGTCGAAGCCGGCGAGGCGTTCGGCCACCGCGTCCTGGTCATCCAGGTGATCGGTGAACACCGTCAGCCCCACCTGGTCGCCCAGGGAGGGCCAGTCGGCGAACCGGCGGGCGGCGCCCTGGTAGCCGTCGATCACCGCGCACTGCAGAGTCATGGCTCGTCCTTCCCAGGGTGCTTCAGGGTGTCCACTGCCTGAGGTGGGAGCGTACCGTCGGCCCCGGCTACAGGTACTCGCCGGCCCGTTCACGGGCGACCTCCAGGAGGGTGGAGTGGAAGGCCACCTCCGCCGGGGCGTAGACCTTGTCCTGGCGCTGGGCCAGCAGTACGCGGCGCATCGGGGCCTCCGGGCCCAGGCGCAGCACCCGCACGTCGGGGTGCTGCAGAGCCACCGCGGTCTTGGGGACCATGGCCACCCCCATGCCCACACTCACCATGGCCTGGGCCTCCTGGTAGTCGTTGGCCAGGAACCCGAGGGTCGGTTCGAACCCGGCCTCGTGAGCGGAGCGCTGCAGGACCTCCACCACGGGGTGGGCCTCGGCGCGCACGATCCACGACTCGTGGCGCAGCTCCTCCATGGTGACCTGCTCGCGCTCGGCCAGTCGGTGGCCGCGGGCCACCAGGATCACGGTGGACTCCTGGAAGACCTCGGTGACCCGGATGGCTTCGTCGTGGAAAGGGTTCCACGGGTAGTCCCACAGCAGGCACAGCCCGGTGACCCCCGACTCCAGATCGGCCACGAGCTCGTCGAAACGGGCGCTGCGCACCGACAGGCTAATCGCCGGGTAGCGCTTCTTGAAGACCCGGATCACGGTGGGCAGGAAGGACCCGGCCAGAGTGGGGAAGGTGCCGATGGTCAGAGATCCGCGCTTGAGTCCGGCGATCTGATCCAGATCGGACTGGGCGGCCTGCATCTGCCGCACGATCTTGCGGGCGTGGTCGGCCAGCACCTGGCCGGCCTCGGTGGGCACCATCCCACGCGAGCGGCGGTTCAGCAACGGCTGGCCGACCTCCTGCTCGAGCTTGCGCAGCTGCTGGGACACGGCCGACGGCGTGTACATCATCAGCTCGGCCGCCGCGGTGATGGAACCCTGCTCGACCACCTCCACCAGCAGGGCCAGGCGCCGTATGTCGAACAAGTGCTGACTGTCATCGTGAAGCAAAAGTTCACCCTCCTCTTCTGATGTTTCATCGACTGAATTTGCCCTCGTCAGCCGTGCGATTCCGAGCCCTGATGTGCTGGACGCCCACGAGATGCCGACGTCCCGGACCCTGCTGCCGCAATGGATTAAGGATACCTATATCCCCGTTGAGAAAGCCGACATTGTCTTAAGTTGTGACCTGGCTCAATCTCTTCTCAGCCCCACTCACTGGATTGAGACACGAGGAGACGTGGTCACCCCCATGAAGATCGAAGCGGAATGGATGCGCGGCGGCACCAGCAAGTGCTGGGTGTTCGAGACCGAGCATCTGCAGGAGAGCGGCTCCAGCGTGGATGCGCTGTTGCCGAGGTTGTTCGGCAGCCCTGATCCCCGGCAGGTCGACGGGGTCGGCGGGGCCACCTCGACCACCAGCAAGGCCGTGATACTCCACCGGGCGCCTGCCGATGACGAGGCCGATGTGGAGTTCACCTTCGCCCAGGTGGGCATCGAGGAAGCCACGGTGGACTGGGGCAGCAACTGCGGCAACTGCTCCGCGGTCGTGGGCCTGTACGCGCTGGAGAAGGGCTGGGTCACTCCTGCCGGGGAGATGACTCGCATCGTCACCCGCAACACCAACACCGGCCAGATCATCATCCAGCGGGTGCCCACCCCTCACCGGGCCCTGCCGCCCGTCCCGGACGCGCAGATGCCCGGGGTGCCCTTCCCCGGCTACCGGGTGGGGCTGGGGTTCCAGGACCCGGCCGGCAAGACCACCGGAGCACTGCTGCCCACCGGTTCGGCCACCGACACGATCACCGCCGGCGGCACGCCCTTGACGGTGTCGATGGTCGACGCCGGGGCGCCGGTGGTCATCGTCCGTGCCGAGGAGCTGGGCCTGGACCCGGCCCGGTACGAGAACTGGCGCACCGGGGTGGAGCTGCAGCTGGACACCCTCGAGCACGTGCGCCGGCAGGCGGCGGTACGGATGGGGCTGGCCCCCACCATCGCCGGGGCCGCCCGGGCGATCCCGAAGCTGGCCCTCGTCGCCGCGCCCACCCCCGCCGACCCCACCTGCGACGTCAACGTGATGATGCTGTCGATGGGCAAGCCGCACCCGGCCCTGGCCATCACCGGCAGCATCGCCCTGACCCTGGCCACTCGCACGCCCGGCACCGTGCTGCACGACATCGTCGGGGACACCCCGGAGGGCACTCTCTGGCTGCGCACCCCGGCCGGGGTGATCGACACCTGGTCCGAGGAGAACGACGGCACCCTGATCGTCGGCGTCGACCGCACCGCCCGCACCATCGCCACCACCACCATCCACCTGCCCGAGGCACCCGGCGTCGAAGCCGCCGCTTCCGTCGGGACCACCGCCCGAGGAGCCGACCATGACTGAGCCCGTGCAGGATCCGCGCCCCGAGATCCCCAGTGGGGAGGTGGAGGACCAGCGCCCTGACCCGCCGGCTCCCCAGCGCCGGACCGTGCTGGCGGCCGTGGCCGGGTTCGGGGTCCTGGGCCTGGTGGCCACCGTGCTGGGCGGGGACATCCTCAACCCCCCGGCCACCACCACCGACGGCGACTACGCCGGGGAGACCCTCTCGCTGCTCATCCCGCTGGCCGAGGGCGGGGGCACCGACACCTGGGCCCGTTTCATCGGGGCGGAAATGACCGAGCACATCCCCGGTCAGCCCGGGTTCTCCCCGGTCAACGAGGCCGGTGGTGAGGGCATCACCGGCAGCAACCAGTTCGTCACCTCCGCCGAGCCCGACGGCACGGAGCTGCTGGTGAGCACCGCCACGACCGTGGTGCCCTGGCTGTTGGAGCGCGAAGCGGTGCACTACTCCTTCGACGAGCTCGAGCCCGTGCTGGTCAACGGCACCGGCGGGGTCATCTACGCCCGCACCGACGCCGGGGTGCAGGGCGTGGAAGACCTCGTGGACCGCGACACCCCCCTGGAGTTCGGCGGGATCACCGCCACCGGGCTGGACATCACCACCCTGATCGCCTTCGACCTGCTGGACGCCGACGTCACCGCCACCTTCGGCTTCGAGGGCCGCGGCCCGGTGAACCTGGCCCTGCAGCGCGGGGAGATCGACCTGGACTACCAGACCACCACCAGCTACGAGTCGGCGGTGGAGGGAATGGTCGAGGACGGCGACGCCGTCGTGCTGGCCTCCTTCGGCCAGCTCAACGAGGCCGGCGAGGTCGTGCGCGATCCGAACTTCCCGGATGTGCCCACCGTGGCGGAGGCCTACGAGCAGCTGCACGGACAGGCGCCCAGCGGACCCGAGTTCGAGGCGTACAAGACCGTGCTCGGGCTGACCTACACCTACCAGAAGGGCCTGTGGGCGCCGAAGGACACCCCGCCCGAGGCCTTGGCCCTGCTGCGGGAGTCGGCCCGGAAGATGGCCGCCGACACGGCCTTCCTGGAAGAGGCCGAGGAGATCCTCGGGGGCTACCCCCTGGAGTCCGGTGACGACGTCGCCGCCCAGGTGCAGGAGGCCTACACGGTCTCCGACGACACCGTCACCTACATCCGAGACCTCCTCCAGAGGTCCTACGACATCACCGTTCACTGAGGACATCCCATGCTTGATGCAGCTTTGGGAGCCCTGAGCTCCCTGACCGATCCGAGCCTGTTGATCATGCTCGTCATCGGCGCGACCGCAGGCCTGATCATGGGTCTGATCCCCGGACTGGGCGGCACCGGTGCCGTGGCCATCCTCCTGCCGGTGACCTTCGGCATGGACCCCGAGCCGGCCCTGGCCCTGCTCATCGGGGCCCTGGCCGTGGTCCACACCTCCGACACCGTCTCCGCCGTCCTGCTCGGAGCCCCCGGCTCGGCCTCGGCCTCGGTGACCATGCTCGACGGCTACTCCATGGCCAAGCAGGGCAAGGCCGCCCGCGCCCTGTCCCTGGCGTTCCTGTCCTCGATGGCCGGGGGCATCATCGGGGCCATCGGCCTGACCCTGGCCATCCCGCTGGCCCGGCCGCTGGTGCTCTCCTTCGCCAGCCCCGAACTGTTCATGCTCGCCGTCCTGGGTGTGTCCCTGGCCGCGGTGCTCTCGAGAGGCAACGTCCTCAAAGGCCTGACCGCCGGCATGCTCGGGCTGCTGCTGGGCATGGTCGGGATCTCGCCCACGACCGCCGAGGAGCGCTTCACCTTCGGCAGCCTCTTCCTCGGCGACGGGCTGTCCCTGGTGGCCGTGGCCCTGGGCGTGTTCGGGCTGGCCGAGATCGCCAGCCGCGCCAGCCAGCGCCGCGGCGACACCACCCAGATCCGGGTGGGCGGGGGCTGGTTCGCCGGCATCCGCGAATGGCTCACCCACTGGTCCCAGGTCATCCGCGGATCCCTGATCGGGATCTGGGCCGGGATCCTGCCCGGGGTCGGGGCGACCGCCGGCACCTGGCTGGCCTACGGCCAGGCCGTGGCCACCGCCAAGGACAAGTCCAGGTTCGGCAAGGGCGACCCCCGGGGGATCGTCGGTCCCGAGAGCGCGAACAACTCCGTGGAGGCCGGGGACCTGATCCCCACCCTGCTCTTCGGCATCCCCGGCGGCGTGCCCTCCGCGCTGCTGCTGGGCATGCTCCTGACCTACGGCATCCAGCCCGGCCCGGCCATCATCGAGGACAACCTCGAGCTGATGTACCTGATCGTGTGGTCCTTCGCCATCGCCTCCGTGCTCGGGGCCCTGCTGTGCTTCCTGTCCGTGGGCAAGCTCGCCAAGCTCACCGCCGTGCCCTTCGCCGTGCTCTCGGCCGGGCTCGTGGTGCTGATGCTGCTGGGCTCCTACCAGGACGGCGGGCAGCTCGGCGACCTGTGGGTCATGGTCCTGCTCGGGGTGGCGGGGTGGTTCCTCAAGACCACCGGCGTTCCCCGGGCCCCGTTCCTCATCGGCTTCGTGCTGGCCATCCCGCTGGAGCGCTACTACTTCCTCACCGACAGCCTCTACGAAGGCTTCGAATGGATGCTCCGGCCCGGGGTGCTGGTCTTCCTGGCCATCCTGATCATCCCGGCGCTGTGGAACCTCGTCAAAACCATCCGCCACCGCCGCCGCCGCGACAAGGACGACACCCACGACATCGAGTCCGACGAGGAGACCCCGCTGGCCGACTCCCCCTACTCCCTGGCAGTGGCGGTCGTCGCCGTGGTGCTGTTCGCGGCCGGGCTGATCGTCTCCAGCGGCTTCTCCCCGGAGGCGGCCCTGGTGCCCCGGCTCGTCTCCGGCGCGGGGCTGGTCTTCTCGATCGCGCTGCTGGTCAAGGAGATCCTGGCCCGCCGCGGCAAGCAGGCCACCGGGTCCTACCGGCCGCACCTGCGCACCGCAGCCACCACCTTCATCTGGATGGCCGGGTTCCTCACCCTGGTCTACCTCGGTGGATACCTGCTGGCGGCCATGCTCTTCGTCCCGGCCTTCCTGCTCCTCGTCGCCCGCGCCCGGACCAAGGTCGTGCTCATCTACACCGCCGTGACCCTGGTCGTGCTGCTGGCCCTGCCCTCCCTGCTGCCGGTGGACCTGCCCGAGGGCCTGCTCACCCGCTTCGTCAGCTGACCCGTTTCGTCCACTCACCACCCGTGAAAGGCGTCGTCATGACCCGACCGCACCTGCTCATCGTCGCCAACGACAGCGACTTCGGCCGCCGTGCCCTGCACGTGGGCGAGGAGATCGCCCTGGAGAAGGGCTGGGACGTGGCCATCCTCTCCACCGAGGCCGACGGCCACGGACCCGCCCCGGAGGACCTGCCCATCGACCAGGCCAAGCTCGAAGCCGCCGGAGCCCACATCACCTTCATCCCACCGTCCCCGACCATCCACGACGCCGGCGACCAGGCCATCGCCGTCGCCCAGGAGACCCAGCCCGACCTCATCGTGCTCGGCATCCGCCGCCGCTCCCGGGTGGGCAAGCTGCTCATGGGCAGCGTCGCGCAGAAGATCCTGCTCGAGGTCGACTGCCCCGTCCTGGTCGTCAAGGCCACCGAGCACGCCTAGACAAGTCCCACCCCGACAGGGCCCGTACCGGCAGCCACCACTGCCGGTGCGGGTCCTGCCCACATCCCACCCGCGGCGGCCTCCGCCTCAGCGGCTGACCCGAACGGCCCCGGAGCACCGCACCCGGGCCCCCGGCCGGCACTCCTGGAAGGACCCCGCACCAGACCACCGACGGCCACCCCGCCGATGAGGGCCACACCCCCGATCCGCAACCCTTGGAGGGGGCGCATCGATCGAGGCCTGGCACCAGCGGATGCGGACCCGCCACCCGGCGAGCGGTGTGGTGGAAGAACCCGCACCCCACCCGGCGTGGTCCCGATCCGCGAGACCGGCACCGGGGCCCGCACGATGCTCACCCTGGCCGACGACCGCATCCGCCCGTCGCAGGCCCTTCGCGACCCCGCCCTGCGCAGCCACGGGCCAGGCGAGAGGACCACCGACGACCGTGAACACGACGCCGACACCGAGCAGTGCAGCCCGACCGTACGCACCTGTGCTTGAACCATTCCTTGACACGGGGTCCCAAACTCTTCAGGACCTACATCAGCGTACGTGTCCTACGGGTTCCAGGTCTTCTTACGCAGCAGCAGGGACCGACATCCGAGAGAAGAGGCCTGTCGGCCCGGAATGTCAAGCGTTTCTACACGGGGGTCCATGAACGGGACATTGTCTTAAGGTGTGATGTGCATCAATCTCTAGTGAGGCCCCCTGGCGGGGCGCCACCAGAGGGGGCATGACCGGGGTCACGCACTTCGAGACGGACGGGGTTGCCGAAAGGCACCTCACCCGTCAGACCCTCCGGACCCGGAGTGCGCACCATCGGACTCCGTGGCCACCGCCACCAACGATCCCTACGGGCATCCGACACCGTCGTCGTGCCTGGCTTGCAGGAGCACTCTCCGAGGAGACCACCATGACCGAGACCGTGCAGGAGACCGTCGCCCCCGTCGGCGACCCCCAGGACGGCCGCCCTGACCCTCCCGCCCGCCGCCGCAGGCTGTTGATGACGGCGGCAGCTGTCGGGGCCCTGGGTCTGGTCGCCATCGTGCTGGGCAGCGTCGTCCTCAACCCGGAGGGCCCCACCACGGAGCCCACCATGACTGCTACCCAGATCGTCCCGCTCGTGATCCTCGTCGTGATGTTCGTCGTGGCCACCAGGTGGCCGGTGAACATCGGGGTGATGGGCCTGGTCGCCTCCTTCGGGGTCGGGTACTTCATGCTCGGCATGGACGACAAGGAGATCCTGGCGGAGTTCCCCGCCGGCATCGTGCTGACGATCATCGGTGTGACCTACTTCTTCAGCATGGCCCAGCACAACGGCACCATCGATGTCATCGTCCGGAACTGTGTGCGTCTGGTCCGCGGCAAGACCATGCTGCTGCCCTGGATGTTCTTCCTGATCGCCGCCGCCCTCACCGCCCTGGGCACCTTCTCCCCGGCCGCGGTCGCCCTGCTGGCCCCGGCGGCCATCGGCTTCGCCTACGAATCCCGCCTCCACCCCGTGCTGATGGGCGCCTTCATCATCAACGGCGCCCACGCCGGCGGTTTCTCCCCGCTGTCGGTGGCCGGGGTGCTCGTGCACGACGTGGCCGCCGAGAACGGCTTCCCCGTCTCTCGGGGGGCCCTGTTCGCCGCCAGCTTCGCGATCAACATCATCCTCTCGGTGCTGACCCTCATCCTGTTCGCGGCCCTGGGCCGGCTGCGCGCTGGTGAGGCCGGCCAGCACGCCGACGTCGACTCCGCCGGTTCCGCACGCCCGCGCGGCCAGCAGATCCTCACCCTGGGACTGATCGCCGGAATGCTGGTGTGCACCCTGGGCTTCCACCTGCCGATCGGCTTCGTGGCCCTCTCGGCCGGGCTGCTCCTGGCGCTGATCAACATCAAGGAACACCAGAGCTTCATCAACGGGATCTCCTGGTCCACGGTCCTGCTGGTCGCGGGCATGATCACCTACGTCTCCCTGCTCCAGCACGTCGGTGTCATCGACACCCTCGCCCACATGGCCCTGGCTCTGGGCGCCCCCCTGCTGGTCGCCATGGTCCTGTGCTACGTCATCGGCATCGGCTCGGCCTTCGCCTCCTCCACCGCCCTGCTGGCCGCGTTCATTCCCCTGGCCGGCCCCCTGCTGGCCACCAGCACCCTCAGCGTCTCCGGCACGGTGGCGGCCCTGGCCATCGCGGCCACCGTCGTGGACATCTCCCCGTTCTCCACCAACGGCGCCCTCGTCGTCGCCAACGCCCGCGAGAACGACCGGCAGCGCGTCTACCGTGAGCTGATGATCTACGCCGGCGGCGTCGTGCTCTTCGCCCCGGCGCTGGCCTGGGCCCTGCTGGTCCCCACCGGCATCATGTGATCGACCCCGCCCCGGCGGCCTGATCTGTGTACGCCAGCAACGGCTCGTCAGCGACAGCTGACGAGCCGTTGCCCGTGCCTATGAACTGATCAGCACGTCTCGGGGCTCCTCCGTATCCACCCACATGGCACCGGCCGCGCCACCGCCCGCACCAGGCCTCCGCAGACAGGTCGCGCTGTGTGTGTCGCAGGGGTTCCTGCGCCGCATCGTCGATGAGTGCAGGACCTGCCGGTCCTCGCCGAGCACCTGGGCAGCAGGGGTGTCAGGTTGCCGGTGCTCCACCTCGGTGGGGGAGACGTGGACACCGCCACCCCGACGGGCTCGGCGGTCCTCACCGTCATGGCCGCCCTGGCCGCCCTGGCCCAGAGGGAACTGGAGAGCACACGCGTACGCATCACGAACTCGGTTGCCAGGCGCCAGGCCGCGGGCAGGGGGCTGGGCGGACGACCATCCGTTGTCGGAAGGATGCCACGGGTCCCAAGCGTGTCGAGTTCTTGCGCTGTCACGACATGCCGAGTGAAGGGGGGGGAGCAGGCCTTGTTCAGGCAGGGCGTGGTGAGGTCGGCGGCAGCGCCGTAGCGGCAGTGATGCCGCACCGAAGAACTGCTCTCGGAACCACATCCTGGTCCCTGCGGCGAGACCCCTTCCGCTTTCAGCCTGCTCCGACCGCGGACGATTGCCGGAAGGTGGACAACGAATCGTCTATCAGCAGGCTTAACATGTCCGGGAAGGGGGATCAGCGGCGCAGAGCACGATCCGGGCAGGACGGCGCCGGCACTGTCCTCCCGTGCATACCAGCACGGCCATCCCCGATCAGCTGGCCCGGAACGGGCCCCTGGTGAAAGGTCATCATGATGAGATCCATCGCCGAACAGAACGCGCACGAACTCGGGGGGCGGCTGAGCGTGCTCACCCGGCAGAAACGGGACCACGTCAGGCTGCAGGACCTGCTGGAGGAACTCGAGGGCGCCACCGGTGCCGCCCAGGGGCGGGTGCTGCTGCGGATCTACCGGCTGGTGTTCCCCCACGCCTTCGCCGAGGAGGCCGTGCTGTGGCCGGTCATGCGAAAGGTCCTGCCCGACGGCCACGAGCTGACACTGGAGGTGGAGCGCGAGCACCAGGAGGTCAACGAGCTCGTCACCCGGCTCGAGGCCATGGACGGGGACGACGCCGGACGGGGGCCCCTGCTGGCCCGGCTGGCCGAGGTGCTGCGCGAGGACGTGCGCGATGAGGAGGACGTGCTGTTGCCGCGGCTGCAGGCCGCCCTGGACCAGGCCCGGCTGCGGGGCCTCGGGCTGGCCTGGGAGGTGGTGCGCCGCACCGCTCCGACCCGCGCCCACCCCGTGGTGGCGCGCCGACCGCCGGGCAACGCCGTGGCGGCCCTCCCGCTGTCGGTGCTCGACCGAGCCCGGGATCTCGTGGACACCGCAGTCCTGCGCGGCCCCGGACGGACCGCTCCCGGGCTGCGGGCGGTCAGCGCACGCCTGAGCGGCCTCGCCCACCGGGTCGAACACCTGTCGGTGATGCGCCGCGGTGAGGATCCCTCCACCCGCTCCACGGAGCCCTGACCCCTCCCGCGCAGCAGTCCGCTCATGACCACCATCGCGGGACACCACGTTGAGAAGCAGGAGGAATCCTCCGGTGCGCCGGCGCGCAGGGGAACCCAGGGAACAACGCCGCTCTCCTCCAAGAACACCGGTGATTCCGCCGGTCACCACGGCCAGTGGCTCCCCGGGGAGCCGGCTGGGCAGCTGAGCGAGCGAGCCCGCCGGCTGCAGGATGATGCCGACCTCGCGGCGACCCCGGCGACCATGGCCCACGCGGCCCGGCAGCGGATTACCGGGGCGGCGGCCCCGGTCTCAGTGGCGCAGAAACACCGGACCACTTCCTCCCTCGCCCCCTCGTCCGGCCTGCCCCGGGACGTGGACGCCCTCCCTAGGCCACCGGGGAGGGCCCGTGCCTGGATGCGTCCTACCGGCAGCGGATCGCGCGGGCGCCGAATTCTCGGGTCGAGCCCGGTGGTCGGCCTTCGCCCCGGCCGCCGCCGCGGCCGGGAGGACATCCCTGCTGTGCTTCCAGCCGCGGGGGGCGGGGGAGCCGACGTCCTCGGGGCGCTGGATGTCTACGGGGCCGACCACGACGCTCTCGAGGAGGACTTCGAGGAGATCGGGGCCCTGGTGGCGCATGCGGCCGTAGCCTTCGCCGAGGCGAAGCAGATCCGCGGGGCGCAGGAGACGGTGGCCACCCGGAATGGTCCGATCGGGCCGGCCAAGGGCCACCTGGTGGAACGGTTCAAGCCCTGATCAGCCATCGACAGCCCAGCACGTCATGACATGAGTTCTCATGCGCTGCCGCGTTGGGTCTGGCGGGCTGCCAGCAGCCCACCGGTCAGGAAGATCAGGGTCGCCGCCAGGATCACCAGCAGGGGAGCGGACCATCCTCCGGTGACGGAGTTCAGGCCCCCGACCAGGGGAGGACCGATCGTGGCGGCGATGTAGCCCGTGCCCTGGATCCGGGCCGAGGTGGTGGCGGCCTCGGCATCGCTGCGCACGATGCGGGCGACGATGGAGAAGATCGCGACGAAGCCCCCGCCCTGGGCGATGCCGCCGACGATCGACCACCCGATGTATCCCCCGGGGGCGATGAGCAGGCCGATGGGCAGGGCGACCCACAGGGCCCCGATGACGGCCACGGGCGTCCAGGCCGGGGTGCGGGCGGCCAGCACGGGCACCCCCAGGGCCCCGGCGATGGCGGCGACCTGGAACAGCGAGGCACTCACGCCAGAGGCTGCCAGGCTCAGCCCGCGGGTGTCGGCCAGCAGGGTGGGTAGCCAGGTGGTGACGGAGTAGTAGGAGAAGGCCTGGCCGCTGAAGGCGAAGGTCAGCAGCCAGCCGATGCGCTTGATCTGCGCGGTGCCCCGGGCCTGCCTCAGCGCCCCGGTGGTCGTGCTGGGCTCGGTGGGGGTGGATGCGGCGGCCGGCGGTGTGCCGGCCCGGCGGCGGGCCACGACCAGCCAGAAGACCAGGGCCCCCAGGGTCAGGACGCCCCAGGTGACCAGGGCCCAGCGCCATCCGATGTGGGCGGCCAGCGGGGCGGTGCCCAGGGCGGTGATCATCGATCCGACGTTGAGGGCAGCGGTGTAGACGCCAGTTGCCATGGGCACCCGGCGCCAGGACACGTCACGGCGGATGATCACCGGCACGACGATGTTGCCGATGGTGATCGCAGCGCCGATGACCACGGTGCCGGCCAGGACCACCGGGGCGGGGCCGGCCGAGCGGATCACGGTGCCGGCCAGCACACCGCCCAGGCAGGCCAGGACTGCGGCCTCCGGGCCGGCGCGGCTGATCAGGCGCGCCGCCAGGGGCGTGACCAGCGCGAAGAGCAGCACCGGCAGGCCGGTGAGCAGGCCCGCCGCGGCCGCGGAGAGCCCCAGGTCGGACCGGATGTCGGTGATGACCGGGGTGGGGGCGATGATCGGGGCGCGCAGGCTCAGCGCGACGAGGACGATCCCGACGAGGACCCAGGGCAAAGCCTGGCGCGGGACGGGGCGGGGATGCACCTCAGCCCTGCTGGACGTGGAGGAGGTCCAGGAAGTGGGTGCGCATCCGGGTCCGGTCCGGGGTGATCCCGGTGATCAGGCCGAAGGCGTCGGCGGCCTGGCCCACGGCCATGTGCCCGCCGTCGAGGACCCGGCACCCGGCGGCGCGGGCGGCGACGACGAGCTCGGTGTCCACGGGCAGGTAGATGACGTCGGCCACCCACTGGTGCCCGTCGAGCAGACCGGTGTCGAAGGGGGTGCCGGGGTGGTGGTGCATGCCCACCGGGGTGGCGTTGACCACCCCGTCGGCGGAGCGGATCAGCGCGGGCAGGGTCTCGGCGGTGGCGGCGGCGACCTGCCGGTCGGGGTGCAGCGCGGCCAGGGCCGCCGCGCGCTCGGCGGCGCGGGCGGGGTCGAGGTCGAACAGGTGCAGGGTGCGCACGCCTGAGGAGAGCAGGGCGGAGGCCACCGCGGAGCCGGCTCCGCCGGTGCCGATCTGGACCACGTGCTCCCGGGGGACCTCGGGCAGCTGCGTGGCGAGTCCGGCGGCGAAGCCGGAGTGGTCGGTGTTGTGGCCGAGGAACCGTCCGTCGCGGATGAGCACGGTGTTCACCGCGCCCAGGGCGGCCGCTGCGGGGGCGATCTCGTCCAGGTGGGCCAGGACCAGCTGCTTGCAGGGGTGGGTGATGTTGAAGGCGTTGAAGCCCAGGTCCCGCCCGGCGCGCAGCAGCTCGCCCACCTCGGTGGCGGGGCGGCCGATGACCTCCAGGTCCACGGGCCGGTAGAGGTAGTGCAGGCCGTGGTGGGCTGCTTCTGCTTCGTGCATGGCCGGGGTGAGGCTGGCGGTGATGCCCTCACCGATCAGGCCGACCAGGTAGGACTCGGAAACGGTGCTCATGGGAACTCCTCGGATAAGGCGGCCAAGACAGGCCCTGGGGTGTGCGGTGGGGACGCAGGACGACGGAGCCGGTACGGTTCCGTTCACGGGCGCTGGGGCAGCTTCAGGCCCAGCTCGGCGGTGGCCTCCTGCAGGTGGGGCACGTGCTGACACAGGTCTTCCAAGGTTGCCCGGAACATCGGGGCGGCCAGGGTGACCGCGGCGATCAGCCGACCCGAGGAGGACAGGACCGGGGCGGCGATGGCGGCCATGCCGATGTCGTTCTCCTCCGACTGGGCCGCCCATCCCTGGGTCCGGATCTGCTCGACCTGGCGGGCCAGCTCGTCGCGGTCGGTGATGGAGTGCTCGGTGCGCGGGGTCAGGTCGACGGTCTCGAGCAGGTGCTCGCGGGTGGTGCGATCGGCGAAGGCCAGCAGCACCTTGCCGGAGGCGGTGGTGTGCAGGGGGCTGCGGTCGCCGGGGTCGCTGGTGGTGCGGAACTGCGGTCCGTCGACCTTGTGCACCGTGAGGCTCTGGTCCCCGTCGAGCACGTGCAGCACGGAGCTCTCCCCGGTGACCTCGGTCAGGTGCTGCAGGATCGGCACGGCCGAGCCCTCGAAGCCGCGGTGGTGGGCGACCTTCTGGCCCAGCTGGTAGATCCGCAGGCCCAGCTGGTAGCGCTTGTCGGTCGGGTCGTAGGTGGCGAAGCCGGTGTCGACCAAGGTATTCAGCAGGCGGTAGGCGGTGCTGAAGGGATAGCCGGTCGCCTCGGCGATCTGCCCGGTCGTCGCCCCGCCGGGGTAGTCCCCCAGCAGGGTCAGGACCCCCAGGGCCTTGCCCGCCGTGCCGGATCTGTCCGTGGCCATGACGCTCCCATGTTGACGTGTGCTGTGATCTGCCTCATGCTTATCTTCCAACATACAGCATACATTGCCAATAGTTGGAATGAGGTCGGCGGAACACTTCCCGCCATACCGGTGGGATGGGGAGACGTCCCACGACTCACCCACCGAACAGGCCCCCGCCGCCGCGCGGGATGACGACCGACGGAGGGGGCGCAGGCGCCCGCCTTCCCTGATCCAGTAGGAGCGACGACCATGTCACCTCAAACATCGGCAGGTTCTGCCCCCGAGGCCGTGTCCCCGGCCCGGGCCCAGTACCAGCTCAAGCGGGCGAAGAAGGCCTCCCTGGCCGCCTTCCTGGGCGGAGCGCTGGAGTACTACGACTTCTTCATCTACGCCACCGCGGCCTCGCTGATCTTCAGCCAGATCTTCTTCCCCGCCGGGGATCCCACGGTCGCCCTGATCCAGTCCTTCGCCGTCTTCGGCGTCGGCTACGTCTTCCGCCCGCTGGGGGCGTTCGTGTTCGGCCACCTGGGCGACAAGATCGGGCGCAAGAACACCCTGGTGATGACGCTGGTGCTGATGGGTGGGGCGACCTTCCTCATCGGCGTGCTCCCGGACTTCGCCACCGCCGGGTACTGGGCTCCGGGGCTGCTGGTGTTCCTGCGCATCCTGCAGGGCATGTCCGCCGGTGGTGAGACCGCCGGTGCCTCGGCCCTGACCATGGAGGAGTCCCCGGTCGGGCGCCGGGGGTTCTTCCCCAGCTTCGCCATGAGCGGGATCTCCGCCGGGATCGTGCTGGCCTCCCTGGCCTTCCTGCCGGTGGCGGCCATGTCGGAGGAGGCCCGCCTGTCCTGGGGCTGGCGCATCCCGTTCTGGCTCTCGCTGGTCGTGCTGGTGGTGGCCTACCTGGTGCGCCGGTCCCTGGAGGAGCCGGAGGTCTTCGAGGAGAAGGCCGAGCACCACGACCTGGTCAAGCTGCCCTTCGCCGAGATGTTCCGCACCCACCCGGCCCAGTTCTTCCAGGTCACCCTGATGTCCTTCCAGACGGTGACCAACACCTTCATGCAGTCGTTCGGGCTGGCCTACGCCACCAAGATCGTGGGCATCCCGACCTCCACCATGCTGTGGGTGAGCATCCTCGGCAACGTCCTGGCGATCTTCTCCCAGCCGCTGTTCGCCGCCCTGTCCGACCGGTTCGGGCGCAAACCGATGTTCATCGGCGGGGTCACCGGCTCGGCCGTGCTGATCTTCGTCTACTTCAACGTGCTCTCCACCGGCAACATCCCGATGATCTTCCTGGCCAGCACGCTGATCACCGCCGGCACCTACGCGATGTCCAACTCGATCTACCCGGGCTGGTTCCCTGAGCTGTTCAACGTCCGGGTCCGCTACTCCGGGATGGCCATCGGCCTGCAGATCGGCATCCTCTGCGCCGGCTTCACCCCCACCCTGGGCACCGCCCTGGTCGGCGGGGACCCCGCCAACTGGGGCCCGGCCGCCTGGATCGTGGCCGGCTCCTCGGTCATCGCCACCATCGGCGCCCTGTGGGCCAAGGAGACCTACCGCACCCCCTTGGAGCAGCTGGGCAAACCGGTCCACCACCCCGAAGCCCACGGCGCCGTCAGCCGCTGAACCGTCCACCCTCCCGGGGGGAAAACCCTGCTCCGAGGCACCGCGTCAGAGCGGTGGGCCCCGGAAGATCCCCGATCTTCCGGGGCCCACCGTCATGGCAACCACCCACAGCCGAGAAGGAGCAGGACCGTGACGGCTGCTGCCTGCGCGCCCAGCAGCGCCGGTGCGGACGGCCGGGTCCGCACCCATCCCGAAGGGTGACCGATGAGCCCCACCTGCGCACCGCCGTCGTCGGCGCCGGACTGATCGGCCGCCAGCACGCCCATCGGGTGGTGAACCAGCCCGCCGCCGCGGTGAGCCTGAACCGATGCCCTGCGGTCGTGCGGTCTCAGCCTGCCGCACCAGTCCGGGTCTCGGCCCTGCCCGGCCCCCGGATCGTCCACGGCCAGGTGATGAGCGCCCACGCCGCGGTGATGATGAGCAACTCCACCAGCAGGTACCACGGCCAGGGACCGAACAGGTCGAGGAGCGAGGGGTGAGCCGGCTTCCCGTTGAGGAAGCCGTAATTGGTCCCCAGCCAGCTGTTGAGCCCGAGAGTCGCCGTCGCCCACGTGACAGTGACGACCATGGTCAGGCGGTAGCTGCGCCAGTCGACGCGGCCACCGCGTCCCCACATCAGGTACAGGGCTGCCCAGAGCACCAGGATGTGCTGGACCCAGAGGTCGATGAAGTCGATGTGGGGGAAGTCCGGCGAGTCGAGGGCCGGGGTGAGAACAGCCTGCGGGTTGAGAGTCAGTCCCCAGTAGTAGGTGAGCGCCATCGCCCAGTGGACCCGCGTCCACAGGGCGATGACAGCGACCATCCACGCGAGGTCCGAGAGGTGGACCGGCAGAGAGATGTGGACGTCGAAATTGCCCGGCAAGCACCGGTAGACGAGCATCGTCACCGTGTACGCGGTCAGCACCGAGGCGAAGGCCCGGGAGAAGACCATCTCGGCTTCGGTGTCCCGTAGACGGCGGCCCAGCATCACCACGACCACGGCACCGAGGACGCAGACGCCCAGAGCAGCCCAGTGCGTGGGGCCGTAGGGTACGAAGACCTCCTCGTCGGGCATCGCCGTCCCCCCTCCACCTGCCGGGATTATAGATTCCCGAGGCCGAGCGCCAGGGCGGGAGAAGACGCACCCAGGAACAAGAATGGAGAGGGACGCCTCCCGGGCCGGTGCAGAGGCCGCGAGCCAGTTCGCGGTGCTGGAGCCACGCCAGGACCAGGACCACCACGAACAGGCCGATGGTGATCGGCGCGGAGGGAAGGCGCAGTGCGATCGGCAGGTCGAACTGGCTGGGGAGCGCCGCCCACAGCGCCAGCAGCGGGACCCCGCCGGCCAGGGGGACGCCGGCCGCCCAGAGGTGGCGCACCAGGGGGCGGATGATCCTGGGCAGGCACAGGAGCACCAGCAGGAACAGGCTCAGGAGCCCCACCGGGACGACGTTGTAAACCAGGTCCTCGCCCCGGACCCAGTCGGTGACCGCCGTGGTGCCCACCAGCATGGCCATCACCTGGGCGGCGGAGAGTGCAGTGATCCTCCAGGCCCCGGAGACCGGCTCCGTGGTGCCGTCCTGGGCGATCTGGGTGGCGTAGGCGAGTGGGTCGCCGAAGGCCTCGGCCGGCGTGCTCCCGGTGGCCGCGCAGCGGGTCTCCACCTCGCCGGGGCGGTCTCCGATCACCGGCCCGGGAACCTCGAGCAGGCGCAGTTCCACCACGAAGCCGTCGCACCACTTCCGGTGGGCCTGCACGAACGGGCGCTGCCGGACATCAGGGGACAGTACCTGGGTGTGGGGGTGGTGTTCATGGTGTCCTCCTCGAGGAGCACGGGGGCGGGGGGCTGCGGCGCGTTGCCGGTGATGCCGGTGGACGGATAGTCGGTGACCGTGGCCGAGAACGTCCGCCACTGGGCGATGCCCTGCTCCAGCCCGGTGCGGCCGGCCTCGGTGAGGGCGAAGTACTTCCGGCCCGGCCCGCCTTCACCGGCCCTCCACTCGGTGCTGACCAAGCTGTTCTTCTCGAGTCGGGCCGGCAGGGGATAGAGCGTGCCGCCCTTGACGTCCCCCGATTCCTGCCTGGGCCAGCTCGGCGGCGATCGTGTACCCGTAGGTCGGCCCCCCGGGTCTGAGCTGACACGTGGCATGTGGTCCTCGGGGGTGTGGCTCCGCAGATCGCTGCCGGGTCCCGGACCGCAGGGGTCGTCTCCCGGAGCAAGGGCGATGAGTCGTTCTGGTCGCGGGACCCGATGCGTGCGCTTCCCGAGGATGCTTCTGCGGGCTCCCGTCGGAGCGGTGCGATGAGAAGAGCTGTGAGGTGCGCCTCCGAGGAGAGCGCCGGCAGCGGATCCCGGTCGACCTGTCCGGGTCCTCGGAGTTCCACGTTGACCGGTGGTGGACCGGACAGGGATCGTGGTCCGGGCGCACGCCACCGGATGGAGCTGGCTCGGTCCCGGAACCACGGGGGGTCAGGGGCGGGTGAGGTCGGCGTCCTGGTAGCGGACGGTGCGGCTGCCGGTGAGGAGGCGGTGGCCGGCCCACAGGGCCAGGAACAGGGGCAGGCCGAGGTAGGCCGACAGGGCCGCGAGCAGGTCGAGGTCGCCGGTGAGGGCCTGGTAGTTCTGCCCGAGGATGACCACCGCGCACAGGGCCAGGGCCAGCAGCGGTCCCAGGGGGAAGAGCCGGGCGCGGAAGGGCAGGTCGGCGAGGTCGTGGCCCTGGATGGTGTAGGCCCGGCGGAAGCGGTAGTGGCTCCAGGCGATGCCCGTCCACACGATGAACCCGGCCAGCCCGGAGGCGCTGACCAGCCAGACGTAGGCGGCGCCGTCGCCGATGAAGGTGGTGAGGAAGCAGGCGGCCCCGACCGCGGTGGTGGCCACCAGCGCGGTCATCGGCACGCCGCGGCGGTCCAGGCGGGCGAGGGCGCGCGGGGCCGGCGGCGGCAGGAACCCGCCTCCGCGGGCTCACCGTCGTGGACCGGGCGCCTCCCGCTTCCCCCCGGGGGTCAGCCGACCGGGACGAGCTCGGCACGAAGGGCGCCCAGGAAGGCGTCGACGTCCTCCTCCGTGGTGTCGAAGCTGCACACCCAGCGGACCTCGCCCTTCGCGGCGTCCCAGTCGTAGAACCGGAACCGTCGGCGCAGGCGGTCCGCGGTGCCGCCGGGCAAGGTGGCGAAGACGGCGTTCACCTGGGTCTCCTGCGTGAAGGTCACGCCTCGCAACGACCCGTCGGCCATGCCCGCCTCGATGCCGTCGCGAAGACGCCGGGCCATCGCGTTCGCACGGCCCGCGTTGCGCAGGTACAGGTCGCCGTCCAGCAGCGCCAGCAGCTGGGCCGAGACGAACCGCATCTTCGACGCCAGCTGCATCTGGTTCTTCCGCAGGTAGACCAGCCCCTGGGATGCGGCCTCGTTGAGGACCACCACGGCCTCGGCGCCGAGAGCCCCGTTCTTGGTGCCGCCCAGGGCGAGCACGTCGATGCCGACGTCGGTGGTGAAGGCGCGCAGGGGCAGCCCCAGGGCGGCCGCCGCGTTCGAGAGCCGGGCCCCGTCCATGTAGACGGACATGTTGTGCGCGTGCGCGTAGCCCGTGATGGCGCGGAGCTCCTCCGGTGTGTACAGGGTGCCGAGCTCGGTGGGCTGGGTGATGTGGACGACGAGCGGCTGGGCACGGTGCTCGTCCCCCCAGCCCCAGGCCTCTGCCGCCATCAGCTCGGGGGTGAGCTTGCCGTCGTCCGTCGGGACGGTGAGGAGCTTGATGCCGGCGGACTTCTCTGGCGCACCGCCCTCGTCGACGTGGATGTGCGCGGTGTCCGCGCAGATCACCGCGCCCCAGCGGGGGAGCATGGACTGCAGCCCGACGACGTTGGCGCCCGTGCCGTTGAACATCGGCCACACCGAAGCGCCTTCGCCGAAGTGCCGCACGATCACGTCCTGCAGCCGTGCTGTGTACTCGTCCTCGCCGTAGGCGACCTGATGGCCGCCGTTGGCCTCGGCGAGCGCTTCCAGCACCTCCGGGTGCACCCCGGAGTAGTTGTCGGAGGCGAATCCTCGCAGCTGCACGTCATGAGCTCTTTTCATTCGGGTCCTCGCTTCTTCTCCTGGATGTCGACGGTCGAGCCGTTCAGCTCCGCCGCCTCGGCGCCCCACAGCCCGGCGTAGGCGGCGGCGAGACGGTCCTCCAGGCCGGCCAGGGCCCGCACCCGGAAGATCACGGCTGCAGCGCGCAGCGGTTCGCCGGCCTCGCGGGCGGCCTTCGCGTATCCCTGCGCCACCGCCCGGGTCCAGGCCTCGCTCGCGGCCTTCACGGCGGCGTAGTTGGCGCCTCCCGCCAGCGGGCGGTCCACTGCGGTCGAGGACACGATCGCCAGCCGTCCCGCGGGTGAGGTCCGCAGGTCGTCGTCGAAGGCGCGGCTCACGTGCCGCAGCGCGGTGAAGGAGGTCTCCAGCGCGCGGTAGTCCTCCTCCGTCTGCCCGGCGATCCCACCCCCGCCGCGCCAGCCGCCGACGAGGTGGAGGAGCCCGTCGATCGACGAGCCACGGTCGTGCAGCCTGCGGGCGAGGGCGAGCACGGCCCGCTCGTCCGCCAGGTCCACCGTTTCCGTGAGCGCCCCCAGTGCGGCGAGGGGAGCGAGCTTCTCCGCGCTGCGCCCCGTGGCGACGACGCGGGCCCCGGCGGAGGTCAGGGCCCGCGCCGCCGCCAGGCCGGACGCGCTGGTGGCGCCCGCGATCAGCACGGTGCGTCCGGTCGGATCGGTCATCGCTCAGTCGTCCGTGGCGCGGATGCCGGTCGTCGATGCGACGACGTCCTTCATCTTCTTGTCGAGCGCTTCGAAGAACATCGACAGCGGGAACTCGTCGTCCAGCACCAGGTCCGTGTACCCCTTCGGCGGTCCGGCCAGCACCTCGCGGGGGAGCCCCTCGGCCCACGCTGACGCAGGGTGCGGGGCGACGACGGAGGCGATGAGCTCGTAGGCCTTCAACCAGTGCACCGTCTTCGGCCGGTCGATCGACTCCCAGTACAGCCGGTCGATCGCGTCGCCGAGCTCGACGACCGCATCGGCGACCCTCTCCCAGTCGAAGCTGAGCTCGACGTCACGCCACTGCAGCACGTGCTTCCGGTGGAGCCAGGCGAACAGCAGCTGCCCGCCCAGCCCGTCGTAGTTGCGCACGCGCGAACCGGTGATGGCGAAACGGAAGATCCGGTCGAACATCACCGCGTACTGCACGAGCTTCCCGTGCCGGCGGGTCTGCTCCTCGAGGTCGGTGAGCTCTTCGCCGGCTGCCGTGCGCGCCGTGAGGGCACGCTCGATCGTGACCGATTCCCGGAACGCCGTCAGGTCGCAGCGCAGTTCCTCCAGGGTGTACAGGAAGAACGGCATCCGCTGCTTGATCATGAACGGGTCGAACGGCAGGTCGCCGCGCATGTGCGTGCGGTCGTGGATGAGGTCCCACATCACGAAGGTCTTCTCGGCGAGGTCCTGGTCGGCGAGAAGTGCCGCGGCGTCGTCGGGCAGGTCCAGCTTCGTGATGTCGGCGGCCGCGGTGACCACGCGACGGTAGCGTGCCGCCTCGCGGTCCTGGAAGATCGCCCCCCAGGTGAACGGCGGGGTCTGCCGCACGGCGACCGTCTCGGGAAACATGACCGCCGAGTTGGAGTCGTATCCCGGGGTGAAGTCGATCAGCCGCAGGGACAGGAACAGCTCGTTGCCGTAGTCCCCGGCCTCGAGCTCGGCGATGAACTCCGGCCAGATCGCCTCGACGATCAGCGCCTCGACGTGCCGGTTCGCCGAGCCGTTCTGGGTGTACATGGGGAACACGACGAGGTGCCGGATGCCGTCGATGCGGTGCTGCTGGGGCTGGAACGCGACGAGGGAGTCGAGGAAGTCCGGCTCCCCGAAGCCGCCGTCGACCCAGCGCGCGAAGTCACCGGGCAGGGCCGCCAGGTACGCCGCACCGTGCGGGAACAGCGGTGCGAGCTCGGCGACCGACTCCACGATCACCTCGACGTGCTCGCGCGCGGTCGGGTGGTCGGCGGGCTCGGGAATCGAACCGTCCTTGATCTGCAGCGCCTGCAGTTCGGTGGCTGCCGACTTGAGCCGGAGCCACGCGGGACTCGACTCCACGGTGCCGGCGTCCTCGACGACCTCGGGCTCGCCGATGATGGCCTGCACCGTCTGCAGTGACGTGGACATTCAACCCCTCCTGTCACGGAATCAACGGAAATTGTCCGGTGATCTAGCTCATAGACAGGAACATTCACATGTGCTTACGGTCGTGTCAACCCCTTCGGGATGATCAGCTGATAGCCTTCCCCGCATGGACGACCCTGTCGACGTGCGACTGGCCACCGCGGTCTCGCACGATCCGCGTGCCACTCTCGCCCAGCTGTCCGAACGGGTCGGCCTTTCGACCTCGGCAGTGCAGGCACGGCTGCGAAAGCTCGAGAGCAGCGGCGTGATCGTCGGCTACCAGGCGATTCTCGACCCCGAAGCCATTGGCAAACCGCTGGCCGCATTCATCGAGATCACACCGCTCGATCCTCGTCAGCCCGACAACGCCCCCGAGCTCCTGCAGTCGCTCACGGCGATCGAGGCCTGCCACTCGGTTGCCGGCGACGCCGCCTACATGCTGTTCGTCAGGGTCGGCTCACCGAAGGAGCTCGAGGCGCTCGTCAACGAGGTGCGCCACGTAGCGTCCGTCAACACCCGCACCACGGTGGTGCTGCAGACCTTCTACGAGCATCGGCCCATGCTGCCCACTGCTGAAGCGTGAGGACCGCCTCCGACCCCTGGACCCTCTGAGGGCCCACGCCGGGGCGCGCTGGGTGCTCGGCGGGGCACGCCGGAGACGGACCACCGTGCTGGGGTCCGGGGTGCGGATGCAACGGCAACGCTGGTGGATCCGCCCGCCGAGGGCGTGCCGGTCGTCGACGGGCGTGCGCGCGGCTGCCGGCCGCCGCGTGAAACATGTCCGGCGGAGCCGGTGCTCACGCGACGCCGGCGGGAGGTGCTCGCTACGGTGGGAACCACCGCCGCGGCCCCGGAGGGCCCCGGGTGAACGGAGCGCCCCACCATGGCAGAGCAGATCGTCCTGGGCTACGACGGGTCCCAGCACAGCGACCGTGCCCTGGAGTGGGCCCTCCGGGAGGCGGCGGTGCTGTCGGCCGAGCTGCAGGTGGTGGTCTCCACCGGGCGCCCCGTGGCGGTGGAGACCAGCCTCTACGGCTCCTTCCTGGCGGCGGTCGAGGAGGAGGCGGGCACGGTCGCGGGCCAGGCCGTGGCGCGAGCGCAGGAGCGCGGTGTCCCGGCGGTGGGGGTGGTGGCCCGCGGTGACCCCGCCGGGGTGCTGGTGGAGCGCTCGCGGACGGTCTCGGGGCTCGTGCTGGGCAGGCGCGGCCGGCGCGGTGTGCGTGGGCGGGTGGGCTCGGTCTCGGCGGCCGTGGCGGCCCACGCGCGGTGTCCGGTGGTCGTGCTGCCGGGCCGGTGGACGCCCGGGGTGCGGGCGTCCCGGGCCGGCGCGGGTGCTTTCGCCGGTCGCGTCGTGGTGGGGGTGGACCGGCTGGGGGCGGACAATCCCGCGCTCGTGGCCGCGACCTGCTACGCGGGCCGGCACGGCCTGGGCCTGACCTTGCTCACCGTGGTCCCGGAGGCCACGACCACCTTCACGGGGTCGGTGGATCTGGACCGGGCGATCCGCGACCAGCTCCTGGGCCCGGCGCAGGCCATGGTGGGCGAGGTGGCCGAGGAAGTGCGGGCGAAGGACTCGGATCTGACGGTGGAAACGCATGTGCTCTTCGGGGTGCCCGCGGACGAGCTCGTGGAGGCCGGCCGCTCGGCGGAGCTCGTGGTGGTGGGCAGCCGCGGCTACGGGGGGTTCCGGGGCCTGCTGATGGGTTCCGTGTCGCAGGCCGTGCTCCACGGGGGCGAGAGCCCCGTGATGATCATCCCCACCGGCCGGGAGAGTGACCCTGCTCCGGGGCGGCGATCATGATCGGCATGACGGGGCGCAGGCCGGCGGGTCGGCCGGTCAGCGACGGGCGGTGGGCGGCCATGTCCTACCCGCTCAGGCGGGCGGCTCCGGGGCCGGTGAGCTCTTCGGCGGTCACGGGGCGCCCGGACACGGCCAGCAGCAAGGCGATGGCGGTCCCTCGCACGTCCTCGCCCACACCGGTGGTGAAGCCGGTGTCCGTGGCCACCAGGTGCAGTCCCCGTGCTCGTTCCCTGCCGCCGCCGAACCTCCCGCTGGTGTCCAGCTGGTGGCGCAGCGCGGTGATCACGTGGGCCCTCGGATAGTCGTGGCCGATGCCCAGCGGGCGCCGGATGTCCTCCCCGTGCACGAACGCCTCCACCAGCCGGGTGGCCGGCGGGGCCGGGGCGCCGGTCGTGCGTGAGTGCACCTCGCGGAACCGCTCCACGGTCCGGGCCGGGTCCTCGGCGCGTTCCCGGGCCACACCGCCGGCGTTGAGGCGGTCGAAGTCGAAGCCGGCGGCGAGGAGGTCGCGGAGGAATCCCAGCCGGGTGGTCTTCGCGTCGTCGACGAGGTGGGCCAGGACATCGTGGACGTCCCAGCCGGGACACAGGGAGGGGGTGGACCACTGCCGCCCCGTCACGGTCTGCAGGTCCTCGATTAACGCCGCCCGCTCGGCGTGGACCACGGGCCAGATCTCGGTCATCGGATTCCTCGCTCACCTGTCGCGCCGGCAGCAGCCTGGGCCCGTGCACGTCCGCCGGCCCAGGAGCACGGTCCGGTCCGCCGGCCCAGTGCCGAGGCTAGTCCACCCCGACGCGAGGAACAGGAAGCGACGTCTGCCCGCCGGATGCCCTCGGCCGCGGCAGCACCCCGGAGATCCTCACCGGGCGTGCGGACAGCATCCCGTCGCCCGAGAACGGACGGTTGCCACCGCCTCCGGCTTCCCTGGGCCCGGCGGCGCGCAGGCCGAGAGGCGGCCGTCCTCCTCCGGCGGGAGGACAACGGCCTCCTCCGGCGGCAGCCAGGTGGCGTGCTGCCGGTTCAGACGTCCTGGCGCTGGGCGGCACGGAGCTTCCGGACGGCGGTGTGGGCGAGGACGAGCGCCAGCAGGCCGTAGGGGCTCCAGGTGATGGGGCTGCCCACGAAGGTGCCGACCCGGCCGCCGGAGGACATCAGGGCGTTGCGCAGGCTGGTCTCGGCCAGCGGGCCCAGGACCATCCCGATCATCACCGGGGCCGGCGGAAAGCCGTAGCGGCGCAGCAGGAAGCCGACGCAACCGATGGCCATGACGAGCAGCAGGTCGGACACGGCGGTCCCGCCCCGACGGAGCCGGGCCCTCCACGGGAGGGAACCGCCGGCGCGGTGGCCGGGCGCCGTGGGGGCCGGCAGGGCGGCAGGGCGCCGTCTTGCTGTGCGCACTATATTTCCCATAGGCTGGCGCGCGTGTGGCACACCTTCTTGCGCAACGGCGGAGCCAGGCTCCGCGTCAGCCGCCCCGAGCTGGTCCTGATCGGCATCACCATGCTCTGGGGGGCGACCTTCCTGATCATCCATGTGGCGATGGCGCACAGCGGACCGCTCTTCTTCGTCGGGATCCGCTTCGTGGTGGCCGGGCTGATCGGGGCGGTCGTGTTCTGGCGCGCCCTGCGGGGAATCACCCGGCACGAGATCGCCGCCGGGGCCGGGATCGGGGTGTCGATCTTCGTGGGCTACGGGCTGCAGACAGTGGGGCTGCAGACGATCACGGCCAGCCAGTCGGCGTTCATCACCGCCCTGTACGTACCGATGGTGCCCCTGCTGCAGTGGGTGCTGCTGCGCAGGGCGCCCGGGGCGATGACCCTGGTCGGGGTGGCGTTCGCCTTCGCCGGACTGGTGCTCCTGGCCGGCCCGGACGCCGGGCTGGGCGGGCTGAGCACCGGGGAGACGGTCACGCTGCTGAGCGCGGTGGCCTGCGCGGTGGAGATCGTGCTCATCAGCCGCTTCGCCGGCACCGTGGACGCCCGCCGGGTGACCGTGGTGCAGGTGGCGGTGGCGGGGCTGCTGTCCCTGGCCATGATGCCGGTGGCCGGCGAGCAGGTCCCGGAATTCTCCTGGGTGTGGCTGGCGGCCGGCGTCGGGCTCGGGGCGGCGAGCATCCTGATCCAGCTGGCGATGAACTGGGCGCAGCGCTCCGTCTCGGCCACCAGAGCCACCGTCATCTACGCCGGAGAGCCGGTGTGGGGCGGGATCATCGGGCGCCTCGCCGGAGAACGACTGCCCGGTCTGGCGATCCTCGGGGCCGTGCTGATCGTCGCCGGTGTCCTGGTCAGCGAGCTGCGCCCCCGTGGCCCGGAGGCCGGGGGCCACCCGCCCCGGGAGCCGGTGAGGGCGCGGACCGGGAACACCTCGAGGCCCGGTGACCGGCGCCGGCGATCGAGCACTTCCCGGGCCTCGGGCCCGGGGCGGGCCGGCTCCGCAGAGGACGAGCCGGTCCGGGGAGCAGCCGGCGAGAACGGCGTCGCCCCTGTCCGCCCTGCTGCCTCCTGAGGAGGATCCGGATGGCCGCCCGTGAGAAAGGCGAGGCCACCGCCGAGTTCGTCGCCACGGTCGGCCGGCAGATCCGCCACCGGCGCCGGCAGCGCGGGTGGAGCGTCCAGGAGCTCTCCGACCGCGCCGGGGTGAGCCGGCGCATGCTGACCCAGATCGAGCTGGGCCAGGCGAACCCCAGCCTGGTGACCGTCGACCACATCGCCCACGCACTGGACACCGACTTCGTCTCCCTCGCCATGGCGCCCGCGGCACCCGCGCAGGACACCGGTGGACACCGGGCGGGGACGGCGGTGCGCGTGTGGAGCTCGGACCACGGCAGCGAGGCCGTGCTGCTCATCGCCACCGAGCGCTCCCCGCGCACCGAGCTGTGGCGCTGGCGCCTGGCCCCGGGAGACACCTACCACGCCCGGCCGGACAGGGCCGGGACCGAGGAGCTGCACGAGGTCCACGCCGGGGAGCTGGTCATCACCACCAGCGGGCTCGCCCTGCGGGTGCGGGCCGGCGAGGCCGGCCGGATCCGCAGCGACCAGCACTACACCTACCGCAACGACGGCGGCACCTGGGCCGAGTTCACCCGCGTCGTCGTCGGAGCCTAGGCCCACCCGCCCCGGTCCCGGCGGCAGCCTCCGGGGGAGCCGCCGCATGCTCGTGCTGCTGGACGTGGCGAGCGTGCTCCTGCTGGAGGATCACCACCGGCCGGCGCAGATCCTGCAGGGTCTGCTGGTCGCCGTCACTGTCCGCCCGGTGCGTCGAGTCCGCGGCGGAGCCTGTCGGCGGTGTCGTGGGGATCGGCCGATGTGGTCAGGGCGCGGACGACCACTGCGCGCGTGGCCCCGGCGCCGAGGACTGCGGGAAGTCGGGTTCCGTCGATGCCGCCGATGGCGAACCACGGCTTGGTGACCGCGGCCGGGGCGCCGGCCGAGAGGTCGGCGACCTCCCGGAGGAAACGCAGACCGGTGGCGGTGCGGCCTGGTTTGGTGGGGGTCTCCCACACGGGACCGGTGCAGAAGTAGTCGACGTCCGGGTCCTCCAGTGCGGTGCGGGCCTGGCCGAGGTCGTGGGTGGACCGGCCGATCAGCACGTCGGGGCCGAGCAGGGAGCGGGCCTGGGCGGGAGAGAGGTCGTGCTGGCCGGTGTGGAAGACGTCGGCGCCCACGAGGGCTGCGACGTCCGCGCGGTCGTTGACCGCGAACAGCTTCTCGTGCTGGGCGGCCACCCGGGCCAGCACCTGCAGCGCCTCGATCTCGGCGTCGGTGTCCAGCGCCTTGTCCCGCAGCTGCACGATGTCGGCTCCTCCGGAGTAGGCGGCATGCAGGAACTCCTCGAGGTCGTCCTGTTCCAGGCGGGCGTCCGTGCAGAGGTACAGCCGGGCGGCGGCGAGCTTCTCGGTGCGGGATCGCCGCAGACCGGGGTCGGCGGGGGCGGGGAGGTCATGGGTATGCTGGGTCACACGCTGATGTTAGTCAGCAGTTCTGCGGGAGCCCTGCCGGGGCTGAGAGGGCTTGAGCGCCGACCGCCACACCTGATGCGGGTCATGCCGCCGTAGGAAAGGACATGCCGTGCCCGCCGTGCCCCTTGCCGCGCTGCCGGGCCCCGGGCCCTCCGGGGCCGCCGTCGACGTCGCGGTCGTGGGCGCTGGGCTGATCGGCCTCGCCACCGCCTGGGAGCTGCGCCGCCGCGGTCGCTCCGTCGCGGTGGTCGACCCGGACCCCGGCTCGGGGGCGAGCCGGGCCGCGGCCGGGATGCTCGCCCCCGTCAGCGAGGTCCAGTACCAGCAGGAACCCCTCTACCCCCTGATGACGACCTCGGCCGCCGAGTACCCGGCCTTCGTGGCCGCCCTGGAACGGGCCGCCGGGCAGCCGGTGGGCCACCGCACCACCGAGACCCTGGTCTGCGGCGTCGACGCCGCCGACCGCCAGGCCCTGGCGGACCTGCGCGAGCTGCAGCTGCGCCACGGCATGGACGTGCAGCCCCTGCCCCTGCGCACCGCCCGCGCCCTGGAGCCGGCGCTGAGCCCGCGGCTGTCCGCCGCGTTCCGGATCCCCGGTGACCACCAGGTCGACCCGCGCCGGCTCGTGGCCGCGTTGCTGGCCGCGCTCACCGCGCCGCTGCCGAGCGATCCGGCCCTCGACGGAGGCGGTGACGGCGGTCCGGTCCGCCTCGTGCGCGAGCCTGCCGCGGCGCTGCAGCACGACGCCCGGGGCGCGGTCACCGGGGTCGTCCTGGCCGGCGGACAGGAGGTGGCGGCCGCGGAGACGGTCCTGTCCCCGGGCGCGGGGCTCGGGGCCCTGGCGGGCCTGCCCGTCGGGTGCCGGCTGCCGATGCGCCCGGTGCACGGGGACATCCTGCGGGCGCGCCCGCCCGCGGGAGCGCCCGAGCTACTCGAGCGCACCGTCCGCGGCCTGGTCCACGGTGTGCCTGTCTACCTGGTGCCGCGCGCCGACGGGACCGTGGTCATCGGGGCCACCTCCCGGGAGGACGGGCTGGACGGGGCCAGCGCCGGGGGCGTGTTCCGGCTGCTGCGCGACGCCCAGGCGCTGGTTCCCGGAGTGGCCGACCTCGAGCTGGCGGAAGTCATGGCCCGCGCGCGCCCCGGCACCCCCGACGACATCCCGTATCTCGGCCGCGTCCGCGCGGACAGCGGCGAGCCGGTGGCCGGGCTGGTCGTCTCCACGGGCTATTTCCGCCACGGCGTGCTGCTCACCCCGCTGGCCGCCCGCCTCGCCGCTCAGCTGGTCACCGGGGAGCCGGGGGCCGACCCGGCGGCCGACGCAGCACACCTCGCCACCACCGACCCGCACCGCTTCGATCTGCAGATCGCCGGACCACCGAACAGGAGCATCTGATGTCCGCCATCACCCTCAACGGCGCCTCGCGCACCGTGGCCGAGGACACCACCGTCATCGACCTCGTCGCCGAGACCGTCGGCCGGGCCCTGGGCCCCGACGGCCACCCCGTGGACGGGGGCCGCCTGGGCGTGGCCGTGGCCGTCGACGCCGCGATCGTCCCCCGCAGCCGCTGGCACCGCACGCCCGTGGTGCAGGGCCAGGACGTCGAGATCATCACCGCTGTCCAGGGAGGCTGAGCCGTGACCACCACGCACCCCGACCCGCTGCTCCTCGACGGCGCGGCGCTGTCCTCCCGCCTGATCATGGGCACCGGGGGCCTGAGCTCCCTGCACACCCTGGAGCAGGCCCTGCTGGCCTCCGGCACCGAGCTGACCACCGTGGCCCTGCGCCGCTACGCCCCCGGGCAGGGCGACTCGCTGTTCGCCCTGCTTGAGCGCAACGCCATCCGCGTCCTGCCCAACACCGCCGGCTGCTACACCGCCCGGGACGCCCTGCTCACGGCCGAGCTGGGCCGGGAGGCGCTGGAGACCGACTGGGTCAAGCTCGAGGTCATCGCCGACGAGGACACGCTCCTGCCCGACGTCGTGGAGCTGCTGGACGCCACCGAGCAACTGGTGGCCCGCGGGTTCAAGGTCTTCGCCTACACCTCCGACGATCCGGCCGTCGCCCGCCGCCTGGAGGACCTCGGCGCCGCCGCGGTCATGCCCCTGGGCGCGCCCATCGGCACCGGGCTGGGCATCCTCAACCCGCACAACATCGAGCTCATCGCCTCCCGCGCCGCCGTGCCCGTGATCCTCGACGCCGGCATCGGCACCGCCTCCGAGGCCGCCCTGGCCATGGAGCTCGGCTGCGACGCCGTGCTCCTGGCCAGCGCCGTCACCCGGGCCCAGGACCCGGTGGCCATGGCCACCGCGATGCGCCACGCCGTCGCAGCCGGGCGGCTGGCCGCGACCGCGGGGCGCATCCCCGTCCGCCGCCACGCCGTCGCCTCCTCGCCCACGGCCGGGCGGATCGGCCCCGCCGGGCGCGGGAAGGTCCCGGACGCCGCGCCGCGCGGGGACTGGGCGCCCGTGGGGCACCCGCGGTGAGCCCGCTGCCCCCACTTGCCGCACCCGCCCCAGGACTGACGTGCGAGGAGCTCGAGCGCTACGCCCGGCACCTCGCGCTCGCCGAGGTCGGCTCGATCGGCCAGCGGCGGTTGAAGAACGCCCGGGTCCTCGTCGTCGGGGCCGGGGGACTGGGTGCCCCCGCCCTGCAGTACCTGGCCGCAGCCGGGGTGGGCACGCTGGGGATCGTCGACGACGACGTCGTGACCGCCTCCAACCTGCAGCGCCAAGTGATCCACACCGTCGCCGACATCGGCCGCCCCAAGGTCGACTCCGCCGCCGACGCGGTGGCTCGGCTCAACCCGCTCGTGGACGTGCGCACCCACCCCGTGCGGCTCACGGCGGACAACGCCGTGGACCTGGTCGGTCGGTACGACCTCGTGCTGGACGGCGCGGACAACTTCGCCACCCGCTACCTGGTCAGCGACGCCGCGGCCCTGACCCGCACCCCGGTCGTATGGGGCTCGATCCTGCGGTTCGAGGGCCAGGTCAGCGTCTTCTGGGCGGGCCACGGGCCCACCTACCGGGATCTCTACCCCGAGTCCCCGCCGGCCGGGGAGGTGCCCAGCTGCGCCGAGGGCGGGGTGGTCGGGATGCTCCCGGCCACCGTCGGCTCCGTCATGGTCACCGAGGCGGTCAAGCTGATCACCGGCGTCGGCGAGCCGCTGCTCGGGCGGGTCCTGCTCCACGACGCCCTCGCCATGACCTGGCGAGAGCTGCGGCTGACCCCGGACCCTGGCGCACCTCCGGTGGTCGCGCTCGAGAGCCCCCAGGCGGTCTGCGCCCGGCCCGGCCACGGCCCCGGGCCCGCCGAGGTCCTCGGCCCCCAGGAGCTGGCCGTGCTGCTGACCCGCCGCGAGCGCGGCGAGGCCGTCTTCGCGCTCGTGGACGTGCGGGAGGCCTGGGAGAGAGAGCTGGTGAGCATCCCGGGCACCGTCCCCGTCCCGCTCAGCGAGCTGCTCGAGCGCGGCGCAGACGCCCTGCCGGCCGAGGTCCTCGGCATGGACCTGGTGCTGCACTGCAAAGCCGGCGCCCGGTCCGCGACAGCCCTGGCCGCGCTGCGCCCGCACTTCGCGCAGCGGGAGGAACGGCTCCGCCACCTCGAGGGCGGCATCCTGGCCTGGGTGGCACAAATCGAACCGGGAAAACCTGTCTACTGAGTCAGCCCGGACACGGCAGAACTCCGGCATGCCTGAGCACCAGCCACGCGAGCAGGCAACTCATGCGCTGACGTCCGTTCCGCCCATTTCCTCCCTGGGGGGCGGCGGACCCGGCAGCTCAGGGCGCCGTCGGCGTCTTCGGCGACCCCCTCGGGGCAGGGGCCTGACAGCGGGGTCGAACGGCCCCGGCGTGCACGCCGCGTTCGCCAACCGGCCCCAGCCCGGTGAGACCGACGAACAACAACCAGACCGGGGACCAGAGGCGAGCGCATCACCGGTTCGGTGGCCGGGGGAAGGTCCGCCGGCAAGGACCTGGATGGGCAGCGCCAGACCTGCACCGACTTCCGGATCCGCGATGCTCCCCGGCTGGCCGAGGCACGGGGGCGCGGCAGCCGCTGGAGGACCGACCGGGGCTGCGAACTTGGCGCGCGCCGACGGAGCCCACGGCTCAGAACGCGCCGGTGGCCACCGCGGTGGGGAAGCGGGCGGCGGGGCATCACGGTGCAGTCCGGGCTCATCGCCACGACCACGTGCCCGACCGTGGCCACGGCCAGAGCCGGGGCCGGCGCTACCGGGCGGCGCTCTCGCCGGCCCAGGCCTGCGCGTAGAACCAGGGGGAGCGCGAGCTCAGCAGCTCGGCATAGGGACCCGGCTCCATC
Source organism: Kocuria rosea (assembly GCF_023715525.1). Lineage (GTDB taxonomy): Bacteria > Actinomycetota > Actinomycetes > Actinomycetales > Micrococcaceae > Kocuria > Kocuria rosea_A. The sequence goes on along the minus strand of NZ_JAMBOG010000020.1, from coordinate 10,460 downwards.
GCCTGCGCTGAACCGTCCGGGACCTCCGGGGCGAAGGCGGACACGCCCAGCCCGGCCTCGTGACCCTGCAGGGTCAGGCCGGCAGCCTCCAGGATCGTGGGGTACATGCTCAGCTGGTCCGCGCGGGGGCGCAGCGTGCTGTTCGCGTCCTCGCCCGGAATCCAGATCCGGTTGAAGATGGTGCGGTTCTCGTGGTCGTCCAGCTGCTCGTGGAAAGCGTCGCCGGCGTTCTTGGGCATGAGGTGGTCGCCCATGATCACCACGGCGGTGTCGTCGAGGTAGCCCTTCTCCTGCATGTGGTCCACGAATCCGGCCACCTGGGTCATGGAGCAGGAGAGCACGGAGGCGACCTCGTTCTGCGCATCCACGGTGCAGTAGTCGAAGACGTGCACCGGCTCGTGGGTGTCCAGCGTCAGCACGGAGAGGTGGAACGGCTGGCCGGTCCTCTCCGCCTCGGCGTGCAGCTCGTCGACCTCGTCCTTGGCGTGGGCCATGAGGCGTTCGTCGCTCAGGCCCCAGTCGCTGCGGAAGTGCTTCTCCGGTTCGCCGGCGGCGCGCCAGTCGGAGAGGTCCTTCACCCCGGAGTAGCCGTGGCTGTGCAGGAAGGTGTCCTTCGCGGCGAAGGAGGCGTTGGCCCCGCCCAGGAAGACGCTGTGGTAACCGTGCTCGTCGAGGACGTCGCCCAGGCAGGTCAGCCCTCCCAGGTAGGCGTCGACGTCGCCGTCGGACCCGTCCGAGGCGCCGCTGCCCGCGGTGGAGACCATGTCCTTCAGCGGGACGCCGCACTGCGTCGAGACGAGCCCGGCCATGGTCCAGCCTCCACCCTCGTACTGCCGGAGATCGTGCACGCTCCGCCAGCCGTCCGAGGCCCGGGTGACCTCCTGCAGGGGAGCGAACGCGTCCGTCTCCGAGAGCTGGTCGTCCGCAAGGGTGGCCTCGCCGGACTCGAGGTAGACCAGCACCAGGTTGCGCTTGTGCTGGTCGCCGGTGACGGTCGGCTCCGCGTAGTAGTCGCCGAGGTCGTACCGGGAGTTCGCCGCCTTGATGTAGTCCCCCATACCCACCGTGGTGGCGAAGGCCGTGGTGCCGCCGACGACCACCGCGGCCACCGAGGCGGTGAAGACGGTGCGCGCGATCCACGGCGATCGACGAGGACGCGTCTCGTCGCCGTGGTGGTGGCGCGCGCGGCGCCGGAAGCACTGCCACAGGGCGATCCCGACGGTGATGAGCAGGGGCGCGACGCCGATCCCGAGGACGCCGACCCAGACGATGGCCCCGCCCCCGCCGTCGGTTTCCACGGAGACGAGGTTCAGGAGCATCTGGCCCACAGAGATCCTGCCCCAGTAGAAACGGATGCCGGCGGCGGTGATGAGCAGCACGAGCCCCGCCCAGATCAGGGCGTAGACCAGGACGCGTCCCCCGACGACGCCAACCCGTCGGATCACGTGAAGAATCCGGCCGGACATGGCAACACCTCACGTTCCAGATGCGCGCGTGCTCCCCGAACACCCTTGACATCCACCCCATTGTCGGGCCCAGACAGACCCAGTACCGTTACGCTACCTGTTCAGCAGTTGTTCACCTGCCGGACCTGATCCCGAAACCTGATCCGTCGCCGCCGGCCCCGCCGGTTCCAGGCTCCGACGCCGATCGTGGGAGACCGGCTCACGCGACGCCGCCGGACCGGGAGCACCAGCTGCGTGGTTCGACCTCGACACAGTCGGTCCCTCCGGGGGATCGGGGGAGAGGGGAAGGCGCCGTGCGAGAACAGGTCGGTCGGTGGTGAGCAGGACCTCGAGGGCGCGGTGTCCGTCCGTCGCGCGGCAGGCCTCGGCGGCCTGCTCCAGGACAGGGTCAGGTCGAAGACCTCGACCGGGTCGATCGGGCGGTCCCAGGTCAGCGGGATCAGCCCGGGCAGGAACCGGCGCGCCGGGACGGGGCCGCCGTGCGCTGCCGGCGCAGCCGAGAACTGCCGACCCCACCGTCATCCGAGCCGGGACGACAGGGGGTGCTGTCGTGCCCCGCGGTCAGCGTTCTGCAGGTGCCGTCCTCGGCCGGCCGGGCGGGCGGCCGGTGCCGCCCGAGGCGTCCGGCACCGGGGGTGCGGCGGGGATCAGATGGTCGGGCAGCGGCTCCGGGACCACGATCTCCACCGCGGGCCCGTGGTGGTCGGGGACGTCGTGGTCGACCGCCCAGCGCAGCAGTTCCACCCCGATCGCCTCCACGTGACGGGTGCCGGTCAGATCGACGGTGACCTGGACACCCGGGGCGAGGCCGCGGGCCCGGCGGATCAGCGGGTGCAGGCCCGACTGGCTGAGCCGGGTCAGGCATCCGCCGGCACTGATCCGCACCTTCTGCCCGTCCAGAGCCACCTGGACGGTCACGGAGAGCTTGTGGTCCACAACAGCATCCTTTGCCCGTCCGAGGTTGCCGCGGCCGATTGCTGTACCGCTGCTGAGAGGATAAGCCGTCCGCGCCCCGGAGAGCCCGAGCGCCCCGGAGCCTGGGCGCATGTGTCACACAGCACGCGTCCGTGGGCTCATGTGGGTACGCTGAGACGGATCTTTTCCGGACACGTGGGGGCGTGAGCATGCTGAAGAAGAAGCTGGGTGGACTCGGTGGTACGGCGACGGTACTGGCGCTGGCGACGGGTCTGGTGGCCCCGTCGACGGCGGTCGCGACAGGGGCGGCCTACGACATCGACTCCGCTTCGAGCCTGACCGTGGTGGTCAACAAGCACCGGCCGCTGGACCCGCCGAGCTACGTGCCGGACTACCTTGTCCGGGTCCAGACCGAGCACCTGCGCACCGAGGCCGCCGAGGCCTACCAGCGCATGAGCCGGGCGGCGGAGGTCGACGGGGTCAACCTCGTGGCCGTGAGCGGGTACCGTTCCTCCGCCCACCAGGCCAGCCTCTACGACAGCTACGTGGCCCAGTACGGGCAGGCCACTGCTGACACCATCGCGGCCCGGCCCGGCTACAGCGAGCACCAGCTTGGGCTGGCCATGGACGTGGCCAACGCCGACGGGGCGTGCGCGCTGCAGGCCTGCTTCGAGGACACCCCGGTCGGGGCGTGGGTGGCTGAGCACGCCGGGGAGTACGGGTTCATCATCCGCTACCCCGAAGGCGAGGAGGCCGTCACCGGCTACACCTACGAGCCCTGGCACCTGCGCTATGTCGGTCCGGCCCTGGTGGAGGACCTGCAGGCGGCGGCAGAGGCCGACGCGCGGGTCAACACGCTGGAGGAGTTCTTCGGTCTCGAGCCGGCACCGGACTACCTGCCGTAGCCAGGTGGCCCCGGGGCGCTGCAGACGGGTCCTGCTGGAGTCACCGTGACACGGCGTGAGCCGGTTGCGCGCTCGGAGGGTGGCGTCAGGGGTTCTCCCGCGGCCGGTTCCCGGACGCTTCGCCCTGCGGCGTCGCCGAGAGGTGCCAGGGCGTGTCGTGGGGCGGTCCCGGGCGTCCAGTGCCACGCCCGGCTGCCGAACCCGCTGGTTGGCTGCGGTGAGGCCACCCGCTGACGACACCCGACTGAAGGGAGGGGGCAGGGGAGCCGTCATGGGAGGAAGGTCTCCACATCGGGCCGTCCGCGTGCGGGGTGCTCAGCCACGTCTCGGACGGAAGGGATCGGAGCACATCGACGCGATGGAGGGAGGTCGGCGGTCGGGGTGATGCGCTGAGCGTGTGGGTGCCTTCGTGATGGTGCTGGGCGCCATTGCCGCTTCCCAGCCAAGCAGTTCACCGGTTCACCGGATGGGGTGCGTAGCATCGAGGTCAGTGTGAGGGTGAGTGGTGCCGCAAGTGCTGCGGTGGTTGGATCCTTTGCACCTGGTGCCTGGCTCCTAGCCTCGATGCCGCTCCGTTGGGGCTGGCTGGCCATGGTTGTGCCGGCACCGGGTGTGAAGGACCGGTCGGCGTGGCTTGATAGGGCCTCTGTGTCAAGAGAGCGCCGGTTTGCGAGCCGTCAGGTCGTTGACCATGGTGCGGTAGATGACGTTGCTCAACCGGCGTTTGAGGGCTCTGCGGGCCTCACGTGGGGTCTTGCCTTCGTGAATTTTCTTCAAGTAGTAGTCCCGGCCGGGGCCTGCGTGGCTGATCTGGCACACGGCCATTACGTGCAGCGCGGAGTTCAGCTGGCGATTGCCGCCGGGGTTCAGGCGTTGCCGCAGGTTGTCCCCGCTGGAGGTATCCAGGGGCGCAGCGCCGGTGTAGCTGGCGAAGTGCCCGGGTGATGGGAACCGGCGCACGTCGCCGACCTCGCCCAGGATCTTCCCGGCCAGGATCGTGCTGAGGCCCGGCAGTTCCATCAAGGAGGTGCCGGTGGCCTGAAGCTCTTCGGCGATCTTCTGCTGGTAGTTGTCCATAAGCTTCTCGAGCCGGGCCACCTCACCGATCAGATCGCGGGCCAGATCCCGGCGGCACTGCTCGATGGCCGTGGCCGGCCGCAGCCCGCGCAAGGCCGACCGCGCCTTGGTGAGAGTCAGGCCCCTCGGCACACCACCGGGGATCAGGTCTCGCAGCAACTCGTGCAACCGGCTCAGAGCCCGGGTCCGCTCACCCTTGAGTGCGTCGCGCTGATGCGTGAGCAGGTCCAGGATCTCGGCGTGATCCTCGGCCGCCACACGCCGCAGGCCCTGATGGTGCTGGGCAGCCCATCCCACGGCCCGGGCATCGGCGGCATCGGTCTTGCGTCCACCGCCGGTGTGCAAGACCCGGGCCTTCATCGATAGCGTGGAGGGCACATCGAGGACCTCGTGGCCCTGACTAGTGAGGTACTGGGCAATGCCTCGGCCCAAACCCTGGGCGCCTTCCACGGCGAACAGGAGGTCCTCGAACTGGGAGGCCCAGGCCACCACGGCCGGGCCGGTGCCCTTGGTCACGGCGAAACGCTGTGTGGCTTTTACGGTGCCATCGGCGGCTAACGCTGCGGCGGTGAGGGAGGACTTGTGCGGATCGATCCCGATGACGGTCATGGCAGACTGCTTCCACTGGCAGGGATGTGAAGCTCCCTCGGTGGGCACTCTGACTTCAATCCATCTGCACGCCTCTGTCGAACCACACCCAGGGCAGGTGGCGATCGGCCGGGCACCCTATCAATGAGCCAGCCCCTTCCAGGGGCGGCAAGAAGCTTGCGGACCAGCGCCGACCGCCACTCTCAACACTACGAAGCTGCAGACTCCCCAGTGCCGGCCACCACCCATTCAAGACAAGTCAGGAGCGTGGCATCGCCCCCACTGTGAAGTGCCCGCCGACCGGCCCAACCGGTTACCTCACTGGGAAGGGAGGCACTCACCATGGTGATTGCCATCGGCGCGGACGTCCACAAGCATTCCCATACGTTCGTGGCCGTGGACGCGGCCGGCAAGCAGATCGGCCAGCTCACGGTCGCGGCCACGCACGCCGGTCACGAGAAGGCTTATCGGTGGGCGCGCACGGCGTTCATCGATCAAAGCCGGGTCTGGGGCATCGAGGACTGCCGGCACCTGTCGGGGATGCTCGAGCGGGACCTGCTGGCTCACGGGGAGCCGGTGGTGCGGGTGCCCACCAAGCTCATGGCCCGGCACCGGGCCTCGGCCCGGACCCGGGGCAAGTCCGATCCCATCGACGCGCTGGCGGTGGCCCGGGCCGTGGCGCGGGAGGAGGACCTGCCGAGGGCGGTCACCGACGAGCCCGCCCGGGAGGTGGCGCTGCTGGTGGCCCGCCGCGATGACCTGGTGGCCGAGCGCACCCGGGCGATCAACCGCCTGCGCTGGCACCTGCACGAGTTGGATCCCGAGCTCGATCCGGCCCCGCGGTCCCTGGACCGCGCCCGGGTGCGGACACAGATCCGGGAGTTCCTGGCCGGGCAGGTAGGCATCGTCGCGGAGATCGCCGGGCAGGTCCTGGCCGATGTGGAGCGGCTGTGTGAGGCCATCACCGGGCTGAGCGCACGGATCCGGGCCCTGGTACGGCTACGGGCACCGCAGTTGCTGGAGCTGCCCGGGTGCGGGGAGGTCAGCGCGGCGACGATCTACGCCGAGGTCGCCGGGGTGGGCCGGTTCCGTACCGAGGCGTGCTTCGCGATGGCCGCCGGGGTGGCCCCGATCCCGGTGTGGTCGGGCAAGACCGCCGGACGAGTACGACTGAATCGGGGTGGGAACCGGCAGCTCAACTGCGCCCTGCACCGAATCGCGATCACCCAGATCCGCTTGCCAGGACCTGGCAAGGACTACTACGAACGGCTCAAAGCCAGTGGAAAGACCACCATGGAGGCTCTGCGCTGCATGAAACGCAAGATCGCCCGCGTGGTGTACTACCTCCTGATCCGCGATCAGGCGCAGAAGCCCCTGACCAACCAGCACATCGAATCCCCATCCTGCCTACCAACAGCTGCTTGACATAGGAGCAACCATGATCGCGTGGGCTCGCTATCCCTATGACGGCACTGTGGTTCTGGTCACCGGAGCCGGTTCCGGTATCGGCCAGGCCATTGCGCGGGCTTTCCTGGAGCAGGGAGCCAGCGTGTGCGTCACCGGCCGCCACGAACAACCTCTGCGGGAGACGGTCGAGGAGTTCCCCGAGGAGCGGGTCCTGGTGCGCACCACCGATGTCGCCGACCGCGCCGAGGTCGAGGGGCTCGTCGCTGCGATCGCCGATCGCTTCGGTCGCCTGGACGTCGCCGTCAACAACGCCGGTGTGTTCGAGGGCGGGGAGATCGAGGACTACGACGACGCGGCGTGGGAGCGTATGCGCAGCATCAACCTCGACGCTGTGCTCTTCGTCGCCCGCGCCGCCGTGCCGTTGTTGAAGCAGTCCCGCGGAAACCTCGTGGCGATCTCCTCCGTGTCCGGCCTGCGCGGGGACTGGGGGCAGTTCGCCTACAACGCCACCAAGGGCGCGGTGAACGCCATGGTGCAGAGCCTGGCGCTGGATCTGGGGGCCTACGGGGTGCGCGCCAACGTCATCGCCCCGGCCTTCACCGCCACCCGTCTCACCCAGGACCGCCTGGACGATCCGGCCTTCGCCGCCGCCTTGCACAATCGGGTGGCACTGGGACGGGCTGCCACCCCGGAGGACGTCGCCCGTGCCGTCCTGTTCCTGGCCGGCCCCGACGCCGCTTACATCACGGGTGCGGTGATCCCCGTCGACGGGGGCACGACCGCCTCCACCGGTCAACCGCGGCCCCTCTGATGCACGGCAGGAGCCGGCCTGTGACGACGTAGTGCCAACACGTGCGGTGCTGATGCGGGGTCCGCCGGGAGCACGAGGACGACGGTTCCCCACGGCGGCATGTCGAGCACGGTGCGGGGATCGAGGCCGCCGTCCGGGGTCCCCGGTTGGTCTGGCGTCCCTGCGCGCTCAGGAGCCGACCCTGTCGGGACCAGAGCCTCTCGGTGTCCGGCGCGGCCATCCGCCACCGGGTGGTCTCAGCGACGGACGCCACCGTCCCCCGGGGTGTTCGCGGGACGATCGGCGGCGGTGATGGCCTACGAGGAAAGAGTCTCGACAGACGCAGGCCACCCTGGCCATCACCATCATCGGCGCCCGGCGACTGCCGGTGGAGCTCATCGCACAGTGTGGCGCGCTCCCGTCTGTCCGGGAGCTGCCCGCTGCCGCGGTACTTCCGCTAGCCCACGGTGGGCACGGCTGTGGTGGGGATCCGGTCGCGGTCGTAGGTGATCTCGGTGTAGCCGTGCGGGGCCGGCCGGCCCTCGCGGTCCAGATTCACGAACACGATCTTGTCGATGGTCAAGATCAGCTCCCGGGTGATCATGTTCCGCACCTGCGCGCGCATGGTCAACGACGTCCGCCCGAAGCCGGTGGCGGTGAGACCCATCTCGATGATGTCGCCCTGCTCGGCGGAACTGACGAAGTTGATCTCCGACATGTACTTGGTCACGGCGCGCTGGTTGCCGAGCTGGACGATCGCGTAGATCGCGGCCTCCTCGTCGATCCAGCGCAGCAGGCTGCCGCCGAAGAGGGTGCCGTTGGCGTTGAGGTCTTCGGGCTTGACCCACTTGCGGGTACGGAAGGAGATGTCCTGGGGTTCCATGGTCGTTCCTATGTCGAGGGGCGGGGGTGGGCGCACCACAGGTGGAGGCCCTGCGCGATGACACGGTGAGGGCGTCGGGCTGCCCCCACCTCGAGATCCTGCAGCTCACCACATTATGAGATGCGTTCTTGGAAGTACCGTGGCACCCGCTCCGCGGGCTCACCCCTCATGTCGCGCGCTGGTGATGGAGGAGCAGCAGCCGCGCGTAGCCGTCCGTGAGCCGGTCGATGAGGTCGACCTTCGTGTACTCGTTCTCGGAGATCCAGCGCACGGTGTGGAGGGCCCTTCCGTCGTACTCCACAGCAGGCGGCAGCTGGCCCCGCCCGTGGGGCGGTTCCACCTGCAGGATCCAGGCATCCAGGTCCTTCTGCGGCGTCGGGTCGTGGACCTGCCTGCGTGCCCACAGCCGGCCGTCCGTGCCGACGACCACGCCGCGAACCACGTGCCACCCGTAACCGCATCTGACCATGGAGAACGCCTGGCCGATTACGGGGTAGGACTTGGCGTCCGGTGGGGCGTACACAAGTCTGGCCGGCTTCAGACCTTCTGCGCGCAGCAGCTCGCTGGCCTCGATCGCGACCTGCCGAACGTCTGCCAAGGCCTGTTCCAGACCCAGCCCTCGAGCCTCGCCATCCAATGCGGCTCGACGGGGCGAGTCCGGCTCGTTCGTCCCCGGGGCAGCCGCCCGAGCGCGCAACTCGTCCTCGATGCCCATGCAACCTCCCTACCTCGGTGACCATGAGTCTATGTGCCCCACCTCACTCGCGGAGCGGTCGTGGCCCGCTGGCACGCGTGTGACCCCGGCGGCCCTTGGCTACGGGCTGGCCGCCAGCGTGGCGGTGGAGCCGGACCGGCACCAGCTCGACGCCGCGGTCACCGAGCTGCCCAGGACCTCCTGGATGGTGGGCGCGGTGAGGGCCGTTCGTAGGGGTGGACGCCGTTCCGTCTGCCCGGACCCGGCAGGGGCGCCCTTCCCGGCGCACCCTCCGGCACGTCGGCTCCCGGGGCGCAGCAGGACGGGTCCTGCAGCGCTGCACGGAGCCGATGGGTGGGGCAGCACTGCAGGAGAGGGCTTCGTGGGGATCAGGGATCATTAGGGTTTTTTCAGGAAGCCACGGGTATCTGTCGTCCCATGTACACCTCTCCGTTTCGTCTCATCAACGCCGCCGCCTCTGCCACCGCGCGACTGCGCTCCCGCGCCATTCACGACGAGCACCTGAGCGTGGACGCGGTGGTGGTCCTGGACGCCTTGATCGATCACTTCCTCGAGGAGGCCCCGCACCTGGATCTGGCTGCCCTGGCCGTGGAGCACCAGCTCACCGGCGAGCAGCTTCAAGGTGCCCTGCAGGTGCTGGAAGCCCAGGGGTACCTGCGCGAGCTCACCACCCACGCCTGGGCGGCGTTCGACCTGCGGGCGGTCGCTGCGCCTCGGGCGGCCTGAACACCCGCCTGCCTCATCCGGGACAGTCCTGGTGAGGGCGGTCAGGGCCTGTCCCGCGAACCACTGACGAGGCTGGTAGACCGGTGGGATGGTCGGTCGTGGGAAACTGACGAACACCGCGTCGTCGTACGTGCCACCACCGCCGCCGTTCCCCAGCAGGAGCCCCGCCCACCCCGTCCGGCCACGCGTGCCATCCCCCAGTGACCGGAGCTCACGGAACACCATCAGCGTGCTCGGGCTGGCTGGGGTGCGGGACCCTGGATGCGGTCCAGCTCGCCCTCGGTCGCATCAACCACTGACTCGCGGGTCCATGCTTCACGGACCCGGCGTTGCGACAGGGGTTCCGGTGCGGGCCTCACGGTCGATGCGGAACATGCTGGGCTTCGCCCAGCAGCCGTGAAGCCGGGGAGCGACGGCAGTGGCGTTCACCCCGGCCCGCCTGGCGGCAGCGACCTGGGCCCGCATCATGCACTCGGCCGTGGCCCGGTGTCGCATCCTCCGGCTACTGGCGGTACCCTCCCGGTGCGGCCATCACCTCACCACCGCCGCTCATCCTGTGGGGCCTTCAGCACAGCAAGTCCCCTCCCCGAGCAGGGTCGGTGCAGGCGACGGCCCGTCCGCCCCCGCCGAAGAGCTCGTGGGACTGTGCGGCGACTACGCCGATTCCGCAGCGGCCGACGACGACACCACCGCCCTAGCCCTGTGCCGCCTCGCCCGGCTGGACCGGAGCCGGTGGGCAGCCGGCCCGGCCGGCCCTGCAAGAGGTCAGAGCGGGTGCGGGGGCACGGTTTTTACCGGGGGATGGGAGCCCGCGATCGCGGGGCGGCGGGGGTGAGCTGGGCGCGGGCGCCTGCGGCCGGCTCGTGGGCATCCGGGACCGTGGTGGCGCGCTGGGACTGCTGCCGGGCCCGCAGCAGCGCCTCGCTCTGACGTCTCCAGCCGTCCTGGTGCTGTTCGAAGCGCGGGACCAGCCCGGCGATCGCCAGCA
>NZ_JAMBOG010000002.1 GCF_023715525.1 Kocuria rosea | reverse complement strand
TCCGGCGCCACGCCGCGCGGGGAGCCCGAGCGCGCCGAGCTGCTCGTCGACCGCGCCGCCGCCATCGCCGAGCTGCGCATGGTCTCGACCGGCACCGAGGCCGCCAGGACCGCCCTCCGCCTCGCCCGCGGCGTCCCCGGCCGGGCCCAGATCGTGAAGTTCGCCGGCTGCTCCCACGGCCAGGTGCCGTCGACCACCGCGTCCGGGCGGGTGCGGCGGAAGTACTCCTGCAGGTCCGCCGCCTGCTCCGCGGCCCAGCCCACCTGGTCGGCGTGCAGCTCCGCGGCCGGGCGCACCAGCGCGGGGAAGCGCTGCGCCATGAGCACCGCGAGCCGCTCGGTGGCCACGGAGTCCGCCGCCGAGGTGTGGGCCGCCGTGAGCTCGACCCCGTACTCCTCGCACAGCGCCCCGAGCGTGCGCTTGCCGCGCCGGTACCGGTGCACCTGCTTGTTGAGCACGAACGGGTCGAGCACCGGGAAGGGGACCGGGACCGCCACGCCGTGCCGGTGCCCCTCCCGCGCGAGGACCGTGAAGTCGTAGGAGGCGTTGAACACCAGCACCGGGGTCCCGGCCGCGAACAGCTCGCCGAGCACGGCGGCGACCTCGGCGACGACCTCCCGCGCCGGGCGGCCCTCGGCACGGGCCCGCTCCGTGCTCACCCCGTGCACGGCCGCCGCCTCCTCGGGGATCTCCACCCCCGGGTCCGCCAGCCACTCCCACGCGTCGGTCACCCGTCCCGTGGCGTCGGTGCGCACGACCGAGGCCGTGACGATGCGCGCGGTGCGGGGGTCGCGCCCGGTGGTCTCCAGGTCGAAGGCCGCCCGCGGCTGCTCCGTCCACGCCGGGGACGAGGGGCCGCGCCCCTCGTCGAGGTCGAAGAGCGCGCCCTGGGCCCCCTCGGGAGCGGCGGGCGCCGCCGCGCGGCGGTCCACCCGCGGCGGGGCGGGCTCCGGCAGGGGCAGCTGCTCGGGGGTGCTGGAAGGGCGTGAGGTCGAGGCCATGGCCCCACCGTACCGGCCGCCTCCGACCCGCCACCGGCCCGGGCCCGGCGCCCGGTGCTACCGCGTCCGACCGCCGTGATGAGATGGGACCATGCGGCAGACCGAGCACCCCACTCCTCCCACCGCACCCACCGGCACGGGCACCGGGCCGGTGCGGTGGAGCCTCGTCCCGCCGCGCGGCGCCGGCGAGGAGCGCACCCGGTGGCGGCCCACCCCGGAGCAGGAGGAGGTCGTCGCGCTGCGCGCCGGGTGCGGTCCCCGGCTGGTCGTCGGCGGGCCCGGCACGGGCCGGACCCGCGTGCTCGTCGAGCTCGCGGCGCGCCGGATCCGGGAGGGCCTCGACCCCGACCGTCTGCTCGTGCTGACGCCCTCCCGGCTCTCCGCCGCCCGGCTGCGCGACGACCTCACCGCCACGGTCTCCGCCACCATGAGCTCCCCGCCCGTGCGCGCGTGGCAGTCCTACGCCTTCGACCTCCTGCGCCGGGCCCAGAACGAGGGCCTCCTGGCCGGGGTGGCGCAGAGCCCCAAGCTGCTCTCCGGACCGGAGCAGGACGTGCTCATCGGCGAGCTGATGGCGGGCCATGCCGTGGGGGAGGGCGCCGCCGTCGCGTGGCCCCCCGACCTGCGGGAGGCGCTGGGCACGCGCGGCTTCCGCCAGGAGGTGCGGGAGGTGTTCGACCGCATGTCCGAGTACGACCTCGCCCCCGACGACCTGCGGGCGCTCGCCCGCCGGCTGGGGCGTCCGGACTGGGCCGCCGCCGCTGCCGTGCGCGCCGAGTACCAGGCCGTGCGCCGGCTGCGGATGCCGGAGGCCTACGACCCCGCCGCCCTGGTCTCCGAGGCGGCGCGGCTGCTCGAGGACCGCCCCGAGTTCCTTCGCGCCGAGCAGGAGCGCCTGGACCTCGTCCTCGTCGACGACCTGCAGGAGGCGACCCCCTCCATCCACCGGCTGCTCGGCGTGCTGTGCCGGGGCCGGGACACGGTGGTGACGGCGTGCCCGGACACCGTGGTCCAGGGCTTCCGCGGAGCGCGCCCGGACCTGCTGCGCAGCCTCGACGACCGGCTGGCCGACCCCGGCCGCCCGCTGCAGCGGCACCTGCTGACCACGAGCCGGCGCATGCCGGCCGCCGTGGGGGAGGTCTGGCAGCGCGTGGCCGAGCGGATCCCCGCCGTCGTGCGCACCCCCCGCCGGCTCGGGACGCCCGCCGCGGAGCACGGGGCCCCCGCCGCGGAGCACGGGGGCCCCGGGACGCCGGCCGCGGCGCCGCCGGCCGGCGAGGTGGTCACGGCGGTGCTCTCCTCCCCGCTGCACGAGGCGCGGTGGATCGCCCACCAGGTCCTGGAGCGCCACCTCGTGGCCGGCGTGCCGCTCGCGGACATGGCCGTGGTCGTGCGCAACGGCCGCTACCTCGAGGGCCTCGAGCGGCAGCTCTCCGCGCTCGGCGTGCCGGTGAGCACGTCCGCCGCCGAGACCCCCGTGCGGGACGAGCCCGCCGTGCGGCCGCTGCTCGCGGCGCTGCGCGTGGTGACCGAGGCCGAGGCCGCGCGGGCCCGGGGCGCCACGGAGCACACGGAGCGCTTCGGTGCCCTGACGGTGCAGGCGGCCGTGGAGCTGCTGACCTCCCGGATCGGCAACGCCTCGCCGATGGACCTCCGCCGGCTGCGCCAGCGGCTGCGGGCGGAGGAGCTCGCCGGGGGCGGCGGGCGCACCAGCGACGACCTGCTCGTCGAGGCGCTCGTGGCGCCGGGGGCCCTCGACGCCGCGGGCGTGCGCTCGGGGGCCGCCCGCCGGGTCGCCCGGATGATCTCCGCCGGGACCCGCGCCCTGCGGGAGGAGGGGGCCACGGCGGAGACCGTGCTGTGGGCGCTGTGGGAGGCCGCCGCCGTCGCCGACGCGTGGCGCCGCCGCGCCCTCGAGGGCGGCCCGGCCGGGGAGCGGGCCGACCGCGACCTCGACGCCGTGGTCGCGCTCTTCGAGTCCGCCGAGCGCTACGTCGACCACCTCCCCGGGGCGAGCCCCGCCCAGTTCCTCGACTACATCGAGAGCCAGGACCTGCCGATGGACACCCTGGCCGCCCGGGCCCCGACCGACGAGACCGTCGAGATCATGACCCCCGCGACCGCCGCCGGGCGGCAGTGGCCGGTCGTGTTCGTCGCCGGCGTCCAGGAGGGCCTGTGGCCGAACACCCGCCTGCGCGGGCGCCTGCTGGGCGCGGACCTGCTCACCGACGCCCTGGACCTCGGGACCGAGCAGGCCGCCCGGGTGACGCCGCTGACGCGGATGCGGGAGGTCCGCCACGACGAGCTGCGCTCCTTCTCGGCCGCCGTCTCCCGCAGCTGCGGCACGCTCGTGGTCACGGCGGCGTCCAACGAGGACGAGCAGCCCTCCGAGTTCCTCGACCTCGTCGACCCGCCCGGCACGGGCCCCGAGGGCGCCCGCGCCCCGGTCGACGCGCCGCGGCCCATGACCCTGCGCGCGCTCGTGGCCGAGCTGCGGCAGTGGGTCCAGCTGCACGAGGAGGACCCGGTGCGCTCGGAGGCGGCCGCCCGGCTGCTGCACCGCATCGCCCGCTCCCCGCGCCCGGTGCCCGGCGCCCACCCCGACACCTGGTGGGGCACGGCCCCGCTGACCAGCACCGAACCGGTCTTCGACGACGGCGTCCCCGTGCCCGTCTCCCCGTCCCGGATCGAGACGATCCACCGCTCCCCGCTGGACTGGTTCGTGGCCGCCTCCCGCGGCGAGGCCGCGACCGACCTCAGCCGCAGCCTCGGCTCGCTCGTGCACGCCGTCGCCGAGGACCTCCCCGAGGCCGCCGGCACCGAGCTGGTCGCGGAGCTGGAGCGCCGCTGGCCCACCCTCGGGCTGCCCGAGACCTGGGAGTCCGCGGTGCAGCTGGAGCGGGCGCGGCAGATGCTGCGCAAGTTCGCCCAGTACGTCCTGGACGCCCGCCGGGAGCACGGCCGGCGGCTCGCCTCGGTCGAGGGCTCCTTCAGCGTCCTCGTCCAGGGGCGGGCCCGGGACGCCCTGCTGCGCGGGCGGGTGGACCGGCTCGAGGTCGACGAGCAGGGCCGCTACGTGGTCGTCGACCTCAAGACCGGCCGCACCAAGCCCGTCTCGGCGAAGATCCCCGAGCACCCCCAGCTGGCCGCCTACCAGGTCGCCCTGAGCGCCGGCGCCGGGGCGGCGATGGCCGCGGGCGAGGACGGGCCCGAGCTCGTGCTGCCGGAGGGCACCGTCACGGAGCTGTCCGGCGGTGCCCTGCTGGTCCAGCTGGGCACCGACGACAAGACCCCGCGCGTCCAGCAGCAGGACCCCCTGGAGCCCGGCGCCGCCTGGGCCCGGGAGCTGATCACCCGCGCGGCCGAGCTCGTCGCGGGGGAGCGCTTCACGGCCCGCCACGACCAGTCCGAGGGCGCGTTCAACGGCCACGGCTGCAAGCTGCCGCAGATCTGCCCCCTGTGCGCAGAGGGACGGCAGGTGAGCGAACCGTGAGCCCCGAACCCGACCGGGAGGAGACCGGAACCCGCATGACCGACGCCCCGACCACCACGGGTGCGCCCCGCGCCCCTGAGGCCGTGCACCCCTACGGCGGGGTGGACCCGCGCTACAACCCCGAAGAGCTCGCGGAGCTGCTCGACGGCGACGGCCGCCGGCCCACGCCCCAGCAGTCCGCCGTGATCAGCGCGCCGCTGACCCCGCGGCTCGTCGTCGCCGGGGCGGGGTCCGGCAAGACCGCGACCATGGTCGACCGCGTCGTGTGGCTCGTGGCCAACGGGGTCGTCGCCCCCGACCAGGTGCTCGGCGTGACGTTCACCCGCAAGGCCGCGGGCGAGCTGGGGGAGCGGATGCGCCACCGGCTGGCCACGCTGCGCGCCGCCGGCGTCGAGGTGCCCGCCGCGGAGGGCGAGGACGACGTCCCGCAGGCGCCCCAGGACCCCACCGTCAGCACCTACCACTCCTACGCCAACGCGCTCGTGCGGGATTACGGGCTGCGGATCGGCATCGAGCCGGACACGACCCTGCTGGGCCCGGCCCAGGCGTGGCAGCTCGCCGCACAGACCGTCGAGGACTGGACGGGCGAGCTGCTGGAGGCCATGCCCGCCAAGTCGACCATGGTCCGGGCCGTGCTGGGCCTCGCGTCCGCGTGCGCCGAGCACCTCGTGGCCCCGGAGGCCGTGGAGCGCTTCGCCGAGCAGCTGCTGGGCGAGCTGGCCACGACGCCGCCCGGCCGCCGGAAGCGGAGCCTGGGCCCCACGCTGAAGAAGGTCGAGCACACCCAGCGGGCCTCGTGGGTGCTCGCCGAGCTCGTCGCGGAGTTCACCCGCCGCAAGCGGGAGGCCCAGGCCATGGACTTCGGCGACCTCCTCTCCGCCGCCGCCCGGCTGGCGGCGGAGGACCCCACCGCCCGGGACACCGAGCGTCAGCGCCACCGCGTGGTGCTGCTCGACGAGTTCCAGGACACCTCCCACGCGCAGCTGCGGCTGTTCTCCGCCCTGTTCGGCCACGGGCACTCCGTGATGGCGGTGGGCGACCCGCAGCAGTCGATCTACGGCTTCCGCGGGGCCTCCGCCGGGCAGCTGTTCGGCTTCTACGACTCCTTCCCGGTGGCCCCGGGCGAGGACGGGCGCCCGAGCTTCCTGACCACGGCGTGGCGCAACGACGCCCGGATCCTCGACGTCGCCAACACCCTCGCCGCCCCGCTGCGGAGCCTGCCCCCGTGGGCGCGGGGCGCGTCCCCGCTGACGGTGCCCGAGCTGGACCCCCGGCCCGGCGCCGGACCCGGCGAGGTCCGGCTGAGCCGCTACGCCACCGACGTCGAGGAGGCCGTGGCCATCGCCGAGCAGGTGCGGGCCCGGCGCGCCGAGCACCGGGGGGACCCGGCGGAGATGCCGACCATGGCGGTGCTGTGCCGCAAGCGCTCCCAGATCGAGCCCGTCCGCCGGGAGCTCGCCGCCCGCGGCCTGCCCTACGAGGTCGTGGGCCTCGGCGGGCTGCTCGCCACCCCGGAGGTCGGTGACGTCGTGGCGACCCTGCGGGTGCTCGACGACCCCGGCCGCTCCGACGCCCTGGTCCGGCTGCTGGGGGGCGCCCGCTGGCGGATCGGGACCCGCGACCTCATGGCCCTGTCCGACTGGGCCGCCCACCTGGAGCGCCGGCGCACCGAGGCGGCGGAGGCGGGCCGGCCCGAGGACCTCGAGTCCCCGGTGACGGAGGAGGAGGCGCAGGAGGACGCGCTCGTCGAGCCCGACCTCTCCGACCACGCCTCCCTGATCGAGGCGCTGGAGACCCTGCCGCGGCCCGGCTGGGTCTCCGCCCACGGCCGCTCCCTCTCCGACGCCGCGCGCGCGCGGATGCTGCGGCTGCGCGACGAGCTCGACCACCTGCGCCCGTTCCTCGCCGACGACCTGCCGAGCCTGCTGCACGAGGTCGAGACGGTCATGGGCCTCGACGTCGAGGTCGCCGCCCACCCCCACCGCTCGTCGCACCAGGCGCGGCGCAACCTGGACGCGTTCCACGAGGCGGCCCTGACGTTCACGGCGTCCTCCGCCACGGGCGACGTCTCCGCGTTCCTCGCCTGGCTCGACGTCACGCTCGCCGAGGAGAACGGGCTCGAGCCCGGCCCCGACCGTCCCCGCCAGGACGCGGTGCAGCTCGTCACCGTGCACTCCTCCAAGGGTCTCGAGTGGGACCACGTCTACGTCCCGGGCCTGAACACGAAGAACTTCCCCACCGACAACCCGTCCCGCTGGACCGTCGAGACCGGCGCCCTCCCCTGGCCGCTGCGCGGGGACGCCCGGTTCCTGCCCCAGTGGTCCGTGGACACGACCGACCTCAAGGCGCTGGAGGACTCCCACACCGACTACCTCGAGCTCGCCGCCCAGCACGCGGAGGACGAGGAGCGCCGTCTCGCCTACGTGGCGGTCACCCGCGCCCGGTCGGTGCTCGAGCTCTCGTGCACCGTCTTCCGCGGCACGGCCCGGACCGGGCAGGAGCCCTCCGTGTTCGTCGCGGAGCTGGCCCCGCTCACGCAGGGCCCGGCCCCGTCCGTGCGGCGGGGGCCGTGGGCGGAGGTCCCGCCGGGCACGCAGAACCCGGCGGCGGCCACCGTGCTCAGCGCGCCGTGGCCCTACGACCCGCTCGAGGGCCCGGAGATCACCGAGACGGTGACCGCCGAGGACGGGACGAGCTCCGTGCGCGTGAGCCCGCCCCCGCACCGGGGCCGCCGCGACGCGCTGGAGGGGGCGGCCCGCGCGGTGCTGGCGCGCGGCTTCCCGGACACCGCGGGCCTCGACGTCGAGGACCTCCTCGGCGCCGCGGAGCGCGACGGCCTCGCCCCCGACCCGCGCCGCTGGTCGGAGGAGGCCCGGATCCTGCTCGCCCGGCACGAGGACGCCCGCAGCGAGCGGACGGTGCCTATGCCGTCCCACGTCTCGGCGTCCACGCTCGTGGCGCTCTCCCGGGACCCGCACGACGTGGTCTCGGGCCTGCGCCGGCCCATGCCGCGCCGGCCGGGCACCGCGGCCCGCCGCGGCACCACGTTCCACGCCTGGGTGGAGCAGTTCTACGGCAGCTCCGCGATCTTCGACGTGGGGGAGCTGCCCGGCAGCGCGGACGAGTACGTCGACGAGGCCTACGACCTTCCCGGGCTGTCCGCGACGTTCCGCGCGAGCCCGTGGGCGGACCGGCAGCCGTACGCCGTGGAGTTCCCCCTGGAGACCCCGATCGGCGGGATCACGGTGCGGGGGCGCGTCGACGCCGTGTTCCGCAACGGCGACGGCACGTGGGAGCTGGTCGACTGGAAGACGGGCCGGGCCCCGGCCGGGCGGGAGCTCCAGGAACGCTCGGCGCAGCTGGCCGTCTACCGGCTCGCGTGGTCGCGGCTGCGCGGGGCGCCCCTGGAGGACGTCACCGCGGCCTTCTACTACGTGGCGGAGGACCGGGTGGTCCGCCCGCACGACCTCGCGGGGACCGAGGAGCTCGAGGCCGTCGTCCGGGAGGCCTACCGCGTGGTGCTGCGGGCCTAGGAGTGCTGGCCGGGGACGCCGGTGGAGTGGGTGTGATCGGCCCCTGCACCTGCCGGACGGGCTCGGCTGCAGGGTCCCGCCGTCCTCGAGCCCGCCGGTCCCGTCCCCGCGCCCAGCCCGCGCCTCCTGAAGTCCGTCCTCGCCACGGGGGGAGGAGGATGAGGGGGGCGGCGGACTGGGCCGCCCGGTGGGGTCGTGCGTCGTCGTCCGAGCCCGGGCCGCACCAGCGGCCCGGCGGCGACCAGCGTGCCCGTGCGCCCGGCCGGGAGGATCCGCTTCTCCTCACGGCCGGTGGCGACCACCGTCCCGAGCCGTCAGCACGATGCCGGCCAGCATCACCAGCGCCCCGATGACCACGACCCACCCGATCCCGTCGCCCTGCACGAGCAGGATCGCGCCGTAGACCAGGAACACGGCCGCCCAGACGGCCATCAACCACCGTGTCCGCCTCGGCGTCCACCCCGACACGTCGCCTCCTGTCGCCGCTCTGAGCCGATCCGGCCCTAGCCGGTCGGGGCGTCCGGACCGGGGCCGGCCCCCGGTGCCTGCCCGGGTCCCGGGGCCGGCTCCGCCGCTGCCGGGTCCCGCCGGGCGACGTCCCGCTCGAGCGCGGCGAGCATCCGCTGCGCGTCGGCGACCGTGGCGTCGTCCCCGCGGTCCACCCCCCGCACGAGCCAGCGGGCGACGGCGAGCTCGGCGTCCAGGCGGGCGCGCTCCAGCAGGTGCGGATCGGGCTCGTCGTCGGGCGCACGGAAGGAACGGCCCCGGCAGGCGGCGGTGTAGGCCTCCAGCACCGCGCCGGCGAAGCGCGTGTCCCGCGCCCCGATCAGCCACGCGAAGTCCTCGGCGGGATCGCCCACGTGCAGGTCGGTCCAGCCCGTCACCCCGCGGATCCGGCCGCGGGCGATGACGAGGTCGTCCTCCTGGAGGTCCCCGTGGACGACGCGGGGACGGAAGTCCCAGGCGGTGCCGTCCTCCAGGGTGCGCTCCCACCGGCGCAGCAGCGCCGCGGGCACGTGCCCGGTCGCGGCGGCCCGGGCGATCTCCGTGCGGCGGCGCTGCCGGCACTGCTCGGCCGTGTAGCCGGGCAGGTCCGCGTCCAGCACCAGGGCGGGGGGCAGGGCGTGCACGGCCGCCAGGACGCGCCCCAGCTGCACGGCCAGCGTGGGCGGGGGGTCGGCGCTGGGCACGTGCCGCTGGTCCTGCGGGTCCGGGTGGGCGGCCATCCGGGCGAGCGCGTCGATGCCCAGCGGGGCCCCCTCGATGTGGGAGTGGACGAAGGCGTGCAGCTGGCCGTGCTCCACGCAGCCGACGGCGGTGGGGACGAGGAAGGGCAGCCGGGAGCGGATGGCAGGGGTGAAGGAGCGCAGCACCAGGTGCTCCGTCTCCAGGCGCACGCTCGCCTCCGGGCTCAGCGGGGACCGCACCCGCCAGCGCCGGCCGGTGGCGTCGAGGACCACTGCCGAGCGGAAGTCCTCGTCGTCGTCGGGGGACGGGCCCACGGCCACGGGCGCGAGCCCGGGCACGCCGGCGGCGGCGACGGCGGCGAGGTGCTCCAGGGACGTGCTCACGGCCTCCACCCTACAAGAGGGCACGTGGGAGGCCGTCCGGGCCGTCCCCCGGCGCGGGAGGCCCCCCGCTGCGGGTCGGCCCGGGTCGCTACAGTGGGAGGCGTGTCCGCCTCCACCGTTCCCGTCCCCGAGCCCCCTCCCGGCTCCCACCCCGTGCCCGCGCCCGAACGCCTCGCACTGTCCCGCCTGCCGTTCGCCGCGACGGCCTTCGACCGGGACGCCGTCGAGCGCGAGTTCCAGGACGTTCGGCTGCTGGCCGCGCAGGACCCCGCCACGCTCGTGCTCGTGCTCGCGGGCGGACTGGCCCCCGTCGTCGACGACGCCCTCGTGCTCGTGCCCGCCGCCGGCCTGCCGTCCGCGCCCGACGACCCCGGCCGGCCCGAGGTCTACCTCGGCCGGCTCCCCGACGCCGACGGCGCCCGGGGTCCCCGGGTGCTGCTGCGCCCCGTCCCGGCACCCGGGGGCACGGACGCCGCCGGGGTCCCGGAGCCCCCGGACGCAGCCTCCGCGGAACCGGTGCTGCGGGCCGTGGCCGAGCACGCCGGCGACCGGGTGCGCTGGGCGGGCCTGCGGGACCTCGGCCCGCTGCTGCCGCCCGGGGACACCGCCCTGCTGGTCACCGCCCAGTCCGTGGAGCTGTGGCACCGCGACCACCCCCGGTGCCCGCGCTGCGGGGAGCTCACCGAGGTGATCCGCTCCGGCTGGGCGCGGCAGTGCCCCCGCGACGAGTCACTGCACTTCCCGCGCACGGATCCTGCGATCATCGTCGCCGTCACCGACGGCGACCCGGACCCGGCCCGCGAGCGGCTGCTGCTCGGCCGCTCGGCCCTGTGGCAGGGCAACCGGTTCTCCACCCTGGCCGGGTTCGTCGAGCCGGGGGAGTCCCTCGAGCAGGCCGTCGTCCGGGAGGTCGCCGAGGAGGCGGGCGTGCTCGTGGGCGACGTCCACTACCTGGGCTCGCAGCCCTGGCCGTTCCCCCGCTCCCTCATGCTCGGCTGCCGGGCCGTCGTGCGCGAGGGCTCGGCGGTGCCCGACGGGCAGGAGATCCTCGAGCTGCGCTGGTTCACCCGGGCGCAGCTCCTGGAGGCCGCCCGCACCGGTGCCGTGACACTGCCGGGGCGGGTCTCCATCGCCCGCGCGCTCATCGAGCACTGGCTCGGCGAGGACCTCCCGGAGACCGCCTGGTGAGCGCCACCGGGCCCGTGGGGACCGTGGGGACCACCCTGGAGGAGCGCATCCTCGAGGGCCTGGACCCCGAGCAGCGCGAGGTCGCCACGACCCTGCGCGGACCCGTGTGCGTGCTCGCCGGCGCGGGCACGGGCAAGACCCGGGCCATCACCCACCGGATCGCCTACGGCATCGCCACGGGCGTGTACACGCCCCAGAAGGTGCTGGCCCTGACGTTCACCGCGCGCGCCGCCAACGAGATGCGCAACCGGCTGCGCGGGCTCGGCGCCGCCGGGGTGCAGACCCGCACCTTCCACGCCGCCGCCCTGCGCCAGCTCCAGTACTTCTGGCCGCAGGCCGTGGGCGGTCCCCTGCCCGGGCTCGTGGAGCACAAGGCCCGGCTGATCACCGAGGCGGCGCAGAACATGCGCCTGTCCACCGACCGCGCCGCCGTGCGCGACCTCGCGGCGGAGATCGAGTGGGCCAAGGTCTCGATGCTCACCCCGGACACCTACCCCTCCCGGGCCGCCCGGCGGGACATGCCCCTGGGCTACGACGTGCGCACGGTGCAGCGGCTCTACCAGTCCTACGAGGAGCTCAAGACGGACCGGCACCTCATCGACTTCGAGGACGTGCTGCTGCTCACCGTCGCCGTGCTCGAGGAGGACGAGCGGATCGCCGCGACCGTGCGCGAGCAGTACCGCCACTTCGTCGTCGACGAGTACCAGGACGTCTCCCCGCTCCAGCAGCGCCTGCTGGACCAGTGGCTCGGCGGCCGCGACGACGTGTGCGTCGTGGGCGACGCCTCCCAGACGATCTACTCGTTCACGGGAGCGACGTCCCGCCACCTGCTGGAGTTCCCCCGCCGGCACGAGAACGCGCGGGTGATCAAGCTCGTGCGCGACTACCGCTCCACCCCGCAGGTGGTGGAGACCGCCAACCGCCTGCTCGCCGCCCGCCGCCCGGGCCGGGACTCGACGCCGGGCTCGTGGGCGGCCCCGCTGCGGCTCGTGGCCCAGCGCCCGGACGGGCCGGCCCCGTCGTGGAACGAATACGCCGACGACGAGGCCGAGGCCGCCGGGACCGCCGCGCGCATCCGCGACCTCGTCGACGACGGCGTGCCCGCCGCGCAGATCGCCGTCCTGTTCCGCACCAACGGGCAGTCCCAGGCGTTCGAGGCGGCCCTCGCGGAGGCCGGCATCGGCTTCCAGCTGCGGGGGACGGAGCGGTTCTTCAACCGCCCGGAGGTCAAGCAGGCAGTGGTCCAGCTGCGCACGGCGGCGCGGGCCGCCGACGCCTCCGACGAGCCCACCCGGCTGGTGCGCGACATCCTGTCCTCCCTGGGCTACGCGGACCGGGCCCCGCGCTCCACGGGCGCGGTGCGGGAGCGCTGGGAGTCGCTGGCCTCCCTCGTCTCGCTCGCCGACCGGATGGCGGAGGAGGCGGCGGCCCGCGAGGAGGAGTTCGGGCTGCCCGCCTTCGTGGCGGAGCTCGAGCGGCGCGTGGCGCAGCAGGACGCCCCGGTCATGAACGGGGTGACCCTCGCGTCGCTGCACTCGGCGAAGGGCCTCGAGTGGGACGCCGTGTTCCTGGCCGGGCTCAGCGAGGGGCTGATGCCGATCAGCTTCGCCGAGACCTCGGACGAGATCGACGAGGAGCGCCGGCTGCTCTACGTGGGCATCACGCGCGCCCGCGAGCACCTCGTGCTGTCGTGGACCCTGTCCCGCACCCCGGGCGGGCGGCCCACGCGCAAGCCCTCGCGCTTCCTCGCGGCCCTGCGCGACGCCGAGCCGGCCCCGGCCCCGCGGCGCACGCGGGCCGACGGCCGCGGCCGCGCTCACTCCTGAGCGAGGCCGCACAGGCACCGGCCGCGGTCGGCCTCCAGCCACTCGGCGACGGCCGGGAACGGCGGGCGCAGCACCGCGACCTGCCCCGGGCCGGCGCCCTCGGCCGGGCGGTCCGGCCCGGGCTCCCCGGGCCGCGGGACCCACAGGCCGCCGAGGCCGAGCGCGAGGACGTCCACGGCCAACCGCGCCGCCACGGCGGACCAGAACGCCGGCCGGGCCCACGCCCCCAGGACCTCGGTGCGGTCCTGGGCGTGGCCGTGGCCCGGGGCGTCGGCATGGTGGTGGCGGTCCGTCAGGCGCCCGAGGGTCGCGCGGACGCAGTCGGGGCACGGCCGGCGGGACCAGGGCACGGCGGGCCACTGCACGACGGCGCCGGGGAGCCGGTGCGCAGTGAGCACGGGATGGTCGGGGTCCGGTCCGCACCGCGCCCACGGGTCCTCCGTGGGCGCGCCGCCGGGACCCGGCCCGCCCCCGTCACAGCGCAGCACCACGGTCGCGGGCAGCAGCGGTCCCGGGGTAGAGCTCGGGCCCGCTCACGGGCGCGCACCGCGGATCGAGTTCCCGCAGCCTGCGGCGCAGCGCCGTCTCCCGGGGCCGGCCCACGTCGGCCGGGCGGTAGCCGCCGAGCGCGACGTCGTGGCCGGTCACGGGGGAGGGGTCCTTGACGTTGAGCCCGAGCACGCCGCAGCGCAGCAGCTCGACGGCCACGGCCGCGGCGAGCCCGTCGAGGCCCAGCAGCAGGACGTGCACCTCCTCGGGCGACGGCCGATCCACGCACCAGGCGGACGGCCGGTCGGCGGGGTGGTGCGGAACGGGCGGCGGGGTGGCCGGCACGGGAGCCTCCGGGGGCGGGCGGACAGGACCCCACCACTGTCGCGCGGACCGGCGCGGGGCGCCGGGCCGCCCCGCCCCGCCCACAGTCCACACCGCGGCGGTGTGCGCAACGGCGGTGTGCACACCGCCGGGCGTCCGCACGGCCGCCCCCGTTTCGCCGGGCGGGCCGGGGCCGTGTTCAATGGCCCCATGCCCGTACCGTCACAGCCGGAGGTCGTCGTGCGCCGCTCCGCCCGGCGCCGCAAGACCGTCTCCGCCCACTGGAGCGAGGACACGGTCGTGCTCTCCGTTCCCCAGTCGGCCACCCGCCGGGAGATCGAGCACTGGACCCGGGAGCTGGTGCCCCGGGTCGTGGAGCGCCGCCGCCGCGAGGCCGCCCGGGGCGCGGCGCGCCGCTCGGACGACCGCCTGCTCGAGCGGGCCCGGGAGCTGTCCCGGCGCCACCTCGACGGGCGGGCGCGCCCCTCGGACGTGCGCTGGTCCGCCCGGCAGAACTCCCGCTGGGGCTCGGCGACCCCGGCCACGGGCGTCCTCCGGATCTCCGCCCAGCTCCAGGACGCCCCGGACTGGGTGCTCGACTTCGTGCTGGTGCACGAGCTCGTGCACCTGCTCGAGGCCGACCACGGCCCGCGCTTCCGCGAGCTCGAGGCCCGCTACCCGCTCGCGGACCGCGCGCAGGCCTTCCTCGACGGCGCCGCCTGGGCGCGCCGGCACGGGGCGGCCGAGACCACAGGACCCGAGGCCGGTCAGCGGGGCGCGTCCCCGTCCTGAGGGGCGTCGCCGGCGTCCCCGTCCGGCGCGCCACCGGCACCACCCGCGCCGTCCGTGCCGGGCTCCTCGTAGCCGCCCGAGAGCAGCTTCTGGAGCGCGGCGTCGACCTCGTCCGCGGAGGCGGTGAGCAGGCCCCGCCGCTCCGAGAACGCCGCGGGGTCGTCGAGGTCGTGGTCCGTGGGCAGCAGCTCCGGGGCCTCCCACAGCCCGTCCCGGTCCCGCAGGCCGCGGCGCTCGCCGACGTACTGCCAGAACTCGGCGGCCTCCCGCAGCCGCCGCGGGCGCAGCTCCAGGCCCACGAGGGAACCGAAGGCGTGCTCCGCCGGGCCGCCGGAGGCGCGGCGGCGGCGGATGGTCTCCGACAGGGCCCCCGCCGAGGGCAGGTTGGCGGTGGAGTCGACGGTCACCACGTGCACCCAGCCCTCCACGAGGGCGAGCACCGTCTCGAGCTCCTTGAGCGCGGCCTCCTGGTCGGGGGTCTGCTGCGGGGCGAAGATCCCGGAGGAGAGGGCCTCCTGCATGCTCGACGGGTCCATCGGGTCGATGTCGCGGGCCGCCTCCTCGATGCGCGCCATGTCGATGTGGATGCCCTCGGAGAAGCGCTTCACCAGGTCGAGGACGTGCTGGCGCAACCACGGGTTCGCCGCGAACAGGCGCACGTGCGCGGCCTCGCGCACGGCGATGTAGAGCATGATCTCCTGCGCGGGCAGGTCCAGGCCCTCCCCGAAGGCCTTGATGCTGGCGGGCAGCAGCCCGGAGCGGCCCTCGGCCAGCGGCAGGCCGATGTCGGTGGAGCACAGCACCTCGCGGGAGAGCCCGCCCACGGCCTGGCCCAGCTGCATCCCGAAGAGCATCCCGCCGGCGCCCGCGAGCATGCCCGAGGCCCCACCCATCATCGCGGACAGCTCGGCGGGCAGCTGCTGGGTGAGGGCGTCGGTGAGGGCCTTCGTGACGGAGCCCGCGACGGGGCCGGTCATCTCCTTCCACGTGGGCAGCGTCGCCTCGATCCACTCCGCCCGGGACCACGCCTGCGGGCGGATGGAGGTCTGGCCGAACTCCGTGTGCTCGCCCAGCCACAGCTCGGCGAGCTTCATCGCGTCCTCCACCGCCCCGCGCTGGGCGGCGGAGACGGACGGGTCGCCGTCCGCGGCCGCGATCCGGCGGGCGTGGTCGTGCGCGAGGGTCCAGTTGACGGGGCCCTCGGCGGCGCCGCCGCCCATCATGGACTGGATCTGCTGGAACATCATGGACATGGCCTGCGGGTCCATGGGCATCCCGGCGCGGCGCAGGTCCTCGGGGCTCATCCCGCTCTGGCCCAGGAGGCGCTCCAGCATCTCCTGGAACGGGTCCTTGCCGTCGTCGTCGGGCCGGTCGCCGGAGGGGTCGTGGGGAGGCTGGGAGGTCATGGTTCCACCGTTCGTCTGCTCGGGAGGGGGGTGCGGGCGGCGTGCGCGCGCCCGACGTCTCTGCCTCCAGCGTAGCGAGCGCCGGACCCGGGCGACCACGGGCCAACTCCCAGTTCGCTGGGAGCCTAGGGGCGGGTCCGCGGGATAAAGTGGAAGGCCCGGACCGGGGGCCGCACGGCGCACGGTCCCACCGCCGACCGCCGAGGATGCACGTGACCGTTCCCCCCCGCCCGCGCCGCGCCTTCCGCCGCCGGAGCCTGGAGTCGTGGGCGCTGCTGGGGTCCGCGGGCCTGCTCCTCGCCGGCACGGTGCTGCCCGCGCCGTTCGTCGTCGAGGCGCCGGGGCCGACCTTCAACACCGTGGGGGAGCACGACGGGCAGCAGCTGCTGGCCGTCTCCGGGGAGCCGAGCTACCCCAGCGAGTCGGTCCTGGACCTCACGACCGTCTACGTCTCCGGGGGGCCGAACAGCGACGTCAACGTGCTGCGGGTGCTCGGCGCCTGGCTGGACCCCGCCGCGGCCGTGCTGCCCGCCGACGCCCTGTACCCGCACGACGTCTCCGCCGAGGACGTCGACGAGTACAACGCGACGGCCATGACCTCCTCCCAGGACAACTCCGTGGCCGCCGCCCTCACCCACCTGGACCGTGACTTCACCGTGGAGCTCGTGGTCCACGGCACCCTGCCCGGCGGCCCGGCCGAGGGCCAGCTCGAGCACGGGGACGTCCTGCGCGGGGTGGACGGGACGCCGATCGTCTCGCTGGCGGGGCTGAGAGCGGCGCTCGACGCCGCGGGGGAGCGGGGCGTGACCCTGCAGGTGGAGCGCGCCGGGGCCGAGCGCGACGTTGCGGTGGACACCGTCCGGGACGAGACGTCGGGCAGCTGGCAGCTCGGCGTCCTCCTCGTGCCGTCCTACGAGTTCCCGGTCGTCGTGGACTTCGAGCTCCACGAGGTCGGCGGGCCCAGCGCGGGCCTGATGTTCGCGCTCGGGGTCGTCGACGAGCTCACCCCCGGCTCGCTCGCCGGGGACCGGCACGTGGCGGGGACGGGCACGATCACCCCCGACGGGGAGGTCGGCCCCATCGGCGGGATCCGCCAGAAGCTCCAGGGCGCCGCGGACGCCGGCGCGCAGCTCTTCCTCGCCCCGGAGGACAACTGCGCGGAGGTCCGGGGCCACGTCCCCGACGGGCTCACGGTGGTGTCCGTGGGCACGCTCGACGACGCCGTGGCCGCCGCGGAGGCGGCCGGCCGGGGCGAGGACCTCACCGTGCTGCCGGGGTGCGACACCAGGTGAGCGCCGCGCCGACGACAATTGCACCCCCGAGAACGCCGCGGGCAGAATGGACAGGGCGTCCCGGCGACCCGCCGGCGGCCTCCGACGCAGCACCCCACCCACGACTTCACGCAGCACCCCACCCACGACTTCACGCAGCACCCCACCCACGACTTCACGCAGCACGACCGACTCTCGACGCGGAATGCAGAGGTAACCAGTGACCGCCGGACCAACAGCCCCCCGATCACCGAGGCAGCAGCCAGCCGGACAGCGGAAGAAGCGGGGTGCGCTGTGGCCGACCGTCGTGGTCGTCCTGGCGCTCGTGGCCGCCTTCGTGGGGGCAACGCAGCTGTACACGGACGTCCTGTGGTACGACCAGCTCGGCTACCTCAGCGTGTTCGTCACCGAGAACCTCGTGAAGGCCACCATCTTCGTGGTCTCCGCCGTGCTCGTCGCCGCCCTGATGTTCGCCAGCCTCTACCTCGCCTACCGCAGCCGGCCGATCACGGCCGAGTCCATCGTCGACGACAACCTGCGCCGCTACCAGGAGGCCCTGGAGCCGGTGCGCAAGATCGTCATGGTGGTGGTGCCCGTCCTGTTCGGCCTCTTCGCGGCGAGCACGGCGATGACCCAGTGGGACACGGTCGTGCTGTTCCTCAACCGGGAGCCGTTCAACCAGACCGACCCCCAGTTCGGCCTCGACCTCGGCTTCTACGTCTTCACCCTCCCGTTCCTGCGCTTCCTCATCGGCTTCCTCGTCTCCGCCATCCTGCTCGCGGGCGTCGCGGGGATCCTGATGCACTACGTCTACGGCGGCATCCGGATCACCGAGCGGGGGCTGTCCACCTCCCGCGCCTCCCGCGTGCACCTGGGGGTGCTCGCGGCCCTGTTCCTGCTGCTGCAGGCCGCGAACTTCTGGCTGGACCGGTACTCGACCCTGCAGTCGACCTCCGGGAAGTGGACGGGCGCGCTCTACACCGACGTCAACGCCGTGATCCCCACGAAGGCGATCCTCGCGGCGGCGGCGCTGATCGTCGCGATCCTCTTCGTGGTGGCGTCCTTCATCGGCCGCTGGCGGCTGCCGGTGATCGGCACGGCCATGCTGCTCGTGGTGGCCGTCGTGGCCGGCGGGATCTACCCGTGGATCGTCCAGCGCTTCCAGGTCACCCCGACGGAGCAGGCCCTGGAGAGCGAGTACATCCAGCGCAACATCCAGCTCACCCGCTCCGCGTACGGGCTCGACACCACCGAGGTGATGCCCTACGAGGCGACGACCGAGACCGAGCAGGGCGCCCTGCGCCAGGACACCGAGACGACGTCCAACATCCGCCTGCTCGATCCCAACGTGGTCTCCTCCGCCTTCTCCCAGCTGCAGCAGTTCCGCCCGTACTACCAGTTCCCCGACACCCTCAACGTGGACCGCTACGAGATCGACGGCGAGGTCCAGGACACCGTGATCGCGACCCGCGAGCTGAACCCGGAGCAGAACCAGGGCTGGTACAACCAGCACGTGGTCTACACGCACGGCTACGGCGTGGTCGCGGCCTACGGCAGCCGGGTCGAGTCCGACGGCAAACCGCAGTTCATGCAGGCCGGAATCCCCTCCACCGGTGTCATCTCCGACGACTACGAGCCGCGCATCTACTTCGGCGAGAACTCCCCGGAGTACTCGATCGTCGGCGGCGCCGAGGGCGACGAGCCCCTCGAGCTGGACCGCCCGCAGACCGCGGGCGACGCCGAGGGCGACGCCAAGACGACGTTCCGCGGCGAGGGCGGGCCGAGCATCGGCAACTTCTTCAACCGCCTGGCGTACTCCATCAAGTTCCAGTCCTCGGACATGCTGCTCTCGGACGCCGTGCGCCCCGAGTCCCAGATCCTCTACGACCGGGACCCGCGCGAGCGCGTGGAGAAGGTGGCCCCGTACCTGACCGTCGACGGCGCCCCGTACCCGGCGATCGTCGACGGGCAGGTGCAGTGGATCGTGGACGCCTACACCACCTCGGACGCGTACCCGTACTCGACCCCCGAGGTCCTGCAGGAGGCCACCCAGGACACCCAGACCGCCCAGGGCGCGGCGGCCGCGCTGCCGGCGGAGCGCGTCAACTACATCCGCAACTCGGTGAAGGCCACGGTCAACGCCTTCGACGGCTCCGTGACCCTCTACGCGTGGGACGACCAGGACCCCATCCTCAAGGCGTGGCAGAGCGTCTTCCCGAACACGCTCAAGCCCTACTCCGAGATGTCGGCGGAGCTGATGGCCCACGTGCGCTACCCGCAGGACATGTTCAAGGTCCAGCGCGAGCTGCTCAACCGCTACCACGTGACGGACGCGAACAGCTTCTACCGCAACGACGACGTGTGGTCCGTGCCGAACGACCCGACCCAGGACTCCGACGTCTCCCTGCCCCCGTACTACCTGTCGATGCGGATGCCCGGTGAGGACGAGGCCAACTTCTCCCTCACCACGTCCTTCATCCCGCAGCAGTCCGAGACGGGCAACACCCGCAACGTCATGTACGGCTACCTCTCGGCGAACGCCGACGCCGGCACCGGCCAGGACGGGGTGAAGAGCGAGGACTACGGCAAGCTGCGCCTGCTCGAGCTGCCGCGCTCGTCCGTGGTGCCGGGGCCGGGCCAGGCCCAGAACCTGTTCAACTCGGACACCGACGTCTCGACGGAGCTCAACCTGCTCCGGCAGGGCGCCTCCGAGGTGATCAACGGCAACCTGTTGACCCTGCCCGCCGGCGGCGGCATGCTCTACGTCCAGCCCGTCTACGTGCAGTCCTCGGGCGACGCCGCCTACCCGACGCTGCGGCGCGTGCTCGTCGGCTTCGGCGAGGAGGTGGGCTTCGCCCCCACTCTCGAGGAGGCCCTCGACGAGGTCTTCGGCGGCGACTCGGGGGCCCAGACCTCCGCGGGTGCGGGCGTGGACGACGCCGAGGCCGCGACCGACGGCGAGGAGCAGCCGGCCGAGGGCGGCACCCGGCCCCCCGCCACCGGCGACGCCCTGCAGGACGCCCTCAACGAGGCGAACCAGGCGATCCAGGACTCCGACCGGGCGCGGCAGGACGGCGACTGGAGCGCCTACGGCGAGGCCCAGCAGCGCCTGCAGGACGCCATCGAGCGGGCCCTCGAGGCCGACGGCGCCGTGGCGCCGGAGGCGGAGGGCGCGCTCGCCCCGGAGGCCGGCGAGTAGCCGATTTGCGGGCCCACCCCGCGGCACGTATAGTCATACCTGTCGCCGCGGGGTGGAGCAGTTCGGTAGCTCGCTGGGCTCATAACCCAGAGGTCGCAAGTTCAAATCTTGCCCCCGCAACCACGGAAGGCCCCCGGACCGTCACGGTCCGGGGGCCTTCGCCGTGCCCGGACCCGCCCGGCCCTCCGGACGGTCGGCCGCGGCGCCCGCACGACGCGCGAACGCCCCACGGTGCGCACCGTGGGGCGTTCGCGGGTCGTGCGGGGCGGGAGCGGAGGGGTCAGACCTCCTCGGCGGAGACGATCTTCTCGGCGTTGCGGGACTTCAGGGCCGCGAGCCGGGCCTCGACCTCGGACTGCTGGCCGAGGGCCTCGAGGGACTCGAACTGGGCGTCGAGCGAGGACGCGGCCAGCTCCTGCTGGCCCAGGATGCGGGCCTCCTCGCGGCGGATCTTGTCCTCGAAGCGGGAGACCTCGCTGGTGGGGTCGAGGACGTCGAAGGACTTCAGGGCGTCCTGGACCTGGGACTGGGCCTGGACGGACTTCTGGCGGGCGTTGAGCTCGTCGCGCTTGGCGGAGAGCTCCTGGAGCTTGCCGCGCATCCGGTTCAGCCCGTCCTTGAGCTTGGCCACGACCTCGGACTGGGACTGCAGCTGCGGCTCCGCGCCGCGCGCCTCCGTCTCGTACTGGATCTGGCGCTGGAGGGCGACCTTGGCGAGGTTGTCGAACTTCTCGGCCTCGGAGAACCGGCCGGCGGCGCGGAACTCCTCCGCCTTGTTGGAGGCGGCCAGCGCCTTGTTGCCCCACTCCTGGGCCTCGCGCACGTCCTCGGCGTGGTCCTGCTCGAGCAGGCGCAGGCTGCCGATGGTCTGGGCGACGGCGGCCTCCGCCTCGCGGATGTTCTCGGTGTAGTCGCGCACCATCTGGTCGAGCATCAGCTGCGGGTCCTCGGCGGCGTCGATCATGGCGTTGATGTTGGCCTTCGCGAGCTGGGCGATGCGGCCGAAGATGGACTGCTTGATCATGGTGTCCTTCTCTCCTCTGGTTGCCCCCGGGAGGTCCCCCGGGGGAGGTGGGTCGGATGGGGTCGTGGGCGCCGGGAGCAGCTCCGGCCCGGGCTCAGAAGTTGCCGCCGATGCCGCCGTCGAAGCCTCCGCCGTCGAAGCCGCCCCCGCCACCGCCGAAGCCGCCGCCGAAGCTGCCGCCGAAGCCGCCGCCGCCGTTGAGGATCGACCCGAGCAGGATCCCGCCCAGCACCGCCCCGCCGAGCCCGTTGCTGGAGCGGCCCCGGTGGCCGTAGCCGCCCATGGGCGCGCCCAGGCCCCCGAAGCCGCCGGGGCCGCCGTAGCCGAAGCTCTCGACGTCGTGCTGGGCGATGTACTGGGCCTCCCCGGCCATCCGGATCGCCTCGTTGGCGTGCGCGAGAGCCTCGGAGGGGTTGGCCTGGCGCAGCTGCTGCGCGGCGTCGAGGTTGCGCTCGGCCTCGGCCAGGCGGGTGCGGGCCTCGGGGCCGATGCCGCCGCGGCGGGCCCAGATGTACTCGCTCGCGGAGCTGACCTGCGCCTGGGCGGACACGAGGGTGTGGGCGAGGGTCTCCCGCGCGGAGCGGTCGCGGTCGTTCTGGGAGCGCACCGAGGCGAGGCCCTTGTCGAGCCCGTCCTTGGCCACGGCGAGCCGGCGGCTCAGCCCCAGGGGGTCGACCCGGCCGCCGGAGAGCTGCTCCTCGACGAGGCGCAGCACCTCGTTCACCCCGGCGGCGGCGCCGGCGAGCTCGGGGTTGGACCCGCGGCGGACGAGGGCGTCCGCCTCCGCGACGTCGCGGCGGGCGATCGTCACGGCGTCCTGGAGCGACTCCTCGGCCTGGGCGAGCTCCCGGGCGGCGTGGTCCACGGCGTCGAGCAGCCCGCCGGCCTGGCCGACGGCCTCCTCGGCGGCGCGGATGTCCACCACGGCGTCGCTGGTGCGCCCCGCCGCGAGGTCGCCGCGGGCCTCGGCCGCGGCGGTGTCCACGAAGGCGAGGCGGTCCCGGGCCTGCTCCACGTTGTCCCGCACGGGCGTGAGCGCGGTCTCGCTGTACCGGCGGGCGAGCTCCCGCAGGCGGGCCTCGGCGGTGGCCAGACGCGGCTGGACCCCCTGGGCGGCGCGCTGGACGTCCTCGAGCGCCTGCGGGGCCCGGGACTCCAGCCGGCGCAGCGCGCTGAACGCCTGCTCCTGCTCCTTGAGGGGGCGCTGGGCGTCCTGGGAGCGGCCGATGATCTCGGCCAGCCAGGCCCGCTGCTGCTCCTCGGTGTCGGGGATGTGGTCCTCGAGCTGCTGCTGGAGGGCGAACGAGGCGTGCATGTGCTTCTTGGCATCCTCGATGGCCCGGCGGAACGGGCGCACCTGCTGCTCGCCGTACTGCATCTCGGCGAACACGAGCTCCTGCTCGGAGTGCTGGATGGCGTTGTCGGTGGCCACCAGCAGCTCCCCGGCGCGCTTGCGCAGCTCCGGGACCGGGACGTCGGGGTAGGGGACGGGCGGGCCCTGCGGGGCGCCCGCGGGCACCGGCGGGGGCTGCTGCCCGCGCCGCTTCTTGTTGCGGGAGGCCAGCCCGTAGACGGCGAGCCCGCCCAGGCCGAGCGCGCCGAGGCCCAGGACGCCCAGCCCGGCGCCGCCGCCGGAGCCGTCCGCGGGGGCGGCGGCCGCGCCGTCCCCGCCCGCGAGCTCCGTCTCGATGCCCTCGACGGCGCCCTGCACGGCGCCGTCCCAGTCGCCGCCGGCGAGGGCCGGGCGGATGTCCTGGAAGACGTTCTGGAGCTGCTCGTCGCTGAGGGGGCCGTTGTCGGCCCCGTCGATCCTCACCTGCCGGGCCTGCGTGGCGACGGCGAGCACGACGTCGTTGCTGCCGAAGCCGTTGAGCTCGGCGAACTCCCTGACCCACTGGTCGGGGTCGGCGGGGCTCGTGAACTCGTCCACGGTCACCGCGTAGAGGGTGACGTTCCCCTGGGCCGCCAAGTCCTCGATCTCGGCCTCCAGCGCCGCCGGGTCCTCCAGGACGCCGGCCGGGTCGACGACGCGCTCGCCCGGGGGGACGTCGACGGGCGGCTGGGCCACGGCCGCTCCCACCGGCACGAGCAGGACGAGGGTCAGGCCGCCGGCGGCAGCGGTCCGGCGGGAAATGGGGCGCCAGTGCATGATCTCCCTCACGTGGTCGGTGCTCCCGATTCTAGGGCGGGTCCGCCGCGGCGGGACAACGGCCGCGCCGGGCCTACGCGCAGGGCGAAACCACAAGGGGGCTGACGAACGGTGCCCGCAGCAGTGCGGGGCCTCCCCGTTCCCGTCCAGCGGACACCCCTCGGGCGGCCAGGACTCTCAGCGTCGTTTCAGTGCCGCGGGGGATACTTGGGGCAGATCCGGCGCCCGGCCGGCCCGACCGCCCGCTGCGGCGGGGGCCCGGGCTCCGCCCGCGACCCAGCAGGAGGAAACAGCATGTCCGACCCCCGCGACCCCCGGTCCGGCTCCGACCCCCAGCCGACCCAGCCGATCCCCTCGCCGATCCCCCAGCCGACCCAGCCGATCCCCTCGGTGACCGACCGGCCGGCGGACGGGCCCTGGTCCCCCGGCGGCGACGGCTGGACGCGGCCGGTGTACGGCTCCGGCCAGGGCGCGCAGCCCGCCGGCGGCAGCGCACCCCACCCGGCGTGGGGGAGCGGCCCGGAGGAGCCGGCCGGCGCCCGCCCGGCGGGGCGCCGGAGGTTCTCGGGGGCGTCGCTGGTGACCGGCATGGCGCTGGCGGCGCTCATCGGGGCGGGCGCCGCCGTCGGGACCGACGCCCTCCTGGACGGCGGGCAGCTCGCCACGACCGCGGGGGCGACGTCCAGCTCGATCATCGTCAACGACCAGGACGAGGTGAACGCCGTGACCGCGGCCGCCCAGAAGGCCTCGCCCTCGGTCGTGACGATCTCCGCGTCGAACGGCGGCCAGGCCGGCTCCGGCTCCGGGGTGATCCTCGACGACCAGGGCCACATCCTCACCAACACGCACGTGGTGACCCTCGACGGCACCGCGAGCGACCCGACCATCGAGGTCCAGCTCGACGACGGGAGCGTGCACGAGGCCTCCGTGGTGGGCACCGACCCGCTCTCCGACCTCGCCGTGATCAAGATCGAGGCGCAGGGCCTGACGCCGGCGACCCTCGGCTCCCTCGACGACGTCAACGTGGGCGACACCGCGATCGCCATCGGCGCGCCGCTGGGCCTCGCCGGGACGGTCACGGACGGCATCGTCTCCACCCTGGACCGCACGATCTCCGTCACCTCCTCGGCGGCGCCGGACACCCCGTCGGAGGGGGACAACGGCCAGGACGACGGCAACGACTTCTTCTTCGACTTCCCGGACGACGGCGGCCGGGGCGGCAG
This sequence comes from Kocuria rosea, assembly GCF_023715525.1. GTDB lineage: Bacteria > Actinomycetota > Actinomycetes > Actinomycetales > Micrococcaceae > Kocuria > Kocuria rosea_A. The sequence continues at coordinate 235,360 of NZ_JAMBOG010000002.1, read as the reverse complement.
CTCCTCCGGGGGCGCGACGGAGAGCGTGTTCCTCAACGTGGTCCAGACCGACGCCGCCATCAACCCCGGCAACTCCGGCGGGCCGCTGATCGACACCGACGGCGAGGTCATCGGCATCAACGTGGCCATCGCCTCGGCCGGGTCCACCGCCGAGGCCGGCAACATCGGGGTGGGCTTCTCCATCCCGATCGACCACGCGCAGCGGGTCGCGCAGGAGATCATCGACAACGGCAGCGCCAGCCACGGCTACCTGGGCACGAGCGTCACGGCGGCGGCCGCCGCGGACGGGCAGAGCCGGGCGTTCTCCGACGGCGCCGTGGTCCGCGAGGTGGTCCCCGGCTCCCCGGCGGACGAGGCCGGCCTGGAGGAGGGCGACGTGATCACGGAGTTCAACGGCCACCGCGTCGAGGACGCCAGCTCCCTCACGGCGGCCGTGCGGGAGCTGCCCGCCGGGGGCACGGGCACCGTGACCTACGAGCGCGACGGCGAGCAGCGCACCGCCGAGGTGACGGTCACCGACGTCAACGACCAGGGGTGACGACCAGCAGCAACGACCAGCAGCAGCGACCGGGGGCGAGGACCGGGCGGAGCGGGCCGGGCCCGCCCCGCCCGGGCCCCGGGAGCCGCTAGCGCTGCGCCCCCGGGAAGCCCAGCTGGCGCCACGCCTCGTACACGGCGATGGACGCCGAGTTCGCGAGGTTCAGCGAGCGGCGGGCCGGGAGCATGGGGATGCGCACCCGCGCGGTGACGTGCGGGTCCGCCTTCACCTCGGGGGGCAGGCCGACGGACTCGCGGCCGAACATCAGCACGTCGCCGGGCCGGTAGGCGAGGTCCGTGTGGGACGTCTCGCCGTCGGTGGTGAACGCGAACACCCGCGCGGGGGTCAGCGCCTCCCACGCGCTGTCGAGGTCGGGGTGGACCGTGAGCACGGCGAGGTCGTGGTAGTCGAGGCCGGCCCGGCGCAGGTGCGCGGAGTCGAAGTCGAAGCCCAGCGGCTCCACGAGGTGCAGCTCGGCCCCGGTGACGGCCGCGAGGCGGATGGCGTTGCCGGTGTTGCCGGGGATCTCGGGGGTGTGGAAGAGGATGCGGAGCATCCCGCCAGTCTACGGAGCGCTGCGCGGCCGTCCCGGCGGGCGCCCAGCCCCGCGGCCTACACTGGCGCCGTGCCGCGCAATCCCGTCCGCCCCGCTCCCGTCTACCTCGACCACGCCGCCACCGCCCCCCTCCGCCCGTCCGCGCTCGCGGCCGTCACGGAGCAGCTGGCGCGCGGCGGCAACCCGTCATCGCTGCACCGGCCCGGCCGGGCGGCGCGCACCGTCGTCGAGCAGGCCCGGGACGAGGTCGCCGCCGCCCTCGGGGCGGACCCCGTCGAGGTGGTCTTCACCTCCGGGGGCACCGAGGCGGACAACCTGGCCGTCCAGGGGCTGTACCGGCACCGCCGCGCCGCCGACCCGCGCCGCCGGCGGATCCTCGTCTCCTCGGTGGAGCACGCCGCGGTCGCCGAGACCGTCGAGTGGCTCGCCGCCCACGAGGGCGCCGAGGCCGTGTGGCTGCCCGTCGACGCCGACGGCCGCGTCGCCCCGGAGACCGTGCGCGCCGAGCTGGCCCGCGACCCGGGCGGCGTCGCCCTGCTCGCCGTCATGTGGGCGAACAACGAGGTCGGCGCCGTCCAGCCCGTGGCCGAGCTCGCCGCCCTCGCCGCGGAGTTCGGCGTCCCCCTCCACTGCGACGCCGTCCAGGCGTTCGGCTCCCTGCCCGTGGACGCCCACCTGCCCGGGCTCACGACCCTCGCGGTCTCCGCCCACAAGCTGGGCGGCCCCGTGGGGGCGGGAGCGCTCGTGGCCGGGCGCGGCGTGGGGCTCGCGCCCGTCCAGCACGGCGGCGGGCAGGAGCGGAAGGTGCGCTCGGGGACCCTCGACGCCGCGGCGCTCGCCGGCTTCGGGGTCGCCGCCCGCGAGGCCGTGGCCGAGCGGGAGGCCGAGGCCGTGCGCCTGGCCGCGCTGCGCGACCGGCTCGTCGAGGGCGTGCGCCGGGTCGTGCCCGGGGCCGTCCTGCGCGGGCCGGAGGACCGCGAGCACGCGGGGACCCGCCTGCCGGGCAACGCCCACTTCACCTTCCCGGGCTGCGAGGGGGACTCCCTGCTGTTCCTGCTCGACGGGGCCGGGATCGCGTCCTCGACCGGGTCCGCCTGCCACGCGGGGGTGCCCCGGCCGTCCTCCGTGCTCCTGGCCATGGGCCTGGAGGAGACCACCGCCCGGGGGGCCCAGCGCTTCAGCCTGGGCCGCACGAGCACCGGTGCCGACGTCGACGCCCTGCTGGCCGCCCTGCCCGAGGTGCACGAGCGGGCGCTGCGGGCCGGGCTCTCCGGCGCCGCACCGCACTGACGGGGGCCGGTCCCGGGAATAGCGCCCCGGCCGGCCCCGTTGAGGACACGGGCGGCGCGCCCCGACCCACCTGCGACCCACCTGCGACCCCCTGGAGACGATCTCACCGTGCGAGTACTGGCAGCCATGAGCGGCGGCGTCGACTCGGCCGTGGCGGCGGCCCGCGCCGTCGACGCCGGCCACGACGTCACCGGTGTCCACCTCGCCCTGTCCCGCACGCCCGGCACCCTGCGCACCGGCTCCCGGGGCTGCTGCACGATCGAGGACTCCCGGGACGCCTGGCGGGCCGCCGACGTGCTGGGCATCCCCTACTACGTGTGGGACTTCTCCGAGCGCTTCCAGGCCGACGTCGTGGAGGACTTCGTCGCCGAGTACGCCGCCGGGCGCACCCCCAACCCGTGCCTGCGCTGCAACGAGAAGATCAAGTTCGCCGCCCTGCTCGAGAAGGCGCTGGCGCTCGGCTTCGACGCCGTGTGCACCGGCCACTACGCCAAGGTGGTCGAGGACGCGGCGGGCACCCGCGAGCTGCACCGGGCGGCCGACTGGGCGAAGGACCAGTCCTACGTGCTGGGCGTGCTCACCGCCGAGCAGCTCGAGCACGTGCTGTTCCCCCTCGCCGACACCCCCTCCAAGGCCGAGGTACGCGCGGAGGCCGCCCGGCGCGGGCTGTCCGTGGCGCAGAAGCCCGACTCCCACGACATCTGCTTCATCCCCGACGGCGACACCCGCGGCTGGCTGGCCGAGCGCATCGAGCTGGCGGAGGGCGAGATCAAGGACGTCGAGGGCACCGTGCTGGGCACCCACCGCGGCGCCCAGGCCTTCACCGTGGGCCAGCGCAAGGGGCTGCGGATCGGCACCCCCGCCCCCGACGGGAAGCCCCGGTTCGTCCTGGAGATCCGGCCCAAGACCAACGAGGTCGTCGTGGGCCCCCAGGAGCTGCTCGCCGTGGACGAGCTGCGCGGCATCCGCCCCACGTGGGCCGGGGCGCCCGCGCCCGAGGCCGCCGAGCTGCTGCGGGACCGGCCCGCTGCGGGGCAGGCGTCGTCGTCGTTCCCCGTCCTCGCGCAGGTGCGCGCCCACGGGGAGCCCGTCCCCGCCCGGGCCCGGCTCGAGCTCGTGCCGGGCCCCGACGGCGCCCCGGTGCCCGAGCTCGCGGTGCTGCTGGACGCCCCGCTGCGCGGGGTCGCGCCCGGGCAGTCCCTCGTGCTGTACCAGGGCACCCGCGTGCTCGGCCAGGCCACGATCGACCGGGCCCACTCCCTGGCCCGCCCGGACGTCGCCCGCCGCGGCCCCGGCCGGGAGGCCTGAGCCCGTCCCGATAGACTGGCGCGCATGAGCGCACTGCACGAGAACGCCCCCGCCGACGTCCGGGCCCACCACGACTTCGACCCCGCGGCGTCCTCGCTGCACGGCGAGGCCGACCCCCGGGTGCTGGCCGAGCTGCAGTCGATCCGCGGCACCATCGACAACATCGACGCCGCCCTGGTGCACCTGCTCGCCGAGCGGTTCAAGGCCACCCAGCGCGTCGGGGTCCTCAAGGCCGCCCACGGCCTGCCCGCCGGCGACCCGGACCGGGAGACCGCCCAGATCACCCGGCTGCGCGCGCTCGCCGCGACCGCCCAGCTCGACCCCGAGTTCGCGGAGAAGTTCCTGAACTTCATCATCAGCGAGGTCATCCGCCACCACGTGGCCATCTCCGAGGGCCACCGGCGCCGGGACGACGACGCGTCGTGACGGGCGGTGACTCCCCGGACCCCCGGCGCGCCGACCCCGACGTCCCCCACGTCACCGGCACCGCCCTCGGGTCGATGCCCGGCACGGACGTCGTCGAGTCCGTCACGCTGCTGCGCGGCGAGCTGGGCGCGCCGCACCTGTCCTTCCTCCCGGTGCTCCCGGCCCGCGGGCCGGCCGCCGAGCCCGTGGCCCGCACCGCCGCGGTGCTGGAGGAGCTGCACGCCGACCGCCAGCCCCACGGGCTGCGCGTGTCCGGGGTCCCGGGCAAGGACTCCCGGGCGGCGCGGGCCCTGCTGGCCAGCGACGTCAACGTGCTCGCCGACGTGATCGGGGCGGAGTCCGGCACCGACGCCGCTCCCGTGAAGACCCAGCTGCTCGGCCCGCTGAGCCTCACCGCGCAGCTGTACCTGCACGCGGGGGAGCGGGCCCTGAAGGACCACGGCGCCCGGCGCGACATCTCGGCGTCCCTGGCCGCCGGCGTCGGCGAGCACGTGCGCGCCGTGCGCGCCGCGGCACCCGGGCGGGACGTCGTCGTCCAGCTCGACGAGACCCTGCTCGACCGGGTGCTCGCGGGCTCCCTGCCCACCATGAGCGGCTACCGCACGCTGCGGGCCGTCCCGCCGGCCGAGGCCCGGTCCTCGCTGCACGCCGTCGTGGAGGCGTGCCGCGCGGCCGGGGCCCGGCACGTGGCGCTGCGCCTGGCGCCGGGCGTCGACCCCCGGCTCGCCGCCGAGGCAGGCGCGGACGCGGTCCAGCTCGAGGCCCCGACCGGCTCCGCCCACGATTGGGAGCCCCTGGCCGCGCTCGTGGAGGAGGGGCTCCAGCTGTGGCTCGGCGTGGTCCCCGTGTCCCCGGGTCCGGTCCGCGCCCGGGTGCTCGCGCAGGACGTCTGGGCCGTCTGGCGCGACCTCGGCCTGCCTGCGGACGCCCTCGACCTCGTGCGGATCACCCCGCGCGGCGAGCTCGACGAGCTGGGCCCCGCGCCGCTGCGCGCGGTGCTCGCCCGCGTGACGGAGACCGCCGAGCTCCTGGCCAGGACCGCGGCCGAGGACTGAGCCGCCGCTGCGCCGGGACCGACACACTGCGCGCCGATGTGCGCGGCCCGGCCGTCATCGGCGACAATGCTGGTGGACCCCACGGTCCACCACGGTGCCCCGGACCTCCCGGGGCCGCGGCGGCGGCCCCGCCCCACACCACGGGCGGCCCCGCCCCACACCAGCGGAGAGGCGATGAACGCGCGAATACTGGTCGTCGACGACGACGCGGCCCTGTCGGAGATGATCGGCATCGTCCTGACCGCCGAGGGCTTCGAGCCCGTGTTCTGCTACGACGGTGCCACCGCCGTGGACACCTTCCGCGCGGTGCGCCCCGACCTGCTGCTGCTCGACCTCATGCTCCCGGGCAAGGACGGCATCCAGGTGTGCCGCGAGATCCGCGCCGTCTCCGACGTGCCCGTGGTCATGCTCACGGCCAAGTCCGACACCGTGGACGTGGTCCGCGGCCTCGAGGCCGGCGCCGACGACTACGTCCCCAAGCCGTTCAAGCCCGCCGAGCTCGTGGCCCGGGTCAGGGCCCGGCTGCGGCCGGTGGAGCGGGCCAGCTCGGCCGAGCTGCGGATCGGCGACGTCACCATCGACGTCACCGGCCACAGCGTGCGCCGCGGCGACCAGGAGATCAACCTGACGCCCCTCGAGTTCGACCTGCTCACCGCCCTCGCCCGCGCCCCGCACCAGGTGTTCTCCCGCGAGATGCTGCTGCGCGACGTCTGGGGCTACCAGCACGCCGCGGACACCCGCCTCGTCAACGTGCACGTGCAGCGGCTGCGCTCCAAGGTCGAGCGGGACCCGGAGAACCCGGAGATCGTCGTCACGGTGCGCGGGGTCGGCTACAAGGCGGGCTCGTCCGCCCGATGACCGCGCCGGACGCCGCCGCGGCCCGTCGTCACCGCGGTCCGGGCCGCCCTCTGACGCGGCGGTTCCGCCTGGGCCGGCTGCTGCTGGCGCGCCGCTGGCGGCAGTCCCTGCAGTTCCGCGCCATCGCCGTGTCCCTGTCGCTCACGGCGCTCGCGTTCTTCGTGACCGGAAGCTTCCTCTCGCACCAGATCGCCGACCGCCTCTTCACCGACCGGCTCGGCCAGGTGCTCGCCGGGGCGACCGCCGACTTCGAGGAGGTGCAGGCGAGCTTCGACGCCTCCGACGCCTCCGACCGCGACGAGCTCCAGGCGATGGTCGACTCGACCCTCGGCGCCCTGTCGACCGACGGGTCGGAGACGGAGCGGCGCTGGATCCTCGTGCCCCTGGACTACACCAGCGGGCAGACCCTCATCCCGGCGCAGAGCCAGAGCCCGTGGATGACCTCGAGCACCGTGCCGCCCGAGCTGCAGGAGCGGCTCGCCGACCAGGACGGCGTGTACTGGCAGCCCGCGTCGGTGCGGATGGCCGAGAACGGCGACGAGGTCCCGGTCATCGTCGTCGGCACGGTCGTCGACCTCTACCAGAACTCCCCGTACGGGCTCTACCTCGTCTACGACTTCTCCGACCCGCAGCGCACCCTCGACGCCATGCACGCGGTGCTGCTGCTGTCGGTGATCGTCCTGCTCCTGCTCGTCGGGGCGATCGTCTGGTACGTGACCCGGGAGGTCGTGCGCCCGGTGTCGAGCACCGCCCGCGTGGCCGAGCAGCTGGCCGAGGGCGACCTCGGGGTGCGGATGTCGGTCAGCGGCTCCCACGAGGTGGCCCGGCTCGCCCGGTCCTTCAACCGGATGGCCGACAGCCTCCAGGAGCAGATCACCCAGCTCGAGCAGCTCTCCTCGATGCAGCAGACCTTCGTCTCCGACGTCTCGCACGAGCTGCGCACCCCGCTGACCACGGTGCGGATGGCCGCGGAGGTGCTGTTCAACGCCCGTGAGGACTTCGACCCCGTCAACCGGCGCTCCGCCGAGCTGCTCTACCACCAGGTGGACCGGTTCGACTCCCTGCTCGCGGACCTCCTCGAGATCTCCCGCTTCGACGCGGGCGCCGCGCGCCTCGAGGTCGCCAACGTGGAGCTGTTCTCGGTGGTCCAGGACGTCCTGGAGGCCGCCGCCCCCCTGATCGTCTCCTCGGGCTCGGTGGTGCAGGTGCGCTCGGAGCTCGGCCGGTGCACCGTGCAGGGCGATCAGCGCCGGATCGAGCGGATCCTGCGCAACCTCGTGGTCAACGCCCTCGAGCACGGGGAGGGCCGGCCCATCGAGATCGTCGTCGCGGAGTCGGAGACCGCCGTGGCAGTGGCCGTGCGCGACCACGGCATCGGGATGACCGAGGAGGAGGCCGCGAAGGTGTTCAACCGGTTCTGGCGCGCCGACCCCGCCCGCGCGCGCACGACCGGCGGGACCGGGCTCGGCCTGGCCATCGCCACCGAGGACACGCGCCTGCACGGCGGGCTCCTCGACGTGTGGGGCGCCCCCGGCGAGGGCGCGTGCTTCCGGCTGACCCTGCCCCGCACGCGCGGCCGGCGCCTGGACCCGGAGGACCCGAGCCCGCTCCCGCTGCCGCCCGACGCCCGCGCGCACCCGGAACGGGCGGAGGTCACCGCCACGGGGACGCTGGTCCTCACGCCCGCCCCGAACTCCGACCGCCCGGCCGGGCCGCACCCGGCCAGCGCCGAGGACCCGGCCGGCACCGAGGACACCGCCGGCACCGAGGACACCGCCGGCACCGACGCGCCGGCCGACGCGCAGGAGGTGCAGCCGTGAGCCGGGGACCCCGGAGCGCCGCGGCGGCCACCGCCGTGCTGGCGCTCGCGCTGACCGCGGCCCTCGGCGGCTGCGGGGCCATCCCGCGCTCCGGTCCGGTGCACCGGCACGCGGAGCCCACGCCGGCCACGGCGCAGCCCACCTACGACGCCGACCCCGCGGGACCCGCGGAGGACGCCTCGCCCGAGCAGGTCGTGCAGGGCTTCCTCGCGGCCGGCACCGGGGTCGGCGACGACTACTCGGTGGCGCGGGAGTACCTCACCCCGGAGCTCGCCGGCACCTGGCACCCCGACGCGCGCACGATCGTGCTCCGCGGGGACCCCGCCCTGGTGCCCCGCCTCGAGGACCACGAGTACCGGCTCAACCTCGAGGTGGACAGCGTGGTGAACGGGACGGGCGTGATCGAGCGCAAGCCCGCCGGTGCCACCGAGGTCCTCGACTTCGGGCTCACCCAGGTCGACGGGCAGTGGCGGATCGCCGAGGCCCCCGACGCCACGGTGCTCACCCCGGCCGACTTCGAGGAGATCTTCGAGCCGCACGACCTCTACTTCACCGACCAGGACCTCTCCGACGAGGTGGTGGACCCCCGGTGGTTCCCGGAGCGGGTGCCCGTGTCCACCTCGATCGTGCGGGCCCTGCTCGACGGCCCGGCGCCCTATCTGCGCGGAGCCGTGACGACGTCGTTCCCCGTCGGGACCACCCTGGCCCGCTCGGCGGTGCCGGTGCAGGACGGGACGGCCACCGTGGAGCTGAGCGTGCCGGACTTCGACCCGGCGAACATCGAGATCAACCGCCGGATGCACGACCAGCTCGCACTGAGCCTCGGGAACCTGACCTCGGTGCAGGACGTGGAGCTGCGGGTCGACGGCGCGCCGGTGGAGCTGGGGGCCGGCTGGACCGACCCGGCACCCGAGCAGGAGATCGCGGTGCCCTCCCGGCAGATCGGGCTGCGCGAGGGGGAGCTCGTGTTCTACCAGGGCGGTCAGGCCGACCCCGTGGACGGGCTCCCGTCGCTGGACGGCTACCGTCCGGCCAGCCCGGCCATGGACACGGCCGCCGACGACTTCGCCTTCGTGGACACAGGCACCGGCGCCCTGGTCACCCTCGCCCGCGACGAGGACCTCGTGGTCCGCTACAGCGGGACGGGGCTGACCCGGCCCAGCTTCGACGAGCACGGCTGGGTGTGGACGGGCGACTCCGCCGGCACGGTCCGGGCCGTGCGGGCGCGCAGCCGCGGGGCCGACCCGGTGCGCGTCGAGGCGCCGTGGCTCGCCGCCCGGACGGTCACGTCCCTGCGGATCTCCCGCGGCGGTGCCCGCGCGCTCGTGGTCACCCAGCAGGACGGCGTCTCCCAGCTCTGGCTCGCGGGCATCGTCCGGGACGCCGACGGGACCCCGCTGCGGCTCAACGACCCCTACCGGGTGGCGGCGGACGTCGACGCGGACGCCGCCGTGTGGCTGGGTGACCAGGAGTTCGTGGCCGCTCCCCTGGACGAGCCCGGCTCCGTGCGCCCGCGGGTCTACGACGTCTCGGGCCAGTACCGGGAGCTGCCGGGGCTCGCGGGGATCACCGGGATCAGCGGCGGCAACGGCACGTCCGCGGTCTATGCCATGGCCGGGGGGACCCTGCACATGCTCACGGGCAACGCGTGGGCGCCCCAGGGCGCCGACGTGCGCGACACCGCCTTCGCGGGCTGACCGGGGCGGTCCTCCACAGCCGCCGCCGTGCGGATCCACCGGCCCGCGCACCGGGCCGCGGTGCCCCGGCGCACGATGGGACGGTGCCTGCCGTCCCGCCCCCCCCGCCCTCGACCGGGCGGCCGCCCGTGCCCTCGGCCGCCTCGGCGAGGCCCTCGAGGTCCTGCTGCCCGTGGAGTGCGCCGTGTGCCGGGCCCCCGGGACCTCCCTGTACCGGCCGTGCCGGCTGCTGCTGCGCCGCTCCTGCGCCCGCCCCTTCGAGGCGTCCTCCGCGGCGCCCCTGCTGGACCCGCCGCTGCCGGTGACCGCCGCGGGCCGCTACGCGCACGAGCTCGCGGGCTGCCTGCTCGCCTTCAGGAACGGCGGCCGCACCGACCTGGCGCCCCTCCTGGGGGCCTGCCTGGCCACCGCCCTGCACCGTGCGGCGCCCACGTGGGCCCTCGGCCCCGGCGCCCCGGGCCCGTGCTGCTCGTGCCCGTGTCCAGCACGCCCACCGCGCTGCGCCGCCGCTGGTTCGACCCGGTGCACGTGCTGCTCGACGACTGCGCGCGCCGCGGAGTCCTCCCCGTCGGCACCGCGCCCACCCGCGCCCTGCGGCACCGCGGCGGGGAGCTCCGCCCGGCGGCGCAGAAACGGCTGGGGACGGCGGGGCGGCGTGCCCGCCCGGTGGGCTCGATGCGCGCCGCCGTCCGGCCCGGGCAGCGGTGCGTCGTCGTCGACGACGTGCTCACCACGGGCGCCACGCTGGCCGAGGCGTGCCGGGCCCTGCGGGCGGGCGGGGCCGTCGTCGCGGGGGCCGTGGTGCTCGCCGCCGTGCGTCCCCCGGCCGTTGCGCCCACCGCTGATTCGTCCCCCGACCTGTGGCGGCCCGGGTGAATATCCCTTGTGATTCAACTAACGTTGAGCCACGGGACGCAACACATCCTCCCGTGTGGGCGGCCCCGTCCGTCCACGTCACCCCCAAGAGCTGGAGGGCATCATGGAACTGAACGTCATGGGACGCAACGCCGCAGTACCCGAGCGGTTCAAGCAGTACGTCGCCGAGAAGGTCGTCAAGTTCGAGGAGCTGGGCGACAAGGTCCAGCGCATCGATGTCAAGGTCACCAAGGACTGCGGGATGCTCGGCCACCAGGGCCTGGGCGTCGAGATCACGGTCGTGGGCCGGGGACCGGTCCTGCGCGCGGAGTCCCGCAACGACGACAAGTTCGCGGCCTTCGACGAGGCGTACGGGAAGCTGCTCGAACGCCTGCGACGTGCCCGCGACAGGCGCAAGGTCCACCGCGGCGCCCACCGTCCCACGGCCGTTCACGAGGCCACCGGCGCCCTGCCCGTGGTCCCCAGTTCCGGACCCCTCTACTCCACCCCCGAGGAGCTCGCCACCGCGGAGGAGGAGGCCTTCGACCAGAGCGTCAGCCTCTCCGACTCCGTCACCCCCGTCGAGATCCGGCGCAAGCGCTTCCCCGCGGCCGAGCTGAGCGTCGACGAGGCCGTGGACCACATGGAGCTCGTCGGCCACGACTTCTACCTCTTCGTCGACAAGGAGACCGGCGAGCCGTCCGCCGTCTACCGGCGCAAGGGCTGGAGCTACGGGGTGATCAGCCTGAGCAGCGACGGCGAGGAGTCGGAGGAGAGCGCGCGGGCCTACCAGACCGAGCCCGCCGGCTGATCCGGCCCCGTTCCCCGCACGGGGTCCTCCGGCTGGGTGCCGGCTGGGCTCCGCCCCGGAAGCGCCCGGTGGCTTCGGCCACCGGGCTCGTCCGCGCCCGAGTTCCGGCACCGGCTCCCGTAGACTGGCCACGGTGCCGGATCCCCCGATCGGTCCCAACCCGGCAGTCGAACACCGAGGAGCGTGTGCACGTGGCGTCATTCCTGGAGAAAGTCCTCAGGACCGGAGACAAGAAGGTCCTGACCAGGCTGCGGTCCTACACGACCGCCATCAACAGCCTCGAGGACAGCTTCCGGGACCTCAGCGACGCCGAGCTGCGCGCCGAGACCGACGCGTTCCGGGCCCGGGTCGCCGACGGGGAGTCCCTGGACCGGCTGCTGCCCGAGGCGTTCGCCGTCGTGCGCGAGGCCGCCTCCCGCACCCTGGGCCAGCGCCACTACGACGTCCAGCTCATGGGCGGGGCGGCGCTGCACCTGGGCAACATCGCGGAGATGAAGACCGGTGAGGGCAAGACGCTGGTGGCCACGGCCCCCGCCTACCTCAACGCGCTCTCGGGCAAGGGCGTCCACGTCGTCACCGTCAACGACTACCTGGCCGAGTACCAGGCCAACCTCATGGGCCGCGTCTACCGCTTCCTCGGCATGGAGACCGGCGTGGTCCTCGCCAACCAGGACCCCGCGACCCGCCGGAAGCAGTACGCCGCGGACATCACCTACGGCACGAACAACGAGTTCGGCTTCGACTACCTGCGCGACAACATGGCCTGGAGCCCGGAGGAGCTCGTCCAGCGCGGGCACAACTTCGCGGTCGTCGACGAGGTCGACTCCATCCTCATCGACGAGGCCCGGACGCCGCTCATCATCTCCGGCCCGGCCTCGGGCGAGGCCAACCGCTGGTACACCGAGTTCTCCCGCCTCGTGCAGCGGCTCGCCCCGGGCACCGATTACGAGGTCGACGAGAAGAAGCGCACCGTGGGGGTGCTCGAGTCCGGGATCGAGAAGGTCGAGGACTGGCTGGGGATCGAGAACCTCTACGAGTCCCAGAACACCCCCCTCATCGGCTTCCTCAACAACGCGATCAAGGCCAAGGAGCTCTTCCGCGCCAACAAGGACTACGTCGTCCTCAAGGGCGAGGTGATGATCGTCGACGAGCACACCGGGCGCATCCTCTCCGGCCGCCGCTACAACGAGGGCATGCACCAGGCCATCGAGGCCAAGGAGGGCGTGGAGATCAAGGCGGAGAACCAGACCCTCGCCACGGTCACGCTGCAGAACTACTTCCGTCTCTACGAGAAGCTCTCGGGCATGACCGGCACCGCCGAGACCGAGGCCGCGGAGTTCATGAACACCTACGGGCTGGGGGTCGTGTCGATCGAGACCCACCGCCCGCTGGCCCGCGTCGACCGCCCCGACCTGGTCTACAAGAACGAGGTCGCGAAGTTCGCGGCGGTTGTCAAGGACATCGAGGACCGCCACGCCAAGGGCCAGCCCGTGCTCGTCGGCACCGTCTCGGTCGAGAAGAGCGAGTACCTCTCCAAGCTCCTCGCCCAGCGCGGCGTGCGCCACGAGGTGCTCAACGCCAAGAACCACGCCCGGGAGGCGGCCATCGTCGCCCAGGCCGGCCGCCGGGGGGCCGTCACGGTCGCCACCAACATGGCCGGGCGCGGCACCGACATCATGCTCGGCGGCAACGCCGAGTTCATCGCCGTGGAGCGGATGCGCGAGCGGGGCCTGCACCCGCAGCGGGACGCGGAGCAGTACGAGCGGGTCTGGCCCGAGGTGCTCGCCGCGTGCGAGGCGGAGACGAAGGCCGAGCACGAGGAGGTCGTCGCGCTCGGCGGGCTCTACGTGCTGGGCACCGAGCGCCACGAGTCCCGCCGCATCGACAACCAGTTGCGCGGGCGCTCCGGCCGCCAGGGGGACCCCGGTGAGTCCCGGTTCTACCTGTCCCTCGCGGACGACCTGATGCGCCTGTTCAACGCCGGGGCCGCGCAGCGGCTCATGGCAGGCGCGCCGGACGACACGGCCCTCGAGCACAAGATCGTCTCGCGGGCCATCGCCTCGGCGCAGAGCCAGGTGGAGGGACGCAACGCGGAGCAGCGCAAGAACGTCCTGAAGTACGACGACGTCCTCAACCGCCAGCGCGAGGCCGTCTACCGGGACCGCCGCCGCGTCCTGGAGGGCGACGACCTCCGGGAGCAGATCGCCCAGTTCGTCGACGAGGTCGTCACCTCGACGGTGCAGGACCGCACCGCGGTCGGCCACCCCGAGGACTGGGACCTCGAGGGCCTCTGGGAGTCCCTGCGCACGGTCTACCCCATCACCCTCACCGTGGACGAGGTCGTCGAGGAGGCCGGCGGCCGCACCCGGCTGACGGCCGAGTTCCTGCGCGAGCAGGTCCTCTCGGACGCCCGGGTGGTCTACTCCCAGCGGGAGGAGGAGGTCGGGGCCGAGGCCATGCGCAACCTCGAGCGCCGGGTGCTGCTGTCCGTGATCGGGCGCCGCTGGCCCGAGCACCTCTACGAGATGGACTACCTCAAGGAGGGAATCGGCCTGCGCGCCATGGCCCAGCGCGACCCGCTCGTGGAGTACCAGCGCGAGGGCTACGCGATGTTCCAGGCGATGATGGAGGCCATCCGCGAGGAGACGGTCACCACCCTGTTCCGGATGGAGATCCGCCGCCAGCGGGTCGGTGCGGACGGCGGGCCCGTCGACCTGCAGATCCCGCGCCAGCCGAGTTTCCTGCAGTACACGGCGCCGGGCGAGACCGGCGAGACGCAGACCCGGGTGGAACCGGTGCGGACCGGTGCGGACCGGGCCGAGCCGGACACCGCGGACGCCGTCCCCAACCGCGCCGGGCGGCGTGCCGGCGCCCGGGCCGGCGGGGAGGGCTGAGCCCGGCGGGTCCGGCTCAGCCGACCTCGAGCTCGGTCACGGACCATCCGCGGCCCAGGCGCTCGACGCGCAGGGCCACGGCCCGGCTGCGCCGCGGCTCGACGAGGACCAGGGCGACCTCGTAGACGCCCTGCTGCACGCGGCACACCCGGCACCGCCGCACGTGCGGGTTCCGGTGCAGCTCCTGCAGCTGCGCCTTGCCCTCGAACTGCTCCTGGAGCAGGCGCAGCATGTCGGCGCGCTGCTGGAAGCGCTGCACGATCTCCGGGTGGTCCACCGGGCCAGCTGCGCCGCCGGCCGGCTGCCGCCCAGCACCTCCACGGCGGCCTGCCCGATCGAGCGGGCCAGGGCCGTGACCCGGGCGAGCTCGTCCTCGGTGTCGTGGCCGACCACGCGCGTGGCTCCCCAGGTGTAGCCGCTGGGAGCCGTGGGCGGTGCGGGGATCGCCGGTCGGGCGGGCCTGCCACGGACCACCGTGCGGGCGGCCGGCCGGGCTGCGGGATCGGAACCGGTGGGAGCGTTCATGGCGGTCTCCTGTGGTCGGGAAGCGTCGGGTCGGGAAGATCAGGCACGGTCAGGGCCGCTCGGATGCGGGCACGAGGAGACGCTGGTCGGGCAGCAGCCGGTCGGGTCCGTCCCGCAGGACGTCCCGGTTGCGCTCGAACCAGGCGGGCCACGCCCGGCCGATCTGCGCAGCGGTGGCGTCCGGGCCCAGGTGCGCCGCCGCCAGGGACCACAGGGTGTCCCCGCGCACGACGGTCACGGCCCCGTCGACGGTGCGCTGCGACGGGGGCACGGGCCGTCCGCCGCCAGCCGGCGCGGGGTCGTCCGAAGGGAGGTCCCCGGGTGCGGGCGTGCCCGGTAGGGCGGGGTGCGCGGAAGGCTCCTGAGCTGTGGGGGCCTCGGGTCCTCGGGAGCCCGCGGGTGCCGCGGAGCCGGCGGCGGCGTCGCCGCCGGTCCCGCCCCAGAACGGGGACGGCGCCGAGTCGGCTGCGGCCGCGGGGGCCGTGAGCAGCTGGACGCCGAGGACGGCGGCCGCCGCGTGCCGCAGCAGCGCGGGCGAGAGACGCCGGCACAGGCGGCCGAGCCGCTCCCAGCGGTGGCGGTGGGCGAGCACGGCGAGCACCGCGAGCAGCGCCGCCACGGCCCAGGCCAGCACCAGGAGGTAGCCGGCGGCCTCTGCGCCCAGGCCCAGCGCCGTCCCGGCGTCGTGCGCGAGGCCCGGCCCGGCGCCCCGGGAGAGCAGGACGGCGCCGCACGCCGCCAGGCCCAGCCCGAGCAGCGGCACGGCCAGCACGCTCCACGGCGGTGCCGTTCCACGGTGTGCGCCACCCGGGTTGCCGGTCATCTCATCCCCCGACCGAGCTGTCATCAGACGTTGATCTACTTGGGCATTTTTTGATGCCGTTTGATGTCATTTGGCTTCGTTGGAGATTGGTAGCACCGGAAGCCGCGCCCTGTAAAGGGCTGTGCGCGCAGCGGTGGACTCGGAACCGCCTGACGGCCGTGGAGGTGCGGCCTAGTGTGAGGCCCTCCGCGGCCGGTGGCCGGGGCGTCGTGAAGGGGGACCGCCGTACGCTGGGACGACCTGTTCGCCGACATGGAGGCGCAGCTCGCCGCGGCAGGCCAGCAGGCCCTGGAGTCGGAGGCCGCCGAGCAGGCCCGGGCCGAGTACTCCCGGGTGGGCGTGGCCGACCGGCTGCGGGCGGCGCACGGCGCGCCGGTGCGGGCGCTCCTGGCGGGCGGCGGGCACGTCGAGGGCCGGGTGCGGGCGCTGGGCTCGGACTGGGTCGCCCTCGAGGAGCGGGGGACGGAGCACCTCGTGCCGCTGGGCCCCGTCGTGTGGTGGGAGCTGCCCGGGCGCGGCTGGGCGCCCGGCGGCGGCGCGGTGGCCCTGCGGCTCGGCCTCGGTCACGCCCTGCGGACGCTGGGTCGCGCCCGGGCCGGCGTGCGGGTCCGTCTCGCCGGGGGTGGCCCGGCGGGTGTGCTGGAGGGCACGATCGACGGGGTGGGTGAGGACTTCTTCGACCTGGCGCTGCACCCCGGTGACGACTTCCGCCGGCGGGGGAGCGTGCGCGCCGTGCGCGCGGTGCCCTTCCGGTCGGTCGTCTGCGTGTCGTCCCTCGCCGGGGGCTGACGGGTCCCGCGGACCGTGCCCCGGCCGGTCAGTCGACCGAGCCGGAGCGCACGGCCTCGGCCGTGCGCTCGTAGCCGCGGGCGATGTACTCCTCCAGCTTCACCGTCTCGACGCGCCACTGCCCGCGCCCGCCCACCTGGATGGCGGGCAGTTCCCCGCTGCGCACGAGGGCCCGCGCCTGCGTGGCCGAGATGTTGAGGATCTCGGCCACGTCCGCCAAGGTCAGGAAGCGCTGCTGCGACATCCTCCGCCTCCTCGCTCGTGGTTGCTCTCCGGGTCCAGTCTGCCACCGAACCGCGGGAAGGACCCGCCCGTCCACACGGGCGGACGGGCCGCGCCACCGCCCCGCGAGGCGGCCGGGGACGGGGGCACGGCGCTGTCCCCAGTTGTGCACCGGCCCGTTCCCTCGGCCCCGGCCCGCGGGCAGAATTGGGCGACGTGCGCGGTCGACGGCCACGCCGTGAGCGAGGGGGGCGGTGCGCCGATGAGCGGGACGGTCAGGGGCGCGGATGCGGGGTCCGCGCGGTTCAGGAGGCCCTCCTGGTGTGACCCCCGCCTGCTCACCGGGCTGCTGCTCGTGCTGCTGTCCGCGGCGGAGGTGGCGGCAGTCGTGGCCGCCACCCACCGCACCGAGCCCTATCTCGCGGCGGTCCGGGACATCGAGGTCGGGCAGCCGGTGACGGAGGAGGACGTCGTGGCCGTCGAGGTCCGGCTGCAGGATGCCGCGCCGCTGTACGTGCCGGCGAGCGCCGCTCCCGCGCCCGGCACCGTCGCCACGCAGCGGATCGCCGAGGGGCAGCTGCCGCCGGGCGCCGCGCTGGCCACCGCGGACCGGCTGGACCGCAAGCCCGTCGGCATCCCCATCGCGCACCCGCTACCGGACGAGGCCCGCCCAGGATCGAGCGTCGACGTCTGGGTGGCGGACCAGGGACGCTCCGGCCGCGGCTACGAGCCCGCCCGGCTGCTGCTGCCGGCCGCGGAGATCGCCTCCGTCGAGACGGAGCAGACCGCGCTGGGAGCCGGCCGCGGGAGGGTCGTGCACGTGCTGGTGGAGGACGCGCCGATGGAGGAGCTCGTGGACGCGCTCGGCAACGACGCCTGGGTCACGCTGGTGTGGAACCCGGCGGGCGGGGCGCGATGAGCATCCCCCTGATGACCCTGGGGGTCTCCACCTGGCCGCTCGTGGACGGCATCGAACGCCTGCACGGACCGGTCACGGTCGTCCGCCGCTGCCTGGACCTCACCGAGCTGCTGGCCGCCGCCCGGACCGGCCTGGTCCGGGCGGCGCTGGTCGCGGAGGGGGCCGAGGAGATCACCGCGAGCCTGCTGGAGCAGCTGCGCCTGGGAGGAGCCGTCCTGCTCGTGCTGGAGGGCCACGACGCGCGCCGCCTCGCCGGGCTGGGCGCCGTCGTGGTCGCCGACCGTGCGAGTCCCGAGGAGGCGGCGCGGCTCGTCGAGGAGACGGTCGCGGCCGCGGCGTCCGCCCCCGGGGAGCTCGGCTACGCGGACGTCGGGGCGGCCGGCCGTGCCGGGGCGCCGGGCTCCACGTCCGGCGCGGACCGGGCCACCGCGCAGGAGCCCGGGCAGGCCCCCGTCGCGGCCGGGGCGGAGCCGGGGAGCGCCGCCGCGCCGGAACCACCGGCCGGACGCCGGGGCGCCGGGCGGATCGTGGCGGTGTGGGGTCCCACGGGGGCGCCGGGACGGACCACGGTGGCGGTGAACCTGGCGGCGGAGCTCGCCCTGCTGGGGGAGGACGCGGCGCTCGTCGACGCCGACACGTACGGGCCCTCGGTCGCCGCCGTGCTGGGGATGCTCGACGAGGCCGCGGGGCTGGCGCAGGCGTGCCGGCTGGCCGACCAGGGGCGGCTCGACGGGCAGGCCCTGCGCGGCATCGCCGCGGACGTGGCCCTGGCGGGGCGCACGGTGCGGGTGCTCACGGGGCTGACCCGCCAGGACCGGTGGCCCGAACTGCGCTCCAGCGCCGTGGGCGCCGTGCTGGAGCGCGCGGCCGAGGAGTTCGGGACGACGGTCGTGGACTGCGGGTTCGTGCTGGAGGTGGACGAGGAGCTCAGCTTCGACGCCATGGCCCCGCGCCGCCACGCCGCGGCCCTGACGGTGCTCGAGCACGCCGACGTCGTCGTGGCGGTGGGAGCCGCGGACACCATCGGCGTCCCGCGGCTGGTCAAGGGACTGCCCGACCTCGCCGCCGCGGCGCCGGGCGCCCGCCTGGTCGTCGCCGTCAACAAGCTGCGCCGCTCCGCGGCGGGCCGGTCGCCGGAGCTCGGGATCCGCGAGGCGTGGGCCCGCTTCGGCTCGGGGGCGGCGGTGGAGCTGTTCGTGCCGTGGGACCCGGAGGTCCTCGACGAGGCGCTGCTCGCCGGGGCGGTCCTCGCGGAGACCGCCCCGGGCGCACCCGTGCGCGCAGCCCTGCGGCAGCTGGCGCTGCGGGTGCTTGCCGACGCCGGCGAGGCCGGGGACGGCGGGCCGGAACCGGTGCACGGTACTAGGCTGGGCCGCAGGATCGGGGCCTGGCTGCGCCGCTGATCCCGGGGGAGCGCCCGTTTCCTCCGCTGGCGACGACCGGAGGCGATGTGGCGTTCACCGAACCGCTC
This sequence comes from Kocuria rosea, assembly GCF_023715525.1. Lineage (GTDB taxonomy): Bacteria > Actinomycetota > Actinomycetes > Actinomycetales > Micrococcaceae > Kocuria > Kocuria rosea_A. The sequence goes on along the minus strand of NZ_JAMBOG010000002.1, from coordinate 216,503 downwards.
AGGAGGAGCGCGGACTTCGGTCCCGGGGACTACGAGTGGCTACACCTGCTCGTGGGGGACTGGCAGCTGATCTCCGACCTCGGTTTCGGCGACCTCGTCCTAAGCTTCCCGGTGGACTACATCCCGGCCGCGGGCAGCGGCAACGGGCGCGGCATGCCGGCCCCCGGCAGCGCCTTCCAGGTCCTCGCCCACGTGCGTCCCGCGACCGGTCCCACCGTCTTCCACGAGGACCTGGTGGGGGAGCAGCTGCCCGAGGAGCTCTCCGCCCCGCTGCGCGCCGCGTGGGTGAGCCAGCGGATGGAGCTGCTGCGCCCGGGCGGCGACGACGCCCGCTCGGCCCCGCACGTGAAGGCCGTCCCGCTCGTGCGCAACGGCAAGACGCTGGCGATGCTCACGGTGCACGCCCGGCGGCCGCCGGGCCAGGCGGTCTCCCGGCAGGAGCTCGTCTACCGGGAGAGCGCCGACGCGCTGCTGCGGATGGCCAACGAGGGGCTGTGGCCCGACTTCTCGGCCCCCACGGGCTCGCGCCGGGGCGCGCCGCGGGTGGGCGACGGCGCGATCCGGCTCGACGCCGACGACCGCGTGGTCTACGTCTCCCCGAACGCCGACTCGGCGCTGCGCCGGCTGGGCATCGACGGCGAGCTCGTGGGCAAGCGGCTCATGGACGTCGTGCCCCCCGCGCTCGGGCCCGGGGCCGGGCCGGACGAGACGCTCGCCCCGGTGCTCACGGGGCGGATGGCATGGCGCACCGAGGTGGAGGGCCCGCGCGTGTCCGTGCACTTCCGCTCGATCCCGCTCCGTGACCGCTCCGGGCGCCTGGGGGCGGTGCTGCTGTGCCGGGACGTGACCGAGCTGCGCCGGCGCGACCTCGAGCTGGTGAGCAAGGACGCCACCGTCCGCGAGATCCACCACCGGGTGAAGAACAACCTTCAGACGGTCTCCGCGCTGCTGCGCCTGCAGGCCCGCCGGATGACGACGGACGAGGCGCGCAACGGCCTCGAGCAGGCCATGCGCCGGGTCGCCACCATCGCGATGGTGCACGAGACGCTGTCCCAGGGGTTCTCCGAGAACGTGGACTTCGACGCGCTCATCGAGCGCCAGTTCCGGCTCGTCGCCGAGGTGGCGGCGCCGGAGCAGACGGTGCGCACGCGGCTGATCGGGGAGTTCGGGGAGCTGCCCGCCCGGCTGGCCACCCCGCTGGCCCTGGTGATCAACGAGCTCGTGACGAACGCCGTCGAGCACGGCCTCGCCCAGCGGGCCGGGACCGTGACCCTGGAGGCCCGGCGCGTGCGGGACGAGGAGGGAGGCCAGGCGCTCGAGGTCGTCGTGAGCGACGACGGGGCGGGCATGGGGGACTCCGTCATCGAGGAGTCCGGGGCGGGGGCGTTCCGGCAGGCGGGAACCGGCGAGGGCCTGGGGATGCAGATCGTGCGCACCCTCGTGGCGAGCGAGCTCGGGGGGTCCATCCGCTGGGCCCCGCGCGAGGGCGGAGGGACCGAGGTGACCGTCCGGACGGGGCTCGAGGACTAGACGGGCCCCGGCGCAGGGCGGCGGCCCGGACGACGAGGACCGGGACCCTCGTGGGTCCCGGTCCTCGACGTCGCCGGTGGTGCACAGGCCGCGGCCGTGTCTCCCGCCGGCGGGGCGGTGCTCAGGAAGAGGCGCTCAGGAGGCGCGGCGGGCGCGGGCGGCGCGGCGCTTGAGCGCCCGGCGCTCGTCCTCGCTCATCCCGCCCCAGACGCCGGCGTCCTGGCCGGACTCGAGGGCCCACTGGAGGCAGGTGTCCATGACCGAGCAGCTGCGGCACACGGCCTTGGCCTCCTCGATCTGGAGGAGAGCAGGTCCGGTGTTGCCCACGGGGAAGAACAGCTCGGGATCCTTCTCCAGGCATGCTGCGCGACTACGCCAATCCATGGTCGACGATCGCTCCTTTCGAGGACGGGTCCCGGGCGCAGGGCACGACGGTGCCGCCGCAGAGGTGTCCGGGACAGAAGAAAAGGCCCATTCGCACGGGCCTTGTGAAGAACTGTGGTCCACTTTCCCATGTGAACGGGGTGTGAACAAGGGGTTGAGGGGCGGGTCACACCGGGCCGGGTGAGTCCTTGCTCACACTGGCGCGCCCCGCAGGGCGGAACCGGGCCCCGCCGTCGCCGGCGCGGGGACGGGCGCAGGGCCCACTAGGGTGGCGGGGAGCGCGCCCGTGCGCGCCGGAAGGAGATCGCCATGGCCCCCGCACACCCGTCCGACCGCGCCGACCGACCCCGGGAGGTCGCCCTCCTGGCCGGCGTCGTCCTGCTGGAGGCTCTCGCGATGGCCGGGGTGGCCCTGCGGCTGCTGTGGAGCCTGCTGTTCGAGCAGCCCCTGACCGTGGGCGGCACGGTGTTCCTCGTGGCGGTCTTCCTCGGCGGCGCCCTGTGGCAGCTGCGCGTGGGCCGGGGCCTGTGGCGCGGCTTCCGCTGGCCGCGCGCCGCCGCGCTCGTCGTCCAGCTGTTCCTGCTCGTCCTCGGCTTCCCCCTGCTGCAGGCCGGGCAGTGGCCGGCCGGCCTGGCGCTGGCCGTGCCGGCGGTCGTGGTCCTCGTGCTGTTGTTCCGCCCGGCCGTGCTCGCCTGGACCAGCCGCACCGTCCGGTAGTCCCTCGCGCCCTGCGGGTCGGGACGGCCGGGGCGGGGCAGTACAGTTGAACCGCCCGCCCCCGGCCGGTCCTGCCCCCGTCCCGTCGAGAGCCTCCGAACAGGTGGTCCCGTGCCTTCCCGTCGCATCGTCATCGTCAGCCGCATCTTCGCCCCCGAGCCGGCCGCCGCGTCCTTCCGGCTGCGCGCCCTCGCCCGGGGGCTCACCGAGCGCGGCGCCGACGTCACCGTCCTCACCACCCGCCCGCCCGCGTCGACGCCGATCGAGCCCGAGCCGTACCCGGTCAGGCGGTGGCCCGTGCTGCGGGACCGCTTCGACTACGTGCGCGGGATCGTCCAGTACCTCAGCTTCGACGTCCCCGTGTTCTTCCGTCTGCTGGCCACCCGCACGGACCTCGTCGTCAGCGAGCCGCCCCCCACCACGGGCATGGCCGTGCTCGCCTCCTCGTGGCTGCGGGGCCGGCCCTACGTCTGGTACGCCCCCGACATCTGGACCACCGCCGCCGACAAGATGGACGTCTCCCCGGTGGTGAAGAAGAGCATGCGGCTGATGGAGACCCTCGCCGCCCGCCGCGCCGCCGGGGTGCTCACCGTCTCCGAGGCCATGGGCCGGGAGCTGCAGGACGTCACCGGCGTCGGCTGGGACAAGGTCCTGGTCGCGGAGAACGGCATCGACACCGACGTCTTCCGCCCCGACGGGCCCGTGGCCGACCCCGGTGCCCCCTACTTCGTCTACGCCGGGTCGATGTCCGAGTGGCAGGGCGCCGACGTGTTCGTCCGCGCGATGCCCAAGGTCCTGGCCGCGCACCCGGACGCGCAGCTGCGCTTCTTCGGCCGCGGCTCCGACATCGAGCGGGTCGAGGAGATCGCCCGCCGGCTCGCCCCCGGCCACGTGCTCTTCGAAGGGCTGCGTCCCGCCGCGGAGACCGCCGAGTGGACCCGCGGCGCCGTCGCCGCCCTGGGGTCCGTCATCCCGGACAACGGCTACGACTTCACGAAGCCCACCAAGATCTACGCCGCCGCCGCCTGCGGGACGCCGGTCGTCTACGCGGGCGCGGGCGTCGCCGCCGAGCTCGTCCTCGACAACGGTCTCGGCGCGGCGGTCGCGCACGACCCCGACGCCGTGGCCGACGCCATGATCGCCGCCCTCGACCGCCGCAGCGACCCCGCGCGCGCCGCGGAGAACGAGCGGCTGCGCCGCGAGCGCGCCGGATGGGCCGCCGAGCACGCCTCCCTGGCGGCCTCCGGCCGCCTCGCCGCCGACTGGCTGCTTCAGGGCTTCCCCGACTGATCAGGTACTTTGGTACGCAGCGCACGCCCGGTGCGCTGCGTGCCGCCCCCCGCGCCCGGCCGACCGCCGGGACGTCCCACGACACCCAATGTCAGGAGTTTGCCCGTGAACGCAGATCTCGTCGTCGTCGGGTCGGGCCTCTTCGGCCTGACCGTGGCCGAGAGGGCCGCCCGCGAGCTGGACCTCAACGTGGCCATCATCGACCGGAGGTCCCACCTCGGCGGCAACGCCTACTCCGAGAAGGAGGAGCGCACCGGGATCGAAGTGCACCGCTACGGGGCCCACCTGTTCCACACCTCCAACGAGCGGGTCTGGGACTACGTCAACCGCTTCACGGCCTTCACGGACTACGTGCACCGCGTGTACACGCGGCACAACGGCGAGGTCTTCCCCATGCCGATCAACCTCGGCACCGTCAACCAGTTCTTCCGCGCGGCGTACTCGCCGTCGGAGGCCCGGGCCCTGATCCAGGAGCAGGCCGGGGAGCTCGCGGGGACGGACCCGCAGAACCTCAACGACAAGGGGATCCAGCTCATCGGCCGCCCCCTCTACGAGGCCTTCATCAAGCACTACACCGGCAAGCAGTGGCAGACGGACCCCAAGGACCTGCCCGCCTCGATCATCTCGCGGCTGCCCGTGCGCTACACCTACGACAACCGGTACTTCAACGACAAGTACGAAGGTCTCCCGGTGGACGGCTACACCGCGTGGCTCGAGCGCATGGCGGACCACCCGAAGATCGACGTCCGGCTGGACACCGACTTCTTCGACGACGGCCACGACTACTCCCGCTCGGCCGTGCTGGGCCAGGTCCCGGTGGTCTACACCGGTCCCGTGGACCGCTACTTCGACTACGCCGAGGGCGACCTCTCGTGGCGGACCATCGACCTCGAGGAGGAGGTCCTGCCGATCGAGGACTTCCAGGGCACCCCGGTGATGAACTACCCGGACCCCGACGTCCCCTTCACCCGGATCCACGAGTTCCGCCACTTCCACCCGGAGCGCGACTACACCAAGGACGCCACGGTGATCATGCGGGAGTTCTCGCGCTTCGCCGAGAAGGGCGACGAGCCGTACTACCCGGTCAACACCTCCGTGGACCGCGAGAAGCTGCTCAAGTACCGCGACCTCGCCCGCGGCGAGGACAACGTCCTGTTCGGCGGGCGCCTGGGCACGTACAAGTACCTCGACATGCACATGGCCATCGGCGCGGCCCTGTCCATGGTCGACAACAAGATCAAGCCCCACTTCACCAGCGGGGCCACCATCGAGAGCGGGGGAGTGGACGCGTGACCGCGACGACCCAGGACACCGACCGGACCGGCACCGAGGACATCACCTACCGGGTGCTGCAGGAGCTCGTCTTCCCGGCCAAGGACCGGCTGCCCACCCAGCCCCTCTACATGGACACCCGGGCCGACACCGGCACGGCCGTCCAGCCCGAGGACGCCCCCCAGCGGGAGCGGCAGATCGTGGTGAACGTGGCCTCCGAGCCCAGCGCCACGGACTCCCTGACCATCCTCGGGCGGCGCTCCCTGCGCGTGCACGCCCGCAACACGGTTTCCTTCGCGACCTACTTCAACGCGTTCCCGGCCAGCTACTGGCGGCACAACACCCACCTGCGCGAGGTCGTGCTGCGCGTGCGCACCTCCGGGCGCGGCACCGTGAGCGTCTACAGCTCCAACGCCCGCGGCGAGTCCGTGCCCGTGTCCGTGCACGAGGTCTCCGGCGACGAGCACGTGACCGAGGCGGTCCTGTCCCTGAAGGCCTTCGCCGACGGCGGCTGGTACTGGTTCGACCTCGCGGCGGCGGACGAGGGCCTCGTCCTGCAGGGCGCGCAGTGGCTGGGCGACGGCGCCGGCACCTCGGAGGGCTCCGTGACCCTCCAGATCACCACGATGAACAAGCCGTCCTACTGCCTGCGCAACGCACGGCTGCTCGTCGAGCAGCAGGAGCACCTGCCGCAGGTCGCCGAGGTCGTCATCGTCGACCAGGGCAACCAGAAGGTCGTCGAGGAGCCCGGCTTCCGCGAGGTGCAGGAGCGCTTCGGCGAGCGCCTGCGCGTGCTCGACCAGGCCAACCTCGGCGGCGCGGGCGGCTTCGCGCGCGGGATGTACGAGGCGGTCAAGGCGGACAGCACCTACGTGCTGCTGATGGACGACGACGTCGAGATCGAGCCCGAGGCCGTGCGCCGCGTCAGCGTGTTCGCGGACTACTGCAAGCGGCCCACCCTCGTGGGCGGGCACATGATCGACCTGCTCAACCCCACGAAGATCCACAACTTCGGCGAGGCCATGGACCCGTACAGCTTCCAGTACGGCCCCGCCGGGGACGGCGTGGAGATCGGCCACGACTTCCGCCACAGCAACCTGCGCGCCACGCCGTGGATGCACCGCCGGATCGAGGTGGACTACAACGCGTGGTGGATGTGCCTGATCCCCACCGCCGTGATCCGCGAGATCGGCCTGGCCCTGCCGGTGTTCATCAAGTGGGACGACGTGGAGTACGGCATCCGCGCGAAGGCCGCCGGCTACCGCACGGTCTCCCTGCCCGGCGTCGCCGTGTGGCACCTCGCCTGGGCGGACAAGGACGACACCATCAGCTGGCAGGCGTACTTCCACAAGCGCAACCAGCTGGTCGCGGCCCTGCTGCACTCGCCGTTCGACCGCGGCGGGGAGGTGCTTGGGCGCAACGGGATCAAGGACCTGCGCCACGTGCTGTCCATGCAGTACTTCGCCGAGGAGGCCCGCGTGCTGGCGCTCCGGGACGTCCTGGCCGGCCCCGAGGCCCTGCACGAGCTGCTGCCGCAGCGCATCCGCGACGTGCGCAGGCTCATGACCCAGCACTCCGACGCCGTCTACGAGCCGGACCTGGACGCCTACCCCCAGGTCGCGGCGACCAAGCCGGTGCGGGCGAAGCGGATGAGCTCCCCGCACGGGCTGAAGATCCTCACCTCCGCCGCCACCGCCGTGGTGCGCCACCTGGCCGTGGCGCCCAAGGAGCAGGCCGGGCAGCACCCCGAGGTGCACCTGCCCTACCAGGACGCCCGCTGGTGGCGGCTCACCCGCTACGACAGCGCCCTGGTCACCGCGTCGGACGGCACCGGCTACACCTGGTACAAGCGCTCCCCCAAGGAGGCCCGCGCCCTGCTCGCCGAGTCCGTGCGGCTGCACGCCCATCTGGCCCTGCGCTGGCCGGAGCTCTCGCGACGCTACCGGGAGGCGATGCCCGACATCACCTCCATGGCGGCGTGGGAGGCCACCTTCCGCGAGCACTCGGAGATCGGCGCCTGATGGCCTCTGCCACCGTGGTCCGCGCCCCGTCCCCCGGGACGGGGCTGCCGGCGGTGTTCCGCCAGCGCTACCTCCTGAAGCTGCTCGTCGACAAGGAGCTGCAGATCCGCTACCGGGGCACGGTCCTGGGGCTGCTGTGGTCCTACGTCAAGCCCGGCATCCAGTTCGTGGTGTTCTACGTGGCCCTCGGCATCTTCCTGGGCCTGGAGCGGGGGATGCAGAACTACGCCGTCTACCTGTTCTCCGGCATCATCCTGATCAACTTCTTCTCGGAGGCCTTCGGCAACGCCGCCCGCTCGGTCGTGGCCAACGCGAGCCTGATCAAGAAGATCTACCTGCCGCGGCAGATGTTCCCCGTGTCCTCGGTGTGGGTCGCCGCCGTGCACCTGCTGCCGCAGCTCGTGGTGATGCTGCTCGCCTGCCTGGTCGTGGGCTGGTCGCCCACGTGGATCTCCGTGCTGGCGATCCCGGCGGCGCTGCTGATCGTGGGCCTGCTGGCCACCGGCCTCGGGCTGCTCTTCGGCGCGGCCAACGTCTTCTTCCGGGACGCCGAGAACTTCGTGGACCTCATCATCATGGTCAGCACCTGGTCCGCCCCGGTGCTCTACGCCTGGACCATGGTCCGCGACGTGCTGGGGCCGGTGTGGTTCGCCGGGTTCATGCTCAACCCCCTCACGGTCGCGGTCGAGCTCTCCCACGCCGCGTTCTGGCTGCCCACCACCACCCCCGGCGCCCATGAGGTCCCGCCGCACCTGTTCTCCCAGTGGACACCCGTGGCCCTGCTGGTGGTCACCGTCCTCATGGTCCTGGGCGACTGGTCGTTCCGCCGCCTCGAGGGCCGATTCGCCCAGGAGCTGTGACGATGAGTCCGCAATCCGTGCCCGGCCCCGCCGGGACCCCCGGCACGCCCGCCGTCGTGGCGGAGCACCTGGCCAAGGAGTTCTCGCTGCGCCACGCCCGCTCCTTGAAGGAGACGGTGATGTGGCTGGCGAAGGGCCGCCGCCAGGACATCTCCAACCGCTTCCGCGCGCTGGAGGACCTCAGCGTGCGCATCGAGCCAGGGGAGAGCGTCGCGCTCGTGGGGCTCAACGGCTCCGGCAAGTCGACGTTCCTCAAGCTGATCTCCGGCGTCATGAGCCCCGACGGCGGCACCCTCGAGGTCAACGGCCGCGTGGCCGGGCTGATCGAGGTCGGCGCCGGCTTCCACCCCGACCTCACCGGCCGGGACAACGTCTACCTCAACGGGGCGATCCTCGGCATGACCAAGGAGGAGATCGACGAGAAGTTCGACCAGATCGTCGCCTTCTCGGAGATCGAGCAGTTCATCGACACCGAGGTGAAGTTCTACTCCTCGGGCATGTACCTGCGCCTGGCCTTCGCCGTGGCCGTCTTCACGGACCCCGACATCTTCATCATCGACGAGATCCTCTCGGTGGGCGACGAGCCGTTCCAGCGCAAGAGCCTGGGGCGGGTGCGGGAGCTGTCCGAGGAGGGCAAGACCCTGCTGGTCGTCAGCCACGACTTCGACGTGGTGCGCAAGGTCTGCGCGCGCGGGGTGTGGATCGAGCACGGCCGCGTCCGCAGCGACGGACCCATCGACGAGGTCATCGAGCAGTTCCGCGCGTCCGAGAACGCCGGGTGACCGCTTCCGCTCCCGACGCGAACGGGCCGTCCACCTTCCGGAAGGTGGACGGCCCGTTCGCGTCGGCGCCGGTGTGCCGCCTCAGGGGGCGTCGCAGCCGACGACTTCGTACAGGGCGGCCGCCCCGCTCCGCTCGACCAGCGCCAGGTTGGTGTCCACGGCCGGGTCCACGGCATTGACGCCGGTGTACTCCAGGGCCGGGGGAGCGTCGGGGATGATGAACTGGGTGCCGAAGTCCAGGACCCAACGGACGTCGAGCTCCTCTGCGGCCTCGCACGCCGGGCTGCCCGGCAGGGCGTCGTCGATGTCCTTCACGACCGTCGCCACGGCACCCTCCGGCTCGCCGATGTGGTACTCCGTCACGGCCCGCTGGCTGGCCGCGAAGGCCAGCGCCCCGCCGTTCCAGGGGTTCACCGCGATGACGTCCTCGGGGTCCGTGAGCTCGTCCAGCTGCTGGAGGAGCTGGTACTCGTCACGGGTCAGCATGTTCTCGGGCCCCTCCCACGCGTAGTACTTCTTGCCCCACCGGGTCGCCTGCGTCAGGGAGTCCATCTGGGACAGCGGCACCACGAGGGCGGCCACCACGAGGGCCGCCACGGGGTACGCAGCGCTCAGTCCCGTCCGCCGTCGTCCGGCGAACGCGAACAGGTCGGCGAGGCCGGTCGCCGCCGCACCCGCGACGTGGGCCGCGCCGAAGGCGGCGAGGGGCACCGCCGTGAGCGGGAGGGTGGCCGCCAGCCGGTAGGAGTCGACGTACCAGCCGCCGGCCAGCCACTCGCGCCACGGGCCCTCCTCGCCCCCGGCGGCGACGGCGAACAGGAGCACGAGCATGAGGTGCGCCAGCACGAGCCAGCGCAGCCTCCGCCGGGTGATCGCGGCGTAGACCCCAGCGGCGGTCAACACCACGAGCACCCAGGGGACGTCCTCGCGGCCGTTCGTGGTGTACATGAGGGCCTCGCCCACGCCACGACCGAAGCTCGTGAACGGATCCCAGGCGCGATGGGTGGTCAGGGTGTTCCACAGGAGCAGCCACGCAGTGACGGCGACGACCGCAACGGACACGAGACCGAGCACGGGGCGGCGGCGGCGGGCCCTCGCGCTTGCCCGCAGTCCCTGCCACCAGGCCGTGGTCGCGAGGGGAACGGCGACCACGAGCAGGGCCAGGAAGGCGTTCGGCTGGGCGACGAACAGGGCTCCCAGGGTGACCACGAAGCTGACGGCCAGCCGGATCCGACCGGACAGGTCCTGGGCGCGAGCCGTCCGGTCGGCGGTCACCCCGGGCCCGAGCATCCGCACGAGCAGTCCCAGGGACACGGGCAGGATCGCCAGGGACAGCAGGTTGGGGAACAGCGGACCCCAGGCCATCAGTCCCAACGGGAACGCACTGAAGCCGGCACTGGCCGCGCCGGCGGCCACGGCCGCCACGGGGGAACGGCCGACGAGACAACGGACGAGGAAGATGCACGAGGCGGGCCAGACGACCCCCGCGACGGCGAGCAGGGTCAGGTTGTGCGCGACGAAGACGCTGTCGCCGGTCAGCGGCACCAGGAGGGACGCGAGCTGGTGCCACGCCGCGGGGTAGACGGCGATCGCACGGTCCGGGTCCACCATCCGGTTCAGCGTCAGGGTCGAGCCGCTGCCCGTCTCCACGACCCAGCGGATGGCATTGAGGTGGAAGATGTTGTCCCAGCGCTGCGCCATCGCCTCGGGGGTGCCGATGACGGAGGCGATGCGGCGCAGCAGGAGCACGGCCCCGACCGCGAGGCCCGCCGCGGCGCCCGCGGGGAAGAGCCAACGGCGGTCGTCGCTGAAGCGTGCCTCGGCGTCCCGCGGCTCGTCCGCCGCGGTGCGCTCCTCCGGCGCGTGGCCTCCGCGGGGGACGAACCGGCCCGCGAGCCACGCCAGCAGCGCCAGCACCGTCGCCGAGACGGCCTGGGACAGCGAGCTGTAGCGGATCCCCACCAGGTCCAGGACCACGCCCGTGAGGCCGACGACGGCGACGCTGAAGGCTGGAGCCGTCAGGAGGATCCGGCCGCCGCGCTGGCCGAAGGCCCACAGCAGGGCCAGGCCGGGCAGCCAGAGCCACGCCAGGAGGACCAGGAACGCAGGGAGGTACGGCCACCAGTCCGTCAGCACGTCGGTCCTGCAGGTGTCGTCATGCGTGCGGGCACGGTCTCGTCCTCGGGAATGGGGGGAAGGGTCGGATCGATTATAGGGGTCACCGCGGCCCGGACCGGCTCGGCCTGGGGGCCCGGCGCGCTGTGCGAGAATGTCGTGGTGAATCGCGTGTGGATCGTCATGCCCGTGTACAACGAGGCGGCCGTCGTGGGAGAGGTGCTGAAGGAGCTGCGGCGGACCTTCCCGCACGTCGTCTGCGTCGACGACGGCTCCTCCGACGACTCCGCGCGCATCTGCGCCGAGGCCGGTGCCGTCGTCGTGCAGCACCCCATCAACCTGGGCCAGGGCGCGGCCCTGCAGACGGGCTTCGAGTACGCCCTGCAGGACCCGCAGATGGACTGCGTGGTGACCTTCGACTCCGACGGCCAGCACCGCGTCGTCGACGCCTGGGACATGGTGCAGCGGATCCGCTCGGGCGAGGCCGAGGTCGTGCTCGGCTCCCGTTTCCTCGACCGGCGCACCCAGGTCTCGACGCTCAAGCGCGTCGTGCTGCGCACGGCGGCGATGTTCTCCCGGCTGTCCACCGGCATGGACCTCTCCGACGCCCACAACGGGCTGCGGGCCATCGACCGGCGCACGCTGGGCCGGATCCGGCTCACCCAGAACCGGATGGCGCACGCCTCCGAGATCGTCAACCAGCTCGCCGACATCCGCCCGCGCTGGGTCGAGCACCCCGTGGAGATCATCTACACGGACTACTCGCGCTCCAAGGGCCAGTCCCTGCTCAACGGCGTGAACATCCTCGCCGAGCTGTTCGTCAAGTAGTTCCGTCCCGCCGTTCCCGCCCGCCGTTCCACAGACCCCAGGGGAGACCCGACCGATGCTCTACGCCGTCCAGATCCTGCTGGTCCTCGCCGTCGGCTACGGCGCGCTCGCGCTCATCCGCGGCGGGGCCAACGCCAAGCACCAGGCGATCCGCCGGGTCGTCGGCCTGAGCTTCTTCATCTTCGCGGCGCTGTCCATCTTCTTCCCGGACCTGCTCACGGCCGTGGCGCAGTTCTTCGGCATCGGCCGCGGCACGGACCTGGTGCTCTACGGGTTCGTGGTGGTCTTCATGATCACCCAGGCCACCTCCGCCCTGAGGCACCGGCAGCAGGAGGTCAACGTGACCCGCCTGGCCCGGCACATCGCGGTCACCGAGGCGGAGAAGCCGTGGGCGCCGGCCCCCGAGCACGCGGACCGCGCGTCCGTGCGCGACTTCCGGGCGGCCTCCCCGGAGCAGCGCCCCGCCGGCTGAGCACCGCCAGCTCCGTGCGGGCCGTCCGGGTCGCTCCGGACGGCCCTTTTCATGCTTTCACATCCTGTGACGGAATTGTTATTCGCTGAAGCGAACAACGCCGCGGGTCGGGCCCGGCGGTCCACAGGAGGCGTCCCAGGGACTGCCGACGCCCCGCCCGACCCGTCCATCTTCCTGTCCATGCGCTCCGGGGGGAGCGTGGCCGGCGCGCCCGCGCGCCGGGACGGCACAGGGGGACCCATGACGGCGCTGCTCTCCGCGGACGCGCTCGGGCTGCTGGGCGCGCTCACCGGCAACCCGGACGGCCGCACCGCGGAGGTGACGCTGCACGCCGTCGTCCACCCGCCGGTGGTGAGCCTGCTGGTGCCCGACGGCGTCCCCGTCTCGGCCACGAGCGAGGCCCGGGCCCGACTGGGCCGGTGACGTCGTGTCCCGGCCCCGGCGGGCGCGGGCGGGTCCTGGGTCAGGGGACGAAGCCCTGCGGCAGCGCCGCGCTGAACTCGAACTCCTCCGTGGTGGACACCGCGCCGGTATCGTCGATCAGGGTGACGCCGGCCTCCGTCCCGTGCCGGCCCGCGGTGATCCGCGCACCCACGTCCGCGACGACGTTGTCCAGAGTCACGCCGGCGGCCACGTGCACGCCGTCGAGGAGCACCGAGTTGCGCACCGTCGCGCCCTGCTCGACCACCACCTGCGGGCCCAGCACCGAGTGCTCCACGGTCCCGCGCACCACGGAGCCGGCGGCGACCATCGAGTGGCGGATGTCCGCGGAGCCCGCCACCCGGGCCGGCACGAGCTGCGGCTGGGCGGAGAGGATCGGCCAGTCCGGGTCGTCGAGCTCGGCGCCGTCGCCGTCGAGCAGCTGCATGTGGGCGGTCCAGTAGGACTGCAGGGTGCCCATGTCCATCCAGTACCCGTCCAGGCGGTGCTCCACCACGGTCCGGTGCCGCACGAACCAGGGCACCAGGTCGTTGCCGTAGTCCTCGAGCCGGCCCCGCTCCTCGTGCAGGGCCTCCAGCGCCTCCAGCAGCCGGTCCGCGCTGTAGAGGAACATCTCGCCCGTCACGAGGTGGCCGTCGGGCTCGTCCGGCTTGTAGTCGAAGCCGGTGACGCGCCCGTCGTCGCCGACCTGCACGACGCCGTAGCGGGAGGGATCCTCGTCCACGACCGTGGTCACCATGGTCAGGTCCGCGCCGCGCTGCAGGTGGGTGTCCACGACGTCGAGGAAGTTGAGGGTGTAGAGGTGGTCCGCGCTGAGCACCAGCACGAGGTCGGGACCGAACTCCCGGATGAGGTCCTTCTGCCGGTAGATGGAGTCGGCGTTGCCCTCGGCGAAGCCCTCCCCCTCGGCGCCCTCGTACGGGGGCAGCACCTGCAGCCCGCCGTGTGAGCGGTCCAGGTCCCACGGCCGGCCGTTGGCCAGGTGCTTGTTGAGGCTGTGCGGCAGGTACTGCTGGACCACCCACACGTCGGAGATGTGGGAGTGCATGAGGTTGGACATCGAGACGTCGATGAGCCGGTAGGTGCCCGCCACGGGCAGGGCCGGCTTGACCTTCTTCTCGGTCAGAGCGCCGAGGCGGGAGCCCTTGCCGCCGGCGAGGATCAGAGCCAGGATCCGAGGAATACGCATCATGCTTCCTTTCTCTCGGTCCCATCCTGCCAGAACCCCCGTCCCCGGCCCCAGGGCGATTTGCCCCCATGGGATAATCTTGATTCTTATGGCGTCCCTTGACTTCCCGGCCGAACTCTCCGCTCTCCGATCCACCTTCGCCTCCATCGAGGCGGTGACCGACGTCGACGCGCTCAAGAAGGACATCGCCGTCCTCTCCGAGCAGGCGCTCGCCCCGGACCTGTGGGACGACCCGGCCGCGGCGCAGAAGATCACCTCCCGCCTCTCCCACAAGCAGTCCGAGATCGACCGGCTCGGCAAGCTGCGCGGGCGCATCGACGACATCGAGGTGATGGTCCAGCTCGCCGACGAGGAGGACGACCCCGAGACCCTCGAGCTGGCCGTCGAGGAGCTGGCGTCGGTGAAGAAGGCCCTCTCCGAGCTCGAGATCCAGACCCTGCTGGCGGGGGAGTACGACGAGCGCGAGGCCGTCGTCACCATCCGCGCCGGCGCGGGCGGCGTGGACGCCGCCGACTTCGCCGAGATGCTCATGCGGATGTACCTGCGCTGGGCCGAGCGCCACGGCTACCCGACCGCCGTCCTCGACACCTCCTACGCGGAGGAGGCGGGGCTGAAGTCCGCGACGTTCGAGATCAAGGCCCCCTACGCCTTCGGCACCCTCTCCGTGGAGGCCGGCACCCACCGGCTCGTGCGCATCTCCCCGTTCGACAACCAGGGCCGGCGCCAGACCTCGTTCGCGGCCGTGGAAGTCATCCCGCTGATCGAGCAGGACGACTCGGTCGAGATCCCCGAGAACGAGATCAAGGTCGACGTCTTCCGCTCCTCCGGCCCCGGCGGGCAGTCGGTGAACACCACGGACTCGGCCGTGCGCATGACCCACCTGCCCACGGGCATCGTGGTGTCGATGCAGAACGAGAAGTCCCAGATCCAGAACCGTGCGGCCGCGCTGCGCGTGCTCCAGTCCCGCCTGCTGCTGCTGCGCCAGGAGGAGGAGAGCGCCAAGAAGAAGGAGCTGGCCGGCGACGTCAAGGCGTCCTGGGGCGACCAGATGCGCTCCTACGTCCTCAACCCGTACCAGATGGTCAAGGACCTGCGGACCAACCACGAGGAGGGCAACCCCTCCGCGATCTTCGACGGCGCGATCGACGGGTTCGTCGACGCCGGCATCCGCTGGCGCGCCGATCAGCGCCACGCCCCGGCCGACGCCTGACCCCGGGCCCGCCCGGGCCGCACCCCACGCCTGCACCGACCACGACGCCCGGCCGGATCCCCGGCCGGGCGTCGTGGTCGTCTCACCGGCGCAGGAACCGCGCGACCGAGCGGCCGGCCACCGACCGGGCCGGGGGCGCAGGGGCCGGCCCGGCAGGGGCCTCGACCGCCGGGTAGAGCTCCTGGGCCTCCCGCAGCTTCGTGCGGTGCAGCCGGGCGGCCGTGGCGGGGAACGACGGCGCTCCCGTCGCCGGGACGGTTCCGGTGCTGCCCGCCGGCGTGACGGACCAGCCCGTCCCGGCGTCCAGCAGGGACTGGTGCTTGACCCGGTAGTAGTCCGAGCTGACCTCCAGGGCCGTGCCCTCCGCCCCACAGGCGGCGGCCAGCAGGTGGAAGTGGAACCGCGAGGTGAGCCACGTCTGGCCCGCCCGGGCCGGGAAGCCCTCCTGCCACAGCCGGGTGAACGGGACGAAGTTCTCCTCGGGGATCAGGTCGCCCAGCCGCTCGAAGGCCACGCGGTCCACGCCCGGGATCGCCTCGAGGTAGCGCACGGTCCGGCCCGCGAGCTGCGGTCCCGTCAGCGCCGCGCGCACGGCCGCCACGGCGGCGTCGAGGACGCCCGGCTCGGTCATGTCGCTCTGGAGGCAGACCCACACGTCACCCTCGGCCGCCCGGCCGGTCGCGCCGCCGCCCTCCACCCCGGCGGAGCCCGCCACGGAGGGCAGGCCCAGGAACGCGTCGTCGGGCGCGCGCTCGGCCCCGGACAGCCGTGCGCTCGGGGCGTCCCGGACGCTCGCGTGGTCGAAGGCGCCCAGCGCGGCGCGGAGCCCCTCGGTGTCCGTGGCGGGGGCCAGGCCCAGTCCGGTGGCCGCCAGCCGGGCCCCGGTGAGCTCCTTGAGCCGCAGCGCGGCCCGCAGCAGACGGGCGTGGTGCGGCCAGACGGCGTTCAGGTAGCCGCCGCCGATGAGATGGACGGAGCCCGCCCGGCGGGCGCCGAGCAGTCCCAGGTCGTAGCGGGGGGAGCCCAGGGAGGTGACCACCCGGTCCACGTGGGCGTCGGCCTCGTCGTCGGCCATGTGCGTGGTCTCGAACACGAGCCGCCACAGGGTGTCGGTGGTGCGCAGCCGGGGGTGCAGGCCGTCGAACAGGTGGGAGGCCAGCCCCGGGCTGGGGCAGTCGAGCCAGACGTCGGCGTCGGGACGGGCCCGGGCCAGGAAGCGCAGCCACGAGGCGGCGATGAACTCGTCGCCGAAGTTCGGGTGTCCGCTCGTGCCGACGAGATACAGGGTCTCCGCGGCCGGCGTGCGCGCGGGGTGCAGGGAGTCGAGCATCCGTCCAGCGTAGCGGTCCGCCCGCGTGGCCTGCGGCGACGCCGGGGCCCCGCCGTCGTGTCGGCAGCGGACCGTGTGCCCGCCGCCGTCCCCGCCGCCGTCCCGCCCCGGGACGGCGGCGGGGTAGCGTAGGATGGTCGTCCTGCCGCGCCTCCCGGGGCGCGGCACGACGCCGCCGCATCCGCAACGCCCCGAAGGAGGTGGACCATGGCCAAGAAGGACACCGGCCGCCAGGTCATCGCGAACAACAAGAAGGCCCGGCACGACTACCACATCCTCGACACCTACGAGGCCGGCCTCGCCCTCATGGGCACCGAGGTGAAGTCCCTGCGCATGGGCCGGGCCTCCCTGGTGGACGGGTTCTGCCAGTTCACCAACGGCGAGCTGTGGCTGGAGGGCGTCCACATCCCCGAGTACCTCCAGGGCTCGTGGACGAACCACGCCGCGCGCCGCCGCCGGAAGCTGCTGCTCCACCGCGACGAGATGAACAAGATCGAGCAGAAGACCCGCGAGAGCGGCTTCACCATCGTGCCCCTGGCCATGTACTTCGTGGACGGCAAGCGGGTCAAGGTGGAGATCGCCGTCGCCAAGGGCAAGCGGGAGTACGACAAGCGCCAGGCCCTGCGGGAGCAGCAGGACAACCGCGAGGCGCAGCGGGCCATGCGGTACAAGAACCTGGGCTGAGCCGGGCGCCGCGCCCCCTTGCCGCCGGGTGTACCGTGCGGTACAGTGGTGTATCCCGCTGCGGCGGGAACTCATTGAAAAATGAATACGGGGATGATCGGTTTCGACGATGTGAGTTGAGACAGGGGAAGCGGGTCGAGGACGCAGAGTTATCTCGTGAACGCTCTCTGTAAAACAATAAGTGCCGAATCCAAGCGCACTGACTTCGCTCTCGCTGCCTAACTAAGCGACAGCAGTCTGTCAGCCCGGGTGTGCCTTCGCCCCGGGGACTGGCATCAGCTAGAGGGCCACTGCTCCAGCCGTACGTCGCGGACGTCTGGAGAACACCTACGCGACTGAGTCCGTCGGCCACGTGTCTGCACGAGGGCCGGGACTGAGAAAACGCAAAGCAGACTGCACCCGGAGAAGCCCTGACAATACTGCATCGGACGGGGGTTCAATTCCCCCCATCTCCACCACTGACGGACCGGGATCACCGCTCCCGGTCCGTGCCGTACGGACGACCCCGCCGGTAGCACCCGCTACCGGCGGGGTCGTCCGTCTGCCCGGGGGCCACGGGGCGGGGCCGCCCGGTGGATGCGCACGGTCCGGGCGGGCACGGTGTGACAAGCTGGAGGCGTACCGTCGACGACCGAAAGGGCAACGCCATGAGCCACAACGACAACACGCCAGACCGGAGCGGCACGGGTGCCGGCGGGTCGTCGAGCTTCGGTGGCCGTGACGAGCCCGAGTTCGGCCAGCGAACCGAGGGCGCCCCGTCCGGGCCGTCCTACGAGCCGCCGCGCTACGGCCAGGGATCGGCCGGCGACCAGTACCCCGCCCCCCAGTACGGCCAGGACCCGCAGGGCCAGTACGGTGCTCCGCAGCACGGCCAGGGGCACTACGGCCAGGGCCAGCAGGGCTACCCGCCCCAGCCCGCCGACCAGGGCCAGTACCCGGGCCAGTACGGCCAGAACCAGTACGGCCAGAACCAGCAGGGCTACCCGGGCCAGTACCCCGGCCAGCAGGGCTACCCGGGCCAGTACCCCGGCCAGCAGGGCTACCCGGGCCAGTACCCCGGCCAGCAGGGCTACCCCGGGCAGTACCCGGGCCAGTACGACATGGGCCAGTACGGTGCCCCCGCGCGGCCCGCGGGCACCGGCCTGGGCATCGCGGCCCTGGTGCTCGGCATCCTCGCGCTGCTGACGTGCTGGCTGTTCGGGCTGGGCTTCGTCCCCGGCCTCGTGGGGCTGGTCCTCGGCATCGTGGCGCTGCGCCGGATCGGGCGCACGGCCGGAGCGTCCAAGGCGGTGCCGATCATCGGCGTGGTCCTCAGCGTCCTGGGCATCCTCGCCAGCATCTTCTTCTTCTTCACCCTCATGTCGCTGATGGGCGAGGTCTTCGGCCCCTGCAGCCAGTACGCCAACGACCCCGCCGCCCTCGAGCAGTGCGTCAACGAGCAGATGGGTGTCAACGCCCTCGAGCAGTGACCCGCGGCCGGGCCGTTCCGGCCGGCGACGAGACAGGCCCTGCGTCCGACGGACGCAGGGCCTGTCTCGTGGGCGGGTGCCGCACCGGGGACCATCAGGCCCCGGGCGTCAGCAGGCCCAGCACCTCGTCGTGCAGCAGGCCGTTCGTGGCCAGGGCGTTGCCGCCGAAGGGCCCGGGCTCGCCCTCGAGGGAGGTGAACCGCCCGCCGGCCTCCTCCACGACGGGCACGAGGGCCGCCATGTCGTGCAGACCCAGCTCGGGCTCGCACGCGATGTCGACGGCCCCCTCGGCGAGGAGGCAGTAGGACCAGAAGTCCCCGTAGGCGCGGGTGCGCCAGACCGAATCGGTCAGCTCCAGGAAGCGCTCCCGCACCCCCAGGTCGCGCCACCCGGTCAGCGACGAGTAGGACAGGGACGCGTCGGAGAGCTGCCCCACCTGGGAGACGCGGATGCGCTGCGCGTTGGCCAGGGACTTGCCGGTGTACGCTCCCGTGCCGGAGGCCGCCCACCAGCGCCGGCCCAGGGCCGGTGCCGAGACCACGCCGACCACGGGGCGGCCCTCGTCGACGAGCGCGATGAGCGTGGCCCACACGGGCACCCCGCGCACGAAGTTCTTCGTCCCGTCGATGGGGTCGACGACCCACTGCCGGGCCCCGCTGCCCGTGGCCCCGTACTCCTCGCCGATCACGGCGTCCCGGTTGCGCGTGCGCCCCAGCTGGGCGCGGATGAGCTGCTCGGCCTCCCGGTCGGCGTCCGTCACGGGAGTCAGGTCGGGCTTGGTCTCCACCGTGAGGTCCTGGGCCTTGAACCGCCGCATGGTCAGGCGGTCCACGGCGTCGGCCAGGATGTGGGCGAGGCGGAGGTCGTCGGTGTAGTTGCTGGGACTGCGCATTGGACCAACCTACCCCGAACCGCTCCCCGCCCCGGGCGGGCGCCGGTGCGGGGCCGGCCGCCCCGGCCGGTCCGGCCGATCCGTGGTCACTGGACGCCCAGCTCCTTCTCGTCGCGGGTCTCGCCCGCCCGGGCATGGGCGCCCAGCAGCCGGCGCAGGGACGCCAGCCGCGACGCCCCGGCGGAGCCGGCGCGGCCCGTGGCCACCCACTCGTCGAGGGCGCAGCCCGGGGAGTCCTCGGTGTGCCGGCAGCCCTTGGGGCACTCGGCGATGGCCTCGGCCAGCTCGTCGAAGGCCTCGACGATCCGGTCCGGGTCCACGTGGGCGAGACCGAACGAGCGGATTCCCGGGGTGTCGATGATCCACGAGCCCGGGGAGGCGCCCTCGACCTTCAGCGCCAGGGCGGACGACGACGTGTGCCGGCCCCGTCCCGTCACGGCGTTCACCCCGCCCGTGGCCCGGTGGGCGCCCGTGAGCGCGTTGACGAGCGTGGACTTGCCCACGCCCGAGTGGCCCAGCAGCACGGACACGCGCCCGTCGAGGCGCTCCCGCAGCGCCTCCACGAGCCCCGGGTCGAGGGGGAGGGTGCCGCCGTCTCCCGCGGGCGCGGCCCCCGGCGCCGGCCCGGAGACGAGCACGGGCAGCTCCAGCGCGGTGTAGTGGGAGACGAGCTCGGCGGGGTCCCGCAGGTCCGCCTTGGTGATGCACAGCAGCGGCTCGATCCCGGCGTCGTAGGCGGCCACGAGGGAACGGTCGATGAAACCCGTGCGGGGCTCCGGGTTGGCGGCGGCCACGACCACCACAAGCTGGTCGGCGTTGGCCACGACGACCCGCTCCACGGGGTCGTCGTCGTCGGCGCTGCGGCGCAGCACGGTCGAGCGCTCCTCGATCCGCACGAGCCGCGCGAGGGCGTCCGGGCCGCCGCTGACGTCCCCGACGAGGCCCACGAGGTCCCCGGCGACCACGGGCTGGCGGCGCAGCTCCTTGGCCCGCACGGCCACGACGAGCCGCTCCCGGGGGGTGTCCTCGTCCAGCACGGCGGTGTAGCGGCCGCGGTCCACGGTGACGATCCGCCCCGTGACGGCGTCCTCGTGGGCGGGGCGGTCCTTGGTGCGGGGCCGGGAGCCGGACTTGTGCGCCCGGACGCGGACGTCCGACTCGTCCCAGTCCCGGCGCGTGGAGTCCCTACGCGCCACGGCCCGTCCCCACGAGCTCGGCCCACAGCTGCGGGAACTCCGGCAGCGTCTTGGCGGTCGTCGCGATGTCCTCGACGAGCACGTCGCGCACCACGAGACCGACCACCGCGCCGGCCGTGGCCATCCGGTGATCCTCGTAGCTGTACCACGTGCCGCGGTGCAGGGTCGCCGGGCGCACGAGGAGCCCGTCCTCGGTCTCCTCCGCGTCCCCGCCGAGCCGGTTGATCTCCGCCACCAGGGCGGCGAGCCGGTCGGTCTCGTGACCGCGCAGGTGCGCGATGCCGCGCAGCCGGGACGGGGTCGTGGCCACGGCGCAGATCGCCGCGACCGTGGGGGCGAGCTCCCCGGCCTCGGAGAGGTCCAGGTCCACGCCGGTGACGACCTCGGGCCCGGTTACGGTGAACGTCCCGTCCGCGAGCTCCACCTGCGCCCCGAAGGCCGGCAGGATGTGCTTCCAGTGGTCCCCGCCCTGGGTCGTGCGCTCCGGCCAGCGGGGCACCGAGACCCGCCCGCCCGTGACGACCGCCGCCGCGAGGAAGGGCCCGGCGTTGGAGAGGTCCTGCTCGATCTCGACGTCGAAGGCCCGGACCGGGCCGGGGGAGACCCGCCACTCGTCCGGCACCGAGTCGTCCACGGCGACCCCCAGCTCCCGGAGCACCTCCACGGTCATCTGCACGTGGGGCATGGAGGGCACGCCGCGGCCGTGCGCGCCGCGGTGGCGCAGCACCAGGCCCTCCTCGAAGCGGGCGCCCGCGAGCAGCAGGGCGGAGACGAACTGGCTGGAGCCAGTCGCGTCGATCGCGAGCTCCCCGCCGCGCACCCCGCCGGTGCCGTGGACCGTGAACGGCAACCGGCCCCGCCCGTCGTCCTCGACGCGCACGCCGAGCCCCCGCAGGGCCTCGACCACGGGGCCCATGGGACGCACGCGGGCGGCGGGGTCGCCGTCGAAGGTGACGGGCCGGCGCGCCAGCGCCGCGACGGGCGGGACGAAGCGCATCACGGTGCCGGCGAGGCCGCACTCGACGGTGACGGGCTCGGTGGCGTCCCACGGCGCGGGGGTCACCACGAGGTCGGGGCCGAAGTCCCCGGCGCCGGGCACCTCCTCGACCTGCGCCCCGAGGGCGCGCAGGGCCTCGACCATGAGCCGGGAGTCCCGGGAGTGCAGGGGCGAGCGCAGCCGGCACGGGCCGTCCGCGAGGGCGGCGAGCAGCAGGTACCTGTTGGTGAGCGACTTGGAGCCCGGCACCGTCAGCAAGGCGACGACGGGACGGGGACGGACGAACGGAGCCGGCCACAGCTCGTGCTGCTGGGCCGGCTCCGCCGCGTCGGGACGGGTGGTGGGCACGGAGGCCTCCGACGGGTTCACGGTGGTCGGTCCGCCGCCTAGCCGTGCTTGACGGAGTGCTGGATCGTCTTCTCGGCCTTGGCGACCTGCTTCTGGGTGTCCCGGCCCAGCCGGGAGGCGCTCTTGCGCACGTCGCCCGCGAGGTGCTCGGCGCGCCACAGCAACGAGGGATTGCCCTCGGTGTCCACGGCGGCGAGCATGACGGCGCCCACGAGGGAGGAGTTCTTGAAGGCGGTGCTGCGCCGCGCGGCCTTCTGCTCCGCGGTGCTCGCCTCGGCGGCGCGGTAGTCGGCGTAGGCGTTGAGCGCGGTCGTGGTGACGAGCACCCCGGCCGAGAGGCGGGGCAGCTTGCCCAGCCCGAAGAGCACGGCCGCGCCGACCTGCGCCGCGGCCAGGCCCTGGGCCACCACGGCGTGGTTCTGCAGCGCGGGCCCGACCTGCGGGAAGGCCTTCGTGGCGGCGGAGATCGCGGGGGCGAGGTGCTGGGCGGCGGACGACGAGCTGCGGAAGCTCTCGACACCGTTGGCGACGTAGCCGGTGGCCAGCAGCGGGCGGGCGATGCGACGGACGATGCTCATGGGGTTCCTCCTCTGCGGCCGGCCAGACCGCGGGGCCGTGCCGGACGGGGCCGGACGGGGCCGGATGGGATCGGACGGGACGGGCGCGGCGGACCGCGCCGCTCGTCCCATCCTAGCCACGGGTCGGCTGCGGCGGGCCAGCCGGGGCCGCGGGTGCGCGGGGAATACGCGGGCCCGTGTCCCCCGTTGTGCCAGGGGAGCACCGACCGGAGTGCGCCCGGACCCCCGGGGGAGAGGAGGCACCATTTCCACCGCCGTGCACGTCCGCGCCCCCGCCCGGGGCACGGGAACGGTCACCGTAGACTGGTCGGTGATGAACGAGCAGAACCAGCAGGAGGCCGTCCCCGCGCGGACCGAGCCGCCCGTCGACGTCGACACCGAGACCACCGAGGACCGGAAGGCACGCTTCGAGCGGGATGCCATGGAGTACGTGGACCAGCTCTACGCCGCGGCCCTGCGCATGGCCCGCAACCCGGCCGACGCCGAGGACCTCGTGCAGGAGGCCTACACGAAGGCGTTCTCCGCGTTCCACCAGTACAAGCCGGGGACCAACCTCAAGGCGTGGCTGTACCGGATCCTGACGAACACCTACATCAACCTCTACCGCAAGCGCCAGCGGGAGCCGCAGCAGGCGAACACGGACACCGTGGAGGACTGGCAGCTGCACCGCGCCGAGTCCCACACCTCCTCCGGGCTGCGCTCCGCCGAGGTCGAGGCCCTCGACCACCTCCCGGACACCGACGTCAAGCGCGCGCTCCAGGAGCTGCCGGAGGAGTTCCGGCTGGCGGTGTACTTCTCCGACGTGGAGGGCTTCGCCTACAAGGAGATCTCCGAGATCATGGACACCCCGATCGGCACGGTGATGTCCCGCCTGCACCGCGGGCGCAAGCTGCTGCGCGAGAAGCTCGCCGACTACGCCGCGGAGCGCGGCTTCGACACCTCGAAGGCCACCGGGGACAAGAAGGCCGGGGCCAAGAAGAAGGAAAAGGACAAGTAGACATGGCCGACTGCGAGAGCCTCGGAGGCTGCACGGACGAGAGGATCCGCCGGATCTACGAGTACCTCGACGGGGTGCTCCCCGCCCAGGACCTCGACGAGATCCACGGGCACCTCCTCGAGTGCCGGGAGTGCGCCCGCGAGTACGACCTGGAGTGCGTGATCCGCTCGGTGGTCCGCCGCTCCTGCGCGGAGACCGCGCCCGCGGACCTGCGGATCTCCATCCTCGCCCGCCTCCACGACGAGCGCCACGACCCGCCGGCCGCCTGAGCCGCCCGCCCCGCGGCGCCGCGGGGCACCACCCGCCGGAGACGGAAGGGCCCCGGACCGCTGAGCGGTCCGGGGCCCTTCGTCACGGCGGTGCCGGGTCCTCGGGGGACCTCAGGCGTTGGGGCGCTTGCCGTGGTTGGCGCCGCCCTTGCGGCGGTCCTTGCGCTTGCGTCCGCGCTTGCTCATACGAGCCTCCTGTCTTCCGCGGCCTGTCCGCGGCGGATCGTGGGTGTCGGCGCCCGTTCCCGCGTCAGCGGCGGCCGGACGAGGCACTGCCTGCCATTGTCTCACACGCCCGGCCGTGGCCGCGCCGACGGCCGGGGCGGCCGGCCGCGGCCGCCGGTCACTGGGGCTCGGGCAGGTCCAGCCAGCCGTACCACCCGCGGTGCAGCACGAGCCACGCCATGAGCCCGTAGCCGGCCTGGCCGGGCCGGCCGTGGTTGGCCGCGAGGTCCTTGCGCCACTGCTCGTGGTGCTGCAGGGGGTTGAACGTGTCCACGTAGACGTGGTTGCGCCGGGTCGTGACGTCCGCGTACGCGGCGGAGAGGTCCGCGATGCGACGGTTGCGCTCCGCGTCCAGGGTCGGCGGGGGCCCGACGACGAGCACCCGCACGTTGTGCTGCGAGGCGGTGTCGATGATGTTGGCCATGTTGAGCCGGGAGCGCGCGCTCGTGATGCTCAGGTCGATGTCCAGGGTGGACGGCGCGATGACCAGGCGGTTGTCGTGGCCGGACGCGAAGCGGCGGGCCGCCTCCTCGAACCACCGCTCGTTGAGGGACTCGCTGCCCTCCCCGGGGGCGGAGAGGTTGTAGGCGGAGACGGGGACCACGTGGTGCGGGGTCCGGGCCATGACGCGCCCGAACCAGCCGAGGGCCCGGGGGTCGCCCTCGCCGGCCAGCAGCTCGTCACCGACTGCGACAATTCTGATCCTTCGTTGCTCCACGTCGTTCTTTCTGCTCGGGGGATCGGGACACGAGCGGCGCCGGCCCGTGGGCCCGGACCGGCGCCGGACTCGATGGGGGAGGGCGGGCGGCGGGGGCACGGGCCCCCGCCGCCCGGGGACGGGCTCAGGCCCGCGAGAACGCGCTCTGCACGAGGGTCTCCAGCTCCGCGGTGTGCCGCTTGGCCGAGCCGTTGGCCGGGGAGGCCGACGCCGGGCGGGAGGCCAGGCGCACGGGCCGGTCGAGCTGCGGCACCAGGTTCACGGCCATGAACGGCCAGGCCCCCTGGTTGGCGGGCTCGTCCTGGGCCCAGACGATCCGGGCCTGCGGGTACTTGGAGAGCTCCTCCCGGATCTCCGCGAGCGGCAGCGGGTACAGCTGCTCGACGCGCACGATCGCGGTGGTGCGGTCCTTCTTCTGCTCCCGCATGGCCGCGAGGTCGTAGTAGAGCCGGCCGGAGACCAGCACCACGTCGGTGACCTCGGACCGGTCCAGCCCGGCCTCGTCGGCGATCACGGGGCGGAACGTGCCGCTCGTGAACTCCTCGATCGGGGAGGCGGCCGCCTTCAGGCGCAGCAGCTGCTTGGGCGTGGCCACGATCAGCGGCTTGCGGGGGCGGCTGTAGGCCTGCCGGCGCAGCAGGTGGAAGTGGTTGGCCGGGGTCGAGGGGTTCGCCACGACCATGTTCTTCTCGGCGCACAGCGTGAGGAAGCGCTCGATCCGGGCCGAGGAGTGGTCCGGGCCCTGGCCCTCGAAGCCGTGCGGCAGCAACATGACCAGCGAGGAGCGCTGGCCCCACTTCTGCTCCGCCGAGGAGATGAACTCGTCGACGATCGTCTGCGCGCCGTTGACGAAGTCGCCGAACTGCGCCTCCCACACCGTCAGGGCGTCGGGGCGCTCCACGGAGTAGCCGTACTCGAAGCCCAGCACCCCGTACTCGGACAGCAGCGAGTTGTAGATCGCCAGCCGCGCCTGGTCGCCGGCGAGGTGGTTCAGCGGGGTCCACTCGGCGCCGGTGCCGGCGTCGAAGAACACGGCGTGGCGCTGCGTGAAGGTCCCGCGCCGCACGTCCTGTCCGGACATGCGCACCGGGATGCCCTCCATCAGCAGGGAGCCGAAGGCCATGAGCTCGCCCATGCCCCAGTCCACGCCGCCCTCGCGGGTCATCGCCTCGCGGCGCTCCAGCAGCTTCTGCAGCTTCTTGTGCACCGTGAAGCCCTCGGGGACCTCCACGTGCGCCCGGCCGATGCGGTGGGCGGCGTCCGCGGAGATCGCCGTGGACCGCGGGATCGACACCCCGGAGTCGGCCTGCTGGGCCGAGGGGCGCTCGATGTTCGAGATCGCGGCCGAGTCCCCGGTGACCAGCGGGATGGAGGACGTCTGGGCCTCGTGCGTCTCCGCGAAGACCCGCTCCAGGCGCTCCTGGTAGTCCTTCAGCGCCCGGTCCGCCTCGTCCTGCGTGATGTCGCCGCGGCCCACGAGGTTCTCGGTGTAGATCTTGCGGGTCGAGCGCTTCTGCTCGATGAGGTTGTACATCAGCGGCTGCGTCATCGAGGGGTCGTCGCCCTCGTTGTGCCCGCGCCGGCGGTAGCACACGAGGTCGACGACGACGTCCTTGTGGAAGGCCTGGCGGTAGGCGAACGCCATCTGGCCCACGTGCGTGACGGCCTCGGGGTCGTCGGCGTTGACGTGGAAGACGGGCGCCTGGACGGCCCGCGCGACGTCGGTCGCGTAGGTCGAGGAGCGCGCCGCCGCCGGCGCGGTGGTGAAGCCCACCTGGTTGTTGACGACGACGTGGATGGTGCCGCCCACGGCGTAACCGGGCAGCTGCGACATCTGGAGCACCTCGGCCACGACGCCCTGGCCGGCGAACGCGGCGTCGCCGTGGACCTGGATCGGCAGCACCGGGAAGGTGCCGTCGCCCTCGGGACCGGCGCCCAGGACGTCGGTCTTGGCGCGGGCGATGCCCTCGATCACCGGGTCGGCCGCCTCCAGGTGGGAGGGGTTGGCCGCGAGGTAGACCTGGGTCTCGTTGCCGTTGTCGGAGGTGAAGGTGCCCTCGGTGCCGAGGTGGTACTTCACGTCGCCGGAGCCCTCGGTGGTGCGCGGGTCCTGGCTGCCCTCGAACTCGCGGAAGACCTGGGCGTAGGACTTGCCGGCGATGTTGGTGAGCACGTTGAGCCGGCCGCGGTGGGCCATGGCGATGCCCACGCCGGCGAGCCCGGCGTCGGCGGCGTCGGAGATGATCTCGTCGAGCAGCGGGATCAGGGACTCGCCGCCCTCGAGGGAGAAGCGCTTCTGGCCCACGTACTTGGTCTGCAGGAACGTCTCGAACGCCTCGGCGGCGTTGAGCCGGCCCAGGATCCGGAACTGCTCCTCGCGGGAGGGCTTCTGGTAGCCGTGCTCGAGCTGGTCCTGGAACCACTCGCGCTCCTCCGGCTCCTGCAGGTGCATGTACTCCACGCCGAGGGTGCGGCAGTAGGCGTCGCGCAGCCGGCCCAGGATGGTGCGCAGGCTCAGCACGGGGGCGCCGCCGAAGCCGCCGGTGGGCCACTCGCGCTCGAGGTCCCACAGCGAGAGCCCGTAGGTGCGGATGTCGAGGTCCGGGTGCTTGCGCATCACGTACTCGAGCGGGTTCGTGTCAGCCATGAGGTGGCCGCGGACCCGGTAGGCGTGGATGAGCTGCTGGATCCGGGCGACCTTGTTGACCTGGATCTCCGGGTTGACCTGGTTGTCCACGGCCCAGCGCACGGGCTCGTAGGGGATCCGCAGGGCCTCGAAGATCTCGTCGTAGAAGTTGTCCTCGCCCAGCAGGTACGACTCGATCAGGCGCAGGAACTCGCCCGAGCCCGCGCCCTGGATGACCCGGTGGTCGTAGGTCGAGGTCAGGGTGATGATCTTCGACACCGCGTGGCGGGCGATGGTCTTGGGGGAGGAGCCCTTGTACTCGGCCGGGTAGTCGAGGGCGCCCACGCCGACGATGCAGGCCTGGCCCTTGGACAGGCGCGGCACGGAGTGGACCGTGCCGATCCCGCCCGGGTTGGTCAGGGACACGGTGGTGCCCTGGTAGTCCTCCATGGTCAGCTCGTTGGTGCGCGCCCGGCGGACGATGTCCTCGTACGCCGTCCAGAACTGCTGGAAGCTCATGGTCTCGGCGCCCTTGATGTTCGGCACCACGAGGTTGCGGGAGCCGTCCTTGTTCGGGATGTCGATCGCGAGCCCGAAGTTCACGTGCGCGGGGTGGATGGCGACCGGCTTGCCGTCCTGCTCGTCGTAGACGACGTTCTGGGACGGGAAGTTCGCGAGCGCCTTGATCACGGCGTAGCCGATCAGGTGCGTGAAGGAGACCTTGCCGCCGCGGTTGCGGGAGAGGTGGCTGTTGATGACGATGCGGTTGTCGATCAGCAGCTTCGCCGGCACGGCGCGCACGGTGGTCGCGGTGGGCACCGTGAGGGACGCGTCCATGTTCGCGGCCACGGCCTTCGCGGGACCGCGCAGCTTCACGACGGTGTCCTCGGCGGGCGCCTTGGGCGCCGCGGCGGCGGCGGCGCGCGGACGGGACGGCTGGGCGGGGATCGGCTTCTTCGCCGAGGTCTCCCCGTGGTCGGTCTCCGGCCGGTTCTCGGCCTTGGCGCCGGACTTCGTGGGGGCCGGAGCGGCCGCCGGCGTCGTGGGCGCGGCCTGCGGGGCGGTGGCCCGGGGAGCGGAGGACGGCTGGGGTGCAGCCGCCTTCGGTGCCGCGGTCTGGGGGGCTGCGGCCGGCGTCGCGGCGGGGGCCTGGGGGGCTGCGGCCCGGGGGGTGGAGGCCTTCGGCGCGGCCTGCGGGGCGGAGGCCTGCTCCGGCCCCGCACCGTCCTCCGCGCTCATCGCCTCGAAGATGGGCCACCACTTCTCGTCCACCGAGTTCCTGTCCGCCTGGTACTTTTCGAACAGTTCGTCGACGAGCCACTCGTTACCTGCGAATTCTTCAGGGATTAGGTGCTGTGGCTGATTTGGCACGGGGAATACGCCTCTTCCATGGTTGATCGCGTGGGGGCCTTCTGCCCGGTCCCCACAGTGTCGGTCCCAGCAGCATCCGGACCCGCCGCCGGTGAACGTCCCGGCCGTCTCCCGCGACGGCTGCCGACGTCGTCCTCCGGACGTGCCGGACGGTCGCCGACCGGGCGCGGCCGTACCTCCGCCCGAGTCTAGTGATCCGCGCCGCGGCATGGCTAGTCGGCGGCCGGGCCCCGCGGCGTCGTGTCGCGGCACCGCGACTACACTGGAGCGGTGCGCTTCCTCAACACCCCCACCGCGGACCTCACCTACAACGACGTCTTCCTCGTCCCGTCGAGCTCCCGGGTCACCTCCCGCTTCGACGTCGACCTGGCCCCGCGCGACGGGACCGGTGCCACCATCCCCCTCGTGGCCGCCAACATGACCGCCGTCACCGGCCGGCGCATGGTGGAGACCCTCGCCCGGCGCGGTGGCCTGGGCATCCTGCCGCAGGACATCCCGCTCGACGTCATCGCCGAGGTGACCCGCTGGGTCAAGGACCGCTCGCCCCGCTTCGAGACCCCCGTGGTGCTCGCGGCCGAGGACACGGTGCACGACGCGCTGGGGATCATGCACAAGCGCCCGCACGGCGCCGTCGTCGTGTGCGGCCCGGGCCGGTCCTACCGGGGGGTGGTGCTCGCCGCGGACTGCGCCGAGGTGGACCGCTTCACCCAGCTCGGCTCCATCATGCGCACCGACGCCCCGGTCTTCTCCGCCGCCGAGGTCCGGGCCGGTGCGGGCGAGGACGTGCTGGAGGCCGCCTACGACCGCCTGGCCCTGACCCGCGCCCACGTCGCGCCCGTGCTCGACGGCGACGAGGTGGTGGGCGTGCTCACCCGCAAGGGCACGGTCCGCTCGACCATCTACACCCCCGCCCTGGACGCGCAGGGCCGGCTGCGCGTCGGGGCCGCGGTGGGCATCAACGGGGACGTCCGCGGCAAGGCGCATGCCCTCGTGGAGGCGGGGGTGGACGTGCTGGTCGTCGACACCGCCCACGGCCACCAGCGCAAGATGCTGGAGGCCCTCGAGGCGGTCCGCGCCGCGGCCCCGGACGTGCCCGTCGCGGCGGGCAACGTGGTCACCGCCGACGGCGTGCAGGACCTCGTCGACGCCGGCGCGGACATCGTCAAGGTCGGCGTGGGCCCCGGGGCGATGTGCACCACCCGGATGATGACGGCCGTGGGCCGGCCCCAGTTCTCCGCTGTGCTCGAGTGCGCGGAGGCCGCCGCCGCGCTCGGGCGCCACGTCTGGGCCGACGGCGGCGTGAAGCACCCGCGCGACGTCGCCCTCGCCCTCGCGGCCGGCGCGAGCCAGGTGATGATCGGCTCCTGGTTCGCCGGCACCCACGAGGGTCCCGGCGAGCTCAACGTCGACGCCGACGGGCGGGCCTACAAGGAGAGCTTCGGGATGGCCTCGACCCGCGCCGTGCGCGAGCGCACCCGCGCGGAGGGCGCCTTCGCCCGGGCGCGCAAGGGGTTGTTCGAGGAGGGCATCTCCAGCTCCAAGATGTACCTGGACCCCGAGCGCCCCGGGGTCGAGGACCTCGTCGACCACATCACCGCGGGCGTGCGCAGCTCCATGACCTACGCGGGGGCCACGACCCTCGAGCAGTTCGCGGCCCGCGCGGTGATCGGGGTCCAGTCCACGTCCGGCTACGAGGAGGGCCGCGCCCGGCCCGTCAGCTGGTCCTGATCCGCCCGGGCTCCGGTATCCTGGAGCCCTCATGGACTCGTACAGTAGTTGCCGGCCCGGCCGCGGGGCTCCCCGCCGCGGCCCCCGTGCCGGCTCCCCCCAGACCCCCTCCGCCGACCCCCTCCCGGGCCGCGACCCCCACCGGGGAGGCACCGCCTGATGGACTGGCTGCTGCTGGCCGCCGGCCTGCTCCTGATCCTCGGCACCGGCTTCTTCGTGGCCGTGGAGTTCTCCCTCGTGGCCCTCGACCAGGCGACGGTGCGCCGGGCGATCGCCCAGGGCGACCGCGGGGCCGAACCGCTACTGCGGTGCCTGAAGTCCCTGTCCACCCAGCTCTCGAGCTGCCAGCTGGGCATCACCCTCACCACCCTGCTGACCGGCTACACCCTGGACCTCGCCCTCCAGTCCTTCCTGAGCGGGCCCATCGTGGAGCTCACCGGCCTCTCCGAGGCGGCGGCCGGGGCGGCCACGCTGGCCATCTCCATGCTCCTGTCCACGCTGCTGTCGATGCTGCTGGGCGAGCTCGTGCCGAAGAACTGGGCCATCTCGGAGGCCTACCGGGTGGGCCGCGTGGTCGCCCGCCCCCAGCTCGTGTTCACGGCGGTGTTCAAGCCGTTCGTGCTGGGCCTCAACGGCGTCGCCAACCGGGTGCTGCACGTCTTCGGGATGGAGGCCAAGGAGGAGCTCTCCGGCGCCCGCTCGCCCGAGGAGCTGTCCTCGATGGTGCGCCGCTCGGCGAAGATGGGCACGCTCGACGCGGGCACCGCGACCTTCGTGGCCAAGACCCTCACCTTCGCCGAGCGCACCGCCGCGGACGTGATGACCCCGCGGATCCGCGTGCAGATGCTCGACTCCCACGACCCCGTGGCGGAGGTCGTCGCCGTCGCCTCCCGCACGGGCCACTCCCGCTTCCCGGTGATGGAGGACTCGCCCGACGACGTGCGCGGCGTGGTCCACGTCAAGAAGGCCGTGGCCGTGCCGGCGGAGCGCCGCGCGGCCCTGGAGTGCGGGGCGATCATGGAGGACGTCCTGCGCGTGCCCGAGACCGTCCACCTGGACTCCCTGCTCGTGCAGCTGCGCTCGGGCGGGCTGCAGATGGCCGTCGTCGTCGACGAGTGGGGCGGCACCGCCGGTGTCGTCACGCTCGAGGACCTCGTCGAGGAGGTCGTCGGGGAGGTCGCCGACGAGCACGACCGGCTCAGCCCCGGCGCCCTGCAGTCCGCCACCGGGGAGTGGTACTTCCCCGGCCTGCTGCGCCCCGACGAGGTCTCCGAGCAGATCACCGAGCTCGACATCGAGGACGGGCCCGCCTACGAGACCATGGGCGGGTTCATGATGGACCGGCTCGGCCAGGTGCCCCGGCCCGGGGACGCCGTCCCCGTCAAGGGCGGGGTCCTCGAGGTCCAGCGCATGGACGGGCGACGGGTCGACCGGATCCGGTTCGTGCCCTCGCCGTCCCCGGGCGACGGCGCCCCCGCGACCGAGGAGGAGGCGCGATGAGCGACTGGGCAGGACTGGCCTGGCTCGTGGTGCTGCTGGCCGGCAACGCGTTCTTCGTCGGCGGCGAGTTCGCCGTGATGTCCGCGCGGCGCAGCCAGATCGAGCCGCTCGCCGAGGCCGGCGACAAGCGGGCGCGCACGGCGCTCTACGCCATGGAGCACGTCTCCCTCATGCTGGCCTGCTGCCAGCTGGGCATCACCGTGTGCTCGCTGCTGATCCTCAACATCTCCGAGCCGGCGCTGCACCACGTCGTCTCCGGCCCGCTCGAGCACCTGGGCGTGCCGGCCGAGGTCGCCGACGTCAGCGGCTTCCTCACGGCCCTCGTCGTCGTGACCTTCCTGCACGTGGTCTTCGGCGAGATGGTCCCCAAGAACATGTCCGTCTCCGGCGCGGACCGCGCCGTGCTGCTGCTGGCGCCCCCGCTGGTGCTCGTCTCCCGCGCCGTCAAGCCGGTCATCGCGACCCTGAACTGGTCCGCCAACCACGTCCTGAAGCTCATGGGCATCGAGCCGAAGGACGAGGTCTCCTCCACCTTCACCCTCGACGAGCTGCAGTCCATCGTGGCGGAGTCGACCAAGGAGGGCACCGTCGCCGACGAGACGGGCCTGCTCTCCGGGGCCCTGGAGTTCTCCTCCAAGCGCACCGCCGACGTCATGGTCCCGCTGTCCGAGCTGGTGACCCTGCCCGAGGACGTGTCCCCGGCGGAGGTCGAGAAGGCCGTGGCCCGCACCGGGTTCTCCCGCTTCGCCCTCACCGAGGACGACGGCGAGCTCAACGGCTACCTGCACATCAAGGACGTGCTCTCGATCCCCGAGGGCCGCTACACCGAGCCCGTCCCGGTGACCCGCGTGCGCTCCCTGGCCAACCTGCGCCCGGACATCGAGATCGACGACGCGCTCGCGGCCATGCAGCGCACCGGCTCGCACCTGGCGCGCGTGGTCGACACCGGGGGGCGCACCCTCGGGGTGCTCTTCCTCGAGGACGTCATCGAGGAGCTGGTCGGCGAGATCCGCGACACCACCCAGGACCGCCGCCAGCGCCGCGGGGACCGGGTCGACACCTCGGAGCCGCCGCGCTGAGCCCGCGCCCGCGCCCGCGCCCCGCCCGGCCCGCCACGGACCTCCTCCGCGGCGGGCCGCCGCGTTGTCGGGGGAGGGGCCGGTTGGTACCATGAACGACGCAAATGAAAATCATTCTCAACGGGGAACGGGGTTCCCCACGTCCTGCGGACGGCCCGGACCGGGCGCGGCCGCGTAGAAACGGATCCACCATGCCCGTACCTGCTCCCGCCGCGCGCCGGCACCGTCCCGGCCGGGCCGCCGCGCTCGCCGGCGCCGCCCTGCTCGGCCTGACCGCGTGCTCGGCCGGGGACGCCCCGACCGGCGCGGACGCCGGGACCGGGGAGGCCCTCACCGTCGTGACCACCACCACGGTCTACGCGGACGTGGTCCGGGAGGTGGGCGGGGACGCCGTCGTCGCCGACCCCGTCATCGACTCGACGGCCCAGGACCCCCACTCCTACGAGGCCACCGCCCAGGACCGGCTCGCCGTCCGGGACGCGGACCTCGTCGTGCTCAACGGCGGCGGCTACGACCCCTTCATGGAGGACCTGGCGGCCGGGGGCGAGGCCCCGGTGCTCCACGCCGTCGAGGCCGCCGGGCTGGAGACCGCCCCCGCGGAGCCGGCGGAGGCCCCCCACGAGGGCCACGAGCACGAGGGCCACGAGCACACGGGGACCAACGAGCACGTCTGGTACGACCTCGACGCGATGGGCGGCGTGGCCGGCGCGGTCGCCGACCGCCTGGCCGAGCTGGACCCGGGCTCCGCCGACGCGTACCGCGCCAACGCCGAGGCGTTCGCCGGGGAGCTCGCGGCCCTGAAGGAGCGCCTGGCCGCGGCACCGGCCGACAACGCGGCCTTCGTGGCGACCGAGCCGGTGGCCGCGTACCTGCTCGAGGACGCCGGTCTGCACGACGACACCCCCGTCGAGTTCACCGCCGCGGTCGAGAACGGCACGGACGTGCCCCCGCTGGTGCTGCGGGACGTGCGCGAGGAGCTCGAGAGCGGCCACGTGCAGCTGCTCGCGTTCAACGCCCAGACGGCCTCGGGCCAGACCGAGCAGCTGCGCGACGACGCCCGGGCCGCCGGAGCCGCCGTGGTGGAGTTCACCGAGACCCTGCCCGAGGGCAGCAGCTATCTGGAGTGGATGGACCGCAACGTCACCGAGGTGCACGACGCCCTCGCGGCCCTGCGCGCGACGAGCACCGCGACGAGCACCGCGTCGGCCGCCGCGTGAGCGCCGCGCCCCGCCCGTCCGCCCCGGGACGGGCCGACGCCGCGCCGGTCGTCTCCCTGCGCGGGGCCGCCCTGGCGTTCGGCGACCGCGTGCTGTGGGACGGGCTCGACCTGGACATCCACGCCGGGGAGTACTTCGCCGTCCTCGGCGGCAACGGCACCGGCAAGACGAGCTTCCTCAAGGTCCTGCTGGGCCTGCTCCCGCTGAGCGCGGGGACCGCCGAGATCCTGGGGGAGCCGCCCCGCCGCGGCTCCGGGCGGATCGGCTACGTGCCCCAGCAGCGGTCCTTCGCCGCGGCCACCCCGCTGCGCGCCCGGGACCTCGTGGGCCTGGGCGTCGACGGGCACCGCTGGGGCGTGCGGCTGCGCACCCGCGCGCACCGCCGGCGCGTCGACGAGCTGCTGGAGCTCGTCGGCGCGGGCTCCTACGCCGACGCCCCGGTGGGCGCGCTCTCCGGCGGCGAGCAGCAGCGGCTGCGGGTCGCCCAGTCGATCGCGGCCGACCCCCGGCTGCTGCTGTGCGACGAGGCCCTGCTGTCCCTGGACCTGCACCACCAGCACGCCGTCAGCGGGCTCGTGGACGAGCAGCGGCGCCGCACCGGCGCGGCCGTCGTGTTCGTCACCCACGAGATCAACCCGATCATCGACCACGTCGACCGGATCCTGTACCTCGCCGGCGGGCGGTTCCGGATCGGCACCCCGGACGAGGTGCTGCGCAGCGACGTCCTCTCCGAGCTCTACGGCACCCGCATCGACGTGGTGCGCACCGGCGGGCGCGTCGTCGTCGTCGGCCACCCCGACAGCTCCCACCACACGGACGAGGACGAGGAGGTGGCCCTGTGAGCGCGCTGCTGCCCGCCGCCGTGGACTGGGGGCACCTCGTCTCCTCGGTCTTCGTCTTCGAGGACTACGGCGAGCTGCTCGTCCTGCTCAGCAGCTCCCTGTGGGCGGGTGCCCTGCTCGGGCTCGTGGGCGGGGTGGTCGGCACGTTCGTGATGATGCGCGACCTCGCGTTCTCCGTGCACGGGATCGCCGAGCTGTCCTTCGCCGGGGCCGCCGCGGCCCTGCTCGTCGGTGCGGACGTCGTGACCGGCTCCCTCGTGGGCTCCGTCCTGGCCGCCCTCATCATGGGCGTGATGGGCCTGCGCGCCCGCGAGGCCAACTCGGTGGTGGGCGTGCTGATGCCCTTCGGCCTGGGCCTGGGCATCCTGTTCCTGTCCCTGTACCAGGGGCGCTCGGCGAACAAGTTCTCGCTGCTCACCGGCCAGATCGTCTCCGTGGACACCGTCCAGCTGACCAGCATGGCCGTGCTCTCCGCCGTCGTGCTCGTGGGGCTCGTGGCGATGTGGCGGCCGCTGACCTTCGCGAGCGCGGACCCGGCCGTCGCCCGGGCGAAGGGCCTGCCCGTGCGCGGGCTGTCGATCGCCTTCATGGTCCTGCTGGGCGTCGCGGTGGCCCTGTCCGTGCAGGTCGTGGGCGCCCTGCTGGTGCTGGCCCTGCTCATCACCCCCGCGGCCGCCGCCATGAACCTCACCGCCTCCCCGGTGCGGATCGTGGTGCTCTCCGTGGTCTTCGCGGAGCTGGCCATGGTGGGCGGGATCCTGCTGGCCCTGGGCGGGTCCCTGCCCATCAGCCCCTACGTCACGACGATCTCGTTCCTGTTCTGGATCGGCTCGCGGGCGGCGGCGGCCGTGCGCACCCGCCGCTGAGCCGGGAGCGAGCCCCGGGGACGCTCAGGCGAGGACGCGCACCGCGGCCGGCACGACGTCGACCCGCACGGGCAGCGGGCCCAGCCGCTCCCCGTCCGCGTAGGCCGTCACGCCCGCGGCGTCCACCCGCACCGAGCGCACGCGCTCGGTGCGCACGGGCTCGAGGCCCACGTGCCGGCCGGTGAACAGCGTCGGGAACAGCCGCAGGAGGCGGGCGCGCCCGAGCGGGGCCACGGTGAACAGCTCCAGCAGCCCGTCGTCGGCTCGGGCGGCGGGCACGATCCGCAGCCCCCCGCCGATCGAGGACGTGTTCGCCACGTTGAGGAGCATCCCGTCGCGCTCCTCCGCGCGGGCCCGTCCCGCGGCGTCCACGACCTCCAGCCGGTAGTGCAGGGTGCGCAGCCGCACCAGCTCCACGAGCACGGCGACGAGGTACTTGCCCGGCCCGTGCCCGCCGAGCCGGCGCCACCGGTTCGCGCGCTCGTTGACGGCGGCGTCGAAGCCGGCGCACAGGGCCGTGGCGAAGTGGACGGTGCGCCCGTCCGAGAAGCGGGCCCGCCCCACGTCCAGCCGGCGGGGGGCCGCCTCGTCGAGCCGGCGCAGGATCCGCCCGGCCGCCGCCTCCGGGTCCCGGGCCGGGACGCCCAGGTGGCGGGCGAGGTCGTTGCCGGTCCCGCAGGGCACGACGCCCAGGGGCACCGCGACGCCCTGCTCGGCGAGCTCCAGGAGCACGCCGAGGGCGGCCTGGACCAGTCCGTCCCCGCCCACGGCCACGAGGGCCCGGGCCGACCGGCCGGAGGCGCGCAGGCTCTCGCGCACCAGCGCGAGGAGCGCGGCGAGGTCCGGGGCGCAGAGCACCACGGCGTCGTCCCCGCCGGTGCGCAGCACCTCCGCCGCCCGGTGCGCCTGCGCCACGGCCTCGCCGCGCCCGGCGCGGGGGTTCACGGCCAGGAAGAACGTCCCGGCGGGCGGCTGGGTGCGGGGCCCGTCAGTCACCGGCGGCCCGCACGCCGCACGCGGAGCACAGGCCCGTGATCTCGACGGTGTGGTCCACCTGGGTGAAGCCGTGGGCGGCGGCGGTGCGCCCGGCCCACTCCTCGACAGCGGGGGCCTCCAGCTCCACGGTCGCCCCGCAGCGGCGGCACACGAGGTGGTGGTGGTGGTGCTCGGCGGCGCAGCGCCGGTAGATCGCCTCGCCGTCGTCGCTGCGCAGGACGTCGAGCTCCCCGAGCTCGCACATCGACTGCAGGATCCGGTAGGTGGTCGCCAGGGACACGGACTCGCCGCGGTCCCGGAGCAGGGCGTGCAGCTCCTGCGTCGAGATGAAGTCCTCCCGGCCCGCCAGGGCGTCGGCCACGGCGCGGCGCTGCCGGGTGTTGCGGACCTCGCCCGGGCCGCGCCCGGAAGTTCTCACGCTCACGCCTCGTCCTCTCCTCGGGCCCCGCGCCGGTGCACGGGCTCCCAGCTTAACAAGGCGGCGCCCGACACGTCCCCGGCCCGGCCGGCCCCGGCAGGCGGGGCCGGCCGGGCCGCGGGCTAGGCTGAGCCCCATGGAGCTGACCAAGTACACCCACTCGTGCGTGCGGCTGGAGAACGAGGGCCGGGTCCTCGTCCTCGACCCGGGCACGTTCTCGGAGGTGGGGGAGGCGCTGGAGGGCGCCGACTACCTGCTCGTCACCCACGTCCACCCGGACCACCTCGACCCCGAGCGGGTGCACGCCCACCTGCGCGCGCACCCGGGGACCGTGGTCTACGCCCCGGCCTCCGTGGCGGCCGGGCTGCGGGAGGAGCTGGGGGAGGGCTTCGCGATCCACGACGCCGAGGCCGAGAGCGCGATCGAGCTCGAGGGGTTTTCCGTGCGCACCTTCGGGGGCCAGCACGCCCTGATCCACTCGCTGATCCGCACCGTGGACAACATCGGCTACCTGGTCAACGAGACCGTCTACCACCCGGGCGACTCGCTGGTGGTCCCGCACGGGCTCTCCGCCCCCGTGCTGCTCGCGCCGATCCACGCCCCGTGGAACAAGATGGCCGAGGTGATCGACTTCGTCGTCGCCGTGCGCCCGCAGCGCGTCTTCCAGATCCACGACGCCCTGCTCTCGGAGCACGGCTACGGCGTCCTGGAGAAGCAGATCACCGCGTTCGCCGCGAAGTACGGGGCCGAGTTCCGGCACCTGCGCCCCCGGGAGGCCGTGGCCCTCTGACGCCCGCGGAGCCAGCCCCGCCCGCAGCAGGAGCCCGGTGGACCAGACCGCCCGACCACCAGACAGACCGAGCACCGGACGCCCGAGCACCAGACAGACCGGGCACCAGAGAGGGAGCATCCATGAGCACCGTCTTCACGAGAATCATCGCGGGGGAGATCCCGGGCCGCTTCGTGTGGCGGGACGAGCGCGCCGTGGCGTTCCTGTCCATCGACCCCCTCGCCCAGGGCCACACCCTCGTGGTCCCGCGCGAGGAGTACGACCACTGGATCGACCTGCCGGAGGACCTCGCCGCCCACCTCATGCTGGTCGCCCAGCGGATCGGGAAGGCCGTCGACGCCGTGTGGCGCCCGGCGCGCGTGGGCCAGATGATCCAGGGCTTCGAGGTCCCGCACACCCACGTGCACGTGTGGCCGGCCGACTCGATCGAGCAGTTCCAGTTCGCCAACGCCCTGCGGGACCCGGACCCGGCCTGGATGGACGAGGCCGCCGAGCGGATCCGGGCGGCCCTCACCGACGCCGGGCACGGGGCCCACGTCCCGCAGGGCTGAGCCCGCCGGGGCCCCCGGGGGCCGGCCCGTCAGGCCCGGGCGGCCTCCAGGGCGTCCTTGAGCGCCTTGCGGATCCGCTTCTCGGAGACGGTGTGGGCCGTGCCCAGCTCCTGGGCGAACAGCGAGACCCGCAGCTCCTCGAGCATCCAGCCCACCCGGCGCAGCTCGTCCGGGACGGGCACGGAGGGCGGCAGCGCGTCGAGGGCGGCGTCGTAGTCGTCCTCGAGCTTCTGGACCGTCAGCATGCCCACCGTGTCGCGCTGCAGGTGCCCGGCCAGCTTCTCCAGCCGGATCTCCATGGCCCGCACGTAGCGGGGCAGGTGCTGGAGCTGCTCCCAGCCGGTCGCGGCCACGAAGCCGGGGTGCACGAGGTGCTCCAGCTGCGCCTTGACGTCGTTGAGGGAGTTCACGGCCGCGAGCGAGGACGCCTGCTTGAGCCGCTTGCGGATCCTCGCCGCCCCGGAGAGCACCTGCTCCACGAGCGCCGTCACCTGGAACACGGTGTCGATCAGCTCGGCCCGCACGTGGTCGAAGAGCCGGTCGAACTCCGCCCGGGTGTAGGGCGGCTCCGCGGGCACGAGCTTGTCGATCGCGGCCACCGTGCAGTCCGCGATCAGCTCCGACACGGACCCGTGCGGGTTCTGCGTGAAGACGAGCTTCTCCGTGTTGTTCAGGTGCTCGAGCACGTACCGCTCCGGGGAGGGCAGGCGCAGCTGGAGCAGGGCGATCACCCCGCGGCGCTGGGCGGCGCGCTGCTCCCCGGCCGAGGACAGGATCCGCACGGCCACCGTGGGCGACGGCGCCGCCCCCCGCCGGCCCTGCTGCTTGCCGGCCTGCTGGCCGACCGGCCGCGCGGGGGCCTCCGGGACGAGCGCCGGGTAGCCGGTGATCAGCTGGCCCGCCACCGTGGTCTCGACGGTCCGCGGGAGGTCCTCGTCCGGCCACCCGGTCAGGCCCGAGCGCTCGAGCGCCGGCCGGGCCGGGGCCTCCGGGGCGGGGACCGGCCGGCGGCCGCGGCCACCGCGCCCGGGCTCCGGGGCGGGGGCGCCGGGCGTCCCGGCGCCGGGGACCGCGCCGAGGGACTCCGCGAGGGCCGTGCGGATCTCCTCGTGCAGCTCCGCCTTGAGCAGCTCGAGGTCCTCGCCCTCCCCGAGCACCCGGTTGCGCCGGTCGCGCACCTGGAAGCGCATCCGCAGGTGCGCGGGCACCGCGTCCCAGTCCCAGGACCCCGGCGGGACCACGTGGCCCCTGAGCCGGCGCAGCACGAGCTCCAGGGACGGCTCGAGCGCGTCGACGGCCGGGTCGAAGTCGGCCTGCAGCATCCCGACCGCCTGGCGGGCGACGTCCGGGGCGGGCACGAAGTGGCGGCGCACCGCCTTGGGCAGGGAGCGGATCAGCGCCGTCACGAGCTCGGTGCGGAAGCCGGGGATCTGCCACTTGAACTGCTCGGGGTCGAGCTGGTTGAGGAACAGCACCGGCACGCGCACGGTCACGCCGTCGGCGTGGTCGGCGCCCGGGGCGAACTCGTAGTCGAGGTCCAGCACGAGCTCCCCGCCGCGGGTGCGCCGGACCCACTGCCGGGGGTAGAGCGACTCGTCGTAGTCGCGGGCGTCCTCGGCGATGAGGGACTCCGGGTCGAGGTCGAGCAGGTGCTCGTCCTGGTGCCGGGCCTTCTTCCACCAGGCGTCGAAGTGGCGGGCGGAGACCACGGAGGCCGGGATCCGCTCGTCGTAGAACGCGAAGAGGGTCTCGTCGTCGATCCGCAGGTCCTTGCGGCGCAGCCGGTTCTCGAGCTCCTCGACCTCGGCCAGGCGCTTGCGGTTGCGCGCGAAGAAGTGGTGGCGGGTCTGCCAGTCGCCCTCCACGAGGGCGTGGCGGATGAACAGCTCCCGGGCCAGCGCGGGGTCCACGCGCCAGAAGTTGATCCGCCGCCGCGCCACGACGGGCACGCCGTAGAGCGTGACCTTCTCGTAGGCCATCACGGAGCCCTGCGCACGGGACCAGTGGGGCTCCGAGACGCTGCGCTTGACCAGATGCGGGGCGAGCTCCTCGGCCCACAGCGGGTCGACGGCCGCGTTGACCCGCGCCCACAGCCGGGACGTCTCCACGAGCTCGGCGGACATCACCCAGTCCGGGGACTTCTTGAACAGGTTGGAGCCGGGGAAGATCGCGAAGCGGGAGCCCCGCGCCCCCTGGTACTCGCGCTTGCGCTCGTCCTTGAGCCCGATGTGGCTGAGCAGCCCGGCGAGCAGCGAGACGTGGATCTCCCGCTCCTTGCCGGCCGGGTCCACCTCCCGGCCCTTGCCCACCCGGATGCCGACCTGCTGGCCCATCTGGCGCAGCTGCGCGTAGAGGTCCTGCCACTCGCGGATCCGCAGGAAGTTCAGGTACTCGCGCTGGCACAGCTTCCGGAACCGGGTGGAGGACAGCTCCTCCTGCTGCTCCTGCACGTACTGCCACAGCAGCAGGTAGCTGGTGAAGTCGGAGTTCTCGTCCACGAACCGCTTGTGCGCCTCGTCGGCCTGCTGGCGCTTCTCCAGCGGGCGCTCCCGGGGGTCCTGGACGGTCAGCGCCGCCGCGAGGACCATGACCTCGCGGGCGCAGCCGCGCTTGTCCGCCTCCACGATCATCCGGCCCAGCCGCGGGTCCACGGGCAGCTGGGCGAGCTGCCGGCCGACCGGGGTGAGGGGGCTGCGCCCGGGGTCGTCGCCCCGCCCGGGGCGCGGACCGGCCCCCCCGGGGTCCTCGAGGGCGCCCAGCTCCCGGAGCAGGGCGACGCCGTCCTTGACGGCCCGCGACTCGGGGGGCTCGACGAAGGGGAACCGCTCGATGTCGCCGGGCTCGCGGACGACCCCGACCGAGGTCATCTGCAGGATCACGGCCGCGAGGTTGGTGCGCAGGATCTCGGGGTCGGTGAACTCCGGGCGGGAGAGGTAGTCCTCCTCCGAGTAGAGCCGGATGCAGATGCCGTCCGACACGCGCCCGCACCGGCCCGAGCGCTGGTTCGCCGAGGCCTGGGAGATCCGCTCGATGGGCAGGCGCTGGACCTTGGTGCGGGAGGAGTAGCGGGAGATCCGGGCCGTGCCGGGGTCGATGACGTACTTGATGCCGGGCACGGTGAGGGACGTCTCGGCCACGTTGGTGGCGAGCACGATCCGCCGCCGGCCCGACGGCGCGAACACCCGGTGCTGCTCGGCCATGGACAGCCGGCCGAACAGGGGCAGGATCTCGGCGTCGGCCAGGCCCCGGACCCGCTTGAGGGTGCCCTGCAGGGCCTCCTGGGCGTCGCGGATCTCCCGCTCGCCCGCGAAGAAGATGAGGATGTCGCCCGGTGCCTCCGCGGAGAGCTCCTCCACCGCGTCGCACACGGCGTCGATCGGGTCGCGGTCCTCGTCCTCGAGC
Source organism: Kocuria rosea (assembly GCF_023715525.1). GTDB lineage: Bacteria > Actinomycetota > Actinomycetes > Actinomycetales > Micrococcaceae > Kocuria > Kocuria rosea_A. The sequence goes on along the minus strand of NZ_JAMBOG010000002.1, from coordinate 174,303 downwards.
CCGTCACCGGCGTCCTCGTCGTCGGGGCCGCCGTCCCCCGGGCGCGGCTCCGACAGGGGCCGCCAGCGGATCTCCACGGGGTAGGTGCGGCCGGAGACCTCGATGACCGGCGCCGGCTGCGGCTCGTCGTCCCCGTCGCCGCCGGGGCCCGCGAAGTGGCGGGCGAAGCGCTCGGGGTCGATCGTGGCGGAGGTGATGATCAGCTTCAGGTCCGGGCGCTGCGGCAGGATCCGCCGGAGGTAGCCCAGCAGGAAGTCGATGTTCAGGGACCGCTCGTGGGCCTCGTCGATGATGATCGTCGAGTACCGGCGCAGCAGCCGGTCGTGCTGGATCTCCGCGAGCAGGATGCCGTCGGTCATCAGCTTGATCCGGGAGTCCGCCCCGACCTCGGACGTGAAGCGGACCTGGTAGCCGACCGTGCCGCCGATCTTCTCGCCGAGCTCGGAGGAGATCCGCTCGGCCACCGAGCGGGCCGCGATCCGGCGCGGCTGGGTGTGCCCGATCAGCCCCCGCTCCCCGAGGCCGAGCTCGAGGCACATCTTGGGGAGCTGGGTGGTCTTGCCCGACCCCGTCTCACCGGCGATCACGACGACCTGGTGGTCGGCGATCGCGCGCATGATGTCCTCCCGGCGCGCGGAGACCGGGAGGTTCTCGGGGTAGACGATGGCGCGGGGGCTGCTCAGCGATACTGACATGTCCCCCCGATCCTACCGGGGGCCGGGAGGAGCGCGGGCGGACACGGCCCCGCTTCCGGGCCCCCGCGCCTGGACGGAGGAGGATGCAAGCACCCCGCCGGGGCCGATCCGTCCGCGGATGTGAGCTGTGTCTCATTTGTCGACCGATCGGCAGGTAATATTCCTGGCACCACCCCTTCGAGAAAGGAACCACCATGAAGCGACTGTTCCCGTTGACGGCGGCGCTCGCGTCCTCCGCCCTGCTCCTCACCGGGTGCGGCGGGTCCGACACCTCCGGCTCCGCGGGCTCGGGGGAGTCCGCGGCGGCGGTCGAGGAGGCCACCGTCGGGATCAGCCAGTTCGTCGAGCACCCCTCGCTCGACGCCGCGCGCGAGGGCTTCCTCGCCGCGCTCGAGGAGGGCGGCTACACCGAGGGGGAGAACCTGACGCTCGACTACCAGAACGCCTCGGGCGACCAGGGCACCTCGACGAGCATCGCCTCGAACCTCGCAACCTCCGGCGCCGACCTGGTCCTCGCCATCGCGACCCCGTCCGCGCAGGGCGTGGCGCAGGCCGTCACGGACACGCCCGTGCTGTTCACCGCCGTCACCGACCCCGTGGACGCCGGCCTGGTCGACTCCCTGGAGAGCCCGGGCGGCAACCTCACGGGCACCACCGACATGAACCCGGTCGCCGAGCAGATCGCGCTGATCAAGCAGCTCGACCCCGAGGCGAAGTCCGTCGGCATCATCTACAGCTCCGGCGAGACCAACTCGCAGGTGCAGGTCGAGCTCGCCAAGGAGGCCGCCGAGGCCGAGGGCCTCGAGGTCGTCGAGAAGGCCGTGACCGGCACCTCCGAGGTCGCCCAGGCCGCCGAGTCCTTCGACACCGACGCGATCTACGTCCCGACCGACAACAAGGTCGTCGCCGGCCTCGAGGCCGTGATCTCCGCCGCGGAGACGAAGCAGATCCCGCTCGTCGCCGGCGAGGGCGACTCCGTGGAGCGCGGCGCGCTCATCACCCGGGGCCTCGACTACGAGCAGCTCGGCCGCCAGACCGGCGAGATGGCCCTGCGCATCCTCCAGGAGGGGGCGGACCCCGCGACCATGGCCGTGGAGTCCCAGGAGGACACGCAGCTGGTCGTCAACCTGCAGGCCGCCGAGCGCATGGGCGTCGAGGTGCCCCAGGAGCTGCGCGACTCCGCCGACCGGGTCATCGAGTAGCCCGGTGGCCGGTGCCCGGGCGACCCCCGGGCACCGGCCGCCTCCCGCACCACGGCGGCCCGCCCGCCTCCCGCACCACCGTGGTCCGCCCGCCCGATCGGCGCGGCGGCACCCCGGCCCACCGACCAGAACGGATCCACCAGAAGTGATAGCCGGAATCGAACTCGGACTGCTCTACGCGGTCATGGCCCTCGGCGTCTACCTCACGTTCCGGGTGCTCGACTTCCCCGACCTCACCGTCGACCAGTCCTTCACCACGGGCGCCGCCACCACGGCGATGATCATCCTCGGCGGCGGCAGCCCGTGGCTGGCCACCGCCGCCGGCTTCGTGACCGGCGCGCTCGCCGGGCTGATCACGGGCCTGCTGCACACGAAGGCCCACATCAACGGCCTGCTCGCCGGCATCCTCACGATGACCGCGCTGTACTCGATCAACCTGCGCGTCATGGACGGGAAGGCCAACCTGTCCCTGCTGCGCGAGGACACCATCTTCACCCCGCTCGCCGAGGCGGGGGTGCAGGGCACCTGGCTCGGCATCGGCCTGTTCCTGCTCGGGGCGGCCGTGGTGAAGGTCCTCCTCGACTGGTTCCTCTACACCGACGCCGGTCTAGCCATGCAGGCCACCGGCGACAACCCGGACATGATCCGCTCCTTCGGGGTGAACACCGACCACCAGAAGATGCTGGGCCTGTGCCTGTCCAACGGGCTCGTGGGCCTGGCCGGGTCCCTCGTGGCCCAGTACCAGGGCTTCGCCGACATCGGCATGGGCATCGGGCTCATCGTCGTCGGGCTGGCCTCGGTCATCCTCGGGCAGGGCTTGTTCGGCTCCCGCACGGTGGTCATCTCGACGCTGGCCGTGATCCTCGGCTCGATCGTCTACCGCCTGGTCATCACCGTGGCCCTGCAGGCGGGGCTGAACCCCTCCGACATGAAGCTGATCTCCGCGGTGCTGGTGATCCTCGCGCTGGTCGTCCCGCAGCTGCAGTTCTTCCGGCGCCGCCGGGAGAAGCACCAGGCCAGCGAGGCCGCCCGTCTCGTCGACGAGCTCACCGACACCCCCGCGACCGAGAAGGCAGGTGCCTGAGCCGTGCTCACCATCGACAACGTGCACAAGACGTTCTTCGCCGGGACCGTCAACGAGCGCCGCGCCCTGGCGGGGGTGTCCCTGACCCTCGGCGAGGGCGACTTCCTCACCGTCATCGGCTCCAACGGCGCCGGCAAGTCGACGATCCTCAACACCATCTCGGGGACCCTCATCCCCGACACCGGCACGGTGCGGGTCGACGACCACGACGTCACGCGGCTGCCCGAGCACAAGCGCGCCCGGTACCTCTCCCGCGTGTTCCAGGACCCCATGAAGGGCTCGTCGCCGACCATGACGGTCGAACAGAACATGGCGATCGCCCTGCAGCGCGGGAAGTCCCGGGGGCTGGCCCCCGGGCTGAGCGGCGGCCGCCGGGAGCTGTTCCGGGAGAAGCTCGCGAGCCTCGAGCTGGGCCTCGAGAACCGGCTCGGCGCGAAGGTGGGGCTGCTCTCGGGCGGCCAGCGCCAGGCGCTGTCCCTGCTCATGGCCACGTTCTCCGAGCCGCGCATCCTGCTGCTCGACGAGCACACCGCCGCGCTCGACCCGCAGCGGGCGGACCTCGTCTCCCGCCTCACGGCCGAGATCGTCGCCGAGCAGCGCCTGACCACGGTCATGGTCACGCACAACATGGAGCAGGCGCTGCGCCTGGGCAACCGGCTCATCATGATGCACGAGGGGCGGATCCTCTTCGAGCTCGACGCCGAGCAGAAGAGGTCGATGACCGTGCCCGGCCTGCTGGAGCAGTTCCGCCGGCTCCAGCCGGGGTCGGGCCAGGAGGCGTTCGACGACGCTACGCTGTTCGAGACCGTCAAGACCGACACGGGCGGCGCCGAGGACGGCCGCTGACCGCCGGCCCGGCCAGCGGGGGCACACGCGGCAGGGCAGGCGGCGGGGCGGACCGGTCCCGGTCCGCCCGCCGCGCGTCCGGCGTCCCGCACCACCCCGCCGAGCACCAGGAGAGCAGCACGTGAGCGACCCCCTCGAAGCACGCCGCGCCCGCCGCCGACGCACGGGGGGCTGGATGCTGGGCGCCGGGATCGTGGCCCTGTTCGTCTCCACGTTCGCGGTCCCCGAGGCGATCATCCACCTCGCCCACGCCTCCGGGCCGGACGGGGCGGGGCTGAGCGCGCGCGGCGTGGTGCTCGTCGTCGTCGGCGCCGCGACCCTGCTGGGGGGCGGGGCGCTCGCCGTCGTCGGGTTCAACCGGCGCCGCTCGGCGGGGGAGGCCCTGCACCCCGAGGACCTGCTCGACGACGAGGAGTTCGGCGACGGCCCGCTGCGCCCCTTCGACCCGGAGCGCTTCCGGCGCCGGCCGGGCCGCGCCGACGACCAGGACTGAGCCGGCCCGCTCACCCGCCGTCGCCCGGCAGCACCCGGACGGTCCCGGCGGAGCCGTCGACCTCCACGACGTCCCCGGTGCGGATCCGGGCGGTCGCGGCGGGCACCCCCACCACCGCCGGCAGGCCGTACTCCCGGGCGACCACGGCCCCGTGGGAGATCGCCCCGCCCATCTCCACCACCAGCCCGCCGGCCGTCAGGAACAGGGGGGTCCAGCCCGGGTCCGTGGACGGCGCCACCAGCACCTCGCCCGGCTCCAGCCGGGCGCCCACGGGCTCCCGGACCACCCGCGCCCGTCCCACGACCGTGCCGGCGGAGGCGGGCGCGCCCCGCAGGAGCCCGTCCCCGTCCTGCGCGGCGCCGCCACGGGCGGCCAGTGCCGCCTCCACGTCGGTCCCGTCGGAGAGCAGGACCCGGGGCACGTGGCGGCGGCGCAGCTCCCGGGCGTACTCGTCGCGGCGCGCGGCGACGACCTCCTGCAGCGCGGCGCCGCCCAGGCCCGCCCGCACCTGCGCCAGGTCGAGGAAGAACACGTCCTCGGCGGCTTCCACCCGGCCCGCCGCCGCGAGCCGCCCGCCCACGAGCAGCAGCTCGCGGCGCAGCTGCGCGAAGACCAGCACCAGCCCGTGCTTCGGCTGCTCGCGCAGCCCCGCCGTGGCCCGCACCCGGCGCAGCCCGAGGGCCACCAGGCGGCCCCGCGGCGTGCGGGGACCCCCGGCGGCGCGCACGAGCGCTGCGACGGCGCGCTCGGCCTCGGCGGCCGCCCGCGCGAACCGGCGCTCGGGCGCCTGCTCGGCGTCCTCGAGCCGCAGGCAGTTGGCGACGACCGCGAGGACGTGGGCGGGGTCCTCGGACCACCGCGGCACCCCGAGGTCGATCTCGGCCACGGCCCGGTGCCCGTAGCGGCGGAGGAACCCCCGCAGGGCCTCCTGCGCGGCCGGCGGCAGGGCGCCTTCGGCGTACCGTTCGGCGAGGGTCCTGGGGTCCCCGGCGAGCAGGGCGTGCGCGGACGCCGGGTCCGCGCCCACCGCGGCGGCGGTGCGCCACAGCTCCAGGTCCATCCCGGTGGTGACGTTGTGCGGCAGCCCGCGCAGCACCGCGGCCAGCAACCCCGGGGCGGCCCGCCCGCGCAGCAGCACCCGGACGAGCCCCAGCCAGAGGTAGCCGGCGGCCGGTGCGGGCAGCGTCGCGAACAGCCCGGGCAGGAGCTCCCGGCGCAGCACCCGCTCCACCAGCTCGAGGCGCTCACCGGGCGTGGCCGGCCCTGCGGCGGTCGCCGAGCGCAGGAGCCTCTGCTCGGCCCGCTCGCCGCGCCGGCGGGCGGGCTCGGGGCGCACCAGGGCGGCGAGCACCTGCGGAAGGGCGCGGCGGTAGGGGCCCAGCGCCCGCAGGGCCGCCGCGCCCACCGCCGCGGCTCCCGCCCGCCCGCCACGGGCGGCCGTGAAGCGGGGGTCCCGGGCGAGGTGGCGCAGCACGGGCTCCGAGCGGGCGTCCGCGACCCGCGCCAGGCGGGGGAGGAGGCGCCGGCCGGCCCGGCTGCGCAGCAGGGGGGTCACGTCCCCGAACAGCCGCAGCCCCGCCGTGGTGTAGCGCAGGCCCACGGGGGTGCCGCGCTCCCCGGGCCCGGGGTCGCCCGCGAGGGCCAGGCAGGCGGCGAGGCCCATGGGCGTCATGGGCCGGGTCAGCCCCTGGAGCAGGCTGGCGCACAGGTAGGCGTGCAGGCCGTCCCCGGGGGCGGGCGGCAGGGGGTAGAGGGTGGTGACGGGCCGGGACTGCACGAGGCGCAGGGCGCCGTCCGCGGCCAGGACCCACTCCAGGTCCTGCGGTGCGCCGAGGAGCTGCTCGGCGCGCGCCCCCAGGGCCGCGAGCGCCGCGACGTGCTCGTCGTCCAGGCAGGGGGCGCCGGGCCCGGGGTGGGAGCGTTCCGTGACCCGGCCGCCGGCGACGTCCACGACGAACCGGTCCGGGGCGACGCGACCGCCCACGACCGCGTCCCCGGGCCCGGAGGCGGCGTCGACCACCGCCTCGCCGCGGCGGCCGGTGAGCGGGTTCGCCGTGAAGAGCACCCCGGACACCTCCGCGGCCACCATCCGCTGGACGACGACGGCGAGGTCCACGGAGCGCTGGTCGACGCCGTGGCCGTCCCGGTAGGCCGTCGCCCGGTCGGTCCACAGGGACGCCCAGCACGCCCGGACCGCCGCCAGCACCGCGTCGGGCCCGACCACGTCGAGGCGGGTCTCGTGCTGCCCGGCGAAGCTGGCCCCCGGAAGGTCCTCGGCGGTGGCCGACGAGCGGACCGCGACGGCCACGCCGTCGCCCATCGCCGCGTACGCGGCGCGCACCGCGGCGGCGACGCCGGCGGGAACGGGCACCGCGGCGATCCGCTCGCGCGCCTCGCGGGCGAGCGCGCCGCGGTCGGCCCCGGCCGTGCCGAGCCGGTCCAGGAGGGGAGCGAGCCCGGCCGCGCGCGCCGCCCGGCGGTAGGCGGCGGTCGTGATGCAGAACCCGGGCGGCACCGGCAGCCCGTGGGCGAGCAGCCGGCCCAGGCCGGCGGCCTTCCCGCCGACCTCCGCCAGGGGCGCGCCGGCCGCCAGGGCCAGGTCCACGACGATCCGCTCGCCGTCCACGGGCGCCTGCTGCGCCGAGCGCTCACCGTCCACTCTCGCCTCCGGGAGAAGCGGTCCGTCCGGCCGGCCGGGTGCGGGGGCGGACCGTGTGGGCCGAACTATAGGCGGGGGCGGGAAGGACCTCAACGCCCCGGCACGAGGGGGAGCCGCGCGGAGGAGGGACCGCAACGGGCAGGACGAGCCAGGAGGGCAGAGACGAAGGAGGGCCCCGGATCAGCTGATCCGGGGCCCTCCTTCGTCCGTGGTGCCCGCGATAGGATTCGAACCTACGGCCTTCTGCTCCGGAGGCAGACGCTCTATCCCCTGAGCTACGCGGGCCTTTCACCGCCTCAGCGATGGACCTCAACGATACTAGCAGGTTCCCGGGGGTGGTCGTCGACCCCGCCGACACGGGGCCTCCGTGGCGCCCGGTTACACTGTTCGGGTGACTCCTGAAGAACTCTCCCTCGCCGTATCCGCATGCCTGCAGGACGCCGTGGCCCGCGGCGACCTCGCCCTCGCCGACGGCGCGCAGCTGCCGGACGTGCGGATCGAGCGGCCGAAGAACCGGGAGCACGGGGACTGGGCCACCAACGTCGCGATGCAGCTGGCGAAGAAGGTCGGCCGCGCCCCCCGCGACGTCGCCGCCGTCGTCAAGGACCGGCTGGAGGACACGCCCGGCGTCGCCACGGTCGACGTGGCCGGCCCGGGGTTCCTCAACATCACCCTGGACGCCGCCGCCGCCGGCGGGCTGGCCCGGGCGATCGTCGAGCAGGGTGCCGCGTTCGGCACCGCCGACTCGCTGGCCGGCACGGCGATCAACCTGGAGTTCGTCTCCGCCAACCCCACCGGCCCCGTCCACCTGGGCGGCACCCGCTGGGCCGCGGTGGGCGACTCCCTCGCCCGCGTCCTCGAGGCGCAGGGCGCCGACGTGGTGCGCGAGTACTACTTCAACGACCACGGCGCGCAGATCGACCGCTTCGCCCAGTCCCTGCTCGCCCGCGCCAAGGGCGAGCCCGCCCCCGAGGACGGCTACGGCGGGGACTACATCACCGAGATCGCCGAGCGGATCGTCGCGTCCCACCCCGCCGCGCTCGCGTCCGAGGACCCGCAGGAGGCCTTCCGGGCCGCCGGCGTCGAGCTGATGTTCGCCGAGATCAAGCAGTCCCTGCACGAGTTCGGCGTGGACTTCGACGTGTACTTCCACGAGCAGTCCCTGTTCGAGAGCGGCGCGGTCGAGGCGCTGCTCGAGCAGCTCAAGGGCTCCGACGCGCTGTACTTCGCCGACGGCGCGTGGTGGCTGCGCTCCAGCGCCTACGGCGACGACAAGGACCGCGTGGTGATCAAGTCCGACGGCGAGGCCGCCTACATCGCGGGCGACATCGCCTACTTCAAGGACAAGCGGGACCGCGGCGCCGACCTGTGCATCTACATGCTCGGGGCCGACCACCACGGCTACGTGGCCCGGCTCAAGGCCGCCGCCGCCGCGCTGGGCGACGCCCCGGACCGGGTCGAGGTGCTCATCGGGCAGATGGTCAACCTCGTCAAGGACGGCGTGCCCGTGCGGATGTCCAAGCGCGCCGGCAACGTCGTGACCATGGAGGACCTCGTGGAGGCCGTCGGCGTGGACGCCGCCCGGTACGCCCTGACCCGCTACTCGGTGGACTCCAACATCGACATCGACCTGGACCTGCTGACCCGCCGCTCCAACGAGAACCCGGTCTTCTACGTGCAGTACGCCCACGCCCGCACGTGCGCCGTGGGCCGCAACGCCGAGGCCGCGGGCGTCTCCCGCGCGGACGCCGACGGGACCCCCGTCTTCGACGCCGCCCTGCTCGACCACCCCATGGAGGGCGAGCTGCTGGCCGCCCTGGGGCAGTACCCCTCGGTGCTCGCGCAGGCCGCGCAGTTCCGGGAGCCCCACCGGGTGGCCCGCCACCTGGAGGTGATCGCCGGGACGTACCACCGCTGGTACGACGCCTGCCGCGTCGCCCCGCAGGGCGACGACGCGGTCACCGACCTGCACCGCACCCGCCTGTGGCTCAACGACGCCGCCCGGCAGGTCCTGAGCAACGGGCTGGGCGTGCTCGGCGTGTCCGCCCCGGAGAGGATGTGATCCCGTGACCGTCGACCGCACCGACCGCACCGACCGCACCGACCGCACCGACCGCACCGGCGGGTCCCCGCTCGCGCCCGCGTGGCTGAGCGTGCCCGAGGACCTGGACGCGCTCGACCCCGTGATCTGGCCCGAGGCGTTCCGGCGCGACGCCGAGGGCCGGCTGACCGTCTCCGGGATCCCCGCGGACCAGCTCGCGGAGCGCTTCGGGACCCCGTCCTACGTGTACTCGGAGGACGTGTTCCGGGCCCGCGCCCGGGAGTTCCGCGACGCGTTCACCGACGCGTTCGCCCGGATCGGGGCGGACGTCACCGTCTACTACGCCGGCAAGTCCTTCCTCACCACCGAGGTCGTGCGGTGGGTCCGCGAGGAGGGGCTCAACGTGGACACCGCCTCGGGCGGGGAGCTGGCCGTGGCCCTGCGCGCCGGGATGGAGCCGCACCGGATCGGGCTGCACGGCAACAACAAGTCCGCCGCCGAGATCACCCGCGCCCTCGACGCCGGGGTCGGGCGGATCGTCGTCGACTCCCTCGCCGAGATCGAGCTCGTCGCCCGGCTCGCGCGGGCCCTCGGCGTCGTCGCGCCCGTGATGGTGCGCGTGACCCCGGGCGTGCACGCGTCCACGCACGAGTTCATCGCGACCGCCCACGAGGACCAGAAGTTCGGCCTGTCCCTGGCGGCCCCGGAGGACGGCGGCGACAGCCCCGCGATGCAGGCCGTCACGGCGTGCGTCGTCGACCCCGACCTGGACCTGCGGGGCGTCCACTGCCACATCGGCTCCCAGATCTTCGACGCGGACGGCTTCGGCATGGCCGCCGAGCGGGTGCTGGCCTTCATGGCCGGGGCCAACGAGCGCTTCGGCCTCACGATGCCGGAGCTCGACCTCGGCGGCGGCTACGGGATCGCCTACACCGAGGCCGACACCCCCCGTCCGGCCCGCGAGATCGCCGAGTCCCTCGCCGGGAAGGTGGCCGCCGCCGCCCGTGCGCTGGACATGGCCGTCCCGGAGCTGTCCATCGAGCCCGGCCGCGCCATCTCGGGCCCCAGCGCCTGCACCCTCTACACCGTGGGCACCGTCAAGACCGTCACCGTCGACTCCGGCGCCCGCCGCCGGTACGTCTCCGTCGACGGCGGGATGAGCGACAACGCCCGCCCGGTGCTCTACGGCGCCGACTACACCGCCGTGCTCGCCGACCGGCCCGCCGAGGGCGGCCCCGTCCTCTCCCGGGTGGTCGGCAAGCACTGCGAGTCCGGCGACATCGTCGTGCGCGACGTCTACCTGCCCGGGGACCTCACCGCCGGGGACCTCCTGGCGGTGCCCGCCACGGGCGCCTACTGCTGGTCCCTGGCCAGCAACTACAACTGGGTTCCCCGCCCGCCCGTCGTGGCGGTGCGCGCCGCCGGCGCGCAGCCCGAGGCACGACTGATCGTGCGGGGCGAGACCGAAGACGACCTGCTGGCCCGCGACCTGGGAGCCTGAGTGACCGACCCCACCCCCGACACCCCCCGACCCTCCGCGACGGTCCCCGCCGCGCGCCCGACGGGGACGGTGAAGGTCGCCCTGCTGGGCGCCGGCACCGTCGGCGCCCAGGTGGCGCAGGCCCTCCTCGAGCACGCCGAGGAGTTCACCGCACGCGTGGGCGCGCCGGTGGAGCTCGCCGGGATCGCCGTGCGGGACGTCACCGCCCGGCGCACCGTGGAGCTGCCGGAGGAGCTGCTCACGACGGACGCGGAGGCCCTGATCGACGCCGCGGACGTGGTCATCGAGCTCACCGGGGGCATCGAGCCCGCCCGCAGCCGGATCCTGCGCGCCCTGCACGCCGGCAAGCCCGTGGTCTCGGGCAACAAGGCCCTCATCGCCCGGCACGGCCGCCAGCTGCAGGACGCCGCCGACGCCGCCGGGGTGCCGCTGTCCTACGAGGCCGCCGTGGCGGGGGCCATCCCCATCGTGCGGCCCATGCGGGACTCCCTGGCCGGGGACCGCGTGGACCGGCTGCTCGGGATCATGAACGGCACCACGAACTACATCCTCGACCAGATGGACACCACGGGCGCCCAGTTCGCCGACGCCCTGGCCGAGGCACAGCGCCTCGGCTACGCCGAGGCGGACCCCACGGCCGACGTCGAGGGCCACGACGCGGCCGCGAAGGCCGCCATCCTCGCGTCCCTGGCCTTCCACTCGACGTTCACCATCGACGACGTCTACTGCCGGGGCATCACCGGCGTCACGGCCGCCGACGTCGCCGCCGCGAAGGAGGCCGGCTACGTGATCAAGCTCCTCGCGGTGTGCGAGCGGTGCCCGGACGGGGTGAACCTGCGGGTGACCCCGACCATGATCCCGCGCGAGCACCCGCTGGCGGGGGTGCACGGGGCCTACAACGCCGTGTTCGTCGAGGCCGCGAACGCCGGCTCCCTGATGTTCTACGGCGCGGGCGCCGGCGGCGCCCCGACGGCCTCGGCCGTGCTCGGCGACTTCGTCTCGGCCGCACGCCGGCTCGTGCTCGGCGGGCCCGCCCAGGTCGCCGAGCCCCACGCGCAGCTGCCGGCCGTGCCGATGGACGACGTGCGCACCAGCTTCTCGATCACCCTCGTGGTCCAGGACCGGCTGGGCGTGCTCGCCCGGATCGCCCAGGTCTTCGCCGACCACGGCGTGTCGATCCACACGATGCAGCAGAAGGACCACCCCAGCGGCGCGCCGCAGCTGGCCGAGATCCGGCTCGTGACCCACCGCGGCGCGAACAAGGACCTCGTGGCCACGGTCGACGCGCTGGAGGAGCTGCCCTTCGTCGAGCAGGTCACCGGCGTGATCCGCGTGGAGCACGACGACTGACCGGCCCGGCCGGGCACCGGCCGTCTCCCCCGCAATCCCCCGCACCACGAGCCCACAGGAAGAGATTCAGCACATGGCACACGTCTGGCAGGGCGTCATCAACGAGTACCGGGACCGGCTGCCGGTCTCGGCGTCGACCGAGGTCATCACGATGGGGGAGGGCGGCACGCCCCTGATCCGGGCGCGCGCCCTGTCGGAGCTCACCGGCAACACGGTCTGGCTGAAGTTCGAGGGGATGAACCCCACCGGGTCCTTCAAGGACCGGGGCATGACCATGGCCATCACGAAGGCCAAGGAGGAGGGCGCCGAGGCCGTCGTGTGCGCCTCCACCGGCAACACCTCCGCCTCCGCCGCCGCGTACGCCCAGCAGGCCGGGCTCACGTGCGCGGTGCTCGTGCCGGAGGGGCGGATCGCGATGGGCAAGCTCTCCCAGGCGGTCGCCCACGGCGCGGACATCATCCAGGTGGACGGCAACTTCGACAACTGCCTCGACGTGGCCCGCAAGCTCTCCGAGTCCTACCCGGTGTTCCTCGTGAACTCCGTGAACCCGTACCGCATCGAGGGGCAGAAGACCGGCGCGTTCGAGGTCGTGGACACCCTCGGCGACGCCCCCGACTACCACATCCTGCCCGTCGGCAACGCCGGCAACATCACGGCCTACTGGAAGGGCTACCAGGAGTACGCCCGCCCCTACGCCTCCGGGACCGCGGGCGAGCTGCCGGCCGTGGCCACGCGGACCCCGGTGATGTGGGGCTTCCAGGCCGAGGGCGCCGCCCCGCTCGTGCTGGGCCACCCGGTCACCGAGCCGGAGACCATCGCCACCGCCATCCGGATCGGCAACCCGGCCTCGTGGGACAGCGCGGTCGCCGCCCGCGACGAGTCCGGCGGGCTCATCGGCGCCGTCTCCGACGACGAGATCCTCGCCGCCCACCGCTGGCTCTCCGCGAAGGAGGGCGTGTTCGTGGAGCCGGGCTCCGCCGCGGGCGTCGCCGGGCTGCTGCAGAAGCACGCCGCGGGGGAGGCCCCCACGGGGAAGACGGTCGTCATCACCGTCACCGGCCACGGCCTCAAGGACCCGCAGTGGGCGATCAAGGCCGCGGAGCGCGAGGACCCCTCCCTGGTGGAGCCCAAGCGCGTGCCGTTCGACGTGGTGGCCGTCGCCGCCGCGCTCGGCCTGGAGTAGATCGGATGTTCGAGATCGGGCAGCGGGTCGCCCTCAGCGTGCCCGCGTCCACGGGCAACGTGGGCCCCGGCTACGACAGCCTCGGCCTGGCCCTGGGGCACTACGACGACCTCGCCGTGACGGTGCTCGAGGACGGGCTGGAGTTCGAGCTGCACGGGGAGGGCTCGGAGGCGGTGCCCCGCGACGCCGACCACCTGGTGGTGCGCGCGATGCGGGCGGCGTTCCGCGCCGCCGGCGTCGAGGAGCTGCCCGGGCTGCGCCTCGAGGCGACCAACCGCATCCCGCACGGGCGGGGCATGGGCTCGAGCGCCACGGCCGTGGTGGGCGGCGTGCTCGCGGCCAACGCGCTGCTGCCCGCCGACCGCGCCCTCGACGACGCCCGGCTGCTCCAGGTCGCCGCCGCGATGGAGGGCCACCCCGACAACGTCGCGCCGTCGCTCTACGGGGGGCTCGTGATCTCCTGGGCCGACGCCGCGGGCTGGCGCAGCGTGCCCGTGGCCGTGCACGAGGACGTCGTCCCGGTCGTCGCGATCCCCGACTTCGAGGTCCCCACCCGGCTCGCCCGGTCCCTGCTGCCCGCGCAGGTCCCGCACCACGACGCCGCGGTCAACGCCGGGCGGACCGCCCTGCTCGTCGAGGCGATGACCCGGCGCCCCGACCTGCTGCTGCCCGCGACCGAGGACCGGCTGCACCAGCCGTACCGGGCCGCGGCCATGCCGCCGAGCGCCCGGCTGATGCGCGGCCTGCGGGAGCGGGGGCTCGCCGCGATGATCTCGGGGGCCGGGCCGACCGTCCTCGTCCTGGCCGCCGGCCCCGCCCAGGCCCGGGAGGCCGAGCGGGCCGTCGCCGAGCTCGTCCCCGGCGGCGGCCACGACCACCCGGTCGCCTGGCGTGTCCTGCGTCTGCGCGTGGACGGGCGGGGTGCTAAGCTGGAGAAGCACCCGCAGAAGATCCAGGGGTAGGAGACCGCGCCCGGCGCGGTGAGGACAGCGGGCATCATGAGGGGCGTCGCCCCGGGCAGATGACCCGACCACCTCGTCTTCGATCCCCCCGAGCTTCCGGTGATCCCCCGCCGGCACCGGCTCCTTTCGATGCCGTCGGCGCACCGGTCCGCCCATGACGGGCCGGAGCGCACCACGTTCTCCGGGTGCCACCTGTTCGCCCAGGCTGCCGCGCCCTCTGTGCGCCCCGCCGCCGGTGGCCCGCGATCGCGGCCCGCCGAGAACCATCCACGGTCCTGGACTCTGAGATCCACGGGCCCCCCACCGAGGGAGAAGGACACTTCGTGACCGAGACCACCGACCTTTCCACGGGTACGGAAGAGACCACCGCCGATCCCAGGAGCGCGGGCCTGTCCGCGCTCAAGCTGGCGCAGCTGCAGGCGCTGGCCTCGCAGCTGGGCATCACCGGCGCCCGCCGCATGCGCAAGAGCCTGCTGGTGGACGCCATCGCCGCCCACCAGCGCGGCGGTGCCGTGGCCGACCGGGACCGCGCGGTCGAGGAGAAGATCGCCCGGACCGTCGAGAAGACGTCCGAGAAGACCGCCGACCGGGCCCCCGAGCAGCCCGCCGCCGGGCAGGCCGGCGAGCAGCCGGCCGAGCAGACCCAGCCGCCGCGGCGCACCCGCGCGCGCCGGGCCACCAGCACCGGCGTCGTCGCCCAGCAGGCCCCCGCCGAGACTGCCGGCGCCGAGCAGGCCCCCGCCGAGACTGCCGGCGCCGAGCAGGCTCCGGCCGAGGCAGCCGGCGCCGAGCAGCCGGCCGGCCAGGACGCCCGTGCCCGCACCCGCACCCGCAACCGCAACCGCGGCCGCGACGAGGCCACCGGCCAGCCGTCCGAGGACGAGCGCGCCGACCAGTCCGACCAGTCCGAGCAGGACCGCGGCCGCACGCAGAACCGCGGCCAGGAGGCCAAGGGCCAGGACAAGTCCGGCCAGGAGCCCCGCCAGGACAAGGGCGGCCAGGACAAGGGCGGCCAGGACAAGGGCGCCCAGGACAAGGGCGCCCAGGACAAGGGCGCCCAGGCCGAGGGCCGCGGCAAGCGCGACAACCGTCCGGAGGGCGGCAAGCAGCAGGAGGCCAAGGGCCAGGACGTCCGCCAGGAGCGCAACGGCCAGGACCGCAGCGGCCAGGACGGCGAGGGCGGCAGCCGCCGCAGCCGCCGCAACCGCAACCGCAACGACCGGGACCGCGACCGCAGCGAGCGCAACGAGCAGCGCAGCGAGCGCAACGAGCGCAACGAGCGGGCCGAGCGCAACGAGCGGCGCAACCGGCGCGGGCGCAGCAACGGCCCCGAGGTCGACGACACGGAGCTGACCGAGGACGACGTCCTGCTGCCCGTCGCAGGCATCCTGGACGTCCTCGACAACTACGCGTTCGTGCGCACCTCCGGCTACCTGCCGGGCCCGAACGACGTCTACGTCAGCCTCGCCCAGGTCAAGAAGTACGGCCTGCGCAAGGGCGACGCCGTCGTCGGCGCCATCCGCGCCCCGCGCGACGGCGAGCAGCAGAACAACACCCGGCAGAAGTTCAACGCCCTCGTGCAGCTCACCACGGTCAACGGCAGGAAGCCCGAGGACAACAAGGACCGCGTCGACTTCGGCAAGCTCGTCCCGCTGTACCCGCAGGAGCGGCTGCGCCTGGAGACCGAGCCCAAGAAGATCGGCCCGCGCGTGGTCGACCTCGTGGCCCCGATCGGCAAGGGTCAGCGCGGCCTGATCGTCTCCCCGCCGAAGGCGGGCAAGACGCTGATGCTGCAGTCGATCGCCAACGCGATCACCACGAACAACCCCGAGGTCCACCTCATGATGGTGCTCGTCGACGAGCGCCCCGAGGAGGTCACGGACATGCAGCGCACCGTGAAGGGCGAGGTCATCGCCTCGACCTTCGACCGCCCGGCCGACGACCACACCACGGTCGCGGAGCTGGCCATCGAGCGGGCCAAGCGCCTGGTGGAGATGGGCATGGACGTCGTGGTGCTCCTCGACTCCATGACCCGCCTGGGCCGTGCGTACAACCTCTCGGCCCCCGCCTCCGGGCGCATCCTCTCCGGCGGCGTGGACTCCGCGGCGCTGTACCCGCCGAAGAAGTTCTTCGGCGCGGCCCGCAACATCGAGAACGGCGGCTCGCTGACGATCCTGGCGACGGCGCTCGTGGAGACCGGGTCCAAGATGGACGAGGTGATCTTCGAGGAGTTCAAGGGCACCGGCAACATGGAGCTGCGCCTGTCCCGCAACCTCGCGGACAAGCGGATCTACCCCGCCGTGGACGTCAACTCCTCCGGCACCCGCCGCGAGGAGAACCTGCTGTCCACGGACGAGATCAAGATCATGTGGAAGCTGCGCCGCGTCCTGTCCGGGCTCGACCAGCAGCAGGCCCTGGAGCTGCTCACGAACAAGCTGCGGGACACCCAGTCCAACACCGAGTTCCTCCTGCAGGTCCAGAAGACCACGCTGTCGGTGAAGTCCGAGAGCGACCGCTAGGACGTGCCCGCCGCCCCACGAAGGAGCGCCCCATGCCGGATCCCATCCAGTCCCTGCTCGACGAGCACGCCGAGCTCCAGCGCCTGCTGGCCGACCCCGCGGTGCACGCCGAGCAGGGCCGCGCCCGCCGGCTCGGCCGCCGCTACGCCGAGCTCAACGGCGTCGTCGAGGCCCACCGGCGCGTGGAGCGCCTCGAGGCCGACCTCGGCGCGGCCCGCGAGCTCGCGGCCGAGGAGCCGGAGTTCGCCGAGGAGATCCCCGGGCTCGAGGCCCAGCTGGACGAGGCCCGCGAGAAGCTGCGTCGGCTGCTGGTCCCGCGCGACCCCGACGACGGGCGCAACGTGATCCTCGAGGTGAAGGCGGGCGAGGGCGGGGACGAGTCCGCGCTCTTCGCCGGCGACCTGCTGCGGATGTACACGAAGTACGCCGAGACCCGCGGCTGGAAGACCGAGCTGATCTCCGCGAACGAGTCCGACCTGGGCGGCTACAAGGACGTCCAGATCGCGATCAAGTCCAACGCCACGGACCCCGCCGAGGGCGTGTGGGCGCGGCTGAAGTACGAGGGCGGCGTGCACCGCGTCCAGCGCGTGCCCGTCACGGAGTCCCAGGGCCGGATCCACACCTCGGCCGCGGGCGTGCTCGTGTTCCCCGAGGTGGACGAGCCGGAGGAGGTCGAGATCAGCCAGAACGACCTCAAGATCGACGTCTACCGCTCCTCGGGCCCCGGCGGGCAGTCCGTGAACACCACGGACTCCGCCGTGCGCATCACCCACCTGCCCACGGGCATCGTGGTGGCGATGCAGAACGAGAAGTCCCAGCTGCAGAACCGGGAGGCGGCGATGCGCGTGCTGCGCGCCCGCATCCTGGCCCACCAGCAGGAGCAGATCGACGCGGAGAACGCCGCCCAGCGCCGCTCGCAGGTGCGCACGATGGACCGCTCCGAGCGGATCCGCACCTACAACTTCCCGGAGAACCGGATCAACGACCACCGCACCGGGTACAAGGCCTACAACCTCGACCACGTCATGGCCGGGGAGCTCGAGCCCGTGGTGCAGTCCGCGATCGAGCTGGACGAGAAGGCGCAGCTCGAGGCCATCGGCCGGCAGGGCAGCTGAACGGCACGGGGGGCAGCCGGATGAACAGATCGCTGGGCCAGGCCGTGCGCTGGGCGGAGCAGGTCCTCGCCGAGGCGGGGGTCGACTCGGCGCGCACCGACGCCCTCCTGCTCGCCGCCCACCTGATGGGCCTGTCCCGCGGGGAGGTCGAGGCCCGCGCCATCATCGGCGCGGAGGAGCCGGCGGGCTACGCCGAGCTCGTGGCCGAGCGCGCCCGCCGGGTGCCCCTGCAGCACCTCACGGGCGTCGCCCACTTCCGCTACCTGACGCTCGCCGTCGGCCCCGGGGTGTTCGTGCCCCGGCCGGAGACGGAGACCGTCGTGCAGGCGGTGATCGACGAGCTGCGCGCGCAGCTGGCCGCGGGCGTGCACCGGCCCCGCGTCGTGGACCTCGGCACGGGCTCCGGGGCCATCGCGGCGTCGGTCGCCCACGAGGTGCCGCAGGCGCGCGTGCACGCGGTGGAGCTGTCGGAGACCGCCCACGCCTGGGCGGCGGAGAACCTGCGCGGCACGCGCACCGAGCTCGTGCTCGGGGACCTGCGCACGGCCTTCCCGGAGCTGGAGGGCCGCTGCGACGTCGTCGTGTCGAACCCGCCGTACATCCCGGCGGGGGCGGTGCCGCGCGACCCGGAGGCGCGCGAGCACGACCCGGCCCTGGCCCTGTACGGGGGCGGGGAGGACGGGCTCGAGCTGCCGCGTGCGGCCGTGGCCTCGGCCGTGCGCCTGCTGCGCCCCGGCGGGTTCTTCGTCATGGAGCACGCCGAGGTGCAGGCCGGCGCCGTGGCCCGGCTCCTGGACCACGCCGGGTTCGTGGAGGTCGTCGGCCACCAGGACCTCACCGGCCGCGACCGGGCGACGGCGGGCCGCCGGCCCCGCCCCGGCTCCGCGACCGGCTCCGCGACCGGCTCCGCGACCGACGAGGGAATGGGAGAATGACATCGTGAGCTACACCGTCTACGACTGCAGCAGCGTCGCCCAGCGCGCCGCGGGGCTCAAGCACGCCGCGCGCGCCGTGGCCGCGGACGCGTGCGTCGTGATGCCGACCGACACCGTGTACGGCATCGCGGCGAACGCCTTCTCCGCCCGGGGCGTCGCGACCCTCCTCGCCGCGAAGGGCCGCTCCCGGGCGATGCCCCCACCCGTGCTCATCGCCCACGCCGGGGTGCTCGACGGGCTGGCCGACGAGGTCTCCGAGGACGCCCGCGCCCTCGCCCGCGCCTTCTGGCCCGGCGGGCTGACCCTGATCTTCCACTCCCACCCCTCGCTGGGCTGGGACCTCGGGGAGACCCACGGCACCGTGGCCCTGCGCGTGCCCGACGACGAGGTCGCCCAGGCCCTGCTCATCGAGACCGGCCCCCTCGCCGTGTCCTCGGCCAACCGCACCGGCCACCCGGCCGCGCTGACCGCGCAGTCCGCCGCGGACATGCTGGGGGAGTCGGTCGAGCTCTACCTCGACGACGGCCCCCGGCCCCTGGGCGGCACGCCCGCCGCCGCGGCGGAGCCGGTCTCGTCCACCATCGTGGACTGCACGGGGGAGACGCCCGTGCTCGTGCGGCACGGCGCCGTGAGCCTCGCCCGGCTGCGGGCGGTCGTGCCCACGGTCGTGCCCGCGGACGGGGACGAGGAACTCGGGGCCGGCGCCCCGCCCGCCGAGGAGCCCGCCGCGTCGGGCTCCCACGCGGTGAGCGGCATCGACCCGGAGGCGGTGCCCGGGGACGTCGCGGCGGACGGCGCGGCCGACGCCGGGCTCGTCCTCCCGCAGGACGCCCCGGACGGGGACGCGCCGCGCCCCCCGGCGGACGAGCTCTCCCCGGCCCCGTCCCCCGCGCGGGCCGCCGAGGCCCGGGGCTTCGCCGCCGCGCTCGTGGCGCGCACCACCTCGGCGCAGGACCGCCCGGGCGTGGACCAGGATCGCACCCGGACCGCGCCGGAGGGCACGCCGGGGCAGCTGCGGCCCCTGTCCGTGGACGAGGCCGCCCGCCTGGTCGCCCGGGGCCTCGACGGCGCCTGAGGCCCCGTCCCGGTCCGCGCCGGGCGGTGCGGTCGGCCCGGGCGGCGGATCAGCTCCGGCCGGCGGCCAGGTGCGCCTGGCGCAGGACCTCCCCGATCCGGGGCTCGGGGACCGCACCGTGCTCCTCGGCCCAGCCGGGCACCTGGCGCTGGCCGAACCACGTCACCTCGAGCCGGCGCACGGCCCCGTGCCAGCGGTGGCCGGCGAGCGCCGAGAGCCCGTAGCCGCTGTCCACGGCCAGCCGGCACAGCAGCACCGGCAGCCGCCGGGGCTCGCGGCGCCCGGCGTCGCGCAGGATCGAGCCGGTCGTGGCGCCCTCCCACGGCTGCAGCACGACCGGCGGGAGCTCTCCGGCGTGGCGCCCGACGCGGGAGACGAACTCCGCGAGGGCGTGCACCGACGTGACCGGGGTCGGGGCGGTCCCGTCGCCGGCCACGGAGCTGAGCGGCGAGGACGCGAAGCGCACCAGGCGCGCGGTGGTGCGCCGGCCCGAGGCCTGCACCGAGGTGGCGCGCAGCACCGTGATCACCGGGGCGTCCCGCTCCGCGGCCCAGTCGCGGCGCAGCTTCAGCAGCCCGCTCTCGCCGAGGGCCTTGGAGAAGGAGTAGGGGGAGAACGGCCGCACCGCAGGGGTCTCGTCGAGGACGTCGACGTCCCCCTGGACGGTGGCCGAGCTCAGGTGGACGATCCGGCGCACGCTCGTGCGCCGCGCTGCGAGCGCCACCAGCACCGGCAGCAGCGCGTTGGCCCCGATCAGCGACTCCTCGTGGGTCTGGTCGGGGGCGCCGAGACCGGCCGCGTTGACGACGACGTCGGCGCCCGCGAAGGACTCGGCGAGGTAGTCCAGCACCGACTCGAGCCGGCCCGCCTGCTGGAGCAGGTGGTGGACCGTGTGCGCCCCGGACGCGAGCCGCGGCGCCGAGACGGGGACCACCCGCTGGCCGTCCGCCTGCAGCCGGGCCACGGTGGCGGAGCCCAGGAACCCCGTCGCTCCCAGCACTGCCCAGGTGGTCGATGTCACGGTGCTTCCTCTCCGCCGGTTCGCGCCGGTCGCCGTCGACCGGACCAGGGTCCTTGCGCTCATCGTACAGACCGCGCACGACGCCCCGGGGAGGCCCGCCCGGCCCGTCGCCGCCCGCGGTGCCCCCGGCCGCGCTTGCTACACTCGGCCACGATCCCGCCCGGGACCACCCCCCGCACCCCCCACCCGAGGAGCCGCATGCCGTCCGATCCCACGCCCACGGTGGCGGTGGCCTGCGTGACCCAGGACCGGCCCGAGGACGTCCTCGCGCTCGTGGCCGCGCTGCGCGCCCAGACGGCGCCCGTCGCCGCCCTGTGCCTCGTCGACGCGGGCCGGGAGCCCGTGCCGCACGAGCGGCTCGCCGAGGCCGTCGGCGGGTGCTTCGAGCTCCACCACGTGCGCTCGCGGGCCAACCTCGGCGGAGCCGGCGGCTTCGCCCTGGCGATCCTCACGGCCCTGGCCACGGGGGCCGAGCAGGTGTGGCTCATGGACGACGACGCCCACCCGGAGGGCCCCGGCACCCTGGCGGTGCTGCTCGAGGAGTCCGAGCGGCGGGGACTGGCCGTGGTCTCGCCGATCGTCGTCGCCCCCCAGGACCACGACCGGCTCGCCTTCGCGCACCGGGTCGCAGGCCGGCTCACCCACGACCGCGCCGCGGTCGAGACGCTCGGCTTCGTGCCCTCCCACGCCAACTTCTTCAACGGCGCCCTCATGCGCGAGCACGTGTTCTTCCGCGTGGGGCTGCCCGACCTCAAGCTGTTCCTGCGCGGGGACGAGGTCGACTTCCTCATCCGGCTGCGCGCCTCCGGGCTGCCGTTCGGGACCACCACCCGCACCGCCGTCGCGCACCCGCCGGCGTGGGGGGAGGAGCAGGTGGTCGTCCCCGGCCGGCTGCAGGTGGTCGTCCCCGAGACCGAGTTCAAGCGCGCCCACTTCTTCCGCAACCGCGGCTGGACCACGTGGCACTACCGCCGCGTCGTCCAGCTCGGGGCCGACCTCGTCGGCTACCCCCTCTACTACCTGGGCCGCCGCGATCCCCGCGGTCTCGCGAGCTGGGCGGGCCGCTACGTCGGCGGGATGCGCGGGCGCGGCTTTGGGGGCCCCCGGTGAGCCCGGGCACCGGGGGCCCCGCCGAGTTCTCCGTGCTGATGCCCGTCTACCGGGCCGACACCCCGGAGCGCGTGCGCCGGGCCGCGGAGTCCAGCACGGTCGAGCAGGAGCGCCGGCCCGCCGAGCTGGTCGTCGTGCGCGACGGCCCGGTCCCCGCGCCGCTGCAGGCCGAGCTCGACCGCCTGGCGCGGGAGCTGCCCGTGCCCGTGGTGCGGGTCGACCTCGAGCGCAACGTCGGCCTCACGGCCGCGCTCACCGCGGGCCTCGCCCGGTGCCGCCACGACGTCGTGGCGCGGATGGACGCCGACGACGTCTCCTACCCCCGCCGCTTCGCCGTGCAGCTGCCCGTCGTCGAGGCGGGCGCCGACGTCGTCGGCTCCTCGATGCACGAGATCGGCGACGACGAGACCCGCCCCCTCGCCCTGCGGCGCGCCCCGGTGGGCCGCGACGAGATCCTGGCGGTGTCCCGGCGGCGCAACCCCCTCAGCCACCCCTCCGTCGTGTTCCGCCGCTCCGCGGTCGAGGCCGTGGGCGGCTACGAGCACGTGCCGCTGGGGGAGGACTACTGGCTGTGGGCGCGGCTGCTCCACGCGGGCGCCGACGTGCGCAACGTCGCCGAGCCGCTGGTCGGCTACCGCGTCACGACGGGCGCCTACGAGCGCCGCGGCGGGCTGCCGATGTTCCGGGCGGACCTGCAGCTGCAGGCCCGCCTGCGCGGGATCGGGCACATCGGCTTCCTACAATGGGCGGTGAACGTCGCGGTGCGCGCCGGCTACCGCTTCGTCCCCACCCGCCTCCGGGAGCTCGCCTACCGGGCCATGGTCGGCGCGCAGCGCCGGTGACCGCCCCGTGCCCGACCGGCCGTGCGGCCGCACCGACCACGAAAGGACCGACCCGATGAGTGGTGAGCCCGAGCGCCCCGCCCGTCCCGCGCCCCCGGAGAGGCCCGTGGCGTGGCTGTGGATCCAGATGCTGCTCGACTCCGCCTCCTGGGTCACGGCCCTGGTGCTCGCCCTCGTGCTGCGCTACGAGATGAACCTGCAGTTCATCAGCGTGCCGGGGCTGCTGCTCGTCTCCGCGGTCGCCGTGGCCGGCCAGCTCGTCGTCGGCTTCTCCTTCGCCCTCTACAAGGGCCGGTACTCGTTCGGCAGCTTCGACGAGGCGAAGCTGCTGGTCGTGGTGACCCTCATCGTCACCGCCGTGCTGCAGGTGCTGCTGCTGGTGGTCGGCACGAGCATCGGCATCCCCCGCTCCACGGCGCTCATCGCCTTCCCCTTCGCGTGCCTGTTCATGGCCGCGTTCCGCTACCTGAAGCGGATGTACCAGGAGGCCTCCGCCCGCCCGGGCGCCTCCGCCCAGCACGTCGTGATCTACGGGGCCGGCTACCTCGGCACGTTCCTGGTCCACCGCATGATGCAGGACCCGAACTCGGAGTTCCTGCCCGTGGCGCTGCTCGACGACGACCCCGCGAAGAAGCACCTGCGGATCTCCACGGTCCCGGTCCTCGGCACCCTGCACGACGTCCGCGACGTCATGGCCCAGACCCGGGCCAGCGTGCTGATCGTGGCGATGTCCACCCCCGAGCCGCGGATCATGCACCGGGTGGCCGACGCCGTGGCCGGCACCGGGGTCCGGGTCATGACGATGCCCCCGCTGGGGGAGGTGCTCACCGCCAAGCACAAGTCCACGGACTTCCGCGACATCAGCATGGAGGACCTCATCGGCCGCCGGCCCGTCGACATCGACGTCGAGGAGATCGCGGACTACGTCAAGGGCCGGCGCGTGCTCGTCACGGGCGCGGGCGGGTCGATCGGCTCCGAGCTGTGCCGCCAGCTCGTCGGGTTCGAGCCGGGCGAGCTGATCATGCTCGACCGGGACGAGTCCGCCCTGCAGGGCACCCAGATCTCCATCACCGGCCGCGGCCTGCTCGACGGGCGGGACACCGTCCTCGCCGACATCCGCGACCCCGACACCGTGCGCACGATCTTCCGGGACCGGCGCCCCGAGGTCGTCTTCCACGCCGCCGCCCTGAAGCACGTGTCGCTGCTGGAGCAGTACCCCGACGAGGCGTGGAAGACGAACGTCATCGGCACCCTCAACGTGCTGCAGGCCGCCCAGGAGGCCGGGGTCGAGGTGTTCGTGAACATCTCCACGGACAAGGCCGCGAACCCCACCACGGCCCTGGGGCACTCCAAGCGCGTCGCGGAGAAGCTCACCGCCTGGATGGCCGACTGCACCGGGCGCCGGTACGCCTCCGTGCGCTTCGGCAACGTCTTCGGCTCCCGCGGGTCGATGCTGCCCCTGTTCACCGAGCAGATCCGCCAGGGCGGGCCCATCACCGTCACCCACCCCGACGCCACCCGGTACTTCATGACGATCCCCGAGGCGTGCCAGCTCGTCATCCAGGCCGGGGCGATCGCCCGCGGCGGGGAGGTGCTCATCCTCGACATGGGCGAGCCCGTGCGGATCATGGACATCGCCGAACGGCTGCGCGTGATGAGCGGGCGCGAGGACGTCGAGATCGAGGTCACCGGCCTGCGCCCGGGGGAGAAGCTGCACGAGGACCTCATCGGCGTGGGGGAGACGGACGAGCGGCCCTTCCACCCCAAGATCTCCCACGCGCGGGCCGACCGGCTGGACCCCGCCCTGCTCGACCGCCACACCTGGAAGGTGCGTGGCGGCATGGTCTACACGGGCACGATCCCCGTGGTCCAGCCGTCCACGCAACCGCCGCCCACATCGGTCCAACGCCCCCGCAGCTCCACGGGGCGTGCCTCGTGAGCGCCCCCGGACTGCTGCCGGTGCTGCTGCCCGGGCCCGGGCAGGCCTTCCCGTCGGTGCGCTCGGCCGGCCCGGACCTCACCGACCCCGGCGCCGCCCCCAGCGCGGAGGAGCTGCGCCGGCTCGGCGAGCTCGTCCTCACGGTGGGGGCGCCCGCCCTCGTGCTGAGCCTGCTGCTGCCGTTCGTCCTCAAGCCGCTGCTGGAGCGCTGGGGCGTCGTCGACATCCCCAACGAGCGCTCCTCCCACCACCGCACGGTGATCCGCGGCATGGGCCTGGCCGTGGCCGCCGCCGTGCTCGTGGGCGACGGGCTCGCCCTGCTCACCGGCACGATCCGGGTCGACCGCTCGGTGGCCCTCGTCGTGCTGGCGGTCGCCGCGCTGTCCGCGGCCCTGGGCTGGGCCGAGGACTACCGGGGGGTGTCCGTGCGGGGGCGCCTGGCCGCGCAGCTGGGCCTGGGCCTGGCCGCCACCGCGGTGCTCGTGACCGTCCTGGGCACCTCCGTGTGGTGGCTGCCCGTGGGCGCGCTCGCGATCGCCGCGTACATCAACATGGCGAACTTCATGGACGGGATCAACGGCATCTCGGGGCTGCACGGGCTGACCGCCGGGCTGCTCTACGCCTGGGCCGGCGCCTCCAACGACCTCCCGTGGATGATCGCCGCCGGCCTCGCCGTGGCGGGGGGCTTCGTCGGGTTCCTGCCGTGGAACCTCGGGCGCGGCACCGTGTTCCTCGGGGACGTCGGCTCGTACCTGCTCGGCGGCTCGCTCGCCGCCATCGCGGTCGCCGCGTTCCTCTCCGGGGTCTACGTCGAGTACCTGCTGCCCCCGCTGGCCGTCTACGTCGCGGACACCGCGGTGACCCTGGTCCGGAGGATCCGCGCCGGGGAGGTCTGGTACCGCCCCCACCGCCAGCACGTCTACCAGCGGCTCACCGACGTGGGCCTGTCCCACGTCGGCTCCGCCCTCGTGGTCAGCGGCGCCACCGTCCTGGTCAGCGCGGCCTCCGTCCTGGGCCTGCGCACCGGGCCCCTGGCCACCGCGCTCGCCGGGGCGTTCGTCGTGGCCGTCCTGGTCCTCTACCTGGTGCTGCCGGAGCTCCTCGGCCGGCGCGCGGCCGCGCGGACCCGCGACGGGGCGCGCCCGTGAGCGGCGCGGTGGCCAGCGTCCTGCTGGGCGCGGGCCTGGTCACCGCCGTGCTCGGGGTCAGCCTGCTGGTGGTGCGGCTGCTCTCGCGCGCCGCGCCCACGGCCGTCGCCCCCGCCCTGGCCACCACCTACCTCATGAAGGCCTTCGTGCTGGGCTGGGTGCTCCTCAACGTCCCGAGCCCCGGGTGGCTGGAGACCTGGTGGTTCGCCGGCTCGGTCCTGATCTCGCTCGCGGCGTGGCTCACCGTCCAGGGCGTGGTCGCGGCCCGGGCGGCCCGGGCGGCGGGTGCCGCCGCCGCCGACGCACGGGAAGGACGCAGCCCATGACCGGCCACATCCCCGAGGAGCCCCGCCGGCCCGAGGACGGGCCTGACGACAGGGCCGGGAACGGACCCGGGACACCCCCCGGAGCCGTCCCCGAGGTCCCCCCCGCGGACGCCCGCAAGGCCTCGCACCTGCGCACCGCGGGGGAGCTCGTGGCGGGCGGCGGGGCGGCCGCCGCCCTCGCAACACTCCTCTACGTGGTGATCGGGATCGGGTTCTGGAGTTTGGTAGGGTGGGGGGCGGATCGCGTGCTGGGAACCCAGTGGGTCGTGGTCCTGGGTGCGTGCATTGGCGCCGCCTCCGGGATCTACATCGTGTACCTCCACATGCAGGAGGCGCTCGAGCGCAATCCGTCCTCCGACGGACAAGATCCTGACCAGCCGCACAAGTCCGGCCCGGACTCGGCGCCCCGACCGTGAGACCCGGCCAGAGCACTGCAGAAAGGACCCGCATTGAACGCCGCCCTGAGGCTCCCTGCCGCCGGAGGATTCGAAGCTCCGACCGTCGAGGAGATGCACCTCCCCTCGCTCTTCGAGCTCGGGTCCTTCGCCCTCGGCAAGCAGATGCTGCTCATCGGCCTCTCGGTGCTGCTGGTGGCGGGCTTCTTCCTGTGGGCCGTCCGCCGTCAGGCGCTGGTGCCCTCGAAGGGCCAGTACCTCGGCGAGGTGGGCTACGGCTTCGTCCGCAACCACCTCGGCCGCGACATCATCGGTGAGCGCGACTTCCGCCCCTTCGTGCCGCTGCTGTTCACCTTCTTCTTCTTCATCCTGGTGAACAACCTCTTCGGCTCCATCCCGCTCCTGCAGCTGCCGAGCCTGTCCCACCCGGGCTCCGCCTACGTGCTGGCGGGCATCGCCTACGTGACCTGGATCGTGATGGGCATCAAGCGCCACGGGTTCGGGCACTTCATGGGCAAGATGACCATGCCGCCGGACGTCCCGAAGATCCTCTACATCCTGCTGATCCCCATCGAGTTCATCTCGAATCTGATCATCCGCCCGGTCACCCACGCCCTGCGTGTCTTCGCCACGATGTTCGGCGGCCACTTCGCGATCATGGTCGCCGCCTCACTGACCGCGTTCCTCGCCACCGAGGTGGGCGGCCTCGGCGCCGTCAGCTCCGTGCTGGGCGTCGTGCTGGGCCTGTTCATCTACTTCCTCGAGGTCCTGATCCAGGTCCTGCAGGCCTACATCTTCACCCTCCTCTTCGCCGTCTACGTCCAGGGCGCCCTGCAAGAGGGCCACTGACCGGCGAGGACCGCCGGCCGGCGCGCCCGTGCGCGCCCCGGCGGTCGCCCCCCGACCATCCTCCAACTGTCCAGCGCCAACAATGGCAACGACGCCCGTTCCCGGGCACCTAGAAAGGAAACATCCATAATGGAAGGTTCGCTCAGCGTTATCGGTTACGGTCTGGCTGCCATCGGCGGTGGCATCGGCGTGGGTCTGATCTTCGCCGCGTACATGCAGTCCGTGGCCCGTCAGCCCGAGGCCCAGCGCGTGATCCAGCCGATCCTGTTCATGGGCTTCGCCGTGGTCGAGGCGCTCGCCATCCTCGGCTTCGTGCTCGCGCTCATCTGACCGCGGCACAGGCACGGAACACATTCCTCACTAAAGAACAGGAATCGCACGTATGAACACCATGTTGTTGGCAGCTGAAGAGGGGACCAGCCCCCTCCTCCCCAATGGCTGGGAGATGCTGATCACCGGCCTTGGGTTCCTGATCCTCCTCTTCATCGCGATCAAGTTCATCGTGCCGGCCTTCGAGCGGGTCTACCGTGAGCGCACCGAGGCCATCGAGGGAGGCCTGGCGAAGGCCCAGGCCGCCCAGGCCGAGGCCGCCGCCGCCCGTGACGAGTACAACCAGCAGCTCGAGAGCGCTCGCCTGGAGGCCCAGAAGATCCGCGAGGAGGCCCGTCTGGAGGGCGAGAAGATCCTGGCGGACTTCAAGGACCGGGCCAACGCCGAGTCGGCGCGCATCTCGGAGAACGCCCACCGCACGATCGAGGCAGAGCGCGCGGCGGCCGTGGTCTCCCTGCGCGCCGAGGTCGGCACCCTGGCCACGCAGCTCGCGTCGAAGATCGTGGGCGAGGCCCTGGACGACGACGCGCGCGCCGGCCGGGTGGTCGACCGCTTCCTCGCGGACCTGGAGACCGAGCAGCAGCGGAACGCAGGTGCGGCCCGGTAATGGCAGCATCCAACGAATCCCGCCAGCAGGTCGCCCAGGTGGTCGAGCGCTGGGCCGGCTCCGCCGACCCCGGCCTCGCGCGTGACGTGTTCGCCGTGCTGGCCGTCCTGGACGAGAACGGCGCGCTGCGCCGTTCCCTGACGGATCCCTCCTATCCCGGGGCGGCGCGGGCGCACGTGATCGGCCGCCTCTTCTCGGGCAAGGTGTCCCCGCAGGCCGTGGAGGTCGTCGCGGCACTGGCCGAGCGCCGGTGGAACGACGACCGGGAGTTCGGCGACGCCCTCGAGCACGCGGGCGTGCAGCTCACGGCCGCGTCCGCGGAGAACCGCGGCGGCGCCGAGGCCCTCGGGGAGCTCGTGGACCAGCTCATCGCGTTCCAGAGCGCGGTGGAGGACTCGCACGAGCTCCAGCGCGCCCTCGGCGACCCCCGGGCCGACGTCGACGCCAAGACCCGGCTCGCGCAGCGGCTCGCCCCCGGCGCCTCGGAGGAGGCCCTCCTGCTCATCGAGCAGGCGGTCCTCACGCCCCGCGGTGCCCTGGTGGGACGCCTGGTCGGACGATTCGCGGACGAGGTGGCCAGCCGCCGCCAGCGGTGGATCGCCCACGTGACCACCTCCCGGCCGCTGACCGAGGAGCAGCTCCGGCGCCTGCAGCACCAGCTCAACGTGCTGTACAGCCGGGACCTGCAGCTCACCGTCGACGTCGACCCCGCGCTGATCGGCGGACTGCGCGTGCAGGTCGGCGAGGAGGTCATCGACGGCTCGCTCGCGACCCGCATCGACGAGCTCCAGCAGCGGATCGGGGCCTGAGCGGCCCCGGTGCGCCGGGCCCGGGAGCCCGCACGATGCCGTCGCCGGCAGACGAACGCCTGGCGGGCGCCACGGCCGGTGGAAACGCCCAGCATCCCGCCACAGAATGGACTCACGGTCACTGCTCCGCAGTGATCACGAACTAGGAGAGCAGGGACAGCAGATGTCCGAAGTCACCATCAACGCCGACGAGGTGCGCAGCGCGCTCAGCGAGTTCGCCGCCTCCTACGACCCCGGCGCCGCAGAACGAGTCGAGGTCGGCCGCATCAGCAGCGCCGCCGACGGTATCGCCCGGGTCGAGGGTCTGCCCTCGGTCATGGCCAACGAGCTGCTGCGCTTCGAGAACGGCACCCTGGGCCTCGCCCAGAATCTCGACACCCGCGACATCGGCGTCGTCGTCCTCGGCGACTTCCGCGGCATCGAGGAGGGCCAGGAGGTGCACCGCACCGGCGAGGTCCTCTCCGTGCCCGTGGGCGACGCCTTCCTCGGCCGCGTGGTCGACCCGCTGGGCATGCCGCTCGACGACCTCGGTCCCATCGAGGCCGAGGGCCGCCGCGCCCTGGAGCTGCAGGCTCCCGGCGTGACCATGCGCAAGTCGGTCCACGAGCCGCTGCAGACCGGCATCAAGGCCATCGACGCGATGATCCCGATCGGCCGCGGCCAGCGCCAGCTGATCATCGGCGACCGCCAGACCGGCAAGACCGCCATCGCCGTCGACGCGATCCTCAACCAGCGTGCGAACTGGGAGTCCGGCGACGTCAGCAAGCAGGTGCGCTGCATCTACGTGGCCGTCGGCCAGAAGGCCTCCACCATCGCGGGCGTGCGCCAGACCCTCGAGGACAACGGCGCCCTGGAGTACACGACGATCGTCGCGGCCCCGGCCTCCGACTCCGCCGGCATCAAGTACCTCGCCCCCTACGCCGGGTCGGCCATCGGCCAGCACTGGATGTACGGCGGCAAGCACGTCCTCATCGTCTTCGACGACCTGTCCAAGCAGGCCGAGGCCTACCGTGCGGTGTCGCTGCTGCTGCGCCGCCCGCCGGGACGCGAGGCCTACCCGGGCGACGTGTTCTACCTGCACTCCCGCCTGCTCGAGCGCTGCGCCAAGCTCTCCGACGAGCTCGGCGCCGGCTCGATGACCGGCCTGCCGCTGGTGGAGACGAAGGCCAACGACGTGTCGGCGTTCATCCCGACCAACGTCATCTCCATCACCGACGGGCAGATCTTCCTGCAGTCGGACCTCTTCAACGCCAACCAGCGTCCCGCCGTGGACGTCGGCGTGTCGGTCTCCCGCGTCGGCGGCGCCGCGCAGATCAAGGCCATGAAGAAGGTCTCCGGCACGCTGAAGCTGGAGCTGGCGTCCTACCGCTCGATGCAGGCCTTCGCGATGTTCGCCTCGGACCTCGACGCGGCGTCGCGCCAGCAGCTGACCCGCGGTGCGCGGCTGATGGAGCTGCTCAAGCAGAAGCAGTACACGCCGTACGCGGTCGAGGACCAGGTCGTGTCCATCTGGGCCGGCACCAACGGCCACCTCGACGAGGTCGAGGTCGCCTCCGTGCTGGACTTCGAGCAGGCCCTGCTCGACCAGGTGCGCCGCACGACCAACGTGCTCGAGTCCATCGCGCAGACGGGCAAGCTCGAGGACGACGCGATCGCCGCCCTGGAGACGGCCGTCGCCGAGGTCAAGCGCGACTTCCACGGCACGAAGCACGACATCCAGCCGGGCCACGAGGAGCACCAGCCCCTCGACGCGTCCGCGGTGGACCAGGAACGGATCGTCAAGAAGTAGCCGGCCACGGTGACGAAAGGAAGTCACATGGGAGCCCAGATCCGGGTCTACCGGAACAAGATCGCGTCGACCAAGTCCATGAAGAAGATCTTCAAGGCCATGGAGATGATCGCGACCTCGCGCATCAACAAGTCCCGCCAGCGGGTGGCGGCGGCACGTCCGTACGCCAACGCGCTGACCCGTGCGGTCTCTCAGGTCGCCACCCAGCAGAACATCTCCCATGTCCTCACCACGAGCCCCGAGGACGTCCGGCGCTCGGCCGTGGTGATCATGACCTCCGACCGCGGTCTGGCCGGGTCCTACTCCTCCAACGTGCTCAAGGAGGCGGAGTCCCTCATGGAGCTGCTCCGCGAGCAGGGCAAGGACGTGAAGGTCTACCTGGTCGGGCGCAAGGCCCAGGCGTACTTCGACTTCCGGCACCGCCCCTACGCGCGGCACTGGACCGGCGACACGGACAACGCGAGCCCCGAGCGCGCCCGCGAGTTGCGCCAGGTGCTGGTCGAGGACCTGGAGACCCCCTACGAGGACGGCGGCGTCGACGAGATCCACCTCGTCTACACCGTGTTCCGCTCGATGGTGACCCAGGAGCCCCGGGTGCTGCGCCTGCTGCCCCTGGAGGTCGTGGACGCCAACGCGCTGACCGACGAGGTCGCCCGCGACTTCGACGCGCTCGAGGACTCCGGCAGCACCTTCGAGTTCGAGCCGAACGCGGAGGAGTTCCTCAACGCGGTCCTTCCCCGCTACATCGACGCCCGCCTCTACGCGTGCCTGGCCAACGCCGCCACGAGCGAGCTCGCCGCCCGGCAGCGCGCCATGAAGTCGGCCGGCGACAACGCGGACGAACTGATCCGCAAGTACACCCGCCTGATGAACAACGCCCGCCAGGCTGCGATCACCACCGAGCTCACCGAGATCGTGAGCGGCGCCGAGGCCCTCTGACGGGCCCGACCGGCGATCCAGCAACCACCCCACCGCAATCAGTGAAGTGAGAGAAATGACTGCCACCATCAGCGAACAGGCCGGTCAGCCGGTCTCGGGCGGCGCCACGGGCCGCATCGCCCGGGTCATCGGTCCGGTCGTCGACATCGAGTTCCCGGAGCACGCCGTTCCGGACGTTTACAACGCCCTGACCGCCGACTACCAGCTCAACGGCGAGACGAAGCGGATCACCTTCGAGACCGCCCAGCACCTCGGCGACAACATGGTCCGCGCGATCTCCCTGCAGCAGACCGACGGCCTCGTGCGCGGCACCACCGTCCAGGACACGGGCGCCCCCATCTCCGTGCCGGTGGGCGACGTCGTCAAGGGCCACATCTTCAACGTGCTCGGCGACGCCCTCGACGTGCCGACCGCCTCGCTGCAGGTCACCGAGCGCTGGCCGATCCACCGCAAGGCGCCGTCCTTCGCGGAGCTCGAGGGCTCCACGGAGATGATGGAGACCGGCATCAAGTCCATCGACCTCCTCACCCCCTACATCAAGGGCGGCAAGATCGGCCTGTTCGGCGGCGCCGGCGTGGGCAAGACGGTGCTCATCCAGGAGATGATCACCCGTGTGGCCCGCAACTTCGGCGGCACCTCGGTCTTCGCCGGCGTGGGCGAGCGCACGCGCGAGGGCAACGACCTGTGGGTCGAGATGGAGGAGGCGGGGGTCCTCAAGGACACCGCCCTCGTGTTCGGCCAGATGGACGAGCCGCCGGGAACGCGTCTGCGCGTGGCCCTGTCGGCGCTGACGATGGCGGAGTACTTCCGCGACGTCCAGAACCAGGACGTGCTGCTGTTCATCGACAACATCTTCCGGTTCACCCAGGCCGGCTCCGAGGTCTCGACCCTGCTGGGCCGCATCCCCTCGGCCGTGGGCTACCAGCCCAACCTGGCCGACGAGATGGGCGTGCTGCAGGAGCGCATCACCTCGACGCGCGGCCACTCGATCACCTCGATGCAGGCGATCTACGTGCCCGCCGACGACTACACCGACCCGGCCCCGGCCACGACGTTCGCCCACCTGGACGCGACCACGGAGCTCTCCCGCGACATCGCCTCCCGCGGCCTGTACCCGGCGATCGACCCGCTGGCCTCGACCTCGCGCATCCTCGACCCGCAGTACGTCGGCCAGGAGCACTACGACGTCGCGATCCGCGTCAAGGCGATCCTGCAGGAGAACAAGGAGCTGCAGGACATCATCGCGATCCTCGGCGTCGAGGAGCTCTCCGAGGAGCAGAAGGTCGTCGTGGCCCGCGCCCGGCGCATCGAGCAGTTCCTCTCCCAGAACACCTACACCGCGAAGCAGTTCACCGGTGTCGAGGGCTCGACGGTGCCGATCGCCGAGACCATCGAGGCGTTCGGGAAGATCACCGAGGGCGAGTTCGACCACGTGCCCGAGCAGGCGTTCTACAACGTGGGCGGCCTGGACGACGTCATGCAGAAGTGGGACGAGATCAAGTCCCGGACCGGTGGCAAGTAGTCGTGGCTGAGATGATCGTCGAAGTCGTGTCCCTCGACCAGTCGGTCTGGACGGGCACCGCCCGCATGGTCCGCGTGCGCACCACGGAGGGCGACATCGGGATCCTCCCGGGCCACGAGGCCGTCGCCGGGATCCTCCGGCCGGGGCAGTTCGCGGTCGAGCCCGTCGACGGGCCCCGCTTCGGGGGCACCATCGACGCGGGGTTCGTGTTCATGGACAACAACCGGGTGACGATCGTGGCCGACAGCGTGGAGCTCGCCGACGCCGCCTGATCCGACCCCACCCCGCGGGACGGGCCCGGCCCCGTCCCGCACCACGCAGAGCTGCGGCCTCCGTACCACCGGTGCGGAGGCCGCGGCCGTATCCGGGTCCCGACGGGCGCCCGGCCGAGGACGTTCAGGAGAGTGGATGGAAGAGAAGATCGTCGTGCACGGGCCCACCGCGGTCAACGGGACGCTGCAGGTCTCGGGCGCGAAGAACAGCGTGCTCAAGCTCATGGCCGCCGCGCTGCTCGCCGAGGGGGAGACGACCATCACCAACGTCCCCGAGATCCAGGACGTCGCGATCATGGCGGAGCTGCTGCGCCGCCTCGACTGCGCCGTGGCCTACGACCGGGACGCGCAGACGGTGTGGATCGACGTGCCGGCGGAGCTGCACCACCAGGCCGACTACGACCTGGTCCGGGCGATGCGCGCCTCGATCTCCGTCCTGGGGCCCCTGGTCGCCCGCTGCCGCGTGGCGGAGGTCGCCCTGCCCGGCGGCGACGCCATCGGCTCGCGGGGCCTCGACATGCACCGCGCCGGCCTCGAGGCGATGGGCGCGGTCCTCCAGATCGAGCGCGGCTACCTCGTCGCGTCGGTGCCCGACGCGCTGCGGGGGACCCAGTTCCGCCTGGACTACCCCTCCGTGGGGGCCACCGAGAACCTCATGATGGCCGCTACCCTCGCCGAGGGCACCACCGTGATCGACAACGCGGCCCGCGAGCCGGAGATCGTCGACATCGGCCGGATGCTGCAGGCGATGGGAGCCCGGATCGAGGGCCTCGGCACGAGCACCGTCACGGTGGTCGGCGTGGACGCGCTGCGCCCGGTGGAGCACCGCACCGTGCCCGACCGGATCGTCGCCGGCACGTGGGCCTTCGCCGCGGCCGTCACGGGCGGGACCGTCGAGGTCCTGGGCGCCGAGCCGGGCCACCTGGCCGTGGTGCTGGACAAGCTGCGGGCCGCGGGGTGCCGCGTCGAGACCGGGGACGGCCGCCTGGTCGTGGCCGGGCCGGAACGCCCGCGGGCCATCAACGTGTCGACCCTGCCGTACCCGGGCTTCCCGACCGACCTCCAGCCCTTCGTCGTGGCCCTCAACGCGGTGGCCGAGGGCTCGGGGATGGTCACCGAGAACGTCTTCGAGGCCCGCTGGGGCTTCACGGCCGAGCTCGAGCGGCTGGGCGCGAGCGTGCGCCTGGACGGCCACCACGCCCTCGTCGCCGGCATGCCCGCGCTGTCCGGGGCGCCCGTCGAGGCCAAGGACATCCGGGCCGGGGCCGCGCTCGTGATCGCCGGGATGGCGGCGGAGGGGGAGACCGAGGTCAGCGGCGTCGAGCACGTCGACCGCGGCTACGAGCACTTCGTGGAGCAGCTGGCCTCCGCCGGCGCCGCCGTCGAGCGCCGGATCGCCGGGACCCCCTGAGCGCCGCCCCGGGCAGGCGAAGGGCCCCGCACCCCGAAGGGTGCGGGGCCCGCCGCGTTCACAGCCGTCCCGGTGGACGGATCAGATGATGGTCACGCCGGTGGCCTGGGGGCCCTTCTGGCCCTGACCGATCTCGAACTCGACGCGCTGGTTCTCCTCGAGGGTGCGGAAGCCGCCCGACTGGATCTCCGAGTAGTGGACGAAGACGTCCGAATCGGAGTCGTCGGGGGTGATGAAGCCGAAGCCCTTTTCGGCGTTGAACCACTTGACGGTGCCCTGGGCCATGAAGATCTCTCCTTGCGAGACTGAGTAACTAACTGTGCACGGGGTCGTGCACGAGGGCGGTGTCACGAGATGCGCTGAGGATCGATCTGCCGCCGCGGAGGATTCCGGGACGGAGGCCGGGTCCAGGTCGAACGTCACGCTCGCTTTACCCGTTCTGCGAGCATGCTGAACATGGAACGAAGAACACATTCAGCTTCACACACTCGCCCGGGGCGGTCAACACTGTTCGCCTACTGATCATCGTGTGGCGCCGCGTGTTCGCTGGGCGCGTGACGGGGCGGCGTGACGGGACGGCGTGGCCGCGGGGCGGGCTCAGAAGAGCCGGGAGTCGCTGTCGTCGACGCCGCGCATCCCGTCGTAGTCCAGGGTCAGGCACGCGATCCCGCGGTCCTCGGCGAGCACCCGCGCCTGGGGCTTGATCAGCTGTGCCGCGTACACCCCGCGCACGGGGGCGAGCAGCGGGTCGCGGTTGAGCAGCTCGAGGTAGCGGGTGAGCTGCTCGACGCCGTCGATGTCGCCGCGGCGCTTGAGCTCGACCGCCACGGTCGTGCCGTCGGCCGCGCGGGCCAGGATGTCCACGGGGCCGATCGCGGTGGGGTACTCCCGGCGCACCAGGGTGTGGCCCGAGCCCAGCAGGTGGATCTGCTCCGCCAGCAGCCGCTGCAGGTCCGCCTCGACGCCGTCCTTGACGAGGCCCGGGTCCACGCCCAGCTCGTGGGAGACGTCCTCGTGGATCTCGAAGAGCTGGATCACCAGGCGGTCGTCGCTCTTGGCGGCCTGGACCGTCCAGGTCTGCAGGACGCCCTCGGCGGCGAGCTCGGGCTCGGGCTCGGCCACGTGCAGGCGCGCGGGCGGGCTCATCCAGTTCAGGGGCTTGTAGCTGCCGCCGTCCGAGTGGACGAGCACGGAGCCGTCGGCCTTCACGACCAGCAGGCGGCGGGCGGCGGGCAGGTGGGCGCGCAGACGCCCTTCGTAGTCGACGGAACAATCGGCAATGACGAGACGCACCGGACCAGCCTAGCGAACCGCCGTGGCGGCCCGCGCGGGGGAGCGTGTGAGAGAATCCGACCGTGCCGCGCTCGAACCACTCCTCGCGAGGCCGCCGGGCCGGCGGCCCGCCCGACGGTGCCCGCGCGAGCAAGTGGCAGCGCGGGGCGATGCGCGAGCCGTGGTCCGTCGAGCGGGTCCTCGAGCCCGCCCCCGTCGTGGAGCGCGCCCCGGACGGGGACTGGATGGTCCGCCACGTCCGCCCCGCCAACGCCGTGAAGAACTACGTGTGCCCCGGCTGCGGGCGCACCATCCCGCCGGGGATCGCCCACCTCGTGGTGTGGCAGCAGGACTCCCTGCTCGGGGCGCGCAGCGCCTTCGAGGACCGGCGGCACTGGCACGAGCGCTGCTGGCGCACGCGCCGCTGAGCGCACCGGCCGCGCGGTCCGCGCTGGCTAGACTGGCGGGCATGAGCTCCGACCCCGCCGCCCTGGTGTACACGGCCAACCACGACCCCGTCGAGGTCCGGGCCTCGACCGTCCTGCCCGCCCGGCGCGAGAACGTCGAGCTGCGCACGGAGGACGGGCAGACCCTCGTCGGCGAGCTCGCCCTCCCGGCGCGCGGCGAGCCCCGGGGCACGCTCGTGACCCTGCACCCGCTGCCCACGCACGGGGGCTTCATGGACTCCCACGTGTACAAGAAGGCCTCCTACCGCCTGCCCGCGCTCGCCGGCCTCGCGGTGCTGCGCTTCAACCTGCGCGGCACGTCCTCGCCCCGCGGCACCAGCACGGGCGCGTTCGACGGCGGGGACGCCGAGCGGCACGACGTGGACGCCGCCACCGCGTGGGCCGTGGCGCAGGGCCTGCCGAACCGCTGGCTCGTGGGCTGGTCCTTCGGCTCCGAGCTCGTGCTCAAGTACGGGGCGGTGCCCCCGGTCGCGGACCGGGTCGAGGGCGGGATCCTGCTCTCCCCGCCGCTGCACCGCGCCGACGACGCGGACCTCGACCGCTGGGCGGCCTCCGGCAAGCCGCTGCGGGTGCTGGTCCCGGAGCTCGACGACTACCTGCGCCCCGAGGAGGCGGCGCGGCGCTTCGCGCGCGTGCCCCAGGCCGAGCTCACCGGCGTGGACGAGGCGAAGCACCTGTGGGTGGGGGAGCGGTTCGTGCAACGGGCGCTGGACGAGATCGCCTCCACGGTCCTGGGCGAGCCGGTGCGACTGCCCACGACGTGGTCCGGGCCCACCGCCAGGGGCCTCTGAGGGGCCCGCGGCGCGCCGGGGCTCAGCGCCGGTCCTGCCGGGGCACGAACACCTCCCGCACGAGCAGCAGCCCGGCCGCGGCGGTCGGGATGGCGATCAGCGCCCCGAGCACGCCCCACAGGGACCCGCCCGCCGCCACCGCGATCACGGCGATGGCCCCCGGCACCGCGACCGCGCGGCGCATGATGCGGGGGGAGACGAAGTAGGCCTCCACCTGCAGGTACGCGAAGTAGCCGACCGCGTAGGGCAGGGCCGTGCCCCAGCCCGCGGTGGCGGCCACGAGGGTGACGAGCACCCCGGCGAGCACCCCGCCCACGAGGGGCACGAACGCGAGCAGGGCCACGAGCAGGGACAGCAGCGCGGCGAACGGCACCCCGGTCGCGAGCATCAGGGCCAGGGCCACGGCCGCGTTGAGCAGGGCCACGCAGGTCTGCCCGATCACGTAGTTGCCGACGCCGCGCACCATCTGGTCGCCCAGCTCCTGCACGCGGGCCCGGCGGGAGGCCGGGGCGAGCCGGTAGGCCCACCGGGTCATCACCGGCAGGGACACCAGGAAGTACAGGCTC
Organism: Kocuria rosea; assembly: GCF_023715525.1. GTDB lineage: Bacteria > Actinomycetota > Actinomycetes > Actinomycetales > Micrococcaceae > Kocuria > Kocuria rosea_A. Next base: position 136,238 of record NZ_JAMBOG010000002.1, on the reverse strand, counting down.
AGGGCCAGGACGATGAGCGTCCCGGTGACGACGTTGAGCACCACGGAGCCCAGGCCCACCACGCCGCCGAAGATCCCGCCGAGGAAGTCCCGGTCCGAGCCGATCCTCCCCGACAGCTCCTGCACCCACCGCTCGGCCGAGTCGCGGATCCGCAGGCGGGCGTCCAGCCGCTCGAACGCCTCGGAGCCCAGGAGCCCGTCCACGAGCGCGGGCACGCGCCCCGCCAGCTGCGCGGCCTCGGCGACGATCCGCGGGACCACCAGCACGATGACCAGGCACCCGGCCGCCGCGAGCGCCAGCACGACCAGCGCCACGGCACCGGGCCGGGGCAGGCCCCGGGCCTCGAGCCGGCGCACGAGGGGCTCGAGCCCGAGGGCGAGGAAGGTGGCGGTCACGACCCAGCCCACGAGCGGGCCGACGTTCGCGAGCACCCACCAGCACAGCACGGCGAGGCCCACGCCGACCGCCAGCAGGAACCCCGTCTGCACCGGGCGGGCGGGATCGGGCCACGACGCCGGCCGGCGGGCCGAGGGCGCGCCGGCGTCGGGCGGGACCTCGAAGCGGTGGCGGGGGCGCGGTCCCGGCAGCGGGCGCAGGAAGCGGTCGAGGACCTCGGCGCCGCGCCCGCGGCGGTCCGGGCGGCCCGGCGGCGCGGGCGGCGCGGGCGGCGCGGAGCCCGCGGACGGCACGGACCCGTCGGGTCCCTCGGACGGCTCGGGCTCGGGTGGCGTCATGGCGGCTCCCGGGGAGGTCGGCGTCGTGCCGCGGGCCGGAACCGCCGGGGCCGCACCGGGCCGCAGTCACGCCGGAAGCGTACACCGGGGCGCCCCGGTGGCCGCGCCGCCGCGCGCCGCCGATAATCGACGGGAGACCCCGCCGATCCCCGAGAGGACGCCCCGTGAACGAGTTCCAGCACCAGAACCCGCGCCGCACCGCCGAGACCGCCCCCCAGCCGGAGCCCCCGCTGCCCGCGTCGGTGCGGGGCGCCGTCGACCTGGGCGCGGCCGCGCCCGCCGCGGCCCCCGGCGGGACGGGGGAGCAGGCCGGGGGCGGCTACCGGCGCGAGGTGACGGCCGCGGACTTCCAGGAGGTCGCGCAGCTGTCCACCCGCGTGCCGGTCGTCTTCGCCCTGTGGGCGGGCTTCAGCCAGCAGTCGGTGGCGTTCACCGACACCCTGGAGCAGGCCGTGGACCGGTACGCCGGCCGGATCCTGCTGGCCTCCGTGGACGCCGAGGCCGTGCCCGAGATCGCCCAGATGTTCCAGGCCCAGTCCGTGCCCACCGTCGTCGCCCTGCTCGGCGGGCGCCCCGTGCCGCTGTTCAACACCACCGTGCCCCCCGAGCAGGTGGTGCAGCTGCTGGACGAGCTGCTCGCGCTCGCGGAGCAGAACGGCATCGCGGGCACCGTCGAGCCGGTGCGCGCGGACGAGCCGGCGCCGCTGCCGCCGCTGCACCAGGAGGCCGTCGACGCGCTCGAGGCGGGCGACCTGGACGGGGCCGAGGCCGCCTACAACCGCGCCATCGCCGAGAACCCGGGCGACCGGGAGGCCAAGCTCGCCCTCGCGCAGGTGCACCTGCTCCAGCGCGTGATGCCGCTGGACGCCGCCGCGGTGCGCGCCGCGGCGGCCGCCGCGCCGGAGGACGTGGCGGCCCAGCTCCAGGTGGCCGACCTCGACGTCTCCGGCGGGCACGTCGAGGACGCCTTCCGCCGCCTGCTGGACCTCGTGCGCCGCACGGCGGGGGAGGAGCGCAACGCCGTGCGGGTCCGCCTGCTCGAGCTCTTCGACGTGGTCGGCGCGGAGGACCCCCGCGTCGTCGCCGCCCGCGGCGCCCTGATGCGCGCGCTGTTCTGAGCCCGGGCCGCGGGGCCTATCCCCGCCCTCCGGGACACGCGCCGCCGCGCCGGCACCGCCCGGGGGCCCGCCGCGGGGGCGGGCCCCCGGGAACGGCCGGTGCGGGCGCCCCGCCACCGCCTCGCCCCGCGCGCCGGGCCTCGCTCCGGGCCCCGCCTGCCTACGCTGGAGGCCATGAGCTCCCCCTTCTCCGCACCGGCCGCCCCGGACCCGTCCCCGCACCCGTCGGACCCGTCCTCCCGGCAACCGGCCCTGAGCGTGCGCGGGCTCGTCCGGGTCTTCGGGCGCCCGGGCACCCCCGGGGCCAAGGTCGCCGTGGACCGCGTCGACCTCGACGTCCCCCGCGGGTCCTTCTTCGGCCTCGTGGGCCGCAACGGCGCCGGCAAGACCACCCTGCTCTCCATGGCCACGGGCCTGCTGCGCCCCACGGCCGGGACCGTGCGGGTGGCGGGGGTCGACGTGTGGGCGGAGCCGGTCCGGGCCAAGCAGCTCATGGGCGTGCTGCCGGACGGCGTGCACCTGTTCGACCGCCTCACGGGCCGCCAGCTCGTGACCTACGCCGGGCTGCTGCGCGGGATGGACCGGCGCACCGTGGCCGGGCGCACCGAGGACCTCCTCCGGGCGATGGACCTCACGGGCGACGGCGGCACCCAGGTCCAGGACTACTCCGCCGGGATGACCAAGAAGATCGCCCTGGCCGGCGCCCTGATCCACGCCCCGAGCGTGCTCGTGCTCGACGAGCCCTTCGAGTCCGTGGACCCGGTCTCGGCCGCCAACATCCGCGGGATCCTGCACGGGTTCGTCGACGCCGGCGGGACCGTCGTCGTCTCCAGCCACGTCATGGACCTCGTGCAGCGGATGTGCGACCACGTGGCCGTCCTCGACCGGGGCCGCGTGCTGGCCGCCGGCACGGTGGACGCGGTCCGGGCGGGCGCGTCGCTGGAGGACCGGTTCGTCGAGCTCGTCGGCGGGCGCGCCGAGCCGGGGGAGGGGCTGTCGTGGCTGCGCCCGGAGTGAGCCCCGGCCTCGTCCCCGGGGACCTCGCCCCCGGCCGTCCCGGCACCGCGGTGCTGGCCTGGCGGCTGGTCGCCCTCAAGGCCAGGATCCTCGCCAACACCCTCACCCGCAGCACCTGGGTGCTCGTGGGCACCGTCCTGGGCGCGGCCTACTTCGTGTTCCTGCTGGGCGTCGCCGTGGTGGGGCTGGTGCTGCTCGGCGGCCAGGACCTCGCCCTGGTGCGCACGGTGCTCGTGGTCGCCGGGACGGCGGCCGCGCTCGCGTGGTGGCTGCTGCCCGTCCTTGCCTCGCGCGCCGACGCGACCCTGGACCCGGCCCGCCTCGCGCTGCTGCCGCTCACCGTGGGCCAGGTCCAGTGGGGCCAGGCCCTCGGCGCGTTCGTGGGCGTCCCCGGCGCCCTGACGACCCTCGCGCTCCTCGCCTCCCTCGCCTCGTGGCGCGCCTCCGTCCCGGCCGTGCTCGCCGCCCTCGTCTGCCTCCCGCTGGGGCTGGCCCTGCTGGTCACCGGCTCCCGCTGCGTCACGGCCCTCGCCGTGGGCCTCGGCCGGCGCCGCCGCGTCACCGAGGTGCTCTCCCTCGCGGCCCTGCTGGGCCTCGTGCTCCTCGGCCCGATCGTCACCGGCGTGCTGAGCGGGCTCGAGCGCACCTGGGACCGGCTGCCGCAGTGGGCCGGGGTGCTGGCCTGGACGCCGGCCGGCGCCGTGTGGGCCGTGCCCGCGGACGTCGCCGAGGGACGCTGGGCCCAGGCCGCCGCCCGCACGGCGCTCACCCTGCTGACCGTCGCGGCCCTCGTCCTCGGCTGGCGCGCCGCGCAGACCCGGGCGCTGACCACCGCGGCGGGCGAGGGGGTGCGCGGGTCCCGCGCGGGCGCGGGGGCCGGACTGTTCGACCGGGTGCCCGAGCGGCCGTGGGCGGCCGTCGCCGCCCGGTGCCTGCTGTACTGGGTGCGGGACCCCCGCTACTCCGGCGCGCTCGTCGTCGTGCCGGCGATCGCCGCGCTCGTGTGGTTCTCGAGCGCGCAGACCGGCGCCGGCTTCCTGTTCTACGCGCTGGGGCCCATGTTCGCGGCCCTGCTGGCCTACCAGATCTCCGGCGACGTCTCCTTCGACAACACGGCCGTGTCCCTGCACGTGCTGACCGGGGTGCGCGGGGTGCACGACCGGGCGGGGCGCGTGCTGGCGCTGGTCGTGGTCGCCGTGCCGTTGTGCACGGTGGGGCTGCTGCTGCCGTTCGTCCTGCACGGCCGGTGGGAGCTGCTGCCCGGCCTGGCCGGGACCACGCTGCTGGCCCTGCTGGGCGGGGCCGGGCTGTCCTCGGTCATGTCCGCCCGCTACACCTACCCCGTCGCGGTGCCCGGCCAGTCCCCGTTCAAGACCCCGCAGGGCTTCACCGTGCTCAACGTGCTCGTGCAGTTCGCGGCCTTCGCCCTGATCCTCGTGCTCGTCCTCCCGGCCGCCGCGCTGGTGCTCGTCCAGCTCGTCACCGGGGACGCGGCCTGGGGCTGGGCGGCGCTGGGCGCCGGGGCGGTCCTGGGCCCGCTGCTGTGCGCGGGCGGAGTGGTGCTCGGCGGGCGCTGGTACGACCGGCGGGCCCCCGAGCTGCTCCAGGAGGTCGCGCAGTTCCGCTGACCCGCGCCCGGCCGGCGCCGCGGCCCGGGCACGGGCGGCGGCGGCGACGGGGTAAACTGGCGCGCATGGACCTCCTCGCAGCGGCGACCACCGGCACCCCGACGAACGGACTGGACGACAGCCCCTACGGCACCGATCCGGCGCGGCCCGCGGGCGGCACCTCGACGATCGAGCGCGAGGAGACCCGCCAGGTGCAGGAGCCGGGCGACCACGAGCGCTTCGCGCACTACGTGCGCAAGGAGAAGATCATGGAGTCCGCCCTCTCCGGCGAGCCCGTGATCGCCCTGTGCGGCAAGGTCTGGACCCCGGGCCGGGACCCGCAGCGCTTCCCGGTCTGCCCCACCTGCAAGGAGATCTACGAGGGCCTGCGCCCGGGCAAGGACGACGGCGACCAGCAGGGCTGAGCCTCCCGCCCGCGACGAAGCGCCCGCCGACGGCGGGCGCTTTTGCGTGGCGCCCCCGCACCCCGCCGCGGCCACGAGGCCGCGGACCACGAGCGAAAGGACGACGCCAGAGTGTCCCAGGACGACCAGCTGTCCTTGTTCGGTGCCGCCGCCGACCTGCCCCCGGCCTACCCCGACCGCGCCGCGTGGGGCACCGCCCCCCGGCTGCGCGCCTGGCAGGCGGAGGCCCTGCAGCGCTACTTCGAGGCCCAGCCGCAGGACTTCATGGCCGTGGCGACCCCCGGCGCCGGCAAGACCACCTTCGCGCTGCGCGTCGCGAAGGAGCTCTTCGACCGCGGGACGGTCAACCGGATCACGGTGGTGACCCCCACCGACCACCTCAAGCGGCAGTGGGCGGACGCGGCCGCCCGCGTGGGTCTTGCGATCGACCCCAACTTCAAGAACGCGGACGGCTCCCACGGCCGCGACTACGTCGGCGCGGCCGTGACCTACTCGCAGGTGGCCATGAAGCCGCTGCTGCACCGGGCCCGCACCGAGGCGGGGCGCACGCTCGTCATCATGGACGAGATCCACCACGCCGGCGACTCCCTGACCTGGGGCGACGGGCTGCGGGAGGCGTTCGACCCCGCGGTGCGCCGGCTCTCCCTCACCGGCACCCCCTTCCGCTCGGACACCGCCCCGATCCCCTTCGTGCGCTACGCCGAGGACGCCGACGGCATCCGCCGCTCGTCCTCCGACTACACCTACGGCTACGGCGACGCCCTCAGGGACCACGTGGTCCGGCCCGTGATCTTCCTGGCCTACTCGGGGCAGATGCGCTGGCGCACGAGCGCGGGCGAGGAGATGGGCGCGGAGCTCGGCGAGGGCTTCACGAAGGACATCACCGCCCAGGCGTGGCGCACCGCGCTGGACCCCAACGGGCAGTGGATCCCCTCCGTGCTCCAGGCGGCGGACCAGCGCCTGACCGAGGTGCGCCGCACCGTGCCCGATGCCGGGGCCCTCGTGATCGCCACCGACCACCAGGACGCCAAGGCCTACGCCGAGCAGCTGCGGCGGATCACGGGGGAGAAGCCCACCGTGGTGCTCTCCGACGACAAGACCGCGTCGGACAAGATCGACGAGTTCTCCTCCGGGGACGGGCGCTGGATGGTCGCCGTGCGCATGGTCTCCGAGGGCGTCGACGTCCCGCGCCTGGCCGTGGGCGTCTACGCGACGTCGACGTCGACGCCGCTGTTCTTCGCGCAGGCCGTGGGCCGCTTCGTGCGCGCCCGCAGGCGCGGGGAGACCGCCTCGGTCTTCCTCCCGTCCGTGCCCGCGCTGATGAACCTGGCCAACGAGATGGAGGCCGAGCGCGACCACGCCCTCGACCGGCCCTCCGCCGCCGAGCAGGGCCTGCCCGCGGACCCCATGGAGGAGGGCTGGGACGACGACCTGCTCGCGGCCGCCAACCGCGAGGAGAAGGCGTCCTCGGAGCTGGCGAAGGGCCGGTTCGAGGCCCTCGGGTCGGACGCGTCCTTCCACGGCGTCCTCTTCGACGGCGGCGCCTTCGGCGGCGGCGTGGCCGTGGGCTCCGAGGAGGAGGCCGACTTCCTGGGCATCCCCGGCCTGCTCGAGGCGGACCAGGTCTCCGAGCTGCTGCGCGAGCGGCAGCGCCAGCACGCGCGCCGGCGCTCGGCGGCCGGGGCGGCGCCGCAGCAGCCGGCGGTGCCCGACCACCGCCGGCTCAAGGAGCTGCGGGCCACGCTGTCGAAGAACGTCTCCGCGTGGGCGTCCCGCACCGGCACCCCGCACGGCGTGGTCCACAACGAGCTGCGCCGGGTCTGCGGCGGGCCCGCCGTGGCGCAGGCCAACGAGGCCCAGCTCGAGGCGCGCGTGAAGAAGCTCCAGGACTGGTTCATCGGCCGCCGGTGAGCGGCCCGGCCGGTCAGGACCGGACGATCTCGACCCCCGCGTCGGCGAGCTCCTCCAGGGCCTGCTCGGTGGTCAGCGCGGTGACCCCCGCCGTCAGGTCCACGAGCACCCGCGTGTCGTAGCCGGCCTCGACCGCGTCCAGGGCCGTGGCCCGCACGCAGTGGTCGGTGGCGAGGCCCACGATGTCCACCGCCTCGATCCCGTGCTCGCGCAGCCAGTCGTCGAGGCTGACGTCGTCCTCCTCCACGTCCTCGTCGTCGCCCATGGGCACGTCGGCGTCCGGGGCGAGGAGGCCCTCGAAGGCCGAGTACGCGGCGTCGTGCTCGCCCTTGCGGAACCACGCCTGGATCCAATCCGTGTCCAGGTCCGGGTGCGGCTGGGCGCCGCGGGAGTCCGCCACGCAGTGCACCGGCCACGAGTCCACGAAGTCCGGCTCGTCCGAGAAGTGCGCTCCCGGGTCGACGTGCCAGTCCTGGGTCGCGGCGATCACGGCGTAGTCGCCGTGGTGGTGCTCGAGGTGCTCGGAGACGGCGGCGGCGATCTCCGCGCCCCCGGCGACGGGCAGCGACCCGCCCTCGCAGAAGTCCTTCTGCACGTCGACGACGATCAGTGCGGTCCTCATGACGTTCCTCCTCGGTGGGTTGGGGCTTGGTGGGGTGGGGCTCGGTGGGGTGGGGCCCGGCGGGAGCGGGCCCGGCCGGATCACGTCCGGGGCGCGGCGCCGGTCAGGCCCGCGCCTCCGGCTCGATGACGGTCGGGATGACGGGGTCGCCCTCGCTGAGCCGGCGCGCGGAGGCCGGCAGCTCGGCCACGGACGCGGCGTGGCGCTCCCGGGCCCGCACGACGCCCTGCGCGCCGGTCCACCCGTCGAGCAGCTCGCCGTCCCGGACGAACTCCTGCAGCAGCGGCCGGTCGTCGCCGTCGTCGCCGGGCACGCGGCCGATGCCCACCAGCTCGTGGGTGGCGGTGCCCTGCTCGTCGCGGCGGCGCAGCGCGTACTTGCGCCCGCCCACCGACGCCTTGCCCTTGGCGGCCTTGGCCACCGGCTGCAGCTCGCCGGAGGAGTCCTCCCGCGCCACGAGCTTGTAGACCATCGACGACGTCGGGGCGCCCGATCCGGTGACGACCCGCGTGCCCACGCCGAACGCGTCCACGGGGGCGGCGTTGAGAGACGCGATCGCGTACTCGTCGAGGTCCGAGGTGACGGTGATGCGGGTGCCCGTGTTGCCCAGCCCGTCGAGCAGCTCCCGGACCCAGGCGGCCTGGGCGACGAGGTCGCCGGAGTCGAGGCGCACCCCGCCCAGCTCGGGCCCGGCGAGCGCGACGGCCTTCCGGACCGCCGCCTCGACGTCGTAGGTGTCGACGAGCAGGGTGGTGCCCCGGCCCATCGACTGCAGCTGGGCGCGGAAGGCCTCCTCCTCCGAGTCGTGCAGGAGGGTGAAGGAGTGCGCCGCCGTGCCCACGGTCCGCAGGCCGTAGCGCAGGCCGGCCTCGAGGTTCGACGTCGAGTCGAAGCCGGCGATGACCGAGGCCCGGGCCGCGGCGACCGCCGCCTCCTCGTGGGCCCGCCGCGAGCCCATCTCAATGCAGGGCCGCCCCGCCGCCGCCCCCACCATGCGGGAGGCTGCCGAGGCCACGGCGCTGTCGTAGTTGAGCACCGACAGGAAGTACGTCTCGAGGATGCAGGCCTCCGCGAACGTGCCCTCGACCACGAGCACCGGGGAGTGCGGGAAGTACGTCTCGCCCTCGGCGTAGCCCGCGATCGAGCCCGTGAAGCGGAAGTCCGCCAGGAAGTCGAGGGTCGGGCCGTTGACCACGCCCGTGTCCGCGAGGAAGCGCAGCTGCTCCTCCCGGAAGCAGAAGCTCTCCAGGCCCTCGAGGAGCCGGCCGGTGCCGGCCACCACGCCGTAGCGGCGCCCGGCCGGCAGCCGCCGTGCGAAGACCTCGAAGACGCTGCGCCGGTGGGCGGTGCCCGCGTGCAGGGCCGCCTGCAGCATGGTCAGCTCGTAGTGGTCGGTCATCAGGGACGTGGGCGGCGGGGCCCACCCGCGGGTGCGCTGGTTCACGGGCACCACTCTAGCCACGGCCCGGCGCCGGGGGCCCGCGGTGCCGGACCGGACGGATGTCGCTACGATGGACGGACCATGCACTGCACCGTCGCCGCGGCCGTCCGCGCCGCCCCCGCCCCCGTCGCGTCCGCGACCGCCGTCCTGCCGGACGCGGACACCCGCACCGAGAGCACCGCCTCCGAGGCCGTGGAGACCGAGCGGCCGTGGAACGTGGTCGTGTGGGACGACCCGGTCAACCTCATGAGCTACGTGACCTGGGTGTTCCGCTCCTACTTCGGCTACCCGGAGGAGAAGGCGCGCGGCCTCATGCTCGAGGTCCACCACAGCGGGCGCTCCGTCGTGGCCAGCGGCTCCCTCGAGGAGGCCGAGACCCACACCGCGGCCCTGCACGGCTTCGGGCTGTGGGCCACCTTCGAGCAGGCCGGGGGCCGGTGATGGCGCAGGGGTTCCGCTCCACCCGCAAGGGCATCGCCGCACGGTTCGAGCCGGCGGAGAAGGAGCTGCTGCGCAAGCTCTTCGCCGACGTCGCCGAGGCCCTCGCCCCCGACCAGCCCGTCTCCGAGGACCCGCTCGAGCGGCTGCTCGGCGTCTCGGGCGACGCCGCCACCCCCGAGGACTCCGCGCTGCGGCGGCTGCTGCCGGACGCCAGCCCGGACCCGGAGCGGGCCGCCGAGTTCCGCCGGTACACGGAGCGGGGGCTGCGCGAGGCGAAGATCGGGGCGCTCCAGCAGGCCGCGCTGGCGCTGGAGGCCGAGCCCGTGCGGCTGGACCCCGACCAGGCCCAGGCCTTCGGCCGCGCGCTCAACGACGTGCGCCTCGTGCTCGCGGACCGGCTGGGCATCCGCAGCGAGGAGGACGCCGAACGGGTCGGGGGGTACGACGACTGGTCCGCGATCGAGGACGTCGAGACGTACATGTCGCTGCTCTACAACTTCGTCTCCTGGCTGCAGGAGTCCCTCGTGCAGGCGCTGCTCCACGACCTCTCCCGCGACTGACCTGGGCGGGCGTCCGGTCCGGGCCGCCCGCGGGCCCGACGTGACAGGCATCACGCCGTCGCGCTCCCCGTGGGGTTTTGGGCCGGGACGCGCCCGGGGCTACTCTCTTGTCGATATGCAGGATGACGACGTCTACGGGGCCGACGCCCCCGCCGCGAGCGGCCCCAACCCCGGTTCACCCATCGGCGTGTTCGACTCGGGGGTGGGCGGGCTGACCGTTGCCCGGGCGATCATCGACCAGCTGCCCCACGAGGAGATCGTCTACGTCGGGGACACGGCCCACGGGCCCTACGGCCCGCTGCCGATCGCCGAGGTCCGCGCCCACGCGCTGCGGATCATGGACGAGCTGGTGGACTCCGGGGTGAAGCTGCTGGTCATCGCGTGCAACACGGCCTCGGCCGCGGTGCTGCGCGACGCCCGCGAGCGCTACACCCGGGTCTACGGCATCCCCGTGGTCGAGGTCATCCAGCCGGCGGTGCGCCGGGCGGTCGCCTCCACCCGCAACGGGCGGATCGGCGTGATCGGCACGGCGGCCACGGTCGGCTCCCGCGCCTACGACGACACCTTCGCGGCCGCCCCCCACCTGGAGCTGCGCTCCGTGGCCTGCCCCGCCTTCGTCGACTACGTGGAGGCCGGGGTCACCACCGGCCCCGACCTGCTCGCGACGGCCGAGCGCTACCTCGACCCCCTGCGCCGCGCCGAGGTGGACACCCTCGTGCTGGGCTGCACCCACTACCCGCTGCTGACCGGCGTCATCTCCTACGTCATGGGCGACACCGTGACGCTCGTCTCCAGCGCGGAGGAGACCGCCAAGGACGTCTACCGTGCGCTCGTCGGCCACGGGCTCGAGCGGGACCCGGGCCTGCCCGCCCGCCACGAGTTCCTGGCCACCGGGGACGCGGCGTCCTTCGAGGTGCTGGCCCGGCGGTTCCTGGGCCCGGAGGTCACCCGGGTCCGGCACACGAGCTCCGTGGCCGAGCAGTTCCCCACCGGCTCGCTCGCCCGGATCACCCCCGAGATGATCGGGGGCTCGGGAGCTCCCGCCCCCTGAGCAGCCCGGCGGCCGGTGCGGCCGCCGTCCCACCGGTCCCTCTGGAAGGCCCAGCCCATGAAACTCACCATCATCGGATGCACCGGCTCCTTCGCCGGGCCCGATTCACCGGCGTCCTGCTACCTGGTCAGCGGCGAGGACGCCGAGGGCCGGACCTGGCGCGTGCTGCTGGACATGGGCAACGGCGCCCTGGGCGTGCTGCAGCGCCACATGGACCTGCACGACATCGACGCCGTGCTCGTGAGCCACCTGCACCCGGACCACTGCATCGACCTCGCGGGGCTGCACGTGGCCGTCAAGTGGGACCCGCGCGGGTGGGGCGCCGCCCGGATCCCGCTGTGGGCCCCGTCCGGGCTGCACGAGTACCTCGCGCGCACGCACGGGCTCCCGGCCGAGCCCGGGATGCACGGGGAGTTCGACTTCCGCACCTGGTCGCCGGAGCAGCCGGTGCGCGTGGGCCCGTTCACGGTCACCCCCTTCGCGGTGCAGCACCCGACGCCCGAGGCCTACGCCCTGCGGATCGACTTCGACGGCCCCGCCGGGCCCAGCACCCTGGCCTACTCGGGCGACACCGACAGCTGCGCGGGGCTGCTGCGGGCCGCCCGCGGCGCCGACGTCTTCCTGTGCGAGGCCGCCTACCAGGAGGGCCGCGACGACGCCCTGCGCGGCATCCACCTCACGGGCCGCCGCGCGGCGGAGGCCGCCCGGGACGCGGGCGCGCGCAAGCTGCTGCTGACCCACCTGCCGGTGTGGAACTCGCCGACCCGGGCGGTCGAGGAGGCCCAGGAGGTCTACGAGGGGCCGATCGGGGTGGCCGAGCCGGCCTACACCTACCGCATCGTGCGCGCCCCCGCGGGCAGTCCCGCGTGCCGCCCGGCCACGCCCGTCGGGCCGTGACGGCCCCCGACCCCGGCGCCCGGTCCGGGGCCCGGCCGGGGCCGCGGCCCGGGGGTAAGGTGGAGGTCATGGATTCCCCAGTCGACCCGACCGCACCGGCCCCCTCCACCCCGGCGGTGATCCGGGCCGACGGCCGCTCGCCGGACGAGCTGCGGCCCATCACCATCACCCGCGGCTGGTCCCAGCAGGCGGAGGGCTCGGCGCTCATCGAGTTCGGCAGCACCCGGGTGCTGTGCACGGCCTCCGTGACCGAGGGCGTCCCGCGCTGGCTCAAGGGCGAGGGCCGCGGCTGGGTCACCGCCGAGTACGCGATGCTCCCGCGGGCCACCTCCACGCGCTCCGCGCGGGAGTCCGTCAAGGGCAAGATCGGCGGTCGCACCCACGAGATCTCCCGGCTCATCGGCCGGTCCCTGCGCTCGGTCATCGACCTCTCCGCCCTGGGCGAGAACACCGTGGTCCTGGACTGCGACGTCCTCCAGGCCGACGGCGGCACCCGCACCGCCGCGATCACCGGCGCCTACGTGGCCCTGGCCGAGGCCGTGGCCTGGGCCCGCGCCGAGGGGCTGATCGCCCGCCGCGCGCAGCCGCTGACCGACACGGTCGCGGCCGTGTCCGTCGGGATCATCGACGGCGTGCCGATGCTCGACCTGCCCTACGTCGAGGACGTCCGGGCCGAGACGGACATGAACGTGGTCGTCACCGGCTCCGGGGACTTCGTGGAGGTGCAGGGCACGGCCGAGGGCGCCCCCTTCGACCGGGCCGAGCTCGACGCGCTGCTGGACCTCGCGCTCGCGGGCTGCGCCCAGCTGACCCAGATCCAGGTGGAGACCCTGCGGGAGGCCACCCGTGACTGAGCACGACGGCGCCCGTGTGGTGCTCGCGACCCGCAACCCCGGCAAGCTCGCCGAGCTGCGGGAGATGATCGCGGCCGCGCTGCCCGGCGCCGACGTCGAGCGGCTCGTGGTCGACGCGGCCGCGGCCGGCGCCCCCGACGTCGTCGAGGACGGCACGACCTTCGAGGCCAACGCCCTGCTCAAGGCCCGCTCGGCGGCCGCCGCGACGGGCCTGATCGCGGTGGCCGACGACTCCGGGCTGGCGGTGGACGTGCTGGGCGGCGCCCCCGGGATCTTCTCTGCGCGCTGGTCCGGCCGGCACGGCGACGACCCCGCGAACCTGCGCCTGCTGCTCGACCAGCTCTCCGACGTCCCCGACGCCCACCGCGGCGCGCAGTTCGTGTGCGCCGCCGCGCTCGTGACCCCGCACGGCTTCGAGCACGTCGAGCTCGGGGTCCTGCGGGGGACGCTGCTGCGCGAGCCGGTGGGGGAGGGCGGGTTCGGCTACGACCCCGTGCTGCTCCCCGAGGGCTCCGCGCGCTCCGTGGCGCAGCTGTCCCGAGAGGAGAAGAACGCCGTCAGCCACCGCGGCCGCGCCATGCGGGCGCTGCTGCCGCACCTCGTGGCGGTCCTGCCCGACCCCGACCCGCTCTGATCCCGCCCGAGCCGAGAAGAAGCCCATGCCCTGGTCCTCGCTCCAGCACCTGCCGTTCGCCGGCGCCGTCGACGCCGTCCTGGCCGCGGCGGGAGTGAGCGTGGAGCGCACCGAGTGGGAGGTGCACGCGGGCGGGTCCGCCCACGTCGTGGTGAACGTGGGGCACGTGATCTCCGTGCGGATCGCGAAGAACCCGACCGTCGTCTCCCACGTCGAGCGCCGCACCCAGGTGCTGCGCCGGCTGCCCCGGTTCTCCTTCGCCACGCCGCGCCCGCTCACGGACGTGGTCGTGGCCGACGGCTACACCGGGGTGGGGCTCACCTGGCTGCCGGGGGCCCCGCACCCGCCGGGGCACGTGGACCCGGCCGTGCTGCACCGGGTGCTCACCGAGCTCGCCGAGGTCGACGCCTCCGGCTTCGCCGGCTTCCTCGACCGGCCCGGCCAGCACTGGGGCGGGCACCGCCGCCGCCACGTGCTCATCGACGAGGTCATCCCCCGGCTGCTGCCCCGCAACCGGGAGGCCGCCCTGCAGGCCGTGGCCGAGCTCGCCGCCCTGCCGACCGTGGCGCCCACCCTGGTGCACGGGGACCTCATGGGCCACAACATGCTGTGGCAGGACGAGGAGCTGACGGGAGTCATCGACTGGGACCACGCCTGTCTCTACGACCCCGCGCACGACGCCGCGTCGCTGGGGCTGTGGTACGGCTGGGACGCCCTGCGGGGCGCGGTCTCCGAGACCGTCTACGAGCGCGCCCAGCTGCACGCCCGCACGTTCCCGCTGCAGGCCGTCGCGTACGCGCTGCACCACGATCTGGACACGGCCCAGGTCAACCAGGCCGTCGCCCGCGCCGACGAGTGGATCGAGACGAACCTGCGGGGCGCGCACGCCTGAGCGGGCCGCAGTAGGCTGTTGCGGTGCCACCTCCTGCCTTCCCCCCGACGACCACCGCGCCGACCCCCGCGCCGACTTCTGCGGCGACCACCGCACCGACGACGGTGCCGGGCTCCCTCGACTTCACGGCCATCGACTTCGAGACCGCCAACCGCTTCATCGGCTCCCCGTGCGCGGTGGGCCTGGTGCGGGTCCGGGACGGCGTCGTGGTGGAGGAGCGCTCGGCGTACATGCGCCCGCCGCGCACCCGCTCCGGCTTCGACCCCGGCAACACGCGCATCCACGGGATCACGGAGCGCACGGTCGCCGGGCACCCGGTGTTCGACCAGCTGTGGCCGCGGATCGAGGCCTGGATCCTCGCGGAGAACCCCGACGAGCTGGTCGTCGCGCACAACGCGGTCTTCGACATGGGGGTGATCCGCGCGGCGTGCGCCGAGACCGGGACGGTCCACGCCCCGCTGGCCTACGCGTGCAGCCTGACCCTCGCGCGGCGCGGCTACGACCTGCCGTCCTACGCGCTGCCGCGCGCCGCCGAGGCGGCCGGCGTCGCGCTGGAGCGCCACCACGACGCCCTCGAGGACGCCCGGGCGTGCGCGGGGATCGTGGTGGACCTCGTCCGCCGGGCGGGCGCCGGGACGGTGCACGAGCTGCTCACGGGCGTGGGCCTGGCGGTCAGGCGGCTGGTGCCCCCACTTCCCTGAGCCACCGCCGGGCGGCCTCCGCCACGACCTCGCGGGCGTCCAGCCGCGCCAGCCACCGCTGGGGCAGGGCTCCCGTCCCGAGGACGGCCGCGAGGACCGCCCCGGCCACGGCGCCGGTCGAGTCCGAATCGCCGTCGTGGGCCACGGCGAGGCCCACGCCGCGCCGGAACACCGCCTGCGGGTCCGCCGCGGCCGGGTGCTCGGCCTCGGCGCGCAGGGCCGCCCACACTCCGACGGCCAGGGCCTCCGGCGCGGTCCAGCCCTCGCCGAGCAGCCGGGTGAGCTCGCCCGGCTCCAGCGGGCCCTCGCCGACGGCGCGCACGGCGTCGTCGAGCAGGCGCAGGGTCTCGGCCACCGGGCGGGTGAGCTGCCCGGCCACCGCGCGGGCGGCGGCGACCGCCGCGGCCACGGGCCGCTCCACGCCCTCCCGGCGGGCGCGGACCGCGGCGTGGACCACGAACGCGTACACGGCCGCCGAGGACTGCGCCTCGGGGTGGCCGTGGGTGAGGGCCGCCCCGTTGATGGCCAGCGGCGCCAGCGTGCGCCAGCCGACGTGGGGGAGCAGCCCGAAGGGGGCCGAGCGCATCACCGTGCCGCAGCCCTTCGCGTCCGGCAGGATCGGGCGCTCGACCTCGCCCATCCGCCCGGAGCGCAGCGACGTCAGCACCGCGTTGCCCGGCGCACGGCGGGCGTGGAGCACCTCGTGGGCGTCGAGCCAGCGCGGCAGGGGCTGCGGGGCCTCGGCCGGGACGGGCTCGCCCTGGGTGCGCAGCCAGCGCAGGTAGGCCAGCCACAGGCACGCGGTCTCGTCGGCGGGCTGGCCCTCGTTGGCCCACTCGACGACCTCCTGGAGGGCGTCGAGGGTGTAGAGCGACATCTGGGTGTCGTCGGAGATCCGCAGCCGCCCGGCGTCGTCGTCGCTGCCGGCGTGGTCGCTGCGGGGGGCGCCGCCGCCGGGGTCGTCGAGCCCGCCCAGCCCGTCCGGGCCGAAGCGCTCGGCGAGCTCGGCGTGGCGGAGGAACTCGACGCGGTAGCCCACGGCGTCGCCGAGGGCGCCGCCGAACAGGGCCGCCCGCACGGAGTCGGCGTACTCCGGCCAGGTCGGGTCGAGGCCGGCGTCGGGCTGGAGCAGGGGTGCGGGCATGCGGTCAGTGTATCGGGGGACGCGCGGGGTCCCGTTCAAGAATGCTTCAGCCGGCCGTGGTTGCATGGGGAGGGCGCCCGCGCGCCTGCACCCTCCGACCGACACCCCGGCGCACCCCCTCGCGCCGCCCCGACCCAGGAGCCCCCATGACCGAGCACGGATCCACCGCCCTCGGCGGCCCCCCCGCCCAGCCCGTTGCCGCCGACCCCGTCACCACCGACCCCGTTGCCGCCCGGCCCGCCCCGGCGACCGGCCTCGTGGCCCCCGTCCCGGGCGCCCTGCGCAAGGAGACGGCCCCCGTGGACGACGCGGACGCCCCGTCCGCGCCGGCGCGCTGGGCCGCCGAGTTCGCCGGCACCGCCCTGCTGGTCTTCGCGGGCCTGGGTGCCGGGATGTTCGCGACCGAGGTCGTCGACTCCGCGCTCGGCTTCGGGCTGGGCCTGCTCGCCGCCCTGGTCGCCTTCGGCCACGTCTCCGGCGGCCACTTCAACCCCGCCGTGACCCTCGCCGCCGTCGTGGCGGGGCGGACCCCCGCACGCGCCGCGATCGGCTACGTCGCCGCCCAGGTCCTGGGCGCGCTCGCCGCCGCCGGCGTGCTGCGGGCCGTGCTCGGCACCCTGCTCGACGGCGCCACCACCGCCCAGGTGCTGGGCGCCGTCGCCAACGGCTACGGGGAGAACTCCACGTCCCAGGCGGGCTGGCCCACGGTGCTGCTCGTGGAGTTCGTGGTGACCACCCTGTTCGCGCTCGTGGTCCTCGGCGCCACCTCCCGGCGGGCCAACGCGGCACTGGCGCCCCTGGCGATCGGCGCCGCCCTCGTCCTCCTGCTCACCGTCGCGGCCCCGTTCGACGGCGGATCGCTGAACCCGGCCCGCTCGACCGGCGCGGCCGTGGTGGCCGGCGGGACGCACCTGCCCCAGCTGTGGCTGTTCTGGGCCGCCCCGCTGCTCGGCGGGCTCGTCGCCGGGCTCGTGCACCGCGTGGCGGACCTCGCCGGCCCGGGCCGCACCCGCACGCGCACCGGCGCCCCGGCCCAGCAGCCCCTCGGGACCGCCGCGGCGGAGTGACCGGGCAGCGCCGCGGCGCTGCCCTGTCCGGCGGTGCCGCTAGATTGACCGCATGCGCTTCCTCCACACCTCGGACTGGCACCTGGGACGGTCCTTCCACGGGCAGGGCACCCTCGAGGTGCAGCGGGCCGTGCTGGCCGAGCTCGTCGCCTGGGTCCGCGAGCACGCCGTCGACGTCGTCCTCGTCCCCGGGGACGTCTACGACCAGGCCCAGCCCCGCGCGGAGGTCGTGGAGCTGCTCGGCGGGGCGCTCGCGGACCTGCGCGCGGCGGGCGCCCAGCTGGTCCTCACCAGCGGCAACCACGACTCCGCCATGCGCCTGGGCTTCGGGGGGCCCCTGCTCGAACCGGGCGGGGTGCACCTGCGCACCCGCGTCGAGGACGTCGACCGCCCCGTGGTCCTGCCCGACCCCGCCGGCGGCGCGGTACTCGTCTACGGGGTCCCGTACCTGGAGCCCCGGGCCGTCGCGACGGCGCTGGGCACCACCCCGGACCACCCCTCGGTGACGGCCGCGGCCCTGGACCGGGTCCGCGCCGACGCCGCGCGCCGCCGGGAGGAGCTCCAGGGTCCCGTGGCCGTGGTCGTCCTCGCCCACACCTTCGCCTCGGGAGCCGCGGGCACGGACTCCGAGCGGGACCTCAACGTCGGCGGGCTGGGCACCGTCCCGCCGTCCGTCTTCGCCGGCGCCGACTACACGGCCCTGGGCCACCTGCACCGCCGGCAGCTGGTGACGGACACCGTGCGCTACAGCGGCTCCCCGGTGGCCTACTCGTTCTCCGAGACGGACCACCGGAAGGGCGCCTGGCTCGTCGACCTGGCCCCCGGGTCCGCGCCCGAGGTGCGGGCCCTCGACCACGCGCACGGGCACCGGCTCGCCCGGCTGCGCGGCACCCTCGCCGAGCTGCTGGCGGACCCGGCGCTGACGGTGCACGAGGACGCCCTGTGCCAGGTCGTGCTCACCGACGACCACCGTCCGCCCCACCCCATGGACTCCGTGCGCACCCGCTTCCCGCGCACCCTCGAGCTGCGCTTCGAGCCCGCCGCCGCGCCCGAGGACCGGGAGCGCACCTACGCCGCCCGCGTCGCCCGCGCCGAGGGGGCGCTGGAGGTCTGCTCCGCCTTCTACGAGCACGTCCGCCGCCGGCCCGTGGCCGAGGACGAGGCCCGCGTGCTCGGCGCCGTGGTCGAGACCGTCCGGGCGGGGGAGGCGCCCGCGTGAGGCTGCACCGCCTGGAGATCGCCGCGTTCGGCCCCTTCGCCGGCCGGGAGGTCATCGACTTCGAGCCCCTCAACGACGCCGGGCTGTTCCTGCTCAACGGGGTGACCGGTGCGGGCAAGACCAGCGTGCTGGACGCCCTGTGCTTCGCCCTCTACGGCTCCGTGCCCGGCGGGCGCACCCGCAACGCCCTGCGCAGCCACCACGCCGAGCCGACGGCCGCGCCCGAGGTCGAGCTGGAGTTCACGGCGGCCGGGCGCAGGTTCCGGCTCACCCGCTCGCCGTACTGGGAGGCGCCCTCCGCCCGCGCGGCCTCGGGCACGTCCACCCGGCAGGCCAGGGCGCTGCTGGCGGAGCGGGACGCCGGCGGGACGTGGGTGCCGAGGGCGACCCGCCTCGACGACGTCGGGGAGCTCGTCAAGGAGGTCGTGGGGCTGTCCAAGGAGCAGTTCACCCAGGTGATCCTGCTGCCCCAGGGGGAGTTCGCGGAGTTCCTGCGCGCCAGCTCCGCGGACCGGGAGGCCGTGCTCGAGCGGTTGTTCGGCACGGCCTTCTACGAGCGGGTCCAGGAGGAGCTGGCCGCCCGCTCGCGGGCCGCCAGGGCCGCGGCCGAGGCCGCCGCCGCGGACGTCGCCCGGCTGGTGCGCGACGCCGGCCGCGAGCTGGCGCACGTCCGCTCCCTCGACGCCGGTCCCGAGCAGGGGCAGGACGCCGGCGAGGAGGACGCTGAGCAGAGCGGCGAGGACGCCGGTGACCGCGCCGACGGCGGGCCCCCCGGTGCGGGGGCCGGTCCGGAGGCCGCGGGCCCGGCCGTGGCCGCGGTCCGGGAGCGCCTGCTCGCGGCGCTGGCCCGCGCCCGCACCGCGCACGAGCGGCTCGACGGGCGCCTGGCGGACGCCGAGCGACGCGCGAGCGCGCTGCAGGACGAGCTGCGGCTGCGGCAGCGGCTCGCGCAGCTGCGCCGCGAGGAGGACGAGCTCGACCAGCTGCGCCCCGGCGTCGACGAGGACCGGGCGGCCCTCGCCCGTCACCGGGCCGCCGCGCCCCTGCGGATCGTGCTCGACGCCCGGCGCCGGGCCGGGGACGCCCTGGCCGAGGCGCGGGAGCAGCGGGCGGGGATCCTCGCGGAGGCGGCCGCGGACGAGGCGCTGCTCGCGGCCGCCGCCGCCCTGGTGCCCGGGCGCGGGACGGGCTTCGCGGAGGTCGCCGCGGGGCAGCGGCCGCCGGACGAGGCGCTGCGGGCCGCCGCCGACGAGGCCCTCGCCGGCGTCCGCCAGAGCCGGCGGCGGGAGCCCGAGCTCGAGCAGCTCGCGTCCGCCGCGGCGGAGCTCGCCGAGCAGGTCCGGACCGCCGAGCGGACCCGGGCGGGCCTCGACGAGCTCGCGTCCCGGCAGGACGCCGACCGTGACGCCCTCGACCGGGCCGTCGCGGAGCTGGCCCCCCGGGCGGACGCCGCCCCGGACCGGCGCCGCGCCGCCGAGGACGCCGCGCGGGTGCTGGCGGCCTCGCGCGAGCTCGAGGCCGCCGCCGCCCGGGACGAGCAGGAGCGGCAGCGCTACTCCGCGGCCGAGCGCACGCGCCGGGAGGCCGCGCAGGAGGCCGAGCGGCTCCAGCAGCGCCGCTTCGAGGAGGCCGCCGGACTGCTCGCCGCCGATCTGCGGGACGGGGCCCCGTGCCCCGTCTGCGGCAGCGAGGAGCACCCCTCGCCGGCCGGCGCCGCCGGCGGGACCACCGTCTCGGCGCAGGCGCTGGGGGAGACCCGGGCCCGCCGCGACGCCACGGCCGACGACGCCGAGGCGGCGCGCGGGCGCTACGAGGCCGCGCACGAGGCCGTCGTGCGCCTCCGGGCCGGCGGGGCCACCGACGATCCCGGCGCCGCGCAGGCCGCGGCGCACGAGGCGGCGGCCGAGGCCGACCGGGCGGAGGCCGCCGTGCGCGAGCTCGCCGAGGCCCGGGCCGGCCTGGACCGGCTGCGCGAGGCCCGGGAGCGGACCGATCAGGAGCGCCACGAGGCCGACGTGGCCGGGTCCGCGGCCCGCGCCCGGCTCGAGCAGACGACGGCGCAGCTCGAGGCCCTGGCCGCCGAGCTGACGGCCGCCGCCCAGGGCTTCGCCGGTCTCGCGCACAAGGAGGCCGCCGCCGAGCGGCTGGTCACGGTGCTGGGGCGCGTGGCCCGGGCGCACGACGCGCAGGAGCGCGCCGAGGCGGCCGACGCGGACGCCGCCGCGCAGCTGCGGACCGTCCTGGAGGACTCCGCCTTCGCGGGGGAGGAGGAGCTCGCCCGCGCCCTCCTCGCCCCCGACGAGGCGCAGCGGCGGCAGGAACGGGTCGACGACCTCGACGGACGCGCCCTGCGCGTGGCGGCGGAGCTCTCCACCCCCGAGCTGACCGGTGTGCTGGCGCAGGAGGCCGCCGGCGCGGCCGCTGCGGACCCCGGGGCCCTCGCCGCGGCGCGGGCCGCGCTCACCACCCTGCGCGGGGAGCGCGACGGCAGCACCGGACGGCTCGCGGGCCTGGAGGCCCTCCGGGACCGCCTCGACGGGCTGGCCGCGGAGGCGGCGGAGGCCGACGCCGCGGCCGAGGCCGCCGCCGCCGAGGCCCGCGTGCTGCGCGAGCTCGCGGACACCGCCAACGGCACGTCCTCGGACAACGTCCTGCGCATGACCCTCAACTCCTTCGTGCTCGCCGCTCAGCTGGAGGAGGTCGCCGCCGCGGCCACCGCCCGGCTGGAGCGGATGACGGGCGGACGGTACCGGATCGTGCACACGGACGCCAAGGACGGCGGGCGCAAGTCGGGGCTCGGGCTGCAGATCGAGGACGCGTGGACGAACGCGCGGCGCGGGACCGAGTCCCTGTCCGGCGGCGAGACGTTCATGGCCTCGCTCGCCCTGGCGCTGGGGCTGGCGGACGTGGTCCAGGCGCAGGCCGGCGGGGTGGAGATCGACACGCTCTTCGTGGACGAGGGCTTCGGCAGCCTCGACGAGGAGACCCTCGAGGAGGTCATGGACACCATCGACGGGCTGCGCGAGCGCGGCCGGGTGATCGGCCTCGTCTCCCACGTGCAGGAGATGAAGACCCGGATCCCGCACCAGATCCACGTGCGCCGCTCCCCGGGCGGGTCCACCCTGTCCGTCAGGGTCTGAGCTCCCCGGCTAGGCTGGGTCCCGCACCCGACCGACGCCCGGAGGAACCGGAGGACCTGTGAGCAGCACCCGCGCCCCCGAGCTGCTCGGGCGGATGGCCGCCGTCGTCGACGCGCCGCTGGCCGACTCCCGGCAGCTGGCCGCGGTCAGCGGCCTCCTGTTCCCCGTGCTGACGCTGATGGTGCGCCTGCCCCAGACCATGGTGCCGCTGGGCGTGCTCACCACGGTCGGGCTGGTCACCGGCTCGCCCGCCCTGGGCGCGCTGTGCGCCGGCGCGGTGACCTTCGGCTCGGCCCTGTGCGGGATCGCGATGGGCGCGGCGGCCTCGTGGCGCCACCGCCGGCTCGTCCTGGTCCTGCTCACCCTCCTCCACCCGCTGGCGCTCTGGTGGATCGTCCGGCTGCTCCCCGGCCCCGACGCACCGGC
The DNA here is from genome assembly GCF_023715525.1 of Kocuria rosea. Classification (GTDB taxonomy): domain Bacteria; phylum Actinomycetota; class Actinomycetes; order Actinomycetales; family Micrococcaceae; genus Kocuria; species Kocuria rosea_A. Next base: position 114,337 of record NZ_JAMBOG010000002.1, on the reverse strand, counting down.
CGACCCCGCCCGGCTCGTCCCCGCGTGCCTGCTCGCGGGCCTGGTCCTGCCGCAGATGGGGGTCGTGTGCCGGCTGCGCTGGCTCTCCCTGCTGTGCCGCGACTCCCGGGAGGACCTCGTCGACGCGGCGCTGCGCCACGAGAGCGTCATGGACTCCCTGGGCACCGTCCTGGCGGCCCTGCTCGCCGGGGTCGTGGCGGTCACCCTGGGGCCCGGGGCCGTGCTGGCCCTCGCCGCGGGCCTCACCCTGGTGGGCACCGCGGCGGTCCTGCTGCACCGCTCGGCGCGGCTGCCACCGGCGGCCCTCCACTACCGGCCCCCGCTGCCGCCCGCGCCCACGCGGGCTGCCCGGCAGCACCGGCGGCGGCTCCGGGAACTGCGCCTGCTGCCCGTCGTGGGGACCACGGCGCTGGGCGCCCTCGTGGGCTCCATGCTCGGGGCCGTCGCGGTGTTCGCGTTCTCGGTGGACGCCCTCGTCTCGGTGAGCTGGCTGTACGCCGTCGCCGGCCTGACGTCCGTCCTGGCGGCGGTGCTGGGCTCCTCCGGGGCCGCCACGGGCGGGCTGTGGAACCGCTGGGTGGTCGCGGCGGCCGCGTCCGTGCTCGCCTCGATGCTCCTGTCGATCCCCGACGACTCCGTGGGGATGGTCGTGGTGCTGGCGCTCGCCGGGCTCACGATCGGGCCGGGCCTCGTGGCGGTCTACGAGATCGCCGCCCTCGTGGCGCCCAGCGCCCGGGTCACGGCCCTGACCACGGTGATGACCGCCGGCATGAGCGTCGGGCTGACCCTGGGCCTGGTGCTCTCCGGGTGGTCGGGGGAGCACTGGGGCTACCGGACCGCCGCGCTGTTCCCCGTCCTGTCGGCGGCGGTGGGGCTGGCCGCCGCGCTGCGCTTCGTCCACCGCTGGCGGCGCACCGCGCCCCCGGCGCCCCGGCCCGCCGGCGGCTGAGCTCCCGGCGCCTCCGGGCCCGGGGCGGTGAAGCACACCGAGCCCGGGCAGTGCCCCGGGGTGTGCACCGCGGTCAGGGTCGGCCCGCCGACGGCCTCCACCACCTTGGCCGGGTCGTGGGCGGGGTCGATGAGCAGGCACGCCTGGTCGTCGCCGACGACCCACACGTCGTCCTCCACCACCCAGGTGCCCCGTCTAGGGATCCTCCGCGGACCTCTGCGGGGGATCGCGGGGGACCTCCCGCGCACGGCGCAGGAAGTCCACGGCACCGTGCCGCGCGGCGCGGGCGGTCAGCACGTCCACGTGGCCGCGGCCCGGGACGAGGAGGACCTCCGTGGGGGCGCCCGCGGCCCGGCGGCGGCGGGCCAGCTCCTCCGGCTCCGCCCACGGGTCCTCCGCCCCGGCGAAGAGCAGGGCCGGCTGGGGCGGCACCGCGGTGTCCGGGTCGAAGGGGTCCGCCCCGACCCGCCGCGCGAACTCGGTCCACGCCCGGGCGCGCCGGTCGTGGTCCGTTCCGGGCCCGGACGCGGGCCGGCCGGTGAGCGCGGCGGCGAGCGCGCGGGCCGCGGGCGAGGCATCGGGGGCGCCCTCGAGGGCCCGGCCGAGCTCGGCCAGCCGGTCCCCGGCGCCGAGCCCGCCGAGCACGAGGGGCCCGGTGCCGGGGCGGCGGACGGCCGCCGCCCACGCCAGCTGGGCACCGAGGGAGTAGCCCACCAGCGGGACCGGCCGCCCGGCGCCGAGACCGTCGACCAGCTCGGTGATCCGCCCGACGAGCCCGGCCCGGGTCGTGCCGGCCAGGTCGGTGCCGGGCTCCGGCCCGTGACCGGGCAGGTCCACGCCCAGCGGCCGGAAGCCGGCGCGCTCCAGCGCGGAGGCCCAGCCCGTGCGCACCCACCCCGAGAACGCCGCAGCGGCGAACCCGTGGATCAGCACCACGGGTTCGCCGCTGCGGTTCTCGCCGAGCTCGAGGAGCTCCATGCGCGGTGCCCGTCCGCGGGCGGACGGCGCCGTCCTAGCTCTCGGAGCGGTCGTCGGCGGAGTAGTCGATGTGCTCGTGCTGGAGGCGCAGCTTGCGGCCCTGGTCGACGAGCTTCTCCTTCTTCTTGTCCACCTTGTCGATCTGGCGGGTGTCCCGCGGCGGGAGCTGGATGGTCTCCTCGGCCTTGATGCCGCCCTGGAGCTCACGGGCGCGCTCCACCTCGGCGTCGATCTCCGCGCCCAGCAGCAGGACGTTGTTGATGATCCAGATGCCGAGCAGCAGGGCGATGACGGAGCCGATGATGCCGTAGGTGGCGTTGTAGGACGAGAAGTTGCTCACGTAGAACGAGAACGCCGCCACGGCGACGGCCGCCACGAACAGGGCGACCAGCGAGCCCAGGCTGATCCAGCGGAACTTGGGCTGCCGGACGTTCGGGGTGAAGTAGTACAGCACGGCGAGCAGCAGCACGGCCAGGGCGACGACGGCGGGCCACTTCGCGATGTTCCACACCATCACGGTGGTGTCGCCGAGGCCGACGAGGTCCCCCACGACCCGGGCGAGGTCCCCGGAGAGGATGAGCGCCACCAGGATCACGGCCACGATGAGGACCGACACGAGGGTGACGAGGATGTTCATGGGCCGCAGCTTCCAGATGGGCCGGCCCTCCTCGACCTCGTAGATGCGGTTCATGGCCCGGCCGAACGCGCCGGTGTAGCCGGACGCCGTCCACAGGGCGCCGAGGATGCCGGTGACCAGGGCGAGCCCGGCCCCCGTCTGCGTGGTGAGGTTGTTGATGGGCCCCTGGAGCAGCGTGGTCAGCTCCGGCGGGGCGTACTGGCCGAGCCAGCCCGTGATCGCCCGCGTCGTGGCCTCGCCCTGCCCGAAGACGCCGAGCAGCGAGACGAGGGCGAGCAGGGCGGGGAAGAGCGAGAGCACCGCGAAGTAGGTCAGCGACGCGGCGAGATCGGTGCACTTGTCCTTGGAGAACTCGGAGAGCCCCCGCTTGAGGATGTAGCCCCACGAGGGCTTGCTGAGCTCGGTGGGGCTGTCGGGCTTCCGGGCGTCCTCCGGGTCCGGAGCGGTGTGCTCCCGGGACCGGCTGTCCTGGCTGGTGTCCTGGGCCATGCTGCGTCCTTCGAGGTCGGCCGCCGGGTGCGGGGCGCGGGACTCCGGGCGGCGGCGGGGGCGTGTGGGGGATGTCTCGTGCATCAGTGTACTGATGAATGCCCGGGGTGGGCGACAATGGAGCGTCGGACCACCGCTCCGACCAGGCCGGACCCTCCGAGAGGACCCTCGTGACCACGCGCACCGTCGCCGCCCAGGTGGACTTCACCGCCGAGACCGACCACCTCGCGGTGTTCTCCCTCGCCGTCGCCCGCCCCGGCGGCGCGGCCCCGGCCGGGGAGAGCCTGCGCCTGCTGGTGGACGGGCGGCAGGTGCCGCTCGAGGAGAGCCTGGACCTGCACGGCACCCGCCTGCACCTGGCCCGCGTGCCCGGCGGCACCGAGTGCTCCGTGTCCTACCGGCTGGAGCTGGACGGCGCCCCCGCCGCCCCGCCGGCCGATCCGGTGGACCACGTGCGCTACACGCGGCCCAGCCGCTTCTGCCCCTTCGACGAGATGGTCGGCACCGCGCAGGCCCTCTTCCCGGGCGCCGCCGGCGGGGCCGGCGGCTACGGGACGCTCCAGGCGGTGCGGGACTGGGTGCACGAGCACCTCGACTACGTCCCGGGCGCGTCGGCCGGCACCGACACCGCGGTGGACACCTTCCTCAGCCGCCGGGGCGTGTGCCGCGACTACGCGCACCTGGTGATCACGCTGCTGCGGGCCCTCGCGATCCCCGCCCGGCTGGTGTCGGTGTACGCGCCCGGGCTCGACCCGATGGACTTCCACGCCGTCGTGGAGGCCTGGCACGACGGCACCTGGTACGTCCTCGACGCCACCGGGCTCGCCCCGCGCTCGGAGTTCGTGCGCATCGCCACGGGGGCCGACGCCTCGGAGACCGCCTTCATGACCACGCTGGGCGGGAGCATCGCGCTGGGCGGGATGCAGGTGTCCGCCGCGTCCTCGGCGCGCGCCGAGGAGGACCCGCGGGCCCGGGTGGTCCTTCCCCTGTAGCCGGCGGGCTCAGAGGGAGGTGACGGCGTCCCGCAGGCGCTCGGCCAGCCGGGTCAGGATGAGCAGCTCCTCCTGGTCCAGGCCCGCGGTCATGAGCTCGTGCACGTGCAGCCGGAACTGCTCGGCGATCTCGAGCTGCATGGCCCGGCCCTTCTCCGTGAGGCGGATCCTCAGGCCTCTCAGGTCCTGGGGATCCTGCCAGCGATGCACCAGCCCCTTCAGCTCGAGGCGCTCGAGCATGCGGCTGAGGCTGGACTGCGTGAGCAGGACGTACTCGTTGAGCTCGTTGAGCCGCATCCCCGCCTCGTCGGCACGGGAGAGGTTGAAGAGCACGTCGTACTCACGGGCGGACAGGTCCGCGAACTCGGGTTGTCGCTGCAGGCGCCGCATCACCGCCACCTGGGCCCTGTAGAGGGCCTCCCAGGCGTCGGCGCTCGTCTGCACGCGATCTGTCTCTCTGCGGGGCACGCCTTCATGCTACGACCGCGTTTCATCGATGCACCCGGGCGCGGGTGTCCCCCTTTCGGGGGCCCCTCCGGGGCCCGGAGGCCGACGCCGAGGCCGGCGGCGGGCCGTTGCCGGGATGACCAGCGCCGATGCTCCGGGGACGGCCCGGGGGTGCCGGGACGGGCCCAGACACCCCCATGGGTTTTCTTGTGCAAACGTCCACGAAAGAGCACGTGCGCGCACGCTGTCACACGGTGCTCAGCCGCGGACCGGCGCCTCCTGCTGCCCGGCGGGCGCCCCGGTGCGCGCCCGCACGCGCGCCGCGTGGGTGGGGCCGTCCGGCACGTGGGCGGGGCGCCGGGCGTCCAGCTCCCTGCGCAGCTCGGGGAGGACGTGCTCGCCGAACAGGTCCAGCTGCTCCAGCACGGTGGCCAGGGGCAGGCCCGCGTGGTCGATCAGGAACAGCTGCCGCTGGTAGTCCCCGAAGTACTCCTGGAAGCCAAGCGTGCGCTCGAGCACCTCCTGCGGGGAGCCCACGGTCAGCGGCGTCTGCGCCGTGAAGTCCTCGAGGGAGGGACCGTGCCCGTACACGGGCGCGTTGTCGAAGTAGGGGCGGAACTCCCGCACGGCGTCCTGGGAGCTGGGGCGCATGAAGAACTGCCCGCCGAGGCCCACGATCGCCTGGTCGGCGGCGCCGTGCCCGTAGTGCTCGTAGCGCTCCCGGTAGAGGTCGATGAGCCGCTTGAAGTGCTCCCGCGGCCAGAAGATGTTGTTGGCGAAGAAGCCGTCGCCGTAGTAGGCGGCGACCTCGGCGACCTGCGGGGTGCGGATCGAGCCGTGCCACACGAACGGCGCGACGCCGTCGAGCGGCCGCGGGGTCGAGGTGAAGTGCTGGAGCGGGGCGCGGAAGGTCCCGGTCCAGTCCACGACCTCCTCGTCCCACAGCCGGCGCAGCAGGGCGTAGTTCTCCACGGTGAGGTTCACGGAGTCCTGCTGGCGCTTGCCGAACCAGGGATAGACCGGCCCGGTGTTGCCGCGGCCCAGGGTCAGGTCCGCCCGGCCCTGCGCCACGTGCTGGAGCATCGCGAAGTCCTCGGCGATCTTCACGGGATCGTTCGTGGTGATCAGCGTGGTCGCCGTGGAGAGGATGATGCGCTCGGTCTGCGCGGCGATCGCCGCCAGCAGCGTGGTGGGCGAGGACGAGAAGAACGGCGGGTTGTGGTGCTCCCCGATCGCGTAGACGTCCATCCCGATCTCCTCGACCTTGCGGGCGATGGCGATCTGGGCCGTGATCCGTTCGTGCTCGGTGGGCGTCCGCCCCGTGGTCGGGTCGGGGGTGATGTCCGAGACGCTGAACACGCCGATCTGCATGGGTCCTCCTGGTGCGGGTCCGCGGGACGCGGCGGGGTGCCGCGACGCCGTCATCCGGAAAACGTGGATACGTCACTAATTATTCCGGGGGGCCGTGCGCGCGGCGATGCGCTCCTCGCGCCGGCGGGAGCGGGCGAGCCGCCGGGACTCCAGGAGGCGGTAGAGCACCGGCACGAGCACCAGGGTCAACAGCGTCGAGGACGCCAGGCCGCCGATCACCACGACGGCGAGGGGCTGGGAGATGAAGCCGCCCTCGCCCGTGAGCCCCAGCGCCATGGGTGTCATGGCGAGCACCGTGGCCAGGGCCGTCATGACGATGGGGCGCAGGCGCCGGGCCGCGCCCTTCTCGATCGCCTCCTCGAGCCCCATCCCGTGCTCGGGACCGCGGTACTGGTTGATGAGGTCGATGAGCACCACCGCGTTGGTCACCACGATGCCCACGAGCATGAGCACGCCCACCAGTGACGCCAGGCCCAGCGGCACGCCGGAGACGAGCAGGGCCAGCACCGCGCCCGTCGCGGCGAAGGGGATGGAGACCAGCAGGATCAGCGGCTGGGCCAGGGACCGGAAGGCCGCCACGAGGACGATGTAGACGATGGCGATCGCGGCGAGCACGGCGAGGCCCAGCTGCTGGAACGTCGACCGCTGCTCCGTCGCCGCGCCGCCGAGCTCGGCGGCGGCCCCCTGCGGCAGCTCGAGCGCGGCGAGGGCGTCGGCGACCTCCGCGGACGTGGTGCCCAGGTCGTCCGTGCCCGGGGTGACGGCGATGGTCGCGGTGCGCCGGCCCCCGCTCGAGGTGATGGTCTCCGGCGTCAGCACCTCCTCGACCCGGGCGACGTCGGACAGCCGCGCCGCCCCGCCCTCGGCGGGCACCGGCAGGGCGCGCAGCTGCTCGACGCTGGCCACCGCCCGCCCCTCGCCGATGCGCACGGCGACCTGGTCGGCCTGGAGCTCGACGGTGCCGGCCGGGATGGGGTTGACCGTGCCGGCGAGCAGCCCGGTCACCTCCTCCTCGGTCAGCCCGCGGGCGGCGGCGGCGGCACGGTCGACGGTGACGACGACGGCCGGCTGCGTGGCGGCGAGGTTGCTGGTGACCTGCGTGGCCGAGCCGATGCCGCGCATCGCCTCGACCACCGCTTCGTCCGCCGCGGCGAGTGCGTCCTGGTCCGGGGCGGTGATCTGCACCTCGACGTCGCTGCTGGTGAAGCCCTGGCTGCCCCCGACCTCGAACTCGCCCGCGCCCTCCAGCTCGCCCAGTTCCCGGCGCACGGTCTCGCGCAGGGCCACCTGGTCGGCCTCCGGGTCCGTGACCACGCTGTAGGTCGCGCTGTTCGTCCCGTTGCCCGGCAGGAAGGCCGAGAAGCCGCCGCCCGGGCCCATGGTGACCTGCACGTCGCGGATCCCGTCCGTCCGGGCGAGCACGGCCTCGGCCTCGGCGGCCCTCTGCTCGGTGACCTCCAGGGCGGTGCCCGGCGGCAGCTCCTGGTCGATCGTCATGGTGTTCTGCCCGGTGTCGCCGAGCAGGTTCGTGGGCAGGGTCGGCAGCAGCGCCGCCGTCCCGGCCAGGACCAGCACGCTCGCCGCCAGGGTCAGCCCCGGGTGGCGCTGGGTGCCGCGCAGGACGGGCAGGTAGGCCTTCTCCAGGCGCGTGGTCGGCGCCGGGGCCGCCCGTGCCCACGGGGCGGGGCGGGAGGGCCGGGCCGACGCCCGCCCGCGCCGGGACCGCGCCAGCCGGGGGTCCCGCAGGAACCAGTACGCGAGCACCGGGACGATGGTCAGCGACACGACCAGGGAGGACAGCAGCGCGAGGGTCGTCGTCAGCGCGAAGGGCCGGAACAGCTCGCCGGTCACGTCCCCGACGAAGGCGATGGGCACGAACACCGCCACGGTGATCAGGGTCGAGGCCGTGACCGCCCCGGCGACCTCCCGCACCGCGGTGAGGATCGCCCGGGTCCTGGCGTTGGCCGGGTCCGTGCTCAGGTCGACGGTCCCGTAGTGGCGCTTGATGTTCTCGATGACCACGATCGAGTCGTCCACCACGCGCCCGATCGACAGCGTCAGGGCGGCCAGCGTCAGCAGGTTCAGCGAGTAGCCGAGGGCGTCGATGCCGATGAAGGTGGCCAGCAGGGACAGCGGGATGGAGATCGCCGTGACCAGCGTGGAGCGCAGCGAGGCCAGGAACACGAGGATCACGAGCACCGCGAAGACGAGGCCGAGCAGGCCCTCGATCGTCAGGTCGTGGATGGAGCGCTCGATGTAGGGGGCCTGGTCGAAGATCGGGGTGATGCGCGCGCCGCTGCCCAGCTGCTCCTCGAGCTCCGGGACCATCCCCGTGGCGGCGTGGGAGATCCCGACCGTGTCGCCGTCGGGGGTCTTGGTCACGGACACCGCCAGCGTGGGCTCGCCGTTGGTGCGGGTGATCGAGGTCTGCTCCTGGTCGACGAGCTCCACGGTCGCCACCTCGCCCACCGTGACCGGCTGCTCCCGGTCCCCGGCCAGCGGGACGGCCCGCACGGCCTCGAGGGAGTTCAGGGGGGAGCCGGCCTGGACCGGGATGCTGGTCCCGGCGCCGTCGACCGTGCCCACCGGCACCAGGCCACCGCTCTCCTCCAGGCCCGTGCGGATGTCGGCGGGGGTGGCTCCCGCGGCGGCCAGCCGTGCCGGGTCCGGCAGGATGGACACCGCCTGCTCCGGGGCGCCGCTGACCTCGGCGGAGCGCACGCCCTCGATCTGCTGCAGCTCCGGGACCGTGAGCCGCTCGAGGTCCGCGGCGAGGGCGCTGAGCTCCTGGTCGGAGGAGACGGCGAGGAAGAGGATGGGGAAGTCCGCCACGGACCCGGCGAAGGAGGTCGGCTCGACGTCCTCGGGCAGCTGCCCGGCGGTGTTGGAGATCGCCCGCTCGACCTGGTTGCGCGCCCGGTCGAGGTTCGTGCCGTACTCGAAGCCCAGCCGGATGCTCGACAGCCCGCTGCTCGAGGTCGACGACGACGTCTCCAGGCCCTCCACGATGTTCAGCGCGCGCTCCAGCGGCTGCCCCACCTGCTCGTCCACGACGGCGGCGGAGGCCCCGGGCATCGCGGAGACGACGCTGATGACCGGGATCTCCAGGGACGGGATCAGCTCCTGCTTCATCGAGCGCAGGCTGAAGACGCCGAACACGGCCACGAACAGGGTGATGAGGACGATCAGGGCACGGTTGGCCATGGAGGCCCGGGCGAGCTGGAACACTCGTGCTCCTCGTGTGTGGGTGTGCCGGGGAAGAGCGCCGGCACGGATCGTTCCCAGCCTAGTCCGGGGACGACGGAGGCCCCGAACCGGTGGGTCGGGGCCTCGGTCGCAATGCCTCGCGGCCGGCGCGTCAGCGGATGCCGAGCACCCGGGCGGTGTGGCCCATGACCTCGTCCGCGAGCTGCGGGTGCTCGTCGAGCTTCACGCCGTAGGACGGGATGAGCTCCTTGATCCGGGGCTCCCACGCGGGCATCCGGGCGGGGAAGGCCTTGCCGAGCAGGTTGAGCATGATCGGCACGGCCGTGGAGGCGCCGGGGGAGGCGCCCAGCAGGCCGGCGATGGAGCCGTCCGCGGAGGTGATGAGCTCGGTGCCGAACTGCAGTACGCCGCCCTTCTGCTTGTCCCGCTTCATGACCTGCACGCGCTGACCGGCCTCCACGAGCTCCCACTGCGAGCCGTCGGCGGTCGGGAAGAACTGCTGCAGGGCCTCGACGCGCTGCTTCTTCGTCTTCGCGAGCTCGCTCAGCAGGTACTTCACGAGGTCCAGGTTGGCCAGGCCCGCGCGGGTCATCGGGTAGATGTTGTGCGGGCGCACGGACAGCGGGAGGTCCAGGAAGGAGCCCTGCTTGAGGAAGTTGGGCTTGAACCCGCCGTACGGGCCGAAGAGCAGGGCGCGCTTGCCGTGCTCGTAGCGGGTGTCGAGGTGGGGGACCGACATGGGCGGGGCGCCCACGGAGGCCTGGCCGTAGACCTTGGCGTCGTGCTGGGAGGCCACGGCCTCGACGGTGTTGCGCAGCCACAGGCCGGAGACGGGGAACCCGCCGTAGCCCTTGGCCTCGGCGATGCCGGACTTCTGCAGCAGCGGCAGGGCGCCGCCGCCCGCGCCCACGAAGACGAACCGGGCCCGGACGAGCCGGTGGTCCTCGTCGTTGAGCCGGTTCTTCACCCTGGCGACCCAGCTGCCGTCGCTCTGGCGGTCGAGGTCCACGACCTGCTGGCCGTAGCGGACGGTGCCGCCCTTCGCCTGCAGGTGCGCGACCTGCTGGCGGGTGAGCTCGCCGAAGTCGACGTCGGTGCCCTCGGGGGACCAGGACGCGGCCACGCGCCCCGCGCCGCGGCCGTGCATGGTCAGGGGGGCCCACTCGGCGATCTTCTCGCGGTCCTCGGTGAACTCCATGCGCTCGAACAGCTTGTGCGGCTTGAACGCCTCGTAGCGCCGGCGCAGGTAGTCGGCGTGGGCGTCGCCGAAGACCAGGGACATGTGCGGGACGGGGTTGATGAACGTGCCGGCGTCCTGGAGCTTGCCCTCGGAGACGAGGGAGGCCCAGAACTGGCGGGAGAGCTGGAACTGCTCGTTGATGCTCAGGGCCTTGGCCGGGTCCACGGAGCCGTCCGCGGCCTGCGGTGCGTAGTTGAGCTCGCACAGCGCGGAGTGACCGGTGCCGGCGTTGTTCCAGACATTGGAGCTCTCGGCGCCGACCTGGTCCAGGCGCTCCAGCAACGTGATCCCCCACTGCGGCTCGAGCTCCTTGAGGAACACGCCGAGCGTGGCGCTCATGATGCCTCCGCCGATCAGGAGGACGTCGGTCGATTCCGTTGCCTGAGGTGATGTCACAGTCGCTGCTCCCGTTGGACGGCCGGCGCTCCGGTGCGCCGGTGAATGGTCGGGAACAGAGTAACGCTCCGCGCCGACGTTTCCGGAATCCCGGGGTCCCCGCCGCCCGGAAGCTCAGCCGGCCGGGTCGAGGCGGACCCGGTTGAACTGCTCGAAGCCCGTGGACGTCAGGGGGAAGGACTCGACCGAGCCGTCCACCGCCACGGCGGAGATCGGGTGGGCGAGGGGAACGGCCGGCAGGAGGCGCGAGACGCGGTTGTTGATGGACACGTATGCCCCCGAGCGGTCGTCCCCGTCGGGCAGCCTCGCGGCGCGGTTGACGACCCCGAACAGGGAGGTCTCCGCCAGGCCGAACTCGCCGTTGGGGGTGCCGAAGAGCGCGGCCATGAAGTAGTCGGGGTCGCGGTAGCCGCCGTTCCAGCCCAGCAGGTGCAGGGCGTGGTCGCCGTCGGGGTCCTGCACCTGCTCCACGTACCCGTCGGACCAGTCCACGGGGACCGGCTCGATGACGAAGCCCGCGCGCACCAGCTGCGCGGCGATGTCCGCGTAGACCTTCTCCGGCTCCTGCATGTACGTCCGCGACGTGTTGCGGGGGTAGTAGAACCGCAGCGGCTCGCCGTCGTAGCTGGAGGACGCGAGCAGCTCCCGCGCCCGCTGCGGGTCGTAGGAGGGGACCCGCAGGTCCGTGCCGTCCAGCGCGAAGCGCGCCGGCAGGAACTGGTCGGCCACCCGGGTGCCGTCCGGGTAGTGCTCGCGCACGATCGCCCCCCGGTCCACCGCGGCGGCGATGGCGGCGCGCACCTCCGGGTCGTCGAGCGGCTCGACGTCCTGGTTGATGCCCAGGTAGGACACCGAGTACGGGTCGCGCTGGAGCACCTGGACGCCGTGCCGGGCCAGGGGCGCGAAGGAGTCCAGGCCGACCTGGTCGTAGCCGTCGACCTGGCCCCGGCGCAGGGCCACGTAGCGCAGCTCGGGCTCGGCGATCGTGCGGAACTCGAGGGCGCCGATGTCGCCCAGCTCGCCCCAGTAGTCGGGGTTCGCGGTGAGCTCCACGGACGCGCCGTCGCCCGAGGCGTACCGGAAGGGGCCGGTCCCCACGGGGTGCTCGCCCTGGGTCCCCGCGGCCAGCGACGCCGGGGAGGCGATCCCGAAGGCCGGCTGGGTCAGGGCCCGCAGCAGCGGGGTGTGCTCCGTCGCCAGGGAGAGCACCACCGTGGAGGGCGAGGGCGCGGTGCAGTCCTCGTAGACGGGCGCCGTGCCGCGCGCGTTGGTGCGGAAGACGGTGTCGAAGGGCGTCAGGGACCCGTCGGCCCCGAGGGACTCCCAGCGCTCGAAGTTGGCGCACACCGCGGCGGCGTCCAGCTCCGTGCCGTCGTGGAAGCGCACGTCCTCGCGCAGCGCGAAGGTGTAGGACAGCCCGTCCCCGGACACCCTCCACGACGTCGCCAGCGCCGGCGCCGGCTCTCCGGTCGAGGGGTCCGCGGCCACGAGGCCGTCGAGCACCTGCGTGGCGATCCGGGAGGTCTCGAGGTTGTCGACCGTCGCGGGGTCCAGGGTGGGCGCCTCCGCGGCATTCGCGAAGACGAACGTGCGGGTGGGCACGGCCGGGGCCCCGGAGCCCGCCGGGCCGGGCGCGTCCTCGCCGGGGGAGCAGGCGCTCAGCCCGACCAGCCCGGCGACGAGCAGGAGCGCGGCCGCGGTGCGGGGGGTTCGCCTGGGCGCCATGGGTCCTTCGCTGCCTCGCCGGGTCGGTCGTCGCTGTGGGGCCTCGGCCCCGGGCCGGGCCCGGGGCCGAGCGGTGCGCGAGGCGGGACTCGAACCCGCACGCCGGTCAGGGCACAGGAACCTAAATCCTGCGTGTCTGCCAGTTCCACCACTCGCGCCGAAGGGCCCCTCGGGACCCCCGCCCATCCTAGCCTCAGGCGGTGAGCCCGAGGTCCCGGCGCAGCTTCGCGACGTGGCCGGACGCCTTGACGTTGTACTGGGCGAGCTCGACGGTCCCGTCCGCGCCGACCACGACGGTGGAGCGCACGAGGCCCTCGTAGGTCCTGCCGTAGTTCTTCTTCTCGCCCCAGGCGCCGTAGGCCTCGGCCACCTTGTGGTCGGGGTCGGACAGCAGCGGGAAGGTGAGGGACTGGTCCCGGGCGAAGCGGGCCAGCGCCTCCGGGCCGTCGGGGGAGATCCCCAGCACGGCGAAGCCCTCGGCCGTGAACCGGTCGAGGCTGTCGCGGAAGTCGCAGGCCTGCGTGGTGCACCCGGGCGTGGCGGCCTTCGGGTAGAAGTAGACGACGGTGCGCCGGCCGCGGTGCTCGGCCAGGGAGACGGGGCGGCCCGAGGCGTCGGGCAGGGTGAAGTCCGGGGCCTGCTGGCCCGGCTCGAGACGTGCGGCCATGGGTGGTCCTCCGTGGGGTCGGGCAGCGCGGGGCGCTGCGGGCGTGGTCCGGTCCCCGAACCCTACCGCCGGCTTCCCGGGCCGTCCTGGCGGCCCGCAACGGCGTGATCCGGACGACTCGGCGTTCACGTGGAGTGAAATGCTCGTAAGTTTGCTTAGCATGGTGCTGATTTCCCCCTTCCGGGTCGGTAGAATGCTTCGCATGCCTTTCACCACTCAATGGCCGACAAATCGACTGCTATCGACGGCTGCGCGGCTCGTGGAGCACGCGTGGAACGAACGCCTCGCCTCGCTCGGCGTGACCCATGCCGGGGTCATGGCCCTCGACGTCCTCCAGACGGCGGGGAGCATGACCCAGGCCCAGCTGGCCCACCGGGTGCGGGTCCAGGCCCAGACCATGGGCAAGACCCTGCACCGGCTCGAGCTCCACGGCCACGTCACCCGCTCCAAGAACGTGCGGGACCGGCGCAGCCACCTCGTGTCGATCACCCCCGAGGGCCAGCGGATCCTCGAGGCCGCCACCCAGCTCGAGGACGAGCTGGTGGGGGACGGGCTGCTCACCGACGAGTCCCTGCGCCGCACCCTCGCCGACATCATCACCACCCTGGGCGGTGCCCGCTGGAAGCTGCGGGTCCAGCCCGACGGCACCGTCACCGACGCCGGCTCGCCCGACGCCACCTCGGCCGAGGAGGTCCGGGACACGGCCGAGGCCATCGCTCCGGCCGACACCTCCTCCTGATCCCCGCTCCGCGCACCCGCGGCGGCGGGTGCGGGGTGCGGGCGCGAACGGCACGGGGCGCGACGGGGTCGCCGGCCCGTGCGTGCACGTGGGCGGGGACCGCGGCCCAGGGTCTCCGCGAAGGGCCACCCGGGACGCCTGCGCGTTCCGGGTTTTTTGCTGCCCGGGCGCGGCCGACGAGGGCCCGGGTGCGGCGCAGGGCCGGGTACGACGAAGGCCCGACCGGGCGTTCTGCCTGGTCGGGCCTTCGTTCGTGGGTGCGCCCCCTCGGACTCGAACCGAGAACCCATTGATTAAGAGTCAATTGCTCTGCCAATTGAGCTAGAGGCGCTTGTCGTGCGGCAAGAACACTAGCACGGACCCGGTCCGTGGACCGAATCGTGCGTCCCGGCTCGCGCCGTTCCTCGCCTCGCAACGAGAGAAGACTCTACCACGTCGTCCGTGCTTGTCCACTCGGCCCCGGCCGCCGCGGGCCCGTCTAGCATGGCGGTCATGGCTTCCGCACCGTCCGGCGCGCCCTCGTCCGCGCCCCCGCCCCCGCTGCCACTGTCCGCGCTGCGCGTCGTCTCCCTGCCCGAGCAGCAGCTCGTCGACCACCTCGCCGGCCGCGTGCCCGGCTTCCGCTACGTGCTCTGGGACATGGCCGGGGACCCGGTGGGGGCGCGCCCCGACGAGGTGGACGTGGCGGTGGCCCCCTACGCCACGAGCGCCTGGCGGCACGCCCTCCCCTCGGCGACCGGGCTGAAGCTGGTGCAGCTGCAGACCACGGGCTTCGACGGGGTGCCGGAGGCCGTCGGCCCGGACCTGGCGCTGACCACCGCGGGGTGGGTGCACGCGGCCGGCACGGCCGAGCTGGCGCTCGGGCTGATGATCGCCGCCCAGCGGGAGATCCCCCGCGCCGTGCTGCAGCAGCGCGAGGGCGTCTACGCCCGCTTCGAGAGCCGCTCCCTGGCCGACAGCCGCGTGCTGGTGCTCGGGGTGGGCGAGATCGGCTCCGCCGTCGTGGACCGCCTGCGCCCCTTCGAGGTCGAGATCACCCGGGTGGCGTCCCGCGCCCGCACCGACGAGCACGGTCCCGTCCACGGGGTGGACGAGCTGCCCGGGCTGCTGGCCCGCACCGACGTCCTCGTCGTGACCCTGCCCTCCAGTCCGGCCACCGACGGGCTCGTCGGCGCCCGGCTGCTCTCCCGGCTGCCCGACGACGCGCTCGTGGTCAACGTGGGCCGCGGCCGCGTGGTGGACACCCCAGCCCTGACGGCGGAGGTCGTGTCCGGCCGGCTGCGCTGCGCCCTCGACGTCGTCGAGCCGGAGCCGCTGCCCGCCGACCACCCGCTGATGCGGGCCCCCGGCTCGCTCCTCACCCCCCACACGGGCGGGTCCAACGCCTCCTTCCGCCCCCGGGTGCGCCGGCTGCTCGAGGCCCAGTTCGAGCGGCTCGCGGCCGGGGAGCGCCCCCTGTTCCTGCAGCAGGAGGGCCGCCTGGCCTTCCCGCCCGCCCGGTCGTAGGCCGCACGTGCCTTGTCTCACATCGTGGGACAGGGGGTCCGAAGTTTGACACCCTTCGTCCGGAGGCAGAGCATTGAGCCATGCAGCTCAGCCTCGGTGTCGTCCAGCTCACGGTACGCGTCCTCGTCGGACGCGGGGCCTGAGCCGCCGACTCATCGAGCGCAACGGGCCCTGTCGCACCACCGGTGCAGCGAGGGCCTTTTTTCTTGCCCGGCACCACCGGGGCGGCGGGGCGAGACGGAACCATCGAGACCACGAAGGACAGCGACATGAGCAAGGGACAGCCGATCAGCCCGGCGCTGATGGCCACCAAGCGGGTCGACACCGCCGCCGACCACCGGCCTCCGGGGGCCCCCGAGCACGTCGTCCCGGCCGCCCCGGTCGTCCACGGCCCCGGCAACACCGTGCCGCCCATGCAGATGACCGGCTCGCAGGCCGTCATCCGGTCGCTGGAGGAGCTCGGCGTCACCGACGTGTTCGGTCTGCCCGGCGGCGCCATCCTGCCGACCTACGACCCGCTGATGGACACCGACCGGATCAACCACATCCTGGTCCGCCACGAGCAGGGCGCCGGCCACGCCGCCGAGGGCTACGCGCTGGCCTCGGGCCGCGTGGGGGTGTGCATCGCGACCTCCGGGCCCGGCGCCACCAACCTCGTCACCGCGATCGCGGACGCGCACATGGACTCCATCCCCATGGTCGCGATCACCGGCCAGGTCTCGTCCAAGGTGATCGGCTCGGACGCCTTCCAGGAGGCGGACATCGTCGGCATGACGATGCCCATCACCAAGCACTCCTACCTCGTGACCCGCGCCCAGGACATCCCGCGCGTGCTCGCCGAGGCCTTCCACCTCGCCTCGACCGGCCGGCCCGGCCCCGTGCTCGTGGACATCGCCAAGGACGCCCAGCAGGACACCATGACGTTCTCCTGGCCGCCGCGGATGGACCTGCCCGGCTACCGCCCCGTCTCCCGCGGGCACTCGAAGCAGATCCGCGAGGCCGCCCGGCTCATCGCCGCCGCGCAGCGCCCCGTGCTCTACGTGGGCGGCGGGACCATGCGCGCCGACGCCGCGGCCGAGCTCATGGAGCTGGCCGAGCTGACCGGGGCCCCGGTCGTCACGACCCTCACCGCCCGCGGCGTGTTCCCCGACTCCCACGAGCAGAACCTCGGCATGCCGGGCATGCACGGCACGGTCCCCGCCGTGTACTCGATGCAGCAGGCGGACCTGCTGATCACCCTGGGCGCGCGCTTCGACGACCGCGTCACCGGCCACCTCGAGACGTTCGCCCCCACCGCCCAGGTGATCCACGCGGACATCGACCCGGCGGAGATCTCGAAGAACCGCACCGCCGACGTCCCGATCGTGGGCGACGTCAAGGAGATCATCCCCGACCTCGTGACCGCGGTGCACCAGGAGTTCGAGCGCAGCGGCACCCCCGACCTCTCCGCGTGGTGGTCCACCCTGAGCAGCCTCCGGGCCACCTACCCCCTCGGCTACCCCAAGCCGGCCGACGGGCTGGGCACCCCGCAGTACGTCGTCGAGCGCCTCTCGGCCCTCACCGGCCCCGAGGCCGTGTACGTCGCCGGCGTGGGCCAGCACCAGATGTGGAGCTCGCACTTCGTGCAGTACGAGCGGCCCCGGCAGTGGCTGAACTCCGCCGGCCTGGGCACCATGGGCTTCGCCGTGCCGGCCGCGATGGGCGCCAAGGTCTCCCAGCCCGAGCGCACCGTGTGGGCGATCGACGGCGACGGCTGCTTCCAGATGACCAACCAGGAGCTCGCCACCTGCGTCATCAACAACATCCCCATCAAGGTGGCGGTGATCAACAACTCCTCGCTGGGCATGGTGCGCCAGTGGCAGACGCTGTTCTACGACGGCCGGTACTCCAACACCGACCTGAACACCGGCCACGACAGCATCATGGTCCCCGACTTCGTGAAGCTCGCCGACGCCTACGGGTGCGCCGCCCTGCGCTGCACCCGCGACGAGGACGTGGACGACGTCATCAAGCAGGCCCTCGCGATCAACGACCGCCCCGTGGTGATCGACTTCGTGGTCTCCGCCGACGCGATGGTGTGGCCCATGGTCCCCTCCGGCGTGTCCAACGACCAGATCCAGATCGCCCGCAACATGACCCCCGACTGGGACGAGGAGGACTGACCATGAGCCGACACACCCTCTCCGTGCTCGTCGAGGACAAGCCGGGCGTGCTGACCCGCGTGGCCGGGCTGTTCGCCCGCCGCGCCTTCAACATCGACTCGCTCGCCGTGGGACCCACGGAGCTCGAGGGCGTCTCCCGCATCACCGTGGTGGTGGAGGCCGAGGGCGAGCTGCTCGAGCAGGTCACGAAGCAGCTGAACAAGCTGATCAACGTCCTCAAGATCGTCGAGCTCACCCCCGAGTCGTCGGTGCAGCGTGACCACATCATGGTCAAGGTCCGTGCCGACGCCGCGACCCGTCTGCAGGTCACCCAAGCCGCAGACCTGTTCCGTGCCACCGTTGTCGACGTCTCCACCGAGTCGCTCGTCATCGAGGCCACCGGCGCCCCGGACAAGCTCCGGGCGCTGCTGGACGTCCTGGAGCCCTTCGGCGTCCGGGAGATCGTCCGGGCCGGTACGCTGGCCCTCGGACGTGGTCCGAAGTCGATGAGCGACCGCGCCCTGCGCCACTGACGCCCCCGGGCGGCGGTGGCCGCGGGCGCCGGCCCGCCGACACCCCTGAACCGTTCCCGCGGCGGTCCCACCGCCGCGCCCATCCACGCTGCAAGGAGACACCCCCATGGCAGAGATCTTCTACGACGACGACGCCGACCTCTCGATCATCCAGGACCGCTCCGTCGCCGTCATCGGCTACGGCTCCCAGGGCCACGCCCACGCGCTGAACCTGCGCGACTCCGGCGTCGACGTCCGGATCGGCCTGGCCGAGGGCTCCCGCTCCAAGGCCAAGGCCGAGGCCGAGGGCCTGCGGGTCCTCAGCGTCGAGGACGCCGCCAAGGAGGCCGACGTCATCATGATCCTGACGCCGGACCAGGTCCAGCGCCACGTCTACGCCGAGTCCATCGCCCCGAACCTCCAGGACGGCGACGCCCTCTTCTTCGCCCACGGCTTCAACATCCGCTTCGGCTACATCGAGGCCCCCGAGGGCGTCGACGTCGTCATGGTCGCCCCCAAGGGCCCCGGCCACACCGTGCGCCGCGAGTTCGAGGCCGGCCGCGCCGTGCCCGCCCTCGTCGCCGTGGAGAAGGACGCCTCCGGCAAGGCTCTCGAGCTGGGCCTGTCCTACGCCAAGGCCATCGGCGGCACCCGCGCCGGCGTCATCAAGACCACCTTCACCGAGGAGACCGAGTCCGACCTCTTCGGTGAGCAGGCCGTGCTGTGCGGCGGCATGTCCCACCTCGTCCAGTACGGCTTCGAGACCCTCACCGAGGCCGGCTACCAGCCGGAGATCGCCTACTTCGAGGTGCTCCACGAGCTCAAGCTGATCGTGGACCTCATGGTCGAGGGCGGCATCGCCAAGCAGCGCTGGTCCATCTCGGACACCGCCGAGTACGGCGACTACGTCTCCGGTCCCCGCGTGATCGGCCCCGCGGTCAAGGAGAACATGAAGGCCGTGCTGGCCGACATCCAGGACGGCACCTTCGCCAAGCGCTTCATCGAGGACCAGGACAACGGCGGCGCCGAGTTCAAGAAGCTGCGCGAGAAGGAGGAGTCCCACCCGATCGAGGTCACCGGCCGCGAGCTGCGCCGGCTCTTCGCCTGGACCTCGCCCGACGCGGACTACGTCGAGGGCACCGCGGCGCGCTGACCGGCCGCGCTCCCCGCACGACGACGCCGCGCCGTCCCCTCCCGGGGGCGGCGCGGCGTCGTCGTGCTCAGGCGGTGTCCGGGCGTGCTCAGGCCGTGCAGCGGGCCAGCACCTCGCGCGTGAACTCCTCGGTGCCGGCGCTCCCGCCCAGGTCGGCGGTGCGCACGCCGGCGGCCATGGCCTGCTCGAACGCCGCCTCCAGGGCGCGGGCCGCGTCGGGCTCCCCGAGGTGGTCCAGCATCATGGCGGCCGCCCACATCGTGCCCACGGGGTTGGCGACGCCCCGTCCCGCGATGTCGGGGGCGGAGCCGTGGACCGGCTCGAACATGGAGGGGTGGGCCTTCTCCGGGTTCAGGTTCGCGCTGGGGGCGACCCCGATGGACCCGGCGACCCCCGCCACGAGGTCGGAGAGGATGTCGCCGAAGAGGTTGGACGCCACCACCACGTCCACGCTGTGCGGCTTCAGCACCAGGCGCGCGGCCAGCGCGTCGATGAGCACCTTCTCGACCTGCACCTGCGGGTACCCGGCCACGACCTCGGCCACGACCTCGTCCCAGAACGGCATCGTGTGGATGATGCCGTTGGACTTGGTCGCCGAGACGAGCCGCCCGCCGCGGGTCCGGGCGAGCTCGGCCGCGTAGCGGGCCACGCGGGCGACCCCGGTCCGGGTGAACACCGACTCCTGGACGGCCATCTCCTCGGGGCGGCCGCGGTAGAGCCGGCCGCCGACCTCGGAGTACTCGCCCTCGACGTTCTCGCGCACGATGACCAGGTCCAGCTCGTCCACCCCGCGCAGGGGGGAGACCACCCCGGGCAGGATGCGGATGGGCCGCAGGTTCACGTACTGCAGGAACTCGCGGCGGATCGGGATGAGCAGCCCCCACAGCGTCACCTCGTCGGCGATGTCCGGGGCGCCCACGGCACCGAGCAGGATCGCGTCCCCGGTGGCCAGCGTCTCCAGCCCGTCCACGGGCATCATCCGCCCGTGCGCGCGGTACCGGTCCGAGCCCCAGTCGCGCTCGCGCCAGTCGATCCGGAACCCGTGCGCCTGCGCGACGGCGTCGGCGCAACGCATGGCCGCCGGGGTGACCTCCTGGCCGATGCCGTCGCCGGCGATGACGTCGACGGTGTAGCGGCGTGTGCTCTCCACGTGGTGCTCCTCCTGCTCGCTTCCCGGCCTCAGCCGCTGATCCCGGTGATACTGATCATCACGGGGATGATCGTGATGATGAGGATCGCGCCGAGGATGTCGAAGACGATGCCGGTGCGGATCATGCGGGTGATGGGCACGGCCCCGGTGCCGTAGACGATGGCGTTCTGCGGGGTGGAGACCGGGAGCATGAACCCGAAGGACGCCGCGAACGTGGCCGCGAGGGCCGGGACGAAGGGGTCGACCCCGATGGCCTGGCACAGCGGGATGACGATGGGCACGATCACCGCCGCCGAGGCGGTGTTGGAGGTGGTCTCCGAGATGAGGATGGCCAGCACCGCGGAGAACACGGTGATCGCCACGACGTTGGTGATGGCCAGGTTCTCGGCCGCGCCGGTGCCGATGGTCTCGGCCAGGCCGGTGGCGGCGAGCAGGGAGCCGAAGATGATGCCGGTGCCGAAGAGGATGATGGTGCCCCAGTCGATCTTCGCCGCGTCCGACCAGGTCAGGGTGGCCTCGCGCTTGGCCCAGTTGGTGGGCAGGACGAACAGCAGGGAGGCGCCGAGCACGGCGACGATGCCCTCGTCGAGGCGGTCGTCGAGGAAGATGTAGGCGGCCGAGTCGGTGCCGCCGATCAGGCTGGCCACGGCCGGCAGCAGCCACAGGGTCACGGTGATCCCGAAGGCGGTCAGGGTGTTGACCTCCGCCCGCGACATCGGGCCCTGGGTGGCCTTCTGCTCGCGGATGTACTCCTCCACGCCCTCGATCCGCCGCACCTCGGGCTTGTTGAGCAGGAACATGACCGCCGCCAGGACCACGAACATGGCCAGGCAGATGGGGAAGGCGGTGGCCATCCACTGGGCGAAGGAGATCCGGGTGCCGGTGGCCTCCTCGATCAGCCCGCGCCCGATGAGGTTCGGGGGCGAGCCCACCGGGGTGAGCAGCCCGCCGACGGAGGCGCCGTAGGCGAGCATCAGCAGCAGGGCCGCCCCCACGCGCAGGCGCAGCGGGTCGAAGTCGGCCTTGACGATCCCGCGGTCCTGCATCATCTGGGCGATCACCGCCAGGATGCCCAGGGCGGTGGGCATGAGCATCGCCACGGTCGCGGTGTTGGAGACGAAGGCCGAGAGCAGGCAGGTGATCACGCCGAAGGCGATGATGATGCGGTAGGTGGACTTGCCCACCCCGGGCAGGGAGAGCACGGCGAAGGCCAGGCGCTGGGCGATGCCGTGCTTGAGCATCGCCGCGGCGAGGATGAAGGCGCCGATGAAGGTGAAGATCGTGGTGGAGCCGAACGGGGCCAGCACGTCCGGGGCCGGGGCGACCCCGAGGATCACGATCGCGGCCACGCCCATGAGCCCGCCCACGGGGATGGGCACCGGCTCGGTGATCCACAGGATGATCACCCCCAGCAGCACCGCGGCCAGCAGGTGCTGGGTACGGTCCAGGTCCAGCGGCAGCAGCGCGAACAGGATCGCCGCCGCCGGGGCGAGGAAGAGCCCGGTGGTCTGGCGGGCGCGTTCGAACTTCTCCTCCCGCGGGGTCAGGGTCTGCTCGCTGAGGCTGCGGAACGTCTTGCCCCCCAGCAGGGCCGCGCGCACGTCGGTGCGAGGCGGTGCGGGTGTGCTGGGCGCTCCCGAGGGCGCCGGTTCCTGGATCTGCACGGTCCTGGTCCTTCCTCGTCGGATAGCACAACCATGCTCCTGTGAGCTGCGTCACGTCCAAGGTTTGTTGGCTACTGCACGGATAGGAAAAACCGATGGATCGTCGCACCGGCTCGGGCGGAGGTGGCCGGGCGCCCGTCGTCGCAGGTCACGGGCGCCCTCGCGGCCCGGACCGCGGCGGGCGGGCCCGTCGTCCGGGACCGTTCCGGCGGCCCCGGGGAATGTGCCATTGTGACGCGCTCGGGGGTCCGTGCCCGGGCGCGCCCGCCCGGCGGGCGGCTCAGGCCTGGCGCACCACGGGCAGGCCCTCGGAGGGCTGGACGATGACGAAGCCCGGGCCGTGGAAGGCGAGCTGGAACGCCTCGCCGGAGCCCCCGCGCAGCAGCGAGCCCATCGACAGGTCGTTCTTGATCCCCGGGGCCAGGTTCGCGGACCACGCCACGGCGGCCTGCGGATCCACGAACGTGGGCTGCTGCGAGCAGTCGAGGATCATCGGGGCGCCGTCGGCGCACAGGGCCAGCATGCCGTGGCCGGACAGCTCCAGGTTGAACAGCCCGCCGGCCATCAGCCCGGCCCCCTGGAGCCGGCGGATGTCCCAGCCCAGGGTGTCGTCGAAGGCGAGCAGGGCGTCGCTGCTGACCGTCAGGGCCTCGCCCTCGAGCAGCACGGTGAAGACGTTGCGGGCCTGCCGGGCGAAGAACACCTCGCCCTGGCCGGAGACGCGCATCATGGGGGCGTCCTCATTGGTGAGGACCTTCTTCATCAGCTTGCCGATGGACCCGGAGCCCTCGTGCCTGAACCCCATCTGCCCCTGGTAGGCGACCATCGCCCCCTTGGTGGCGACGACGTCGGGGCCCAGCCCCACCCGGAGCATGCGCTCCGACTGGAGCGTCCACCGCTCGTGGCTCTGGCGTTCGAAGTTGTCCTGGGCGAAGAGCTCGCTGCGCACGGTGGCCTCCTGGGATCGGGTGCACGCTGTCCCACCCATCGTGGCACTGCGGCCACGGCAAATGCGGGATCGGTAGAGTGGACGCCGTGACTTCTTCCGACCGCACCCCGTACTACATCACCACGGCCATTGCGTACCCCAACGGCGCCCCGCACATCGGGCACGCCTACGAGGCCATCGCGACCGACGTCATGGCCCGGTTCAAGCGGCTGGACGGCTTCGACGTCCGCTTCCTGACGGGCACCGACGAGCACGGGCAGAAGATGCAGCAGACCGCCGAGCAGGAGGGCCTCACCGCCCGGCAGCTCGCGGACCGCAACGCGGCGCGCTTCCGGGAGATGGACGACGCCCTCAACATCTCCTACGACCGGTTCATCCGCACCACGGACGACGACCACTACGCGGCGTCCGCGGCGCTGTGGCGGCGCATGGAGGAGGCCGGGGACATCTACCTCGGCAAGTACGCGGGCTGGTACTCGGTGCGCGACGAGGCCTACTACGCCGAGGACGAGACCGAGCTGCGCGAGGACGGCGCCCGCTACTCCACCGGCACCGGCACGGAGGTCACCTGGACCGAGGAGGAGTCCTACTTCTTCCGGCTCTCCGCCTACCAGGACCGGCTCCTGGCCCTCTACGAGCAGGAGGGCTTCGTCCTGCCCGAGACCCGCCGCAACGAGGTCGCCTCGTTCGTGCGCTCCGGGCTGGAGGACCTGTCGATCTCCCGCACCACGTTCGACTGGGGCGTGCCCGTGCCCGGCAACCCCGACCACGTGATGTACGTGTGGGTGGACGCCCTGACCAACTACCTCACCGGCGCGGGCTTCCCGGACACCGGCTCCGAGCTGTTCCGCACCTACTGGCCGGCCGACGCCCACGTCATCGGCAAGGACATCGCCCGCTTCCACGCCGTGTACTGGCCGGCGTTCCTCATGTCCGCCGGCCTGCCCCTGCCCAAGCGGGTCTTCGCCCACGGGTTCCTGTTCAACCAGGGCGAGAAGATGTCGAAGTCCGTGGGCAACGTCATCGACCCGCACGCCCTCGTCGCCGAGTACGGCCTCGACCCGCTGCGCTTCTTCCTGCTCCGCGAGGTGCCCTTCGGCCAGGACGGCAGCTACTCCCACGACGGGATCCGCAACCGGATCAACTCCGACCTCGCGAACGACCTCGGCAACCTCGCCCAGCGCTCGCTGTCCATGGTCGCCAAGAACTGCGAGGGCCGGGTACCCGCGCCGGGGGAGCTCACCGCCGAGGACCGCGCCCTGCTCGACGCCGCGGCCGGGCTCTACGCACCGGTGCGCGCCGAGTTCGACGAGCAGCAGTTCCACCGCGCGCTCGAGCTCGTCTGGAAGGTGGTCGCCGAGACCAACCGGTACTTCAGCGCGATGGAGCCGTGGAAGCTGCGCAGGACCGACCCCGAGCGCATGGCCACGGTCCTGTGGGTGACGCTCGAGGTCGTGCGGGTCGTGGGCATCCTCGTCCAGGCGGTCATGCCCGGCTCCGCGGCCCGGCTGCTCGACGTCCTCGGCCAGCCCGAGGGAGAGGCCCGCCTGTTCGCCGCGCTGGGCACGCCCATCGCCGCGGGCACCGAGCTGCCGAAGCCCGCGCCGGTCTTCCCGCGCTACGAGGAGCCCGCCGTGCTGCAGGCCTGAGCCGGGCACGCCCGGCTGTCCGGGATGTGAGACGTCCGTCCGGTGCGTGGATAGGACCGTGACGGCGCTCATATCCTGGCGGAATGAGCGACTCGACACCCGCAGCAGCCCCCACCCACCTGAGCATCGCCGTCGTGCCCGGCGACGGGATCGGCCCGGAGGTCGTGGCCGAGGCCGAGAAGGTCCTCGACGCCGTGACCTCCGGCGCCGGTCTCACCGTGGAGAAGCGCCGGTTCGGGCTCGGCGCCCAGCACTGGCTCGAGACGGGGGAGACCCTCACCGAGCAGACGCTCGAGGAGCTGCGGGCCTGCGACGCCATCCTCTTCGGCGCGGTCGGCGCCGCCCCGGGCGACCAGCGGGTGCCCTCCGGGATCATCGAGCGCGACGTCCTGCTGAAGATGCGCTTCAGCCTGGACCACTTCGTGAACCTCCGCCCGTCGAAGCTGTTCCCGGGCACCACGAGCCCGCTGGCCCGGCCGGGGGAGATCGACTTCGTGGTGGTCCGCGAGGGCACCGAGGGCCCCTACGCCGGCAACGGCGGGCGGTTGCGCGCGGGCACCGACGCCGAGATCGCCACCGAGGTCTCCCTCAACACCGCCTACGGGGTGCGCCGGCTCGTGCGCTACGCCTTCGAGCTCGCCGCCCGGCGGGAGCGCCGGAAGCTGACCCTGGTGCACAAGCACAACGTGCTCGTCAACGCCGGGCGGCTCTACGCCCGCCTCGTCGAGGAGATCGGCGCGGAGTACCCGCAGGTGGCCGTCGACTACCTGCACGTGGACGCCGCCACGATCTTCCTCACCACCGACCCCTCGCGCTTCGACGTCATCGTCACCGACAACCTCTTCGGCGACATCCTCACCGACCTCGCCGGGGCCGTCAGCGGCGGGATCGGCCTCGCCCCGGCCGGCAACATCAACGCCGACCGCACCGCCCCGTCGATGTTCGAGCCCGTCCACGGCTCGGCACCCGACATCGCGGGGCAGCAGAAGGCGAACCCGGTCGCCGCGATCCTGGCCGCCGCCATGATGCTCGACCACCTGGGCCACCCCGAGCTCGCCGCCCGCGTCGAGGCCGCCGTGGAGCAGGACCTCGCCGAGCACGGCCACGAGGAGCGCACCACGGCGCAGATCGGCGACGGCGTCCTCGCGGCCCTGCGCTGAGCCCCGGGCGGGCCGCCGCCCCGGGCCCCTCCGCGTCCCCGCCGCGCCGCACGGTGCGGCGGGGATAGGCTGGAGCACGAACCATCCGCCCGCCCCGCGTGCCGGTCGCCACGGGGTCGACCCCGCAGGGAGACGCAGTGACCACACAGCCCACCACCTTCGCCCACAACCTCAACCCGGACCCCGTCCCGGAGGAGGTCAGGGCGGCCGTCCTCGCCGACCCGGGCTTCGGCACGAACTTCTCCGACCACATGGTGAAGATCGACTGGTTCGGCGACGTCGTCGCCGGCACGGGCCGCTGGAGCGACGCGCGGATCGAGCCGTACGGGCCGCTGGTGCTGGACCCGGCCGCCGCGGTCCTCCACTACGGCCAGGAGATCTTCGAGGGGCTCAAGGCGTACCGGCACGCGGACGGGTCCGTGTGGACCTTCCGGCCCGAGGCCAACGCCGCCCGGCTCAACCGCTCCGCCCGCCGGCTGGCGCTGCCGGAGCTGCCCGAGGAGATGTTCCTGGACTCCCTCCGGGAGCTCGTGTCCGTGGACGAGCAGTGGGTCCCCGACGGGGAGGGCGAGTCCCTCTACCTGCGCCCCTTCATGATCGCCACGGAGGCGTTCCTCGGCGTGCGCCCGTCCCGGCAGGTGCTGTACTCGGTGATCGCCTCCCCGGCGGGCAACTACTTCGGCGGCCCCGTCAAGCCGGTGGACATCTGGCTCTCCCGCAACTGGGCCCGCGCGGGCCGCGGCGGCACCGGCGCCGCCAAGTGCGGCGGGAACTACGCGGCCTCCCTTATCGCGCAGATCGAGGGCGACACCCACGGCTGCCAGCAGGTGATGTTCCTGGACCACGACCGCGGGGACGCCGTCGAGGAGCTGGGCGGGATGAACGTCTTCTTCGTCTACGACGACGGCACGCTCGTGACCCCGGAGCTCACCGGCACCATCCTCGAGGGCGTCACCCGCAGCTCCATCATCCAGCTCGCCAAGGACCGGGGAATGGCCGTCGAGGAGCGCCGCTTCGCCCTGGACGAGTGGCGCGAGGGCTGGCAGAGCGGGCGGATCACCGAGGCGTTCGCCTGCGGCACCGCCGCCGTGATCACCCCGATCGGCCGGCTCCTGTCCACCGAGGGGACCATCGGCGACGAGGGGGCCCGTCCCGGCGAGGTCACCATGGACATCCGCAAGCAGCTGCTGGACATCCAGACCGGCCGCGCCGAGGACCCCCACGGCTGGCTCACCCGCCTCGTCTGAGCCGCACCCCCCGCGCGGCCCCGCCCCGGGGCCGCGCGGGGCCGTGCGGACCGTGGGATAGCCTGGACCCATGCGTATTGCCAGGTTCACGGTCGACAACGAGATCCACTTCGGCGCGGTGCAGGGCGGGCCGGGAGCGGAGACCCTCACCGTCCTCGCGGGCGACCCCTTCTACACCGGGATCCACCCCACCGAACAGGTCCACGACCTCGCCGACGTCCGCCTCCTGGCCCCCGTGATCCCGCGCTCCAAGATCGTGTGCGTCGGGCGCAACTATGCCGACCACGCCGCCGAGCTGGGCAACGAGCTGCCCACCTCCCCGCTGCTGTTCCTCAAGCCCAACACCGCCGTCGCCGGGCCGGGCGACCCCGTGACGCTGCCCTCCTGGACCGAGGAGGTCTCCTACGAGGCCGAGCTCGCCGTCGTCATCGGGCGGATGTGCAAGGACGTCCCCGTGGAGCGGGTGCCCGAGGTCGTCTTCGGCTACACCGGCGCCAACGACCTCACCGGCCGCGACGTCCAGCGGACGGACGGGCAGTGGGCCCGCGCCAAGGGCTTCGACGGCGCCTGCCCGCTCGGGCCCTGGATCGAGACCCAGCTCGACACCTCGGCGCTCGCCGTGCGCAGCCGCGTCAACGGCGAGACGAAACAGGACGGCAGCACCCGGGACATGGTCTTCGACGTCCCCTTCCTCGTCTCCTACATCTCCCAGGCGTTCACCCTCCTGCCCGGCGACGTGATCCTCACGGGCACGCCGGCCGGCGTCGGCATCGTCGACGAGGGCGACCGCATCGAGGTGGAGGTCGAGGGCATCGGCGTGCTGCCCACCGTCCTGCGCCGCTGACCCGGACCCCACGACACCCCACCACACCCACGAACTCCACGAAAGAGCCATGACTGCAGAGCCCCTCACCCCGGCCGCCTCCGACCCCGACGCCACCCCGGTGCGCGTGCGCTTCTGCCCGTCCCCGACGGGCACGCCCCACGTCGGGCTGATCCGCACCGCCCTGTTCAACTGGGCCCACGCCCGCCACACCGGCGGCACCATGGTGTTCCGCGTGGAGGACACCGACACGGCGCGCGACTCGGAGGAGAGCTACCAGCAGCTGCTCGAGGCGCTGCGCTGGCTGGGCATCGACTGGGACGAGGGCGTCGAGACGGGCGGGCCCCACGGGCCGTACCGGCAGTCCCAGCGCCTGGACCTGTACCGGGACGTCGCCCGGAAGCTGCTCGAGCACGGCGCCGTCTACGAGTCCTGGTCCACCCCCGAGGAGGTCGAGGCCCGCCACCGGGCGGCCGGGCGCGACCCCAAGCTGGGCTACGACAACTTCGACCGCGACCTCACCGAGGAGCAGGTGGCGGCGTACCGGGCGGAGGGCCGCGAGCCCGTCCTGCGCTTCCGCATGCCGGACGAGGACATCGTGGTGGAGGACCTGATCCGGGGGGAGATCGTCTTCAAGGCCGGGTCCGTCCCGGACTACGTGGTGGTGCGCGCCAACGGCCAGCCGCTCTACACCCTCACCAACCCCGTGGACGACGCCCTCATGGAGATCACCCAGGTGCTGCGCGGGGAGGACCTCCTCTCCTCGACGCCCCGGCAGCTCGCGCTGTTCCGGGTGCTCGTGGAGATCGGCGTCGCCCAGTACGTCCCCGCGTACGGGCACCTGCCCTACGTCATGGGGGAGGGCAACAAGAAGCTGTCCAAGCGGGACCCGGAGTCGAGCCTCTTCCACCTGCGGGACAGCGGCTTCATCGCCGAGGGCCTGCTCAACTACCTCGCCCTGCTCGGCTGGTCCCTGTCCGCGGACGAGGACGTCTTCACCGTCGAGCAGCTCGTCGCGAACTTCGACGTGCGCCACGTCCTGGCCAACCCGGCGCGCTTCGACCTCAAGAAGGCGACCGCCATCAACGGCACCCACGTCCGCAGGCTCGACCCGCGTGACTTCCGCGACCGGCTGGTCCCGTACCTGCAGGCCGCGGGCGTGCTGGGGGAGAGCCTCGACGAGCGGGAGGAGGACATCCTCGACCGCGCGGCCCCGCTGGTCCAGGAGCGGATGAACCTGCTCGGGGAGGCCCCCGAGCTGCTGTCCTTCCTCTTCGCGGCCGACGACGCGATCGAGGTGGCCGACGACGCCCGCAAGCAGCTCAAGGACTCCGCCGGCGACGTCCTGCGCGCCGCCCTGGGCGCCCTGGAGCCCCTCGAGGACTGGAGCGCCCCGGCCCTGGAGACCGCGCTGCGCGAGGCGATCGTGGACGGGTTGGGCATCAAGCCGCGCCTGGCCTTCGGCCCCGTGCGCACCGCCGTGTCCGGCCGGCGGATCTCCCCGCCGCTGTTCGAGTCCCTGGAGATCCTCGGGAAGGACTCCTCGCTCGCCCGCCTGCGGACGCTGGCCGCCGAGCTCGGCTGAGCGCCGGCACCGCCCGACGACGGCCCGGCCTCCCCTGCGCGGGGAGGCCGGGCCGTCGTCGTCGCCGGGCGGCGCCCCCTCCCGGAGCCGGCCACCGGAGGGGACGCCGCCCGGCAGCCGGTGGAGCACCGCCGCCGGTGGGGGACGACCCGATTTGCCGACCGCCCCCGGGACCGGTATAGTTCTTTTGCGTTGCGCCGGTCGGTGCGGGAGACCGCAGGGCCGGGGACGACAGTGGGATATGGTGTAATTGGCAACACTACGGTTTCTGGTACCGTCATTCTAGGTTCGAGTCCTGGTATCCCAGCGCTGCTCCACCTCCGGGTGGAGCTGCACCGATCGGTTCCTCCGGCACCCGCCGGGGCACCGGGCGACACGGCCCCATCGTATAGCGGCCTAGTACGCCGCCCTCTCACGGCGGTAACGCGGGTTCAAATCCCGCTGGGGTCACCACGAGAAGCCCCCGGACCACACGGTCCGGGGGCTTCTTCCATGGGTGCGGAGTGCTCGCCCCCCGCGGTCCGCGGAGTTCGGATCCGCCCCCGGAACCTGGTACAGTGTACGAGGCCGGTCGCGGGAAGCCGCGGACCGGCACGGCAGGGCCCCATCGTATAGCGGCCTAGTACGCCGCCCTCTCACGGCGGTAACGCGGGTTCAAATCCCGCTGGGGTCACCACGAGAAGCCCCCCGGACCACACGGTCCGGGGGGCTTCTTTCACCTCCGCACATCGACAAGCAGCCTTACTTCCTGGCTCCGCCCCTGTTAGCGTGGCAGGACAGTCCAGGACCGGCGCCGGGCCCCGTCGCCGACGAGCAAAGGAGCTGACGTGAGCGACACCCCTCAGCACGACGACCTCCCGCTTCCCGACTACGACCACCTGCCGACGGGCGTGCTCGCCACGCACGTGCGTGGTCTCGACGAGGCCGGAGTCGACCAGGTGCTGCGCTACGAGCGTGCGCACGGCAACCGGCTGCCGGTGGTCCAGCTCCTCGAGCGCCGCCTCGAGGAGCTGCGCTCCGGCGCCGAGCCGAGCGGTGTGTCCGCCGAGACCCCGGAGGCCACCCAGGGCGGGAAGGAATCGCCCGTCTCGCCCGCGACCTCCGGCCCGCCGATCAACCCGCCCTCCCACGGCACTCCCTTCAACCCGACCCAGCCCCGCTGACCCGGATCCGCCGACCCAGCCCCGCTGAGCCGGCCCTACGCCCCCCGACCATGCGCAGGCCCGGTCCCGCGCCCCTCCGATCCCCCGACAGGACGGCCATGCACCCCAGATCACTCGCCCGCGCCCACGGCGCGTTCAACATCCTCAGCGGCGCCTGGCCGCTCGTGCACATGCGCAGCTTCGAAGCGGTCTCCGGGCCGAAGGCCGACCGGTGGCTCGCGCGGACGGTGGCGGGCCTGCTCGTGGGCAACGGCGCCGTCCAGCTCTCCGCGGGGGCCTCCGCCGACGCGCTCGCACAGGCGCGG
Source organism: Kocuria rosea (assembly GCF_023715525.1). Classification (GTDB taxonomy): domain Bacteria; phylum Actinomycetota; class Actinomycetes; order Actinomycetales; family Micrococcaceae; genus Kocuria; species Kocuria rosea_A. The sequence continues at coordinate 83,493 of NZ_JAMBOG010000002.1, read as the reverse complement.
CGGATCGGACTGGGCACCTCGGCCACGCTGGGGGCCGTGGACGCCGTCTACGGCGGGACGGGCCGGATCAGCCGCGTCTACCTCCTCGACGGCCTCGTGCAGCTGGGGTGGCTCACCGCCTGGGCCGCCGCGCGCCGGCCCGACGGACGGAGCGCGCGATGAGGGAGGTCTACGACGTCGTCGTGGTCGGCGGAGGGCCCGCGGGCCTCGCCGGCGCCCTGTGCCTCGCCCGGGCCCGGCGCACCGTGCTGGTCGTGGACGCCGGGGCGCCGCGCAACGACCCGGCCGAGCACATGCACAACTACCTCGGGCGCGACGGGAACTCCCCGAAGGCACTGCTCGAGGACGGGCGCGCCGAGGTCGCCCGCTACGGCGGCGAGTGCGTGTCCGGCACGGTGGTCTCCGCCGAGGCCCTGAGCGGCTCCGAAGAGGCTCCCCGCTTCCGCGTGGAGCTCGCGGACGGCCGGTCCGTGTCGGCGCGCCGGCTGCTGCTGACGTCCGGGCTGGTGGACGAGCTCCCGGAGGTTCCCGGGGTGGCCGAGCGCTGGGGCAAGGACGTCGTCCACTGCCCCTACTGCCACGGCTGGGAGTGGCGGGACCAGCCGATGGCTGTCCTCGCGACCGCTCCCTCGGCGGTGCAGCAGGCCCTGCTGTTCCGGCAGTGGAGCGCCGACGTGACGTGGGTGCAGCACACCGCCCCCTGGCCGGACGACGAGGCGCTGGAGCAGCTGGCCGCCCGGGACATCGAGGTGGTCGCCGAGCGGGTCGCGGCCGTCGAGGCGGGCGAGGACGGGATCACCGGGCTGCGGCTGGCCTCGGGGGAGAGGGTGCCGTGCCGTGCGGTCGTCGTGGTCCCGCGCTTCACGGTGCGTTCGGACGTCGTCGCGGCACTGGGCCTGGACCTCGAGGAGGAACACAGCGACGGGCACGTGGACGGGACCTACGTTCCCTCCGCGCCCACCGGCGGCACCGAGGTCCCCGGGGTCTACGTGGCGGGCAACGTCACGGACCTGCACGCGCAGGTGCTCGCCGCCGCGGCGGCGGGGCTGAAGACGGCCACCGCCATCAACACCGATCTGATGGCCGAGGACCTCCGCCGTGCGGTGGACGACCGCCGAGCAGCTGGGCGATCGCGCGGGTGAGCAGCTCCTGGTCCGAGGGCGGGAGCCGCAGGCACCCGTGGAGGTAGGCGTCGACCTCCAGCTCGCCGACCTCGCTGCCCAGCGTGAAGCTGCGGAACCAGACCTCCCGGGGGGCGATCCCGGCCCGCCGCACGGCGCGGCACAGCACCCGGGCCCGGGCCGAGCCCTCGCCGTCGTCCGGTGTCTCGTCGCGCACGGTCGTCTCCTCGCCGTTGTCGTCCTGTGACCTCATGGTCCGGAAGCCCGGGTCCCCGAGGCAAACGGCCGTGCGTGAGGGAGCGCATTCCGTCCCTCCGGTGCGTCCTGCGGCCGCCGGCCGGCCCCTTCACCAGGCCCAGCGGCGCGCGGCCTCCTCGTGGGCCGGGGAGGGACCGTCCTCGGTGACCGCCGTGACGGCCGGGCGGCGGGTCAGGCGGTGCTCGGCCGTGGAGAGCAGCCGCCGGGTGCCGTTGCGGGCCTCCCGGATCCACAGCACGCCCAGTTCGGGGGCGGTCTGCTCCACGACGCCGGCCCAGAGCAGGGTCCGGTGCGACCAGACGTCGACCTCGTCGCCGGGGGAGAGGGCGGTCGGGTCGGGGATCTGGAGATCGAGGCGGTCGAGCACGGCGCACGTCCTTCGGGGGAGGGGGGCAGGAACAGGCCCAGGATGCCCCGACCACGTGACGGCGATGTTGCGGGACGGTTGCCTCCACATGTTTCCTCGGCGACCGGCGGTCCTCCCGGCGGCACGCCCCGTCCGGCTCGTCCGCCGGTCCGGGCTCCTCCCGGACCGGCGGACGGTGCGGGTCAGACCAGCGAGGCGTCCACGGTGATGTCCACGGCGAGCGCCTGGGAGACCGGGCAGCCGGACTTCGCCTCGTCCGCGAGGCGGGCGAAGTCCTCCGCGGAGACGTTCTCCACCTGCGCCCGGACGGTGAGCTTGACGCCCTTGATGCCCTCACCGGCCACGAAGGTGACCTCGGCGGAGGAGTCGAGCTGGGTGGGCGGGGTGCCGTTCTGCGCCAGGCCGTTGGACAGCGCCATGGAGTAGCACGTGGCGTGGGCGGCGGCGAGGAGCTCCTCGGGGCTGGTCTTGGCGCCGGGGCCCTCCTCCGCACGGGCCTTCCAGTCGACGCTGAACGGGCCCAGGCCCGAGCCGGACAGACCGGTGGTGCCCGAGCCGTTGAAGAGATCGCCGTTCCAGACGGTACTGGCCGTGCTGATGACGGGTTTGGGCATGGTTCCTCCTGAAGATCCACGGCAGGCGGGCGCTCCGCCTGCCGGCGCCGGGGGCGCTGCCTGCCACGGTAACCGATCAGGCTGCTGATGTGACGGCTGCGCCGTCCCGGGGAACCGGTCCCGGCGAGTCGGCCGCCCCGTCCTCCGGCCAACGTCACCCCGGATCCGGTATCGTGTTGTTCGAACACATCTTCGAACAACGCGACGTGGCGCCCGGCCAGGGGCCGCACCGGACGGTCTCAGGGGGCCGTGGGCGACGACACGAGGGCCCTCCCCGGTGGGTTCGGGAGGGCCGTCGGGAAGGGAGGGGCGATGGGCCTCGCCGGACGGCTGTCCTGGACCATGCTGCTCGTTGCCGGGCTGCTCGTCGCCGGCACGCTCTCGGTGGCCGTGACCTGGCTCAACGTGTCCCAGGGGCGCTGGGGCGCGCACTCGTGGGCGGTGCTCGGGGACGTCTGGAAGGTGGCCGCGGCCTTCATCCCGGCGGCCGTGGTCCTCGTGGCCTTCCAGGTCTACCGTGCCGACCAGTGGTGGAAGCGCGTGGAGTGGGCCCTCGACGCCGCGGCCGACGACGAGCACCCGGTGCGCCAGTTGGCCGGGCTCAAGGTCCTGAACGAGCTCAAGAAGCCCGGTTCGTGGCGGCCGCCCCCGCAGGACAGCGCGATGTTCCAGGCCGTGGGGGCCGCGATCGAGAAGCACGTGCGCGCGCAGTGGGGACGGGCCGACGACACCGGCGACGGCCCGGAGTAGAGTGGGGCCACGACCCGCCACGGGCGGGCGCGCGCGCACGAGAGGAGGGGGCCCATGAGCGACTTCGCCCAGCGGACCCCGGCCGGCTCCCTGACCTACCGGGCCGCCAAGAAGCGCCGCCGCCTGAAGGCGCTGCCGACGTCCTCCGCGGCGGGCGGGAGTGCCGCCGACCCCGTCGACGCCAAGGAGCTCCACACGGCCCGGACGAGCGACGGGGGTACCGTGCGGGTGGACTCGGAGCTGCGCAAGGAGATCATCGAGGAGGCGGCGCGGCTGGCCTCCGGGCACTGACCGGCCGGCACGAGGGGCCCTCCCGGGCGCGGGAGATGACCTCCGTCGTGGCAGGGCGGACCGTGCTCAGGCGGACAGGGTCGCGCCGAGCCCGTGGTGCTCCTCCGGCCCCCGGGCCGGGATCGGGCGGTGCATCACCACGGCCTCCAGCGGCCCCGCCGTCCGCTCCCGGTGCGCGCTGAGCAGCTGGAAGCCCTGCCGGCACCAGAACGTGCGGGCCTCGCGATGGCGGGCGATCACCGACAGCATCAGCTGGCGGCACCCCTGTGCCCGGGCGGCGTCCTGGGCGTGGGCGAGCAGGGCGGTGCCGATCCCTGCCCCGCGGCGTCCCGGACGGACCTGCAGCAGTCCGACGTAGCCGCTGGCCGGGGTCGGCCAGCGGGCCACCCAGTCCAGCAGCCCGACGAGCGTCCCGCCGGCGTCGAACGCTCCCACGAGAGCGTGGGCGGGGGCCCCGGCGCCGTAGGCGGCCGACGACAGGAGCGCGTCGGCGTCCTCGGGGACCGGCTCGCGGTCGAAGCAGATCCTCGTGTGCGCGGGGTCGCTCAGCAGGAACTCCGCGATCACCGCCCGGTCTCCGGCGGTCAGGGTGCGCATCGTCAACACCCGGAACAGGGTAGAGCATCCTCCTGAGAACGTCCGGCCGGCTCCCGCCGGGCGGACGGTACCGCCGCCGGGGCGGACGCGGCTCCGGGTGGGAGCCTCCGGGGGCCTCCCGCGGGGCGGGGGCTCAGGAGGCGGTGTCGAGCTCCAGCTCGGGCAGCGGCACGGGAAGGGCGGCGGAGCGGCGCCGCAGCACCTCCGCGCGCAGCCGGCGGCGGGCGTCCAGCGCGGACGCGGCGGCCTCCGCGGGCGCCTCCCGGGGAAGGAGGAGCTCCACGGCGCCGCGCAGGTGGTCCTCGTGCTCCACGGCCCGGCGCAGCAGGTCCACCGCGACCGGCTCCAGCTCGCGCACGCACGTGAGGTCCACGGTGACCGTGGCGTCCGGCAGCATCGTGCGCGCCCGGCGGAGCACGGGGTGCAGGCCCTGCTGGTTCATCGCGGTGAGCGCCCCCGTGACGTTGACGCGGACGAACTGGCCGTCGAGGTCCACCTCGACGAGGACGGAGATCTTGTTCACGGGGCTGCTCCTTCGGGGGGTGCGCGGCCGGGCGGCCGCGCGGCGGCCCGGGCGCGCAGCGGAACACTAAGCCCACTGCCTGCCGAGGCGCAGGAAAATACTAAGCCCCCTGTTGTTCCTTGTTCAAGTCCGGCCCGGCGGTGCCCGCCGAGCTCCCGTGCGGCCGGCGTCGCGGACCCTCCGTGCCGGCTCCAGGGGTGCGTGCGCCCCTCCCGGCCGGGTGGTCGTGGCGGGCGGGGCGAGGTGCTCCGGGGGTGCCGCCGCACCCTTGACTGATACCCCCAGGGGGTATAACTTCGGGGCAGTGCACCAGCTCCACCGACGACCGAGGGGCCCCCGATGACCACCCCGTCCCACTCCCGTCCCGAGCACGACGGCGGACACGCCGCCGACGCCGCCACCCACGGGCAGGCCATGCCCCACGACCACGCCCACTCGGGCCTCGACGAGGAGCGCCAGGTCCACGCCCACTGCCAGCACGCCGGGCACTCCACGGTGATGTTCAAGCACCGGTTCTGGCTCTCCCTCGCGCTGGCCGTTCCCGTGGTGTCCTTCAGTCCGATGCTCGCCCACCTGCTGGGCTACCACGTCCCCGTGTTCCCCGGGTCGGCCTGGATCCCCCCGGTCCTGGGCACCGTGATCTTCCTCCACGGCGGGGCCCCGTTCCTGCGCGGGGCGCTCACCGAGCTGAGGGCCCGCCGACCGGGCATGATGCTGCTGATCGCCATGGCCATCACCGTGGCCTTCGTCGCGTCCTGGGTCACCACGCTGGGCGTGGGCGGCTTCGACCTGGACTTCTGGTGGGAGCTGGCCCTGCTGATTGTCATCATGCTCCTGGGCCACTGGATGGAGATGCGCGCCCTGGGCGCCGCCTCCGGGGCCCTCGACGCCCTGGCCGCGCTGCTGCCCGACCGGGCCGACAAGGTCACCGACGCCGGCGTCGTCACCGTCCCGATCGCGGAGCTGGCGGTGGGCGACGTGGTCCTCATCCGCCCGGGGGCCCGCGTCCCGGCCGACGGGCAGGTCGTCGACGGCGAGGCCGAGTTCGACGAGTCCATGATCACGGGCGAGTCCCGGCCCGCCGGCCGCCGTCCCGGGGACACCGTGGTGGCCGGGACGGTGGCCACCGACAACTCCGTGCGCGTGCGGATCGGCGCCGTGGGCGCGGACACCGCGCTGGCCGGCATCCAGCGCATGGTCGCCGCCGCCCAGGAGTCCTCCTCCCGCGCCCAGGCCCTGGCCGACCGCGCCGCCGCGTGGCTGTTCTGGTTCGCCCTGGCGGCCGGTGCCGTCACCTTCCTGGTCTGGGTGCTGCTCGGCGACGTGGACGGCGCCGTCGTGCGCACCGTCACCGTCCTGGTCATCGCCTGCCCGCACGCCCTGGGGCTGGCCATCCCGCTGGTCATCGCCATCTCCACCGAGCGCGCGGCCCGGTCCGGCGTCCTGATCAAGGACCGCCTGGCGCTGGAGCGGATGCGCACGATCGACGTGGTGCTCTTCGACAAGACCGGCACCCTCACCGAGGGCCGGCACGCCGTCACCGGCGCGGCCGTCGTCCCCGGGGTCTCCGAGGCCGAGCTGCTGGCGCTGGCCGCCGCGGCCGAGGCCGACAGCGAGCACCCCGTCGCGCGCGCCGTCGTCACGGCCGCCGCCGGCCACCCCGGGGCCGCCCGGCAGGCCCGGCGCGGCGCCCGCTTCAGCTCCGTGACCGGCCGCGGCGTGCGCGCCGTCGTCGACGGGTCCGAGATCACCGTGGGCGGGCCCAACATGCTCCGCGAGCTGGGCGTGGAGATCCCCGCCGAGATCGCGGGCACGACCGGCGAGTGGGCCGGGCGCGGCGCCGGCGTGCTGCACGTCCTGCGCGACGGGCGCGTGATCGGTGCCCTGGCCCTGGAGGACGCGGTGCGCGAGGAGTCCCGCGCGGCCGTGACCGCCCTGCAGGACCGCGGCGTGCGGGTCGCCATGATCACCGGGGACGCCCGTCAGGTGGCCGAGGCCGTGGGGCGCGAGCTGGGCATCGACGAGGTCTTCGCCGAGGTCCTGCCGCGGGACAAGGATGCGGAGGTCGCGCAGCTCCAGCGCCGCGGGGCGACGGTCGCCATGGTCGGGGACGGCGTCAACGACGCCCCGGCGCTGGCCCGGGCGGAGGTCGGCATCGCCATCGGCGCCGGCACCGACGTGGCCGTGGAGTCCGCCGGGGTGGTCCTGGCCGGCAACGACCCCCGTGCCGTGCTGTCCATGATCGACCTCTCCCGGGCCAGCTACCGCAAGGCGGTCCAGAACCTGGGGTGGGCGGCGGGCTACAACGTCGTCGCCGTCCCCCTCGCCGCGGGAGCGCTGGCCCCGGCCGGGATCGTCCTCTCCCCGGCCGTCGGGGCCGTGCTGATGTCCTTGTCCACCATCGTCGTGGCGCTCAACGCCCAGCTGTTGCGCCGGATCGACCTCGACCCCGCCCGCCTCGCGCCCGCCGCCGCGGCGGAGCCGGCAGTCCGGGCCCACCGGAGCCCGACCCCGAGGAGGTGAGGAGGACCCCCGGCCCACGCCACCCGAGCTCCTCCTGGCCGCCCTCGCCCGGCCGCCGTCCCGGCCGGGGTGGTCCTGATCGGCGGTCGTCCGGGACGCACCGGCACCGCAGGGCCGGGGCGTCGTCACCGCAGGCTCACGGCCCCGGACGGTCCTCACCGGCCGGGGCCGTGGGCTGCGCCGTGAAGATCGACAGCAGCTCCCCGACCTCGTGCGCGGCGATCGCCGGGTGCCGGAACGGCCGGTGCCCGTCCACCGTGTAGTGGGTGCGCCGGCCCACGCGCCGCCGTGCCAGGTAGCCGGCCTCCTCCAGCTCCTTGAGGATCGCCAGCGTGGTCCGCACGGTGATCCCCACCCGCGCCGCGATGTCGCTGACCCGGGCGTCCTCGGCCTGCGCCACGGCCAGGAGGACGTGTCCGTGGTTCGTGAGGAACGTCCACGCCGGGCGCTGGACCGGCGGGGCGGCGTCGTGCTGGTCCGGGGTCATGGCGACCATTCTGCTCGCCCCGCGCCGTCCGCGCCCACCGCGCCGGCACCCATCGGGCCGATGGGCGGCGGTGGGGGCGGGGCGGGGCAGAGGTCAGCGGAGGTCTCCCCCGTGCTGTCGGTCCTGGTGCCGGCCGTCCCGCTCCGGGTGCGGGGGTCGGCGGCGGGGCCAGACGGGCTCCAGGGCGGCGTCCTCGGCGGCGGTGGCCACCCGGAAGGGCGGGTCGGACGGGGACGGCAGGGCGCGGCGGCCCGCACCGCGGGTGGCGGCCAGGCTGGCGAGGATGGAGACGGTGATGATCGTGGCGACCACCGCCAGGGAGATGCTGGTGGGGATGTAGAACACGTCGATCTTCAGCAGCATCTTGATCCCCACCCAGATCAGCACCAGGGCCAGCCCGATCTTGAGGTAGACGAACCGGTGGATCAGGTCCGCCAGCAGGAAGTACATCGCCCGTAGCCCCAGGATCGCGAAGGCGTTGGCGGTGAAGACCAGGAACACCTCCTCGGTGACGGCGAAGATCGCCGGGATGGAGTCCACGGCGAAGACCACGTCGGTGACCTCGATCAGCACCAGCACCGCCAGCAGCGGGGTGGCCAGCAGCACCCCGTCGCGGCGCACGAGCAGCCGCTGGCCGTGGTAGGCCTCGGTCATCGGCACGAACCGGCGGAAGCCGCGCAGCACCGTCGAGGCCTCGGGGTCCAGGTGCTGGTGGCGCTGACGGATCATCCGCCACCCGGTGTAGAGCAGGAACGCGGCGAAGACGTAGAGGATCCAGGAGAAGTGCTGGATCAGCACCGCCCCGGCGGCGATGAAGACCCCGCGCAGCACCAGCGCCCCGAGAACGCCCAGGAACAGCACCCGGTGCTGGAACGCCCGCGGCACGGCGAAGTGGCTGAAGACGATGGCCCACACGAACACGTTGTCCACGGCCAGGGACTTCTCGATCAGGTAGCCGGAGAAGTACTGCTGCCCGTACTCCGCCCCCCACCGCAGCCACACCAGCACCCCGAAGCCGACCCCGAAGGCCACCCACACCCCCGACCACACGGCCGCCTCGGCCACCCCGATCACGTGGGCGCGGCGGTGGGCGAACAGGTCCACGGCCAGCATCACCACGATGACCCCGACCACCGCGGCCCAGACCCACAACGGCACATCCATCACGAGAACCTCCCGATCGATCCGATCGGAGGTCTCTCCCGGCCCGCGGCGGGGCCCGCCCCGCCGGACCCCGCCCACGGGGCCGAAGTGACGGCGGAACGTCGGTGGGATACTCCCCTCCCTGTACCGAATAGTGAAGCGCAGTTCATGCTTTGCGTCAAGGGGTGCCGCGGGCGTCGTGGCCGGTGGCAGGGCCTCCACCGCGCTCGCCCGGCGTGCCCGGCGCCGCCGGGCCGGGCTCCCGGGCTCTTCACCGGCTGCACCACCGCCGGCGGTGTTCCCGGTGCTACGCTCCTCGTGAGTTGACCAGGCAGCTCGGCGATGACGACGGGCCCGTGGCAGGTGCCCGCCCCCACCGCTCTCCTCGAGCCCCGATGGTGGTGACGACCGTTCTCCAGTACCCGAACCCCGCGGGACCCCCTCCCGCGCTCTCGCCCACGGCCGGGCCCGAGGCCCCGCCCGCGGCGGGCCCCCTCCGCACCTTCGGGGTGGAGGAGGAGCTGCTCCTCGTGGACGCCGAGACCCTCGACCCGCTGGCCGTGAGCCGCCTCGTCGTGCGCCGCCACGCCGAGCGGGTGCGCGGGCGCGCTCCTGCCCCGCGGCACCAGGTCACCACGGAGCTGCAGCAGGAACAGCTCGAGGTGGCCGGGCCCCCGGTGACCCGGCTCGCCGACCAGATCACCGCCATCCGCCGGGGCCGTGCCCTCGCCGACGCCGCCGCCCGGGAGGTGGGCGCCCGCGTCGTCGCGCTCGCCTCCCCGGTCTCTACGGCCCTGCCGCACCTGGTGCCCGAGCCCCGCTACCGCCGGATCCAGGAGCGGTTCGGGCTGATCGCCGCCGAGCAGCTCACCTGCGGGTTCCACGTCCACGTGGGCGTGGCGGGCCCCGACGAGGGCGTGGCCGTGCTGGACCGGATCCGGCTCTGGCTGCCCGTCGTGCTGGGGCTCAGCGCCAACTCCCCGTTCTGGTACGGCCGGGAGACCGGGTTCAGCAGCTTCCGCTACCAGGCGTGGCTGCGCTGGCCCACCGCCGGGCCCACGGAGCGCTTCGGCTCCGCGGAGGAGTACGAGCGGCGCTGCGCCGCCCTCCTGCGCTCCGGCGTGCCGCTGGACCGGGGCATGCTCTACTTCGACGCCCGGCTCTCCGCCCGCTTTCCCACCGTGGAGGTCCGCATCGCGGACGTGTGCCTCGACGCCGAGCACGCCGGGGTGCTGGCGGCCCTGGTCCGGGCCCTCGTCGAGACCGCGGCCCGGCAGTGGCGGGCCGGCCTGCCCGCGGCGCCGGTCGGGGCCGCGCAGCTGAGCGCGTGGACGTGGCAGGCCAGCATGGCCGGACCCGACGGTCCGCTGGTCAGCCCCGCCTCCCAGGCTCCCGCCCCCGCCGGGGAGGTCGTCGCGGAACTGCTCGAGCACGTGCGCCCCGCCCTGGCGGCGAGCGGCGAGCAGCAGCACGTCGAGTCCGTGGTGGCGTCCGTCCTGCGGGACGGCAGCGGCGCCCGCCGCCAGCGGGAGGCCCGTGCCGCCCGGGGGGAGCCGCGCGACGTCGTGCACGCCGCCGTCGCGGCGACCCACCGCTGAGCGGTGCCCGGTGACCCGGCCACGGTCGTGACAGCGGCCGCCGGCGCACCGCCCCCGATCCCACCCCCGTTCCCGACCCTCCGTTCCCGACCCTCCGTTCCCGACCCTCCGTTCCCGACCCCGAGGAGAACACCGTGCCCCGACCCCCGGCGAAGCACCCCGCTCTGGCGAGGCGGCGCCTCGCCGTCGGCGCCCGCACCGTCGACATCCGCGGCACCTTCGACCGCGCCCGCCCGCCGGTCGTGCTCGTGCACGGCATCGGCGTGTCGGGGGAGTACTTCCTGCGCTTCGCCGACGTGCTCGCGGCCGACCACGACGTCTACGCGCTCGACCTGCCCGGCTACGGCACCACACCCCGGCCGGAGCGCCCGCTGGACGTCCAGGAGCTCGGCGAGATCACGGCCGGCACGATCGCCGCGCTGGGGCTGGACGCGCCCGTCGTCGTCGGCCACTCCATGGGCTGCCAGATCGTGGTGGACACCGTCAAGGACCACCCCGGACTGTGCGCGGGCTACGTGCTGATCGGGCCCACCGTGGACCCGGACGCGCGCACCGCCCTGGCCCAGGGCCGGCGGCTGCTGCAGGACACCCTGCGCGAGCCGCCGCCGACCAACGTCGTGATCTTCCGCAACTACCTCCGGATGGGACCGCTGCGCTACCTGCGCACCACGCGCCACATGCTGGCCGACCGGATCGAGGACGACATCCGCGGCTGCGCGGCGCCGGGGCTCGTGGTCCGCGGGGCCGACGACCCGATCGCCCCCCGGCCCTGGGCGCAGCGCCTGGCCCGCGCCGCGCCCGACGCCCGTTTCCTCGAGATCCCCGGCGGCGCCCACGCCGTCCAGCACACCCGACCCCAGGAGCTCGCCGCCGCATGCGCACCCTTCCTCGCCCTCCTCGCCGCCCGTCGCCCCGGGCCCCGCACGGACTTCCCGAGCGCCTCCTCGACCGGCTTCCCCGGCGCCTGACCGCAGGGGCCGCCGAGACCGGCAGCAACCTCGCCGCCTGGGCCCGGGACTACGCCTACGCCCTGCGCTGGCAGGCCGCCGGGCTCCTGCGCCGGCCGGACCCCCTCGGCTACCGCCGGGGCGCCCCGGACCGGCCGGCCGTCGTGCTCATCCCCGGCATCTACGAGAGCTGGACGTTCCTGCTGCCCGTGGCCGAGCTGCTGCGCGGGCACGGCTACGGGGTGCACGTCGTCGAGGACCTGAAGTACAACACCGGGACCATCGAGGAGATGGCCCGGCTCGTGGACCGCCACATCCGGGACGAGGGCATCGAGCGCTGCGTGCTCGTGGCCCACAGCAAGGGCGGGCTGATCGGCAAGCGGCTGCTGTCCCACCACAACGACGCGACCGCGATCCAGGGCCTCGTGGCGATCAACACCCCCTTCACCGGGTCCAAGCTCGCCTACCTGCTGCCCCTCCCGGCGATCCGCGTGTTCCTGCCGCACTCCCCGGAGCTCACCGAGCTCACGTCCAGCCGGCACGTGGACCAGCACATCGTGTCCATCTACGGCCGGTTCGATCCGCACATCCCCGGCGGCAGCAGGCTGGAGGGGGCGCGCAACGTGCAGCTGGAGACCCGCGGGCACTTCCTGCCGCTCAGCGACCCGCGCGTGCACGAGGCCGTCGTGGACGGCGTGCGGACGCTCTCGCGCTGAGCCCTCCGGGCGCTCCGGCGCCGGGACGGGCCCGTCCGACGTCCGAGGTGCCTGCTATTCTCGCGCCACCGTCCGTGCCTGCGCCTGAGGCCGGGAAAGCCGGGGCGGCGGACGACGTCGGAGGGATCGGTGGGACCGTGGGCGTGCTGGGGCTGTCGCCGTTCCAGGCGTGGGAGCTGGTGGTCTGGGTGCTCCTGATCGCCATCGTGGGGTGGGGCGCGGCCCGGGCCCTCGTGTGGTTCGTGCTGCGCTACGGGCAGGACACCCGGTGGGGGCGCAGGACGCGGACGCGGCTGGGCCTGCGCAGGGCGCGCGACGACCTGCTGGACCGCCATGCCCGCGGGGAGATCACCGAGGAGGAGTACCGGGAGCGGCTGCGGATCCTCGAGCAGGAGGGCCGGGCCGGTCAGTGAGCACGGGCAGCGCCGCGGCGGGGGCTGACGTGCGCCCAGCAGGCTGACAGACTGGGGGCGTTCGTGCCCCGCCCCGCCGGCGGGGCGAGACCGCCCGCGCAGAGGAGACAGCCATGTCCGACAACCCCAACCCGATCGAGCTGCAGAAGCACCTCGGCGGCCTGGACTACCCGGTCAGCAAGGAGGACGTCGTGCGGAAGGCCGAGGACTCCGGGGCCGGCGACACCGTGCTCGAGGCGCTGCGCAACCTCCCGGACAAGACCTTCGAGAAGCCCACGGACGTCACCGAGGCCGTCTTCAACCAGTAGGGCAGGACCCGTCCCCGGGGTCCCGTGCCGCGGACGCCCGCGGCGCGGGGCCCCGCCGTGCCCCGGGGCGGCGCGGGAGGAGGCCCGGGTGCGACGTCATCGTCGACGCTTCGGCGCCCGGGTCTTCACCCGGGGCGACCACCGGGCTACTGTCGGCGACGTGACCGCCGGAGCGCACCCGCGGGCCGCCGATCGCACCCCCCACCGCAGGGCCGGTGCCCGGGAACCGTCCCGGCGCCGCACGGACGAAGGAGCGGGACCATGACCCACGTGACAGCGATGCTCGAGGCCTACCCGAAGGACCTGGGCGGGGTGGACCGGGGCAAGCTGGCGGCCTGCATCGCCGCCTGCTTCGAGTGCGCCCAGACCTGCACCGCGTGCGCGGACGCGTGCCTGTCCGAGGACATGGTCGCCCAGCTGACCAAGTGCATCCGCACCAACCTGGACTGCGCGGATCTGTGCGAGGCGACCGGGCGGGTGCTGTCGAGGCACACCGGCTACGACGCGAACATCACGCTCTCGGCGGTGCAGGCGTGCTGGATGGCGTGCAAGGCCTGCGCCGACGAGTGCGAACGCCACGCGTCCATGCACGAGCACTGCCGGATCTGCGCCGAGGCCTGCCGGCGCTGCGAGGCCGCGTGCTCGGAGCTGGTCGACGCGCTGGGCTGAGCCCGGCGCCTCGCCACGGGCGGATCCCACGGCGCGCCCGTGCGCGCCGTGGGATCTCCTCGTTCCGGCCCGGCCCCCGGCGCCCGGGGAATAGTCCACCGGGAGGCCCCGTTGCCCGGGCATGAGAGCACTGGCCTACGCACGCTACGGCGACCCCGACGTCCTCGAGCTCACCGAGCTGCCCCTGCCCAAGGTCCCGCCCGGATGGGTGCTGGTGAAGGTGCGCAGCGCCGCCGTCAACCCGGTCGACTGGAAGATCATGTCCGGGGGCCTGGACGCCCTCATGGAGGTCCAGTTCCCCGTGGTGCCCGGCTGGGACGTCGCCGGGGTCGTGGAGTCCGTCGGCATCGACGTGCCCGAGTGGTCCCCGGGCGACGAGGTCGTCGCCTACGCCCGCACCGACTGGGTGCACGGCGGCACCATGGCCGAGTACGTGGCCCTGCCCTCGCGCCTGCTCGCGCCGAAGCCCGCGTCCTCGGACTGGGACCGGGCCGCCGCCCTGCCGCTGGCCGGGCTCAGCGCGTACCAGGTCCTCGGCCGCCTGGGAGTCGCCGCCGACGAGACCGTGCTGATCCACAACGCCTCCGGCGGCGTGGGCGGCTTCGCGGTCCAGCTCGCGCTCGCCCGCGGCGCCCGGGTGATCGGCACGGCCTCGGAGGCCAACCACGACTACCTGCGCGGGCTCGGCGCCGAGCCGGTCGCCTACGGGGACGGCCTGCCGGAGCGCGTCCGCGCGCTCGCGCCCGGCGGGGTGGACGTCGTCGTCGACCTCGTGGGCGGGGTCGTGGAGCAGACCCTGGCGGTGCTCGCGGGGGGCGGCCGGCACGCCTCCATCGCCGACGACGCCGTCGAGGCCCACGGCGGCACCTGGATGTGGGTGCGCCCCTCCGCCGAGGACCTCACGCAGCTGAGCCGCCTGGTCGACGGCGGCGCGGTGCAGGTCGAGCTCGCCCGGACGGTCCCGCTGGACGAGGCCGCGGAGGCGTACCGGCTCAGTGCGCAGGGCCACGTCCGCGGCAAGATCGCCGTCCGGATGCCCTGAGCCCCGCCGGGCCCCGCCCCTCCGGGCCCGGTGCGTGCACCCATGCCCCCCGCGAGCGCGGGGAGCATGGGTGCACAGCAGGCTTACTGGCACAATGAGGCTGTGACCGACCAGACGGAGATCCTCAGAGCGCTCGAGGACGCGCGGGCCCTGCTCGCGGCGTCGAGCCTGCCGCTGTCCACGAGCACCGTCCTGCGGGAGCGGGAGGACGTCCAGCGGGCGGTGGCTCAGCTCGACGACTACGTCCTGCCCCGGGTGCGCTCCCTCGACGCCCCGCTGCTCGCGGTGGTGGGCGGCTCCACCGGCGCGGGCAAGTCCACGCTGGTCAACGCGATCGTGGGCCACCCCGTGACCCGGTCGGGGGCGATCCGCCCCACCACCCGCCAGCCCATCCTCATCCACCACCCGCGCGACGCCGAGGCGTTCTCGACCCAGCGGGTGCTGCCGCACCTGAGCCGGATCCACGCGCGGAAGGTCACCCCCGCCGGCTCGGGCGCCGCGGACACGTCCTCGCCCCGGTCCCTGCCCGGCACGGCGGACGGGCAGGCGCTCGTGCTGCTCGCCGAGCCGCGCATCCCGGAGGGCGTCGCCCTGCTCGACGCCCCGGACGTGGACTCGATCTCCGACGAGAACCGCCGCCTCGCCGGGCAGCTGCTGGCCGCCGCCGACCTGTGGCTGTTCGTCACCACCGCCAACCGCTACGCCGACGCCGTCCCGTGGCGGCTGCTCGTGGAGGCCGCCCAGCGCGACATCACCGTGGCGGTGGTCCTCGATCGGGTCCCGCCGGGGCTCGAGGCCGAGATCCAGGAGGACTTGGGGCGGATGCTCGCCGAGCAGGGCCTGGCCGACGCCCCCGTCTTCGTGGTCCCGGAGTCGCCGCTCAACGAGACCGGGATGCTGCCCCCGCCCGTCGTCGCCCCCGTGGTCGACTACCTCGCCGCGCTGGGCCGCGACGCCGCGGCGCGCTCCGAGATCGCCCGCCGCACCCTCGGCGGTGCCGTGCGCTCGATCGCCGACCGCACCGACGCGGCCGGTGACGCCGTGCTCGCCCAGCAGCGCGTCGAGGCGCAGCTGCGCGCGGACGTCGAGCGGGCGTTCGAGGAGGCGCTGGCCTCCGTCGTCGACTCGACCCGGGACGGCACGCTGCTGCGCGGGGAGGTGCTCGCCCGCTGGCAGGACTTCGTGGGCACCGGCGAGTTCTTCCGCAACCTCGAGGCCGGGGTCGGGCGGATGCGCGACCGGCTGACGGCCTTCTTCACCGGCCGGCCCGCCCCGGAGGTGCAGGTCGAGGAGGCCATCGAGACCGGCCTGCAGACCGTGATCGTCGAGGAGGCCGCCCGCGCGGCCGAGACCGCCGAGCGGCGCTGGCAGGCCGAGACCGCCGGGCGCGTGCTGCTCGGCGACAGCGACCTCGGCTCCCTCCCCGCCGACTTCCCCGAGCGCACCGGCGAGCAGATCCGCGCGTGGCAGAGCGACCTCATGGCGCTCATCCAGCGCGAGGGCGCGGGCAAGCGGACCCAGGCCCGGGCGATGTCCCTGGGCGTCAACGCCCTGACCGTGATCCTCATGATCGGGGTGTTCTCCATGACGGGCGGGCTCACCGGGCTGGAGGTCGGCATCGCCGGCGGCTCCGGCGTGGTCGGGACCAAGCTCCTGGAGGCCGTCTTCGGCGAGGACGCCGTGCGGCGCATGGCCGAGGAGGCCCGGCGCAACCTCGAGGTGCGCATCCACGAGCTCATGGACGAGCAGGCGGACGTGTTCCTGCGCCGCCTCGACGTCCTGGAGGGCCACCCGCAGGCCCACGAGCTCAAGGCCGCCGCCGAGCGGGTGCGCGCCGCCGGGCGCGGCGTGGGGGACGGCACCACCGGGGACCCGGGCGGGGACCCGGGCGGCAGCTCCGCCGTCGACGGCACGGGGGAGCGCCGGTGAGCCCGGCGAAGCAGGCCGCCCCGACCCTGTCCGAGCGGCTCACGGCGCTGGCGCGCGCCACCGACCTCGCCGAGGGCCGTCTCGACGACGACGCCGTGGCCACCGCGCGCACCGTGCTCGACCGTGCCGCCGAGCGCCGCTCCCTGTCCGCCGACCACACGGTGGTCGGTTTCTTCGGGGCCACGGGCTCCGGGAAGTCCACCCTGTTCAACGCCGTCGTGGGCCGGGAGATCGCCCGTACCGCCGCCCGCCGCCCCACCACTTCCCAGCCCCTCGCGGCGGTGTGGGGCGAGGCCGGCAGCGAGCCCCTCCTGGACTGGCTCGACGTCGCCCAGCGCCACCACGTCGACACGCCCCTGCCCACCGGGCAGGAGGACGCGGGCCGCTGGAGCCGCGTCAAGGGGCGGTTCACCGGCGCGCCCGCCCCCGAGGCCCCCGGCGGGCTGATCCTGCTCGACCTGCCCGACTTCGACTCCGTGAGCCTGCACCACCGCACCATCGTGCAGCGCCTCGTCGGGATGGTCGACGTCGTGGTGTGGGTCGTGGACCCGCAGAAGTACGCGGACGCGATCATCCACCAGGAGTTCATCGCGCCCCTGGCCCGGCACGGCGCCGTGACCATGGTCGTGATGAACCAGGTGGACCGGCTCCCGCCCGCCGAGGTCCCCGCGGTGATGCGCTCCCTCGAGGAGCTCGTGGCCGAGGACGGGCTGCCGACCACCGGGCTGTCGAAGCCCGTGGCCGTCTCCGCGCTCACGGGGGAGGGCGTCGAGGCCCTGCGCGCCCGGATCCGGCAGGTCGCCGACTCCCGGGCCGCGGCCGGGGCCCGCCTCGACGCCGACGTCACCGACGCCGCCGAGCTCCTCGCGCAGGCCTCCGGCGGCGGCGAGCCGGCCGGGATCACCCCGCAGGCCGAGGAGCGGCTCGCCGACGGGCTCGCGCAGGCGGCCAACGTGTCCGGCATCGCCCGGGCCGCCGGGAAGTCCTACACCCTGCACGCCACCGGGCACACCGGGTGGATCGCCACCCGCTGGCTGCAGAAGTTCCGCAAGGACCCGCTGCGCCGGCTCAACCTCGACCGCGGCGACAGCGTCAACCCCGAGGTCAACCGCACCTCCCTGCCGCCCCTGGGCGCCGCTCAGCGGGCCGCCGCGGACTCGGCCGTGCGCACGTTCGCGCACGACGCGGCCTCCGGCGCGGCCGAGCCCTGGACCCGTTCCCTTCGCCAGGCCGCCCGCACCCACGAGGCGCGCCTGCCCGACGCGATCGACCAGGCCATCGCCCGCACCGACTTCCGGGCCCGCCGCACGTCCTGGTGGTGGATCGTCTTCGACGTGCTGCAGTGGCTCGCGATGCTCGCCGTGGTGGCCGGCCTCGTGTGGCTGCTCGGACTGTTCCTGCTCGAGTACTTCCAGATCCCGGTGCCCCCGCCGCCCTACGTCGAGGGCTTCCCGCTGCCGGTGCCCACGCTGCTCGTGCTGGCCGGGGTGGTCCTCGGGCTGTTCCTGGCCCTGACCGGGCGGGTCCTCGCCGGCTTCGGCGCCCGGATGCGGGAGCGCTCCGTGCGCCGGAAGCTGCGCGCGTCGGTCGCCGAGGCGGGACAGCGCACCGTCGTCGAGCCCGTGCGGGCGGAGCTCGAGGCCTTCGCCGCCTTCCGGGCGGCGCTGGCGGCGCTGCGGCGCTGAGGCCCCTAGTCCGGGCGCCGCTCCCAGCGGCGGGCGGGGACCGGGTCCAGGGCGACGATCCATCCGCCCGCGACGCCGACGGCGAGCAGTACGGTGGCGAAGCCGATCGCGGGCGCGCCGTCCCACGCCAGGGCGTCGCCGTACCTCACCAGGGCGATCGCCTGCAGGAGCGCGAAGACGAGGGCGCTCAGCCCGAGGGGGCGGACGGTGCGGGCGTCCCCCCTCCACCGGGCATACGCCGCCGCCCACCCCAGGCCGACCAGCCAGGCCCCGAGCGCCCTCGCCGTGAGCGGGGTCAGCGGCCAGGGCCACAGCGTCGCGGCCTGCGCGGGCAGTGCCAGGAGCGCGGCGCCGACCGTCAGCTGCGCAGCGGCGATGCCCCCCAGGAGGAGCCGCAGCCCGGGCGGCAGAGGCGCTCGGGCCACCGCCGCGCAGTCCGCGGCCGGCTGCCGGGACCGGGTCTGGCGCCGGCTGACGTCGAGCATCGCCACGGGCACCCCGGCGTAGATGGCCAGCCACGCCCAGGCGGCGACCCGGGCCAGCGGCGGGTGGTCCGGCGACAGGTGGAAGCGCTCGAGGTGGAGCAGGGTCACTGCGAGGGTCAGTGCCGTGAAGACGAACACCGGCCAGACCGCCAGCCTCGCCCGGTCCCAGCCGGCGGAGCGGGCGCCCGCCACCTCGAGGACCGCGCTCGACCAGTACGCCGCGCCGAGGAAGACGGCGGTCATGGGCGGCTCGATGGTCCAGGCGAACCAGTCCGCGGTCCGCAGCGGGAACACGAAGAGCACCAGCCCCGCGAGGAACACCAGGAACGCGGCGACGTAGAGCAGCCTCCGCACCGACGGGACCACCGCGGCGGCCTCAGCCGAGGGGCGCATCGCCGACCGGCTCCTCGGGGACGGCCGCCCGGGCCGCGGGCGGCGGGTGCTCGGCGAGGTAGCCGTGCAGGAGCGAGACCACGGTCGCGCCGTCCCCGACAGCGGTCGCCACCCGCTTGATCGAGCCGGCCCGGACGTCGCCGATTGCGAAGACGCCCGGCATGCTGGTCTCCAGCGGCAGCGGGGCCCTGGCCGGTCCGGCGTCCCCGGTGTCCCAGGTGCCGCCCGTGCGCAGGAACCCGGAGCGGTCGCGCAGCACCGTGGCGGGCAGCCACGACGTCCGCGGCGCCGAACCGATCAGCACGAACAGGCCGGCCGCCTCGATCTCCTCGGTGGAGGCTCCGCCGGAGCCCCCGGTGGCGGCGACCTCGACGGCGGCGAGAGACCCGTCCAGCTCTCGGGCCCCCACGACCACGGTTCCGTAGCGGATCGTCACGTTCCCGGTCGCCTCGAGCTGGGCGATGAGGTAGTCGGACATGGTCGCGGCCAGGGAGGGGCCCCGCACCAGCAGCGTCACGTGCTCCGCGTACCGCGCGACGTGCAGGGCGGCCTGCCCGGCCGAGTTGCCGCCGCCCACGACGCAGGCAGGCTGCCCGGCCAGCGACGGCGCCTCGGAGACGGCGGCGCCGTAGAAGACGCCCCTGCCGACCAGCTCCTCCAGCCGGGGCACGCCGAGGCGGCGGTAGTCCACGCCCGTGGCCACCACGACCGTGCGGCCCCGCACGACCCCGCCGTCGGACGTCGTCACCGTGCGCACGGCCCCGTCGGCCCCGAGGCCCTCCACCTGGCGCATGAACAGGAAGTCGGTGCCGAAGACCCAGGCCTGCTGGAAGGACCGGTAGGCCAGGTGGGCCCCGCTCACGCCGCGGGAGAAGCCCGGGTAGTTGCGGATCAGCGAACTGGTGCCGGCCTGGCCCCCCACGGCCTGCTGCTCCACGACCATCGTGGAGAGCCCCTCGGACGAGGCGTACACCGCCGCGGCGAGTCCGGCGGGGCCGGCGCCGACGACGACGACGTCGAAGACCTTGTCCGTCGGCGGGGGCCGGTTCAGCCCGAACGCGTCGGCGATCTCCAGGTTGCTGGGGTTCACGAGGACGGTCGGCGGGGAGGTGAACTCCAGCACCAGGACCGGCAGCTCGGGCTCGTGCAGGCCCAGGCCCGCCAGCATCCGCTGCGTCGCCGCGGACCCGACCGGGTGGAAGCCCACGGGGATGTGGTTGCGACCGAGGATGTCGCGCAGCGAGTGGGTCCGTCCGTCGCGCTGCTCCCCGATCAGCCGGACCGCCTCGAACCCTCCGCCCTGGGCGAGGTGCCAGTCGTCGAGGGCGTCGGTGATCGCGCCGTGGAACTCCTCGTCGCGGGGGCCCTCGGGGCGCAGGACGAGCAGGTCGGCGTGGCCCCGGGCGACGGCCCCGAGCACGGCGGGGGCGCTGGCGAAGTCGCCCCAGGTCACCGCGACGGCCCGTTTGGCGGCCGGGTGGTCGACGTAGGCGCGCCGCAGGAAGTCCAGCCCGTCGCGGTCGGCAGGACCGTAGCACCCGACGATGAGGGCCACCGCGCGATGCCAGCGGCGGAGCCCCTCGAGCACCGCCCGGGCATGGGCGTGGTCGCCGCAGACCACGACCTCGTAGTCGGCGCCGTAGCGCCGGCGCAGCTCATCTCCCAGGATTGCCCGGGAGACCGGGTCCTTGGTCGCGAGCAGCATGACCGGAGCCGAGTCATCCATGGCCGCCACCTCCGGGCGGGTTCCTGGCCGGATGGCGTTCACGCTACTCGCGCGGGAATCCGGGGCGCAAGAGGAGCTCTGCGGGCCCCGGCGCTCGCAGGCACGGTCCCGGCGCTACTGCGCGGCGGCCCGCACCGCCTCCGTGAGCTGGCGGGCCGCCTGCACCACGACCTCGGCGTGCAGGCGCCCGGGCTGGCGGGTGAGCCGCTCGATCGGCCCGGAGATGGACACGGCGGCGATCACGCGCCCCGACGGCCCCCGCACCGGCGCCGACACCGACGCGATCCCCGGCTCGCGCTCGCCCAGCGACTGGGCCCAGCCGCGGCGGCGGACCCCCGCCAGGACCGTGGCGGAGAAGCGCGCGTGCCGCAGCCCCTCGAGCAGGCGGTCGTGGTCCTCCCACGCCACGAGGACCTGGGCGGCGGAGCCCGCCTTCATCGACAGCTGCGTGCCCACGGGGATCGTGTCCCGCAGGCCGATGGGCCGCTCGGCCGAGGCGACGCACACACGCCAGTCGCCCTGCCGGCGGAAGATCTGCGCGGACTCCCCGGTGGCGTCGCGCAGCTGGACCAGCACGGGCCCGGCGGCGGCGATGAGCCGGTCCTCGCCCGCGGCGGAGGCCAGCTCCACGAGCCGCGTGCCCAGCACGAACCGGCCCTGGATGTCGCGGCCCACGAAGCGGTGGTGGGCGAGGGCCACGGCCAGGCGGTGGACCGTCGGGCGGGCCAGGCCCGTGGCGGTCACCAGCTGGGCCAGCGTGGCAGGGCCCGCCTCGAGGGCGTCGAGGATCATCGACGCCTTGTCGACCACGCCCACACCGCTGGGCGAGGAGCCGGCCGGCAGGTCGAGGCCCTCGCCGCTGCCCACCCCGCCCAGGGGACTGCCCAGGGGCGCGCCGGACGGGTCCATGTGTCCAGATGTGTCCATGTGCTGATACTGGCGTCTCAGCATGTGAGAAGCAAGCCGAAAAGCTGGTCTGCGGGCGACGTCGGCACGGACCATGGGAGCACCACGTTCCTCAGGCGGCGCGCCCATCCGGCGCGGCCCCAGGCAGCACGGAAGGATCCGCCATGCCGGACACCCAGTCCACGACCCCCTCCCCGATCTCCGCGACGTCCGCGCCCTCCGCCGCCCCGGCGCCCGGACGCACCCTCGCCGAGAAGGTCTGGGCGGACCACCTCGTGCGCAAGGGTGAGGACGGGCAGCCGGACCTCCTCTACATCGACCTCCACCTGCTGCACGAGGTGACCTCCCCGCAGGCCTTCGAGGGGCTGCGGCTGGCCGGCCGGGGGCTGCGGCGCACGGACCTGACCATCGCCACCGAGGACCACAACACCCCCACGCAGGACATCTTCTCCCGCATCGCCGACGACACCTCCCGCAAGCAGATCGAGACCCTGCGCGCCAACTGCGCGGAGTTCGGCGTGCGCCTGCACTCGCTGGGCGACGCCGAGCAGGGCATCGTGCACGTGGTGGGCCCGCAGCTGGGCCTGACCCAGCCCGGGATGACCGTGGTGTGCGGCGACTCCCACACCTCCACCCACGGCGCGTTCGGCGCCCTGGCCTTCGGCATCGGCACCTCCGAGGTCGAGCACGTCATGGCCACCCAGACCCTGCCGCTCGCGCCGTTCCGCACCATGGCCGTCAACGTCGAGGGCACGCTGCGCCCCGGGGTCTCGGCGAAGGACGTCATCCTGGCCGTGATCGCGAAGATCGGCACCGGCGGCGGGCAGGGCTACGTCCTGGAGTACCGCGGCTCCGCGATCCGGTCCCTGTCGATGGAGGCGCGGATGACCATCTGCAACATGTCCATCGAGGCCGGGGCCCGGGCCGGGATGATCGCCCCCGACGAGACGACGTTCGACTACGTCAAGGGCCGCCCGCACGCCCCCGAGGGCGCCGACTGGGACGCGGCCGTCGAGTACTGGCGCACCCTGCGCAGCGACGACGACGCCGTCTTCGACGCCGAGGTGTTCCTCGACGCCGACGAGCTCGAGCCGTTCGTCACGTGGGGCACCAACCCGGGCCAGGGCGTGCCGCTGTCCCAGGCGGTGCCGGACCCCGAGCAGCTCGGCGACGAGAACGACAAGGCCAACGCCCTGCGGGCCCTGGAGTACATGGGCCTGACCGCGGGCACGCCCATGAAGGAGATCCCGGTGGACACCGTCTTCCTGGGCTCCTGCACCAACTCCCGGATCGAGGACCTGCGCGCCGCGGCCGAGATCGTCAAGGGCCGCACGAAGGCGCAGAACGTCCGCATGATGGTGGTCCCCGGCTCCGCGAAGGTGCGCCTGCAGGCCGAGGCCGAGGGCCTGGACAAGGTCTTCACCGCGTTCGGCGCCGACTGGCGCTTCGCCGGGTGCTCGATGTGCCTGGGCATGAACCCCGACCAGCTCGCCCCCGGGGAGCGGTGCGCCTCGACGTCGAACCGCAACTTCGAGGGCCGCCAGGGCAAGGGCGGGCGCACGCACCTCGTCTCGCCGGTCGTGGCCGCCGCGACCGCCGTGCGCGGCACGCTGTCCTCCCCGTCCGACCTGGCCTCCGCCTGACCGGCGCCCCACCCGAAGGAGACCTCCCATGGAGAAGTTCACCACCCACCGGGGCGTCGGCGTCCCGCTGAAGCAGTCCAACGTGGACACCGACCAGATCATCCCCGCCGTCTACCTCAAGCGGATCACCAAGACCGGCTTCGACGACGCCCTCTTCGCGGCCTGGCGCAAGAACGAGGACTTCGTGCTCAACCGGGAGCCGTACCGCCACGGCTCCGTGCTGGTGGCCGGGCCCGACTTCGGCACCGGCTCCTCGCGCGAGCACGCGGTGTGGGCGCTGCGCGACTACGGGTTCAAGGTCGTGATCTCCTCGCGCTTCGCCGACATCTTCCGCGGCAACTCCGGCAAGCAGGGCCTGCTGGCCGCGCAGGTGGACCAGGCCGACGTCGAGCTGCTGTGGAAGCTGATCGAGGAGCACCCCGGCACCGAGATCGAGGTGGACCTCGAGTCCCGCACCGTGACGTGCGACACGGTGACCGTGCCGTTCTCCATCGACGACTACACGCGCTGGCGCCTGACGGAGGGCCTCGACGACATCGGGCTGACCCTCCAGCACGAGGACGAGATCACCGCGTTCGAGGCGGCCCGCCCCGCGTTCAAGCCCACCACGCTGCCCGCGCGCACCTGAGCCCCACGGCGGAGCCCCGGCCCGGCGCAGCCCTTCGGGGCCGCCGGGCCGTGCGCTGTTCCGGACCCGGCGGCCCCGGCCGTGTCCGGGGGCGCTCCGTGGGGAAACTACACTGTACGGGTGCCGCCTCCGCTCGGGGGGCGGACCGGCAACAGCAGATCGGAAGGTCATGAGCAGCGCACTGCACATCACGGGCGGGGTCCCCCTCTCCGGACAGGTCACCGTGCGAGGTGCCAAGAACCTCGTTCCCAAGGCCATGGTGGCCGCCCTCCTGGGATCGACGCCCTCCACCCTGGCCAACGTGCCGGAGATCAAGGACGTCCAGGTCGTCACCAACCTGCTGTCGCTGCACGGCGTGGAGGTGGGCCGGGAGGACGGCGTCCTCACCCTCGACCCCTCGAACGTCACCACGGCGCGGCACGCGGACATCGACGCCCACGCCGGGGACTCCCGGATCCCGATCCTGCTGTGCGGGCCCCTGCTGCACGCCCTCGGCGAGGCGTTCATCCCCGACCTCGGCGGCTGCAAGATCGGCGACCGGCCGATCAACTACCACCTCGACGTGCTGCGCCACTTCGGCGCCCGGGTCGAGAAGCTCGCCAACGGCATCCGGATGAGCGCCCCCCACGGGCTCACCGGCGCCAAGGTCGAGCTGCCCTACCCCTCCGTCGGCGCGACCGAGCAGGTGCTGCTCACCGCGACCCGCGCGGAGGGCCACACCGAGCTGCGCGGCGCGGCCACCGAGCCCGAGATCATGGACCTCATCGCCATCCTGCAGAAGATGGGCGCCATCATCACCGTGCAGACCGACCGGGTGATCCGGATCGAGGGCGTGCCCGAGCTCACCGGCTACCGCCACCGGGCGATGCCCGACCGGATCGAGGCGGCCTCCTGGGGCTCCGCGGCCCTCGCCACCGGCGGCGACATCTTCGTCGCCGGCGCCCGGCAGTCCGACATGATGACCTTCCTCAACACCTTCCGGAAGATCGGCGGCGGCCTCGACATCACCGAGGACGGCATCCGCTTCTTCCACCCCGGCGGGGACCTCAACCCGCTGATCGTGGAGACCGACGTCCACCCCGGCTTCATGACCGACTGGCAGCAGCCCCTCGTCGTCGCCCTGACCCAGGCCAAGGGCGTGTCCATCGTCCACGAGACGGTCTACGAGAACCGCTTCGGCTTCACCGGGGCGCTCAACCGGATGGGCGCCACCATCCAGCTGCACCGCGAGTGCCTGGGCTCCGTGCCCTGCCGGTTCGGGCAGCGCAACTTCGTGCACTCCGCCGTGATCTCCGGGCCCACCCCGCTGCGGGCCTCCGAGATCAACATCCCCGACCTGCGCGGCGGCTTCTCGCACCTCATCGCGGCCATGGCCGCCGCGGGCACCTCCCACGTGACCGGCGTGGAGCTCATCAAGCGCGGCTACGAGCACTTCACCGACAAGCTGACGGGGCTCGGGGCGTCGTTCGAGCTCGACGGCGAGTGAGCCGGTCCCGCCGATGAGCCGCACCTCCGACCGCAGCCTCTTCCGCGTCCTGGCCGGCGTGGTGAAGCCGGTGTACCGGCTGGTCGCCCGGATCAGCTGGACGGGGGAGGAGCACTTCCCCGCGGAGGGCGGGTTCGTCGTGGTGGCCAACCACCTCACCGAGCTGGACCCCCTCACGCTCGCCCTGACCCTCTACGACAACGGGATCATGCCCCGGTTCCTCGCGAAGGAGTCGCTGTTCCGCGCCCCCGTGCTCGGGACGGTGCTGCGGGCGACCGGCCAGGTGCCGGTGCTGCGCGGCACCGCCGACGCCGCGGCCGCGCTCACGGCCGCCCGGGCGGAGCTCGAGTCCGGCGGGGCGGTCGTCGTCTACCCTGAGGGCACCCTGACCCTCGACCCCGAGCAGTGGCCGATGGCCGGGCGCACCGGGGCGGCGCGCCTGGCCCTCGCCACGGGCCTGCCGGTCGTGCCCGTCGCGCACTGGGGCGACCAGGAGGTGCTCGGCCGCGACCCCTCGGGGAAGCGCTCCGTGCGCCTGTTCCCCCGCCGGGAGGTGCGGGTGCGGATCGGTCCGCCCGTGGACCTGTCCCCGTGGCGCGACGACGTCCCGGAGCTGGAGCACCCCGCGGGGACCGACCGCGCCCGGCTGGAGGACGCCACCGAGGCGATCATGCGCGCCGTCACCGCCGAGCTCGCCGTGCTGCGCGGCGCCGAGGCCCCGCCCCGGCCGTGGGACCGCCGCCGAGGAGGACGACTGTGACCGGGGCCGGCGCCGTGCCCGGCACCCCGCCGGCCGCCCGGTCCGCCGCCGGCCCCCGGAAGGCCGCCGTCCTGGGCGCCGGCTCCTGGGGGACCACCTTCGCGAAGCTGCTCGCCGACAGCGCGCGGGAGACCGCCCACGCCCGCCACGAGCCGCTCGCGCGCACCGTGGTGCTCTGGGGCCGCGACGCCGCCGCCATGGACCACGTCGCGCGCACCCACGTCAACGACCGCTACGTCCCCGGGATCCGGCTGCCCG
This sequence comes from Kocuria rosea, assembly GCF_023715525.1. Lineage (GTDB taxonomy): Bacteria > Actinomycetota > Actinomycetes > Actinomycetales > Micrococcaceae > Kocuria > Kocuria rosea_A. The sequence continues at coordinate 57,227 of NZ_JAMBOG010000002.1, read as the reverse complement.
AGCGGCTGGCCGTCACGGGGGACCTCGCCGCCGCGGTGCGGGGCGCGGACCTCGTGGTCCTCGCCGTGCCCGCCCAGTCGCTGCGCGCCCAGCTGCCGGCCGTGGCAGCGCTCATCGACCCGGACGCCGTCGTCCTGTCGCTGGCCAAGGGCCTCGAACGGGACACCGGGCTGCGGATGAGCGAGGTCATCGCCGAGGAGCTCGGGCGGGACACGGGCCTGGGCGCCGAGCACTGGCGGGCGCGCACGGGCGTGCTCTCCGGGCCGAACCTGGCCATGGAGATCGCCGAGGAGCAGCCCACGGCCTCCGTCGTGGCCGCCTCCGACCCCGCCCTCGCCGCCTGGGTGGCCCGCGCCTGCCGCACCCGCTACTTCCGCCCGTACACCAACACCGACGTGGTGGGCACGGAGGTCGGCGGCGTGGTGAAGAACGTCATCGGCCTGGCCGTGGGCATCGCCGACGGCCGCCACTTCGGGGAGAACTCGAAGGCGTCCATCATCACCCGCGGGCTCGCCGAGACCACCCGCCTCGCCCTGGCCCTCGGTGGCCGGCTGGAGACCCTCTCCGGGCTGGCCGGGATGGGGGACCTCGTGGCCACGTGCTCCTCCCCGCTGTCCCGCAACCGCACCGCGGGCCGGCTGCTGGGCCTCGGCAAGACGATGGCCGAGGTGGAGGAGGAGATGACCCAGACCGCGGAGGGCATCAAGTCCGCGCCCGCCGTGCTCGCCCTGGCCCGCGGGCACGGCGTCGACATGCCCATCACCGAGGCCGTGGTCGCGGTCCTGCGGGAGGAGATCGACGTCGACGACCTGGCCCCGCTGCTGCTGGGCCGCGAACTCAAAGCCGAAGGAACCGATTCATGACCCCCCACACCTCCCCGGTGCCGGACACCGCCGCCCGCCCCTGCGTCGCCGTGCTCTTCGGCGGGCGCTCCAGCGAGCACTCCATCTCCCTCATCACGGCCCGCGGCGTGCTCCAGGCCATCGACCGGCGGAAGTGGGACGTCGTCACCGTGGGCATCGCCACCTCCGGGGAGTGGTTCCTGTACCCGCAGGAGGAGCTCGAGCGGCTGCTCGAGCAGAGCCCGATCGCGGAGCTGCCCGTGGGCGAGGAGCGCGTGAGCCTGCCCCTGGAGGTGGGGGAGAGCGAGCTGCTCGTCCGCCAGGCCGGCCCCTGCGGGGAGACGGTCACCCGCGACCGGCACATCGACGTGGTCCTGCCCCTGCTGCACGGGCCCTTCGGCGAGGACGGCACCCTGCAGGGCCTGCTCGAGCTCGCCGACCTGCGCTACGTCGGCTGCGGGGTCACCGCCTCGGCGATGGGCATGGACAAGCACTTCATGAAGCTCGCCTTCGAGGCCGCCGGCCTGACGGTCGGGCCCTACGCCGTTGTCACCGACCGCCAGTGGCGGCGCGACCCCGAGGACGTGCGCGCCCGGATCGCGGCGCTCGGCTTCCCGGTGTTCGTCAAGCCCGCCCGCGCCGGGTCCTCGTTCGGGATCACCAAGGTGGACGGGCCCGAGGGCCTCGACGCCGCGATCGACGCCGCGCGCGAGCACGACCGGAAGCTCGTGGTCGAGGCCGGCATCCCGGGCCGGGAGATCGAGTGCTCCGTGCTCCAGGGCCGCGGCACGGACCCGGCCCGCACCTCGATGCCCGGGGAGATCGAGATCGTCGACGAGCACGCCTTCTACGACTTCGAGGCGAAGTACGTCTCCCAGGCCTCCGCGAAGCTCAGCTGCCCCGCGGAGCTGCCCCAGGAGGCCGTCGACGCCATCCGCGCCGACGCGGTCACCGCCTTCGAGGCGCTCGACGGCGAGGGCCTGTGCCGCGCCGACTTCTTCTACACCCCCGACGGGCGCGTGGTGATCAACGAGGTGAACACGATGCCCGGGTTCACCCCGATCTCGATGTACCCGCGGATGTGGGCGGAGTCCGGCCTCGCCTACGGGCAGCTGATCGACGAGCTGCTCACCCTCGCCCTGGAGCGGCCGGTCGGCCTGCGCTGACCGGCCGGCGCCGGCGGGTGCCGCCGGCCGGGAGGACCGGTGCTCGGCGCCGCCCGCCGGGGCCCTGGCCGGTGTGGCGGGACGCGCGTATCGTGGACGGAGGTCGAGCAGGGGCCGTGGGACACCGCATGCGACGAAGGATGCTCTCATGGACCACAAGCTCTCCGTGCTCGTCCAGGTCGACCTCGAGGGCCACGACGTGCGCCTGTTCGTCACCGGATGCCTGACCGAGGTCAACCAGCACGCTCTCTACCCCCTGATCCGCCGCGCCAGGACGCTGATCCCCCCGGTGACGGTCAGCGTGGACCTCACCGCCGCCGAGCACGTGGAGGCGATCGCGGTGGACCTGCTCCGCTGGGCGGTCGACCACGACGCCGGCATGGAGGGGGCCAGCCCGGTGGAGCTGCTCACCCCGACCGGGCTGCCCGACCACCCGCCCGCGCCGGCCCGGATCACCCACCACCTGCGGGCCCCGGGATGGGCGCCGGCGTGAGCGGGCGGTCCCGCGGGGGTGTCCGGCCGTGACCCGGGCGCGGGCACCGCGTCAGAGCCCCTCGAGGGTGTCCTGCAGGTCGAGGCACTGCCGCTCGGCCGGGATCTGCTCCACGGCCGAGCCGAGCTCCACCAGCAGGGTCGAGGAGGCGACCGCGTCGCTGTCGAAGACCACCTCGACCGCGGGGTCCCGCCCGAAGGTCGTCGCCGTCCAGGTGGCCCCGCCCTCCTCGTCCTGGCGGATCAGCCAGTCCACACCGTTCACGGACGAGCACGGGTCCGTGGTCGGTCCGGGCGGGGCGACCCCGCAGCGCACGACCGCCGCGGTGGGCTCCCCGTAGGCCGTCGTGCCCTGGCTCGTGGTCTCCCGCTGCCCGTGCTCGCCGACGACCTCGGGCATCGCCACCATCGCCGCCGCGCACCCGGGGTCGGCGGCGTTCTCGGCGGGATCCACGGTCACGGCGGGGGTGCAGCCGGTGAGGACGGCGGCCAGGGCGCCCGCGGCGAGCAGGGCGTGGGCAGGGCGGGGGAGGGGGTGCGAGGGCATGCCCCCAGCGTAATCCGGGCCCGGACCCCCGTACCGCGTCCGGGGCCCTCGTTAGGATGGCGCCATGATCCGACCCCCAGCGGACCCGCCCCCGCCGTCCCCGTCCCGCGACGCGAGCGCGGCCGCCACCGTCGGGGACCTCTCGGAGGCCGAGCTGCTGGAGCGGGTGCTGCCCCTGCTCGTGCGCCCCGCCGACCGGCACGTGCTGCTCGGGCCCGGGGACGACTGCGCGGTGGTCGCCGCCCCCGACGGGCGCTTCGTCGTCACCACCGACACCCAGGTCCAGGACCAGGACTTCCGCCTGTCCTGGCCCAGCGGCGTGGTCACGACCGGCTTCGACACCGGGGTGAAGTGCGCGGCCCAGAACCTCGCCGACGTCGCGGCGATGGGCGCGGTGCCCACGGCCGTCGTCGTCTCCCTCACCCTGCCGCCGGAGACCCCCGTGTCCTGGCCCGAGGACTTCGCCCGCGGCCTCACCGCCGGGTTCGCGGCCATGGGGGCGGACCGCTGCTCCGTGGTCGGCGGGGACCTCGGCGCCGGCCGCGAGCTGTCCGTCACCGCGACCGTGACGGGGGACCTCGAGGGGCGGGAGCCCGTGCGCCGCTCCGGGGCGGGCGCGGGCGGGGTGCTCGCCCTCGCCGGGTCCACGGGCCGCGCGGCGGCCGGCGTGGCGCTGCTCGACGACCCCCGCTACCGCCCCGGCGCCGATTCCGCACTCGACGAGCTCGCCCGGGCGCAGCTGCGGCCCTGCCCGCCCGTGCCCGCCGGTCCCGCGGCCGCCCGCGCGGGGGCCGCGGCCATGATCGACCTCTCCGACGGCCTGCTGCGCGACGCCGGGCGGATCGGCGCCGCGAGCGGCGTCGTCGTCGACCTCGACGGCGCGGCCGTGGCCGCGCTCGCCGAGCCGCTGCGCCCGGCCGCCCGGCTGCTGGGCACGGACCCGCGGACCTGGGCGCTGACGGGGGGCGAGGACCACGGGCTGCTCGCGGTGTTTCCACAGGCCACCCCGCTGCCGGAGGGGTTCCGTGCGATAGGCTCGTGTGCGCCCGCGCCTCCCGCGCACGACGGCCCCCATCCCCGGGTGCTGCTCGACGGACGAGCGCCTGACCTCGCCCTCGGGCGCCGGATCGGCGAAGGATGGGATCACTTTGCACCATAGGATCGGCTCGAACGCGGTCGTCATGCGGCGGTGGCTCGACCTGGCCCACCGCGAGCTCGTGCGGCACAGCCCCGTCCTCGACGCCCTCAACGTCTTCCCGGTCGCGGACTCCGACACCGGGACGAACCTGTCCGCCACCGTGCGCGCCGCCGCCGAGGCCGCCGCGGTGATCGAGACGGGCGACGTCGGGGAGCTGCTCGCCCTCGCCGGCCAGGCGGCGATGGAGGAGGCCCGCGGCAACTCCGGCAGCCTCTTCTCCGTGTTCCTCACAGCCGTCGGCAAGTCCCTCGAGGGGCAGACGCGGCTGACCGCCGAGACGGTCCGGCTCGCCCTGCACGCCGGCCACGTGCGCGCCTGGAGCGTGCTCTCCGACCCGGTGGGCGGGACCCTGCTCTCCGTGCTCGAGGCGGTCGCCGCCGTGCCCGTGCCCGCGGAGGTCGAGGCCGGGTCCAACCAGCAGCTCAAGGACTTCCTGCACGCGGTCGACGGCGCCGCCCGCGCCGCGGTGCTCGCCACCCCGGAGCAGCTGGAGGTCCTGCGCGAGACCGGCACGGTCGACGCCGGGGCCCTGGGCATGCTCATCGTCTTCGACACCCTCGCGCGCACCGTGGGCGGCGACGACCCCGAGGACGCCGCCGCGCTGGACCGGCTGCTCGCCTCCGCCGCCGCGCAGACCCTGCGCCCCCTCGACGCCCCGCACGCGGTGCACGGGGGCGTCGAGGTGATGTGCACCGTCGAGCTGTCCCCGCTGGACGCCGCCGAGCTGCGCCACGAGCTCAGCGAGGTGGGCACCAGCGTGATCATGAGCGCCGTGACCGAGTCCGGGGACGCCTACCGCTGGCGCGTGCACGTGCACGTCGAGCGCCCGGAGGACGCGCTGGCCGTGATCGGCGCCCGGGGCGAGCCCCTCAACCTGTCGGTGACGTCCCTGTCCGAGCCGTCCCAGCCGTCCGGGACGTCGCGGGCCGACGGCCGCGCGGGATGAGGTCCGGCTGAGATGACCCGGTCCCCCGGCGCCGGGGCGTTCCCCGGCCCCCTCTCCGAGCTCGACCAGCCGCTGGCCCGGCTGCTGGGCCGGTCCACGGCCGACCAGCTCGCCCGGCAGCTCGGCGTGAGCACGATCGGCCAGCTGCTCGACTACTTCCCGCGCAAGTACATGCCCCGCGGCGAGCTCACCCCCTTCGCGGAGCTGCGCATCGACCAGCAGGTGACCATCGTGGCCGAGGTCGTCCACGCGTCCACCCGCCAGATGCGCTCCCGGCGCGGGTCCATCACCGACGTCGTGATCACCGACCGCGCCTCCTCCGACCCCCACCGCCTCTTCGAGGACGGGGACCCCGGCCCGGGACGGACCATGCGGCTGAGCTTCTTCAACGCGTGGACCGCCGCCAAGGACCTGCCCCCGGGCACGCACGCCCTGTTCTCCGGGAAGGTCGGGCTCTACAACGGCTCCGTCACCATGACCAACCCGCACTACGCCATCCTCGACCCGGACGCCCCCGAGGCGGGGGAGTCCGCCGAGGAGCGGGCGGGCCGGCCCATCCCGATCTACCCGGCCACCGCCAAGCTGACCACGGACAAGATCGCCCGCGCCGTGCACTCCCTGCTGCCGGTCGTGGACTTCGGCGCCGTCCCGGACCCCCTCCCGGAGGACATCCGGGCGCGGGAGCGGCTGATGGGCCTCGAGGAGGCCTACCGGCAGATCCACCGCCCGCGCGACACCCGCGCCCACGGCGAGGCGCGCCGCCGCTTCCGCTACCAGGAGGCGTTCCTGCTCCAGTGCGCGCTCGCCCGCCGCCGGATCGAGCTCGCCGCCCACCCCACCACGGCCCGCCCCGGGGCCCCCGGCGGGCTGCTGGGCCGGTTCGACGCCGCCCTGCCGTTCGAGCTCACCGCCGGCCAGCGCGCCGTGGGCGCGGAGCTCGCGGCCGAGCTCGCCGGCACCCACCCCATGAACCGGCTGCTGCAGGGCGACGTCGGCGCGGGCAAGACCCTCGTGGCGCTGCGGGCCATGCTCCAGGTCGTGGACTCGGGCGCGCAGGCCGCGCTGCTCGCGCCCACCGAGGTGCTCGCCGCCCAGCACCACGGCTCCGTGCTGCGCTCGCTGGGTCCCCTCGGCCGCGGCGGACAGCTGGACGGCGACCCCGACGGCACCCAGGTCGTGCTCCTCACGGGATCCATGGGCGCCGCCGCCCGCAAGCGCGCGCTGCTGCAGATCGCCTCCGGCGAGGCCGGGATCGTCATCGGCACCCACGCCCTGCTCTCCGAGGTCGTGCAGTTCGCGGACCTCGGCCTGGTGGTCGTGGACGAGCAGCACCGCTTCGGCGTCGAGCAGCGGGACCGGCTGCGGGACAAGGCCGGGCGCCCGCCGCACCTGCTGGTGATGACCGCCACACCCATCCCGCGCACCGTGGCCATGACCGTCTTCGGGGACCTCGACGTCTCGGTCCTCGACCAGCTCCCCGCCGGGCGGCAGCCGATCACGACCCACACGGTGGGCCTCGTCGAGCACCCCGGGTGGGAGCAGCGGCTGTGGCGCCGCGCCCGGGAGGAGATCGACGCCGGCCGGCAGGTCTACGTCGTGGCCCCCAAGATCGGCGACGACGACGAGCCCGCCCCGTTCTCCTCCCTCGCCGAGTCCGCCCTCGCGGCCGCGACCGAGGACGAGGCCGAGGCGGCGATGGCCTCCGTGACCTGGCTCGCCGAGCTCGTCGCGCACGAGCCGGCCCTGCAGGGCGTCCGGGCCGAGGTCCTGCACGGGCGCCTCGACCCCGCCGAGAAGTCCCGGGTGATGCAGGAGTTCGCGGACGGCGCCGTCCAGCTGCTCGTGTGCACCACGGTGGTCGAGGTGGGCGTCGACGTCCCGAACGCCACGCTGATGGTCATCGTCGACGCCGACCGCTTCGGGATCTCCCAGCTGCACCAGCTGCGCGGGCGGATCGGGCGCGGCGGCCACGCGGGGACGTGCCTGCTCGTCACCCGCCGCCCGGCGGAGCACCCGTCCCGGGAGCGGATCGACGTGGTGGCCGGGTCCACCGACGGCTTCGAGCTCGCCCGCGCGGACCTCGAGCTGCGCCGGGAGGGCGACATCCTGGGCGCCGCGCAGTCCGGGGGCCGCTCGACCCTGCGGCTGCTGCGGGCCCTCGACGACGCCGAGCTCATCGAACGCGCCCGCCGGGACGCCGTGACGATCCTCGGCGAGGACCCGCAGCTGCTGGAGCACCCCGAGCTCGCCGAGGCCATCGAGCGCTACCTCGACCCGGACGCCGAGGCGTTCCTGGACCGGGGATGACGGGGATGAGAGGAGCCGCACCGTGAGCAGGATCGTCGCCGGGGCCGCCGGCGGACTGCGGCTGCAGTCCGTGCCGGGCCAGGGCACCCGGCCCACCACCGACCGCGTCAAGGAGTCGCTCTTCGCCCGGCTCGAGGCCTGGGGCATGCTCGAGGGCACCCGGGTCCTCGACCTCTTCGCGGGCTCGGGGGCCCTGGGCTGCGAGGCCGCGAGCCGCGGCGCCGCCGCCGTGACCCTCGTGGAGCGCCACGCCCCGGCGGTGCGGGTCTGCCGGGCCAACGCCGCGGTGGTCCACCGGGCGCTGGGGCGCGACGGCGTGGTGGCGGTCCGGCAGGGCTCCGTCCGGGGCTACCTGGCCGAGCCCGGCGAGGGCCCGTGGGACCTCGTGCTCGCCGACCCGCCCTACCCGCTGCCCGAGCCCGAGCTCGCGCAGACGCTCGCGCTGCTGGCCGGGCGGCTGCGGGAGGGGGGCGTCGTCGTCGTCGAGCGCTCCTCCCGCTCCCCGGAGCCGGCCTGGCCCCCGGGGCTGCGCCGCTTCGAGCACCGGCGCCACGGCGAGACGACCACGTGGTTCGCCGAGCCCGACGAGGCCGACCCGGGCGACGAGGGCGGCGACACGGCCGGCTGAGCCGGGGCCGGCTGCGGGGAGGCCGCACGCCGACCCGGCACACTGAATACCGCACACCGAACGAACGGAGACAAGGTTCATGAAGATCACGGTTCTGGGCACGGGCTACCTGGGGGCCACGCACGCCGCGTCGATGGCGGAGATGGGCTTCGAGGTGCTGGGGCTGGACGTCGACCCGGCGAAGGTCGACGCGCTGTCCCGCGGCGAGCTGCCGTTCCACGAGCCGGGTCTGGGCGAGCTGCTGCGCAAGCACGTCGGCACCGGCCGGCTGCGCTTCACCACGAGCTACGAGGAGGCCGGGGCCTTCGGCGACGTCCACTTCGTGGGCGTGGGCACCCCGCAGCGCCCCGGCGGGTTCGCCGCGGACATGCGCTACGTGGACGCCGCCGTCGGCTCGATCGCCGCCGCCGCCACGAAGGACTGCGTGATCGCGGGCAAGTCCACGGTCCCCGTCGGCTCCGCCCGGCGCCTGGCCGACCTCGCGAAGGCCTCGGCCCGCGAGGGCGTGAACGTGGACCTCGTGTGGAACCCCGAGTTCCTGCGCGAGGGCTACGCCGTGGAGGACACCCTCTCCCCGGACCGGATGGTGCTCGGCGTGGACGGCGGCGCGGGGGAGGCCGTGATGCGCCAGGTCTACTCGCGCCAGCTCGGCGCGGGCGTGCCGCTGATCGTCACCGACTACGAGACCGCCGAGCTGGTCAAGGTCGCCGCCAACGCGTTCCTGGCCACGAAGATCTCCTTCATCAACGCCCTGTCGGAGCTCACCGAGGTCGTCGGCGGGGACATCCGCACGCTGGCCGACGCCATCGGCCTCGACGACCGGATCGGGCGGAAGTTCCTCAACGCCGGCGTCGGCTTCGGCGGCGGCTGCCTGCCCAAGGACATCCGGGCGCTGCGCGCGCGGGCCGCCGAGCTGGGCGTGGAGCAGTCGGTGCGCTTCCTCGCCGAGGTCGACGACGTCAACGTCCGACGCCGCGAGGCCACCGTCCAGGCCGTCACCACGATGCTCGGCGGCTCCGTGGTCGGCAAGCACGTGGCCGTGCTCGGGGCCGCCTTCAAGCCGGACTCCGACGACGTGCGCGACTCCCCGGCCCTGGACATCGCCGCACGCCTGCACTCGATCGGGGCCGAGGTCGCCGTGTACGACCCGAAGGCGAACGCCAACGCGGCCCAGCGCTACCCGCGCCTGGACTACGTCGACTCGCTGGAGGCCGCCGTCACGGGCGCGGAGGTCGTCGTGCTGCTCACGGAGTGGGCCGAGTTCAAGGCGATGACCCCCGAGCAGCTGGACCCGCTCGTGGCCGCCCCCCAGATCCTCGACGGGCGCAACGTCCTGTGCCCGGAGCGCTGGGAGGCCGCCGGCTTCACCTACCGGGCGCTGGGCCGCCGCGCGGTGCCCGCCTGAGCCGCCGGGGTCCCCGCGGCGGCCGGGAATAGGACGGGCCGGCTCCGCCTTGAACGGGTCGGTGATGTATCAACATCAGTCGTCGCGCCGCCGCCCGGGCACCCGCCGCGGGCGGCGGCCCCTCCCGGAAAGGCAGTGGTCATGGACCGGACAGCGGAGCACACCTACACCCTCGCCGTGCTGAGCGCGGGGCTCGGGGAGCCCTCGAGCACCCGCATGCTCGCCGACGTCCTCGCCGCCGCGACCGCGGACGCGCTGCGCGAGCGCGGCCACCGCGTGCGGACCGAGGTCGTCGAGCTGCGGGAGCGGGCGGTGGACATCGCCCACGCCTTCGTCACCGGCTTCCCGGCCCCCGCGCTGCAGGACGCGCTCGGGACGGTGCTGGACGCCGACGGGCTCGTGGCCGTGACCCCGGTGTTCAGCGCCTCGTACTCGGGGCTGTTCAAGTCCTTCTTCGACGTCGTGGAGCACCGGGCGCTCGCCGGCAAGCCCGCGCTCGCCGGCGCGACCGGCGGCACGGAGCGGCACTCGCTGGTGCTCGAGCACGCCGTGCGGCCCCTGTTCTCCTACCTCGGCCTGCAGACCGCGCCCACGGCGGTCTACGCGGCCCCGGACGACTGGGGCCGGGGCCGCGGGCCGGAGGGCGCCCTGCAGGAGCGGGCGCGGCGGGCGGGGACGGAGCTGGCGGAGCTGATGCTCCGGCGCGGCCCGGCCCGCCGGGTCGACACCGTGGGGGAGTCGCTGCCCTTCGAGCAGCTCCTCGCCAACGTCTCCCCGCGCTGACACTCCCGCGGGCCGATCTCCCCCGCGGGCCCGGCGGGGCCGGGCGCGCTGCGCGGCCGGCCCCGCCGGGCGACCCGGGCCTCAGTCCCCGTAGTGCTCGAAGATTAGGTCGTCGGTGTTCTTGTCCAGCTGCATGGAGCTGCTGTGCTGGATGAGGCGGGCCACGGTGCTGGCCTCGCTCTCCGGGACGACGAGCAGGTACTCCTCCACGCCGTCGTCGAGGGTGAGCTCGAACGTGTACGCCCCCGAGTCCCCGTCCCCCGTGCTGCTGCGGATCACGTCCACGTTCGTGACCCGGCGGATGTTCTTGCCCTGACCGGCCGGCATGATGCCTCCTTCGGAAAGTGCCCCCTGTCCGAGGCCGGGCCCGCGCCCGGAGGACCGGGTCCGCGCTGCCGCCTCGGCTGTCGAGGGCGGCCCCGCGGGACCGCCCGCCCGCACCGGTGCGCCGCTTCCTCGCCCGCCGCGGGTGAGCCTCACGCTAGCCACCGGCCCCGCCCGTGCCAACGGTGCCGGCGGTGCTTACGGTGTGTGACGGGCGCGGGCCCGCACCGCCGGGCCCGGCGGTGCGGGCTCAGGCCCGCAGGCGGCCCGCGGCCTGCTCGAGGACCTCGGTGCGCTTGCAGAACGAGAAGCGCATCCACGGGGCGTACATCTCCCGCTGCCCGGGCGAGCACAGGGCCGTGACGGGGATGCCGACCACGCCGGCCCGCTCGGCGAGCAGCGGGGCGAGCGCCGCCGCGTCCGCCACGCCGTGGCGCGCGCACAGCCCGCCGACGTCGGCCACGACGAAGAAGCTGCCCTGCGGCTCGTACGCGTGGGCCCCCGCCGCGGCCAGGCCCTCGAGCAGCACGTCGCGGCGCCGCCGGTAGTCCTCGCGCAGCCCGTCGTAGAAGGCGTCGGGCAGGCGCAGGGCCGCGGCCGTGCCGGTCTGCAGGGGCGTGGGCGCGCTGTAGGTGAGGTAGCCCTTCGTGGCCCGCACCGCCCGGACCAGCTCCGCGGGGCCCGTCACCCACCCGACCCGCCAGCCCGTGGCCGAGAACGTCTTGCCCACCGAGGAGACGGTCAGGGTGCGCTCCGCCGCGCCGGGCAGGGCGGCCAGGGGGCGGTGGCGGCCCGTGTAGCGCAGGTGCTCGTAGACCTCGTCGGTGACCACCAGGCAGTCGTGCTCCGCGGCGAGCGCGGCCACGCGGGCGAGCACGGCGTCGTCGAGGACGGTGCCCGTGGGGTTGTGCGGGTCGTTGAGGAGCACCATGCGGGTGCGGGGGCCGAAGGCCGCCGCGAGGCGGTCCGGGTCGGGGGTGAAGTGCGGGGGCTCGAGCGGGACCGTGACCAGCCGGGCGCCGGCGAACTCCACGACCGCGCCGTAGAGGTCGTAGCACGGCTCGAACGTCACGACCTCGTCGCCGGGGCGCAGGAACGCGAGCAGGCTCGCGGCCAGGCCCTCCGACGCGCCCACGGTGACGACGACGTCGGTGGCGGGGTCCAGCTCGATGCCGTAGAAGCGGCGCTGGTGCTCGGCGACGGCCTCCCGCAGGGCGGGCAGGCCCGCCACGGGGGTGTACTGGTTGCCGCCCCCGCGCAGGGCGGCGGCCGCGGCGTCGAGCATCTCCGGCGGACCGTCCACGTCGGGGAAGCCCTGGCCGAGGTTGATCGCCCCCGTGCGCCCGGCGAGCACGGACATCTCCTCGAAGATCGTCGAGGACGGCACCCCGGCGCTGTCGAGCAGCCCGCCGCCGTGGGCGATGCGCTCCCAGGGGAGGCGGGCGAGGTCCGGGGCGGCGGTGGTGTCGCGGGCGTCCATGCGGGCCAGTCTAGGCCGCGGCCCCCGGGCGGGGCGCGGCGGCCGCGCCCCTAGGATGGGGCGCATGCACCGCGCCATCTGCCCCGGCTCCTTCGACCCCATCCACCACGGCCACGTGGAGGTCGTCGCGCGCGCGGCGGCCCTGTTCGACGAGGTCGTGGTCGCCGTCTCGACGAACCCGCACAAGCGCTACCGCTTCGACCAGCGCCAGCGCCTGGCCCTGGCCGAGGAGAGCCTCGCCGGGATCGCGGGAGTCGTCGTCGAGCCCATGGGGGAGGGGCTGCTCGCGGAGTACGCGGCGCGCCGCGGGGCCGTGGCGCTCGTCAAGGGCCTGCGCTCGGGTGAGGACTACGCCTACGAGGTGCCCATGTCCACCATGAACCGCCACCTCAGCGGCGTGGAGACCGTCTTCCTGCCGGGGGACCCCCGCTTCCTGCACGTGTCCTCGACCCTGGTCAAGGAGGTCCAGGGCCTGGGCGGGGACGTCGCGCCGTTCGTGCCGGCCCCCGTGCTGCGGGCCCTCGGGGGCTGAGCCCCGCCGGGGCGCCCCGGCGCGCCCGGGGCCGGGCCCGTTTGAGTAGGGGAGGGGCGGCGCGCTAACATGGTCTGTCGGTCAGAATTTCACCAGGAGTTTGTCATCAGCCGCGAGAACAGTTCGCCCCTCATCATCGGTGTCAGGGACCTCGAGCACCGCCCGGGGACCATGCGAACCCTGGACGGAGTTGTGCCCGCGCCGAAGAACTTCGGCAACGCACTCATCGGCGCCCCGGAGGGCTCCGACATCGATCTGAACCTCCGGCTGGAGTCCGTCCACGACGGGATCCTGGTCTCCGGCACCGCTGTCGTCGCCATCCACGGCGAGTGCAGCCGGTGCCTCGACCCGATCGACTACGATGTGGACGTCGACGTGCAAGAGCTCTACCTCTTCGACGCCACCACCGTTGGTGGGGAGACCGTCGAGGACGACCAGATGTATGAAGTTCAGGACGAGACGATCGACCTCGAACCCATGCTTCGGGACGCAGTGATCACCCAGCTGCCGTTCCAACCGGTGTGCCGGGAGGACTGCCAGGGGTTGTGCGCCCAGTGCGGCGCGCGCCTGGAGGACGACCCGGAACACCACCACGAGGTGCTCGATCCTCGCTGGAGCGCCCTGTCCGGGCTGCTCGAGCAGGACACCTCGACCGAGACGACCGAACCGAGAGAAGAGAGATAGCCGTGGCTGTTCCCAAGCGGAAGATGTCCCGTGCCAACACCCGTGCACGCCGTTCCCAGTGGAAGGCGACCGCGCCGAAGCTGGTCAAGACCGTCGAGAACGGCAAGGTCACCTACAGCCTGCCGCACCAGGCCAAGGTCGTGACCGACTCCGCCGGGACCGCGCTGTTCCTGGAGTACAAGGGCCGCAAGGTGGCCGACGCCTGACCACGGTGAACCCCACCGCGAACCCTCAGGAGCTGCTGGAGCGTCTCGGCGTCGACATCGACGCCGAGACGCTCCGTCTTGCCCTCACGCACCGCTCCTACGCCTACGAGCACGAGGGGCAGGGCCACAACGAGCGCCTGGAGTTCCTCGGCGACTCGGTGCTCGGCCTGGCCGTCACCGACGAGATCTTCCACCGGTACCCGGACGACTCCGAGGGCAGCCTCGCGAAGATCCGCTCGGCCGTGGTGAGCACCCGCACGCTCGCGGAGCTCGCCCGCTCCCTCGGCGTCGGCCCGCACATCCGCCTGGGCAAGGGCGAGGTCCGGACCCACGGCCACGAGAAGGCCTCGATCCTGGCCGACACCATGGAGGCCCTGATCGGCGCCGTCTACGTGTGCTCGGGCCTGGAGCCCGCCCGCGCGTTCGTGCTGCGCCTGGTGGTGCCGCTGCTCGAGGACGGCTTCGTCGTCACCGAGGGCCGGGACTGGAAGACCGAGATCCAAGAGCTCGCCGCGGCCCGCGGCCTCGGCGGCGTCCGCTACGACGTGGAGGGCACCGGCCCCGACCACGACCGGCGCTACGAGGCCCACCTGCTGATCAGCGGCCAGGACTACGGCACCGGCACCGGGACCACGAAGAAGGAGGCCGAGCGCTCCGCCGCCGCGCAGGCCTACGCGGCGCTGGCCGCCCGCAGCGGTGTCTGAGCCCGCCCCCGGGCCCCGGAGGACCCGTGCCTGAGCTGCCCGAGGTGGAGGTCGTCCGCCGCGGTGTGGAGCGCTGGGTGGTGGGCCGCCGGATCAAGGCCGTGCAGGTGCTCGATCCCCGCTCCGTGCGCCGCCACGAGGCCGGCCCCGTCTCCTTCGCCCAGGAGCTCGACGGCGCCGTGGTCGCCGACGCGGTGCGCCGCGGCAAGTTCCTGTGGCTGCCGCTCACCGGGGCCGCCGGGCGGACCCCGCAGGAGGCGCTGCTCGTCCACCTCGGGATGAGCGGGCAGCTGCTGGTCAAGGACCCCGGGTTGCCCGACGAGAAGCACCTGAAGGTGCGGCTGAGCCTGTCCGAGCGCCCCGGCACGCCGTCCGAGCTGCGCTTCGTGGACCAGCGGATCTTCGGCGGCATGGTCCTGGACGCGCTGGTGCCCACCGGCGACGGCGCCCCCGGCGGCCGCTGCGCCACGGACGTGCCCCTCGTGCCGGCGCGCGCCGCGCACATCGGCCGCGACCCCCTGGACCCCGCGTTCGACGCCGACGGCCTCCACGACCGGCTGCGCCGGCGCCGCACCGGGCTCAAGCGGGCGCTGCTGGACCAGTCGCTGGTCTCCGGGATCGGCAACATCTACGCCGACGAGGCGCTGTGGCAGGCGCGCCTGCACTGGGCCCGGCCCACGGACACCCTGCGCCGGACCGAGACGCACCGGGTGCTCGACGCGGCCCGCGCTGTGATGGAGCGGGCCCTCGCGGCCGGCGGGACGAGCTTCGACTCCCTCTACGTCAACGTCAACGGCGAGTCCGGGTACTTCTCCCGCTCCCTCAACGCCTACGGGCAGGCGGGCCGGCCGTGCCCGCGCTGCGCGGCCGAGGGGCGCACCGCGCTGATCGTGCGGGAGCAGTTCATGAACCGCTCGTCCTACCGCTGCCCGCACTGCCAGCGCACCCCGCGCAACGCCCGGTTCTGAGCCGGGGCCGGGTGCGGGCCCCGGCTCAGGCGCGGTCCGCCGCCGTGGAGCCCGTGGCCGGCACCGGGGCGGCGTGCGCGCCCAGCGGGTGCGTCCGGTAGTACTCGGCGAGCCGCTGCATGCCCTCCTCGACGGTCACGGAGGGGGCCCAGTCCAGGACCTCGCGGGTGTGCTGCTGGTCGAACCAGTGCGCCGTGGACAGCTGCTCGGCGAGGAACGCGGTCATGGGCGGCTCGTCCTGGCCCGGGCGCAGGGCCCAGATCCTCTCGATGACCTTCCCGGCGAACCGCGCCAGTCCGCCCGGCACCCGGCGGGTCGGCGGCTCCACGCCGCCGGCGCGGCACATGCCGGTGAGGATCTCCGCCACGGTGCGCGGCTGGCCGTTGGTGACCACCAGCGCCTGCCCGTGGGCCCACTCGATCCGCTCGAGCGCCCGCACGACCGCCTCGGCGGCGTTGTCGATGTAGGTCGTGTCGATCAGCGCGGCGCCGTGGTCGAGCAGCGGCATCCGGCCCCGGCCCGCGCGGTCGAGCACCCGCTCGACGAGCTGGGTGTCGCCGGGGCCCCACACGATGTGCGGGCGCACGGCCGTCACGCGCAGGTCCCGGCCGTCCGCCTCGAGCGCCAGCAGCTCCGCCGCGGCCTTGGACCGGGCGTAGTCGCCGCGGGCGTGCTGCGGGTCGGCGGGGCGGGCGGGCTCGCCCACGATGGAGACCCCGGCGTGGGCCACGGAGGGGGAGGACACGAACACGACGTTCTGGGCGCCGGCCCGCTTCGCGGTCTCCAGGATCACCCGGGTGCCGGTGACGTTGGTCGTCACGAACTCGTCCCAGTGCCCCGCGAAGGAGACCTTCGCGGCGAGGTGGACGACGTCGTCGACGCCCTCCAGGGCCCGCGCGACGGCGTCGGGGTCCGCGACGGAGCCCAGGACCTCCTCGACGTTGGGCTGGTCGGCCAGGGGCGCGTGCCGGCGCTGCAGCAGCCGCACCGTCCAGCCGCGGGCCGCGAGCCGGCGGGCCACGTGCTCGCCGAGCATCCCGGAGGCGCCGGTGACGAGGACCGTGCGCCCCTCGCCGGTCAGCTCCCGGGGCCCCCGCTCGACCTCGTGGCTGCCCGTGTCCGTACGGGGGGCGCCCTCCACGACCGTGGCGTCGTAGGCGGGGACCTCGTCGTGCGCGGGGCTCTTGCGGTGCTTGGCGTTCACGGGTTCCTGATCCTTCCTCCGGCCAGGGCGGCGTCGGCCCACCCGGCCAGCAGGGTCCGGTCGATCTTGGAGTTGTGCCGGATGTCGGTGGGGTGCTCGGGGAGCACGAGCACGGCCGCGAGGTCCAGCCCGGTGGCCTGCCGCACGGCCTCGCGCACGGCGCCGGCGAGCAGGGGGTCGGCGAGGCCGGGCCGGGGGGCGGGCGGGACGGTCTCGGCGACGGCGACGGGCACCTGCGCCCCGGCCGGGCCCACCCCCACGACGGCGACGCGGCCGACGCCGGGCACCGTCCGGGCCGCGTGCTCCGAGGCGACGGGCGTGAGCACGCCCTGCGAGGCCACGATCACGTGGGCGAGGCGGCCCTCCACCCACAGCCGGCCGGCCGCGTCGAAGTGCCCCACGTCGCCCGTGCGGTGCCACCCCGCGAGCTCGGTGCTGCGGTGCTCGGTGAACCACAGGCGGTCGTAGCGGTCCTTCACGTGCGGGGCGCGGGCCACGATCTCGCCGGTGGTCCCGGCCTCGGTGGTGACCTCGTCCGTGGGGGTCCCGTCCGGGCGCAGGGGGGTCACCCCCAGCGCGGCCCCGTGCACCGCGGTGCCCACGCACACGCCGTTGCCGGTGCCGGCCCGGCGGATCGTCCCGAGCGTGACGTCGGTCAGCGGCAGGGCCTCCGTCATGCCGTAGGGGGTGTGCAGTGCCGCGGCGGGCATCAGCTCCTGCAGCTGCGCCAGGAGGGGCTCCGGCAGCGGGGCGCCGGCGGAGAGCATCAGCTCGACGGAGCCCAGCGCGCTGCGCTGCCCGGGGTCGAGCTCGCCCTGGGTGGCCAGGACGTTGGCGATGGCCGCCGGGGAGAGGAAGACCGCGGTCGCCCGGATCGCGGCGGCCGCGTCGGCCAGGGCCCGGGCGGTGAGGGTCTTCGGCGCGGTGACGTCCATGTCGGGGGTCACGGAGGTGGCCCCGAGGGCGGGGCCGAGCAGGGCGAAGGGCGCGAAGCCGGCCACGAGCCCGGTGCCGGCGGCGAGGCCGTACGTCCCGCGCACCGCGTCCCGCATGGCCGAGAGCTGGCGGTGGGTGTACACGACGCCCTTGGCGGGGCCGGTGGACCCGGAGGTGAACAGGATCGCCGCGTCCGCGTCCGGGGCGGGGGCCGGCAGGTCCGCGCGGGGGGCGGTCTCCAGCAGCCGGGGGACGGTGTGCGCGACGCCGAGCGCCCGGCGGGTCACGGGGTCGAGGGCCTCCAGGGAGATCCGGGTGCCCGGCCAGCCCAGGGCGCGCCCGGCGACGAGGGCCTTGCGGATGCCCACGAGCCACGCGGGGGTCGCCCCCTTGAGGGCCCGGGTGAGGCCCTTGGCGCCCAGGCCGGTGTCGGCCACGACGATCACGGCCCCGATCCGCAGGCAGGCGTAGATCAGCGCGGTGAGCTCGGAGCCGGGCGGGACCATGAGGTTCACGCGGTCGCCGGGGCGCACCCCCGCGGCCGCGAGCCCGGCCGCGAGCCGGTCCACCCGCTCGGCGAGCTCGGACCAGTTCAGGCTCGCCCGCACCGGGGGCACGCGCGCGCCCGCGCCGGGGTCCTGCGGGGAGGGCGCCATGTCGACGACGGCGAGGCCCGGGTCGGCCCGGCGCTCGGCGAGCTGGGCGTGGAACGGGACGTGCGGGTCCTCGGCGTGGGCGCGGCGCTGCTGGTGCAGCTCGCGGCGGGTGGGGCCGGGGCCGAAGCGGTCGGCCAGCCAGGCCATGACCGGGGTGGCGATGTCCCGGGACTCGGCCACGAGGTGGCTGGCGCCCTCGAAGCGGTGCACGTCGGCGTGCGGGACCCGGCGCACCAGGTCGGTGAGGTAGCGCTCCTGGAACACGGGGTCCCCGATGCCCCACAGGAACAGGGCCGGGACCTGCAGCCCGGCCACGCCGGCGGCGATCTGCTCGAACCGGGCGTGGGAGGGGTGGTCGGCCGGGACGGGGATGTCGGCCACGAACGTGCGGATCGCCGCGCGGCGCTCCCGGGTGGCGTAGGGCGCGAGGTAGGCCCGGCGGACCTCCGGGCTCAGGGGCGGGTCGGCCAGCCGCAGGGTCACGTCGAGGAACGCCGTGGTCGTCTCCGTCAGCAGCCCGTGGGCGGCGGGGGCCAGGGCCAGGCGCAGGGCGGCGGGGATCTGCTCGGCGCCGTCGTGGTGGACGGCGGTGTTGGTGAGGATCGTGCCCCGGTGCACCTGCGGGTGCTCGAGGGCCCACCCGGAGGAGATCAGCCCGCCCCAGTCGTGGGCGAGCGTCACGACGGGGCCGGGGCCGTCGTCGAGGCCCAGGGCCGCGGTGAGGTCCGCGAGGTCCCGCACGCGGTCGTCCAGGCGCCGGGTCAGCCCGGTGCGCTCGGAGAAGCCCATGTCCAGCTGGTCCACGGCGACCACGCGCCACGGGTTGGCGGGGTCCACCCCGGCGGCCAGGACGGTGCGCCACAGGTACGACCACGTCGGGTTGCCGTGCACCGCCAGGACGGTGCCGCGGGGCGTGAGCCCGGCCGCCTCGAGCGAGGCGGCGTTGTCCAGCAGGTGCCAGCTCCGGGGCCGGCCCGGGACCGGCTCGACGGGGGCCGTGGAGGGCACGGAGAGGATGCGGGACCACGCCGGGTCCACGCCCGGCAGCGGCACCTCCGTCATGGGCAGCCGGGCCGGCCCCGGCCCCTCCTGCTGCGCGGTCGTGGACGGTCGTGGACGGGCCATGGGCGTGGTGCTCCTCACGGGTGCGGTCGAGCGGGGGAGGTCGGGCGGGGCGGTCGTGCGGCGTGCGGTGCTCAGCGCCGCGGGCTCACCACTCGATCTCCATGTACGTCGAGTTCAGCCCCGAGCCGACGCCCAGGCACAGGACGCGCTGGCCGGCCTCGAGCCGCTCGGCCTCCAGGGCGAGGGTCATCGGCAGCGCGGCGGCGGCCACGTTGCCCCAGAACGGGAACGTCAGCGGGAAGCGCCCGGGGTCGATCCCGACGTCGTCCAGCAGCTTGTTCGTGTGGGACGTCGAGACCTGGTGGGCGATGTAGCGGTCCATGTCCGTCCAGTCCCAGCCGTCGGCGTGCGCGTCGTGCCAGGCGTCCACGAGCAGGCCCACGCCGTGCTTGAGCAGCCCCGTGGCATCGGTGTACATGCCGTCGAAGCCGCCGATGCACAGGCCGTGGTGCTCCGTGGCGGAGCGGGCCACGGAGCCCACGATGCGGTGGCCCTCGGGGTGCCGCTCGGCCGGGCCGACGACGGCCGCGGCCGCGCCCGCGCCCAGCGTGAGGGTGGCGAACTCGCGCACCACCTGGTCGCGGGTCACGTCCGGGGCCTGGAGCCGCTCGTAGGTCTCCCGGTGCCAGGGGCTCGGGTCCTCCCCGGCGATCACGACGGCGTACTCGACGGCGCCCGAGTCGATCATCGTGGAGGCGATCGTGAGGGCGTTGACGAAGCCCAGGCACGCGTTGGTCACGTCGAAGGTCAGGGCGGAGGGGGCCAGGCCGAGGCGGTGGTGCACGGACACGGCCACCGCCGGCTCGTAGCCGTCTCGGGTCACCGAGGCGTTGATCAGCAGCCCCACCTGGTCCGGGCGGATGCCGGCCTGGTCCAGGGCGGCCTGGCCGGCCTCCACGGCGCCGTCGGTGAAGTGGCGTCCCGGGGCCCACTCGCGCCGCTCCTTGACGCCCGCGAGCCGTACCAGCAGCCCCTTCGGCATCTTCAGCCGCGCGAACGTGTCCGAGAGGATCTCGTCGGCGCGGGAGGAGGGGACCACCTCGTCCGCCTCCACCTTCGTGATGGCGAGCAGAGCGGCGTTGCGGTGGCGGATCGTGGAGTTACCGGTCAAGGTCTCTGGCTTTCGTTCGGGGCTCGTCGACGGTCCGGCCCGCCGGTGGAGGGCACCGCGGCGGAGGGCGGACGGGTGGTGCTGGTCGCGGTCAGTCTAGTCGCCGGTCACGGGGCAGCCGGTCCCCCCGCCCGGTTTCTCTGCAGGCTTACCGTCTCGCGGGCGGGCTCCGGCCCGCGGATAGAATCGAGGGGCCCGCCCGACCCCGCCCCAGGAGACTGCTTCCCCCGTGCACCTGAAGACCCTCACCGTGCGCGGGTTCAAGTCCTTCGCCTCCGCGACCACGTTCGAGTTCGAGCCGGGGGTCACCGCCGTCGTGGGCCCCAACGGCTCGGGCAAGTCCAACGTGGTGGACGCCCTGTCCTGGGTGATGGGGGAGCAGGGGGCGAAGTCCCTGCGCGGCGGGAAGATGGAGGACGTGATCTTCGCCGGGACCTCCGGGAGGGCGCCGCTCGGGCGCGCGCACGTGTCCCTCACCATCGACAACGCCGACGGCGCCCTGCCGATCGAGTACTCCGAGGTGACGATCTCCCGGACCCTCTTCCGCACCGGCGGCTCCGAGTACGCGATCAACGGCCGCGCCTGCCGGCTGCTCGACATCCAGGAGCTGCTCTCCGACTCCGGGCTCGGCCGGGAGATGCACGTCATCGTGGGCCAGGGCCAGCTGGACCGCGTCCTGCACGCCACCCCGGAGGAGCGCCGCGGGTTCGTGGAGGAGGCCTCGGGCATCCTCAAGCACCGCCGCCGCAAGGAGCGCACGCTGCGCAAGCTGGAGGCGATGCAGGCCAACCTCGACCGCCTCGAGGACCTCACGGCCGAGCTGCGCCGCCAGCTCACCCCCCTGGGCCGGCAGGCGCGGACCGCCCGCCGCGCCCAGCGCATCCAGTACGACGTGCGCGACGCCCGCGCGCGGCTGCTCGCCGACGACCTCGTGCAGGCCCGCACCACGCTCGCGGTCGACGAGGACCTCGAACGCCGGCTGCGCGCCGAGAAGGCGGAGGCCGAGCGCGCCCTCGACGCCGGCCGCGCCCGCCGCGCCGACGTCGAGGCGCGCGCCGCGCAGGCCACCCCCGCCCTCACCGCCGCCCGGGACACCTGGTACCGGCTCGCCGCCGTGCAGGAGCGCTACCGCTCGCTCGCCTCGCTGGCCGCCGAGCGGCGCCGGCTGCTCGGCACCGCGGAGGAGCCGGCCGACCCCGGGCGGGACCCGGACCGGCTCGCCGCCCAGGCGGCCCGCACCCGCCAGGAGCAGGCCCGGCTGGTGGAGCAGGCCGAGGACGCCACCGCAGCCCTCTCCGCCGCCGTCGAGGACCGGGAGGCCGCCGAGGCCGCCGCCCGCGCCCAGGAGGCGGTCGTCACCGGGCTGCTGCGCTCGGCCGCCGACCGCCGCGAGGGCGCGGCCCGGCTCACGGGCTCCGTGGCCGCCGCCCGCTCCCGGGTGGAGGCCGCCGAGGACGAGCTGGCCCGGCTGCACGCCACCCACGCCGAGGCCGGCGCCCGCCGGGAGCAGGCCGGCGCCGAGGCCGGGCGCCTGGCCCTCGCCGCCCAGGACGCGCGCACGGCGGCCGGGCGGGCCCGCGCCGAGCACGACCGGGCCGCCGCCGCCCACGCCGGCGCGCGGACCGCCGCCCGGGAGGCCGAGGCGGCCGCCCAGGAGCTGCTGCGCGCCCACGACGCCCAGGCCGCCCGCGCCGAGACCCTGCACGCCGCCCTGCGCCAGCCCGACGGCTCCGGCGCCGTGCGCACGCTGCACGCCGAGGCCGTGGTGGGCGCCGTCGCGGACCTCGTCGGCGTCGAGCCCGGGTGGGAGCGGGCCGTGAGCGCCGCCCTCGGACCCCTCGCCGACGCCCTCGCCGTGCGCTCCCACGACGCCGCGCTCGCCGTGCTCGAGTCCCTGCGCGCCGGGGGAGAGGGCCGCGTGCACCTGCTCGTGGCCGGCGCCGCCCCGGGGGAGCCCGCGCTGCCCGCGGCCGTCCTTGACCGCCCCGGCACCCGGGCCGCGGCCTCGGTCCTGCGCCCCGGCACCGCCGGCGGCACCGGCAACCACACCGGCGACCACACCGGCGACCACACCGGCGACGACGGCGCCGCGGCGGGTGCCGCGGCCGTGCGGGCCGCGCTCGCCCGGACCGTGCTCACCGAGGACCCCGCCACCGCGGCGCAGCTCGCCGCCGCCGAGCCGGGGCTCACGGCCGTGACCCGCGACGGCGACGTCTTCACGGCCTCCAGCGCCCGGGGCGGGGCCGCCGAGGCCGCGGGCACGCTCGAGACCCGCGCGGGCGCCGAGCGCGCCGAGGCGGAGCGCGCCCGGCTCGCCGCGTCCCTGGACGCGGCCCGCGCGGGGGCCCGCACGGCGGGCGCGGCGCGCGACGCCGCCCGCGCCCGCGCCGAGGAGGCCGCCGCCGCCCTGCGCGCCGCGGAGCGCTCCGCCGACCGGGCGGCGGCGGAGCTGTCCCGGGTCCGTGCCGTCCTGGACTCCGCCGAGGCCGAGACCGGGCGCCTCGACGACCAGCTCGCCGCCGCGCGCACGCACCTCGCGCGCGAGCAGCAGCGCCTGCGGGAGGCCGCCGAGCGCCTCGCGGCCGCCGAGGACCTCGGCGCGCAGGACACCGAGGCCGCGCAGCTGGAGGCCGCGGCCCGCCGCGACGCGCTCCAGCGCGCCGCCACGGACGCCCGCTCCGCGGAGACCGAGGCCCGGCTGGTGCTGCGCTCGCTCGAGGAGCAGGCCCGCGCCGTGGGCACCCGGGCCGCGTCCCAGGAGCGGGCCGCCGCGGCCGAGCGCCGGGCCCGGGAGGAGGCCGAGCGCCGGGCCCGGCGCCGGCGCCTCCAGGCCCGCACCGCCGAGGCCGTGCTCGACGCCGCCGAGCAGCTGCTCGCGCACGTCGGCGCCTCCGTGGCCGCCGCCGCCCACGAGCGCGACCGGGCCGAGGCCGTGCGCGCCGGCCTCGACGCGGAGCTCGCCGACCTGCGCGCGGCCGACGACCGGCTCGCGGCCCGGCTCGCGCAGCTCACCGACTCCGTGCACCGCGACGAGCTGGCCCGGGCCCAGCACCGCGCCCGCATCGAGGCCCTCGAGGCCCGCTCCCGGGAGGAGCTGGGGCTGACCCCGGACGCGCTCGTGGAGCACTACGGCCCGCACCTGCCGGTCCCCGAGCCGGTCGCGGACGCCGCGGACGCCGCCGGCGCGCAGGACGGTCCGGACGCGCCGCCGCCCGCCGGCGACGGGCAGGGCGGCCTGTCCGGGACCGCGCAGGGCAGCCCGTACGTGCGGGCGGAGCAGGAGAAGCGGCTGCGCCGCGCCGAGAGGGAGCTGGCCTCCCTGGGGCGGGTCAACCCGCTGGCGCTCGAGGAGTTCGCCGCCCTCGAGGAGCGCCACCGCTTCCTGGCCGAGCAGCTCGAGGACCTCAAGCGCTCCCGGCAGGACCTGCGCAGCATCATCCGGGACGTCGACGACCACGTCGAGCGCGTGTTCACGCAGGCCTACGCCGACACCGCCCGGCAGTTCGAGGACGTCTTCGCCGCGCTCTTCCCCGGCGGGGAGGGCCGGCTGCGGCTGACGGACCCCACGGACATGCTCACCACCGGCATCGAGGTGGAGGCCCGGCCCGCCGGGAAGAAGGTCAAGCGGCTGTCCCTGCTCTCCGGCGGGGAGCGGTCGCTGACGGCCATCGCGCTGCTCGTGGCCATCTTCAAGGCCCGCCCCTCGCCGTTCTACGTGATGGACGAGGTTGAGGCCGCCCTCGACGACCGCAACCTCGGGCGGCTGCTGACGGTCTTCCGGCAGCTGCAGGAGACCTCGCAGCTGATCATCATCACGCACCACAAGCGCACCATGGAGATCGCCGACGTCCTCTACGGGGTCTCGATGCGCGGCGACGGCGTCACCACGGTGGTCGGGCAGCGCCTCGCCGAGCTGCGCTGAGGGGTGCCGGGGCGAGCTGCGCCGCGGGGGTGGCGCAGCGCGCTACCGGCCGCCCGGGTCGTCCGTGGGCACGGGGACGGCGCCGGGGCGCTCCAGCGTGTCCCGGACCGGCAGCCACGCCAGGGCCGCCACGAGCAGCAGCGCCCCCGAGACGCCGAAGGCCCAGCCGAAGCCGGCGGCGTCGGCGAGCGCCCCGGCGACGACGGGGCCGAGGATCTGCCCGGTGTCCGCGCTCATCTGGTACCGGGCCAGCACGGGCCCGCCCGCCCGCCCGGGGCCGATGACGTCGGCCACGGCGGCCTGCTGGCCGGGGTTCATCGTCCCCGAGCCCATGCCCGCGACGAGGGAGAGCACCACGAACCACGGCACGTCCTGGGCGAGGCCCAGGGCCATCGTCGCGAGCCCGTTGACCACGAGCCCCACGAGCACCAGCGGCCTGCGCCCGAACCGGTCGGTGAGCCGGCCCGTGACCGTCAGGGCCAGGGCGTTGCCCGCGGCGAACACCGCGAGGGCGAGGCCTGCCACCTCGGGGCCCGCCCCCAGCACGGCCACCGCGAGCAGCGGCACGAGGGCCACGCGGATGCCGTAGGAGGTCCAGCCGTTGGCGAAGTTCGACACGACGGCCGAACGGTAGGCGCCCACCGACCAGGCCTCGGCCACGGTCATCACCGGCTGGGCCGAGCCCCCGCGGCCGGCGCCCAGGACCTCGTCCTTGAGCCGGAAGTGCACCACGGCCACGGCCACCACCAGCGCGCCGGCGTAGATCAGGAACGGGGCCTGCATGCCGAGCCCGGCGAGCAGCCCGCCGACCACCGGCCCGAGCACCCCGCCGACGAGGAACGCCGAGGCGTAGTAGCCCGAGACCCGCCCGCGCATCTGCGGCGGCGCCAGGCGCACGATCAGGCCCATCGCGGAGATCGTGAACATCACGGAGCCGATCCCGCCCAGCCCCCGGAACAGCAGCAGCTGCCAGTAGGTCTGCGCGAACGCCGTGGCCGCCGAGGACAGCGCCACCACCAGCACCCCGACCACGTACGTGGGGCGCTCGCCGATGCGGTTGACGATCCGCCCGCCCGCGGGCGCGAAGAGCAGGCGGGCGAGGGCGAACGCGCTGACCACGGCGGAGGCTGCGGCCACCCCGACGCCGAAGGTCGAGGCGAACTGGGGCAGCACCGGGGCCACGATGCCGTAGCCGATGGCGATGACGAAGGCGGCGGCGACGAGCACCGTGATCTGCTGCGGCACGCGGTCACGACCGGGGTCGCTGGCCGGGCCGGGCGCGGGGGCGGGAGGCTGAGCGGGCACCCGACGAGTCTAGGACCCCGGGCCGACCGCGGCCCGGTCGGCGGGGCAGGGCGGTGTGAGAAGCTGGGGGACGTGGATTCGATACCGGTCATTGTTTACGTGCTCATCGCCGTCGTGGTCCTGGGTCTGCTCGGTCTGGTGCTGCTGCGCGGGCCGAAGGCGCCCCGCGGCGGCTACGCCTCCACGCGCGACCCCGACGACCTCGGCGGCGACCCCGTGCAGGCCCCCGGCGAGATGCGGGCGGGCACCACGGAGACCGCCCCGGAGGACACGCGCCCGCGCCTGGACCGGCCCGAGTCGGCGGCCTCCCGGATGGCGCGGCTGCGCGGGCGGCTGGCCAAGTCCAACAACGTCTTCGGCAAGGGCCTACTGTCCCTGCTCTCCCGCGACCGCATCGACCAGGACGTGTGGGACGAGATCGAGGAGACGCTGCTGCTCGCCGACCTCGGCACGGACGCCTCCCTGCGCCTCGTCGAGGCCCTGCAGCGGCGCGTGAAGGTCGAGGGCGCCGACGACCCCGCCCACGTGAAGGCCATGCTGCGGGAGGAGCTCGTCGCGCTGGTCGACCCGTCGATGGACCGCTCCCTGGCCGTCGGGCGCAAGGGCCCCCTCCCCGCCGTCGTGCTCGTGGTGGGCGTCAACGGCGTCGGCAAGACGACGACCGTGGGCAAGCTCGCCCGCGTGCTCGTGGCCGAGGACAAGGAGGTCATGCTCGGGGCCGCGGACACGTTCCGCGCCGCCGCCGCGGACCAGCTCGCCACGTGGGGCGCCCGCGTGGGCGTGCCCACGGTGCGCTCGGCGACGGAGGGCGCCGACCCCGCCTCCGTCGCCTACGACGCCGTGGTCGCCGGCATCGAGCAGGAGGCGGACGTCGTGCTCATCGACACCGCCGGGCGGCTGCAGAACAAGGCGGGGCTGATGGACCAGCTCGGCAAGATCAAGCGCGTCGTCGAGAAGGCCGCGGAGGTGGACGAGGTGCTGCTCGTCATCGACGCCACCACCGGCCAGAACGGCATGACCCAGGCGCGGGTGTTCTCCGAGGCCGTCGACGTCACCGGCATCGTCCTGACCAAGCTCGACGGCACCGCCAAGGGCGGCATCGTCGTCGCCATCCAGCAGAGCCTCGGCGTGCCCGTCAAGCTCATCGGCCTGGGGGAGGGCCCCGACGACCTCGCGCCCTTCGAGCCCGGGAGCTTCGTGGACGCGCTCCTCGACTAGCGCGGCACGCGCCCCGCCGTGGGGGAGCGCAGGAGGGCCACCGGGCGCGTCCCGGTGGCCCTCCCGCGCTCCCCCACGCCGGTTTAACGCCGCCGTAACCCCTGCGGCACCCATGAAACACGGCGGCAACGCAGCACGGGCGCAACGGAAACATCTCTCTCGGAGACTCGAAGGAAACGGTGAGCACCGGACGGCCCCATGGGGAGCGGGCCAGTGGCACCGGTGAACGACCAACCTGAAAGAGAAGAGAGGTGCAGATCGTGGAAATCACCGCCGGACACGTCTGGACGATCGTCGCAGCCGCCATGGTCTTCTTCATGACCCCTGGCCTGGCCCTGTTCTACGGAGGCATGACCCGCGCCAAGGGCGTGCTCAACATGATGATGATGAGCTTCATCGCGATCGGGTTCGTCTCCGTCGTGTGGGTGCTGTGGGGCTACTCCATGAGCGGCGGGGACCCGCTCCTGGGCGGGATCACGGGCAGCCCCGTCCCGTCCTTCGCCCTGGGCAGCATCATGGGCACCGAGGACCTGCTCGGCGCCGCCTACGGCGGGACCTTCGCCATCATCACCGTCGCCCTGATCTCGGGGGCGATCGCCGACCGCGCCAAGTTCGGCGCGTGGGCCCTGTTCGTCCCGGTCTGGGCCACCCTCGTCTACGCCCCGCTCGCCTACATGGTCTGGGGCGGGGGCCTCCTGACCGAGGACGGAGCCATCGGCGCCGCGCTCGGCGAGGCCATCGACTTCGCCGGCGGGCTCGTGGTGCACATCAACGCCGGCGTCGCCGCCCTGATCCTCATCTCCATCGTCGGGGCCCGCAAGGGCTTCGGCCAGGACCCGAGCCAGCGCCCGCACAACCTGCCGCTGGTGATGCTCGGCGCCGCGATCCTGTGGTTCGGCTGGTTCGGCTTCAACGCCGGCGCCGCGGGCACCGCGGAGCAGGGCGGGCTGATCTGGATCAACACCCTCGTGGCGCCCTCCGCCGCCATGCTCGGCTGGCTGTTCACCGAGCGGATCCGCGACGGCCACCCGACGTCCCTGGGCGCCGCCTCCGGCGCCGTGGCGGGCCTCGTGGCCATCACCCCGGCGTGCGCGAACGTCTCCCCGGTGTGGGCCATCGTGCTCGGCTTCGTGGCCGGCATCGCCTCCGCGCTCGCCGTGGGCCTGAAGTACAGGATGAAGATGGACGACTCGCTGGACGTCATCGGCGTGCACCTGGTCTCCGGCGTCGTCGGCACCGTGGCCCTGGGCTTCGTGGCCCTGCCCTCCGAGGGCACCGCGGGGCTGTTCTACGGCGGCGGCTTCGGGCTGCTGCTCACCCAGGTCGTGGCCGTGGTCGTCTCCGTGGCCTACTGCGCCGTGCTGACCTTCGTGATCGCCTTCGTGATCGACAAGACCGTCGGCTTCCGCATCACCGAGCGGGAGGAGATCGACGGCATCGACATCACGCAGCACGCCGAGACCGGGTACTCCCTCTCCGGCGACGCCACCGGCTCCTTCACCCCGGGCCGCCACGCCGCGGCGGAGACGGCCGCGTTCGTGCCCGCCGGCGCGGAGGCCGGGAGCGCCGCCGGCGCCGAGCCCGCCCGCTCCGAGCGCGTGCCCGGCTGACCGGCTCGTTCCCCGCGTGCGCCACCCACATCCCACGAAAGGCAGCTTCTCCATGAAACTCGTCACCGCGATCGTGCGCCCGGACAAGTTCAAGGACATCAAGTCCGCGCTCGAGTCCTACGGCATCCAGGGCATGACCGTGCAGAACGTCTACGGCTACGGCCAGCAGCGCGGCCACACCGAGGTCTACCGCGGCGCCGAGTACACCGTGGACCTGCTCGAGAAGGTCCGGATCGAGATCCTCGTCGACAACGACCAGGCGACCGACATCGTGGACGTCATCGTCTCCTCCGCCAACACCGGCCGCGCCGGCGACGGCAAGGTGTGGGTCGTCGACGTCGCCGAGGCGGTGCGCGTGCGCACGGGCGAGCGCGACGAGACCGCCCTGTAGCACCCGCGGCCCGCGACGGCCGGTCCACCGCTTCCCGGCGGCGGACCGGCCGTCGTCGTCCCCGGGCGGCGCCGCCCATGGGGCAGCACCGCCCGGAGTTGGTAACCTTGGAGACTGACCCGGCGTATCGGGCCGGGCGCCGGCGCGGTGCAGACCGCGGCGCGCCGGCCGCCTCCCTCGACGAAAGCAGCTTTCGACCCGTGTTCAATTCACTGTCCGACCGGTTGACCGCCACCTTCAAGAACCTGCGCGGCAAGGGCCGCCTCACCGAGGCCGACGTCGACGCCACCGTGCGGGAGATCCGCCGCGCCCTGCTCGACGCCGACGTCGCCGTCCCGGTCGTGCGCGAGTTCACCGCGGCGGTCAAGGAGCGCGCCCTCGGGATCGAGGTCTCCGAGGCGCTCAACCCGGGCCAGCAGGTCGTGAAGATCGTCAACGAGGAGCTGCAGAACATCCTCGGCGGGCAGACCCGCCGGATCCGGATGGCCAAGACCGGCCCCACGATCATCATGCTCGCCGGCCTCCAGGGCGCCGGCAAGACCACCCTGGCCGGCAAGCTCGGCAAGTGGCTCAAGGACCAGGGGCACCGGCCCCTGCTCGTGGCCTCCGACCTGCAGCGGCCCAACGCGGTCACCCAGCTGAAGGTCGTGGGCGAGCGCGCCGGGGTGCCCGTGTTCGCGCCCCACCCCGGCACCACCTCCGAGTTCGACGACCCCACGGGCGACCCCGTGCAGGTGGCCCGCGACGGCGTGGCCCAGGCGCGCGCCCGGCTGCACGACGTCGTCATCGTGGACACCGCCGGCCGGCTCGGCATCGACGAGGCCCTGATGGCCCAGGCGCGGGACATCCGCGACGCCGTCCAGCCCGACGAGGTGCTCTTCGTCATCGACGCGATGGTCGGCCAGGACGCCGTCAACACCGCGCAGGCGTTCAACGAGGGCGTGGACTTCACCGGCGTCGTGCTCTCCAAGCTCGACGGCGACGCCCGCGGCGGCGCGGCCCTGTCCGTGGCGTCGGTGACCGGCAAGCCGATCATGTTCGCCTCGACCGGTGAGAACGTCGGCGACTTCGAGCAGTTCCACCCGGACCGCATGGCGTCCCGCATCCTCGACATGGGCGACGTCCTCACCCTGATCGAGCAGGCCGAGAAGCAGTGGGACCGCGCCGAGGCCGAGAAGATGGCCCGGAAGTTCACCGACCAGGAGGACTTCACCTTCGAGGACTTCCTCGCGCAGATGCAGCAGCTGCGCAAGATGGGCTCGATGAAGAAGATGCTCATGATGATGCCCGGCGCCGCCGGCATGCGCGAGCAGCTCGAGAACTTCGACGAGCGGGAGATCGACCGTGTCGAGGCCATCGTCCGCTCCATGACCCCCCACGAGCGCGTCGCCCCGAAGATCATCAACGGCTCCCGCCGCGCCCGCATCGCCAAGGGCTCGGGCGTGACCGTCTCCGAGGTCAACCAGCTCATGGAGCGCTTCGCCCAGGCGCAGAAGATGATGAAGCGCCTGGCCCAGGGCAAGGGCGTGCCCGGCCTGCCCGGGGGCATCCCCGGCATGCCCGGCGCCGGCGCCGGCGCGGGCGGCGGCAAGAAGGGCAAGGGCAAGGGCTCCGCGAAGAAGGCCGGCTCCCGCTCGGGCAACCCGGCCAAGCGGGCGCAGGAGAACGCCGCCCTGGAGCAGCAGCGCAAGCAGAAGGCGCCCGTGGGCTCGGCCTTCGGCACCCCGCAGCAGGAGCTCGACCCGGCAGACCTCAACCTGCCCAAGGGCTTCGAGAAGTTCCTGGGGAAGTGACCCGGCCGTGACGTCCTACCTCTCCGAGGCCGAGCTGAAGAAGTTCGTCGACTCCCTGCCCACCCGACGGCTCGCCGCCGAGGCGCTCATCCGGGACCCGCAGGGCCGGGTGCTGCTCGTCGAGCCCAACTACAAGTCCGACTGGACCGTGCCCGGCGGGACCGTGGAGGCGGGGGAGGACCCCCGCACCGGGTGCTTCCGGGAGGTCGCCGAGGAGGTCGGCCTGGACCTGCCGCCCGGGCGGCTGCTGGCCGTGGCCCACGGCGTGGCGATGGGCATCTGGGGGGACTCCGTCTCGTTCGTCTACGACGGCGGGGTGATCGACGCCGACACGCCCATCACCGTGCAGGAGGAGGAGCTGCTCAGCCACCGCTGGACGGCGCCCGAGGAGCTGGACGGGTACCTGCGCCCCGGCCTGGCCCGGCGCCTGCGCCTGGCCCTGGCCGCCCTCGAGGACGGCACCGTCGCCGAGACCGTCAACGACGCCGGCTGAGCCCCCGGGCGGGCCGGGGCGACGGCGTAGCATGGACGCCATGACCTCTCTGCCCGCCGACGACGTCGCCTCCCCCGCCTCCGCGTGGGACCTGGTCCCCGCCACGGTGCTCTGCGCGGAGGAGGCCGCCGC
Source organism: Kocuria rosea (assembly GCF_023715525.1). GTDB lineage: Bacteria > Actinomycetota > Actinomycetes > Actinomycetales > Micrococcaceae > Kocuria > Kocuria rosea_A. Next base: position 26,119 of record NZ_JAMBOG010000002.1, on the reverse strand, counting down.
CCCGGACACCCCCGGGCCGCGGCCCCCGCACGAGGGGGTGCGCGGGACCATCGCCCGGCACCGCCTGATCGGCGCCTGCGCCGAGGGGCCCCGCGCCACGCAGCTGATGTTCCTCGCGGACGCCGGGGGCCGCCTGGCCCGCGCCGCCGAGGACGGCGGCGTGGAGCCCGGGTGCACCCTCGACGAGCTCGCCGCGGACCTGTCCCGGGCGACCGGGCAGCAGCTGCAGCCGGAGCACCCCTCCCTGCGCCGCGTGCTGCTGGTGCGCCTCGACGCCCCGGAGCTGCCCGTGCTGGCGGCCCTGTCCGGCACCGGGTTCACCGCCGTCTCCCGGCACGGGTGGTCCGTCGTGGTCTTCGACGACGAGGTCGACTTCTGGGCCGTGCGCACGGGGCTCGCCGAGACCGCCGTGGTGCTGTCCTCGGACGGGGCGACCCGCTCCCTCGAGGTCCTGCTCGCGGGGGAGGACCCGGCGTCCGTCACCGACCTCGAGGCGGCCGACGCGGTGTGCGTGCTCGAGTGGGGGCCCGAGTGGCACCCGGCGGGCGGGCTGGCCGCCGGGGCGGAGGACACCCCCGCCGCCCGCTTCGAGCACGAGCTCGTGCAGCTGTGCAGGAGCCGGACCTCCGAGCTGCAGCTCGAGTCCGTCGCCTCCGTCTTCGACCTCGACCCGGCCGAGACGAACCGGCTGCGCAACTACGTGCGCGGCGGCTCCACCGACCTCGTGCTGGAGTCCGTGCTCCAGCTGGTGGGCCTGCCCGTGCTCGCCGCCAAGATCGTGGAGGGCCGGCGCACGCCGGCCGAGCTCGAGGACGCGGAGCACTACGAGCCCACGGCCGTGGGCCCGGCCGTGCTGCGGGGGATGACCATCGCCCCCACCGGGGACGGACTGTTCGCCCGCTACCAGCGGGCCCTCGTCCGCCGCCCCGAGCTGCTGCTGGCCATCGCCGGGACCGAGACCGCGCTTGGCGTGGGCCTCGCCGGGGCCGCCCGCCGCGGCAGGGCCGGCGCGCGCGTGCTCGGCACCCTCTCCGCGGCGCTGCTGGCCGACGCCGCCGCCGAGAGCGCCTACTACGCCGCCCTGCGCAGCGCCCGCCGGCAGCGCCCCGGGCGCACCGCGACCCCCGAGCCCGAGGAGCCTGTGGTGCCCGCCGACGCGGCGGTCCCCGCTCCCGTCCCGTCCGGCTCCCGGGCCCGGCTGCGCCGGTTCTTCGGCCTGGGCTGAGGCCGCGACCGCACGCCCCCGGTCGCTCCCGCCCGCCGGCCCCGCCCCCAGGACCGGGGACCGGCGGGTCGGGCGCGCCCGACTTGACCGCGTCTGGCATACTGGACGGGTACTCGATGCGTGCGGTCCCTCTCGCCGCACGTTTCTCGTGTCCACCGAACCCCTGCGACCGGCCCGCCCCACGGGAGCGAGACCAGGGCGTTCACCTCATCCAAGAACCAGGAGAGTCCACACCAGTGGCTGTTAAGATCCGTCTCAAGCGCATGGGCAAGATGCGCGATCCCCGTTACCGCGTCGTCGTCGTCGACTCCCGCAAGAAGCGCGACGGCCGCGTCATCGAGGAGATCGGCAAGTACCACCCCACCGAGCACCCCTCCTACATCGAGGTCGTCTCGGACCGGGCCCAGTACTGGCTCGGCGTCGGCGCCCAGCCGTCCGAGGCCGTCGCCGCGATCCTCAAGGTGACCGGTGACTGGCAGCGCTTCAAGGGCCTGGAGGGCGCCGAGGGCACTCTCCAGCAGCCCGCGGCCAAGGCCGAGTTCGTCACCCCGGACAAGGGCTCCGTGATCATCCCCGAGGCGATCACCCCGAAGGCCGAGAAGGCCGAGGCCGAGACCCCGGGCGCCCAGTCCGACGACGCCCCCGCGGCTGACACCGAGAAGGCCGAGTAGTCGTGCTCGCCGGCGCGTTGGAGCACCTGGTCCGCGGCATCGTGGACAGCCCCGATGACGTCGACGTCCGGCTCAAGAACGGGCGCCGCTCGGAGACGCTCGAGGTCCGCGTCCACCCGGACGACCTCGGCCGCGTCATCGGCCGCCAGGGCCGCACCGCCAAGGCGCTGCGCACCGTGATCGGCGCGCTCGCCCAGGGCGAGCCGGTCCGGATCGACGTCGTCGACACCGACCGCCGCACCCGCTGAGGCGGGCCCGGCGCCTCAGCGGCCGGCCCCGCCACCCGCACGGTCCCCGCATCCGCACCGGATGCGGGGACCGTGCGCTTTCCCGGCCCGCCCGCCGGGCGCACCCCCTGTCGCGCGGACCCGCGCGCACCCGTCGAATCCCCTCAGGAGCACCATGAAGGTCCAGGTCGCCCGCATCGGCAAGCCGCACGGCATCCGCGGGGAGGTCACCGTGCAGCTGTACACCGACGCCCCGGAGGAGCGCTTCGCCCCCGGCGCCCGGCTGCTGGTCGAGCCCGTGCCCGCGCTCGCCCCCGACGGCACCGTCACGGTCCGCTCCGCGCGCTGGAACAAGGCCGTGCTCGTCGTCGGGCTCGAGGAGGTCCCCGACCGCAACGGCGCCGAGACGCTGCGCGGGTGCCGGCTCTTCACGGAGGCGCAGGAGGACGACGAGGACGACGAGGCCTGGTACGAGCACGAGCTGGTCGGCCTCGAGGCGCGCACCGGCCCCGAGGACGGCACCGGGCCCCGCATCGGCGTGGTCACCGGGCTGGTGACCATGCCCGTCCAGGACCTGCTCGAGGTCGAGCTCGACGAGGACGGCCGGACAGCCGTGCTGCCGTTCGTCGAGGAGATCGTCCCGGTGGTCGACCCCGAGGCCGGGTTCGTCGTGGTGACCCCGCCGCCCGGCCTGCTGGAGCTCGGCCGCGACGACGCGGACACCGGCGCGGACGATCCGCACGAGGCCCCCGGGGCGGAGGGCGGGCGCTGATGCGGATCGACGTCGTCAGCATCTTCCCGGAGTACCTCGCCGCCCTGGACCTCTCGCTCATCGGCAAGGCCCGGCAGCAGGGACTGCTGGAGCTCACCGTGACCGACCTGCGCCAGTACGCGACCGACCGGCACCGCACGGTCGACGACACCCCCTACGGCGGCGGCGCCGGGATGGTGATGAAGCCGGAGCCGTGGGCGCAGGCGCTCGAGGCCGCCCTCGGGCGGGGCCCGGTCGCCGGGATGCCGGGGGAGCGGCCCGTGCTGGTCGTCCCGTCACCGGCGGGGGAGGTCTTCACCCAGGCCACCGCCCGGGAGCTCGCCGACCGGGAGCACCTCGTCTTCGCGTGCGGGCGCTACGAGGGCATCGACGAGCGCGTCGTCGACTGGTCCCGCGAGCACTTCGAGGTCCGCCCCATGAGCCTCGGCGACTACGTCCTCAACGGGGGAGAGGTCGCCGTGCTCGCCATGGTCGAGGCGATCGGCCGGCTCGTGCCCGGGGTGATCGGCAACCCCGAGTCCCTCGTCGAGGAGTCCCACTCGGACGGCCTGCTCGAGTACCCCGTCTACACCAAGCCCGCGCTGTGGCGGGACCGGCCCGTCCCGGAGGTCCTGCTCTCCGGGCACCACGGCAGGATCGCCCGCTGGCGGCGGGACCGGCAGCTGCAGCGCACCGCCGCCCGCCGCCCCGACCTCGTGGCGGCCCTCGACCCGGCGGCCCTGGACCGCGCCGACCGAGCCGTGCTCGCGGAGGCGGGCTGGCGGGTCGACGGCGGGCGCCTCGGGCGCGCCGCGGACGGCGCGCCCGGCGCACCTGTGGCATAATGGTCAGCTGTGCGTCTGCTGGGCACGCCCCCGCCGCAGGGGGATGAGCGACCAACAGCCGACGCCCGGGAGCCCCGCCGGGGGCCCCGGACACCACGTCTTGCGGACTCCGCACCCGCTCCGGGGACCACCCGGTGCGCACCACGGGTCCGCGCCGATCCACGTGAGCGGCCTGCGGCGTTCACCAGGAGGAACACCATGAACATCCTCGACCAGCTCGACGCCAAGTCCCTGCGCGACGACGTCCCCGACTTCCGCCCGGGCGACACCCTCAACGTCCACGTCAACATCGTCGAGGGCAACCGCTCCCGCGTGCAGGTCTTCAAGGGCTTCGTCCTGGGCCGCCAGGGCGCGGGCGTCCACGAGACGTTCACCGTCCGCAAGGTCTCCTTCGGCGTCGGCGTGGAGCGCACCTTCCCGGTGCACTCCCCGGTCATCGACAAGATCGAGGTGGTCACCCGCGGTGACGTCCGCCGCGCGAAGCTCTACTACATGCGCGACCGCCACGGCAAGGCCGCCCGCATCCGCGAGAAGCGGGACAACACCGTTGCCGCGGGCAAGTCGGCCAAGTCCGGCAAGTAGGACGGCCCGCGCTTCGGTGCCCACCGAGATCCGGGCGCGGGACCCGCACACCACCGGGTCCCACGCCGTACGGCGAGAACGCCAGTCCCGCACCCGGGGCTGGCGTTCCGTCGTCCTCGCCCTGCTGATCGCCGTGGTCCTCACCGGGCTGCTGCGCGCGTTCCTCGTGGACGTGTACTGGATCGGCTCGGACTCCATGCAGCCGACCGTGGAACCGGGGGACCGGGTGCTCGTCGGCAAGCTCCTCGACGAGAGCGAGCCCCGGCGCGGCGACCTGGTGGTCTTCGACGGCCGGGGCAGCTTCGCCCCGCTGCGCAGCGACGACCCGTGGCCCGTGCAGGTCCTGCAGGCCCTGGGCCGGTGGAGCGGCCTCGCCGGCTCCGACACCGTCTACCTCAAGCGGGTGATCGGCGTGCCCGGGGACACGGTCCAGTGCTGCGGGCCCTCGGGGAAGCTGCTGGTCAACGGCCAGGAGACTACCGAGGCCTACATCCACCCCGACGACCGGCCGAGCACCGTGGAGTTCACCGCCGTGGTGCCCGAGGGCCGGCTCTGGCTGATGGGGGACCACCGGTCCGTGTCGGTCGACTCGCGCAGTCTTCTCGGCGCGCCCGGCGGCGGACTGGTCCGAGCGGATAAGGTCATCGGAGTACCCGTTGCTGTCCTGTGGCCCCTCGACCGGGCCGGACAGCTGTGACGCGATCCCGAGGGATCCGGACCCGGACGCGCACAGGCGCCCGCCCAGGAAGGACGAGAGCAGTGGCCGACAGGACGTTCCCCGCCGGCGACGGCGCACCGCACGAGGACAGCGGCCCCGCCGGGCGCGGCATCCCTCCCGCACCGCTGTCCGACGCCCCCGCCGACGGCGCCGCGGCCCCCGGCACGACCGGCGCCGCCACCGGCACGGCCGATGCCGCCACCGGCAGCAGGGCGCACGACGGGCCCGGCGCCTCACCCGGCGCGGAGCCGGCCACGCGGCGCGCCCGCCGGCGCAACGGCCGGGCCCGCAAGCAGCGCCCGGACACGTTCTGGGGCTCGGCCCGGGAGATCCTCCTGGTCCTGCTGTGGGCCGTGCTCATCGCCTTCGTCGTCAAGAGCCTGCTCGTGCGCGGCTTCTACATCCCGTCCGGGTCCATGGAGAACACCCTGCAGCTCAACGACCGGATCTTCGTCAACGTCGTCGAGCCGACGCTCGGCCCCCTGGAGCGGGGCGACATCGTCGTCTTCGAGGACGCCAAGGGCTGGCTCCCCGAGCAGCCGGACGACGGCGCCGGGCCCTCCGACGCCGTCTACGACGCCCTGGCGTTCGTGGGCGTGCTGCCCGACCGCACCGACCAGCACCTCATCAAGCGCGTGGTCGGGGTGGGCGGCGACCACGTCGTGTGCTGCGACGGCTCCGGCCGGGTCACGGTCAACGGTCAGGCCCTCGAGGAGCGCGACGCCTACCTCTACGCGGGGGCGGAGCCGTCTGAGATCCCCTTCGACGTCGTCGTGCCCGAGGACCACTACTTCGTGCTGGGCGACCACCGCAACGCGTCCGCCGACTCCCGCGTCCACCTCCAGGAGCCGTCGGAGGACAGCGCGTTCATCAGCCACGACGACGTCGTGGGCACCGCCTTCGTCATCGCCTGGCCGCTCAACCGGTTCGAGTGGCTGCAGAACCCCGGCGACGTCTTCGGGACCGTCCCCGACCCCTCCACCGGTGGCTCCTGATCCCCGCCCGGCCCGGCGCGCCGCGACCGTCCGCGGCGCGGCCCCCGGGCTGGCCGTGGAACGGTCCCTCGAGGAGGCCGGTGCCCGGCACGTCGGCGGCATGGACGAGGTCGGCCGCGGCGCCCTCGCCGGCCCGGTCACGGTCGGCGTCGTCGTGCTGCACCCTGGCACGGAGCGCGGCCTGCCGGGGCTGCGCGACAGCAAGCTGCTGAACCCGGCCCAGCGCGCGGCCCTCGTCCCGCGCGTGCTCCGCTGGTGCGCCGCCGGTGGCGTGGGCCACGCCTCTCCCGGGGAGATCGACGCGCTGGGGCTGACCGGGGCCCTGCGCCTGGCCGGGCGCCGGGCCCTCACGGCCGCCGCCGGCGGGGGCGCGCCCGCACCAGACGTGGTGCTCCTCGACGGCAGGCACGACTGGCTCTCGGAGCCGGCCGCCTCCCTGTTCGACTCCGTCGCGCCGGCCGGCCCGCCCGGCGCCCCCGCCGGCTGGTCGGGAAAGGTCGTCACCCGGATCAAGGCGGACCTCACGTGCGCGAGCGTGGCGGCGGCCAGCGTGCTCGCCAAGGTCGAGCGGGACCGGATCATGGAGGAGCTCTCCGGGGAGTGGCCGCAGTACGGTTGGGACAGCAACAAAGGCTACGGTGCCGGGGGGCACCGCCGGGCCCTCGAGGAGCGGGGACCCACGCCGCACCACCGGCTGAGCTGGCGGCTGACCCGGCCACCGGTCCCGACCGCTCCGGGCACGACCCCACAGAGCACGAGCAGAGACGAGACGACATGAGCGCCGAAGAACTCGAGAACTTCGAAACGGACCTGGAGCTGCAGCTCTACCGCGAGTACCGGGACGTCGCCGGGCTGTTCCAGTACGTCGTCGAGACCGACCGCCGGTTCTACCTGGCCAACTCCGTGAAGATCGAGCCGGTGGAGACCAGCAACGGGCTGTACTTCGACGTGGAGCTCAAGGACGCGTGGGTGTGGGACGTCTACCGCTCCGCCCGCTTCGTCAAGCACGTCCACGTCATGAGCTTCAAGGACGTCAACGTGGAGGAGCTCGCCCACGCCGACCCCTTCAGCGTGCCGGGAGCGGCAGGACCCGCGGCCGGAGGGCCGGCCGGCTCCTGAGCGGGCCGCGCCGATCCCGGACCCGCTCCGGGGACACCGGCACTGCACAGGCGGGCGGCGGCGCAGCGACCCGCCGCGGGGGTGCGGCACGACGGGCCCGGCACCGGAAAGCCCCGTGCCGCCGGCCGACCAGGGAGGTGCCGCGTGGGTCGTGCAAGCGCGGCCGGGGCGCTGGGACGGCACGGTGAGGAGCTCGCCGCCGAGCACCTGGCGCAGCGGGACTACCGGATCCTGGCGCGCAACTGGCGTGCGGACCCCGTCCGGGACGGTGTCCGGGGTGAGGCCGACCTCGTCGCCGAGCACGACGGGTGGCTGGTCGTGGTGGAGGTGAAGACCCGTTCGAGCTTTCGTTACGGCCATCCGTTCGAGTCCATTACGCCGCCCAAGGCGGTGCGCCTGCACCGCCTGGCGGTCGCGTGGGCCCGTCTGCACGACCGCGACCCCCGTCTGATCAGGGTCGACGCCGTGGCCGTGACGGCCCTGCCCGGGACGCCGCCCTGCATCGAGGTGCTGACCCGGATTCATTGAGACGCGCCCCTCGAGTGGCGGCGTGACATGCCCCGTAGGACGTGCCACTGTGGAACCGTCGACGACCGGGGAAACGACGGAGGTGCGCCTTGGCGGCATGCGGACCGATCGCGGCATCACGCCGTGCGCCGGCGCTCACCGCAGCCCTGATCGCCGGCGTGTCCGGGGTCGTGGCCCTCGCCGCCACGGGGTGCGGCCTGCTGAACCGGCCCGAGACCGAGGCGGTCGCGCAACCGGGCACGGTCACCCCGGCACCGACCGGCCTGAGCCAGGGCGCCTACGCCCTCCAGACCGAGGACGGCGCCGTCATCACCTTCGACCTGCCCACCGCGCCCGCGCCCGACAAGCACGTCGAACGCCTCCGGCGCGACCTCCGGGTCGAGCCCGTCACCTACGTCCAGGTGCACATCGACAACTCCAAGGGCACCCGGCCCGTCGAGATCAAGGATCTGAAGGTGATCAGCCACGAGGGCGGGCTCTTCCCGTTCGAGACCGCCGCCGAGGTCCTGGGGGAGTGGGACCCCAACCGCTCCGCCCTCGGCGGATACTGGCGCGCCGACGGATCGTCCCCGAACCTGCAGGAGGGCGCCGCGCTCGACGCCCGTACACACGAGCTCATCGACCGGTACACCGGCGTCGTGCCGGCAGGCGGCACGGGCCGGGAGCTGATGATCGGCGAGTTCGACCACCTGCCGCAGACCTTCGACGACGTCGAGCTCACGCCCTACCTGCACGAGCGGGCGCTCGGTCCGGCGCCCGTCGGGCACGGCCCCGAGGAGCTCCAGTACCGGGAGGAGCAGCCCACCCAGGAGGCTCCGGAACCGGCGGAGCCCGCTCCCGTCCCCGCGCCGGCGGAGCCGGCCCCGGCGCCGGCGGAGCCCGCCCCCGCCCCGGCGCCCGTGAAGCCCGAGCCGGCCCCGAAGCCGGTGGAGCCCGTGCCGACCCTGCCGCCCGCGCCACCGCCCGCGAAGCCCGCGCCGCCGCCCGCCAAACCGCTCGAGCCGCCCACGGCGGAGCCGACCACCGCACCTCCGCTGCCGGTCGAGCCGGCCCCGACGACGCCCCCGGTCCAGCCGACCCCGTCACCGACCGTGCCCGGCCCGGTCGGGACGGCCGGCAACCCCACGCCTGCGCCCACGCCCACAGGCACGCCCACGGCGGCGGCGACGATCCCGGTTGCGCCCACGGTCTCGCCCACCGCGGCGGCCACGCGCCGGCCGTGGCCGCCGGCGCCGGTGGCCGGCGCGCCGACCCCCACCGCGAGCGCCGGGAGCACCACCGGTCCTGAGGCGACTGATCCTGAGGCGGCACCGACGACCTCACCCTCCCCGGCCACCTCCTCCTCCCCGGCCACCTCCTCCTCCCCGGCGGCCTCGCTCCCCGTCCTGCGCGACGAGGCCTGAACCGGGGGAGTTCTCCACAGACGCGCTCCGGACCGTCCCGTTCCCCGGGACGGCCGCGGAGCATGGGAACGGGAGGTTCCCATGCACCGGCGCCACTGCGCCCCCGTTCCCGTCCTCCCCGCCCGGGTGGGTGACCACCCTGCTGTCGCCCGGGCGGCCGCCCCATGAACGGGTTCGCCCGCACGTGGGCGGTGACCCTCGTGGGGCTCGACGGGTCGATGGTCGAGGTCGAGGCCGACATCGGCCAGGCCCTGGCGGCGTTTTCGACCGTCGGCCTGCCCGACCCCGCTGTTGTCGTAGGCCTTGTCCGCGTGCAACTTGACCGGCCGGCGTCTCGGGAGTCCCGGCCCTAGGTGTACTGACCGGGACCAATCCGTCCAGGATCGGCTCCACCAGCATGGAGTCGTGCCGGTTGGCCCCGGTCACCGCAACCGCCAACGGCAACCCGTCGGCCGTAACCAGCAAGTGGTGCTTGGTGCCGGCCTTGCCGCGGTCGGTGGGGTTGGGCCCGGTCAGCTCACCCACCCTTTGGCCCGCACGCTCACCGAGTCCAGGCAGGCCCGGGAGCAGTCGAGCGCCCCATCCTGCCCGAGCTTCTCGAGCACGGCGTGGTGTAGCTTTTCCCACACGCCAGCCTCTTGCCAGGCCCGTAGCCGGCGCCAGCAGGTGATTCCGGAGCCGAAGCCCAGCTCGGCCCTCCGCCAGCCGCTCGAGTGCGGCGCGGTGACGATCGACCGCTCCCTCGCCTCGGCCACCTGCCCGGCACGCTTCCAGCTCGTGCTCGCCGCCAATCCCTGCCCGTGCGGGCGGGGGAGCGGGCGCGGGGCCGAGTGCACCTGCACCCCGCGGGAGCGCCGGTCGTACTTCGGCAAGCTCAGCGGCCCGTTGCTGGACCGGGTGGTCTGCAGCTCGCCGTGCCCCCGTCTCCTACGGCGAGCTCGCCGCCGGGGCCGGACAGGGGATTCGACCGCGGACGTCGCCCGCCGGGTTGCCCGGGCGCGGACGGCCCAGGCCGAGCGGCTCGGCCCGGTGGGCGTGCGCACCAACGCCGAGCTCGGCGGACGGCTGCTGCACGGCGCCCTGCGCCCGCCCCGGTCCGTGACGGCCCTGCTGGAGCGGACCATGGACCGGGGCACGCTCACCGCCCTCGGCCACCAGCGGGTGCTGCGGGTCGCCTGGACCCTCGCCGATCTCGACGGGCGCTGCGCACCGAGCACGGAGGACGTGGGCGCCGCCCTGTGGTTCCGCTCGCTCGTGCCCCCCCTGAGCCCGCTCCGCACGTCATCCGCCCGACCCGTCCAGGAGGACCGCCCGTGGACCCCGCACCGACCGCTCCCGCCGCCCCCGCCGACCCGCACCGGGTGCGTCTTGCCCGGGCGGGGCTGTCCCGCCTCGTGGAGCCGACCAACCCGGTCGCGATGCTGCTGCTGGCCGTGCTCGGGCCCGTGGAGCACGCGGCGTTCGTGCGGGGCTCCTCGACCCCGTCCGCGACCTCGAGGCGGCGGCCGCGTGCGGGGGCTGGTTCGCCGTTCCGGAGGAGCCCGACTGGCCGCCGGCCCTCGACGGCCTGGGCCTCGCCGCGCCCGTCGGCCTGTGGGGCCGCGGGCACCGCCGGGGGCTGCCGTTCCCCGTCTCGCGCTCCGTCGCCGTGGTGGGCTCCCGCGACTGCTCCGCGTACGGGAGCCAGGTCGCCATGGACCTCGCCGGAGGGCTCGCCGCACGGGGCTGGACGGTCGTCTCCGGCGGCGCCCACGGCATCGACCACGCCGCGCACGCCGCCGCCCCGCCCATGGTCTCCGTCATGGCCGGCGGGATCGACCGCTTCCACCCGCGCGGCAACGACGCGCTGCTTGCCCGCATCGAGGCGGCAGGACTGCTGCTGTCGGAGGTCGCCCCCGGCGGCACGCCGAGCCGGTACCGGTTCCTGCAGCGCAACCGGATCATCGCGGCCCTCGCGGCCAGCACCGTCGTCGTGGAGGCCCGGTGGCGGTCGGGGGCCCGGAACACCGCCCACCACGCGGACGGCCTCAGCCGTCCCGTGGGCGCCGTGCCGGGCAGCGTCCACACGGGCACGTCGGCCGGCTGCCACCGGCTGGTCCGGGAGGGCACCGCCGTGCTGGTCACCGACGTCGACCAGGTGCTCGAGCTCGTCCAGCCCCTCGTTGCCGCCCCGGCGCCGGAGCGCACCGCCCCCGCCGCCGCCGTCGACGGGCTCTCGGCGCCCGACCGGCGGCTGCTCGACGCCCTGCCGCTGACGGTGCGCAGCGGTCCGAACCGCCTCGCCCGGACCGCGGGGCTGTCCCCGCGGGAGGTGCTCGGCGGGCTGCTCCGCCTCCAGGAGCGCGGGCTGGCCGACGGCACGGGGGAGGGCTGGCGGCGCCGCTGATCCCGCTGCCCGGCGCCCGGCGTCCCCGCGCGCCCTGCCCCGCCCGTCACGGTGCGGACCGGTGGCGGAACGGGTTGACGCCCGCCGGAAGCTTGCAGAAGAATGAGTTGCGGACTGCACTCAGTGTTCCGGTCGCGGCAGGACCCCCGCCGCCCGCACCGGACGCGGGGTGCGCCGCCCGGAGCGACCGGGCGCCGCGCGGGCCTCGAATCCCCGCGGCGCGGCGGGCGCCCGGCACAACTGCATCACGGGCGGCGGCCGAGCGGCCGCGGCCCGGCGGGTGGACCGCCTCCGGGCAGGGCGTTGGGGAAGACGTACCTACACGACGGAGGAGCAGGTCATGTCTTCACCCAGCACGCGCGGAGTGCTCTACGTGCACTCCGCGCCGCGAGCCCTGTGCCCGCACATCCAGTGGGCCCTGGAGTCCGTGGCGCGCCAGCGCACGGAGCTCGAGTGGACCCCGCAGAACGCCGAGCCCGGTTCCGTCCGGGCGGAGCTGGAGTGGTCGGGCCCCGCCGGCACCGGCGCCCTGCTCGCGTCCGCGCTGCGCACGATGGGCCGGATCCGCTTCGAGGTGACCGAGAACCCCTCCCGCGGCCACGACGGCGCCCGCTGGTCCTTCACCCCCGACCTCGGCATCTTCCACGCCACGACCGACGCGGCCGGCAACATCATGATCTCCGAGGACCGCATCCGCTTCGCCTACGAGTCCGCCGCGGGTAACCCGCTGCTCGTCATCAACGAGCTCTCCGTGGCGCTCGGCGAGGCCTGGGACGAGGAGCTCGAGCCCTTCCGGCACGCCGCCGAGGGCGCGCCGGTGCGCTGGCTGCACCGTGTGAGCTGACCCGCCGGAGCCCCGTCCCGCCTCCGGGGGCGCGGGCTCCCCACGGCGAGAGGGCCGCCCCCCCGCTGCGGGGCGGCCCTCTCGCCGGTGCCGAGTCGGTCGGCCGGCGCCGCGGGCGCCGGGTCCGTCCGGCTCACACGGTGCGGAACGCGGCGACGGCGTTGTGCCCGCCGAAGCCGAACGAGTTGGACACCGCCACGAAGTCGCCCGAGGGCAGCTCCCGGGCGTCGGTGACGACGTCGAGGTCGATCTCCGGGTCCTGGTTCTCGAGGTTGATCGTGCACGGGGCGAGCCGGTGGTGGACGGCGAGCACCGTGAGCACGGCCTCCACGGCGCCGGACCCGCCCAGGACGTGGCCGGTCATGGACTTCGTCGCGGACACGCACATGTCGTCCACGGCGGAACCGAACGCCCGGCGCAGCGCACCGGCCTCCGGGGCGTCGCCCTTGGGGGTCGACGTCGCGTGGGCGTTGACGTGCCTGACGTCCGAGGGGGCGAAGTCCCCGAGGTCCATCGCCTCCTGCAGGGCGCGGGCGGCGCCGCGGCCCTGCTCGTCGGGCGCGGTGATGTGGAACGCGTCGGAAGTCAGGCCGGCCCCGGCGAGCTCCGCGTAGACGCGCGCCCCGCGGGCCCGGGCGAACTCCTCCGCCTCCAGCACCACGGCCCCGGCGCCCTCGCCCATGACGAAGCCGTCGCGGGCCGTGTCGTAGGGCCGGGAGGCGCGCTCGGGCTCGTCGTTGCGCTTGGACAGCGCCTGCATCGACGCGAACGCCGCGATGGTGACAGGGTGGATGGTGGACTCGGCGCCGCCGACCACCACGATGTCGGCCTTGCCCGAGCGGATCAGGTGCATGCCCTGGTAGAAGGCCTCGGTCCCGGACGCGCACGCCGAGACAGGGGTGATGGACGCGGCGCGGGCCCGGAGGTCCATGCCGACGGCCGCGGCGTTGCCGTTGGGCATGAGCATGGGCACCGTGAGCGGCATGACGCGGCGCGCGCCCTTCTCGCGGAGCGTGTCGTAGGCGTCGAGCAGGGTCCAGATCCCGCCGATGCCCGTGCCGAAGGCGACCGCGAACCGGTCGGGGTCGACCTCCGCGGCGTCGTCGGCGTTGGCGGCGGAGAAGCCCGCGTCCGCCCAGGCCTCGCGGGCGGCGATGACGGACAGCTGCCCGGACGGGTCCAGGCGCTTGGCCTCGACGCGGGTGAGGACCTCGCTCGCGGGGGTCGAGACCGGGGCGGCGATCCGCACCGGCAGATCGTAGGTCTCGACCCAGTCGTGCTCGATGGCTCGGACACCGGAGACGCCCGTGGTGGCGTTGCGCCACAGCTCGGGGACGGTGCCGCCGATGGGCGTGGTGGCACCGAGTCCGGTGACGACTACTTTGCGGGACATAACTGCACTTCCTCGTGTCCTGGGGATGATGCGGCGGGCGACCCGCCCTGCTGCGGTCGGCGGGGCGCGGCGACCGGCCGGCTCAGGCCTGGGCGTTGTCGATGAAGTTGACGGCGTCCTCGACGGTCTTGAGGTTCTTGACCTCCTCGTCGGGGATGGTCACGTCGAACTTCTCCTCGGCGTTGACGACGATCGTCATCATCGAGATCGAGTCGATGTCGAGGTCCTCGGTGAAGGACTTGTCCAGCTGGACGGCCTCGGTCTCGAGCCCGGTCTCCTCGTTGACGATCTCGGCCAGGCCGGTCAGGATTTCCTCTTTGCTCGCCATGGTGGCTTCCTTTCTCTGCGGCTGCCGGAGCAGCCGGTGGTGACGGGCGCCCCCGGGCGGTGCCGGGGTGCATCGGTCCCGGCCAGGCGGAGGGCCGGACCGGGGGGACAACGGGGTGTGCGGTTCAACCCTACGACGAGTCCGGGGCCCTCGATCACGGGACGGACGCGCAGGGGCGGGCCGGAGCCCGCGACGGGGTCAGGGCAGGACGACGACCTGCGCGCCGTAGACGAGCCCGGCGCCGAAGCCGATCTGCAGGGCGAGCCGGCCGGAGAGCTCCGGGTGCTCGGCCAGCAGCCGGTGGGTCGCCAGCGGCACGGACGCGGCGGAGGTGTTGCCGGCGTCGGCGATGTCGCGGGCGATCACCACCGACTCCGGGAGCTTGAGGGTCTTGGCCATCTGGTCGATGATGCGCATGTTCGCCTGGTGGGGGATGAACGCGGCGATGTCCTCCGGGGCGACGCCGGCCACGTCCATGGCCTCCTGCGCCCGCTTGGCGACCTCCCACGACGCCCACCGGAACACCGTCTGGCCGTCCTGGCGCAGCGTCGGCCACAGCGGGGCGTCCTCGCGCATCTCGCCGGTCTCCTTGTCGTGGAGGTCAGGGGCGTCGGTGCGGGACCGGCCCTCGTCCACGGCCCGGACGTCGGTGAGCGGGTGGGTCATGCGGATCGCGTCCCACTTGGACCCGTCGGAGCCCCAGACGGAGGGGCCGATGCCGGGGGTCTCCGAGGGGCCCACCACGGCCGCGCCGGCGCCGTCGCCGAGCAGGAACGAGATGCTGCGCTCGCTGTTGTCGATCACGTCGGAGAGCTTCTCCACGCCGATGACCAGCACGTAGTCCGCCGCGCCGGAGCGCACCAGGGCGTCCGCCTGCGCGATGCCGTAGCAGTAGCCGGCGCAGGCCGCGGAGATGTCGTAGGCGGCGGCGGGGGTGGCCCCCAGGCGGTCGGCCAGCGCGGCCGCCGCGGAGGGGGTCAGGTACGGGAAGGAGATCGTGGAGAGGATCACCGCGCCGAGCTGGGACGCCTCGATGCCGGCCGCGGCCAGCGCCTCGCGGGCGGCGTGCTCGGACATCTCCAGCACGTCCACGTCCGCGGAAGCGCGGTGGCGGGTCCTGATCCCGGTGCGCTGCTGGATCCACTCGTCGGAGGACTCGATCCACTGGCAGACGTCGTCGTTGGTCACGACCACGTCCGGGCGGTAGGCGCCGAGGCCGAGGATCCGGGAGTGGGCGTTGGGCTGGTTCTGCTTCAGGGTCACCACAGGTGTCGTTGCTCCTTCGTGTGGCCGGGCGCGGCGGGGCGGCCCCACGGGGGGCGGGCGGCGTTCGGCTGGTCCGGTCCCGGGGCGGGGCGCGCGGAGACGCGCGCGTGGACGTCAGTCAAGGATACTCCTGGCCTGCGCCAGCTCCTCGGCGGAGTTGACGGCGAGGGCCGGGACGCCCTTCATGCCGCGCTTGGCGAGGCCCACGAGCGTGCCGGCCGGGGGCAGCTCGACCAGCTGCTCGACGCCGCGCTCGAGCAGGGTCTGCATGCACAGGTCCCAGCGCACGGGCCGGCAGACCTGGGCCACCAGTGCGTCGAGGTTCGCCGCGCCCGAGGCGACGGGCGCGCCGTCGGCGTTGGAGAGCAGGGGGTGCACGGGCTCCGCCGGGGCGAGCTGCGGGACCAGGGCGCGCAGGGGCTCCAGGGCGGGCGCCATGTGCTCGGTGTGGAAGGCGCCGGCGACCTTGAGGGGGACCACCCGTGCGCGGGCGGGCGGGTGCTCGGCGAGGGCCGCGAGCTGCTCGAGGGTGCCGGCGGCCACGGTCTGCCCGCCGCCGTTGGCGTTGGCCGGGGTGAGCCCCGCGGCGGCGATCGCGGCGAGGACCTCGTCCTCCTTGCCGCCGAGCACCGCGCTCATCCCGGTCGGGACGGCCGCCGCGGCCGCGGCCATGGCGTTGGCGCGGGTGCGGACGAAGGCCATGGCGTCGGCCTCGGTGAGCGCACCGGCCAGGGCCGAGGCGGTGATCTCGCCGACGGAGTGGCCGGCGAAGACCAGGTCGTCGCGCCCGGGGCCCAGCCGGTCGCCCAGCAGGCGCCCGGCCACCAGACCCGCGGCCACGATCAGGGGCTGCGCGACGGCGGTGTCCTTGATCGTCTCCTCGTCGGCCTCGGTCCCGTAGTGGACCAGGTCCAGGCCGGCGGCCTCGCTCAGCTGCTCCAGGTGCTCGCGCACGCCGTCGAGCGCGAGCCATTCGGTGAGGAAGCCGGGTTTCTGGGAGCCCTGTCCGGGGCAGAGGATCGCAATCACCGTCCCAGCTTGGCAAGAACCCGTCCCGGACACGCGGCGCGGAGGCCACCAACCCGCACGGCGCTGTTTGTAGGGAAGCTACAAGACGGGCGGGGCGGGGGGCGCTGAGGTGTCGATCGGCGGGCAGGAGTCGGCCAGCCGGCCGGCCACGAGGGCGCAGTGCAGCACGAACGCGTCGCGGGGGACCAGTGGGTCCCACCCGGTGAGGTCGCAGATCCGGCGCAGCCGGTAGCGCACGGTGTTGGCGTGCACGAACAGCTCCCGGGCCGTGGCCTCGAGGGAGTGGCCCACGGACACGTACGTGGACAGGGTCTCCACCAGCCCGGTGGCCGAGCGCGTCAGCGGACGGTAGATCGACTCGACCATCGCGGTGCGCGCGGCCTCGTCCCCGGCCATGGCCCGCTCGGGCCACAGGTCCTCGGAGTGGACCGGCCGGGGCGCGGCGGGCCAGGCCGGCGCCACGGACAGGGCGGCGTGCGCGAGCCGGGCCGAGCGTCCGGCCTCGAAGATCGTGGGCGCCTCGGGCCCGTGCACCACGGCGCCGGGGCCGAAGGCGGCGGTGAGCTTCTCCAGGGCGAGGTCGCGGTCGGCCACGCCGCCGAGGACGAGGATGAGCCGGTCGCCCTGGATGGAGACCAGCGAGTCCTGGGCGTAGCGGCAGGCCAGCCGGCGCAGCCGGGCCACCGTGGAGGGGCCGGTCGCCTCCGGCGCGGACCCCGTGAGCACCGTGACGGGTCCGGTCGAGGCCCACCCCAGCGCGGCGATCCGGGAGCGCAGGGAGTCCGAGTGCTCGCCGCGCAGGATCCCGTCGACGACCAGCGACTCCAGGCGCGCGTCCCACGAGCCCCGGTTCTCGGCCGCGCGGGCGTAGACGTCGGCGGCCGCGAACGCGATCTCCCGGGAGTAGCGCAGGACGGCCTCCCGCAGGGCGGCCTCGTCGTGGTGCTTCGCGAGCTCCGGGACCATCTCCTCGACGACGTCGACGACGATCCGCAGCAGCTGCAGGGCGTGCTGCAGGGAGATGGAGCGGGTGAGCTCGGTGGGGGCGTTGCGGAAGACCTGGGTGAGCACCCACAGGGGCTCCTCCGGGTCCTCGTACCAGCGCACGAAGGAGGAGATGCCCCGCTGCGCCACCAGCCCGAGCTCGGAGCGCTCGTCGGCGCGCAGCTGCTGGAACCACGGCAGGTCCGTCTCGAGGCGGCGGGTCGCGACCGTCGAGATCGTGCCCAGGTTCGCCTTCAGGTTCTCCAGGGTCCGGGGGTGCGGGGGTGCGGCGGGGCGGGCGCGGACCTTCTCCGCGGTCCCCCCGGGGCGCTTGCGGGGGGCGCGCAACCAGCGCGTGGTGGAATTCCCGTCCTGTCCGGCCATGCCCCCGAGCTTAGAGCACCGGGCGCACCGGCCCGGACGGCGACGGCGCCCCGGCCACCCGCGCGGGGTGACCGGGGCGCCGTGGTGCACCGGAGGGGCCGGCTCAGGCGTCGCCCCCGGCGTTGCCGGTGGTGCCGGCGTTGACGTCGTGCAGGCGGTACTTCTCGATCGCCTCCCCCGGCGCGCGCCAGTCGACCTCGCCGCGCTTGGCGAGCATCTCCAGGGCCCGCACCACCATGGAGTGCGAGTCCACGTGGAAGAAGCGGCGGGCGCCCTGGCGGGTGTCGGCGAAGCCGAACCCGTCGGTGCCGAGGGTCGCGAAGTCGTTGGGCACGAACTGGCGGATCATGTCCGGCAGGTCCGAGCTGAAGTCCGAGGACGCGACGATCGGCCCGGTGGCCCCCGCGAGCTGCTGGGCCACGAACGGGGTCCGCATGCCGTCGCCGGGGTTCAGGAACGACTCCTCCTCCGCGGCCAGGCCGTCGCGGCGCAGCTCCACCCAGGAGGTCACCGACCACACGTCCGCGGACACGCCCCAGTCCTCGGCGAGCAGCCGCTGCGCCTCGAGGGCCCACGGCACGGCCACGCCGGAGGCGAGCAGCTGCGCGCGCGGCCCGTCGTTCTCGGCCGGCTGGAGCAGGTAGATGCCCTTGAGGATGCCCTCGACGTCGACGTCCTCCGGCTCGGCGGGCTGCTGGTACGGCTCGTTGTAGACCGTGAGGTAGTACATGACGTCGTGGTCCTCGTCGCCGCTGCCGTACATCCGCTCGATGCCGCGCCGGACGATGTGGGCGATCTCGTAGCCGAACGCCGGATCGTAGTGCACGACGGCCGGGTTGGTCGAGGCGATGATGGGGGAGTGCCCGTCGGCGTGCTGGAGGCCCTCGCCGGTGAGCGTGGTCCGCCCCGCGGTGGCACCGATGAGGAACCCGCGGGCCAGCTGGTCCGCGGCCGCCCAGAACTCGTCGGCGGTGCGCTGGAAGCCGAACATCGAGTAGTAGATGTAGACGGGGATCATCGGCTCGCCGTGCGTGGCGTAGGCCGTGCCCGCGGCGGTGAACGCCGCGCTCGCGCCGGCCTCGTTGATGCCCGGGTGCAGGATGACGCCCTGCTCGGACTCCTTGTAGGCCAGCATCAGCTCGCGGTCCACCGACAGGTAGTTCTGCCCCTTGGGATTGTAGATCTTCGCGGTGGGGAAGAACGAGTCCATGCCGAAGGTCCGCGCCTCGTCCGGGATGATCGGCACGATGCGGTGGCCGAAGTCCTTCTCCCGCATGAGGTCCTTGAGGATCCGCACGAACGCCATCGTGGTGGCGGCCATCTGCTTGCCCGAGCCCTTCTTCGCCGACTTGAAGGCGGCGTCGGTGGGCAGGGTGATGGCCTTCTGCTCGTGGGGCCGGTCCGGCACGAACCCGCCGAGCTCCTGGCGCCGCTCCAGCAGGTACTTGATCTCCGGGGAGTCCTTGCCGGGGTGGTAGTACGGGGCGCCGTAGAGGTCCGACTCCAGCTGCTCGTCCGAGACCGGGATGCGCAGGTGGTCGCGGAAGGTCTTGAGGTCCTCCAGGGTGAGCTTCTTCATCTGGTGGGTCGCGTTGCGCGCCTCGAAGTGGGTGCCCAGGCCGTAGCCCTTGATGCCCTGGGCCAGGATCACGGTCGGCTGGCCCTTGTGCTCCGTCGCGGCCTTGTAGGCGGCGTAGACCTTGTAGTAGTCGTGGGCGCCGCGCTTGAGCTCCCAGATCTCGTCGTCCGTCATGTCCGCGACCATCTCCTTGGTCTTCGGGGACTTCCCGAAGAAGTGGTCGCGCACGAACCCGCCGGACTCCGCCTTGAAGGTCTGGTAGTCGCCGTCGACGGTCTCGTTCATGATGCGCACGAGCTCGCCGTCCTGGTCCTTGGCGAGCAGCTTGTCCCACTCGCGGCCCCAGACGACCTTGATGACGTTCCAGCCGGCGCCGCGGAAGAACGCCTCGAGCTCCTGGATGATCTTGCCGTTGCCGCGCACCGGCCCGTCGAGGCGCTGCAGGTTGCAGTTGACCACGAAGGTGAGGTTGTCCAGGTTGTCGTTGGCGGCCAGCTGCAGCGCGCCGCGGCTCTCCACCTCGTCCATCTCGCCGTCGCCCAGGAAGGCCCACACGCGCTGGTCGGAGGTGTCCTTGATCCCGCGGTTGTGCAGGTAGCGGTTGAACTGGGCCTGGTAGATGGCGTTGAGCGGGCCGATGCCCATCGACACCGTCGGGAACTGCCAGAAGTCGGGCAGGGAGCGCGGGTGGGGGTAGGAGGACAGGCCGTGCGGGGCCTTCGTCTTCTCCTGCCGGAACCCGTCCAGCTGCTCCTCGGTCAGGCGGCCCTCGAGGTACGCGCGGGCGTAGTTGCCGGGGGCCGAGTGGCCCTGCCAGAACACCTGGTCGCCGCCGCCGGGGTGCTGCGGGCCGCGGAAGAAGTGGTTGAGGCCCACCTCGTAGAGGGTGGCCACGCCGGCGTAGGAGGAGATGTGCCCGCCCACGCCGATCTCGGGACGCTGCGCGCGGTGGACCATCACGGCCGCGTTCCAGCGCAGGAACGCGCGGTAGCGCCGCTCGATCTCCTCGTCACCGGGGAAGTCGGGCTCCTGGTCCACGGGGATCGTGTTGATGTAGTCGGTCGTGGTGACCATCGGGACGCCGACGCTCTTCGCTCCCGCGTGCTGCAGCAGGGCGCGCATGATGTACTGCGCCCGCGCCGTGCCCTGCGTCTCGATCAGGTCCTCGAACGACTCGAGCCACTCCTGGGTCTCCTCGGTGTTGGAGTCCTGCAGGTTGTTGGTCAAGCCACTGAGGATGTGGTGGTTGCTGGATGAAGGCACGATCTACCTCTCTTCGTGGGACTGTCCGATGGTCCCGGGCGGGTGCGCGCGCGCAGGCGCGGCCGGGCCACCGACGGTCTCAAGCTACCCGTGCTCCGGTCCGGGAACCCGGTGCACCGCCGGTGAGGGCGGTCACCCGGGCACCCGCTGCGCCGAGCGGATCGCGCCGACGGGCTGTCCGGCGCACGGGATGTCTGTCGGAACCATGTTTCCACACCCGGGACGGCCCGTCATACGCCGCCCCGGCGGGCAATTCGGCGGGCCGAACCACGGGCCGGAGCTTGAAAGCAACCCTGATCCGGTGTTGTCTGGACCTCGAAGCCGGTTTCCGGCCCGCCACCGTGCCCCGCGGTCCACCTCGGGCGGGCGGACCCCGCACCGGTACGCAGTGCGAGGTCGTCGACGGTCGGCCCGATCCAGAAGGAGCAAGAAGTGAGCGAGGCCAAGACCACCGCGGGTGACGCGGTAGTCCAGCTCGGTTTCAAGGATGGCGACTACATCCAGGAATTCGGATATGACGAGGACGTCGACTTCGACCTGCGGGACGGGATCGAGGACCTGATCGGGTCGGACCTGCTGGACGAGGAGGACCAGGAGGTCGTGGACGCCGTGCTGCTGTGGTTCCGCGAGGGCGACGGCGACCTCGTGGACACCCTGGTGGACGTGCAGACGACCCTGGACGAGGGCGGGGTGGTGTGGTTGCTCACCCCGAAGGCCGGCCGCGACGGCTACGTGCCGCCCTCGGACGTGCAGGACGCCGCGCCCACCGCCGGGCTGCACGTGACCACCACGGCCCGCGTGAGCGCCGACTGGGCCGCCACCCGCCTGATGCCCAAGCGCAACATCTGAGCCGCCGTCCCGGCCCCCGCCCCGACGGCTTCCCGCGCCCGGTCCCGGGCGGGGCCGTTCCCGGACCACAGGAGTACCCACCATGCCCGAGATCGGCCGCCCGGCCCCGGACTTCACGCTCGAGAACCAGTTCGGCGAGCCCGTCGCCCTCAGCGGGCTGCGGGGCCGGCCCGTGGCGCTGGTGTTCTTCCCGTTCGCCTTCTCCGGGGTCTGCACCGGTGAGCTCTGCCGGCTCCAGGACAGCCTCTCCGTGTTCGAGGACGCCCGCGTGAAGCTGCTCGCGGTGTCCGTGGACTCGAAGTACGCCCTGCGCGCGTTCGCCCGCGAGGAGTCCTTCGACTTCGACCTGCTCGCCGACTTCTGGCCCCACGGAGCCGTCGCCCAGCGCTACGGCGTCTTCGACCCGGTCTCGGGCATGGCCGAGCGCGCCACGTTCGTGCTGGACGCCGACGGGGTGGTCGTCGACGCCTTCCGCGCCGAGCGCGGCACCGCGCGGGAGCTGGAGACGTACCGCGCGGCCCTGGCCAAGCTGCCCCGCTGACCGCCGCCGCGCACCGTTCCCCGATGCCCACCGTCCGCGCCGGGTACGGCGCCCCCGGCACCCCCGACCAGTTCCCCGACCCCGACGCCGCCGATCTTGCCACCGGGCTCGCCGCCGCCCTCGAGCTGCTGCGCGGGCGCCGCACCGCCGTGCTCACCGGCGCCGGCATCAGCACCGACTCCGGGATCCCGGACTACCGGGGCCCCGGCTCCGCCCCGCGCACCCCCATGACGTTCCAGGAGTTCATGGGCAGCGCCGCGAAGCGCAGCCACTACTGGGCGCGCAACCAGTACGGCTGGCGACACCTCGCCGAGGCCCGCCCCAACGCCGGTCACGAGGCGCTGGCCCGGCTCGAGGAGGCCCGGGCCGTCACGGGGGTCGTCACCCAGAACATCGACCGGCTGCACCAGGCCGCCGGGTCCGTCAACGTGGTGGACCTGCACGGCCGCTACTCGCTCGTGCGGTGCATGCAGTGCGGGACCCGGATCCCGCGGGCCGTGCTCTCCGACGTGCTCGACGAGCTCAATCCCGGCTTCTACGACTCCCTCTCCTCCCCGGAGGACATCGAGTTCGCCCCGGACGCCGACGCCGTGATCCCGCGGACCGCCGGCTTCCGGGTCCCCGACTGCCCCGTCTGCGGCGGCGTGCTCAAGCCCGACGTCGTGTTCTTCGGGGAGAACGCCCCGCGGCACCGGGTGCTGCGGTCCCTGCGCATGGTCGAGGCCGCGGACGCCCTGCTGGTCGTGGGGTCCTCCCTGACCGTCAACTCGGGCCGGCGCTTCGTGCGCCACGCCGTGCGGGGGGACCGGCCCGTGGTGATCGTCAACCACGGCCGGACCCGCGGGGACGCCGCCGCCCGGCTGAAGATCGACGCCCGGGCCACGGAGTTCCTGACGCGGCTCGAACAGGCGTTGCGGAGTCCGTAGACTGGGAGCCCGGGTGTGGTGAACGTCACTCGGAGGGCACCCCGACCGTGGGGTTACTGGTGGGTAACAGCTAGTAGCCTGTTCGGGAACCGGGTGCTGGCGGTTGCGCAAACCGTCCACCCGGTTGTCAAGGGTCTTTAGCTCAGCTGGTAGAGCGCCACGTTTACACCGTGGATGTCATCGGTTCGATCCCGGTAGGACCCACCCCTCGTGCGACGCCCGCCCCGAGGGGCGCGGCGTTCCGGCCCCGGACTCCGGGCCCCGGCGTGCTCGACGCCGGCGTTGCCCCGCCCGTGCCGGTCCCCCTCGATCCACCCCGTCGTGGCCCGGGGCGCCTCGATCCCGGGGCGCCTCGATCCCGGAGTGACTCGGTCCCGGTGGCGCTCAGTCCCGGGGTGGACGCCCGTCGCGGCGTGCGGCCGCGGCGAGCACGGTGGCGAGCAGGCCCGGGAACAGCACCTCGAGGTCCTCCTCGCGCAGGGCGTTCAGGCGGGCGGTGCCCCGGTAGGACTGGCGGATGACCCCGGCTTCGCGCAGCACGCGGAAGTGGTGGGTGCCGGTCGACTTGGTGACCGGCAGGCGGAAGGCGCTGCAGGCCATCGCGGAGCGGCCGGCGGCGAGGTCCCGCACGATGCTCAGGCGCACCGGGTCCGCCAGGGCCGCCAGCACGGACTCCAGGGTGATCTCCTCCCGGGCGGGGTGGGCGATGGCCCGGGGGAGCGGCGGCGTGGTGGGCGTGGGCACCGGGATCCTTCTCGTCGTCGTGGCGCCCCCATTCTACGAGGGTCTGCACAGGGCTCGCCGGGCGTAGTACGGTGATTGTCGTACTAGAACCGGTGGCGCCCGTGCGCCCCCTCCCGCCGACCTCCGGAAGGAGCGCCCTTGAGCGCTTTGTTCGAGCCGATGACCCTGCGGTCGCTGACCGTGCCGAACCGCGTGTGGATGTCCCCGATGTGCATGTACTCGGCCGAGGCCTCCGGTCCCCGGGCCGGGGTCCCCACCGACTTCCACCTCCAGCACCTGGCGAGCCGGGCGGCCGGCGGGGTCGGGCTGGTCATGGTGGAGGCGACCGCCGTGCGCCCCGACGGCCGGATCACCCCCTGGGACCTCGGGCTGTGGAACGAGGCGCAGCAGCAGGCGTTCACACGGATCACGGCCGCGATCGCCGAGCACGGGGCGGTGCCCGCGATCCAGCTCGGCCACGCCGGGCGCAAGGCCTCCACCGACCGCCCCTGGCGCGGCGGCGGCGGGGTGCCCGAGGCCGAGGGCGGCTGGTCCGCCGTGGCCCCCAGCGCGGAGGCCTTCGGCGACCTGCCCGCCCCGCAGGAGCTCGGCGTCGAGGAGATCCGTGACCTGGTGCAGGACTTCGCCGCCGCAGCCCGCCGTGCCCTGGCGGCCGGGTTCCGGGTGGTGGAGATCCACGGCGCCCACGGGTACCTGATCCACTCGTTCCTCTCCCCGGTGGCGAACCGGCGCACCGACGCCTACGGCGGCCCGTTCGACCACCGCGCCCGCTTCGCCCTGGAGATCGTCGACGCGGTCCGCGCCGTGTGGCCGGAGGAGCTGCCGGTGTTCTTCCGGGTCTCGGCCACCGACTGGGTGCAGGAGGCCGGGGGGGCCGAGGCCTGGACCGGCGAGGACACCGTGCGCCTGGCCGCCGCCCTGCAGGAGCACGGCGTGGACCTGCTCGACACCTCCACCGGCGGCATGGCCCCGCGGGTGCGGATCCCCGTCGGGCCCGGCTACCAGGTGCCCTTCGCCGAGGCCGTGCGCGCGTCCACCGGACTGCCCACGGGTGCGGTCGGGCTGATCACCGACCCGGCGCAGGCGGAGGCCGTCGTCTCCGGGGGCCGGGCCGACGCCGTGCTGCTGGGCCGGGAGCTGCTGCGCGACCCCTACTGGGCCCACCGTGCCGCCGCCGCCCTCGACGCCCCGGCCCGCGTGCCCGTCCAGTACGAGTACGCCCTCTGAGCGCTCCCCGCACTCCACCACCCGCCCCGCCACCCCGACCCCGTCCTCAGGAGGACCCTGTGCCCACGTCCGTTCCCGCCCTGCTCGCCCCCACCGCCGGCGCTCCCTTCGAGCGCGGCACCATCGAGCGCCGCGACCTCGGTCCGCACGACGTGCTGATCGACATCGCCTACGCCGGCGTCTGCCACTCCGACATCCACCAGGTCCGGCAGGAGTGGGGGCGGGCGATCTTCCCGATGGTCCCCGGCCACGAGATCGCCGGCGTGGTCGCGGCCGTGGGGGAGGAGGTCACCGCCCACGCCGTGGGCGACCGGGTCGGCATCGGCTGCTTCGTGGACTCGTGCCGGGAGTGCGAGAACTGCCTCGCCGGCGACGAGCAGTTCTGCGTGCGCGGCATGGTGGCCACCTACAACGGCCGCCAGTACTCCGGCGAGCCCACCTACGGCGGCTACAGCACCCGGATCGTGGCCGACGAGAACTACGTGCTGCGCATCCCGGAGGGCCTCGACCTCGACGTCGCCGCGCCCCTGCTGTGCGCGGGCATCACCACGTACTCCCCGCTCAAGCACTGGGGGGCCGGCCGGGGCCGGAAGGTCGCCGTGGTGGGCATGGGCGGGCTGGGCCACCTGGCCGTGAAGATCGCCCACGCCATGGGCGCGGAGGTCACGGTGCTCAGCCAGTCGCTGTCCAAGCAGGAGGACGGCCTGCGCTTCGGCGCCGACCACTACTACGCCACGAAGGACGAGGCGACCTTCCAGGAGCTGCGCGGCAGCTTCGACCTCGTCCTCAACACCGTCTCGGCGGACCTCGACGTCGACGCCTACCTGGGACTGCTGCGCGTGAACGGCGCGCTCGTCTACGTCGGGCTGCCGGAGAACGCGCAGTCCTTCGGGGTGTTCTCCCTGGTGGGCGGGCGCCGCAGCCTGGCCGGGTCCAACATCGGCGGCATCCGCGAGACCCAGGAGATGCTCGACTTCTGCGCCGAGCACGGCATCGGGGCGGAGATCGAGCTCATCGGCGCGGACGACGTCACCGCCGCCTACGACCGCGTCGTCGGCAGCGACGTGCGCTACCGCTTCGTCATCGACACGGCGACCATCCCGGCCTGATCCGGCGGCGACGGCGGGGCGGACCACCGGTCCGCCCCGCCGTCGCCGTCACACCCGCCGGTAAGGCACCACGGGCCCCGCTGCTCGGTCCTGCCCGCCGGGGGGCTCGATAGGCTGGGGGCATGCCTGTTGAACAGAAAGCTCAGATCGGTGTCACCGGCCTTGCGGTGATGGGGGCGAACCTGGCCCGCAACTTCGCCCGG